>CAWDST010000013.1:0-84982 GCA_963804965.1 uncultured delta proteobacterium
TTTGCCCGGTTTGGGCGAGCTTTCCGGCAGCCAGGGCTCGGTGCTCGATCCGATTGTCGCCATCAGATACCGCATTACTCTCTATCCTAACGAGTTTGCGACCATAAACCTGGTGACCGGTATCGGTGCCGGCCGTGCCGAGGCTCTTTATCTGGTGGAAAAATACCAGGACCGCCATCTCGCCGATCGGGTCTTCGATCTCGCCTGGACCCATGGTCAGGTGCTGCTGCGGCAGATCAACGCCACCGAGGCCGACGCCCAACTCTATGGGAAGCTGGCCGGGGCGGTCATTTATGCCAAGTCCTCGCTGCGCGCCGATCAGGAGATTTTGAAAAAGAATCGCCGTGGCCAATCCGGCCTGTGGGGTTATGCCATCTCCGGCGATCTGCCGATTGTCCTCCTGCAGATCGAGGACCTGGCCAATATCGATCTGGTTCGCCAGCTGGTGCAGGCGCACGGCTACTGGCGTCTCAAGGGGCTGGCGGTCGATCTGGTGATCTGGAACGAGGATCATGCCGGTTACCGGCAGCTTCTTCATGACCAGATCGTCGGTCTCATTGCCGCGGGTCTTGAAGCGGGTGTTACCGATCGACCCGGCGGCATATTCGTCCGGCCCGCCGATCAGATTTCCGACGAGGATCGCATTCTCTTTCAGGCGGTTGCCAGGGCGATCCTCTCCGACACCCGAGGGACACTCGCCGAGCAGATCGGTGGTCACACGCAGGCGGAAATCACCGTTCCCCGACTCGTCCGTTCGCGAACCCTTCGACCGGAGCCGCCGGCGGTGGCACCTCTGCCGCGTCACGATCTGTTGTTTTTCAATGGCCTGGGTGGCTTTACCCCGGATGGCCGCGAGTATGTCGTTACCACCGCCGGGGGGCAGAAGACCCCGGCACCCTGGGTCAATGTGCTCGCCAACCCATTCTTTGGGACAGTTGTTTCCGAGAGCGGTCCCGCCTGTACCTGGAGCGAGAATGCCCATGAATTCCGGCTGACGCCGTGGAATAACGATCCGGTCAGCGATTTGAGCGGCGAGGCCTTTTACCTTCGTGATGAAGAGCGCGGCCACTTCTGGTCGCCGACCCCCTCGCCGTGTTGCGGCACCACTCCCTATGTCACCCGGCATGGCTTCGGCTATAGCGTTTTCGAACATAGGGAGCGCGGTATCCACTCGGAATTGTGGATATATGTGGCACTCGATGCGGCCATCAAGTTTTCCGTATTGAAAATTCGCAACGACTCGGGCAGGAAGCGGAAACTGACGGCCACCGGCTATGTCGAATGGGTGCTCGGCGATCTGCGGCCGAAATCGGCGATGCATGTCATTACCGCAATCGACCGCAAAAGCGGCGCCCTTTTTGCCCGTAATCCCTACAATACCGAGATGCCCGAGCGCACCGCCTTCTTTGACGTCGATGAGCGGAGCCCGAGTCTCACCGGTGACAGGATGGAATTCCTCGGCCGTAACGGCACTCTGGCAGCGCCGGCGGCGATGAGCCGCAGCCGGTTGTCCGGGCGGGTTGGCGCCGGCTTCGATCCCTGCGGCGCCCTCCAGGTGAATTTCGAGCTGGCCGCCGGACAGGAACATGAAGTCATCTTCCGGCTCGGGATAGGGAAAAACCGCGACGATGCAGAAAGACTGGTCAGTCGTTTTCGCGATAGAACCGCGGCGCGTGGCGCCCTCGATGCGGTCTGGCAGCACTGGAGTCACACCCTCGGCGCGGTCAATGTCGAGACCCCCGATCAGGGGCTGAATATGCTGGCCAACGGCTGGCTGTTGTATCAAACCCTGTCCTGCCGTCTGTGGGCACGATGCGCCACCTACCAGTCGGGAGGGGCCTTCGGCTTCCGTGACCAATTGCAGGACGTTATGGCCCTGATCTACGCCCGGCCGCATCTGGTGCGCGAACACCTGCTGTTGGCCGCTTCCCGACAGTTTGAAGAAGGCGATGTGCAGCATTGGTGGCATCCGCCGGTCGGTCGCGGGGTGCGTACCCACTGTTCCGACGATTATCTGTGGCTGCCGCTGGTCACCTATCGCTATGTCACCACCACCGGGGACAGGGGAGTGTTGGATGAGCCGGTCACCTTCCTCAGCGGTCGGCAGGTCAATGCCGAAGAAGATTCTTATTACGATCTGCCGGAACGCTCGGATGAGGAGACCAGCCTCTATAATCACTGTGTGCGGGCCATCGAGCGAAGTCTTACCTTCGGCGAGCACGGTCTGCCGCTGATCGGTTCCTGCGACTGGAATGACGGGATGAATCTGGTCGGCGAGCATGGCAAGGGCGAAAGCGTCTGGCTGGGATTTTTCCTCTACGAAGTGCTCATGCGCTTTGCCGAGGTTGCCGACCTGCGTGATGACATAACCTTTGTCGAAAAGTGCCGTCAAAAGGCCGCCGCACTGCATCGCAATATCGAGGAACACGGCTGGGACGGCGAGTGGTACCGTCGTGCCTATTTTGACGACGGCACCCCGCTCGGGTCATCGATGAACAGCGAATGCCGCATCGATTCGATCGCCCAAAGCTGGTCGGTGCTGTCCGGCGCGGCGGATAGCGATCGCTCGCATCGGGCCATGGAGGCGCTTGACCTGCACCTTGTTCGCCGGCAGCACCGGTTGATCCAGCTGCTCGATCCGCCCTTTGACACCTCGGATCTGAATCCCGGCTATATCAAAGGCTATGTTCCCGGAGTGCGGGAAAACGGCGGACAATACACCCATGCGGCGATCTGGGCGGCGATGGCCTTTGCCCAACTTGGCGACAGGGAGCGGGCCTGGGAACTTTTCACCATGATCAATCCGGTCAATCATGGCCGGTCGGCGGCCGAGACCGCAGTGTATAAAGTTGAGCCGTATGTCGTCGCCGCCGATGTCTACGCCCTGGCCCCGCACACCGGCCGCGGCGGCTGGACCTGGTATACCGGCTCGTCGGCCTGGATGTACCGGCTGATCATCGAATCTCTCCTCGGGCTGCGCCTGGATGTCGATAAGCTGCATATAGCGCCATGTATTCCCGCCGATTGGCAGGGCTTCAAGCTGCATTACCGCTACCGGGAGACCGTCTATCATATTTCGGTTCGGCAGGTGTCTGAGGATGATGGTGCAATGCCCATGTCCGTGGACGGAAAAGGGCAGCGTGAAATGAGCATCCCTCTCGTTGACGATCATAAAGAACACTGGGTCGAGATGAAGATTGTGTCGGCTGCCTAGGAGGCGGTCCGGGAATGCCCTTTTTCCCCTCCCCTTGCGGGAGGGGGTTAGGGGGTGGGGGAAGCTGCAACGTGCGCCTTCGTGTCAAACTCACCCTCCCCTCAATCCCCTCCCGTCAAGGGAGGGGAAGCTAACGCTTATTGCCAAAGCGCGGCTTTGTCTGTATAAACAGCTCAGTGCGCTTCTTTATTCGCCTAATCCTCGTGAGATTGCTATGACCATCAAGAAAAAAGCCCCTCTGAAACGACAAGGGAAACCACCGCTCGGTGAACCGGGCGATAGCGGGAAAAACGAGCCGCGGGCAACTCCCGGAAGCGAAACCCGGACACCGGCAGCAGCAAGAAAACCCCCTGTTTTCCCGGTCGTCGGCATCGGTGCCTCGGCCGGTGGCCTGGCGGCCTTCGAGGCCTTTTTCGCCGGGATGCCGGCAGATGTCGATACCGGCATGGCCTTTGTCCTGGTGCAGCATCTGGCTCCGGATCACAAAAGTATTCTCAGCCGATCTGATCCGCCGTTATACCCGCATGCAGGTCTTCGAGGTTGAGGACGGCATGAAGGTTCAGCCGAACTGCACCTACATCATCCCGCCGGGCCACGACATGGCCTTTTTGAGCGGTGCCTGCAGTTGCTGGAGCCGGTCTCTCCCCGCGGCCAACGCTTGCCGATTGACTTCTTCTTTCGCTCCCTGGCCCAGGATCAGCATGAGACGGGCCATCGGCGTCGTGCTTTCCGGCACCGGCAGTGACGGAACGCTCGGGGTTCGGGCCATCAAGGGCGAGGGCGGCATGGTCATGGTGCAGAACCCCGAATCCACCGAATATGACGGCATGCCGCGCAGCGCCATCGCCACCGGCCTGGTCGATTACGAGCTGCCGCCGGCCGAGATGCCCGCCCAGCTCATGGCCTATGTCGGCCATGCTCTTCGGCACCCCCTCGCCGGTCCATCAGCCCGCCGACAGCCAAGGTCGAAAACGCTCTGAAAAAGATCTTCATCCTGCTGCGGACGCAGACCGGCCATGATTTTTCCGGCTATAAATCGGGGACCATCAACCGTCGTGTCGAACGGCGCATGGCCATCCACCAGATCGAGACGGTAGACAGTTACGTCAAGTATCTGCAACAGAGCTCCGACGGAGGTGGATTCTCTTTTTCGCGACCTGCTGATCGGCGTCACCAGCTTCTTCCGCGACCCGGAGGCCTTCAAGGCCCTTGAGGAGCAGATCATCCCGAAACTCTTTGCCGGCAAGGCAGCCGGATGCCGGCGATTCGTGTCTGGGTGCCAGGCTGTTCCACCGGTGAGGAGGCCTATTCCATCGCCATCCTGCTTACCGAATGGCAGGAGGCCATGAAACAGCTTTACAAGGTGCAGGTTTTTGCCACCGACATTGACAGTCGGGCAATTGTTACGGCCCGTGCCGGTATCTATCCAGCCAGCATTGCCGTCAGATCTATCAGCGGAACGGTTGCGGCGCTTTTTCGTGGCCGAACCCGGCGGCGGTCATTTATCGCATCCACAAAGACATTCGCGATATGCTGGTTTTCTCCGAACAGAATATAATCAAAGACCCGCCATTTTCCAAACTCGACCTGATCAGTTGCCGCAATCTCATGATTTATCTCGACGGCGACTCTGCAGAAAAGAATATTGCCCATGTTCCACTACGCGCTGAACCCGCAAGGGTTTCTCTTTCTCGGCACCTCGGAGACCACCGGCGAGTTTGTCAATCTCTTTGCCGCCGTCGAGCACAAGATGAGATTGTATCGACGGAAAGACGATGTTCACAGCCTGCAGCCGGCACTGGAGGGCCGTTTTCTGCCACCCTGTTAATGAGGCTGCTCCTCTTCCGCCGCCGCTTGTCAGTCCTGCTCTGGCCGGTAAAATTGCCTCTCCGCGAACTCACCGAAAGAGCTCTCCTGCAGGATGCCCCGGCGGCAGTCCTGGTTAATAAACAGGGCGACATCCTCTACCAGCACGGCCGCACCGGCATGTATCTGGAACCGGCCCCTGGCGAGGCAGGGGTTAGCAATATCCTGAAAATGGCCCGTGAAGGCCTGCGCCAGGACCTGACCACGGCCCTGCATAAGGTCGGTACCGCTAAAGCAGCCGTTCACTGCCCGGGGCTGCAATGTCAAAACCAACGGCGATTTCACCCGGGTTAATCTCTCCGTCCAGCCGATAGCCACGGGCTCGGCTGCCTTGACTGAAGACCTCCTCTATCTCGTGGTTTTGGAGGCGGCATGCTCTGCCAACCGTCGCCGAGTCGAAGGTCCCGGACACGCCGCCGGAATCTGGTAGCGCCGCCGAGAAGATTATAGCCGATCTGAAGAATGAATTGCGCGCCAAGGACGAATATCTCCAGACCACCCGGGAGCAGCTTGAGACCTCGAACGAAGAACTGAAGTCTTCGAACGAGGAGATGCAGTCGGTCAACGAGGAACTGCAGTCGACCAACGAAGAACTCGAAACCTCCAAAGAGGAACTACAGTCGGTGAACGAAGAACTGGCGACGGTCAACAATGAACTGCAGACCAAGGTGGCGGATTTGTCGCAGGCCAACAACGACATGAATAACCTGCTGGCCGGTACCGGCATCGGCACGATCTTTGTCGACCATAACCTGCGTATTCTCCGCTACACCCCGACCGCCACCCGGATGATCAATCTGATCGCCAGCGACCTGGAACGGCCCGTCGGCCACATCGTCTCCAACCTGGTGGGTTACGACAACCTGGTGGCGGATATTAAAACGGTTCTGGACACCCTGATACCGAGAGAAGTGGAAGTGCAGACCACCGACGACAGATGGTATACGATGCGCATCCAACCCTATCGGACGCTCGATAATGTCATTGAAGGTGCGGTGGTTACCTTTATGGATATCACCGAGTTGATGAATATCAGAAAGAAACTGGCTAAGACCAATGAACTGGCCCGCCTGGCTGAGGTTGGTAATAAACAACACTAATTTACTTTTCCAGCCGACTCGACTATTATCGCCTCCGTAGTGTAATCATATCTGCCGGGTGTCGCTGCCCGAAACGGGCGGCGGTGAAAAGGGAATACGGTGTAAATCCGTAACGTTGGGCCAGCGCTGTAAGCGGGGACGATGACTGTTTGATAACCACTGTTCTTGGTGCTTTGGAACGGGAAGGTGCAGTCGGAGGGTGAGCCGCAAGTCAGAAGACCTGCCAGGGAGAAAAAAGACTTTCTTGTCCATATGAGTCCGTGTTGCGGCGTCGCCCGTGGCACGGACTTTTTTATTGCCCGCCCGACAGGAATCAACAGCATGGAGGATCTGTAAACATGAAGACCCAGCTTGAGTTGGCAAAGGAAGGAACCGTCACCGCGCAAATGGCCGAGGTGGCAAGAGATGAAGGCTTTTCGGCCGAGGAGATCAGATGCGGGGTGGCGGCGGGCCATATCGTCATCCCCTGTAATCCGCAAAGGCCGAACCAGAAGGTGTGCGGCATCGGCAAGGGGTTGCGCACCAAGGTGAACGCCTCCATCGGCACCTCCTCCGACATCTCCGATGTCGCCCTGGAGATCCGCAAGGCGCGCATTGCCGAGAAGGAAGGGGCGGATACCCTGATGGAGCTGTCAACCGGCGGCGACCTTGACGCCATCCGCCGGTCGGTTCTCGCGAACTGCTCGCTGCCGGTGGGCAATGTGCCGCTTTATCAGGCCTTTGCCGAGGCCGGCCGGAAATACCATAATCCGAATAAGCTTGATCCTGAGTATCTCTTTGAGCTCATCGAGCGGCAACTGGCCGACGGCATGTCCTTTATGGCCATCCACTGCGGCATCAACCGTTTTTCCATCGAGCGGCTGCGGAAACAGGGCTTTCGCTATGGCGGACTGGTTTCCAAGGGCGGCACCTTCATGGTCTCGTGGATGGAATACAACGGTTGTGAAAATCCGCTGTACGAGCAGTTTGACCGGGTGTGTGGTCTGATGAAAAAATATGACGCGGTGCTGTCACTCGGTAACGGCATCCGCGCCGGGGCCATCCACGACAGCCATGATCGGGCGCAGATGGCCGAGATGATCATCAACTGCGAACTGGCCGAACTCGGCCGGGAGATGGGCTGCCAGATGATGGTCGAGGGTCCGGGCCATGTACCGCTCGACGAAATCGCCGGCAATATCATGCTCGAAAAACGGATGAGCGGCGGGGCACCTTACTATGTCCTGGGACCGTTGCCCGCCGATTCCGGGGCCGGTTACGACCATATCACCGCCGCCGTCGGTGCGGCCCAGTCGGCCTGGCACGGCGCCGACCTCATCTGCTACATCACTCCGGCCGAGCATCTGGCATTGCCCAACGAGGACGATGTGCGGGAAGGGGTCAGGGCCACCCGCCTGGCAGCCAGGATCGGCGATATCGCCAAATATCCGGAGCGCCGGGAGCTGGAAAAAAAGGTGGCCCTCGCCCGGCGGGACAGCGATTTCGCCGAATATTTCCGGCTGTCGATGTTCCCGGAAAAGATGCGCGAGGTGCGCGACAGCCGAAAGCCGGAAAACGAGGCCACCTGCACCATGTGCGGCGATTTCTGCGCCATGGAGCGGGGCTTTGCCCTTTTTAAAGACGATATCAGCGGCGATAAGTGCCGCCATGGAGAACAAGGGAAGATTGCCGGTTGATCACCGAGCCGCCCAACCTTTTTGTCGGGGTTGGGCGGGTTTTTTAGAAATGGATCATGCACAATGCTTGCATTTTCATGCATCAAGAAGTATCATATATGTTCCATTTAGAAAGACACGGAGGTTACTATGGCAACACTACAAGTCAGATCGATTGATGATCAGTTATATGAAGCGCTCGGCAGGATGGCTGCACGAGATCATCGATCCATAAGTCAACAGGTAATCGCCATCTTAAAAGAACATCTCTCTCAGCCGGCCCGACAGGCAACCGCTACTGAAGATTTTCTATCACTCTGCTCCACCTGGAAAGACGACAGGACGGCGGAAGAAATTGTCCGTGAGATTAGGGCCAACCGAAAATCAACAACCCGGTTCGAGGAGACCCTCTAGTGTACCTGCTCGATACCGATACTCTCATATATTCGCTCAAAGGCGAGTCGGCAGTCCTGGCCAACTTCAAGAGATATGCGGCCGAACCCAAAGCTGTTTCCGTCATCACCTATGGGGAATTGGTTTTTGGCGCCCACGGTTCGCAAAAAGTCACTGAGAATCTTGCCAAAGTGTATAGGCTCAAGGAGATTTTCCCCCTTATCGATGTAACCCCTGCCATAATGGACATCTTTGGCACACTCAAGGCCGATTTGCGAAAGAATGGTACCCCTGTTGACGATTTTGATCTCCTCATCGGAGCCACGGCGATCACCATAGGATACCGTGTGGTGACGAACAATGAGCGGCACTATTCTAAAATCCCTGGATTGACAATTGTCAATTGGCGCAAATAAATAATTCTAAGAGCCCAAGGCGGCGGCAAAAAGTGTCCGGGTATATTCCTGCACAGGCGCGGTGAAAATCTCCTGTGCCGGTCCGGCCTCGATGATCTTCCCATGCTGCATGACCGCGACGTGATCGGCCAGAGCCCGGACAACCCGCAGATCGTGGGAAATAAACATATAGGTCATATCGTATTTTTTCTGCAATTGCAGGAGCAGGGCGATAATCTGTCCCTGGATGGTGACATCGAGGGCCGAGGTCGGTTCATCGAGGATAAGCAGTTTCGGGCGCAGAACGATGGCCCTGGCTATGGCGATGCGCTGCCGCTGGCCGCCGGAGAATTCGTGGGGATAGCGAAAGGCCATCTCCTCTTCAAGACCCACTTCCAGCATGGTCTCGACGACCAGTTCGTAGCGTTCTTCCCTCGTGGTGTTGGGGGTATGGACCAGCAAGCCCTCTTCGATGATTTCCTGGACGGTGAAACGGGGTGAAAGGGACGAGTAGGGATCCTGGAAGACGATCTGAATATCGCTGCGCAGCGGTCGGAGGCGGCGGTTGGTCCACGGCTGAATGTCCTGTCCGGCAAAGACAATCGCCCCGGTGCTGTGGACGAGTTTTAAAATGGCCAGACCTAAGGTTGTTTTGCCCGAACCCGATTCCCCGACAATTCCCCAGGTGGTGCCGCTTTGCATTTCCAGACTCACTTCATCAATGGCCTTGATAATGGTTTTCCGCCGCTTGAAGGGATGGACCCAACCGGCGAACATCTGAAAGTGACAAGAGAGATTTTTTGTGGCAAGGATAACCGGCCTTGGTGGGGGAGTGGCTCTGCTGCTCGCCGGTATAGCCGACATCAGGCACCGGGTGTAGGGATGGGCGGGAGCGGCGAAAATCTCGGAGGTTTTGCCGCTTTCAACGATCCGGCCATGCTGCATGATGGAGATGGTCTCGGCGTGGCGACGGACCATTTCCAGGTCATGGGTGATGAGCAGCACGGCCATGCCGTATTCTTCCTGGATATCCTTGATGAGGGCGAGGATCTGTGCCTGAATGGTGACATCAAGGGCGGTGGTCGGCTCATCGGCGATCAGCAGGGAGGGGCGGCAGGCGAGGGCCATGGCGATCATCACCCGTTGCCGCTGTCCGCCGGAAAGTTGGTGCGGGAAGGCATGCATACGGCCGGCCGGGTCGTCGATGCCGGTCCTTTGCAGGAGACGCACGGCCTCCGCTTCGGCCGCTTGTTTATCCATGCGGAGATGGAGCCTGAGGGGTTCGATGAGCTGGTTGCCGACCGTATACACCGGATTGAGCGAAGTCATCGGTTCCTGAAAGATCATGGCAATCCTGTTGCCGCGAATTTTCCGGATCTCTTCCGGAGAAAGGGCGAGAAGGTTTCGATCTTCAAAACGAACGTGCCCCTCCAGTCGGATGTCACTGCTGTCTTCCAGCAGGCGGAGGATGGAAAGGGCGGTAATCGATTTTCCCGAGCCGGACTCACCGACGAGGGCCACCGTTTCCCCTTTTTTCACGGCAAGCGAGACATCGAAGAGCACCTGTTTGTGCACAGGTTTATTGTCTTCGTCGAAATTGTTGAACCAAAGATTGAGGTGGTCTATTTCAAGAAACATTGAGTTACTGGTTCAGTAGCGTATTTCGAAGGTGGTAAACCGTTCTGTGCCCGCATCCTCACGAATGTGTAACTCGTCCACCCGTGAGTGCGGCGATCCCCGGCGCAGCCACTGAAGCATCTCGGCAACCTTGTCGCTCGATCCGCAGAGCATGGTCTCAACCGAACCGTCCGGCAGGTTGCGGACCCAACCGGTCAGTTGCAGGGTATATGCCTGGCGGCGGGTATACTCTCTGAAACACACGCCTTGAACCAGGCCTTCGACGATAACATGGGTCGTTTGCATGGCTGTTGCTCCTGTTTCAAGCAAGACAATCAGAGTACAGGTCGGATCGACACAAAGAGGGTCTGTTACGTCACGTTTCCCAGGCGAAGAATTCCGGCAATTTCGGTGTTGGCGATCTTGTCCATTTCTTTGAAAGATGTGGTCATGCCGATATCGAATTTGCCGTTTCCAAAAGCCTCCACTCTGACTACGGTGCCGATCAGCATAACCGGCGCGCCTTCGTTTACCGGCACCTTTACCTTGATGAGTGCGCCGAGAGGAAAGGATACATTATTTTCAAAGAGTATGCCGCCGATGCAGATGTCCTTGCTTGTTCCGGTGAAGATCTCCGAGTTACTAAAATCGAGCTCTTTCGCTAAAACCGGTTGATCAATTTTTACCCGGAGATATCGCCTTTTCTCTTTCTTGTACAAGGAGATGATGTTTTTTCCGGCACCCTTGGCCAGATATACGGCGCTGTCGGCCATCTGCAACAACTGCATGGGATCTTGGCTGTTAAAGGGATAGGAGGCAATACCGCCGCTGACGGTCAGTTTGAAAACTTGGTCGCGGTAGGTGATTTCCAGCATCTCAATCTGTTTTCTCAATCGTTCGGCAAAAATATAAGCATTGATGTTGTCGGTGTGGGTCATGAGGATGACGAACTCTTCCCCTCCGAAACGGGCGGCTACGTCGCTGTCGCGTTTCTCTTTAAGGATGACCGCGGCTATCGCCTGCAGAGCAGCATCTCCCGCCAAATGGCCATAGGTGTCGTTGACCTCTTTGAAATCGTCAATGTCGAGAAAAAGAACAGTAAAATCCTCCTGATATCTGTTGGCCAGGGCGACCTGCTGATTGAATGCCTCATCGAAATAGGGCCGATTAAACAGGCCGGTCAGCTTATCATTTACGGTTTCATGGATGAAGTTTTCATATTGGCGGGCCTCGATCAACCGCGGATGGCTGAGGAGCCGGGTGGCGGATTGCAGGTAATCGCAAAGGGCCGTGGTGATGTCGATGTTTCTACCGAGTAGTTCGGAGAGTTTTTGTCGATGCATCTGGGTCTTTTCCCAGTGCAAGGAGCATTTTTCCGTCGGCAGGTCTATTCCGGCGAGAAGTTTGAAAGCAGTCTGTAAAACTTCAGCTCCATCGGTAACATACAATTTATTGATTTTTTTGATAAAAGAATCGTCGTTCCGCGATTCCAACATGTACCGCATCAGTGTTTTTTGCAATGTCAGGTCCATGCGTTCCTCAAACCTAGGTGTATGAGCATTCCTATGGAAGAATACCTACAGGTTGTCTGCCAAAGCCGTTTTCTTGAAGGTTTATCGCCGCAGAAAGGAGCAGGACAAGGCCCTTCGCTCAAGAAGGTGATTGTCAGCTGGTTATTTTTTTCAAGGTAACATGCAAGTGGAGTGCAGTGCAACGCAATTGTGCCTTTCGAGCCATGCAACTGCCTGTCCTTGTCTCGTTCTTTGCACAGAGGCTGGAGCATGAGAGAAGCCAACCGCACAAGGTCTGCTTGAAGAATGGCGCAACCTTGTGCGGCGGCTGGGTTGGTGATTGGTGGTCAACCCCCGCCAATCACCGGAAAGATGGCAAGAACGTCGTTCGGAGCAGGTTCAACGGGGAATTCGCTGTGCCGGGAATTGACCATCAACACCCCTACCTCCTCGCGGTTTATGCCGAGTTTATCGACAATATCTCCGACCGTAGTCCCTTCGCCTATTTCCCATACCTCGACCTTGAATCGATTTTCGCGAAAATAGGCGAAGAGTTTAACCGTGATCTGCATTGTGTTAAAAGTTCCAGAAGGTATCGATCTCCTCTCCGGTGAAATCGAAGGTGAGATTGTGCGGCGGCAGTTTTTCAGTATAGAAGAACTCGGGCAGCCGATCGTCTACTTCGGTAAAACCGGCGGCGGTGTTGAAAGCCCTTTCGGTTTTGAGAATATATTTGCCGAGATTGACGACATCGTCGCCGGTCAGCGACAGGTCAAAACGGGCATTGATCAGATCGATGAGCGCCGGCAGACATGCGGCATTGTCCAAAGCGGCAAAAGCAATGAACAGGCACATGCCCGTCGAGTCGATGGCCGCCGTGGCGATCTGCAGATTGCGCGACAACTCCACCTGGCCCACCTTGGTCAGCGGATCAACCTTGCCGCCGACACCGAGGATATTGGTGGCGATGGTATAGCCCATGGTATGATCGGCGCCCTGGGTTGAGGTGGCGTAGGTGATGCCGATGCCTTTGATGGCCCGCGGATCGTAGGCCGGGATGGCCTGGTTTTTGACAACCGGCACCCGGGTGATGCCAAACGACATGCCGACGGAACCGGCGCCGTTGCCGATGATCCGGCCGAGGGCGGTACCCTTGGCGACATCTTCCTCCAGGATGCGGAGGACTCCGAGGCCATCGCCGAAGGGCAGGACGCCGGCTTCCATGGCAACGCCCATGGCGACGGAGGTCTCGATGGTGTCGATGCCGATATCGTCCATCAGCTTGTCGGCCATGGCGATATGGTCGAGGTTATCGACGCAGCAGTCGGCACCCATAGCCCAGATCGATTCATACTCGAAACCGGAGGTCAGTTTTTTGCCGCTTGCGTCGTTGTAGACCTGGGAGCATTGAATGACACAGCCGGCATGGCAGTTGTGCTTGACCTTGCCGCCGCGCTGGACAATGGTGTCGTGCATGGTTTCGCCGGAGATGTTTTCATGGCCGGCATATTGCCCCGTGGTGAAGTTCTTTGTTGGCAAGCCACCTGATTCATTAATTATATTTACCAGGACGTTGGTGCCGTACTGGCCCAGGGCCTGGCTGACCGGATGGTCGACGAGGGCCTTGGCAAAGGTTTTGTTGGCCTCTTTGAATTTTTCCGGATTGGCTATGACCACTTTGCCGTCTTTCGGATCGATGGTGATGAATTTGATCTTCTTCGAGCCCATAACCGCCCCGAGGCCACCGCGACCGTTGGAGCGCAGGCCGCCGTCCGGATCCTTGATGGAGATGTTGGCGGCGCGCATGCGCATTTCTCCGGCCGGGCCGATGGTGATAACCGCCAATTTCTCGGCAGACCTTTTAGCCCAGGGCTTCGACAACCGCAAAATTGCCCTTGCCGATCAGCTCGCTCTCTTCCTTGATGGTGACGCCCTCCGGGGTCAGGGCCAGGCTGTACCACTTGTCTTCTTGGGGTTGCCCTTCGATAATCAGGGCCTTGCAGCCGGCCCGGGCGAGGAGCTGGGCGGCGGTGCCGCCGGCATTGGCCTCTTTGATGGTGCCGGTCAGCGGGCTTTTCGCCCCTACCGAGAGACGGCCGGAGTTGGCGGCGACCGTGCCGGAAAGCAGACCGGGGGCGAAGACCAGTTTGTTTTTCGGTCCGAGAGGATGGCAGGTTGGTTCGACCTCCGCCGCAACAATCGTTGAGGTAAGGCCACGACCGCCATGACCGGCCCAGGCAGCGGGGACGGGTTCGACGGATGTGGTGAGATCGGTCATATTTACTCGGAAGATTCTGTCAGCCATGGTAAGCCTCCATTTTTAGGTTGAAATGCTTTGGTGGAAAGTGGGTTTATAGAGTTCGCCCCGTTATCCGGGGTCGGTTTTTCCAGGGTTCTGTGTGGTAATCGCTACTGTTCGTACATGATTTTTCCGCAATCCCGCAGGTTGTAGCCGCCCAGGGCGATAATCGCCGTGTGAAAATTCCGGTCACCTCCGATCAAATCGAGAATTGCCGCGATCTTGGCGTCGCCTTTGTGCTGCAGCGGCACGATCAGATCATACCGTTCTTCGGCGACCGGCAGAAAATCAAGGTCAAGGGCGTTGGCAGCGGCGCGAATGCCCATGCCGGTATCGACGCTGCCGCTCGCCACCGCCGCGGCAACGCTCATATGGGTGTATTCTTCATGGCTGTAACCGTAGATGGCTGCCGGATCTATGCCCTCGTCCCGGAGGATTTTATCGGTCAGCAACCGGGTGCCGGCGCCGTTCTGGCGGTTGATAAAGGTGTATTTGTTCTCAGCGATATCTCTGAAATTACCTATTTTTTTCGGATTGCCCTTGGCGACGATCAAGCCCTGTTCGCGATAACAGAGGTTGATGAGCTGGAGAGGCAGCCCGGCGAGAAAACGTTTGATATAGCTGACATTATATTCGCCGCTGGCTTCGTCCAACAGGTGGCTGCCGGCCATATGCGCTTCGCCGCGGCGGATGGCCATGATGCCGCCCATCGAGCCGACATGGGCGGATGAGATGCGGACAATCGGTCGTCGTTTATGGAGGTGGTTGGCCAGCAGGTCGAGGATGTTGTCGTGGCTGCCGATAATAACGGCGGTTGCATCCACCTCGCTTTGCGACCTGAGCAGTTCGATCTGCACCTTTTCGCCGGCGCCGATTCCTTCGCTGCCTGCCGGAATGGTCAGCAGGCCGTCGGCCCGAACCAGCGACATAACGGCCCCGGCGCCCTTGCCGGAGGGGGTGGCCATGAGATTGCTGCCGACCCGGCCGAGGGTAATCCGCACAAAATGATCGACGCCCATCGGCGAGGGCATTGGCCGGGAAAGGGTGGCCTGGACAAAGTGTGATTCCGGTTCCCCTTGGCCGAGAAAGGCGGAAATCATCTCCCGCACAAAGACCCGCATGGTCAGGAGGGCGGAGACTGGATAGCCGGGCAGGCCGATAACCGGGGTGTCGCCGATCATCGCCAGAATGACCGGTTTGCCGGGTTTGATGGCCACACCGTGGACTATGACTTCGCCTATTTCGGCAAGCACCTTGGCGCTGAAATCATGGGTACCGGCGGAGGCCCCGGCGTTGAGAACGACAAGATCATTGGTTGCGGCCGCCTGGAGGAGTGCCTTTTTCAGCAAGTCGGGGTTATCGACGACCGGCAGCCCTCGGCTGGCAAGGGCCCCCCATTCCTGCAGGTAACCGGCCAGGATGCGCGAGTTGAACTCGATGATCTGGCCGGGACGCGGCTGACAGTCCGGTTCGACGAGTTCGCTGCCGGTGGGGATGACATGGGCTTTAGGCGGGCGCTGTACGAGAATTTCCGTTACTCCGGTGGCGAGCATGGCGCCTTGATCGATCGCCCTGATTGTATGGCCTTCCGGCAGGATCAGCTCGGTCGCTACGATATCCTCGCCGATGGTTCGGACATGCTGCCAGGGAGTGGCGGGGAGATGCAGCACAACCTCGTCGTCGCTGAGAAAGTGGACGTCTTCGATCATCACCACCGCATTGCAGCCCTCGGGGATGGCATTGCCGGTGTTGACCGGCACAAAGCGGTCGTTTTTCAGGCGTACCGGTTTGGCCTCGCTCGCCCCGGTAAGATGGAGGAAATGCACGGCAATGCCGTCCATGGCCGCGGCGTTGTAGGAAGGCGAGGAGCGTAATGCAAAGATCGGTTCAGCAGTGATGCGGCCAAGGCTGTTATCGACACGAATCGTTTCTTTTGCCTGCCGGGTAAAGAATCCATGCCGGGCCAGGGCCTCATGCCACAGCTTTTTGGCCTCGACAAGGGGTTTGTTGCTGATATAGACGTCTCGCTTGTTCATAGATAAAGATAAACTTTGATAGCTGTATTTTCGGTAGATGCCCTGGCTGTCTTCATCTATCTGGAAATAGCCGTGGGCACGGGAAAGGGTTGAGATGGAACCCGATTTGCCAAGAATCGGCTCAGCATACCACTGGTCGTTTTCCTGCATCAGTTTGACCCGGATGACATCAAGTCGACCGGGGGCCGAATTGATGTTACGGGTCAGCCTCGCCATAATCGACGGGGTGGGCAGTTCCGGGTTGGACAATGCACCCGAGAGGCTCTCCATTGCTCTGCAGACGAAAAAGTCAAAGCAGACCATGGCCGAGACCGGATGGCCGGGCAAACCGAAGATCGGGGTGGTGTTGCTCATGCCGATCAGCACCGGTTTCCCCGGTTTGAGAGCCACCCCGTGGACGAGAATGCCGGGTGGACCGAGCGCTTCGATGACCTGTTCACCGAGATCCCGCACGCCGACCGAACTGCCGCCGGAAAAGAGGACGATGTCGTTATCACGGGCGGCCTGTTGCAGTGCCGGGAGAAAAACTTCCAATCGGTCGGAAACCACCTGGTAGTCGGTATAGACACCGCCGGCTCGTCGAACGAGACCGGCCAGGGCCAGGGAATTGATGTTGCGAATCTGTCCCGGTTTCGGCATTTCTGTGTGGGCGATGATTTCATCACCGGTGGCGAGGATCCCGACCCGGACTCTTTTGCGCACCGTTACCTCGCCGATACCGAGCCCGGCCAAGAGACCGATATCCTGGGGGCGCAGACATCGCCCCGCCGGCAGGGCCTCTTCGCCAAGACCGATATCCTCGCCCCTGGCGATAACATTCGCCCCGGAACCGACCGCCTTGACGATCTCGATGAGGGTATCATCGACGGGGACACTCTGTTCGAGCATGACCACCCCGTCGGCGCCTTGCGGCAGCAGGCCGCCGGTGGGGATCTTGAAGCAGCAGCCTTGTACAACCTCACCC
Source organism: uncultured delta proteobacterium (assembly GCA_963804965.1). Lineage (GTDB taxonomy): Bacteria > Desulfobacterota > Desulfobulbia > Desulfobulbales > Desulfocapsaceae > Desulforhopalus_A. The sequence goes on from CAWDST010000013.1 coordinate 17,051, forward strand.
TGTGGCGCCTCGCCCATCTTCACCTCGCCGCTGATGTTCAGATAGCAGGGCATGGATTGGCTGGCACCGAAGGTATCGGCGGCGCGTACGGCAAAGCCGTCCATGGTCGATCTGGCTTCAGCCGGCAGATCCACCGGCGAAATAACCGGTTCGGCAAGGATCCGTTCGAAGGCCTCCGCCAGCGGAACGCGCTCGGTGGCGACGGTGATCCCTTGCAGGTGATGCAGGAGAATATCCAGGGCCTGCTGCACCGAGATCAGGCCACTTCGGCCGAGCATGTCCTTGTTGCTTGTTGTATCAACCATTGGTGCCTGCCGTTGCATCGAGTATCTTGAGATCAATCTTGGTCGGCAGGGCCAGGGCCCTCAGCATTGCCGGTGATTCAATGTTTTTTCCATCCAGTTGTATCGCTTCTATTGCCTGCAGGAGGCCCGGGCGTATACGGAAAAAATTGGCGAGTGTCTGGGCCGGCAAGCGAACGCCCCTGGCCAACAGCTCTTTCCCTCGGTCCAGGGCGATGCTGTTAAAGAGTTTCAGAGTTACCGCCAGGGTTTTGGCCTGTGGAGAGGCAGTCTCGGTGGTCTTGATGTCGCTGCGCAGGGCGGCATGGAAGCTGTTCTTGCGAAAAATGGCTCCCGCCAGGCCGGGCATGGCCGAGGACAGGGCGAGTACCGGCCGTGTCTCCGCTCAATATGGTGGTGAGGTCATCGATGGCGGTACCGTTATGGAAAATCGTCTGTACCGCATCGGCCAGGTATGCGGCGGTAAAGCCCGGCAAAGCGCCGAGCAATTGCCCAAGGCTTGTGCCGGCGGGTGTTGTTATTTCTATGCCGGACTGCAAAACAGTGGTAAATAAAGGCAGTTTCTCAGGTGCGACCGTCAGCACCAAGGGTAATAAAGGTTGTTGATTGTCCATGCGGAAGGATTTACACTGGAGTTGCCAGTAATCGAGAGTGAAATGGCCATAGGCCAACGAGAATTACATCATGCATCGATCATAGTATACCAATAATAATTGCTTTTGAGAAAAGAAAAACACCCCCTCTTGAACACAGAATTCCTTAAAAGGACAGAAAATGACAACGCAACTTCTAACCCCTCTCGCCGGATACACACCTTTTACCGGACCGGTGGTTACCATCATCATGGATGGCATGGGGATCGGCGCAGAGGATGAAAGTGACGGTGTTTACGTCGCCCACACCCCGGTTCTCGACGAGCTTTTTCAGGAACCGTTGATGGTCCGTCTGAAGGCGCACGGCATGGCGGTGGGTTTGCCTTCCGATGGCGATATGGGCAATTCCGAGGTTGGCCACAATGCCCTCGGGGCCGGGCGGATTTTCGCTCAAGGGGCACAACTGGTCAACGACGCCTTGGCATCCGGACGCATCTTTGCCGGAGAATCGTGGCGGGAATTGCAAAAATGCAGCCGGAGGGGCGGGACGATCCATTTTATCGGCCTTCTTTCCGACGGCAATGTCCATAGCCATATACATCAGCTCTATGATTTACTCGATCGCTGTGTTCAGGAAGATTTTCCCAAGGTCAGGGTGCATACCCTTCTCGATGGCCGGGATGTCGACCAGAAAAGCGCTCTGCGCTACCTCGAACCGCTGGAAGAGAAACTGGCAAGGTGTTCCGTTGCCGGTCGCGATTACCAAATAGCCTCCGGTGGCGGCAGGATGGTCACCACCATGGATCGCTACAACGCCAATTGGGCGGTTGTCGAAAACGGCTGGAAGGCGCATGTCCTGGGGGAAGGGCGAGTTTTCGCTTCGGCCTCGCAGGCGGTACGGGCATATTACGCGGAAGATGCGGCAATGACCGATCAGTATATGGCTTCTTTTGTGGTGGCCGATCAGGGCGGTCCGGTGGGGCAAATCAAAGACGGCGACGGGGTGGTGTTCTTTAACTTCCGCGGCGATCGAGCGATTGAAATCTCCAGGGCCTTCGAGGAAGAGGATTTCCACGAGTTTCACCGGATCAGGACCCCGAAGGTCTTCTTTGCCGGAATGATGCAGTATGACGGCGACGCCCTTATTCCCAAAAATTATCTGGTTGAACCTCCGGTAATCGACCACACCCTCGGTCAGTACCTGTGCGCGGCCCGGGTGAGTTCCTACGCCATCTCGGAAACCCAGAAATTCGGCCATGTCACCTACTTTTGGAACGGCAACAGATCCGGCTATATCGACAAAAAATTGGAAACATACGAGGAAATCCTCTCAGATAAGGTGATGTTTGATGAGCGGCCGTGGATGAAGGCCGGAGAGATCACCGACAAAGTCATTGGTGCCATAGAAGGCGGCCACTACAAGTTTATCCGCCTCAACTTCCCGAACGGCGATATGGTCGGCCATACCGGGGTGGTTCCGGCGATCAGGATCGCCGTCGAGGTCGTCGATCTCTGCCTCAAACGGATTCTCCAGGCCGTCGAAAAGGCCGGAGGAATTGTCGTTATCACCGCCGATCACGGCAATGCCGATTGCATGTGGACCAACAAGAACGGCAAGATAACGCCGATGGTTGCCCATACCCTCAATCCGGTGCCCTTTATCATCAAGGATTACAGCCAGACAAACCACCTCAGGTTGACGGGTGTGGAAAAGCCGGGGTCTGGCGAATGTCGCGGCAACGCTTTGCACCTTGCTCGGTTTTGAACCACCAAAAGAATATGAACCAACCCTTGTCGAACTCGTTAGATAATAAAGGAAAACATGACGGAATATATTAGCAGATCTGCACAAAAAAGACGGTTCAAGGATGAAGAAGAGGTGGCGGAAGAGCTCAGCCTGCTTACCGACAAAGACCTGAAACTCCTTCCGGCCGGCCAACTGGTAAAGGATGAAATCATCCGTTGCCGGACCGTCAAGGGCGGGGCGAGAAAACGTCAGGTGAAATACCTGGCCAAGGTCATGCGCGAGGATTCGGTCGATGCCATTCTCGAGTTCCTTGTCAACCGCAAAGGTTCCCAGGTGAAAGTCACGAAATTGCAGCGGGAAGTGGAGAGGCTGCGCGATGTCATCATCAATGAGGCCATCGAGGAGCAGCAGAGCACCATCCAGGCCGGGCAGCCCTGGGAACCCAACTGGCAAGGCCCGGAAATCGATGCGGTGGTCGGCCATTACCCGGTTGACGAAGGCGATCTGCGCAAATCCGTCCACCAGTATGTGAAAACGCGAATACACACCTATTATCGCGAGGTATTCAGAATTCTCAAGGCAGCGGTTGAGAAGGAAGAGATGTTGCGGAACAAAATCTGATTCGGGTTGCGATGAAAGGGGCCGGATGGCAGCCGGCCCAGATCTTTGACAGGAGGAGCTTTTTGTTATACTGGAGCAACCGGTAAAGAGATTGGAAAACTTTGTCAGGGCTGGGCAATAGAAAACAATAACCGAATATTGGAGATATAATGTCAATTAGAGCACTGGCCCTTGAGTTATATCGGGCGCAAAAAAAGGTGGCCGAACTGCAAAAGGCCATTGAAGCTAAGGGGCAGGGTGCGGCGGGAAATCTCGACCAAGAACTTCGGGCGGCTGAAAAGGAAATGTCCATGCTTCGCAAGATGCTCGATGGAGAAAAGGAATCGGGTGAGTTTCGCAAGAAATTCTCGGGGTTTGACGGCTGGAAGGCCTAGGGTCGGAGGGCAAGGTCGCGGTTTTGTATCTTATCTACGGGGAACTATCGGATTTACCTCGGGCCGGGACAGTGGTACACTGTTCGGCTTCTGTTTGCCCATAAATATGTAAATAATATTGTTCCGGATTTTGGGAAAACACGCTTCTCGTCCAACAAATCTTGAACATTGACGAAAAGGGACATTGTTATCATGGAAGCAATTATCGCCGAGCGAATGCAGGGGGTGCCTCGGTCATTTATTCGTGAAATATTGAAGGTTTCGCTCGATCCGGCAATTATCTCATTTGCCGGAGGACTGCCGAACGCCACCTTTTTTCCGGTGCAAGAGATACAGCGGGCCACCGAAAAGGTTTTTGCCAAGTATGGTGCCGCGGTTCTGCAGTACAGCAAAACCGAGGGTGATGAGCAGCTTCGCAGTCTGATTTCTGCCAGATATCTGGAAAAGAAGGGTCTGGATATCTCCCCGGAGAATATCATTATCACCAACGGTTCTCAGCAGGGTATCGATCTGCTGGGGAAGGTCCTCCTCAATAGGGGCGACAAGGTTCTTATCGAAGAGCCGGGGTATCTCGGGGCGATTCAGTCGCTGTCGCTTTTTAAGATCGATTTTCTGCCAGTGCCATTGGCTGACGACGGACTCGACCTTGCCGCCCTTGCCGGGGCCTGCCGCCGAAACCGGGCGAAAATGCTTTACACTGTGCCAAACTTTCAAAATCCGTCGGGGGTAAGCTACACCGATAAAAATAGAGAGCAGGTGGCCGCTCTTGCCAGAGAATATCGCTTCGTGGTGGTCGAGGACGACCCTTACAGTGAGTTGCGCTTTGCTGGCAGCCCGGGAAAATCCTTTTGCCACTTTTTGCCGGAACAGACCGTCATTCTCGGCTCCTTTTCGAAAATTGTTGCCCCGGGTTTTCGCCTGGGCTGGCTCGTTGCTCCCCCCTGGCTGCATGAGAAGCTTCTCATCGCCAAGCAGGCCGCGGATTTACATACTTCAAGCTTTACCCAGAAGATCTTGGCGGAATTTTTAAGCGACAATAATCTCGACGAGCACATTGCCAAGATCACCGAAGCCTACGGCAACCAGTGTCGAGCCATGCAAAGTGCCCTCGACCGTCATTTTCCAAAATCCATAAGCTTTACAAAACCGGAGGGTGGGATGTTTTTGTGGGGGCGATTGCCGGAGGGCATGGATTCTATGGAACTGTTCCAGACGGCGGTGCAGGAGCAGGTGGTCTTTGTCCCGGGCAACCCTTTTTATACCGGCAGCGGACAAACCTCGACCTTGCGCTTCAGTTTTTCCTGCGTTGACCCGGAAACGATTGAGGAAGGCGTGAAGCGGATGGCGAGAGCACTGGAGCCATTCAAAAAACGTTACGGGATGAATTGAGGAAGAGGTGAGCTGCGCAGGTTTTTCCTCAGCGCAGCTCGTCGCTGTCGACATAGGCATAGGCACTATGTTTATGGATCGACTCGAAGCTTTCCACCCCGGCCGAGAACCAGATGATGTTCGGATTGGCCAGGGCCGAGACCGCCACTTTTCGTACCACGTCCTCGACAAACATCGGGTTGTTGAAGGCTTTTTCCGTCACGAATTTTTCATCCGGCCGTTTCAGCAGGGCATACACCTCGCAGGACGCCGATCGCTCGATCATGGCGATCAGATCCTCGACCCAGATAAAATTCTTGAATTTCACATTGAGGGTGACCTCCGCCCGCTGATTATGGGCGCCGCCGGCGCTGATTTCCTTTGAACACGGACAGAGGGTGGTGACCGGAACGCCAACCGTCAGGATAAACCCTTCATCGTCACCGATCCCGCCGGAAAAGGTGCAGGTGTATTCCATAAGGCTGTGGGTATCGCTGACCGGCGCCTTTTTATCGAGGAAATAGGGAAAGGTCATCTCCAAACGAACGCTTTTCGCCTGCAATCCTTCTTTCAACCTGGCGAGAATGGTCGAAAAGCTGGTAACTGAAAGCTCGCCCAAATAGTTGTTGAGAATGGAGGTAAAGGTCTCGACGCAATTATCCCTGCTGCCGTCCTGGAGACGGGCCTGCATGGAAATGGTGGCAATGGTGCTCTGCAGCTTGCCGCCTTTTTCCTTGACTCTGATCGGGGTCTTCAGGCCTCTCAGGCCAACTGTCTGGATATGCATTTTCCCGGTCAAATAACCTCCATGCCATGAATTCGGAGAGAATTGTGGTGCTGCGGTAAAAAAGAAGCCGAACTCTTCGCTAAAAAACATATGGAAATCGTTGTTTCTTACCCTTTTTACAGCGGTTCGACAATACTCTTGGCCGGCTTTTTTTGCTTCAGCAGGGGAACCTTGAAAAACCGAAGTGAATCCAAATGATTCTTGAGGCAAGAGTGCCATCTTTTTTATATATACCTTCTTCCCAAAGACCAAGAGGCAATCTTTCTTCGTTGCCGCGATTTTCAGCCATTTGGCAACATTTCTGGCATTACCGGTATCGAAAAGACATACAGCTGCAAGTGTGTGTCCACGCCGATGCCCTTCCTTTGACTTAACGACGATAGCAAGGTTGTGTTCTCTCAAACTCTCTTTTTACTTGGGCAAGGAAAAGAAGCGGAACGCCAGATACGGGGCGGTGGCGATCCACAGGAGGACCAACACCCAGACCCTGCCCTCGTGCACATAATAGTTTCTGAGGAGACTCGACCAGGAATGGCCGCCGACATAGTGAAAAAACAGAAACTCGAAGGCGATGGTCAGTGTCATCCAGAACAGACCAATGCCGAAAGCCTGGAGGGAAGAAGACGGCGGATACAAACGAATAAAAGCGAAAACGACCAATCCCAGGATAATAATGCTGCTGACCGTTGACAGCTGATGGGCTGCCAGCTCCCCCATGTGCTTGCCATAGGTGAAATCTCGACAGGCACCATTTGCCACTGAAACCAGCAGCATAATACCCCAAACGACAAGCAGCTTCCAGAATAGCGACAACATACTCAATCCTCCTTTATGAAGAGACAAACCAGGCGACCGGTCGGCGCAGACCGTTCGTCACCGGATATTTGTAAAGATAACCGACCCGCAGCACGAATTGCGGAATCACCGTGTCCTTTCCGACCACCTCATGGAGAGACGGCGCACCCTTTTCCTCGAGGATCTGGGTCATGGGGTGAATGGCTATCCCCATTTCACGTGCGGCAAGGGCAAGCCGCTGAAAACGCCTGCCGCAGGCAAGCAGCTCGGCAACTGTCTGATCCCGACTTGTGGTCAGAAGCAGCCAGCCGCCACCTTCCCGGGCCAACGCAGCGGTAGCGTCGATGCCCTCCTGGCGCATTTTATCCGTGAGAAAATCGCCAGGAGACAGAAAGGTTTTCACATACCACCCGGCAAGGCCGCTTAGCCCCATGCTGTCCGTAGTGATACCGTCAAGGTGGTGCAGCATTTCGGTCGTGTCCAAACGCAGCCAACGGACAAACTCCTGCTGCGCCTCCTCTCGGTGCGCCTGCCGGCGAAAGGCCTCCACTGCCGACTCCTCAATATAAGCAGCCTGCTTCGAGCCACGAGCAACGTACATGGTTTGTCCTTCACCCGTTACCGTGAAGCGGGCCAGATCGGATGCGGCAAGGACGCGAGGCAGTTACCCGTTCTTGACGGTACGCCTCTCCCTGCCGGTTTTGCACACCCCTGCAGTGAAATCAATCCCAAAACAACAACAAAGACACCAATAAACTTGAGCCTATTCATTTCTTTTCCTCCATTGTCATATAAAACCGCTGATATTGTATAGTCACCAACAGGTGACATCCAGAATAAAAAAACTGACCTGCGGCTTTTACGACCAGTTGCGTTGGTAACTCGGGAACATCTTCATCTTACGACATCCACTTTTCAATGCACTTACAGCAGCTTTCGGATGATTTGTTCAACACCACCCTCAATCCTTGCCCAACCCTCATCGCTTTTCAGATCGACACCGTTGTACCATTGAATATGTCGAGATCGGCAAATGAGAAAGCTGAGACCACCGCCAATAATCGACATTATGGCCATCAGGTCGATGCTGCTGCTTTCTTTGCTGAGAAACTGCTCGAAAAATCTCAGCATCTGAATTTCCCGCACCTTTTCAAGCTCTTCGGTAAGCTTGTTCCGCTCGACCATTTCTGGAGTTCCGTAAAGCCAGAGGTAAGTGCTTGATGTACCATTGCCTGTGTTTCACAGGATTAGACAAAATGATCTGTTTTGTCTAATCTATCACAGATAGACGGCTTCAATTTGGCATAATCTCCCTGATTCCATTGGTGCAAGCACACAGAAATCAGAAAAAGTCATACGCTAGCCGTTAGCGACTCGTTTATCCGGTCGTAATGCCACCTTGTTGTGCACGGAGTACTAAAAATGCTTCGCTAAATCTGGCCAGCATGAAAGTTGCGCCTATGCAGACCACCCACCAATAGGAAGCGCCGAGGCGGTGTAAATTTTCTCGACAAAATGGATTCGTACGTTTTTCTGTATGACGAGGTGGAGGTTCATGCAAGCCGAAAATAAGTAGTAAGACTGATGCAATACCGGGAATAACAGCAACCCAAAACACGGCTCGAAAATCATTGGCCCACAGCAACATCAAACCGACGGCCAGCAGAGGACCAAGAAAAGCTCCAGCGGTATCGAGAGACTGCCGTAGACCAAAGGCCGCCCCGCGTAAGTGCGGCGGCACGATGTCGGCCACCAGAGCATCGCGCGGTGCGCCACGAACGCCTTTTCCAACCCGATCAAAGAGTCTGGCAGTCAGCACGATACCGACAGTCGGCGCGATGGCAAAAACAGGCTTGGTTAGAGCGCCCAAAGCGTAGCCGAACACCGCGATCCCCTTGCGCTTGCCCCAATAGTCACTCAGCGAACCAGAGAATATTTTGACGATTAGCGCGGTGGATTCGGCCAGCCCTTCAATCAAACCGACTGCTAAGGCGCTTGCGCCTAGAGTCGTGACCATGAACATTGGCAACAGGCTATGAACCATCTCCGAAGAGATATCCATCAACATACTGACAATGCCGAGCACCCACACCCCAGATGGAATCTGATTCAAGGCGGTGACGCCTTTTCTTTCGGACATGATAAATTTTTCAGTTTCTCAAGTGTTAACATACAGTTTCCACCTCGTGAGATGCACATTAGACAAAATAATTCATTCAGTCTAATGTTTGATAATCGATGTGGGACAGCATATCTTAAGGTTGCCAAGATGAACCTCAACCAATTCTGCGTTTACCTCCACTTGACCTTGCTGCTGCTTCGCGGAGCTCCCGTATGGCCATTGCTGGAAGGGGAGGGCACACCTTATGTGCGGCCGGGCAAGCACGGTTCTGAGAGGGGCCGGTAACAACGGTGTGAACAAGGCAAGACAGCAGTCACGTAGTAGCCGCGTGCGGTGAGGCGTCAACCAAAGACTCGTTTGTAATATTTTGTTTTCATGGGAGAAGCCGGTCTACTCGACTTTCCCCCTTGTTTGGTCTAAGATCGTCACTAGAAAATTCCGAAATCCACTCCTGCGGCCAAGGTTTGCCCCAATTCCTCCAGGTTGAGTAAATCATTTTTTGTGGGGGTACCGACAATCCTGATGTGTTCTTGTACTTTCTTCCACTTGTACCCCGCGGCAATCCGTTCGATTTGCGTCAGCGCACCCCGGCCGTCATTTCCAGCACATACAAAAACAACGAAAGGCCTGCCAATGGTCTTATCCTTAGCCGCCTCAAAGGTACGATCAAAAAAATCCTTGATCATGCCTGCCATTGTTCCGAAATATTCAGGGGAGCCGATGGCAATTCCATCACAGCGCAACAGGTCGTCTATGGTGGCATCCTTTGCTTTTTTGAGTATGATTGCAACTTCTTGTTCTTTTGCCGCCCCCTTGGCAAACCTTTTTGCCATGTATTCCATCGTGCCATTCTGAGAATGGTAAATCACCAGGATATTTTTTGCCTTGGTTGCCATCTGTACTCCTTGCTTAGCGGTTAAGAATGTTGCATCGATACAACGAATTGAATACCTTACATGAAAGGTTCTTTTTTGGACGACATTGTTCTGTTGTGGAAAAGCTGAGATGTCATATTTTTGGTTTGGGAGATAAGCAATGAAAACCATTGCTGCCAGTATCATGACTACAGAGTTTCGTGCACTTAATCAATACCATCTTAATGGGGGTAGACCTGCATGACACCTTTGCTTTGGTTGGCGAGTTTAAGTTTGGTTGGCATCGGTGTTGTGGGTATTTTTCTCCCTGCGGTGCCCGGAACGCCATTGATCTATATTGGCCTGCTGCTTGCTGCCTGGGCGGATGGTTTCCAATATGTCAGCATTGGGACGATGATCTTTCTTGGCATACTGACGCTTGTCGCCTTTATCGCCGATTTCGTCTCCGGCAGCCTTGGGGCAAAACATGTCGGGGCGAGCCGCGAGGCGGTGGTCGGTGCCTTTCTCGGGGCAATTGTGGGTATTACCTTCGGGTTTGTCGGCGTCTTTTTTGGCCCTTTCATCGGTGCGGTGATCGGCGAGTTCATCACCCGCAGAAACATAGAGCAGGCCGGGGTGGTGGGAATTGCCACTTGGCTCGGTTTCATTCTTGGAGTCGGGGTAAAATTGATGCTGGCTTTTGCTATGGTGGGCATCTTCATCATCGCCTATGTATTATGAGCCGCAGCAGGGAGAATGGCATCCGCACCATAGATCAGGCGGCAACATAAGAAACAGGAAAGATCCGGTCATTCTTTCCAGCATCATTGGCTTTTACGTAGTCGTTTACTGAGTATCTCATGATGCGGATGACTTGACAGGAAGAGCGACAGGCTCAGGAGCAGTCTCAATTTCTGTAATTCAACCGAAAATGCGTTAGATAATAGATCTATGGAAGGCATCCACGACATTTCCTTGTGTCAAGTGAGTGAAACAGTATCCTGCGGGGCCTGTTGTGGCTTGTATAACTTGCCGGATCTATCCCGCGAAATACTTGAAATTCTGTTGTCAAAGCGAACAAAGGACTTTGAATCGGTCCCGAGAACTGAAGATGGAATTTTTGAATTTCAAAGAAGAAACAAGGGACCACACAGGTTATCACGACCGTTTCCCCAATTTCATCACTGCCCTTTTTTGGGGTTCATCGGTGGCGAGAGAAGGAGCGTTGGCTGCCTCCTCCACCCGACCATGCCAGGTAACGACGGTCTAGACTATCGATCTCTGAGTTGGTACGGTGAAAAAGCATGCCGCGCCTACTTTTGCCCCAGCACCCATAAACTCCCTAGCATTTACACATCAATCCTCCTGAAGACCATTGATAATTGGTATGATTTCGGACTGATTGTGACAGAGCATTCCTTGGTGACTGCCTATTTCAAGGAAGTAGAGTCTCGCCTCGGACGCCAGGTCACTGTAAGTGATTATTCCCACAATTTCCTGGCAACGAATGCTTTGAGAGAATTTGCCAAACTCAAGCCAGAATGGCCTTTTCGACGGAACGATGCACCAGGTCCTTGTAACTTCTTTTTTGAAAATGGCTTATATCCCAGACCAGCTGTCTTTCGTGCCACACCGGATATTCGTCTATCTGCCTATGAAAACATTCTGAGGGAGCTAGATTCCGGTTTTTCATCGACAGAAGAGATTGAGGAGGCAGATCAGCTATTGAACGATTTTTTTCTCAAAGCCGAGCGAGCATTTAAGTGATACACATCTCCGGGAAGGGGGACTTAAAGGGCAGCATTTGAATAGACCTTTTCGTTTTGCCTGAACTGATAGGCTTGCCAAGGAATACCTCTTCGCGCTGAGCTGATCTCATCTTGTCTTTGGTTGGTGCGGGCGAGGAGGAAAACAAAAGCGCGGACCACCACCCCCGCCAAAGTAATGTTTGGCACCCACCTGATGCGGACCCGCATGCCAGGTGGGGCAGGGGGAGAGATTTTCCCGGCAAATCGGAGAGTAAGGGCTTCGCTGATCGGGGTTATTGACAAAACCACCGGCAATGCGCTGCCGGTGGCAAAGCCTGCGCGTGGTGGAGGACAGAGTGCGCTTGAGGCAGCAAGGCTGCAAAAACTCCGGGCGACGGATCCGGAAGAGTTTCTGCGGCAGAAGCGGGCGGCAAATGCCGGGAGGTACGTTTCAATCCACGCCTCCGTGCAGGGGGTGACACGGAAACCGATATCCTGATTCAGATATGAGAGGCTTTGTTCAATATTTCGGCGGCCCACTGGTTAAGGCTCTTGCCGGCAGCTTCAGCGGAAGCAGCTACGGCAGCGTGTATTTCAGCACTTACCCGAATCAGCAGCTTTCCGGAGTATGGTTTGTTCGGCTGCTGGCCAAGCGTTGCACAGGCATCAAGGTAAGTGTCGACAGCCTCGTGGAAAGAGTTTTCCAGTTCAGAAACTGTCTCTCCATGGAAACTGACAACATCCCTGATACCGATAACCCGGCCAACAAAAATATGATCTTCAGCATCAAATTCAACGCGAGCGGCATAGCCTTTGTGGGTCATTGCGTTCATGGTTTTATTCTCAATTGTGTTAAAAAATCTCTCGCACCTTTTACCCGATACCGCAGGGAAGCCTTGTCCGGGTGCGGGCGATGGAAAGTAGCGCGAACTCCATCCTTTTCAAAAGTAACTAAAGAACCTTTTCCCTCGACGATTCTACAACCGGCAGCCACCAACAAGGCTTCAATATCACGCCATTCCCTGTTGCCGTTAACAGGGTCGGCAAAGATAGCCTGAAGGGCCTTACGGTTTTTGCTGTTCATGCCTTTTGTGCTATCAAAATATGTAAGCACTGTCAACGACAATGCTCGCAAATTCCCCTTACACAACTCCACCAAATCTGGACTTGCTGGGAGTGGTGGCGCTGCGGATCCAGGTCAACGCACCGAAGGCATGGGATAAATTAAGCGCCATGATTTCAAGGAGTGAAACATTTTATTTTCTGTATCGACATAGATAATACATCCGCAGGTAATCCGCGGGTAATTTACGATGTATTTTTCCAAATCAACAACATTTACACCACAAAACCAATATTAGAGATTCCAGAAAAAAGGCAATAGAAAAGGGCTTTAAGAGGTTGATTTCTCCTAAAACCCTGTAATTTCAAATGGTCGGGATGAGAGGATTTGAACCTCCGGCCTTTAGTCCCACAGACTGGACGAAATGTTATATATATCAATATGTTAAAAATTAAATGTGTAAATTCGCGGGTAATATTGCCACATCTGAGGGAATTTCATTTGGCGATGTATTGAGTGACGCATCAGGTCTTTTAGTCATTTCCTTACCAATAGGTCGACTTTCTGTTTCCATGCCGGAAGCTTCATGCCGGATTATGCTCTTTCAGCCAATCACGAAGAATCGCATTGACCCGTGATTGCCAACCTCGTCCTGTGGAGCGAAAGGCATTGACGATAGAAGGATCGAGCCGCAGAGCAACAGGAACCTTATGCGGTGCTTTTTGAGGTCCTCGTACTCGTGATGGTATTTCCGGGTGATTTTTATGGACTGGTTGCATGGTGGTAAGAAATGAGTCGGGCAAAGGAGGAGAATCAACGGCGTCCCAATCTTCCTGAGCAATGCTATCGGGTTTGTGCTTTTTCATAAAAATCTTTCTCTCTTTTGTTCGCCTTTCGCAGACTGATTAACCGTATTGTCCGGTGTCTTGTCGTGTAAATCAAGACATGGAGACGTTTGTCGATAAAGTCTATGGCGATAAATCTTTCTTCGCCATACTGGGCACGGTTGTCTTTGGCCTCTATGGCAGAATGCCATTCGAATCGCTCAGCATCCGCAAAATCTACGCCATGTTTGGTGATGTTGGCGGCTCGTTTGTTTCCTTCCCATTCATAGCGCATACCTTATTGTATATACAATTTGTTTTATTGTCAAGCAGCTATCTTCTTATCAGCAATACCTCTTCCGCTTCTCAACCACAACCCCCACAATTCGGAACTCAATTCCGGTCATATCCTTAATCGGATAGCGCTCGTTAAGCGGTTTGAGAAAAACGCTTGAGCCATCAACGACGTATTGCTTGAACGTTGCCTCTGTACCGTTCTTGGCGACGATGAAGCTGCCATTCTCGGGGATCCGGAAGAGCGTTTTTATGACTGGGTGGCCGGGATATTCGGCAGTGACGCCGTCGCCCGGCAGGGGATAACCGGGATGATGGGGATCAACATTAAGGGCAGCCTGGAGATGAATTTTGCCGTGCCGACTACCTTGAAAGACTTGGTGGGGGCGCCCGGGGCCTTGTTGGTCGATGCGGCGAAGGGCGTGGGGTACATAAAAGAGGGCCAGGCGCTGAAAGCCCTGGAAACGATATTGCCGACCGGCATGGGGGCACCGATCAAGGCTTTGCGCGAATATAATGAAGGTGTCACCACCGGCAGTGCCGGCCCGGTGTTCTTCGGCGATGAGCCTTTGAAGGGCAGCGGAATGGATGCGATTATCCGGGCATTGAGTTTCAATCCGGGAAGGCTTTCGGGGATTCGGGAAAAAATATGGAATGAGAAAGAGGTTGCCGCCAAGTATGGCGAGTTACGGGCGGAGATCTTCAAGGAATACCGCAAGGCCTACATTTTGAATCCGGAGGGACGAACCGCGGAGGATGAGGTGGACCTGGTCGCCAGCGTGATGGATTTCAATCGCAAGGTGGCGGCTTCCGAGCGGGACGATTTGTCGCCTATTACCGGGGCATCAATCAGGACGATGCTCAGGCGGTCGGAGCGGCCGGGTAAGCGGGAACGGCTGCGGACGGTTGGCGGGGGCTGAAAAGATTGTCACTTTCATGCCGGAGGGTGTTCTTTAAGCCAGTCGCGCAGGGCATTGTTGATGCGGGTTTGCCAGCCGCGACCGGTGTTGCGGAATGTCTCCAGAATGTCTTTATCAAGCCGCATAGTGGCGGAGGCTTTCTTGCCGCTGCCTAATGGCCTTCCGGTCTTTTTTGCCTTTAGCAAAAATTGCAACTCTGGAAAATGGCCGATTGGCTTCATCTTGGCAAAATCTTCCTCGGTAAGCTCCGGTATATCCACAGCATCCCAGTCTTCTTGGGAGATGTGCTCAGGTTTTGTTTTCATAAGTCGTTTTCTCCCTTTTGTTGGCTTTGCGAAGGCCGATAATGCGGATTGTTTCGCCGCGAATGGTAAACACCACCAGAAAAAGCCGGTTGCCGATATAGCCGATGGCAATCTTTCTTTCTTCCCGATAGTCGCGGCGGGTATCGGGAAGAATCACCGCGCTTTCCCACTGAAAGTAAGCCATGTCTTTAAAATCGAGGCCATGTTTTATGCGGTTTGCCTCGCGCTTGCCTTCGTCCCATTCGTATTCCATATACTTATTGTAATAACAAAAACTCAATTCCTCAAGGTGTTTTTGTATGTGCGGAAACAAAAACACTTACACAAGAGCCAAAAACCGGGAGCGGCTGAGGGCGGTTGGCGGGGGTTGAAGTATTCGCTTGCCAAAAGGTTGTAAATATGTAACTGTTTAGGTGTTAGGAGTACGTATAACAATCGCCCTTCGAGGCGAGGATAGGAATAAATAAACGGATTGGTTCGATGCTCCCGTAAGGGAAGTGCTGAGGCCCCGGATAGACACCATTGGTGTTTGTCCGGGGCCTTTTTTTTGTGATTTGCGTCCTTGAACAAGGAGAGGCAATCATCATGACACCGGCTGAATACGATATCGAGATTATTCGTGGGGCGACGTTCGAATTGCCGATGTCGATGCAAGATGGCTCCGGTCCGGTGAATTTTTCGGCGACCTATGACGGGGCGAGGATGCAGGTAAGGAAATCTCAACTGCATGTTCCCGATCCGTTAAACCCTCCCGTTACCCCGATACTCACCCTGACGACCGCCAACGGCAGGTTGGTGATGAGCGGCACATCGCTTTCGATACATCTTACTGCGGCAGAAACAGCGGTAATTCCGGCAAAGGGTGGCGTGTATGACATCGAGCTTTATATCGGCAGTGGGCCTTCCGAGATTGTCGACAAGTTCATGCATGGCAAATTCATCATAGCCGGTGAGGTAACCATCTGATGAGTGCCACGGTCAGCATTATCGAAGCTCCTCGTAACACGATTAATATTTCCAGCTCACCGCAGAATACCGTATCGATAGTTGGCGGTCCGGTTGTCTCGCTCGATGTCGTTCTCGGCGGCGCTCGAGGGGCGAAGGGCCTTGACGGATCGGTTGCCGGTGGTGGGGTCGGGGTAAGCGCCGGTGCCTCAAGTCAGAACAGCGGAATTATCACCTTCCAAGACTCGCATAACGTATCGTTCGGGTTGAACGGCGGGGTTATGACGGCATCTTTCGCCGGTGATGATGCGGGAGGTGTTTACAGTTTCGCCAATAGCAACGGGGTGACTTTTGGCGATAACGGCTCGACAATCACCGCCTCGGTAAAAACCGATTACCTGACGACAGCTGCTGCATCCGACCATGGCCATGCCTTCAGCGCAGGTGGCGGCTCGTCACAGTTCCAGACCTTACAGTTCGTGAACTCGCAACGGGGTGTCTTTTTCCAACTCCAATGGCTCGGTTGTTGGTTCGGTTGCGGCGGCAACTCCACAAACTGAACAGACGCAGAGTAGATTTAACCTTAGCCTGGCGGGGATCACTGCCGGAGTTATGGCCCTGGTTTCGTCCGGGGTTATGACCTTGGCGGCTACCAACAATATTACCCTGAGCCAGGCGGGCAATGCTGTGACGATCTCCGGCCCGGCAACCCATGCCCAGCAAACCGGAATATCCGGCGTGTCGGCCGGAGCAGGGAGTATATCCGCCGGCACGGTGGTTTTCAGCAACAGCAACGGGGTTTCTTTTGGCCTGAACGGTTCGACTCTTACCGGCAGTCATAATGGCCTCACTACCGCGGCCTTGTCCAACCATTCGCACGGCAACCCAACCCTCAATCTTACCAATTTGAGCGGGACCACCGCCTCCGGCAGCAACGGCCTGACCATCAGCCTTTCGGCTTCTTTGGGGGGAGGCGCAGGGGATGGATATAATATTCTCGCCGCCGGCACCCAGACCGCGACAACCGCCGGCACCGTTAATTTTGCCAACAGCAACGGCATATCCTTCGGTATGTCGAACAGCTCGCAAATCACCGCCTCGTATACTGTTCCTGTTATCCCCGGGGCGACATCGTTTGCCAATGCCAACAACGTCAGTTTCGGTCTGAATGGTTCGACGGTGACCGCAACGGCCACCTTCGCGCAGAGCCTGCAGACCCAGAACAGCATCCAGGTGCTTGGCAGTTCCGGAAATATATCGTTTTCGAACCAGAACGGCATCACCTTCGGCGGCAATGGTTCAACGATCACCGCTTCACATAACGGCCTGACGACAGCGATGGCCTCGAATGCCAGTAGCGGATTCATGCTCACCGGCGAGCGAGCCAACTATCTCACCACAGCCGCGCTTTCCGGACACAGCCACGGAGTAACGCTTAACCTCACCAATATCAACGGTACGACCGGGGGGAATAGCCAGGGGATTAACCTTTCTCTTTCGGCGGTGATTCCGGCGCAAACCGTCCAGCCGGTTGCATACTCGGCTGCCAACGGCTCGGCAAACTTCTCTACTCTGACCTTTGCCAACAGCAACGGCATTTCCTTTTCAACAGGGACACAAGGGATCTTTGGGACGGTAAAGACCGATTATTTGACCACTGCGGCAAATTCAACCCATAGCCATGGCAATCCGACTCTCAATCTGACGAACATCTCAGGGACAACCGGATCCAACAGTGCAGGATTGACACTTTCCCTTTCGGCGGGATCGATCCCGGGAGCGACTTCCTTCAGCAATTTGAACGGGATTTCCTTCGGCCTGGCAGGAAGCACCATCACCGCCTCGCACAATGGCTTAACGACTGCCATGCAATCTCAGATGACCAGTAATTTTATGTCAACTTCTGAGAGAGCGAACTACTTCGCGACGAACGCCAATACCTTTGCCAACAGCACCCACAGTCATGGCAACCCGAGCCTGCAGTTAACCAATATCAGCGGCACAACCGCCAGCAATAGTAATGGCCTGACCCTGTCCCTGTCTGCGGCAGCTGGTGGTGCAGGAGGTGGCGTTGCGATATCGGCAGGATCGGAACTTGCCACGTCCGGGACGATACATTTTGCCAACTCCAATGGTGTCACCTTCGGTATGTCCGGCAGCAGCCAGATTACCGCGTCGATTGCCGGCGGTGGTGGGTATGTGGCACCCGGCAGAAACATGATTGAAATCATCCAGGGTGAACGGCTGACGACGATCATGAACTTCTCGGCGTCACAAATTTCCAGGCGACCAATGTTTGTTCCCTTCTGGATGGATGGCACAAATCTGGTTCCGAAAACCGTCCGGCTCATGGTGTCCGGGGCTGCATCGTCCAACCGTTCGCTGGTGGCCACCTTTGCGGTTGGTTTGTATTCGAAAGCCAACGATACCCAACTATCTCTGCTTGGTTCCGATTCCCAGGCCTTCAGTATTACCGCTTCGTCGCAGTCTACTGTCTGGAACGGGGTACGGATTATGGATTTTACCGGGTTGAGTTCCCTTGCGATGACGGTAGAGGGGCGTTGGGTGCTGGGGATGTATTTCTCAGCCTCCTCGCATAACGCGACCTTCGCCAATGTCCTGCTTTATGGCGCCGACAATATGCCAAGTATCTCAGGCTTTATGATCGGCGGTACAACCAGCGCCACCAATGCATCGTCAAATGTTTTTCCGTTTTGGGGACTCTATTCAGCGACTTCAGGTGGCTTACCCAGACTCAGTTGGTATGTCACAGATTTATGGCGGTAATTCGGCGAGTCTCATTGATCCTTACGCCATTATTAAAGAAGTGTGATCCGGGAATAGGCAGGAATGATTTTTGTCAGCAGAGAAGGGGGAATATGAAGGAATTGTTTGTTGCGCTTGATGCCGGAAGGCACAACGCCAACCTTACGGAAAGCCGGAAGAGGATCCTGGAGGGGGGAAGCTGGAAAAAGCAGACGGATTGTCGTCATCATTCCGGCCGGCACCCTTATGCCTACCAAGGCGGCAATGGCCATTTGGTCACTCGCTTTTCCACCAAACCAACAGGTGTATCGCATTGCCGCGCTTGGCATGGAAGTCGGCCAGGCCTATTCGGATGCGATTGCCGGGATACTCGAACATCCGGAGTTAAGCCAGTGGGAATATATCCTGACGCTTGAACATGACAATATCCCTCCCTGGAATGGGGTGTCGCTCTTGGTCGAGGATATGGAACGGTACCCGGAATTCTCGTGTATCGGTGGCTTGTATTGGACCAAGGGTGAGGGTGGAGTGCCGCAAATATGGGGTGATCCGAAGGATCCTTCGATGAACTTCTGGTCTCAGCCCCCGAGGCCCGGAGAGGTGCAAGAGTGTTGCGGTACCGGGATGGGGTTCAATCTCTGGCGGATATCGATGTTCAAGGACAAGAATTTGCGTCGACCATGGTTCAAGACCTTGAACGGCAGCGAAGGGTTGGGGGTTGGTACCCAGGATTTATACTTCTGGAGCGACGCCAGAAAGTGGGGCCATCGCTGCGCCATTGACAACCGGATCCTTGTCGGGCACCTGGACACAACCACAGACATTATTTGGTAAAATATCAAAATATTGAGGACATAGATGATAAAACTAGATATTGGTTGCGGTAAAAACAAGACAAAATCAAACGATCAATTTCCGTTCACCGGTGTTGATGTTCTGGCGTTCGATGGGGTCGACCTGGTTCTCGACGTTCGACAAACACCCTGGCCATGGGCCGATGAATCGGTGGACGAGGTTTTCTCATCGCATTTTCTCGAGCATCTGGACGGCGATGAGAGAATCTGCCTTTTTTAACGAACTTTACCGGGTAATGAAACCCGGCGGTAAAGCGTTGATTATCACCCCTGATTGGTCGCATGCCTGCGCCTACGGGGATCCCACACACAAATGGCCACCTCTATCTTCCTGGTATGCTCTTTACCTCAATAAAGGTTGGCGGGACGTCAATGCCCCGCATGCTCCCTACACCTGTGATTTTGATTGGTCGCACGGTGCAAGCTGGGATGACTGGCTGACTGTCAGGAACGACGAATTCAAGGCCTTTGCCATGCAAAGGTACATTAACAGTGTCAGAGATTTACATATCAATCTGGTTAGACGGCCCAAGGAGGTGCCTGTATGAAAAATTCTCTCTTCATTTTATTGTCTGTTGCCTTCCTGCTTTCTGGCTGTGCCAGCGATGGGGGCTTTCTTTCCGGAGACGATTACAAACGTTATGCCGATGCCAAGGCAACGCATTCTATTAATGATTCTGCGAGAATTTCCGCGCAGTCAGGAGCCATTGCCGAAATTGCCAAAGAAGTAATGAAAAACGCATCGACACCTACAGAAAAAACGCTTGTCGGTGTGGTGGCCATGATGCAAATCGATCGGCTGCAGCCGACACAGCTTGTCCTTGAGGCTCCTGTCACCGGTTATGGCGTGTTAAAGGATCTCGTTGGCTATACCCCTGTTGCGATCGCCACGGGCGGAATGTATGGGCTTGGTTTGGCTGGAATAGAAAACGCCGGAAAAATTGTCATAGGGGCTGGGGCAAACATCAGCAACAGCTTGAACCACACGAACATTAACCCGCTGAGCGTAGACGGCTCGATTGCCTATACCGGAACTGCGCCCGCTCAGGTTATTGATCCGGTGATTGTCCAGGTCCCGGCGCAGTGAGTTACGTCGAAGAGGAGTTTTGCCGGGTATTCCCTTGCAAGGAGGTTGGGAAAATACTCTGCGATGATTGTCGAAAGGATTGCGAAATGCGAGCGATTAGAAAACAGAACTTTCTTTCTTTTCTTGTCGGGTTTGAGCTCGGGAGGAACAGTAAATGACCAAAAATTGTTCGGTTGCTGGCTGGATCAGGGCAAAAATTTTAAGGGAAGCAAGGGAGCGTAGAAAAAATGCAATGCCCACACTGTCACAACGAAATTATAGATGGCGATGCCTGTCGGTGTCCACATTGCGGAAGGAGCGTATGAGAGATGAACAACTACCCGGGCGTGACCCGGAGGATGATATCTTTTATCGACAAGACACTGGGCCGGCGCCAAAATCTGAAGGTGTGGCTGTAACCATAGTTGCCATTTCTTTGGAAAAGATTGCGGAGTTTTTAAAACGACTTCTCAGGAGATAGACAGATGAACAGAATTCTTATTAGCCTGGGTATAACCTTCGTCGCAAAAATGATGAATGGATACAAAACCTATTTTGGCGGGGGAGTGTTGATGCTCTTAGGTATCGGAAAGATCATTATCGGTGCCGTCGGAGTGGTCGGCCAAATGTACCCAGACGTCGGCGCCCCGGCAATGGATATGGACGCCATCACCGTAACTTTTCAAACGGGTGCCGGGATGTTCGGCGCGGGACTAGCCGCTATTGGCATAGGTCACAAAGTGGAGAAAACCAATGATTGAAAAATTGAAGTTTATCGCGTCTGGAGCATGGGCCTTTTTACGGCCAATCATTCTGATATTCTTGTCACAGGCCGGTCCGATCCTGATCGCGGCAGCTACTGAGGCGGTGGCGGCGGCCGCATCTCTCCCGGCTAGTGCAACCGGTGAACAGCGTCGGGAGGCCGCCTTCAATATAATTTTAAGAGAAGTCACGGCAAAAGGAATATCGGTCGGCACGTCGGTTATCAATGCTTGTATCGAGGCTGCCGTTATTAAACTAAAGTTGGTGGAATAGGCTGATGTGACATGAACGATAGGCGAAAATTCACCGATGACGACGTGAAACATTTTGCGGCAGCCATAGTTTCGGCGTTGAAAGAGCATGAAACAAATTGTCGATTCCGAGGGATTGATGTCCAGGAGTTAAATGATGCCGTGTCGTTTATACGCAATTTCAATCTAGCCATGGCCGATAGTCGAAAAACTGTACGCAACACGATAATTAAACTGGTCATCGGGGCGCTCGCGGCGTTGGTTATGTTTGGCGCCGGCGTGCAGATTAAAAAAATAATTGGGCCGCTGCCATGAACGACTTTGACATAGCCTTCGAGCGAACCATGGGGATTGAAGGGCTTGGCCTTTTGTCAGACGACAAACAGGACCGAGGCGGGCAGACCTACTCCGGCATCTCCAGGGTGTACTGGCCGGACTGGCCCGGTTGGAAATGGGTAGATGAATGGATAAAGAGCGGGGCGGTGCATTATGTATTGCCGGAGATGGTCAGGGATTTTTACCGGGTCAATTTCTGGAATCGTGTTCAGGGTGACAAGCTGGCGGAATTGTCGCCAGGGATTGTCTGTGAGGTGTTTGATTCAGCCGTCAATGTTGGAGTGTCCCAAGCCGTTCGCTTTCTCCAGGAAGGGCACAACGTTGCTTCCGGAGGGACATACATGCTTGAGGTTGACGGTGTTATTGGGAATGTCACGATTGCAACATTGCGAGTATATTTGGCCACTCAGCCGGGAAGCAGGGGCTTGAATGAAGAAATCCTTCTTAACTGCATGAACGGGGAGCAGTATATTTTTTACAAAAACAATCCGCAGCACAAGAGGTATCGGGGGTGGTTCAGGAGGGTTTAAAGGGGTAAAGAGGTGGTATGAAATAGTATAAAAACAAAAACGGCAATTTGTTTTATAAATTGCCGTTTTTGTATTATATATTTTGTAGATGTTTTCCTTTTTAAGTCTCGGGTGTCTACCAATTCCACCATCCAGGCATTGGGTTGGTTGCTTTTACCATATCCCGCTCGCCATTGTCAATCTCCTTCAGTCGCCGGTTTAGAGTCAAAATTGACGATGAAAAAGGCGTGTCTGCTCCGCTTCAAAGCAGCATATCCGCCTGACGAACTATCGCCAGCATGTCCCGTACCGCCTTATCCAGGCCGGTAAAGACCGCTCGGGCAATGATGGCATGGCCGATGGACAGTTCTTCGATGGTGTCGAGGGCGGCAATGGGCGCGGTGTTTTGGTAGTTCAGCCCATGGCCGGCGCACATTCTGAGACCCATCCGGTCGCCTTCTTCGGCGGCTGCCGAGAGGAGTTCAAACTCGTGCTCGCGCAACGCCTCATTGCCGGCGTCGCAATATCTGCCGGTGTGCAGTTCGACAAAGGTTGCGCCGATCTCTTTGGCGACGGCCAGTTGTTTTGGGTCGGGATCGAGGAAGAGGGAGACGGGAATACCAGCCTTGGTCATCTTTTCGATAACCTTACCAATTTTCTTTACCTGGGAAACGATGTCAAGTCCACCCTCGGTAGTCAGCTCTTCGCGCTTTTCCGGCACCAGGGTGATGAGATCAGGTTTGATGTCCAAGGCAATGGCAATAATCTCCTTGTTGGCACCCATCTCCAGGTTCATTTTCGATTTTATCGTCTGACGGAGCAAAACTATATCGCGGTCCTGCATATGGCGGCGGTCCTCCCGAAGGTGGACAACAATTCCCGCTGCTCCGGCCAGCTCGCAGATCGCTGCGGCGGCAACCGGATCGGGTTCGCTGATGCCTCTTGCCTGGCGGATAGTGGCAACGTGATCGACGTTAATGGCGAGTCTGGTCATTCTGATTCTCCTGTTATTGTTTATCTTGCCGAGCAGCTCCTGCTCTCTGGTCTGCATCTCTTTTTCATCGCCTGGAGAACGTTCATGGTCGTAGCCGAGCAGGTGCAACAGGCCGTGCACCAGCAGCCAGGTCATACGCTGTTCAAAGGACTGTCCATAAAGAAGCGATTCCCGGAGGGCGGTGTCGACCGAGATGATGATGTCCCCCAGTTCTTTTATCGGCAAACCGGCAAGCGATGCATCGGCTCCTTCGGCAAAGGGGAAGGAAAGGACGTTGGTCGGTTGGTTTTTGTGGCGATAGTGGCTGTTGATTTGCCTCATTTCCTCGTCGTCCACCAGGAGGACGCTGAGGTTGTGGTCGCTGAGGTCGCACTCCTTGAGGAGACGGTCGGCAAGATGGGTGATTCTTCTTTCTTTTTTCAGGGGTCCGGTACAGCGATAATGGCTGGTGAGTTGCGTCGGCATGTGAAAAATCTTACTGCTTTTCGTAAGCGTTGATAATCTGCTGGACCAGAGGGTGACGGACAACGTCTTCCTTGGAAAAAGAACAGAAGGCGATGCCGTCGATGTTGCCGAGAATCTTTTTGGCCTGGAGCAGGCCGGATTGGTTCTTCATCGGCAAATCGACCTGGGTCGTGTCGCCGGTGATCACCGCTTGGGAATCGAAGCCAATCCTGGTGAGAAACATCTTCATCTGTTCCCGTGTGGTGTTCTGGGCCTCGTCGAGGATGATAAAGGCATTGCTCAGCGTCCGTCCGCGCATGAAGGCGAGGGGGGCAATTTCGATAATCTCCTGTTCGATGAGGGCACCGGCTTTATCCGGGCCGAGCATATCGTTTAAGGCGTCATGCAGGGGCCGCAGGTAAGGGTTGACTTTTTGGGCAACATCACCCGGCAAAAAGCCGAGTTTTTCACCGGCCTCCACGGCCGGCCGGGTAAGGATGATCGACTTCACCTGGCCGGCCGTCAAGGCGGAAACGGCCATAGCCACGGCAAGATAGGTCTTGCCGGTGCCGGCCGGACCTATGCCGAAGACAATATCATTGTCGCGGATGGCGTCGATATAGATTTTTTGGTTCCTGGTTTTCGGTGAGACTACCCGATTCTGTGTCGTCACATACACCTTGTCGAGAAAGATTTTGTCGAGTCGTGCCTTGGGGGTAGACTCCAGGATTCGCAGACCGAAAGCAAAATCGGAACTATAAACCGGGTATCCCCGGCTTATCAATTCGTAGAGCTGGGTGAGAAGATTGGCAACCATTTCCACCGCATGGGGCATGCCAACAATGCGCAGGTTCGTTCCCCTGACATGAATGGTCACACCCGAACACTTTTCTACGGCCTGAAGATTTTTATTGAGCGCCCCGTAAAGGGAGCCGGCCTTGGCGTTGTCGGCAAAGGTCAGCTCCCGTTCGGTAAGATTGGCTTCCATAGAATTGTTATTTTTTGCCAAGTTTCTGCAGTTCGTCGTCAATAATCGCTTGGAAGCCTTCAAGGTTGCGTTGTCGCGGCGTACGACCGTTAATGAAGACAGTGGGTGTCCCGGTGACGCCGGCACTCTGGGCATCAAGCATATCCTTTTGCAGCTTGCTCTGCACACCTGGTGATTCCATATCCTTTTCAAAACGGGGAATATCCAGTTTCAGGTCGACAGCGGTCTTTTTGATGGTCTCTTCGGTGAGTTTCTGTTCGGCAAAAAGCTTGTCATGAAACGGCCAGAATTTTCCCTGCTCATGGGCGGCAAGAGCTGCCTTGGCGCTGGGCTCGGCGAGTTTATGAAATTTAAGGGGCATGTTTTTAAACGACAGTTTGACGGTTTTCGGGTTTTTTTCGAGAACTTCGTCAAGGAGGGGGATAATCTGGCGACAGTATGGACACTCAAAATCGGTAAACAGGGTCATGGTGACCGGAGCATCGGCCGGACCTTTGAACGGGGCCCCGGTGGTATCGATATCGACAACAAAGGAGATAGCTACTGAGGAGAAGGATTGCTTGGTGTTGTTGATCAGATAGAGTAATTCACCCTGGGGAGAGATATCTATTGCCGAGACGCCGTCGTCAACGGGAATGCTGCCCTGCAATTGCCCCTGAGTATTGAAAACTTGTACCTGCTGTTTATCGCTCAGGAGAAAGACGAATTTGCCGTCAAGGGAGTTGACCATGGCCAGAGTTTTTCCGGCAATGGGCCAAGTTTGCTGAATTTTCCATTCGACTCTTTTGTCCTGTCCGGAATCCGGCATAGTGGCAGCATTCGCGCCTGAACCGATAAGAACAGCTGCCAGGCAGCATGCAGACAATCTCGGGAATTTCATGAAGTCCTCGTAAGGTGTTAATTTTTAAGAGTTAAGATAAAGCCCCGGTGTTTCTGGCAGTTCACAATAGCCACTCTCGAAAGTTTTCGCAAGCTACCTGTGCGAGACAATGAGTTGGCCGGGTATCATTTGAGAAAAACTAACGGCCCAGGAAAAATGAGTGGTAAGCATACGTTCAAGATGGTATTTATAACAACTTTTTTAATGAGTACGTGGTCATCGAATGGTCCGTGCTTGACGGTTTTGCAGGAGTGAATTATTTATTGACGATTAGCTGCAATGGTTTTTGCAATTTCATTGCAGCTGATTTTTTTAACTTCGCTTGCGAGGATGGCGGAATTGGTAGACGCACCAGACTTAGGATCTGGCGGGGAAACCTGTGGGGGTTCGAGTCCCCCTTCTCGCACCACTTAAAAAAATACCCGTAAATCATTGAAATTATATGGTTTATGGGTATTTTTTTGTCTTTATTTTGACATCCCGCATTACCTCCCATTGTTATTTTATTGACTGTTTGTTTCAAATATGACAAGATTTGCAACAAAGAATTGCAACAAAATGATAGCGAAATAGTCAAAATTGTACATGGTGGTTTATGGCGACGTATCGAGTTTATAAAAAGAGTGACGGAAGAATTTCTGTAACCGCGACAATCAGAAAGACTGGTCGTGCAACAATTTCAGAAACTTTCACGGCTGCCACCAAATTCAAGGCGATGGCGGAAGCGAAAGCCTGGGCGGCAAAAACAGAAGAAGACATTTATCTTTACAAGAAAAATAACCCTTCCGCTGCCAAACAACGTCTTGATGATTTTTTTACTGCATATTTCGAGAATATGTATCTCACTGGCAGAAAAAAAGAGTCTACTCTGCATAATGAGGAGTTTAGCCGTAACCAGATACTTCGATTACTTGGTCCATGGACACACTTGTCGGATATAACCACAGCCACCATTGCCAATTATCGCGATGAGCGAATCAGGGAAAAGGTGGGGGCCAGCAAGATACGCTCTGAAATTGCTTTGGTTTCCTGCCTCTTCAAGTTTGCCATTCAAGAGAAGGGATTGAATGTTGAAAATCCTGTCAGTTCCGGCAAGATGTGGCGACCGCCAGCGCCAAAGGGCAAAATTGATTTTTTAACTGAAGACGAGATAAAGCGATTTCTTGTGGAGTGTCGGAAGTCAACGAATAAGAAGCTCGCGGCATATGTTGCCGTCCTGATCAACACCGGAATGCGCCCGGGTGAGGTCGCAAAGCTCAGGGTAAAGGACATTGATCAAGGGAGGCATTTCATTTGGCTTGATGAAACGAAAAATAATACTTCTCGCCTGGTGCCTCTCACAGACACCGCCTTCCGAGAAATTATTCCGCATATCGCAGGTCGAGATCCCGAAGAATATGTTTTCCACCGGGGGAAAGAATTACCAGATATCTACCAACGGCGGCCGGCGCAAATGTTTAAAGAATCATTTGACGGGGCTAAGAGACGAGCCGGCCTTGATCGGATAACCCGACATGGTATGAGGCATACCGCGGCAACTCATATGCTCAAGAGCAAAATACCTCTCAGGGTGATAGCCGAGGTGCTTGGGCACAAAACTTTGCAGATGGCGATGCGATACCCGGGAAGCGAGCTCCGGCAGGATCACCGAGAACAAGTCCCAGAACGAATTCACCGGCAAGCAGAACGATTTGAACCGAGGTCAGACCGCCGAACAAAAGGCCCTGGACAGAGAGCATGAAATGTCCAAGCAGCGGGGAGACATCGCCGGGCGGGCCTTTACTTCCGGTCTTGTCGGCAACCAGGCTCAGCAGATCCAGAACTCAACGCCCGATAACCTCAACTTCACCGGGCTGCAGATGCCCGTCAAGTCGGAGAGTAAGGGCTTTGACTCAGTTGTTGAGGATACCCCGGACGGGCGGCGGCTGACCGGGGTTATTGACAAAACCACCGGCAATGTGCTGCCTGTGGCAAAGCCTGCGCTTGGTGGCGGTCAGAGAGCGATGGAGGTGGCAAGGCTGCAAAAACTCCGGGCGACGGATCCGGAAGAGTTCGAACGGTTGAAGGCGGCGGCGATGGGCGGAAGATAAAAGAGGTAAGGCGGTGTGGGCGGGGGCTGGCCGATTTATTCTTTTACGACAGGCTTCGGGCAATTTATGTGTGGGCAGCCTTCTCAAGCACTCCAGCCGCCCACTGGTTGAGACTCATTCCGGAAGACTTCGAGGCCACCAGGGCAGCGTTGTGAACCTCTGGGGGAATGCGCAACATCAGTTTGCCGCTTGCTGGTTTTTGCGGTTTACGACCTGTTTTAGCGCAATCAGCAAGATAGGAGTCAAGGGCATTATGAAAGTCCTCAAGCAACTGGCCAACGGTTTCGCCATGGAAGCCGATGATCGCCCGTATTCCCAAAATACGGCCAACAAAGATATTGTCACGGTCGTCAAACTCGACTTTTGCGGTGTAGCCGCGATATTTCATGGTATTCATGGCTTTATCTCCAATATTTGCAAAAACTCCCGCACACCCTCGATCTGGTATTTCTTTGCCTCTTTACCGGGATGTGGGCGATGAGCATGCCACTCTTCTTCCCTTAATGTAAAGAGTACCCGTGAGCCATTACCTTCGGAGGCAGTGACGCCAAGAGCCGTCAGCAGGGACTCGATATCCTCAAAACGGATAGTTGCCTTGGTAGGCGTGGCAAAGATAGCTGCGAGGGTTTTCCGATGCTTACTGTTCATATGGTATATGATAGCACTATACGCAAGCATGTCAAGAAATTCCTTTGCGCACTTCCACCAGAATCCGGCCATGATTTTATGGAACAAAACAATCGTTTGTGACAATCGACACAAACATGATATAATATCGCCATAACACAGTTTTCTACCCCTTAAGTCTTCCCTCACCACGAGGGCACTGTCTTTGGGCCTGCTTGGAGATTTTCCATTCTCCGGGCAGGCCCTTTTTGCCAAAAAAAGGAACAACCGACATGGCCAATATCTTCGATGAACTCGATGAGCAGGACGAAGCACAGCCCGCCACCTTCGAACTCGGGGGCGGCTACAGCAGCCTATTCGCCGAGGCTGAAGCCAACTACCACACCGACGTCATTAACCAAGAGAAGGCGGCAGCGGGAATCATCGAACCGCAGCCGGCCATGGCAATTGACCATGACAACGCCTTGCAGCGGGGCCTGGAAAAAGCCAGATCGTCCGCCGGCTTTGCCGGGCAGATGACAGCCGGTGATCATCGAGGGGCCGCAGAGAACATCGCCCGGCTCTCAGAATATAACCGAGCCAACCCGGGCACACCTGAAGGCAACCAGCTGATGTGGGCCTGGGAAACCCATGCCCAGCAAACCGGAATATCCGGCGTTTCTGCCGGAGCAGGGAGTATATCCGCCGGCACGGTAGTTTTCAGCAACAGCAACGGGTTTTCTTTTGGCCTCAACGGTTCGACTCTTACAGGCAGTCACAATGGCCTCACTACCGCAGCCTTGTCCAACCATTCGCACGGCAACCCAACCCTCAACCTTACCAATTTGAGCGGAACCACCGCTTCTGGCAGCAACGGCCTGACCATCAGCCTTTCAGCTTCCTTGGGGGGAGGCGCAGGGGATGGATATAACATTCTGGCAGCCGGCACCCAGACCGCGACAACGGCCGGCACCGTTAATTTTGCCAACAGCAACGGCATATCCTTCGGTATGTCGAACAGCTCGCAAATCACCGCCTCGTATACTGTTCCTGTTATCCCCGGGGCGACATCGTTTGCCAATGCCAACAACGTCAGTTTCGGTCTGAACGGTTCATCAAGCCACTCGTCGCGGATTGCAAGCGTGTGATCTTTACCAGCGGCACTCTGTTGGTCAATGGGCGCTTCGATTACTTTATTCGCGCCATCGGGCTGACCAGCATCGATCCATCGAGCCGCCATATTGATCCGGTGAAGCACGGCAACCTGACCATCGAGATCACGGGCGAGGAAATTACCGACGAACAAAGGCGCAGGCCATTTCATCGGCAGAACGTCCATGTCTGGTGCTAACGACAAGCCACGCTGATACCATACGCCTCGGGGCATTTATAAAAGGCGCAATAGTCCGCCAGAATGGCGAAGCACTGACCGATGCGGTAGCACGTTGCCAGCCCGATGCTATTCTTGTTGCTGCCGGTGCATGGTCGGGCCTCGACTCACCGGCGTTGCGCTGGAAGACTGTAGTGATTCCGAAAGCGCCTTACGGTCCACCAGTCGAGATTGATAACCGACAGATCACCCACTATATCGACAGCAAAGTGACGGCGATCAGACGCATCAACCAGGGTCTGCACCGGGGTCTGCGAACCCAGGATGCGGTATGCAAACTGCTTTTGCTTGATCCACGTTGCAGTCGTCCTGAACTGTTGGAAGCAATACCGGCAAGGTTCACCGTGGCATCATACGATGAAGGCCAGCGGGGAGACGTGGTGCTGTCAAAAGCTGAACGAGACCCCGCCCTTCGCGGTGCGGCCCTGAAATATCACGGGGCGATGTGCAGAGATTGCGGGGAAACGGCATTGCACCGGTTGGATGTCCACCACCTTGACCCCATTGCTGAAGGGCAGCGCAAGACAACAGTTCGGGATGTTGTCGTCCTTTGCAAGAACCACCATGCTGACGCACATCTTTTGATGAGGAAGTTGTAGCGGCGTTTGCAACACTCTTTGAGGCGAAAGCAGCGGCTGAGAAAGTTGCCGAGTTTGCAGGGTGAATTTTCCCTTTATCTGTAGTGGGTATGACTTGACCTGACTGTTGCCGGTTTTTTTTCTGGTGGCTGTTTTGCGTAACCTATTATTTGTCAGGAGTTGAGCTAATTCATGGAGGAGATATGTTGATTTCCAATGTGTGATAATACTGATGAACTTGATACTCATTCAAAGAGTCAATGCGACTATAACAAGTCTGTATAAACGTGAGTTAAATCTCAGCCGGTGGTACTATGTTCATTTGAATAAACGCCACAGATGTTGCGAAACGCTGCCATTCGATGTTTGGTTGGTATCCATTTTCATGCTTCTATCAAATTATTGATTCCAGACACGAGCACGTTGAAACTTATAGAGCAGTTGGATTTTAAATTCAAATAAGGTGCGATCGCACGGGAACCCGAAGACTTTATCATACGTATTACTGGTGAGTCTGAATAACTCCTCGGCTGGATTACCCAGAGCATCGGGGTTTCGAAACTTTTTCCCCTGCTGTTGTGTTTTAAGCCCTTTGATGCCAAGCCCCTTTTCGACGGCAACAAGATCGCCCAGATAAAAACTCTCCAATTCCCGACAAGCAACGCGAACCAATACTCCATCCTTTCCAGCCTCGCTGCATAGCCCGACCAGCTTGTTTTTTATTGCTTTACAATCACCTGAATCCTGATCACGCATTACAACAAAGATGGAGATCCGGCAGCATCCGGCCCCGCAGCTTCGCTTTTAAATTTTTTTCCAGATCCTGTTTTCCCTGAAATACAACATAGCGAATCTGCATCTCATTAGGCAGAATACGTGGGAGAATCCCTGCAAGCATTTCTCGCGCGGATGGCTCTTCAAGAAAAAACACAATGGTTTTCATCGAGGATCGGCTCCCTCAAGAAAGCCTTGCTCCCAGAGGTAACCCATCTGATCGCCTTGGGCCATATACGCTGTGAGTTGTTCGTCATCCTTTGCTCGTCGGATTTGGGAATAACCGTCTTTTTTCACCAGCCAGAACACTTCATCAAGCCTTGCCGCGTTCAAGAAATCCGGAGAATGTGTTGAGACAAAAACCTGTCCACCTCGATTAGCATATGCCGAAATTCCTCGGCTAGTTCCCACAAAAGTTTCGGATAGAGTTGGTTCTCCGGCTCTTCCACACACAGCAACGGGTGAGGGTTGGGATCATAAAGTAACGTCAGGTAAGCAAGCATCTTGATGGTTCCGTCAGAAACATATCGGGCAAGAAAAGGATCTTCAAACACGCCGTCCTGGAATTTCAGAAGGACTCGTCCCTCTTCAGTTGTTTTCGAATCGACATCGGAAATGCCGGGTACTCTTTTTTTGAGAAGATCGAGAATCCTTTTAAAAATCTTTTCATGATGATTATGCAGATACTGAATAACCAATGACAGGTTTTCGCCTTCGCGGGAAAGATGCTCAGCATAGCCTGCTTCCTGCTCTGGCCGTGCCTTACTGATATGAAAATCTGAAACATGCCAATTTTCGATGAGATTGCCGAGCGCCATAACGGCTGGGAATCGTGCAAACTGGGCTAACCCTTTGACAGCGAGGATGTCGGGTGATTTAAGCGTTTGTTCTTCCCTGTTTAATTCCTTCACATCAGATATAGAATCAAGTTCATTTGTAACTGCTGTGCCCTTGCCTCGGGTGAAATTAAGAAAGTGCCAAGGCTGTCCGCTGCTGCCCCTCCTGTATTTGAGAACCTCCCGTTCCACCAATGCCTTGCCTTTTTTTTCACCAATTTGAAGGAAGTAAGTGATGAGTGGGCTATCTGGTTTTTCACGAAATTTTAACTCTATTTCGATTGGACCTTTGGAATTACGACTACGTACTTCTTGAAACCCCCTGCTGCCACCGAGCTTCATTAAGGCAGTATTCACATTAGTAGTGAGCGCATCGCGGAGAAAACCGAACATACTGAAAATGGTACTTTTCCCAGTGCCGTTAGCGCCGACAACAACACAGAAATTGGGCAGATCTTTCAGCTCCGCATCTCGAAAGGCTTTAAAATTCTTTAACCGTATTGACTCGATTTTCATTCTTTTTTTTCCTCGCTGCTTGACCGCCTAGCCTGCATCCAAATTTATTTATTGAGAGATGGGTTCGACTTTTAAAACTTCTCTACTCTCATTTAAGCTAAAATTAGTATTGTATTTACGATAAGATATCTTGGCCAGTCTTATATTTACAAAAATAGGATAACTGATAGGCAAAAGTCAACATATTTCCTAAAATATCCTAACCTAAAAGACAGATCACAGATAGAAGTTTTTTACTGAGCATCTGGATAAGTAACCATTTTTAAACATGGTTCGAAGTGAGCAATCCAGCCCTTGTTTTTGACTCGGTTCTGCCAGTTGTGGTCGTAGAATATTTCAGCGTTGCTTCCTAGATGAAAAAATCTTTGAGGATGGCCCTTACCTCCTCGGTATCGTTTCTGGTCATCATAAACTTGCCGCTGATCCTACTGAGAATGCCGGCAAGATCAACAAAGTCCTGCTCTGAAAATCGTATTTGTATCAGGGAATGTTCCAATACGGCGGATAGAAAATGAAAAACAAATGGGGCGGTCGCACCTCGGGATGAAATCGCGGGATTTTACAAAAATTCGAGAAGCGTCAACAGCGAGCAGTGCTTCTTATAAAAACAATTTATAACACAAGAGGTATTGGGTGGTTCAGATGGGAGTAAATTGCAACAAAAATGCAACAATTACGAAAACAAATACATATAAATGTCTAATATGATAATATATAATGAATATATGTTCCAGACTTAGGATCTGGCGGGGAAACCTGTGGGGGTTCGAGTCCCCCTTCTCGCACCAGCCGATAAAAAAGGGTTTCAGGGGAAACCCCTGAAACCCTTTTTTGTGTTCGGTAGGAGCGGGTTTTTGTTCCTACGAGATATTGGTTCATGTTTCCTGGTTTGCCGCTGGATTTACCGTCATCTCATCTTCGCATTGGTGCCCCGTTAGCCGGCCATACCACGCAGGTCATAAGGTGAGGATACGTATCCATCCGAGGGGCCACTTTGTCCTTTGCTTCACCCAGTAACTCCTCCTCATTGTACTCCACCACTTGCTTGTTTTCTAAGGATCAATCCTCGGTGTCCCGAAAAAGTTCTCTGCCAATGAGCATGCGTCGTATCTCGCTGGTTCCAGCACCTATTTCATAAAGCTTTGCATCGCGCAGCAGGCGGCCGGTCGGATAGTCGTTGATATAGCCATTGCCGCCCAGGCATTGAATCGCTTCCAGGGCCATCCAGGTGGCCCGTTCCGCGGCGTAAAGAATGACAGCCGCCGCATCCTTGCGGATATTGCCGCCGCTGTCGGCGGCCTTGGCGACAGTATAGGTGTAGGATTTACAGGCGTTCCAGGTGGCGTACATGTCGGCGATTTTACCCTGCATCAGTTCAAACTCGCCAATCGGTCGGCCGAACTGGCGACGTTGATGGATATAGGGCAGAACCACATCCATGCAGGCGCTCATGATACCCAGGGGGCCGCCGGCAAGGACCAGGCGCTCATAGTTGAGGCCGCTCATCAGTACCTCGACGCCTCGGTCGAGCTTGCCGAGAATATTCTCTGCCGGGACCGGGCAATTATGAAAAACCAGTTCGCAAGTCGGCGAGCCGCGCATGCCGAGTTTATCAAGTTTCGGGCTGGTCGAGAAGCCGGGCATGGTTTTTTCGACGATAAAGGCGGTGATGCCCTGATGCATTTTTTCCGGCGAGGTTTTGGCGTAGACGACCAGGACATCGGCGTTGGGGCCATTGGTAATCCACATCTTGGTGCCGTTGAGGAGGTAGCTGTCACCTTTTTTGACGGCGGCGAGGCGCATGCTGACGACATCCGATCCCGATCCCGCCTCGCTCATGGCCAGGGCGCCGATGTGTTCGCCGGTGATGAGCTTTGGCAGGTAGCGTTGTTTTTGCGCCTCAGTGCCGTTCAGTTTCAGCTGGTTGACGCAGAGGTTGGAATGGGCGCCGTAGGCAAGACCGACGGAGGCCGAACCGCGGCTGATCTCCTCCATGGCGATGACATGCTCAAGATAGCCCATCTCAGCACCGCCATACTCTTCGGCAACGGTGATTCCCAGGAGCCCCATGTCGCCCATCTTTCTCCACAATTCCGGGGGAAAATGGTCGTTGCGGTCGATATCCGCGGCCAGCGGGGCGATTTCTTTGCTGACGAAGTCTCGTACCGAATCGCGGAGCAGATGAGCGGTTTCACCCAGGCCAAAATTTAAAGTAGGGAATATCTTCATGGCGTCTCCCTGTAAAGAGGATATGGGACGAGCAATTCAGTATCTGTTCACTCCTTAAGTTCGGCTATTCCGGCGAAAAAGTCCAGAACCTCTGGATTTTTCAGGGCGTCTTTGTTTTTCACTTCCCGGCCGTGAATCATTTTTTTCACGGCTAATTCAACTTTTTTCAAATTGAGAGTGTAGGGGATATCCGGAACCTGCAGAATTTTAGCCGGCAGATGGCGCGGAGAGGTATTGCTTCTGATGTCATTTTTAATCTTGTCGCGGAGTGCGTCGGTCAGGTCGAAGCCTTCCTTCATCTTGACAAAAAGAATGATGCGGATATCGTTCCGCCATTCCTGGCCGACCACGACACTGTCGGCAACTTCTTCGATCTGTTCAACAACCCGGTAGATTTCCGCCGTGCCGATTCGTACCCCGCCGGGGTTGAGGGTGGCGTCGGACCTCCCGTACATGATAAGCCCACCTCTTTCGGTTACCTCGATAAAATCGCCGTGTGTCCAAATTCCCGGGAACCGGCAGAAATAGGCAGAATAATACTTTTTGCCATCCTGGTCGTCCCAGAAATGGATGGGCATGGAAGGGAAGGCGGCGATGCAGACCAGTTCGCCCCGCTGGCCGACGACGGGGAAACCGTTTTCATCATAGGCAAAGACCTTCATGCCAAGGCCGCGGCACTGGAGCTCGCCCTCGTACACCGGACCCATGGGATTACCCAGGGCAAAGCAGCCGTTGAGATCGGAACCGCCGGAAATCGAAGCCAGTTGCAAATCGCTCTTCACTTCTTGGTAGATAAAACGAAAATCTTCCTTCGACAGGGGCGAGCCGGTGGAGAGCAGGGTTTTTAACGCCGGCAGTTGAAATTGCCGTGCCGGTTTCACCCCGGCGTTTTTCAGGGCGGCGATATACCCGGCACTGGTGCCGAAGACGCTGATTTTTTCCTCTTCGGCCATTCGCCACAGGGCATCCGGGGCGGGGTGAAAGGGGTTACCGTCATAGAGCACGAGCGTCGCCCCGACGGCAAGCGAGGACACCAGCCAGTTCCACATCATCCAGCCGCAGGTGGTGAAGTAAAAAATGGTGTCGTCCCTTTTCAGGTCGGTATGGAGAATGAGTTCTTTCAGTTGGTGCAGCAGCACCCCGCCGGCACTTTGCACCATGCATTTGGGTAAACCCGTCGTCCCCGAGGAATACATGATATACAGGGGGTGTTCGAAAGGCAGTTGGCTAAATTCGATTTCCTGGGCATCGTTGTTCAGCCATTCAGCGTAATGGACGGCCTTGGGCAGGCCGGTCAGATCCGCTTTTTCCCGGGTATAGGAGACGACGACAATTTTTTCAAGAGACGGGATTTCCTGGGCGATGCCGGCAATTTTTGCCAGGCAATCGAGAGGCTTGCCTTTGAAGAAATAACCGTCGGCGGTAAAGAGGATTTTTGGTCTGGTCTGGCCGAATCTGTCCAGTACCCCTTTTATACCAAAGTCAGGGGAACAGGAGGACCAGGTAGCGCCAATGCTTGTTGCGGCAAGCATGGCGATGATCGATTCGGGCATATTCGGCATAAAACCGACAACCCGGTCTCCCGGAACGACTCCCGCTCTGCGGAGCGATGCGGCAAGTTTGGCTGTTGCCGCATAAAGTTCCTTGTAAGTGAGGGTTCGGCGGATGACATCTTCGCCCCTGAAGATCAGCGCCGTACGATCATCTCGGTAACGCAGCAGGTTTTCGGCAAAATTTAGGCGGCTGCCGGAAAACCATTTGGCTCCGGGCATTTTGGCGGGATCATCGATGACCTGCTCGTAGCCTTTTGTCGCTTTGATCCCGGCAAAACCCCAGATTTCCGCCCAAAAGGCGGCAATGTTTTCTACCGACCATTGGTACAGCCCATCATAATCAGTGAAGTTCGTTTGGTAGGTACGGTTCACATGTTGCATGAACCGGTACATATTTGACTCCTTGATTCGTTGTTGCGACGGTTTCCATAATGGTTGTAGCATGGCATCCCTCTTTTTTTAACACCCCACAAGGGGGGTAGGTACCTTTCGACAGGTAATTTTCTTTAAAAAAACAAGAAAATTACCTGTAAGGTATCTAAAAACTGAATCCCTCCGGTAGCTGTTCCGCTGGTGTTCCTTCCGGCACCCAGGACAGATCGAGAATTGTGAAGGTCGGACCACTGGTCTTAAAAATGGGTATGACCCGCATTCCGAAGGAGGGCTCGCCCAGGCTCAAATAGCTCATCAAGATGGTGGCCACCCCATCAAATTCGATGTTGATGAATTTTATCGGTTTATTCAGTAAGTTGAAGGCGCCGGATCGCTCGCATACCATAAAAGTATGAATCTTTGCGGTCTTTTTGGCCTTATTGGTCAAATCGATGACCGTGTTTTTGCCGAGACAATCCGGGCAATGAATGCGGAATGGCATATAAACCGTCCCTTTCGAAGCACAACCTTTACTGTCGCAACGGGTCGCCTTCAGCTTTCCCTGGCTGAGCGATTCGAAAAAGATTGCCTCGCCGCCGTAGGAATGCATATAGGTCATGT
Organism: uncultured delta proteobacterium; assembly: GCA_963804965.1. Taxonomy (GTDB): domain Bacteria; phylum Desulfobacterota; class Desulfobulbia; order Desulfobulbales; family Desulfocapsaceae; genus Desulforhopalus_A. Next base: position 54,128 of record CAWDST010000013.1, read on the forward strand.
CGCGTGGATTAGTTATGCCGAGCAGCTTCCAGCCGTCGTCGGCGTCGCGGATCGGGGTGTTAGGGGTCAGGTGGTGGAAATTACCTTTTAGTTTGTACTGATTATTTTTGACAAAAACCTGGCCGAACATGCTCATAATATCTCTCCTTTTATCCCCTATCGGGGTTAGGCGTCTTTCTTTATCAAATGATCGGGGTCCATAAGGATGGTCGAGGTGACATGTGAGCCGACCCCGGCATGGCTTATGGCCATCCCCCTTTTGGCGCCGACAACCTGCAGGTTGGTCCAGTCGCTGGGTTTTTCCCGGTTGAAGGCTTTCCAGATTTTTTCGTCGCCGTGGAACTCTTCCCATCTGTTCCAGATATGGCTGGCAATCTCGAAGGTCTGCATAATCCCGGTGGCTCCCACCGAGTGCATGCAGCCGATCAGCCCGCCGGAAAGATTGGAGGGAAGTTTGCCTGGTTTGCCGGTATGCGGATTGGTGTGGTAACAGTCGCCCGACTCGACGTAATCGCGGCCGTAACCATAGGGTCGGAGGCCGACATCCTCATAGGTCTGGACATCGCTGATGGTAAAGGCGTCATGGAGTTCGACGACATCGAGGTCCTCCAGCGGATTGGTAATGCCGGTCATGCCATAGGCGTAATAGGCGGCCATCCTGGCGGCAAGAAAACCGGTGAAACCGGGATAGCGTTCTCCACCCGGGAACCGTTCGCCGAGATCCTTGTATTGGTCGGCGGTTTCATTGGGGAGAAGCGGGATGTCCATATGCAGCCGGTCGGCGGGGCGCAGGGTATGCGAACCGGCCGACACCCAGATGCGCAGGGGTTTGTTTTTGGAGTTTTTGGTCAGCTTGTTGGCGGTGTCCTCATCGCAGAGAATGGCGCAGGCGGCGCCGACGCTCATCAGGCAGCAGTCGAGAGCGCGCAGGGGATAGGCGACTACCGGCGACTTCAGGACATCGTCGACGGTGATTTTCATCGGCGACTGGGCAAAGGGGTTGAAGCGGGCGTAGCCATGATGTTTTACGGAAATTTCCGCCAGGGTGCGGCGGAAGGAGTCTTCCGATTTGCCGAAAATCTGCCAGTAGCGCTGGGCCATGACCGCGTAATAGCCGGTATAGATATGGCCGAGCGGTGATTCCCAGTCTTTGTCGGCGGCGCAGGAAATGAGGAAATTGCCTTCATCGGTCGGCACTTCATCCATGCGCTCCCAGCCCATGGCGAGCACGCAGTCCGAGTAGCCGGAGGCAACCGCCTTCATTGCTTCCCAGAGGGTCGAGCCGCCGGTGGCTCCGCCGGTTTTAACCCCGACATTGCCAAGGGGATCGAGACCAAGACGGTCGTGAATGACCGACTCGCCGAGGAGTTGATCGCCGAAATGGTCGGCAAAATGGCCGTAATAGCAGGTATGAATGTAGCGTTTCAGTTCGGCCGGCGAGATGTCGAGGAGTCCTGCCGCCATGGTGAAGGCGTCGATGCACAGCTCTTCGGTGCGCTTGTCGGGGAAGGCCCGGTCGAACTTTGATTGCCCGGCTGTTACCAGATATACCGGCCGCTGCAGTTTCGGTATTTTCAACTGTTGTTTGCTGAATGTGATCATACCTTCGTCTCCTTGCTGGGTTATGGTTGGTTCTGTTTATCTGTCTGCTAAAGCGTTCCTACCCATAGAACAAAGCTGGTTGCACTGCTGATGTTGGTGATTTTCTGGTTATCGGGGTTCGACAAGAAGTGGACGGAGTCCCCCTCGACCAGGGAAAGCGTCTCGTCGCCGAGGTTCAATTCGACCGAGCCCTTCAGGACGCAAAGGACTTCCTGGCCGTTTTTAATATTTTTCCGGACCGGAATGGATTTGCCCGGTTTGATGACGAGAATCGATGAATCGATGACACTTCGGCTTTCCGGCGGGAAAAAGCGGCGGGTGACAAAGCCGGTATGGGAAAGGTCGATATCGTCCCATTCCGATTTTTTAATGAGGATGCTTTTTTCCTGTTTGCTGACCTGGGAAATGAGATCGCCGGCATTGACTCCGACCGCGTTGCAGATCCTGATGAGGGTATCGACGGAAGGGGAGTTGACGGCATTTTCAACCTGACTGAGAAAACCTTCGGAAATACCAGCTTTTTCGGCAACGGCCTTCAGCGTGAACTTCCGCTCTTTCCGACATTTTCTGATAAGGGTACCAATATTCATGGAGTTTCAAAGGGTTGTTGGGGAGACGGGGGTTGCAGCCCCTGAATAAATATTTGACATAAGTTAATATTTACCTATACAGAATATTACTTGTCAATAAATAATTTCAAATACGCTTGATCCCTGGAAGGCGAGAGCTTGCGAAAATTGAGTGTGTTTGGCGAAGAGAGCTGAAACCCCGAGAACAATCGTCAAAGACCTGCCGGTCAGCACCTTCATGGCTGGCAATAGGCTTTCAGATGCAATAACGTGGACATTTGCCATAATTTTATTGAATTTCTCACGAAAAATCTCTACGGTCCATTACTCATAGATTGTTGAAGAAAAAGGGATATCTTCATTTAGTGCATCCTTTTCTCCCAGCTGGAGACGATTACTGTTAATTGAAGCATGCGGTTTTCAAACAGTCATCAACACGGTTTGTTCATGGTCTGTCGCTACGGCAGGAGGTCGGTTCAATTCATAGAGAAGGTCGGTGAATCAAATGGTTAATCACCAGGAACTGCATTCTCCATCCCGTATAACCTTTCCTTTTTTTCTGTTCTCGCTCTCGCGGTTCCGGTCTTTATGCGAGCAGTTTATATTCTTATCTTCTTTTTCACAGCCTCATTGCAGCTGTCTGCGTAATCGTCATTCTCATCGTTTTTGTGCTGGCCTGGAACTCACGAAGGTTTTTGGATAACCACTACTTTCTGTTTCTCGGCATATCGTTTCTATTCACGGCCGCTTTTGAACTGGTTCACATGTTCGCCTTCAAGGGCTTCGGTGTTTTTCCGGAACATGACGCCAATCTTCCCACCCAGCTGTGGATCGCTTCCCGGTACATGTTCAGCCTCTCATTTTTGATCGCCCCGGTATTTATCACGCGACGGCTTAATGCCGCAGTTACGCTGACCTGCTTCGCGGTCATTACCACTCTTCTGTTCGCCTTAATATTTTCCGGTGTCTTTCCGGATTGTTTTATTGAAGGCCAAGGATTGACTCCCTTCAAGATTTACAGCGAATACATCATTATCATCATCCTCTTTGCATCTCTCGGACTGCTGATCAGAAAGCGTACCCTGTTCGACCGGCGTATTCTGAGGATGCTGGCTTTATCTATTGTCAGTGCTGCGGCAGCGGAGATGGCCTTTACCCAGTATCTGAACGTTTACGGACCGGCAAATCTCATCGGTCATCTCTTTCTTTTTTTCTCCGCCGCCCTGACCTACAGGGCAATCGTTGTAACGGGGGTTGAGGACCCCAGAGCGATCATCTTCCGAAATCTGGAGAAGAGTGAAGAGCGGTTCAGGCTTATCACCGAGACCAGCGTCGATCTCATCTTTCAATTGGATGTTTCGGGAAAGGTGGTGTTTTGTTCTCCGGCGATTGTTCAATACGGCTACAGCATTGCAGATGTCATCGGTAAGGATTTCAGCTCCTATATCGCCCACGAAGACATCGGGGTAGCGGTATCCGCCTTCAAACAAGCCATTGGCGGAGAACACCTCAAGGGACTGGAACTGCGGCTGTTATCGGCAGACGGTACGCCTTTTCATGCGGAGATCAATATTGCACCGCTCAAGGTAAACTCGGTCGTTGTCGGACTTCAGGGTATTTCCCGGGATGTTACCGGTCGAAAGCAGGTCGAGGAGAAACTGCAGGCCCACCAACAACTCCTCGAAACGGTTGTAAACCACCTCCCGGCCGGGATTAATGTTATCCGGGGAAATGATTTGCGGATTCAGATGGTTAATCCGGCGTATCAGGCCATCGCCCCCGGCAAGGAAATGGTCGGTAAGACGCTCGATGAGCTTTGGCCGGAGACCGGGCGGACTTTTGTCGATCTTTGTCACCACGTCCTCCGTACCGGAGAACCGTACCACGCTGTCGATGAACTCAACATGATTTATCGCTCGCCGGGCGGACCGCTGGAAAGGGCATTCTTCACCTGGTCATTGTTCCGCGTTCGCCTGCCGGGTGACGAGGGCTGGGCAATCCTCAACACCGGCTGGGAGACCACCGAACGTATGCTGGCCGAGGAAGCGTTACGGGAAAGTGAGCAGAAATTCCGACTGGCACTGAGGAATTCGCCAGTCTGGGTGGCCATACAGGACCGCAACCTTGTCTACCAATGGGCGTTCAACCAACAGATCCACCTGCCTGAAGAGATTATTGGAAAAACTGATGATGTTTTTTTCGCTCCGGAAGAGGTGGTTTGGATGAAGGAAGTTAAGCAAAGAGTGCTTGAGACGGGAAATGAAGAGCATTTAGAACACTGGGTGACCAGCAAGAACAACCGCCAGTTCTTCGACCTGTCCTACGAACCGCTGTGGGACCCTGCCGGAGAGGTCACTGGAATCGGCATCGTCGGTGTCAATCTTACCAAACAAAAGCTGGTGGAGGAAGAGTTGCAACGCAGCGAAGCGCTGTATCGAGCCATTGGTGAGTCAATTGACTACGGCGTATGGATCTGTGCACCGGATGGGCGAAATATCTATGCCAGTGAGAGTTTTCTCAATCTGGTCGGCATCACCCAGGAACAATGCTCGAATTTTGGTTGGGGGGATGTGCTGCATCCGGACGACAGCGAACGTACTCTTGCGGCATGGCAGGAATGTGTTCGTACGGGTGACAAGTGGGACATTGAACACCGGTTCCGAGGTACGGACGGCCAATGGCACCACGTACTGGCCCGCGGCGTGCCGGTCAGGAACGAGCAAGGCGAGATCATCAATTGGGCCGGTATCAACCTTGACATCAGCGGGCTTAAGCATGCCGAACAGCAGATCAAGGCGTCGCTCGCGGAGAAAGAGGTCATGCTGCGGGAAATTCATCATCGGGTGAAAAATAACCTTCAGGTTATTTCCAGCCTGGTCAGTTTGCAGGCCGACAGCCTGACTGATGAGCGGACTCGCAAAGAGTTGAACGAAGTCAGCGATCGTATCCGTTCAATGGCCCTGGTCCACGAAAAGCTTTACCAGTCGAGCAATCTGCAGCTGTTGAATTTTGCCGAATACCTCACCAGTCTATTACAATACCTCTGGCGCTCTCACGGTGCATTGGCCGAGAAGGTGCGGCTTAATCTGGTGGTTGCCCCGGTGATACTGCCGATCGAAGCAGCGGTGCCTTGCGGGTTGATCCTCAACGAACTGGTCGGCAACGCCCTCAAGCATGCTTTTCCGGGCAGTACGGGTGGTGAAGTAACGGTGGGCTTGGAACACGATGCCGCAAACATTGCCATTCGCCTACGGGTGCACGATAACGGTGTCGGCCTTCCTAAGGGACTGGACTGGCGGCAATCTCGTTCGCTCGGCCTGCGTCTTGTGCAAATACTTGCCGGTCAGTTGCGTGGCACAGTGGACATCGGGTACCGGTTCCGGCACCGAATTCACAATTACCTTTTCTCCAAAAGGATTTCATTCATGAACAATCACTCCATTTTGATTGTCGAAGACGAAAGTATCATCGCCGAGGACCTCGCCGGTAAAATCCGAGGAATGGGCTATGGCGTGGCCGGCACCACCGCAACCGGCGAGGAGGCGGTCGAACTGGCTCGCCGGCACCTTCCGACACTGGTGTTGATGGACATCCACCTTGCCGGCACTATGGATGGTATTGAGGCGGCACAGCAGATTCACCGCGATCGCAATATACCGGTATTATTCCTGACCGCACACATTGACAGGGACATGGTCGAGCGCGCGCAAAAAGCGGAGGCGTTCGGATACATCCTGAAACCGTTTGACGAACGGGATCTTCGCATTCAGATAGAGATGGCGTTATCCAAACACGCTACGGTACGACGCCTGCGCGACAGCGAGGAACGGCTGGCGGGGATCAACCGGATACTGCAAGCCGCTTTGACCTGCAATACGGAAAAAGAGCTCGGTTTGGCTTGTTTAAATGTTGCCCGGGAACTCACGCAAAGCCCGGTCGGGTTCATTGCCAACATGAACAAGACCGGACAGAAGGATATTGCAACCAGCAATCCGGACTGGGACGCCTGCAACATCCTCGTCCAAAGTGACCATCGTGTGTTAGCCGAGAGCTCAAAAAATAATGGCATCTATGGCCGGGTACTTCTCGACGGAAAAAGCTTATTCACCAACGATCCAGCGAACCACCCGGACAGCAACGGCTTACCGGAAAATCATCCTCCGTTGACATCATTTCTCGGCGTGCCACTCATGCGTGAAAGCACGGTCATCGGTATACTTGCCGTGGGCAACCGCGAAGAGGGATATACCAAGTCTGAGCAAGATGCGTTGGAAGCACTGGCGCCGTCGATTGTCGAAGCTTTTGCCCGCAAGCGATTGGAGAACCAGCTTCAAACTCTCAATAGTGAGTTGGAACGGCGAGTTGAGAAACGCACCCGCGAGCTGCAGGAAACCCAATTGCAATATCTGCATGCGGAAAAGCTTTCGGCGGTCGGCAAATTGTCCGCCTCTATTGCCCATGAATTCAACAACCCTTTACAGGGGGTTATGGCCGTCCTTAAAGGTTTGAAAAAAAGGGCGATACTGGAACAGGAGGATAGGGAACTCCTCGATGCGGCGATAGATGAAGGAACCAGGATGAAAAAATTGATCCGCAGCCTCCAGGACTTTAACCGGCCATCGTCGTGCAGGAAAGTGGTGATGGATGTGCAGAGTTCAATCGAATCCCTGTTGTTGTTATACAAGAGTGATTTTAAGAACAAAAAGATTTCAGTGCAACTCGATTATGCCGAACGTTTGCCGCTGATTGCGGCAATCCCGGACCAGATCAAACAGGTCTTGCTGAATCTCTTGACCAATGCGGCAGATGCCTGCCAGCAGTCCGGCGGGACTATCACCATAAGCACCTGGCAGGAAAATGAGAAGGTTGCCATATCGATTAAAGACACCGGCGTAGGCATTCAGCCTGAGCAAAGGGAGTTCCTCTTTCAGCCATTCTACACCACGAAGGCAGAAGTCAAAGGAACCGGCCTTGGTTTATCGATCTGTCATGGTATTGTCAAAAATCATGGGGGAGAGATCAGGGTTGAGAGCCAACCAGGAAAAGGTGCGATCTTTACTGTTCTTTTACCTGTGCAAGGAGCGTGAAATTTCTTTTATGAAGGGTACACCATTCCGGGAATGATTTATTCATCGAAAAATCATCCGAAACAAGTCGATTTAAAACACCAAGTTGCCTACCACCTGGCCATGTATTAGATCGATTTCTAACGTAAAAATAATCCATCTTATCAATTCCCTATTCCTCTTTCAACCGGTCAAACCTGATCAATAGGTCGGGTTTAAACAGAAACATTTCTTGTTCAGGCATGCCAAAAAGCTGCTCCTTTAATAGGTATATTTGATGTCCATTATATATATAATATTACCATATTGATTTTTATTGATGGGAAGATAGGATAAAACTTATAAGTTCCTAACTGAGAAATTTTCTGCACATATCCCTCAGTAGTCCCTTGGCGAAGGTTTTTCTTAATCCAGAGATGCATTGCTGGGTCATTGATCAATGACGGGTTATGTATGACTATAATTCGGGCAGAAAACCAGCAAATATTTCATCGGGATAACTGTTAACTCATCGAAACAAAAGGATCGACTATGAAAAATAAGGCAATATTGGTTGTTGATGACGAACAGACCATCCTCCATGCTCTCTCCAGGGATCTGGCGTGTACTGGTGTCAAGGTGACCACAGCGACGAGCGGAGAGGAAGCTATCGCCCAGATCAACAATGGTTCCTTTGATCTTGTAGTGACTGACCTGTTGATGCCGGGTCTCGATGGGTTCCAGGTAGTGAAGGCGGTTAAAAAGAAGAATCTGCAGACTATGGTCATTATCCTGACCGGATACGGGGCCGTCGAGTCCGCCATCGATGCGTTGCGATTGGGTGCCGATGATTTCCTGCAGAAACCATGTGAAAATGCCTTATTCTTATAATTGACTAACTGAAGATCGGTTCCTATTGTTGATCTATATCTCATTGGGTTTGTATTGAAAATTAACACAAGGAGGAGATTATAAATGAACAGGCAAAGGGCTGCCAAGTGAAAAATACTGATCCATTTTGGAAATGTGGAGAATACGGCAATACTGTGCATACGATAGACAGGACTCATCGTCTATGACTGATAAAAATTCACCGAAAGAGGTTAATTGTGGATATGAAGGAAGAGTTTAACAAATTAATCGAAAAGCTGAAGTCGGAGCGCGATGAGATAAACCTCAAGATTCACCTTGCTTCGATGGATGCGAAAACGGAGTTTGAAGAGGCTGAGAAAAAATGGCTCCAAGTGAAGGCCAAGGCGGCTGAAATAACAGATGATGCCGTGGGAACTTCAGAGGAATTGATTGCCAAAGCCAAAGTTGTAGGCGAAGAATTGAAGGAAACCTATAATCGTATTGCCAACCGCCTGTCGAAATAACAATTTTCACGATATCTATCTCCGTTATCGCACAGTTCATTTCCCATGAAATGAACTGTGCTGATCGCTTGATAGTACGAGTTAAAAATAATCCCTCGCCAACTGAATATCTTCTTATCGGAACAACAGATCTGAGGATACCATCCGAAGTGAGTTCCAGTGATGCACTGATTTGTGTCGCCTAAGTTTGAATAAATTGGTTAAATAATTATAAGCGCCTCCTCCCTTTTTCCGTTGTCTTGGCAAATCCGGCGATGTTGTCTCTTTGATCTTTCTTGGGGAAAAGGATTTTTCTAAACCATGGATACCACTCTTTCTTATAATGAGTTGCTGGTACGGATCACTGAACTGCAAAGGGAATCCCATCGCCTCAGAATGGCCGAGGAGGCCTTTCACCGGCAAAACGCCTCACTTCAAGCCCTGCACGAGACCTCCCTTGGTCTTATAGCCAAACTCGACAAGGAAGAACTCCTGGAAAATATTCTTGAGCGTGCTGCCTCGCTCAGCGGAACGACGCATGGCTATATCTATCTGCTGGAGTCAGGCCAAGACTTTATGCAAATGGTGTTGGGTAAGGGTTTTTTTAAGAGTCAGCTCGGCCGACGGGTGAAAATCGGCCAGGGCATGGGCGGCTGGGTGTGGCAGACCGAGAAACCGGTGGTGGTTGAGGATTATAAATCCTGGCCCGGACGTCTTGCCGACAAGGTGCTTGACGGTTTGCGCTCTATTGTCGGCATTCCCTTGAAGAACGATCTTCAGGTTCTAGGCGTTATCGGCCTTGCCCATGTGGAAATGGACAGACAGTTCAGCGACGAGGATATTACCACCCTGGAACGTTTTGCCGCCTTGGCGCTGATTGCCCTGGAGAAGGCGCGATTGTACGCCGATGTGCGGCACGAATTGGCCGAACGCAAACGCACGGAAGCAATTTTGCGGGAAAGCGAGGAGCGCTATCGGACCTTTCTCGAATCCTCGCCCGACCCCATCGTTGTTTACGATATGCAGGGTATAGCGACCTATGTCAATCCGGCTTTCGAGCAGACTTTTCATCTGTCGCGGGACGAGTTGCTCGGCAAACAGATCGATTTTGTTCCCGAGGAAAACTGGCCGGAGACCAAGGAGGCGATTCAACGAATGCAGAGCGGCCAGAAAATCAATCTCTTTGAAACCAGACGACTGACCCGAGAGGGAAAGATTCTTGATGTCCAGCTCAGCTCCACTCTGTATACCGGGGGCGATGGGCAGCCGCTCGGCAATATCGTGATCCTTCGGGATATTACCGCCCGGAAAAAGGCCGAAGAGGAACTCAATAGATATAGAGATCTCCTGGAAGTGCTGGTTGCCGAACGAACCGCCGAACTGGCGCAAACCAACCTCAAGCTCGAACAGGAGATCGAAGAACGCAAGAGGGCGGAAAAGGCCCTGAAAAAAAGGGAGCAGGAGTTGCAGGCCCAGTCCCATCACCTGGAAGAAGTCAATACCGCCCTCAGGGTTCTTCTTCAGCAGCGGGAAGTCGACAAGAAGGAACTGGGAGAAATTGTCATGCGCAATGTTCAGGAACTGGTCAGTCCCTATCTGCAGAGGGTTATGAACGGCAGATTGGACAGTGGACAACGTACCTTGGCGCGGATTCTCGAAACCAATCTCAATAATATCATTTCACCCTTTGTCAGCAAGATGGCCTCCGGCCTTGCTCATTTAACGCCGGTCGAAATCAGGGTGGCCAGTCTTATTAAGGAAGGGAAGACCAACAAGGAGATCGCCGAGGTGCTGCTTGTCTCAAAAAATACCATCCTCTTCCATCGCTATAATATCAGAAATAAATTAGGCTTGAAAAACCAAAAGATCAATCTGCGGTCCCATCTCCTGGCAATGGAATAATAGTGGTTGTTTGCCGCTATTATACCGCTATTTTATAAACTTGAATTAATTCCTGAGTTGAGTATGCTGCCACTATACTGAAATCATTTCCCCAGATGATGCTGAGAACTCTATGACACATCTCAATGTATCTGAAGTTACTCTTACCTTCGGCGGCTTGAACGCGCTCACCGGGGTGAATATTTCCATCGAACCCGGGCTGATTACCTCAATCATCGGACCGAATGGCGCCGGGAAAACCAGTCTGCTCAATTGTGTGTCCGGTTTTTACCATCCCACTCAGGGGGAGATACATTATGGTCAGCTCAACCTGACCCATGCGTCACCTCATCAGATTTCTACCATGGGCATTGCCCGTGCCTTTCAAAACCTGGAATTGTTCCGCGGCCTCTCCGTTCTCGATAATCTTCTCTTGGCCCGCCATCAAAACCTCAAATATTCCATTCTCCATGCCATTGTCTATTTTGGTCGCGCATCGCGGATGGAAGCGGAAAATAGGGCGTATGTGGAAAAGGTTATCGACTTCATGGAGCTTGAGCCGTATCGAAAGAAGATGGTCGGAAATCTCAGTTACGGGGTGCAGAAGCGCGTCGAAGTGGCCAGGGCCCTGACTCTTGCCCCGCAGCTGCTGCTCCTCGACGAACCGATGGCCGGGTATGAATATCGAGGAGAAGGAGGATATCGTCCGCTTTATTCTCGATCTGAAGAAAGAGTGGGGGATTACCGTGGTGCTTGTCGAACACGATCTCGGGGTAGTTATGGATATCTCCGATCAGATATATGTTCTTGATTTTGGGGTACTCATCGGCTCGGGAAAACCGCATGAAATTGCCGCCAACGCCAAGGTGATCGATGCCTATATAGGAGAAGAGTAATCTTTCCATGGAAAACAAAGACCATCTCGTACAGTTCAGCATCCCGCAACTCCTGCGATGGCGGGTCGAAACCACCGGAGAGAAGGTTGCCCTGCGGGAAAAGGACTTCGGCTGCTGGAACAGTTACACCTGGAATCAATACTACGACCGGGTGCGCAAGGCCGGTCTCGGCTTACGGAAAATCGGTTTTCAAAAGGATGACAAGATTGCCATCATCAGCGATAATATCCCGGAAACCCTGTATATGGCCATCGGTGCCCAGGCGGTGGGCGGGATTTCGTCGGCCATTTATCAGACCAGCCTGCCCGACGAAATCGGCGGCATTCTCAATTATCTCGGGGTGACGATCGTTTTCTGCAACGATCAGGAGCAGGTGGACAAGGTCGTTGAAATACGCAAGACCATACCGCAGGTCAAAAGAGTCATCTATGAGGATCCGCGTGGCATGCGTGGCTACCGCGACGACCAATGGTTCATGCCTATCGAGGAGCTTTATCGGCTGGGAGAAGAACTGCATCAGGCGGAACCGGACCTCTTTACTCGCCTCGTCGATGCGGCGAAACCGGATGATGTATGCCATCTCTGCCTTACCTCCGGCACCACCGGCCTGCCCAAGGGCGCTATGCTGACCCACCGCAACTATATCAATATGGGGTTGCAACTGACCAAGGTCGATCCTCTGGAGGAAACCGACGAATATGTCTCCTTCCTGCCCTTTGCCTGGATCGGCGAGCAGATGAATTCCTTCGGGGTGGCCATGGCTACCGGCATTGCCGTAAATTTTCCCGAGTCGGTCGAGACCTCCATGGAGGATTTAAAGGAGATTGGTCCGCACTTTATGTTCGGCGCACCGCGCATCTACGAAACCATCCGTTCGCAGATCTGGTTGAAGATGGATGAGTCCTACTGGCTGAACCGGATGCTCTACGGCTATTTCATGAAGGTCGGCGAGGAGGCGGCCGGCTACCGCATGGCGGGTCGGGCTATGCCCACGAAGCTTCGTTTCCTCGCCTGGCTCGGCAAACAGATGATCTTTCGGCCGTTGGTCAACCAGATAGGACTGCTCAGATTGCGGCGAGCCTATACCGGCGGAGCGGCTCTCGGCCCGGAACTCTTCACCTTTTACCAGGCCATCGGTGTCAATCTCAAGCAGATTTACGGCCAGACGGAAATCGTCGGTATCGCCTATATGCACCGTGACGGCGATGTTCGGCCGGATACCGTCGGCAAGCCCCTGCCGGGCACCGAATGCCGGATATCCGAAGAGGGTGAAATTCTTTCCCGCTCCGCCTCGGTGACCCCCGGTTATTACCAACTCCCGGAAAAAACGGCGGAACTTCTGGAGGGCGGCTGGCTCCACTCCGGCGATGCCGGATATATCGACGGCAACGGCCATCTGGTGGTCATCGACCGGATCTCCGACGTCATGCACAACCAGAACGGCGAGATGTTCAGTCCGATGTTCCTGGAAAATCGTCTGAAATTCAGCCCGTACATTAAAGAGGCGGTGATTTTTGGCGACCAGCGGCAATATGTCGCCGCCCTTATCAATATCGATCCCATCGTCGTCGGCAAATGGGCCGAGGACCGGGGCATCTCGTTCAGTACCTATATGGATTTGTCGGCGCAACCGGAAGTAGCCGAGCTGATCCGCGGTGCGGTGGTAAAAATTAATAGCAATGCCGAAAAGGATCATTTTAAGATCCACCGCTTTGCCATTCTTTACAAACTGCTTGATATGGATGACGGCGAACTCACCAAGACCGGCAAGATTCGCCGCAAATTTGTCCGGGAAAAATACAACGATCTGTATGAGGCGCTGTACGACGAAAAGGTGTCGGAGAAAAGGGTTGAGGCGCATTTTCAGTATCAAGACGGCCAAACTACGACGGTTGATACAACCATCCGCTTTTACACAATGGAAGAGAAACGATGAGCTATTTTTTCCAACTGGTGGTCAGTGGCATTGTTGTCGGATCGATATACGCCCTGTCGGCGCTCGGTTTTGTCCTTATCTATAAGTCGAGCAGGGTGCTGAATATCGCCCACGGCCAGATCATCGCCGCCGGGGCCTTTATCACCTATGCCTTGACGGTCTGGGCGGGAATTCCGATTGCCCTGGCGTTTCTCTTGAGCATGATCATCACCTTCTTTCTTGCCATGAGTGTCGAAAGGGTGTTTTTACGACGACTGATCGGTGAGCCGATCATCTCGGTGATCATGGTAACCATCGGCCTTATGTCCATTCTTGACGGCTTGATATATCTGACCCCCTTCGGTACGGAAAATTTCTCCTTTCCGGCCTTTCTGCCGACAACCCCCATTACCTTTTTCGGAATTTCTATTTCCTGGACGCAGCTGGTCGGGGTCATCGTTACCTTCTCGATGATCGGCGGCTTTTCCTGGTTTTTCAAGAAATCAACCCTGGGCATCTCCATGCGGGCGGTTTCCGATGATCAGCTGGCCTCGATGTCCATCGGCATTTCCGTGCCGCGGGTTTTCGGTCTGGCCTGGGCCATGGCTGGCCTGAGCGCCGCCGCGGCCGGCGGGATCATCGGCAATATCACCGGCATCAACTTCGATACCCTGCACGCCTTCGGCATTATCGTCTTTCCGGTGGTTATCCTCGGTGGACTCGATTCGATTCTCGGCGCGGTGGTGGCGGGGATCATTATGGGGCTTATCCAGCAGTTTGCCAGTGGTTACCTGGATGGCAAATGGGGATTGAACGGTACCGGGGAAATTATGCCCTACATCATTTTACTGGTCATTCTCCTGTTCAAACCCCATGGCTTGTTCGGCATACATGAAATAGAGCGGGTGTAATCATGTCATCGAATCGTTGGCTTGCCACAGGCAACTATTTCACCTCCTACAAGGAGGAGCAGCGGATCTTTTTCACCCACCTCGACAGGTCGGCCATGTGCTTGCTGCTCCTTGCCCTTTTCCTCTGGCCGCTGTTCATCCAACTTGATAACAAGTACATGCTGGTGATCGATAATATCCTGGTGGCGGTGGTTGCCGTTATGGGTCTCAATCTGGTGACCGGCTTTGCCGGGCTTATCTCCATCGGCCATGCGGCATTTGTCGGGATCGGCGCCTATACGATCGCCTCTTTTGGCCGGATGCTCGGGGAAAACCATATCCTCTTGACCCATGCCTGGCCGCTGATGATCGTGGTCGCCGGTTGCATGGGCGCGGTGTTTGGGGCCATTGTCGGTTTACCGGCTCTGCGCCTGAAACACCTGTATCTGGCCATCGCTACCCTGTCATTTCAGATGATCTTCCAGTGGACCATCAATTTTATGGATTTTTTTAATCAGGGTCAGACCATCTCGGTTACGCGGGTCGCCTGGCTGACCGGCACGGTATCGCGCAGCCAGCATTATACCTTTTGGTACTATGCGATCCTGGTAGTCATCGTCCTGATTGGATTTGGCGTTCGCAACCTGCTGCGTACCCGCTATGGCCGCTGTCTGGTCGCCGTCCGCGATAATGATCGGGCGGCCGATGCCATGGGTATGCACCCCGGGTTCACCAAGGTCTACGCCTTCGCCCTGGCCGGTTTTCTTGCCGGGGTAGCCGGGGCGCTCCATGCCTATTTATACCGGGGGGTTGGTGTCGAGTCCTTTACACTCCACCATTCCATCAGTTTTTTGGCGATGGCGATTGTCGGCGGCCTGGGAACCTTGCATGGTTCCTTTTGGGGGCCGCTGGCCATCAAACTGCTCGATCTGCAGGTGGAGCAGCTTTCCGAATGGGTGGGCAACCATCTGACCATTGCCACAAATCTGGCGACTGCCCTGAAACCGTTGAGTTTCGGCCTGGTCATCGTCTTGTTTTTAATGTTTGAACCGCGCGGTATCGCCAATTGGTGGCGGATTGCCCGGTCGTATGTGAAGCTTTGGCCTTTTAGGTATTAAAAGATCAATCGCCACAAGACAACAACCTAATCCTCAGGAGGAAAGATGAAAATGAACAACAAGATCAAGTGGATATTTCTACTGGCAGCTGTTTTCATGGTAACCCTTCCCATCAATACGTTTGCGGCCGGCAAGGTGTATAAACTTGGGTTGTCGCTGGCCATCACCGGACCGACCTCCGATGCCGGCAATCCTTATTCGAAAGGGGTTGAAGATTACTTTAACTTTGTCAATGATACCAAGATGCTGGGCGATGACAAAATCGACTGCGTGATTCGTGACGATCAATACAATAATGATATTACCAAACGCAATTTTGAAGACTTTGTTTCGCAGGGTATCGTTTTTTACCTCAACTATTCCACCGGTAGCACGCTGGCTTTGAAAAAGGATTTTGATGAGGAAAAAATCCCTGTCCTGCCCGCGTCCTTCCATGCCGGCAATCTGACCGACTCAAGCTACATCTTCCTGCCAATCGCTTCTTATTCGGCGCAGGCCATCGGTCTTGCCGAGTACATTGTCAAAACCCACCAGGGGGGAATCCCGAAAGTCGCCCTTTTTATTCATCCTTCGGCTTTTGGCAGAGGCCCGGTTGAGGATTTGCAGAAGGCTGTCGCTGCCGGTTTGAAGATGGAAATCGTTGAGGTGGTCGAGCATGGCAAGGATCTCGACAATACCGCCATGTTGAAGCGCCTTCTCAGTAAAGGTGTACAGTATGTGCTCAGTCAGACCGTACAATCGCCGGTTGCCACTATGTTGAAAGATGCGGCAAGTCTTGGGTTAACGGCAAAAACCTTCGGCGAGGCCGGCAAACTGACCTTCTTGGGCTGTCATTATACCGGCGGTAACGACCTGGTGGCACTGGCCGGGGCGGCAGCCGAAAACTTCTATTGGACGACTTCCTACATCGTCACCAATGAACCGAGCGCCGGAGCAACCGCCCAGCTTGACCTGGCGAAGAAATATAACCGTGATGAAAAGGCCGCCAACTCCCATAACTACGCCAACGGCATGATGGTCGCGCAGGTTGCCACCGAAGTCATCAAGCGGGCAAAGGCCAAGGGTAAGGAGATCAATAAGGCCAATCTGTACGAAGAACTGCTGGCAATGAACGGCGACAAGGCCTTTTCTCCAGGAACAACCGTCGGTCCGGTCACCTATTCGAAAACCGATCATGCCGGTGTTGACTCCCTGCAACTCTATGTGGTCAAAGACGGCGCGTTCAAATCTTCAGGCGCTCCCTTTACGCCTGTGTATACGGAAAAGATTAAGTAGCTTCTGGAACGTGCCGGGCCATGGAAACAAAAAGAACTGAGAGTCAACTGGAAGTCAATAATATCGAGGTGGTTTACAACGATATTATCCAGGTTTTGCGCGGCGTGAGTTTGAAGGTTCCGGAAGGGAGTATTGTCGCTCTTCTCGGCACCAATGGCGCCGGCAAGACCACGACTCTGCGGGCTATCAGCGGATTGTTGAAACCGGAGAACGGCTTCATCCGAGAAGGATATATTAAATTCAACGGTAACGATATAACCAATAAGCTCGGCACCGATGTGGTCAAGCTCGGGGCGGTCATGGTTCCCGAGGGACGGCGGGTTTTCAAGCACCTGTCGGTGGATGAAAACATCCGGGTCGGATCGATTACCAGGCGGGATGGATCGCAAAAAATTCGCGACGATCATGCCCTGATGTACGGCCATTTCCCGAGGCTTGCCAATATCACCCATCGGATGGCCGGCTACTGTTCCGGTGGCGAACAGCAGATGATCGCCATTGCCAGGGCGCTGATGGCTTCGCCACGCATGCTCATGCTCGATGAGCCGTCCCTTGGCCTGGCGCCGCTTCTGGTCAAGGAAATCTTCGCCAACATCCAATTGATCAATCGCGAAATGAACACCACCATCCTGGTTGTCGAGCAGAATGCCAAGATTGCCTTGGGCATCTCGGACTACGCCTACATCATGGAATCGGGGAAGATTGTCCTGGAAGGCCAGTCCAAGGAATTGCAGGAAAATCCGGATGTCAAGGAGTTCTATATGGGACTCACCCAGGGTGGTGGAAGGAAATCTTTCAAGGAAGTCAAATCCTACAAGAGGCGAAAACGCTGGATGTAAGGGGTTAAAGTGTTCTTTGCAGAAGGAGTTGAAGATGAAGTTTTTACTGGGCTTTAACGGTTCTGAAGAGGCCAAGGCCGCCCTGACTTTGGCCAGAACTCACGCCGAGTTGTTTCAGGCTAAGGTATATATAATTACCTCAATGGGCGGGGGGAGGAGCGAAAAGCCCGAGGACATCGGCAAGACCACAAGGGATCTTCAGTTTGCCGAGCAGTTTCATGAAAGAAAAGGGGGTCGCCTGTGAAACCTTCCAACTGGCTCGGGGAATGGCTCCCGGCGAAGATGTGGTGAGCTTTGCCGAGGAACATGAAATCGACCAGATATATGTCGGTGTGGAAAAAAAATCACGGACCCAAAAAATTCTGCTTGGTTCAACGGCACAGTACATCATTCTCAAAGCGCCCTGTCCGGTTGTCAGTGTAAACCGCTCTTTCAAATAAAAATTAGTTACCTCGTACCCTTTCGGAGACTCTTCTCATGGGACTATATGATTTTTCTTTCTATGATCTGATTGCTCGTAATGCCGTAGCCTATGCCGATTGTCCTTGCTGGCGAGAAATTGATGACGGGCGGCAACTGACCTTTGCAGAATATAAAAAGCAAGTTGACCTGTTGGCCGCTGGGCTGTCCGGTATCGGCATAAATAAAGGCGACCGCTTGGGGGTGGTTGGCAAAAACAGTCTCGAATTCTTTGTTGTTTACGGGGCGGCTGCAGCCCTTGGGGCAATAGTTTTACCCGTGAATTGGCGCCTTTCTCCCGATGAAATGATTTTTAATCTGGATGATTGTCAAGCGAAAATCGCCTTTCTCGATGCTGAATTTCAACAACCCTTGCTGGCGCGACAAAGCGATTTGCCGACAGTGACAACCTTCTATAACTTAAAAGCAGATAGTGGCGAGGCAGTTGCCTTTGCAACGCTGCTTGGTGCGCCTGCGGGATTTGCCAGAACCGATGTCGCAAGCAGCGACGGCTTTGTCATTATTCATACAGCGGCGGTGGCCGGTCGGCCACGCGGCGCCCTGCTCAGCCATGCAAATCTCCTTCTGGCCGGTATGCATTTTAATTATTATCTGGGTTTAAGCGTAAGCGATGTACATCTCAATCTTTTACCCCTTTTTCATGTGGCCGGACTCTTCATGGCGACAAGTTGTTTTCATGCCGGTGCGGTGAATCTGAATATCAGTAAATTTGAGGCAAAAAGTGGGGCGAAGTTGATTGCCGAAAGTGGCGTCAGTCTGCTTTTCGACTTTCCGCCCATTCTCGATTCCTTGCTGAAAGCCGCCAAGGAAGAACAACTGCAGCTCCGTTCACTGCGGGCCGTGGTGGGGCTTGGCACGCAGGCGACCATTGACCTGTATCAGGAAACGACAGGTGGATCCTATTATGTCATGTATGGCCAGACGGAAACCTCCTGCCTTACCAGCATGGGGAAATACGATGCTCGGCCTGGTTCGGCAGGCAAAGTGGTAATGCTTGCCGATGTGCAACTGGTCGATGACCAGGATCGTCTGGTGGCCCCTGGAGAGATAGGTGAAATTACGGTAAAAGGGCCAATGGTCTTTCAGGGTTATTGGGGTTTGCCGGGAGATAACGCCCATACCTTCCGGGAAGGATGGCACCATACCGGTGATTTGGGCCGTTTCGATGGCGAGGGTTTTCTTTTTTACGCCGGTCGTAAGGCTGAAAAGGAACTTATCAAACCGGGTGGTGAGAATGTATATCCGGCAGAGGTTGAAAAAGTCATCCTCCAGCATCCGGCGGTAGCGAAGACGGTGGTTATCGGGGTGCCTGATCCGAAGTGGAAGGAGGGTATAAAGGCAGTGTGCCAATTGCATGCGGGTAAGGAACTGACCGCAAAGGAATTGATTCGCTTTGTCGGTGAGCGCATCGCCAGCTTTAAAAAGCCCCAATATGTTGAATTCGTTGCAGTCCTGCCGGAAAAGGCGGATGGATCTTTGGATCGTCAGGCGGTGAAGTCCCTGTATGGCAAAGAGTGAGGGAAGGGAGCGCTTTTGCCGGATGAATGTCCTCTCCTATTTTTGCAGCGAACACCTCTGAGGTCGTCCCACGCAAGAAAATGCTCTCAAGGGACAACCATTGCCTTCACGCATGTTACGAAAATAGGCGATGGAAAAGCCAGAATTTGAGTTTTCTATGGCTTTCTTAGCTTGATTGAGAGTTTTCGGGGATATGTTACCCTGTTTTTGACATGCATTTCCGAAAAATGACAGGGCGATGAGCACTATTCGCGGCCATTCCTGTTGACAACCACCAAAAATCTGTCTATATCTCTGCAACCAAATTTTCCTTTTTCGGGCATTGTTGTCGAAATGAGTCGATTGGTGAGTAGATAATCAAGTAATATCGAATATATATCAAGAAAGATGCATCGGGTAAAAATCCGCTGTTTTTAAAGTTGTGCGGATGTTTTCGCCCATTTCGCTACTGAAAAAGACATGCCGGATACGTTTTAAGCCTCATCTGCAATAAAAAACCAATCCGCCGCTTCCTGTTTTTGAGAACATGGTATGCCTGTATTTGCGGCATGCTTTCAGGAAAACGGAACAGAAGGTTGGGGGTTGAGCATAATCTAATTGAAAGGACGGAATTCAATGAATGTAAACATCGAAGAGATCGGTAGTTTGACCAGAAAAATCACGGTTACATTGCCCGCGGAAAGTGTTCAGGAAAAACTGAACGAGGCCTATGATAAGCTAAGAAAGGAAGTAAAGCTGAAAGGTTTTCGTCGCGGCAAGGTGCCTCGAACAATTATTCTCAAGCAATTCAAAGCACAAGTCGAAGGAGAAACCGGTGAGAAACTGGTGCAGGATAATTATTTCGCCGCCGTTGAAAAAGAGGGCGTTGATCCCATTGTCCATCCCGATGTCAAAAGCGTCAAATACAATGATGACGGATCCTTTACCTTTGTCGCTGAAGTAGATGTTCGTCCACAATTCACCCTTGGGCAATACAAAGGCCTGGAAATCGAGAAAGCAAATCTTGAGGTAACCGATGAGGAAGTGCAGCTCGAACTGCTGGAAAAACAAAAAAACTTGGCAGCCCTCCGCTCGGTGACCGATAGACCGGCCCAACACGGCGATCTGGTGATAATTGATTACCAGGGTTTCCATGAAGGAAAGGAAATGCCTCAGGTTAAAAACGACAACTTTTCAATCGATATCGGTTCCGGAGATATGGATGCCGATTTTGAAGCGATGCTCGTTGGCAAGAACAAGGACGATGAAGGTTCTCATGAAATAGATTTTCCGGCTGCCCATCCCAATCCTATTTTGAAAGGCAAAAAGGTCGAGTTTCGTATCAAGGTTAAAGACATCAAAGAGCGCGTATTGGCTGCCCTTGATGACGAATTTGCCAAAGACGCCGGGAAGGAATTCAATACCCTCGAAGACCTGAAGGCATCTATCAAAGAACGTCTGGTAAAACTCCGCAGAGATCGGGCTGACGGTACCATCACCGACAGAATTATGCAGAAACTGTTGGAGAACCATGATTTTGAGGTGCCGAAACGGCTAGTTGCCTTCGAAATCGAGCAGATGATCAAGCAAACCGAGGAACAGTTTGAAAAGAACGGTATGAGTCTTGAGGCGGCCGGACTGAGCAGAGAGAAATTGGCCGAGCAGAATGCCGGTATGGCCGAAAAGCGAGTACGGGGCGATTTCCTCCTGAAAAAAATTGCCGAGGTCGAGGAGATCAAACTGCTTGATGAAGACATGGAACGTGGCTTCAAGCGGATCGGTGACATGTATAATATGCCGATTGCCAAGGTGAAGGAGGCTTTCCAGAATCGCGATCATCTTCTGCCTTTTATAAACGAATTGTTGAATGAGAAAATCCTCGCCTTCTTAAGAGAGCATGCGGTGTTTGTTGAGAGCGCGCAACCAGTTGCTGCGCTTGGTGAAGAGGTCACTACAGAAAGCTGATAGAGACGCTTGCATCCGCCGGGAAAGATCTTATAATGGGCATATTCACAGTGGGGAGCCTCACTGGTTATGCTTTGACGGATTTGGGAAAATAACGACTGTAAAAGGCTCCATGCCTTTTGCAGTCGTATCTTTTTAGTCACTTAAAAAATCTTGGCATGTTTTTGAAAAGATTTTTTCTAAGAGACTTATACCCCGTGAGGGGTATCATAGAAAATCCCGTTTATCGGGCTTAGGGAGTGTAATTGATGAATCTTGTGCCGATGGTAATCGAGCAGAGTCCGCGTGGCGAGCGTGCCTATGATATCTATTCGCGACTGCTCAAAGAACGCATTATTTTTCTTGGTTCGGGGGTGAATGATGACGTGGCCAATGTCGTTGTTGCCCAACTGCTGTTTCTTGAAGCTGAGGACCCCGAGAAAGATATTACCTTTTATGTCAATTCCCCGGGTGGTTCGGTGACTGCCGGAATGGCTATTTACGATACCATGCAGTACGTGAAGTGCGATATTGCCACTCTCTGCATGGGTCAGGCTGCGTCGATGGGAGCTTTTTTGCTGGCAGCCGGCGCCGATGGTAAAAGGTATTCACTGCCGAATGCCAGGATTATGATTCATCAACCGATGGGCGGCTTTCAGGGTCAGGCTACGGATATCGATATTCAAGCCAAAGAGATCTTGAGGATGAAAAAGGATCTCAACCGCCTCCTTGCCCATCATACTAAGCAAAGTCTTGGAAAAGATCAGTGCCGACACCGAACGTGATTTCTTCATGAGTGCCGAAGAAGCACAGAAATATGGTATTATAGATAAGGTTCTTACTAATCGGGAAGAGCTGGCTGAGGGAAAATAGTATGGACGATGTCGTAATTAACGGGCCTGATTGTCGATGTTCCTTTTGTGGTAAAAAGCAGGACGACGTTGATAAACTTATCGCCGGACCGGATGTTTTTATCTGCGACGAATGTATTGAGCTGTGCAACGAGATAGTGCAGGATAAAAAAGAAGTCATCCTGCCGCTGATCGAGCCGGAAGTCGTCAAGCCGGCATCCCTCAAGCCGATGGAGATCAAGCAGTATCTCGACGATTATGTCATCGGTCAGGAATTTGCCAAGAAGGTTCTTTCGGTTGCCGTTCATAACCACTATAAGCGTATCGATGCACCGGTTGATGACGATTCGGTGGAATTGCAGAAATCGAATATCATTCTCATTGGTCCGACTGGATCCGGCAAAACTCTCATCGCCCAGACGCTTGCGAGAATTCTTAATGTACCGTTTTGTATGGCCGATGCGACGACGCTGACAGAAGCGGGCTACGTCGGTGAAGATGTCGAAAATATCCTGGTAAATCTCCTGCAAGCCGCCAACCATGAACTGGAAAGGGCGGAGCGGGGAATCATCTATATCGATGAAATTGATAAAATTGCCCGGAAATCAGACAGTCCTTCGCTCACCCGCGACGTCTCCGGCGAGGGCGTGCAACAGGCCCTGCTGAAAATTATCGAGGGCACCAAGGCCTCGGTTCCGCCGAAAGGGGGGAGAAAACATCCCCAGCAGGAGATGATTCAGATCGACACCACGAATATTCTCTTTATCTGTGGTGGCGCCTTTGTCGGCCTGGACAGTGTAGTGAGTCGTCGGCAAAGTGCAAAATCTATCGGTTTCGGCGCCAAGGTTACCGGCGATGAGAAAAAGAAAATCGGCGAACTGTTGAAAGCGGTGCAACCTGAAGATCTTTTAAAATTCGGCCTCATCCCCGAGCTGGTCGGCAGATTGCCGGTCATTGCCACCATGGAAGAGCTGGTGGAGGAGGATCTCATCCGGATCCTGAAGGAACCGAAAAATGCCCTTACCAAGCAGTATCAAAAGCTTTTTGAGTTTGACGGCATCAATCTCAGATTCACCGAAGGCGCACTCGTAGCCATCGCCCGCAAGGCACTGAAAAGGAAGTCCGGGGCGCGGGGCCTCCGATCGGTCATGGAGGAGGCAATGCTCGATGTGATGTATGATCTCCCATCGAAACAGAATGTCCAGGAGTGTGTGATAAGCGAACAGGTAATCACCCAGGGTGATTATCCGGTTGTGCTGTACCACAACACGGTGGAAGAGAGATTGAAAACCGCTTGATTGTGGAACATTGTTCAACCTTTACGAACTTTCGAAAGGAGATTTTGTGACAAAGCTTTACCCCTTGATGCCACTTCGGGATCTGGTAATTTTTCCGCATATGGTAGCCCCCTTGGTTGTCGGTCGAAAAAAATCCATTCAGGCACTGGAAGACGCCATGGAGAAGAAAACCGATATCCTCCTGGTAACGCAGAAGAAATCTACTGTCGATGATCCTGATATTGATGATCTCTACGCTTTTGGTACACTGGCCACGGTGATGCAGCTGCTGCGTCTTCCCGATGGAACGATCAAAGCCCTCGTTGAGGGGAAGTCGCGCGCCAAAATAATATCGTACGTGCCAAATGACAATTTTCTTCAGGCCGAAGTCGATGAGCGTGTCGATATTCCCGAACACACCGCAGCCCTTCAAGCCTATGAGCGGGAGTTGCGGAAATTCTTCGATGAATTTGCGACGAGCAACAAAAAGATCGGCAGAGAAGTGCTCAATTCGGTCAAGGCAATAGAGAACCCTTTCAAATTACTGAATATTATCTGCGCCCACTTACCTTTAAAAAGCGACGAAAAGCAGGAAATTCTCGAAACGGAACCGCTCACCACCCGCATGGAGAAGGTCCTGGAGATTCTCAACAGGGAAATCGAACTGGCGGAAATTGAGAAGAATATTAACGCTAAGGTCAAGATGCGCATGGGTAAGACCCAGCGCGACTATTATCTCGGTGAAAAGGTCCGGGAGATTCAGACCGAGATCGGCCAGAATGCCGATGGCCTTGACGAACTGGGAGAACTTGAGCTGACCATAAAAAACAAGGAAATGCCGGTTCTTGCCAAAGAAAAAGCCCTGAAGGAATTTAAGAAACTACGAAGCATGCCGCCCATGTCGGCGGAAACGACGGTGGTTCGTAACTATATCGATTGCATTGTCAGCCTGCCCTGGGAGAAAAAAAGCAAGTCGAAAATCGATATCAATAAGGCCGAGAAAATTCTTGACGAAGATCATTTCGGTCTGGCCAAGCCGAAAGAACGCATTCTTGAGTATCTCGCGGTGCAAAGCCAGGTAAAGAAGATCAAGGGGCCTATTCTCTGTCTTGTTGGCCCTCCAGGCGTCGGGAAAACCTCCATTTGTCAGTCGATTGCCCGGGCAATGGGCAGGAAATTCGCCCGGCTATCCTTGGGTGGGGTGCGCGACGAGGCAGAGATCAGGGGCCACAGGCGAACCTATATCGGGGCAATGCCCGGCAAGATCATTCAGTCCATGCAGAAGGTTGACGTCGCCAATCCGGTCTTTTGTCTTGATGAAGTCGACAAAATGTCCATGGATTTTCGTGGCGATCCTTCTTCGGCTCTTCTCGAAGTTCTTGATCCTGAACAAAATGTTGCCTTTAACGATCATTATCTGGACATTGATTATGATCTTTCCGAGGTGTTTTTTATTACCACCGCCAATAATCTTGCATGGTATCCCGGTTCCGCTGCAGGATCGAATGGAGATCATCCAGATCAGCGGCTATACCGAGGAAGACAAGTTAAGGATCGCCGACGGCTATCTGATCCCCAAACAACTCAATCAAAATGGCTTCAAGAGCACTGATATTCAGCTGACCGACGGGGCTATCCTTGAGATCATCCGCCGGTATACTCGTGAAGCCGGGGTGCGGAACCTGGAGAGAATCATCGCCTCGCTCTGTCGCAAGATTGCCAGGGAACGATTGAAGAAAAAACTCAAAGGCAAAAAATACCAGGTTAACGCCCAATCGGTTGCTAAATACCTGGGCACTCCCAAATATCGATATGGTTTGGCTGAAGAAAATGATGAAATCGGTCTGGCTACCGGTCTTGCCTGGACCGAAGTCGGTGGGGAATTGCTGCAGATCGAGGCAACTCTCATGACCGGGGCGGGCAAGCTGATCATTACCGGCAAACTTGGCGATGTTATGCAGGAATCGGCGCAGGCGGCTCTCAGTTATGTCCGTTCGCGAGCCAAGGTCCTGGGGCTTGAAGAGAACTTTTACCAGAAACTCGATATTCACATCCATGTACCTGAAGGTGCTATTCCAAAGGACGGACCGTCTGCCGGAATTACCATGGCCACATCCCTGGTTTCTGCGCTTATTAAGACTCCGGTGAAACACAATCTGGCTATGACCGGGGAAATCACTCTGCGTGGCCGGGTGTTGCCCATCGGCGGTCTCACCGAAAAGCTTTTGGCCGCCAAGAGAGGCAACATTACCCACGTTCTGGTTCCCAAGGACAATGAACGGGATTTGAGCGATGTTCCGGCAAAAATTCGCAAATCGCTGAAGATTGATTTAGTCAATCATATGGATGAGGTGCTTGAGCAGGCCCTTGCCGCAACACCGGGAAAAGCTCTTTTCGAACAGTAACAACGATTTGAAATAGCACACGAATATGGAATGTTGTCGGATATTTATCATACTTGATGTTTTTCCTTGACGTGGCAGGGTGAAGTTGGTAAATAGTCCTTCACGTTTGATTGAGAGGGGGCGACTAGCTCAGCTGGGAGAGCATCGGCCTTACAAGCCGAGGGTCACAGGTTCAAACCCTGTGTCGCCCACCATGTTAATCAGCCGGGGACAGAATTCAATTCTGTCCCACGGGATGAAGTAAAAATGTTGGAGCGGTAGTTCAGTCGGTTAGAATGCCGGCCTGTCACGCCGGAGGTCGCGGGTTCGAGTCCCGTCCGCTCCGCCAGAACGTACGTTCGAGGAACCGATGAAACTTTGGTTCCTTTTTTTTATGGTTTCCTCAGAGAACAACCCTTCTTTGTTATTGTTGTCAAGGGGAAGGTTCATGTCTCGCATGGGGGCGACTAGCTCAGCTGGGAGAGCATCGGCCTTACAAGCCGAGGGTCACAGGTTCAAACCCTGTGTCGCCCACCAAGTGTTAATCAGCCGGGGACAGAATTCAATTCTGTCCCACGGGATGAAGTAACAGCCGGGGATAGAGTTCAATTCTGTCCCACGGGATGAAGTAAAAATGTTGGAGTGGTAGTTCAGTCGGTTAGAATGCCGGCCTGTCACGCCGGAGGTCGCGGGTTCGAGTCCCGTCCGCTCCGCCATTTACTGAAATACACTGAGGGTTGCAGCATGAAAGATGCTGCAACCCTCTTTTTTTGCCGACGCTAAAGTTTTCGTTCGCCGAGCTTTTGTTTGAATTTGTCGTTCACCTGATAGACAAATGCGAGAACTTCGGCAACCGTCTGATACAGTTCAACCGGTATTTCACTGCCTAATGGTATCTTGGCGAGGATCTCCACGAGGTTGGGGTCTTCCTTGATATGGACACCGGCTTCTCTTGCCGTGGCTATAATCCTTTCGGCAACTAGACCCTTGCCGCTGGCCACAACTCTCGGTGCCGCCGATTCTTTTTCATCATAAACAATGGCCACGGCCTTATTGATCGTTTTTTGCTCGGCCATTTCAAACCTTCGTGTCAAGTATTGAGCTTCCCTGGGGAACGATGCTTCGAATCAGATCATTAATCGGATCCGAAGCATCGCCCGCAAAAGTCAGACTCATGAGCGGGATGTTCGTTATAGCTGCCTTCAGTTCTTCGCTGTGAGCGGCGATGAAATCGGCTTTTTCTTGAGAATCTGCATGAAATCTAACAAATAAGCCTTCAGGGTTGTGGAGAAAATTGATTCGAAGATTGCCGAGATCGGACATCGTCAGGTGCAGGGAAAATCGATTTTCCAGGGCCTCTGAGGGACCTGATCCACTCCCTTCTTCCTGCTGTTCAACTATCAAATAACCTTGCTCGACAAAGGGTAAAGGTAAAGGAAAAATAAACTGGGATGTGTTGCTGGTCTGAAGCTGGGCGAACTGAAAAAGCTCAAGGGTAGTGAGAACTTTTTGGGTGACCTCGGAGAGGTGTTCGGCCGAGGAAAAGCTGTGGACCATTTCCAGGAGAGCGGCCTTCAAGGTATGTACAGCAGCATTTTTATCACCTTTTGCAAGAAGGTGTTCGAGATTCAGACCAAGGCCATCGATCAATTCTTTGAGAACTGCCCCACCATCCTTTTCAGCAAGACTCGTCTGTTGCAGTGAAAAAAAACTTTCCAGAACACTCCGGCTCGTTGGGGTGAGGAGCTGCAAAGGTGGCGGGTTGTAGAGTGTGACTGCTTCAAACAGGGCTGTAAGATCTATATTTTTACCGAGCAGAGTCAGCGACCGACCGGCTAATTGGTTGAGGGTGTCGGTAACGATTTTCAGCTCGATCTGCGGTTCGGTCTTGGTAACCTGGAGTTGGAGAATCTGGCCCGCAACCAGCTTGGCGTCGGAGCTTGCAGAGAGACGGTTACCGCCGATATCGAGAACGAAGCGATTGTTGCCCATGGCTTCAAGAACCACAGCCTTGAACATTTGTCCGGCCGTCTGAAACTGCTGACTCTGATTGCGTTCTCTTCCTTGCGATGTGCTGGAGCCGACCGGTAATATGGATGAAAGGGGAGTAATGGTATCCATACTTCTCTATCGACTGGAAAAACCAAAAGGTTAGTTCAAGAGGGTGTGTTGTTTGTATTTTTCACGGAAAGGGTAGTCTCTCAGTTTTCCAGAATCTGTGCCTTAAGACGAAGCAGTTTTCTTTGTAATACCAGACAGCAGCCTATGATTTTATCTCTATCTTCCATGGTGATATCGTCAAAATGATATGCAACTTCATAGCGACCGTCGTTAAGCTGCTGCACCCGAACCTGGTGGGCGACTACCTTTACCGTCTCGGGTTCGATGGAGGGAACAAATATTTCGAGCTGCACCTGTTTGTCGGTGGGTGGAGTATTCGGGAAGAGTGCCAGTATCCCGCTGCCACTAATATCCACAGTTTCCCCCTGAATTACCCAAGGTTCGCTATTGGTATTGAGCGAACTGGGTGCGGAACGAACTTGAGATAACTTTGGTTACCGCATCGATGCGGAAAAAATCCCGCATCTGATCATGGCTTATGGATTTTTGCAGGATCATCCGCAGGGTTTGGGGATCAACGATTTCCTGGATCATCGCCTCTAGTGAAAGTGTCGGCCCTCCCATATCGATGCTGATGATACACGGCTGTCGTTGATCGATAAGGTCGGTCGGCAGAAATCCCGGCTTGAACACCAGAGAAAACTTCGGCGGGACGATATCCTCGCAGATACAATGCGCTCTCACCCTTTCCAGTCGGTCGAGAAGGGGGAGGAAGATACGTACCGGTTTGCCATTGGGAATGGTCTGCAAAATATTCGGGGTCGGTGCTCATTGTATTGCTTGCCTCAGGCAATTTAAAAGAGAAAAACTTTTAAAGTCCGGTTCTTATCTACCTACAATAGTAGCATCAAAAACAAGTATAGGCAACA
The DNA here is from genome assembly GCA_963804965.1 of uncultured delta proteobacterium. Classification (GTDB taxonomy): domain Bacteria; phylum Desulfobacterota; class Desulfobulbia; order Desulfobulbales; family Desulfocapsaceae; genus Desulforhopalus_A. Next base: position 82,936 of record CAWDST010000013.1, read on the forward strand.
GGGTAACTTGAGGTTCAGCTTGGAAAAGGAGACAAAGTCGAACTAACAAAAATTATTCTTACAAGGATACAGCTATTTGGACGGTAAGGTAAGGTTACGCTTATAGGCAATAAGCTCAGAGTGGAGTATCTCGCAGGCATGGATTGCTTTATCGAGTGTTCGTTGAAATTCACCGATGGAGGAGTTGTCGAGAACTCCTGGACCGAAAAATTCCATGATGGTGAAGAATTGTTCCTTATTGTCGGTAGTCTCCTTCAGCATACCGGAGAGATTGTCACAACGTTGAGAGATGTCATCGGGTGTCAACGAATGAATTTCATGAAAAAACGATGTCGCCGCTTGTTTGAAGAGGTCGTATTTTTCAATTGTCTCATTAAAATACATTTCCACTGACTGCATTTGCTCTCCTCCCTTGACGATTAATCGGCGAGCAACAACTTTGATGAACTGAAATTTAAGAAGATTATGTGCTGCTGTTGACAATCCGGCCTTGTTCGTATTCCTTTTGCCTGTAGCCTTTCATTGCCGATGCACCGCTGCGAAGTGTCTCCAGTTCATGGGCAAGAAGTGTTTTCACTCCCATGGCCTTGGCTGCAATATTTCTATTGAGAAGGAGGATTTCTTTTACGATGTTCTCACGACTTTCCAGTAAAGTTGAAAGGGTATCATTTGTAACCCTTTTTCCTTGCAACTGCGCCATAATCGTCTGATCAATCAGTGTGGCCGATGCCTGCAGATCTTTTAAAGAGCCGCCCATGACCAGTAACTCATCTTCAGAGGCAGTTCCAACCTCCCTGTCTATATTCTGCAATAATGTCAAGATGCTGTTGTAGCAGGTAAATGATTCTCTGAGTTCGGTTTCTAAGCGTTGCATAGCAATTGCCGCTGAAAGAGCTTTATCGAGATATTGAGAATGATACATGGTTCCCCGGACTATTCCTCTCCGGTTCCTTTAACCCATTGCCAAGTTCGATCATTTTTTCAATGGGTATCTGGCCTTTGTTGATTTCAATGGCTTCACCCCAGGTGGCGCGCAGATCTACCAGCAATTTCTCAACCACCCGCAATTTATCTGCGTCTTTATGAAGGTTGGCCAGGGTCAGTTCCCGGATCATAAAATTGTATAAGGCATCAAGGTTTTCGGCAATCTCACCGCCGATGCGGTGATCGAGCGAATTGGAGAATTCCGAAATGATGGCCATGGATTTTTTGATACCATGGTGAAAATGGGGAAGATTGTCATCTTCAAGGCCACTAATGGCCTGGCGGGTAAAGCGTATTGCTCCATCATAGAGCATCAGGAGTATCTGTTCCGGAGATGCAGAGAGAACATGATTTTGCTGGTATTGATTATAGGCATTCATTAGTTGTTCCCCGAATTTGACCAGGTATTTATTTGCTGGGTCAGATAGTTGCCCTGTGAGTTCAGGTTGCTGATCAGGAGTTCCATGGCATTGAAGCGTGCCCGCATCGATTTTTCGATTTTTTCCATGAGTGTTTCTTTCTGGGCGATCTGACTGTCCAGGCGCTGAACTCGTGTTGTATAGCGATTTTTTTGATTGGCATACATGCCCTTGGTACCGGAGGTAAGGTCAAGCAGATAGGAATGAAACTTTTTCATAATTCCATTTTCGGTATCATTGCCGGCCAGCAAGGTGACCATTGAATCCAAATTTCCCTCAAGGGCAGTATCAAGCTTGGCAGTTGTTCAGGGTGAGTGTGCCGTTTTTATTGGTGCTGATTCCTATATCACTTAAAATGTGCAAGGAACCACTGCCGTCACAGCGTCGGTCAATATAGACTGGAGGTTTCGCTTAACTCCGTTGACTGTTGAGTCGCCGCGCAGGTAATCGCTTAGGATATCTTCATCTTTTGTCGAGTATCCGTGGCTGTTGCATCAGTTGCTTGTGTCAGTGGCTGCTTTGGTTTCGTAGCCTTCGTTGATCCATTCCATGACTTTATTGTAGCTCTGACAAAGGTGCTGATCTTTTCTTTCAAGGCGCTTGAATCGGAGGACAATATCCATTGTTGCAGTGGCATATTTGGG
>CAWDST010000014.1:0-180994 GCA_963804965.1 uncultured delta proteobacterium
AAACAAAAACAGAGATATTGAAAACAGTGGAAAATTTACTCAGAAGCCAACATCCACCCATTTTTGAACCGGCACTGAAAAAGTTTTATTCAGTAGCCCGCGAAAAGTTCAGTATCGTTTGATACGGCCTGTTGCTCCTCAATTTTCCAGCAGCTCAAGAGGAGCCAATAACGATAGTCTCCGTTGCGCTGGCAACACACTCACCAAAAAGGTTAACCATGTTGATTGCAATACCCAAAGAAATTCTAACCGAAGAAAAACGGGTGGCGGCTACTCCCGAGACCGTTAAAAAATATATCGCCCTTGGCTTCACCGTGGTGGTCGAAGCAGGGGCCGGCGAAGGCGTCTTGATCCTGGATGATGACTACAGGAATGCCGGGGCGACCATTGCTGCCGACGTCGAGAAAATGTTTGCCGAGGCCGATGTGGTCCTGAAAGTCAAACAGCCGGTTTTCAACGAACAAAAGAAAAAGCATGAAGTGGAAATGCTGAAGAAAGACAGCATATTAATCACCTTTCTCCATCCTGCCGCCCCCGGCAGCCATCAGATGGTCAGGGGTCTCCAGCAAAAAAATATTACCGCCCTGACCATGGACGGTATTCCTCGGATTTCCCGCGCCCAAAGAATGGACGCCCTGTCTTCGATGAGCGCGGTCACCGGGTATAAATCAGTCATAATGGCCGCCAACCAGCTGCCGAAATTCATTCCGATGATCGGCACCGCCATCGGCACAATCAAGCCGGCAAATTTTCTGGTCATCGGTATCGGTGTCGTCGGCCTGCAGGCAATCGCTACCGCCAAGCGGCTGGGTGCCGTTGTAAAAGCTCTCGATATCCGTAAAAATGCATCTGTCGAAGCAGACAGCCTGGGAGGCAAGGTAATTGATTTCGATATTCCCCAGGAACTGGCGGCAGGCAGTGGCGGTTATGCAAAGTCCCTCGACGAATCATGGCTGGAAAAAGAACGGATGCTTATTTCCAGCCACCTGGCGGATATCGATGTGATAATTCTCAGCGCGCTGGTACCAGGTGAAATAGCCCCAATCCTCATCACCGACAAGATGGTCGCCGGCATGAAGCCCGGTTCCGTCATCATCGATGTATCCATTGATCAGGGAGGCAACTGTGACGTAACCATTCCCGGTCAATTCATCGAAAAATATGGAGTCCATGTCTGCGGCATACAGAACATCCCCGGGCGGATGGCAGTCCATGCAAGTTGGCTGTATGCCAACAACTTGTATTACTATGTCGAAAACCTCTTCAAAAAGGGCAAGGATAGCCTCGATTTTGACGATGAAATCGTCAAAAACTCTCTTGTTACCTATCAGTCGAAGATCGTCCATGAAGGCACCCTGAAAGCCATGAAGTAAGTTGTATCGACAATGGGTGTCTGCTCTGGATAACAATAATAAAGCGGGTGTCGACAGAGATGAAATTTTGCTGTCGGCACCCGCGAACTGTTCCCATATGACACTGATATAATCTGGAGACATGTACATGTTTAATCTGCTTTTGATGGCCGTTGTTTTTATCGGTTCTTTTGCCATTGGTTACGTCCTTATTTCACGGGTTCCCCCTTTGCTGCACACGCCGCTGATGTCCATGACCAATGCCATCTCCGCCATTACAATTCTGGCGGCGCTCATCCTTTTTTCCGTGCCGACTACATCCATAGAAAAAATTCTCGGTGCCATCGCCATAACGACCGCAACTTTCAATGTGGTCGGAGGCTTTGCCATCACTGACAGAATGCTGAAGCTCTTCAAAGGAAAAAAGAAGACTTCCTGAATTATCAACTAGGGGACCCTCTCCAATGACACTGCCCATCGATTTTATTATAATCGCTATTCTCATAATCGGTATCTGGCAATTCCGTGAGCCTCTCAGGGCGAAACACGGAAATCTGACAGCTGCCTTAGCGCTGTTCCTGGCCTTCATTTTGGTCCTTTATCGTCATGGCATTGTCGACATTGGCACCGTTATCATAGCGTTTCTCGTGGGAGCAACAGCCGGCATTACCCTGGCTAGGACCGTCAGCATGATTCAGGTTCCCGCCATGGTCGCATTTCAACACGGAGCCGGTGGTATTGCAGCTTTTTTGGTCTCTCTAGTAGAACTTTCCCGGACAACCCATGCACTCAGCCTGGTAAGCGAAATCTCTGGAGTTCTCGGTCTGGCGATCGGCTCTCTGACTTTCAGCGCCAGCATGATCGCCAGTGCCAAACTCGCGGGTAAAATGATGCAGGCCCCCCAGGTGCTCACTCACCACAATCTCTTTGTTGTCCTTAATTTTGCCGCCCTGGTGGTCACCGGTGCCCTCTCTCTTGTTGTGCAGGCTGGTGTCGCTCCGTACTTTTTTATCTTCGAGATTTTTCTCGGCATATGTTTTGGCATCCTTTTGGCGATTCGTATTGGTGGAGCCGACATGCCTGTGTTGATTTCATCGCTGAATGCAACAGCAGGACTGGCCGCTTCTCTCTGTGGCATGGTGATCGAAAACCAGCTGCTGATCGCTTTCGGTGCAACCGTCGCCGCTTCCGGCTCGATTCTTACCTATGTCATGTGCAAGGCGATGAACCGCAAAATTGGAAAGATTATTTTTCCGGACTACAAACGACAGCAGACTGTCGCGAAAACACCAGCTATTGCCGTGTGGCCGCCAAAGGCCGAGGCAGTTCCCGCTGACACCGCGGCCCTATTCCCCCGGGCGGTAACAACCATGCAGGCTGCGGAAAAGATCATCATAGTCCCTGGCTACGGCATGGCCCTGGCTAAAGCGCAACAGGAGGTCGCGACGCTTGCCCAAGAACTGACGGCAATGGGCAAAGATGTCAAGTACGCCGTCCATCCGGTTGCCGGCCGCATGCCCGGCCATATGAATGTGCTCCTGGCTGAGGCCGGCATCGACTATGATATGCTCGTCGAAATGGATGTCATAAACCCGGACTTTCATGGAACCGATCTGGTTATCGTCGTCGGTGCCTGCGACGTTGTCAACCCAGCAGCCATCAAAGTCGAGGGTACCCCGATCTCGGGAATGCCCATTCTCATGGCCCATGAGGCTAAAAAGGTAATCTGCTGCAATTTCGATCGTAAACCCGGCTATTCAGGTGTCGATAACCCCTTGTACGACCAGGAAAACACTATCTTTTTGGAAGGCGATGCCAAAAAGACCATCCAGCTCCTGCTGCAGTCCCTGGTCGTTGACATACCCGCGCCATCACCACCCCCCGCGTCCGATGCCGCCTCAGCGGCAGTAGCGGCACTGGCTGCGGCAAAAATCGTGGTTATCATCCCCGGCTATGGCATGGCCCTTGCCAAGGCCCAGTTCAAGCTGGTGGAGTTGGCATCGCTGCTCGAACACAGGGGAGCGAGCGTCAAATACGCCATCCATCCTGTTGCCGGCAGAATGCCCGGCCATATGAATGTGCTGCTGGCGGAGGCGGACGTTGATTATGAAAATCTGCTGGAGATGGACGAGGTCAATCTGCTGTTTAGTGAAACAGATGTAGCCATAGTCATCGGTGCCTGTGACGTCGTTAACCCGGCAGCCATTGAACGTGAAGGGACGCCTATCTCTGGGATGCCCATTCTGCTTGCCCAGGATGCCAGGCAGGTGATCGTCTGCAACTTTGATACAAATCCAGGATATTCGGGCGTGCCGAATCCACTTTATGACAACAGCAAGACCATACTGCTTCTAGGCGATGCCAGGGAAACCATCATCAATCTGTTCGAAACACTACAAAAACAAATGTTTTCCAAACGATGATGACTGCCAACAACAAAACGAGAGTAATTTCTTTGCCGTCTTTATTCCGCCGGATGATACAGCGCCCTGCTCTAGCGATAGATTTTGGAACCGCCAATACCCGAATTTACAATTCTTTCAATGGCAAGACTATAGAAAGACCTTCTTCAATAGGTCTTTCTATAGGAAAATCGGAGAATATTACCGATGAAGATTTCCAGTATATAAACAATAAAATTTCTACAAAACCACTGCGCAGCGGGGTAATTGTCGACCTTAAAAATGCCACCCTCTTAGTCAAACCGTTCATAAAAAAAGCCGGAATATTTTTATTAGCACCAATAACATTGACCTGTGCGCCAACAGGGACAACGGAAAAGGAGCGTGATTCTCTTCGTCAAGCCCTTATGAATGCCGGGGCATCACAGGTACCTATAATCCCGGAAGTCTGGGCAGCGGCAAACGGTGCAGGAATAGACGTAACCCTTCCTAAGGCGCAATGTGTTGTAGATATCGGTGCTGGTATCACCGATCTGGCGGTGTTCCGTGATGGGCGTATAATGTATTGTTCATCAATTCGCCTCGCGTGCAGCGATTTGCAACGAGCTGTCCGTTCGGCGGTTGTGTCAAAATATAGAGTTCAGGTATTTGATATTTATAATGAGAAATTAACCCATGTTATTTCATCTCTGCCATTATCTCTTCAGAGTGAACAGGAAAAAAATTGTGCAACATTTGATTTTTCAGGCATCGATATTGTTAAAAGAAAGGAGGTTCACCGTTGCGTAAAAAAAACCGATATCAGCCAATCGATAGAGCCAGTGCTAGAGAAAATTATGGCAATGATTGAGCTCTCTCTAAAAAGACTTCCCGAGAAACTCTACTGTGAATTACTGGAATCAGAAATTATTTTGACCGGTGGAGGTGCCTGCATTGAAGGAATGGATCGACTAATAGCTTATCGAACCAACATGCAAGTGAGAGTTCCGTCTGATCCGCTGCATTCAGTGATAAATGGCGCTATTCAGATATTGGACTTTTGGAATGGCAAAAAATGCTGGTGGGCTAATATGGCCTGGCCAAAATTGGCTTGTCTTTGTAATTGAAGTGGTTGGGTTCAATGAACAAATTATTAACATGATTAAGGTGGGAACTGACTATATCAAGCTATCACAACTGAGATTTGATGAAGATATCAACTTGAGGAACATCCCAGAAATTGTTAAAATTCGGCTGGGTAGTCTCAACTGGATCTTTAAATGAGTGTAAGTAGTTTGACGGTAATGTTGGAACTTAGACTCACGGATTTTCAGTGCGTACAGGGCCATTTTTACAGATTAAACATGAGTAATGAAGAGTAACAGAAAGAAACAAAATCATTGTGATTTTAATCAAATATAGAAATCCTTGGCCTCAGGCCAAGGTCAGAGTTCATAGGCTTTGCCGCATGAACGTCTCATTGCTATAACCCAAGTTGAGTTGTCCCCACAACGCAACAAGAGGAGTAGCAATGAGCCGTTTCCGTAAGTTATCACAAACGATATGGTGCTGCCAATATCACATTGTTTTTGTACCAAAGTATCGGTTTCGAATACTGATAGGGGAAGTAGCACACGAGGTAGAGCGTTGCATCAGAGCTTTTGTAGATCAACAAAAAGGTGAAATAGTCGAACTCAATGTTCAAATTGATCACGTTCATTTGCTGGCGATGATTCCGCCGAAGGTATCAATCTCAAATTTTGTAGGGACATTGAAAGGGCGGACTGCAATCCGGATTTTCAATAAATTTCGTAAGTTGAAGAATAGGCCCTATTGGGGTAATCATTTTTGGTCGCGAGGTTACTGTGTAGATACAGTAGGACTTGATGCGGAGATGATAAGGCAATATGTAAAGTTTCAGGAAAAAGAGGAAGCAAAACAAGAGAAGCAAGGACGATTGTTTTGAAACAGAATTAGGGGGCAACTCCCTTTGCCTCTTCAAGAGGCAAAGCAATTTATCCCCTTCCAGGGGTTAACCAATACCGGCCCCTCTGGGGTCGGTTGTTTATATAATTAATCACAAACCTCCTCTGTTGCTATTTAACCAAGCTTACTCAGAGTTACTCATGTTTAGATCTATTTTGGCAAAATTTTGGCAAAACTCCTGAGACGTATTTTGTTGAGATCTGGTCTGAAAAATTTCACTATCAACATTTTTTGGCAAATTTTTCATCCCATGCCCCTTTTCCTTCCTCTAAAGAAATTATAAACCTCAACCTGCTAATTTAACAACTATAAGAAGGTCATATCTATATCATGACTGCATAATTTTCCAAAAACCACAATCAGTATTAGCAAGAAATAAGACAAGACTACGACTATTGCCCTACTTCAGAAAGAACAAGTTTCTTTCAAAGTTCAACTCTCTTTCGCATTCGTTGATGTCTTGCCATGCAGGGTAGCATCCATAACGCAGATTATACGCTGCGACCTTGTTCATATAAGCCCAAAAACTCATAATGGCATCTGCGCTGTCAACACCGTAGTCTCTATGGTCAACAGTCACCTTGCCATCTTTAGTGCACTCAAGCACCTTGTTCATTTCGTAGATAGGAATTTTATATGCATTCTTGTCGAGTGTGACGAATCTCGGTCTCGATTCTTTCCATCTCTGCAATAAACGCCGCAATATCATAATCGTTCTCCTCAATGATCAGTATTTGATCCTCAAGTATATTTTTGGTGGAGAATTCTTTCAAGTCCATATTTTCAAAAGAGAATAATAAACATGCCTTAGTTGTCTGATTTGAAAAGCAAATTCAACACTCAAGAAAAAACTGGCCCCCTCTAGCTGTGACACAACAGTCCGTATACACGCAACAATCAACCCTCATTAACCTTGCTGCGCAGGAGCCCAGATGGATGAAAAGTGACAACTCTTCTGGCATCCAGTTCGAGACTTTCTCCTGTTTTGGGATTTCTTCCACGTCTGGGATTCTTATCCCTGACATTAAACTTCCCAAACCCACTTAGCAGCAGATCTGATCCACTGATCAGGGTGCCTTTTGATAATTTCAAAAATGCTTCTACTGCATCGACAGCCTCGGTCTTGGTCAGGTTGCCATGATTTTTGTATACCTGCTGAACGAGATCTGCTTTGGTAAGTGTCATGTGATTTTTCCTATGGTTGATGAAAAATGATTTCTGTAATCTACAGCCGATCATATTCTAAAATTGAATAAATTCAAAGAAATTGGTGTGATATGTTCAGTTTTTAGATACATTTATTTCTTACCGTGAGAGATGGAGGCTAACTGGGTAAGGTCCTCTCAGAACATCCAACCTATGAAAAAATTACTGAAGGTCGATAATGATTTCACGCCGTGCCCCGCTGACATCGGTGATGAATTGTATCCCAATGGTATTTTTGAGTTTAATATCACAAAAATTCTCGAACATATTCAAAGGACTCCCGATGGCATCACCGTTGAAGATGTAGCGGTATGCGATTTTCCCAATGATTTTTCTTCGATCAACGAATCCCATGTGGATTCAACTGATATTTCCATACCGGTAATATTGGCGGAAATCTCTCCTGGACGATACAACTTAATCGACGGGAACCACAGAATGGAAAAGGCTCGCAGAATGGGTGTCAAGACTTTGGTTGCATACAAACTGAACGTCGAGCAACACATTTCATTCTTGACCAGCAAAAAGGCTTATCTCGCTTACGTTGAATACTGGAACAGCAAACTGAAAAATTGAGAGCGCAGAGACGAGGAATTCATGATGTTTGTTCTCTGATATACCGGTTAACATCTTATGGGAAATTGTTGGCTATGGTGATCATCGTCCAAATGCACTTTCATAGATCATCCAGATTGGAGAGCTTACGATTTCATCTTTCGCAAAACAAATCATGAAGGTCGCTTACTGTGACGACTCAGCGGAAAAGATGCTGGGTCAGAAAGTACAAGGTGTCGCGTTAAATCCTTGACTTATAATTGACATTGGTCATAGATATCACTTGAACACTCAGCATCGCCGGCTAGGTGCAGTGGTCAGGAAAAAAATCAGCCAATCAGGGGTTCTGCACCTCTGATTTTCCTTAACATCACTACGGAGGCACATTGTATGTTCCAAAGGAAAATGGCGAGGGTAATCGCTATAGCATTTGGAGACGTAGCTATTACCGGTGGGCTCGTTTTCGCAATCCCCAACATCAGCACAAGCATATCACCGGACGATGCGCTGCAAAACCTGATGGATGGCAACAAACATTTCTCAGAGAGAAAACGCTTAAATGCGGGCATGAGTGATACTGTAACCCGAACATCCTTGACAAATCGCAAGAAACCATATGCTATCATCCTCAGTTGTTCCGATTTTCGAGTTCCGCCGGAAATTATTTTTGACAAAGGACTCGGAGAGATCCTTGTTGTGCGTGTCGCTGGAAATGTTCTTGATCGGAATGTACTCGGAAGTATCGAGTATTCCGCCGAGCATCTCGGATCGCCATTGATCATGGTATTCGGACATGAGCATTACGGAGAAGTCACTGCCGCAGTTGACACACAAGTGAAAAGTACAGACAACAAAAAAAATGATTGTGCTGCCTGTAAAGGTGAGAAAGATTTCGCGGCAGCCAAGAAACCCAAGTTGGTGAATGGCACAATCGATACCAACGCAAAAACCATAGCGGCCAACCTGACAAAACAATCTGAGATTCTCAAATATCTGGTCGAAGAGAAAAGGGTCAAGATCGTGGCTGCCAAGTATGATATGGTTGACGGGATAGTGACAATTTTAAAAGAGGAGTGAGCGTGGTAGAAAGCGAATCTAAAGAAGAGATCTATTTTTATGAAGCTTGAATAAAGAGATCCCTCATCACTTCACTTATTCAAAACGGCTTTAAGTCTATTCACCAAGATACGCTTTAACGATACTTTCATCCTGCTGTAATGTTTTGGCATCTCCTTTGATGACAATTTTGCCGGTTTCGAGAACATAACCATGGTCTGCAAGTTTCAGGGCAACCTTGGCATTCTGCTCTACCAGCAGAATGGTTACCCCTTCTTTGTTGAGCCGGAGAATTATTTTCATGATCTCCTGAACCATGAAAGGAGCAAGACCCATTGAAGGCTCGTCAAGAAGCAGAAGATCGGGATTGGTCATCATCGAACGCCCCATAGCCAGCATCTGCTGTTCTCCACCTGAAAGAAAGGACGCATCAAGGTTTCTGCGTTCTTCCAATACAGGAAATATTTCGAATACGTGGTCCATCCGACGCTTTCGTTCAGCAGCATCCTGAAGGGTGAATGAGCCAAGCTCAAGATTTTCGGTGATGGTCATTCCCTTAAAGATTTTCCTCCCTTCGGGAACATGGATAAGTCGTTTCTTCACGATGTCATGAGCAGGTATCTTCGTTATATCTTCTCCCCTATAACAAATGGTACCAGAGGTAGCACGAATGAGTCCGGATATTGCCCTTAGGGTAGTACTTTTGCCAGCACCATTTGCTCCTAGAAGGGTTACAATTTCCCCTTCCCTAACAGTCAAAGATATACCGCGAAGCGCATGAATCTTGCCATAATAGGTCTCAAGATTGCTAATTTCGAGAATAATATTGCTCATGCGATCTCTTCCTCTTCTTTGCCAAGATAGGCTTCTATAACTTTTGGATTATTCTGGACCTCTTGAGCACTGCCCTGGGCAATTTTTTTTCCGTAGTCAATAACGGTTATCTTCTCAGATACTTTCATGACAAGCCCCATATCATGCTCAATAAGAAGAACTGTAATCCCGCGTTGATCTCGGATGCGTTTTATGAGTGCGATTAGTTGCTGCTTTTCATCTAAGTTCAGTCCGGCGGCAGGCTCATCAAGGAGCAGAAGTTTCGGCATGGTAGCCAAAGCCCTTGCCCACTCAACTCTTCGTTGATGGCCATAGGAGAGGTTTGAGGCTATCCTGTTTTTTTCGTCAAGGATACCGACAAAATCGAGACATGCTTCACAGTACTCGGTTATTGAGGCTTCTTCCGCCTGCTGCGAACCGGTTCGTAATATGGCCCCAATGGGACCGGCCGTGCTGCGACAATGCATTCCTGACATGACATTTTCCAATACTGTCATGCTCTTAAAAAGCCTCAGGTTTTGAAATGTCCTGGCCATGCCGTACTGTGTTATTTTATGCGGTTTTTCCTTGGTTATCGCCCTATTATTAAAGATAATATTGCCGGCTGTGGGCTTATAAAACCCGGTGAGACAGTTAAAAACCGAGGTCTTACCGGCTCCGTTTGGTCCTATGAGACTGGCAATACTGCCCTCTTCAACAGTAAAGCTAAGATCTTTGATAACCTTAAGACCAGCAAAATTTAGTACAAGATTATTGACGTCCAAAAGGGCCATTGAGTTATTCCGTCCTTAAATTATCTGTAGCGGGTTAAGATTTTTTTGCTGGCCAAATACCTTCCGGTCTGTATAACATGATTACCAGCATGACAATTGCGAAAACCAGCAATCGCATGGGACCGATACCCCTGAACACCTCTGGGAAGAGAACCAGCGCAAAAGCACCGACTGTAACACCTGGAATCTTGCCCATACCACCCAGCACCACACCGAGAAGAATCAGAACCGACTGCTGAAACATAAATGTTTCCGGTGAAATAGCTGTCATTTTCGCGGCGAAGAAACAGCCGGCAACTCCGCCGAAGATGGCACCGATAATATAGGCATATAATTTAACCGCAACCCGGTTAATGCCCATGGCTTCTGCGGCGTCTTCATCTTCTCGTACGTACTGCCAGGCTCTGCCCAGCCGGGAATGTTGCAACCTGTAGCTAATAAAACAGGCACAAATGGCAAGAAGAAAAAAAACATAATAAAAATGGACGACCTCGTTTAAATGGAAGCCGAAAAGCGTCGGTCTGTTAATTCCAATGAGCCCGCTTGCTCCACCGGTTATTTCAAGGTTTCTGGCAACTATTCTGACTATTTCTCCAAATCCAAGTGTGACAATGGCGAGATAATCACTGCGCAGCCTCAGGGTCGGACCACCGATAATGAATCCGGCGCCAATTGAAAGACCAACAGCAATGGGAATAGTCAGCCAGAAGTTAACACCGAAATGGGAGGTGAGGATACCTGTTGTGTAGGCCCCGACTGCAAAAAATGCTGCATAACCAAGGTCGAGTAAACCTGCGTAGCCAACAACAATGTTCAATCCTAGGCAGAGAATGACATAAAACCAGACATTTGTCATAACTTCCATGCCATAATTATTTGAAATAATGGGGAAAAACACAAAAAGTCCGGCCAGAGAAAGAAGAATAACCATGCGATTCTTCTGTGATTGAAGCCAGCCGATCAGGCCACCTGGATTATCCCGACCGACCACATCTGCAGACGCGGTCTTTGTAGAATCTACCATGAATTACATCCTCTCGATTTCGGTTTTACCTAATATCCCTGTGGGCTTAAAGATCAGAAGAAGAATAAGAATCCCAAATGAAAAGACATCTTTCCACTCTGTACCAATATATGGAATTTGGGTGCCAAATGACTCGAGGAGACCCAGGAGCAGTCCGCCGAGCATAGCTCCCGGAATTGATCCTATTCCACCGATGACGGCTGAGGTAAAGGCCTTAAGGCCAATGACGAAGCCCATGAAAAAATGGATGCTGCCGTAATATGTACCAGCCATAATTCCGGCAGCAGCGGCAAGAGATGTACCGATGAAAAAGGTCAACGCAATGATTTTATTTACATTAATTCCCATGAGCCTACAGGCATCCTGGTCAATAGCGATCGCCCGCATTGCCTTTCCGTAGAGAGTTTTGTTCACAAAGAGGTTGAGGATCATCATGAGGACAAGAGAAGCTCCGACAAGTATCATCTGGGTGTTGGTAATAAACACATTACCTAACTCAATGCCTTCATAGCTAAGGTCGGTCTTAAATGCCAGAACTTGACCATCGGTGATGGCCATGACTCCATTGTAAAGCACCATGGAGACAGCCAGGGCGGTGATGAGAATCGAAAGCCGCGGGGCGGAAAGCATCGGTATATAGGCTATTCGTTGTATTAGTACCCCCAAAAGACCGACTGCTAGCATGCTCAGTATCATGCTGCAAAGGATACCTGCCCAACTGTTGCCTATATAGGCACTCAGGAAAGAGAGTATGACAAAACCCACGAAAGATCCCAGCATGTACAGATCCCCATGAGCAAAATTCAGAAGTTTTATGATGCCGAACACCATAGTGTAGCCAAGAGCTACCAGGGCATAGAATGAACCGAGAATCAGACCGTTGGCGATCTGCTGTAGGAAGATATCCTGAAATGACATAACAAATCCGCTAAGAGAGGATGAGTATCATGGCTGTACAACTCGGTACGGTGCATCCAACCGAGTTGTACAGGATGGGAGCTGAAAAGGGCATGCTATTGATTAAGAAGCCATTTGCCGTCTTTTGCCACCAAAGTTACAAAATTACTTCTTGCCAGAGTGTTTTTATCAGTAAACGAGATCGGTCCGGCAATACCTGTAAAATTTTTGGTTCCGGCCAGTGCCTTCGTGATGGCCACTTTGTCAGTGGAACCGGCTCGGGTGACCGCATCGGCGAGAAGTTTCATACCATCATAGGCCAGAGCGGAATACGAATCGGGATTCATCTTGTAGGTTGCAATGTAATTGGCATGGAAGGTCTTTGCTTCCGGGAGATATTCAACGCTGGGGTTGGAGAAACAATATACGCCCTCAGCTGCTTTTCCTGCAATTTCCAGTAGTTTCGGTGAGTTGGAGCCATCACCGACGGCAATAAGGTTACGATAACCACCCTGACGAAGCTGCTTGATTACCATCGATCCATCGGCATAATATGCAGTCCAGAAAACTGCATCAGGTGCCTTGGACTTAATACTCGTAACGAGAGCTGATTGATCCTGTTCTCCTTTATTTACCACCTCATAGGCCACAACCTCCTTGCCCATGCCGGTCCAGGTCTCCCGCGTCAGCTTGGCAAGGTCCTCAGAATACCCGTCGCCTTGATGGATAATTGCTAATTTGTTTATTCCCTTTGCCTTGAAGAGGTCAACAGCTGTTTTAACCTGGTCGAAGCCAGTGGAATTGATCTGAAAAGCATTACCCTGGTTAACATCAATCAATTTGGTGGAATTTGCTGAAACAATGACGAACGGCATCTTGGCATCACCGTAAATCTTCATAGTCGGAAGAGTCGCCCCTGAGCAGTACCCGCCAACAACGGCGGTAACGTCGGCCGACACAAGTTTGTTTGCCGCAGCTGATGCCTGTTGTGGATCGCAGGCATCGTCAACCGTAGAGGTGACTATCTGCATTCCCATGACACCACCGGCCTTATTGATTTCTCCTGCAGCAAGGTTAATGGCGTTTTCCATGTCTTTGCCATAGTTTGCTTCTGATCCCGTGGTAGGAACCATGATACCGACCTTCAGATCAGCAGCTGTTACGACCTGACCAAACAACACCAAACCAGCAAGAGCACAACCCACAGACGAAACTAATAATTTCTTTTCCACAGCATTCTCCTTTTATGTGACACGATTAAATATCAAACCCTGTGCCCATTCAGGTTATCATGGATACAGGAGCCTAAAGAACACATGGTCTACTATGTAAACCACGCAACTCTCACCTACTTTTTCTGACCCACATAATAGCATGCAATAAATGTATACAATATCTGCCGACACATCACAACCTGATTAGTCAATGCTTGACAAATAGGGACCATTGGCAAAGAAAAAGGGGCCCTCTTGCGACAAAATATGGTGTAATTCGCTCTTTTTTCATTGTTTTTTTCATTAATAGTTGAGGTGCCGTTAAAAGGTGAAAAATCCTTCCCAAGTGAGTCTTCGTGGTCTCATCGGTAGACCATCTCTTCTGAATGTTCGATACGTTCTTCTTTGCCATCAAAGCCAGCACTTCCAAGAATCATGAACACAATATGTCGACATGACCTTTTCATCATATCGGTCGGTCTTTTTTTGTCAAGTTTTGTTTCCTGTATTAGTTAATCTTCCGGAAATTATAATTATCTTATTAAAAATCATGATGTTGACAGCAGCCGCTTCATTGAAAAGTATGCGTATGACCTGATATATAATAGAATTTTGGTTATCGTAACAACTAGCTGCACCAGTAATTTTTTCGATTTTATTCTCTTTCGAGGAAATCTTGTTGACAACAACACCGTCGCCAGGGGCTGCAGGGTTGACATCATGTCGACTTGTGATGTAATTAGAAAAAGAGTGAATAAAGACAGATAGGATTAGCTGCCATCACTATTGTGCTCACAGTTAGAAAGAAAATTATGGGAATCTAAATGACTATTACCATCAGGAAAGCTAATTTGACCCCAAAACAATGCAATGGCAACAAACGCGTAAGAGGTGAGAGGCAAATCCAGGTATTTCAACACCTCAGAAAGGAAATTCTAACATTGGCACTCAGGCCCGGAGAACCGCTGGACGAAACCAACCTCGCCCAAATGTTTGAAACATCACGATCCCCGGTACGAGAAGCATTGATTAAGCTGGCAGGAGATGGCCTGGTGCTGATGTTGCCAAACAGATCGACGGTGGTTGCGCCTTTTGATCTGCTTTTGATACCTAAGTATTTGGATGCATTAAGTCTTTTGCAGCGTGCCACGCACCATCTTGCGGCACTCCAGAGAAATGACAAACATCTCGAAAAAATCAAAATGACGCAAGCCTATTTTCTGGAAACCGTTGAAGAAAACGATTCATTTGCAACCATAGAGGCGAACCTTGAGTTTCATCTCTCTATTAGTGAAGCCTCCTGCAACCCGTATTTCACCGCTGCATACAAAAAGCTGCTCAATGAAGGAATGCGCATGCAGCATATGCACCTTGAATATATGGGATGGGCTCCAAATGAACCCGGGGTCATGGAGCATCAGGCAATGGTCGATGCAATTGACAATAAAGATGCAGAGATGGCCGAGCATCTGGCCAAAAGTCACGCCGAACAATTTGATCATAAATTTATCCGTTTTTTGTCCCAAAAATTATCAGACCATATCAAGATCATGTCTTATTAAGTTCGAGGAAACAACAAGCTGCAGTTGAGTTAACTGCATACCCACTACATTTTGTTATCAGACAGGAGATGAATAAGCAGATGAATATTCCCAGTATTTTAAATGATGTCATTGGACCTGTAATGCGTGGCCCTTCCAGTTCGCATAGCGCTGCGGCGGTGAGAATAGGTAAGATTGGTAGAGAGTTGATGGGAGGTGCGATGGAAAGTGTGACTGTCCATTTTGATATCAATGGTTCTTTACCGACAACCTGGGTTTCCCAGGGTTCAGACATGGGACTTGCAGGTGGACTCTTAGGCTTCGAAGCTGATGATGAGAGATTGATCGGGTACAAGAGCGAGCTACAAGAAGCGAACCTCAGGGTGAGTTGCATTGCGGGCGACTTGAAAGATCCTCACCCCAACACCTACAACCTGGCCCTTAAAAACGGACAAGAGGAACACACTCTCGTAGCCATCTCCACCGGGGGAGGCATGATCGAGGTGACCAGGATAGACGGCTTGGCAGTATCCTTTTATGGCGATTGCCACGGGCTCGTGATCTGGACTAAGGGTACACAATCTTGTCTTGTAGATTTACTTCAAAACTCAGAGTACAAAACCTGCAGCCCCGACTCCGGAAGAGAAAACCTGATTTTCGCCTCTCGATCAACTGTATGTGACCCGGGCCTTCTTGAAAAGATTTTACAACATCAAAACGTTGCTTACGCGAGGCTCATTTCGCCGGTACTCCCGATTTTAACGACACCCAAAACGATGGTACCATTTACGACGGGTTTGGAAATGGATAGTTATGGATCGGAAAAGAGGCTTATCAATCTTGCTGATCTTGCCCTTCATTATGAAGCCGCAAGGGGTGGTATTGAACGGGATGAGGTGATGAAAAAAACATTGCATCTTGTAGATGTCATAGAGAATTCCATACAGAAAGGACTACAGGGAACACTTTTTAAAGACAGGATACTGGGTTTTCAGTCCGGCAAATATGCGGCAAGGCATCAGGACAGCAAAATGCTAGATCTGGGCATTCTTGATCAGATCATCCCGTATGTCACCGCTCTAATGGAAAACAAAAGTGCAATGGGTGTTATTGTGGCAGCACCCACGGCTGGTTCCTGCGGGGGACTACCCGGTACAGTTATGGCAGTTGCCGACACCATGAATCTTGGCAGGGAGGCAAAGGCCAGAGGCCTGCTGGCAGCGGGAGTCATTGGTGCCCTGATCGCGACAAAAAGCACCTTCGCGGCGGAAGTTTGCGGCTGCCAGGCAGAATGCGGGGTATCATCAGGAATGATTGCTGCAGCAATGGTTGCCATGATGGGCGGCGATTATAAAACATCATTGGCTGCGGCCTCCATGGCACTGCAGAACAGCTTTGGGATGGTTTGTGATCCGGTCGCGAATAGAGTAGAGGTACCATGCCTTGGGAAAAACATATTAGCGGCAAGCAACGGCGTATCCTGCGCCAACTTGGCCCTCGCAGGATTTGACCATGTTATCCCCTTCGATGAAGTCGTGGAAGCTATGGATAGCGTCGGACGATCACTCCCCCACGAGTTGCGCTGCACCGCGCTCGGCGGACTTTCGATAACCCCCACTTCAAAGAAAATCGAAAAAGAACTGCAAGCGGCAACAGCTCCGAAAAATGGCACATCATATATTCATTGTGCGAACAAGTGAGACTTGAGCTATCCCTTTTTAATAAAGGTGTGAATGACAGATTTCATCCCTGATGGTTGAAGGTGCGAGGGGGAAATATTTCAGTAAAATACTTACTTTGATGTCGCGACCACGTATGCACAATCAATTGTTGTATTCTTTTTAGTCATGAGATTGTTTTTTTGTTGGGAAATATTATCGTTGCCATGATAGTGATACTATTGTCGCTTTAAAAACCTTGAGGATGTTTTGCATAAAAGACCAGATCCGGCATGACAAACGCTATAATCGCAACTAATCTTCGCAAAAACTATCGCTGCTTATACAGCTGCTGCATGCTGTATCACTAGCCACCCCTTCCCGCAAAACATTAATTTTTCAGGGCACTTGTATTTTTTGTGCTCAAAAATATCTTGCAACATAGCCTTTTTTCCTATCAACCATTGCTGTCAAAGCCATGGTGCGGCAGGGAAAGGCTATAGTGGCACATGGAGGGAAGCATCATGTTCGAACAGGTAAATACAACAAGCACGGAACCGGAACGATCAGCGGCAAAAGAAGGGAACTTTTATAATCCCCGCGAAAACACGATTGGCCCAGGCATGAACCCCCGCATCCAGCGACTTCGCAAATTAACCGTCGAAACAGATCCAACGATATCCATTGAAAGGGCATTGCACGAGACGGCCTATTACAAGGAAAACCTCGGCAAGTACTCTATTCCAGTACTGCGTGCGATGACCTTTTTGGACCATTGCCAAAAGAAGACGCTGTACCTGGGAGCAGATGAACTTATTGTCGGCGAGCGTGGCCCGAAACCGAAGGCAATACCTACCTTCCCGGAGTTGACTTGTCACAGTGTCGAGGACTTTCATGTACTCAATACCCGCGATATGCAGCGTTATATCACAACACAGGAAGACATCGACACCTACGCACGTGAGGTGATTCCCTATTGGCAGGGTCGAACCCAGCGTGAGCGAATCTTTTCTCATGTCCCTGATGAGTGGAAAGCAGCCTACGAGGCAGGGCTGTTCACAGAATTTATGGAACAGCGGGCACCCGGACATACCGCTCTGGACGGGAAGATATACCAGAAGGGAATGCTCGATTTCAAACGTGAAATCGAAGAAAATATTGCAAATCTCGATTATCGCAATGACCCCGAGGCAACCGACAAAGCTGAACAATGGAAAGCGATGGCGATTTCCTGCGATGCGGTAATTGTCTTTGCCGAGCGGCACGCTGACCTCGCCGAGGAGATGGCAAAAACAGAGCCTGAACCCCATCGGGTAGCAGAACTGAGAAAAATAGCAGCGGTTTGCCGTCGGGTTCCCGCTCATAAGCCTGAGACATTCTGGGAAGCGATTCAGATGTACTGGTTTGTCCACCTGGGTACCATTACCGAACTCAATGGATGGGATGCCATGAATCCCGGACACTTTGATCAGCACCTCAATCCCTTTTATGAAAAAGAACTGGCCCAGAAAACCCTTACAAGGAATGAAGCAAAAGAGCTGCTCTGCTGCTTCTGGGTTAAGGTGAATAACCATCCTGCGCCCCCCAAAGTTGGGATTACGGCCCGAGAGAGTGGTACGTATAACGATTTTACCAACATCAATATCGGTGGGGTGAAACGTGATGGTTCGGACGGCACAAGCGAAGTTTCCTACATCATGCTGGACGTAATTGAAGAACTGCACATCCTGCAGCCGGGCTCCTCAGTTCACATCAGCACCAATACACCGGATGAATTCCTCCATGCAGCGATCAAGGTTATTCGCCAGGGCCATGGGTATCCTTCCATCTTCAACCCGGACACCTACATCTTGGAGATGGTTCGCCAGGGTAAGACTCTTGCGGATGCCCGTGACGGTGGCTGCAGCGGGTGTATTGAAGTAGGTGCTTTCGGCAAGGAGGCGTATCTGCTGACCGGTTACCTGAATGTCCCGAAGATATTCGAAGTGACCCTCAACAACGGTATCGATCCGGTTACAGGCAGAAAAGTCGGTATCGAGACTGGCGACCCTCGTGATTTCCGGACATTCGATGAACTTTATAAAGCATTTATCGCCCAGGTCCATTTCGTCGTCGATCAAAAGATCCGGGTGAGCAACTATATCGACAGGATGTTCGCCAAGTATGCTCCTGCTCCGTTCCTCTCGGTGGTAATCGATGACTGCATGAGCAAGGGCCGCGATTACTATGATGGCGGCCCGCGCTATAACACCAGTTATATCCAGTGCTGCGGTTTGGCAACCGTAACCGACAGCCTGGTAGCCATTAAAAAACACGTTCTGGAAGAGGGTCGATTCACCATGGATGCCCTGCTTCACGCTGTGGGTCAGAATTTCGAGGGTGAAGAGTTCATGCGCCAAACAATCATGAACAGGACCCCGTTTTTCGGTAATGACGATGATTACGCGGATGAAATTGCCGTTCGAGTGTACGATGACCTGGTGGCAACGATAGACGGGAATCCAAACATAAAAGAGGGCGGCATGTATCATCTCAACATGCTTTCAACAACCTGCCACATCTATTTCGGCAAGGTTCTTGGCGCTACCCCGAACGGCCGCCTGGCTGGCAAATCAATTTCTGACGGCACCTCTCCGTCCCATGGCGCCGATGTCAACGGTCCCTCGGCGGTGATCAAATCGCTGAGCAAGCTTGACCACGTGAAATCCGGCGGCACCCTATTAAATCAGCGGTTTTTGCCGAGTCTCTTGAAACGGGACGACGATATTCGGAAACTCGGCCAGCTTGTCCGCTCCTATTTTACCCTCGGCGGCCACCATATCCAGTTCAATATTGTCGACACCGCAACCCTTCTGGCGGCTCGGCAGTGCCCGGATGACTACAAGGACCTGCTGGTACGCATGGCCGGATACAGCGATTATTTCAACGATATGAACGGCGACTTGCAGCAGGAGGTTATTGAGCGTACTGAAAATGATGCCTTCTGAAACGGTATCCGCATGAACGTTGCGGGGGGATATTTCATTATCCCCCACGTTTGTAAAAGATGTTTTTTACTTGCCGTATTCTCAAAAGAACTCATCATTTCAAAAAGGTACATGATTTATGCTGTCAGGTCTGATTTTTGATGTTAAAAAATATTCGATCAACGATGGCCCTGGCATTAGGGTCACAATCTTCTTCAAAGGCTGTCCTCTCCGCTGTGCATGGTGCCATAATCCAGAGAGTATTTCTTCACGAGTCCAAAAAATGTATACTGCTGACAAATGCATAAGCTGTAGCGCATGCATTGAGATCTGTCCTGAAAGTGCCTGTAAACTCACTCCAGACGGTGTTGTTACCGATCTTGAGCGCTGCACCAGTTGCGGTAAATGTGCGATTGTCTGCCCGACTAAAGCAACCGAGATGTCGGGCAGAATAGCCACTGTGGATGAGATGGTGGAGATCGTTGAAAAAGAGCGTGTATTTTTTGAGCAGTCTGGCGGCGGTGTAACCATTTCTGGGGGTGAGCCGTTGTTGCAATCAGACTTTCTCATCGCTCTACTGGATGAACTTGGCTTGCGATCTATCCACCGGGCAGTGGATACCACCGGATTTGCAAAAAGTGAGATACTGCTCAATGTGGCAAAACGAACCGAATTGTTCCTCTACGACCTGAAAATGATGGACTCCCAACGACATAAAAAATGGACCGGAGTTGAAAACGAGCAGATTCTCAAAAATCTTACACTCCTCGCCGAAACAGGTGTTTCCATTAATATCCGCATTCCCCTAGTCAAAGGTGTCAACGATGATAACGAAAACATAGGGCAGACAGCGGCATTCGTGGCAAACCTTCCTGGTGGGAAAAAGACAGTTAATATCTTGCCATATCATAGCATTGCCGCAAGCAAATATCGCAAGTTGGGCGAGAAATACGATTCATCGGATATGGCTGAACCGAGTGCGGAAGAACAGGCCGGCGTCATCGCACAATTCGCAGCTTTTGGCCTGGAAGCAGTGGTGGGTGGATAAAGTTCACCTCCCGGCTGATTAAGTTTGAGGAGCTTCATACATGTAATGAGGATCAGACATACCCGCCACCAACTTTCACAGGAACCGACAAGTCCAGACTCCTGAGAAACTCTGTTCGTTCTATTATATATTCCTGCGATGGCGTCGCCACGTGACTCAGTTGATACCCCCAACCCAGGTGAGCATAGGTTGCTACACCTAAGCGATGATAGGGAAGTATTTCTATCTCTCTTAGTTTTTTAAGCCTTGAAGCAATGGCAATGGATGCGATGAGAGTATGGTCGGCATCATTTACTCCCGGGACAAGAGGGATGCGAAGGTGTAGCCCGAATGATAGACCTGACGCGTCGAGTTTTTTGAGATTGTCTAAGATGATATCATTTTCAACACCGACAAGCCGCTTATGCTCTTTTCTGTCCGGATGTTTGATATCAACGTAAAGGGTGTTTACAAAAGGCAGAATTTTTTCAACGTGCCTCCATGGCGAGTAAAGGCTTGTTTCTACCGCAGTATCAATTCCTCTCTGCCGACTCCCCCGTAATATTCCGGCGGTAAACTCGGGCTGGAGGAGACATTCGCCGCCGCTGATTGTAACACCGCCTCCGGAATGGAAAAAGAAGATCTCGTCCTTACTGATTTCTGCAACCACCTGGTCTACCGTCATAAAACGGCCATAGACCTTGTAAGCCTCCTCGGGACATGCGGCAACACAGGCAAAACTGTTGTTACATCGAGATTGATCTATCTTAATTTTTTTTCCGCAAAGAGTGATAGCATTGCCAGGGCAATGGGCAATACAAGTGGAGCAGCCGACACAGCGATCGGCAATATATCCTTTTTCAAGGGCTATGCTCTGGGATTCGGGCGTAGAACACCACCCGCAGGAAAGAGGGCACCCTTTCAAAAAAATTACAGTGCGCAGACCATTCCCGTCATGAATCGAACTCCTTTCGATGCGGAGAACGACACCTTCAATATCGTTGGTTGGCATGTTCATTAAAATTCCGGCCAGGTATTGACCTAACCGACCGAAATCCCATGCTGTACCGTTCGCCCGATGATCTCATCTTGAACATCTTTACCTAGCTCGACAAAATAGGCGGTATAGCCGGCCACTCTTACCAGCAGACCGCGGTAGTCGTCAGGATATTGCTGTGCTAAAAGCAACTTTTCCTGATCAATTACATTAAATTGCACATGGTAGACACCGAGACTGCACATACTTTTCAGCAGTGCCATCATCTGGGAAATCCCATTTTCCTCACTGAGCATGGCCGGTTCGACCTTCAGGTTCAAGAGTGTCCCTTGAACAAAGCGATCATGGGGAATATTGGCCACGGATTTCAGTACTGAACCGGGACCATTCAAATCTGTCCCACCTACAGGGCTTACGCCGTCGGCTAGCGCTTTCCATTGCCTTTTGCCGGATGGCAGGGCACCAACCTCCAGGCCGAACGGAGTATTGCCGGAGACCGGCAGGATGCCCGGGGTCATTTTGCCGAATTTGGAATGATAATTTTCTATCTCGTCGGCAAAATAAGTGAAAAAATCCCCCGCTATTCTATCAACCTGAGGATCATCATTGCCATATTTAGGGGCATTGGCGCAGAGCCGGGCGATATTTTCATAGCCGATAAAATTATGGTCCAGGGCCTCAAGCAACTGGCTCATGGTGGCCTGTTTTGTGTCAAAGACTACATGTCTTACCGCCGCTATACTATTGATGAGATCAGCCACTCCAATAAGAATAATCCCATTTCCGGCATTGTATTTTGCCCCGCCTGTAGAATAATCCTTTGCATTTTCAATGCATTCCTTAAATGTCAAAGATAGAGCAGGACAAGGTCTGTTGAGACAAACCTCATCTATGACATGGCTTCCTTTCACCACTGCCCTGGTGACATAGGAAAACTGCTGTTTCACTGCCGCAACAAAATCTTCAAAACATGTGAAGCCTTCGGCTGCACCGCTTTGCACAGAGACAACTTTCCCACTTTTTCTGCACTTGCCGTTTAAAAGAGCAAACTCAACAATGGAACCGAGATTAATATCGGCGAGAGCTGTGAAGTGCCGCAACCTTCCTTCAAGATTAGTTTCCACGCAACCACATGGGTTCCAGTCAAAGGCCTCCTTCAATGGTATCCCCTTGTTCATCAGCATTCTTATGCCGATATCATCATTGTGAAAGGCTGGGAATCCCGTCCCCAAGGCAATCAGTTCCACAACCTTGCGGAGAAAGCTGTTCGGATTTTTTGCAAGACTGTATCGCACGGAGAGTGATGGCTGATAAAGCTGGACATCCATGGTTGCCTGGAGAATCATATAGGACAGTTCGTTTACGGCATCTCTCCCCGTCGCGTCAACTCCCCCGACACAGACATTTTGAAACATTGGATATCCTGCGGCAAATTCAGCAGTAACGGCGTCCTGAAAAAGGCATGGTTCACTGAATTTCACCCAGAGACAATCGAGAAGTTCCTGTGCCTCCTCTTTTTTAATGGTACCATCGGCAATATCTTTCTGGAGATAGGGCCAGAGATACTGATCCATCCTGCCGGGGTTATAGCTGGCGGCATTTTGCTCCATAACAATACATATCTGATAAAAATAGAGCGCCTGAAGAGCCTCTCTAAACGTTCCGGCCGGATGTGTCGGAACGTGTCGGCATATTTTCGCTATTTCCAGCAACTCTTCCTTTCTTTTTTCCTTTTTTTCTATTCCGGCGAGCCGTTCCGCTTCATCGGCATAGCGAAGCGCTAAAATTTTCATGCCCTCGGCAACGGTTAACAAGGAAAGGAGATAATAGTCCTTCTCGTAATCTCCTGGTACCGTAAGATCGAGTTGCGCTCTTCTTTTCTTTACCGTTTCCTCGATTCCTGAAAGACCTGCATTAATAAGCCACTCATAACCTGCAGTAGTTTCGCCGAACCCTCGAACCGCTTTTCTGTTAATATACACAGCCCCGCAATCGCGCAGCTCTCTTGTGTCATCGGGTATCTGGGCCAGCCATTCTTCATAGTTTGATCTCCCTTTCCAGTATGGCCGCACCTCCTGTTCAAAGATCTTTCGATCTTCGACCTTAAGATGGAAAGGATCATATGTCCTTTCGGAAATAGTTTCGAGTTCGTCGTTGAGCACAGACCAACAGCTGTCGGCACAAAGGATTCCGGCCCTGATTTTGCTGCCGGCGCAGCCAACAATGAGTTCTTCATCCCAGATTTTCACTGTCTTTTCCTGACACTGTTTGCGGAACGCCCGAGCCTTCCGTAAAACAAGCGGATAACCTTCTGCTTCTCTAAATCCCTCGGTAAGAATCCTGGCATTCTCAAGGTCCATCTCCGGTCTTGTCGAAATTACACGGCTTTTCAATCGCTCTATCCGCTCCAAATACATGGGCGTTTTTGCGGCTTGTCGATTATCGTCTAATAGCATGTTCATAGCGTTGCTCCTCAATGATAGTGCCCGATGCAAATGGTCCCTGCTGAATAAGTGTTTTTCACATGTCGGAATTTTTCTGTTTTTGCTCAAAGACGTCTTCCATAAACTGGTTAAAATACTCAACGTGTTTCTCGGCATGTAATTTTGCAGCTTCAGTGTCATTTTGAGATACTGCGTCTAACATTTCTTTTAAGCTTTGCAGGCAGGTGTCAATTACTTCTTGGGTCCGGGGAAGGTAAAAACTGATATTATAGTAGTGGATATTGTTATGGATAGTCTCCATAAAGAAGCGGTGCAAAGGATTACCGGCGACATCGGCCAGTGCAAAATGGATCTCTTTATCAACCTCCATGAACTCGTCCCATAGGGCAACCCCTTTCCTGGCAAGTGTTTCTGCTTTCTCCAACAATTGGCAGGCTGTTTCGATGTTTTTTGGGGTGGCTGCCTTTGCAGCCCGTGCTGTAACAATGCCCTCTAAATCTTGACGAAATTCCGACATTTGCTGAAGAGTAATCTGCTTGGAACGAACGAACTGCAATAAACTTGCGGTCATCTGGTCTGAATTTATTTCACGAACAAAAACCCCACCGCGATTGCCCTGGCGAATTTCTATTAATCCTTTATTTTCTAAGACACGAAACGATTCTCTCAGGGTGTTGCGGCTGACACCCATGGTTACCTGTAACTCCCGTTCAGGGGGAAGTCGGTTTCCCGCGTGTAATTTGCCACTTAAAATAGCATCTTCTATTTGTTTATAAATATCCTCAGATGCCCTGACTTGACGTGCTTTATTAAACATTTACATGATTCCTGAAAGGTTAGTCTGAGACAATCGACGGCAATGGTTCAACCATACGCACCATTTTGATAAATATCAAGACTAAAATTGCTCATACAGAGCTACCATCCCCAAGAATCATTGCTATGCAAATTGATTGCTAAAAGAAAAAGTCCCTTTATTATCGAAGACACATGGATGCTCAACAGATCAACTCCGCATTGACACTCAAAGTCGATCGTGGTATCCCCTTGCTCACGGGAATTCGCTCCTATGCCACTCCACTCGAATGAGATT
This sequence comes from uncultured delta proteobacterium, assembly GCA_963804965.1. Classification (GTDB taxonomy): domain Bacteria; phylum Desulfobacterota; class Desulfobulbia; order Desulfobulbales; family Desulfocapsaceae; genus Desulforhopalus_A. The sequence goes on from CAWDST010000014.1 coordinate 25,005, forward strand.
TTTAAAATACTTGAAGTTGAGCAAAGAAACTGCAAAGAACCACGCGCATTTTACAGGAACATTCTTTTATGAGAGCCAGCAAAGTTATCCACGTTGTCAGTTGTCATGCGGAAGGTGAAGTCGGGGACGTAATTGTCGGCGGTGTTGCCCCACCACCGGGGGAAACAATTTGGCAACAGTCGCGCTGGATTGCAGAGGATCAGGTCTTGCGCAACTTCCTGCTTAATGAGCCTCGAGGCGGGGTATTCCGTCACTATAATCTGCTCGTTCCTGCCAAGAACCCCAAAGCCCAAATGGGATGGATAATTATGGAGCCCGAAGATACACCTCCCATGTCCGGGTCAAACTCAATATGTGTCTCCACGGTCCTGCTTGAGACGGGTATCATTCCCATGGAGGAACCCGAGACTCGGATGATTCTTGAGCCTCCCGGCGGACTTATTGAGGTTGTCGCCAGTTGCAAGGATGGCAAGGTGACGAAAGTTACCGTAAAAAATGTCCCTTCGTTTGTCGACAGGCAGGATGCCAGACTCGAAGTTGCCGGGGTCGGCTCACTTACGGTTGATACTGCATACGGAGGCGATAGTTTCGTTATTGTCGACAGCACTCACCTGGGTTTTAATCTGACTCCCGACGAAGCCCGTGATCTGGCTGAGATCGGGATCAAAATCACCAACGCCGCCAATGAACAACTCGGTTTCTACCACCCAGAGAATCCTGGTTGGAAACATATCTCTTTTTGCCAGATAGCTGCCCCTTTACGCAAAGAAAATGGTTTCTGGACCGGACGAAATACAGTCGCCATCCAACCGGGAAAACTCGATCGTTGCCCAACGGGAACCGGGTGCTCAGCCAGGATGGCTCTTTTGCACCACCAGGGAAAGTTAAAAATTGGAGAAAAGTATGTTGCCGAGTCTATTATTGGTTCACGCTTTGAGTGTTCCATTGACTCTGTTACAAAAATCGGCGACCGTGATGGTATCTTCCCCCTCATCTCGGGGCAGGCCTGGATTACCGGAACCCACCAGCATTTTCTCGATCCGACCGACCCCTGGCCACAGGGGTACAGAGTTGCCGATACCTGGCCAACAAGAGTAATTACCTAAACAAAAGAATATGACCGCCACCTGAGGAAGCAACATGTTCGAATGTTACAATCATCTTCGATAGTGGCGGATCATATGGAAGCACTTACCTTCAACAGGGTGTCGACCTGGCATTTGTCACCGGCTTAATGGGGTGGAAACAAACTGATGAAATCTTTTTAGATGCCCTGGCCATTGCAAAAAAGCAGGGGGTTCGCCTCGATTTCGCGCTTACAACGACCCCTCAGGCAGGCCAAATTCCAATACAACACTCAACTCTCTCGCGCTAAGGACCACCATGACAAGACTTCGAATTTTATCCGGCAAGCAGATTCGTGAAGCCGTCTTCATGAAAGATGTGATCGACGCAATGCATTCGGCCTTCATCGAATTATCTTCCGGTCGTGCGGAAATGCCGATCCGTTCACACGTTTCCATTGCTCAGCCTGAGGGGATAGCGCTTTTTATGCCAAGCTATATGAAAACCACTGAAATGATTGGGATCAAAACCGTCACGCTCTTTGAAAACAATCGCAAAACCTCTATCCCCTATATTCAGGGGATGGTCTGCCTGTTCGACGGCAATAACGGAGCACCGAAAGCTGTGCTCGACGGCATGACAATAACGGCGATGAGGACCGGGGCCGCTTCTGGTCTTGCCACAAGACTTCTTGCCAGGAGAAATTCATCTACCTGCACAATCTTCGGTGCAGGCGTTCAGGGAAGGACCCAGCTGGAAGCCGTATGTGCAGTTCGCGATATAAAGAAAGCCTTTATTTATGATACGTTCCCTGCCGCCGCCAAAAAATTTGCCGAAGATATGAGCAAACAACTGCATATTGAAATAATGGTGGCAACGACTTCTGAAGAGGCCGTGAGATACGCCGATATCATATGTTGCGCCACCATCTCGGAGACACCAGTTTTTCTCGACAAGGAACTGCCAATCGGAGTGCATATCAACGCAGTTGGCTCGTACAAACCGCACGTCCAGGAAGTACCGGAAGAAATGGTGGTGCGTTCGCGTCTCTATGTCGACCATCGTGAATCTGCACTCGAAGAAACCGGTGACCTGATTATTCCAATCAACAACGGCTCGATAACACCACAGCATATTGTTGCTGAAATTGGCGAAGTAGCCGCAGGCCATGCCCCCGGTCGAACCTCAGATACTGAAATCACCTTCTTCAAGAGCGTGGGAGTCGCGGTACAAGATCTGGCGGCGGCAGCAATTATACTGGAAAAGGCAGAACAGCTAAGTATTGGTACAATCGCCGATCTTTAAAGCCTTAGAGATCGAAAGAGCTTTGCGGGGAGTCTGTTTCGGCACTTAGCACAATGGGGATATTGCGGTTCGTTTATCCGTTGTTTTTTCTTAATCTAGCCAAAATAGGTGCAAGGGATTTAACCCATGATTCTATTCCACCCCCTGCTGCTATAGATTTTAACGCCATCTCATTTAGTCCGCCGGGAGTCATTTCTTTTGCTAAGCGGTCAAGGCCTCCCTCTCCAGCTGTTCTCACATGGGCAGAAAGCGCCTCGAAAAATGATGCCGTATAATCCGTTGCCTCTTTTTTTGAGAGTCCTTCCCCTTCGCCCCAATTGACTAGCTCCCTGATAAGTGAATAGTAGGTGCTCATCAGTCCGGTTATAGCGGTCATGGCCTCAAGTTGCTTGACGCTATCTACTGCTATTATTTCACCAAGGGGGGAAATAAGACTGCTAACATCCGGATCATTGGGATAAATCGCTATGGGTCCTTTCCGGTTCGCCGCAAATGAAAGGGGCACCATATGAACTAAAGTTTTCGTTTTTCCAATCCAGTCAGCAATTTCTGGAAGTTTTCGGTCCGACATCAGGTTAATCACCCGATGATTCACTCGAAATGTCAAAGGACGAATAATTTCTTCCCCTAGGTTTGGTACAACAGAAAGAATGACCCATTCAGAGTTGTCAAGAACCTCCTGGTTGGAGCTTGCAACTGTCACATTTTTGAACTTGGTGGCAAGTGCCGCCGCTCTTTCTGCATTCCGTGGCGAAACGATGATTTTATGATCCAAATCACCAAAAGCGCAAAATCCGGCAACCAACGCAGATGCAATGACCCCCGTGCCAACAAAACCAATACGCACACCCATTATGACCAATCCTTTCAACTCACTGTTATGCTTAAAGAACAGGCTTCACAATCATATCGCTCTCTTAACTGTTTTTTATTCGCAGCCCATTATAACATAAGGACTTTTGACCCTAGGATCTAGCGATTACCATCTCGTACACGATCCCATGGGTCGGCGCTTGATTAGATATAGATTTGCCCTGGCAAGCATCGGCTTGTGATCATACATCAAAGTGATCGAAACGTGAAAGAATCCAGTCGGTATGAGTCTGTGGCACTTATTTTCTAATCAGGCGAGAAAAGGAACGCTGAACTACTTCCAGGCCGCTGCGGATGTTGTTCGTCATTGCTAACCGCACCCGTTCAACATCTTTATCTTTAAGGGCAGCGAGTATTTCGCTATGTTCTTGAACGAATTTATGGCAATCACCCAGCTCTTGATTATACAGCGTAAGAAAGGTCTCGACGGAGACTATCAGTTTATCGACAATTGCGCAGAGGTGGGTGAGCTTGGAAGCTTCGTAGATGACACGATGAAACCTACGATCAAGATTGTAAAAATCAGCCTCCATTCGCTGCATTTCGTGGTGTAACTCCTCAAGCTCCGCAAACTGTTGATCATTGAGGTGTTCCATTGCTTCAATGGTCAATTCGGCTTCAAGCTCAATCCGGATTTTGAAAAGGATAACAACTTCTTTCTGCGAAGGTGGGTTGGCAACAACCGCTCCCTTGTAGGGGATGTTCTTCACCAGACCCGAACGGTCAAGTCGCATGAGAGCTTCCCGGATTGGACCCCTTCCGATGCCCAGCTCACTTTCAAGTTCCGTCAGAACTAATCTGGTTCCGGGCAGTTTTTCGCCAACCAGAATCATGTCGCGAATTCTCCCGTAGGCGATTAAAGATTTCATCGAATTGGTGTTGTTTTCCACGTTCTTGCTCTCTTGTCAAACGCGCACTTTGTGATTGCCGTTATGTGTTTTCCAATTGCGAAGAAAGGTTTTACACTTCGTCTAAAGAATGTGCAACGGAGATTCCAATCTTACATTGGATCTATTGCGGTAAAAGGATTCTTGCCATGTTTGACGATCGCAACGATCTCTTTTGCCAGCAGCTCGGCGGCGTCAATGCTCCGAATAGGCAAGTCGGCCTTTATCACACCCAGTTCAGTGCAGCCAAGGATGCAAAGATCAATGCCTTTTATGGCAAGACTATTACAGATATCAACCAGCTGTTTACTTGCCTCACCTCCTGCTTGACCTGATTTTACCATGCGGATAAGTGCAAACAGTTTGTCCTGAAGTTGCCCTTCCGGATAGACCACCTTTACTCCACGAGCTTGAAACCTGGTCGCATAGAGGCCTGTCTTGACGATTGTCGTGGATCCCAGAATGCCAATTTGCCGCAGATGAGGATTTTCTGTGAGGAGCGTATGAACTACTAGATCGATGAGATGAACAACCGGAATGGACACAGCCTCAGCGACATACTTGTAATAATAGTGAGCTGTGTTGCAGGGGATGACAAGGAAGTCAGCGCCATATTGTTCAAGCCTGCGTGCCATATCAGCCATACAGGGCCCAGGATTCTCGGCACCTTCACCGAGAATCGCTTTTATGCGTGACGGAATCTTTGGATTGTTATCGACGATGCAGCGAATATGGTCGATATCATCAAGGGCAACAGTATTGGCGATGATCCGCTGCATCAAATCAACAGTTGCTTCTGGCCCCATTCCCCCGATAATGCCAACAATTTTCTCGGTTTTCTGTGATTTTAACGAATTTTCCATAGCCGTTGACTTTTTTTATTGGAGGAATTGAAAATTTGAGGGGTGACAATTTTGCCACCCCTCTTCTAGATGCAAACCAGTGGCGGCAACCCCCACCGCCGATATCTCACCTATTTTCGGAAAGCATCGAGATAGGCATAAAGAGCGGGAGACCCACCGGTGTGGAGGAACACAACATTTTGTCCTTTGCTGAAGACGCCCTTGCGAACCAGGTCAATCAGGCCGGCAGCTGCCTTTCCGGAGTATACCGGATCAAGAAGAACCGCTTCCTCGAAGGCAAACAGTTTGACCGCCTCGATCATGGAATCCGTCGGCAAAGAATAGCCCGGGCCCACATAATCGCCATAGCACACGATATCCTTACGGGCTATCCCGCCGCGAATGCCAAGGAGCTCTGCAGTCTTTTCCGCAAGACCATGGACGATTCCTTCCTGAACATCCTTAGGACGGGAAACGTTCATGCCGGAAACCGGAATATTGGCGTTGGTGCCGATCAAACCGACAACCATACCGGCGTGCGTTCCAGCTGACCCTGAAGGGACGACGATATGGTCGATCTTTAGATGCATGGTATTGAGCTGGTTCATCAGTTCTTCCGCACAAGCGGCATAACCAAGGGCGCCGAGTGGATTGGATGCACCGCCTGGGATTATGTAAGGCTTCTTGCCGGCCGCTTTCAGTTCGCCGGCAACTTTTTCCATCTCGGCCATCATATCAGAACCACCGGCAACAACCCGCTTGGTTTTTACTCCGAGGAGCTCAAAAAGAAAGTTATTGCCGCTCCCCTCGGGTTTATAGGAACCTTTGACGCGCTCCTCAAGAACCAGGTGACAATCGAGACCTTCCTTGGCAGACCAGGACGCAGTAAGCCGACAATGGTTGGACTGAATGGCGCCACAGGTAATAATGGTGTCAGCTCCTTTTTGCAGGGCGTCGGCGATACAGAAATCAAGCTTGCGGGTTTTGTTGCCGCCTGCTGCACCGGGAAGCAGATCATCCCGTTTGATGAAAAGATTCACTCCTGCGCCAAGAACGGCGCTCAGTTTGGGCATCGGTTCGAGAGGTGTAGCACCTTGAAGATAGCCGCGTCGTGGAAATTTTGTAAAGTTCATCTATGACTCCTTTGTTGTAATATGACAGATATTGAGTTTTATGAGGAGGATACATTCAACTATGCATCCTCAGCGGGATTATACTTATAAGTGGATAATCGCTTCGACTTCCAGATTGGCCCCTAAGGGCAGGGCGGCGACCTGAAAAGCACTTCTGGCCGGATAGGGTTGGGAAAAGTACTCCGCATAGATACTGTTTACTGCTTTAAAGTCCTTGATGTCGGCTAAAAAAACCGTGGTTTTTATGGTTTTCTTGAGGGTCGTTCCGGCCGCCATGGCGATGGCCGCAAGGTTTTTAAAGACCATGTGGGCCTGCTCCTCAATCGAGCCGGCCAGGAGTTGTCCTGTGCGCGGATCAAGAGGCAGTTGGCCGGAGGTGAACAACAGATCACCGGTGACAATGGCTTGTGAGTAAGGCCCGATTGCTGCCGGGGCCTGATCCGTGGAAACAGCTTGTAATGCCATGTAACAACTCCATTTTATGATATTTATTGTTTATAACGTGAGTTCCGTCGAACTGGTAATCTCCCGACGCAACTCCAAAAATGCAATATCGGCATGGTCCCTGGGGCGCGGCAAATCAATGACGTAGGAGGAATGCAAACGTCCCGGCAACTTTCCTTCCATGACTACGATCCGGTCACCGATGTAGATAGCCTCGTCAATATTGTTGGTGACGAAGAGAACGGTCTTTTTTTCCTGCTGCCAGATGCGAACGATCTCTTGTTCCATGAGGTATCTCGTCTGGGCATCCAGTTGACCGAAGGGTTCATCGAGCAGCAGCACCTCAGGATTGTTGGCATAGGCCCTGGCGATGCCGACCCGCTGTTTCATTCCGCCACTTAGCTGGTGCGGAAAGGATTTTTCATAGCCTGTCAAGCCAACAAGATCTATATATTTCTGGCCGATTTCTCGCCGTTCCTGTTTCGGTACGCCTTTCCACTTCAACCCCATTTCCACATTACCACGGACTGTCCGCCATGGAAAAAGACTGTATGTTTGAAAGACCATGCTGCGATCCGGACCCGGTTGAGTCACTTTCTCGCCGTTAAGAAGCACTTGGCCGACACTGGGCTCTTCAAGTCCGGCAATGATTCTCAGCAACGTCGATTTTCCCGATTGCCCTGGTCCGAGAAGAACGAGTAGCTCGTTTTCCTCTACATCCAGATCAATGTTTTCAAGGACGTGGACGCGCTGTGTTTCCTTTTGCACAAAGGTCTTACAGACGTTTTGGCATGATATTTTTATTTTATTTTGTGTCACAGTGGAATCTCCCGTTTCCATGGACAGATTAATCTTTCCAGTCGCCCCATGGCTACGCTGATGAGCCAGGCGGTGATGGCAATGACGATCATGCCCGCAATGATCATGGAGGGGTTGAGCTGATTCATGCCCATGATGATGATGAACCCCATTCCGGATCTCGAGCCGACAAGCTCCGCCGCAAGAACGCAGGACCAGGCAATGCTCAGAGAAATTTGCAGTCCGGCAAATATTGCCGGAGACGAGCCGAAAAATGAAACCTCGAGGATTTCTTGCCGCCGGTTGGCACCGAGCATACGGGCGGCGTCATAGAGCGCCGGATCGACCAGGCGAATGCCGTTATAGGAGTTGAGGATACATGGCACAAAGCTGCCGATGGCGATGATGAACACCTTCGATTCCTCGCCCATGCCGAACCAAAGAATGGCGAGAGATATCCATGAAATGGGGGGCATCGGTTTGAGGAGATCGAAAACCGGTTTGACAATGGCCCGTACGTAATCGTTCAGAGCCATAAACACTCCGAGCGGCACGGCAATTACCACAGCGAGAGCCCAGCCGATGAGGACGCGATGAATACTGGACCATAAATGCCACAAAAGTGTCTTGCCGGCGAGTGTGTCGGTGGAAAGAACTACAAACTCGCGCACTACCTCAAGGGGTGTCGGCAGAAATGATCCTAAAATCTTATAGATGGCCCCCAGATGCCAGGCCCCGATGCATAAAACGATTGACAGAAAATAGAGGGCGTATTGGCTTTTGATGATTTTCCTGAATATTCCAGGTAGCTTACTTTGTTGACTGCAGGCGGCAGCAGCTTTGGGTAATGAGTTTTTATTGACCATTCTTACCTCCGTATGCCGGCGAGCAATCGTTTCTCGACATAATCAATCACCAGACCAACCAAAAATCCGGTAAGGCCGACCATGAGCATCCCGAGCAACACCATATCCGGCATAGCCAGCCGCCGCCCCATGGTGATGAGAAAGCCGAGTCCAGTGTCCGCGGCAATGAGTTCCGCTGCTACAAGTGTTGTCCAGCATGCGGCAAGTGCCATTTGCAGGGCACTGAACACCATTGGCAAGGCTGATGGGATGCAGATCTGCACAAAAATCTGCCACCGGGTCGCCCCATAGGTCCTGGCCATCTGGATCAAGGTCGGATTAGTTAGACGGACTCCGACAAAGGAGTTGATGACACAGGGAACGATTCCGGAAAGCCAGATGATGTACACCTTTCCAGACATGCCGATACCGAACCAAAAAATCGTCAATGGAATCCAGGCGACCGCAGGAATCGGTCGGATCATTTCGAAAAGCGGGCGGGCGAGCCCTTCAATCGAGTAAAACCAGCCCATGAGAAGACCGAGTGGGACTCCGATGACAAGGGCAAGTACATATCCGTAGAGGGCCTCCTGAAGACTTACCCACAAATGGGTAGTCAGTAATGCTCCATCGGGGTTGGTTTCAGCCAGTTTAATGAAAAACAATTTAATAATTTGCGTGGGGCTGGCCAGGAGGTCTCGCGGGACAATACCAACATCTACAATTACCTGCCATGCCACGAAGAAAACAATGGGACTGAGGTAAGGCAAATATTTTAACAGCAGAGTTTTATTTTGTTCTTTGGCAGTCATTGGAACCTCGCATTGTTGGCGGGTTGCACCTGTCTCATCCCCGGTTCAGAGTTCCAAACCGGGGATGATTCCAAACAAGTAGCTGATCCTATTTCATCTCGGCAGCCATTTTGAGGAACTTGTCGGTGACAAAACCACTCTTCATAGTCTTGTCCATTTCTTCTTTCTTGAATTTGCCTTGCTCTACGAAGAAGTCTGCCATTCCTGCCATCCATTGCTCAACTTCTGAAGGGCCTTTGCTGGCATCAAAGAATTTTAACTGCTGTTTCAGATCGTAAACAGTGTGCTCTTTGATGTCGGAGACCGCATCATCCTGGGAAATCTTGACACCGGCCCAGTTGTTAAGAAACTTGACAAAGTCCGGGGCAAGCTTGGTGTTCTCAGCCTTCATATAATCGATGCCTTGCATATAGACGCGCAGAAATTTTGCAACCTGTTCCGGGTTTTCGTCGGCAAATTTTTTGTCAGCGACGATAACATTGGTCATGTTCGCACCTTTTTGGGAGTCGCGGTTGACCACTTTCCAACCCTTGGATATGCCGGTGAACATGGACGGAGCCCACAACACGGCGATGTCGCCTATTCCTGACTCAAAAGCCGCCAACATCTGACCTTGATCCATGTTTTTGATAACAACGTCCTTGTCTTTCAGGCCCAGGCGCTTGAGCCACGTCGAGAGGGCGTAGTGCCCGGAGGAAACGGTGGTGACCAGGACAGTCTTGCCGCGTACTTCTTCAGCGGTTCCATAGGTTTCCGGAAAGCCAGCTGCCGTTCCCTTACTCTTCAAGATGGGGCTATTGGGTCGAACCATGACGGCGTTTGAAGTCGAATCGTCATTGGCAATCCCGATGAGGTAGGCCCCGTAACGCATGGCTCCGACCAGCATGGGCACACTACCGGTACCTCCGATGACCCATTGTTTGGCCGGCAGGGCTTCCATCTGCGCCATCCCGGAATCGAAATAGACAAACTCGGTGTTAAGGCCTGCTTGCTTATCCCATCCTTTCTCTTTTGCATTCCACATGATAAATGTCGAGTGCTCGGGCTGCCAGCAGGTCTTCATGTCGACCACCTTCTGTTCAGCCGAAGCTGTTTGGCAAACGCCAACAACGAGGGCGAATGCGGCCAGGGCGATTTTTCCAAGGCAAGTCAGTTTTCTCATAATGCCACTCCTTTCCTTTTGGGGTTTATGCAATCCATCTTATCCACTTGCTACGATATTCCCCGACATCCCTTGCGGGCTGTCGGAGGTTTTCCACTACCACCACTTGATCATCTCCGTGACCGTTTTTCTGATGGCAATAAATCCAGGATCAAGGTAGTCCCTGGGACGGGGTAAATTCACCTCAATATCCCCTTTGATCGAAGTGGGCTTGCTGCTGAGGATCAGTATTCGATCAGCCAAATAAACAGCCTCTTCGATATTATGTGTTACAAAAATGACTGTAATTTTGAGCTTTTCCCAAAGACGGATCAATTCGTCTTCCAGGTAGTAGCGCAGCTTGACATCCAGTTGGCCATATGGTTCGTCCATGAGCAGCAGATCAGGCTGGGTGGCAAAGGCGCGGGCCACGGCAAGGCGCTGTTCCATGCTCGCGGAAATCTGATTCGGATAGAGGTGAGCACAGTCGGCAAGACCGACGAGTTCAAGAATTTCTTCAAGGCGTCTGTTGAGTTCTGCGGTTGGTATTCTTTTCACTTTCATGCCGTAGGCGACATTGTCGCGGACGGTCAGCCAGGGAAGGCTGGTCGGTTCCTGGAAAACATAGGCAAGATTATGTTTGCGGGGGTCGGCTTCCTCGCCATGGATGCGAATACTTCCCGATGTGGCCGGGGTAAGTTTGGCGAGGGTATTCATAAAGGTTGTCTTACCGCAACCCGTCGGGCCGACTATGCTGAGAAATTCACCCTGTTTGACCTTGAAATTGACGTCGTTTAAGACCACTAATTGGTCGAAGGATTTGGTGAGATTCTCGACAACGATGCTGTACTCGGCTTGTCCATTTTCTGAATTCATAATCGACTCTCTGTATTTCGAAAGATCAGTCTCTTAGAACATCTCCGCCATGACTTCCTTAATGACCGTCGCCAGTACCTGGCAGTCTTCCAATGAAAAGGTCAGAGGCACCCTGAAGTCGCAGAGACAGTCGAGGATTTTTTCCGTTTCCGGAAGTGTCTGTCCCTGTTGAATATACTGCCAGTGTTTGAAGGTACTGGTAAATCCCTTGGGCTCTTCCCCGCCAAACCATTTGATCTCAACGCCTCTCTGCCCGCACTCTGCAATAAAGTCCCTGCACCTGCGACCGGTCGAGGCCCGAGAGGGCAAACTGGAAGGAGCTGCCGACATAGTGTTCCTTTTCAGGTCTTTTCGGAACGATCAGGTGGGGGATATCACTGAGGGCGCGCTCCAGGGTCTGGTATCTCTCGTTCCAGCGCCGGCAGTTGTCTTCCAGCATAGAGAGTTGCGGCCTGAGAAGGGCGGCTTGCAGGTTGGACATCCGCAGGCTAAAGTTGGGGGTCAGGAATTTATGTCTATCAAAGACTTCAAGAGACGGGCGAGAAAGGTGGTTTTCATACAGCATATACGAACCGGAGTACAGGATGGCCTTGGCTATAACATCCTCATCGTCGGTCACCAGCAGACCCGCCTTCTCCGGAGTTCATGTGTTTGTAGGTCTGGGTGCTGAAACAGCCGATCTTGCCGAAGGTTCCGGTGTAACGATTCCCCCAGCGGGCTCCCATGGTGTGGGCACAGTCTTCAATGAGGCATATTGAATGTGCGTTGCAGATTGTCTCGACGGCATCCATGTCGGCGATATGGCCGCGCATGTGGGAGATGAGGAAATATTGTGCACCGGTCTGGGCGATCTTATCTTCGAGGTCTCCGAGATCAATAGTGTAGTCCTGTTTGATGCCAACGAGGACTACTTCAGCACCGGCATTCTCGATTGCCCCCGGAACCGGAGCCAGGGTGAATGCATTGCACAGAACCTTGTCTCCCGGCTGGACCCCGGCGCTCTTTAAGGCCACATATATCGAACTGCCGCAGGAGCTGAGGGCGGCACAGTACCTGGTGCCAACATACTCAGCATATTCCCTTTCCAGGAGGGCAACCTCGGAAAGCTCGCCTGGTGCGGTGTTATAGCGATGCAGCCTGCCGCTTCGCAGCAGCTCAACCGCTCTTGAAATGCTGGTTTCCGGGATAGGTTCCTGTCTGGTGAACTCTTTGGTAAAAACGGTGTGGTTACAATTTTTTGAATTCATAGTCCGCTTACCCTCTTAAGGCTGTTGGTGTTCAACAGAATGACAGGAAAAGTTGATTAGTATTTCTTCTGGTCATACACCTTGAAATCCCAAATTTCGTTTGGAAAATACTTGCGGAGTCGCCAGTCGCAAGCCCTGGCATGTCCCTCCATGCCCTCAACACGAGACAGACGCGATGCAGCAGCGCTTATTACTTTATTCGCCGCAGGACTGATTTCCTGGTAGGTGGTTATCTTCAAAAACTTATGGACATTCAATCCGCCGGAAATGATGCCGGCCTTTTTTGTCGGCAAGATGTGGTTAGTGCCCGAGCATTTGTCGCCTTGAGGGACAGTGCTCCCTTCCCCAAGAAAAAGTGAGCCGTAGTTGGTGAGGTTGTCGCGCCACCATTCCAGGTCTTCGGCAATGACCTGCACATGTTCCGGGGCGTAAAGGTCGCTGACTCGCACCAGCTCTTCACGGTTCTCACAGAGTATGATCTCCCCATAGTCCCGCCAGGATGTGCCGGGAACCTCTGGATCAGGCATGTCGGCAATGATTTTCGGCACCAAGTCGCTGACCCTGAGAGCCAGTTCGCGGCTATCGGTGTGCAGCCAGACCGGCGAATCGAGACCGTGTTCAGCCTGAGATACCAGGTCGATGGCAATCGTCATCGGGTCTGCGGTTTGGTCGGCAATGACGGAGGATTCGGTCGGTCCGGCAAAGACATCGATGGCGCACTGGCCGCTGCCGAGAAGAATTGCCTTCGCTTCGGCAACATAAGCGTTTCCAGGTCCGACAATGATATTGGCCGGAGTTCCGGTGAATAATCCGTAGGCCATGGTGGCAATAGCCTGGACACCACCCATCTGCAGGATAATATCACATCCCGCAATATCCATGGCATACACAACCGCCGGGGCAATACTCTCACCTCGAGGTGGAGAACAACCGATGACGGTTTTTACCCCAGCCGCCTTGGCGGTCGCTATGCTCATAATCGCTGAGCAGGCATGGGCGAATCTGCCGCCAGGCACATAACAGCCGGCGACCACCATGGGAATGACTTTCTGGCCAAGCCTGACACCGGGAAGCGATTCCACTTCAAACTCGCGAATGCTCTCCCTTTGGGCCTGGGCAAATCTATAGACCTGTTCATAGGCGAAGCGGATATCAGCTTTTACGTTCTCTGGCACCTGGGCAATGATGTCTCGCCGCTGCGATGGGGAGAGAATGAAGTCACCTTCCCAGCCATCAAATTTTTTTGCCATTTCATGGACTGCAGTTTCACCGCGGTCTTTGATGTCTTTGAGTAGGCCTTCGACAATAATGCGCTTTTGCTCACTGACTGTTTCAGAGTTGAGGCGAGCTTTTTTGATATACTCCATGAGAAGTATCTCCATTAAGGGGGGCAGGTTTTGTCAAGATATCGTCTAACACTGATTTGAGTTCAATATTAGTATGAACTCAAATTTGTGTCAATAGTTTTATAATATATTTTATAAAATATATTATAAAATAAAAGCAAATCGTTGCGTAAATTTCTTTGAAAAATAATGAAAAGTCTGCATTTAGGTGCAGTCCAGGATCGTGCAACTTTTATTCGCGGTTATGATGAGGATCATACCTCCATTCTCGCAAGTGGAGAAGCCATAGACCTTTTGCAAAAGATATTTGTCAGGCAATAAAAACATGTTGCCGAGGCGCGAATTCGCGAGGCAGAAGCTGTGGCCGGCGTCGTCCAGGCCGATTTTATGCCACGGCTCGGACTCAGTTTTGCAACTTCGCCCATCCCAAGACCGGATGGCGATACCCTCGCCTCAAATTACACCGGAGGTGCCGCGGTCAGCTGGGAAATAGATCTCTGGGGTAGGCTGCGTCGAGCCAATGAGGCTTCCCGAGCCGACCTTCTCGGGCGTGAGGAGTCACGACGCGGCGTCATAATCTCGCTTATCGCCGATGTTGCTGGCCGCTATTATCAGCTGGCCGCGGAACGCCGCTCTCTGCAGGTTGCCGAACAGACAGCTTCAGGCCAGGAGGACGCTCTGCGGCCCGTCACCCGCCTGGCTGGAGGGGGATGGCTTCGGCCGCCGAGGTGCGGCAACAGGAGGTCGCCTTGGCTTATCCGGAACCTGTTGCCCTGCACGAATGTTGGGCGCTTCTACTTCATACTATAAAAGGGGAGAATATGTGCCACCTTTTAAGGGATACCTAGCGGCAAGGTGATGCTGCAGGTTGTCCACCCGTCACGACTCTTCATTTCTATACTGCCTCCATGGAGTTCCACTATCCGACGGACAATGGTTAGACCGAGACCGGCGCCGCCAAACGCCTGGGAGCGTGATTTCTCCACTCGGTAAAACTGGTCAAAGATTTTTGGCAGGTCTTCTCCGGGAATCTCCGGTCCTGTATTGGAGATGGTAAGGTTTATCCGGCCTTGCAATCTACTGGTGGCTATCTTGATTAGCCCCGGTTCCTCAGAATTGTACTTTATCGCATTGTCGATGAGATTAATGAGCAGCCTTAACAGCTTTTCCGAATCGCCGCTTATAGATGGCACCTCTATATTGGTTTCAACAGCGATGTTTTTCGCTAAAAGAATTTCCTCATAATCATCAAGAACCTGGGCTATGAGCTCATCAATTCTTACGGGTTCATGGGCACAGATATCTTCTTTTTCAAGCCGGGAGATTTCCAAGAGATTACGGACGAGTTTGCTTAGGCGACGTAGAGTATGGAGCTGTTTTTCAAGTTCCCTGCCAATTGCTTCAGGTGGTGAAGTAGAGAGCATTTCCTCATGTCCAAGCATGAGAATAGTCAGTGGACTTTTTAACTCGTGGGCAGCGTTGCCGATGAATTCTCTCTGTAAATTAAAAGAGTATTGCAGACGATCGAACATCGAGTTGAGGGATTGGGCGAGTACCTGCAACTCGTCAGGACTCTTTCCAGTGACAATCCGCCTGCTCAGGGAACTTTCACGGATTTCTTTTATATCTTGGTTGATTATCGCAATTGGCTTAAGGAGCTTGCCCGCCAGAAAATAACCTGCAAGGAAAATGATAAGAATCACTCCTGTAATTCCGAATGTAATGCCGGTTAAAAGCTCGTATAACTCAAGGTCGAGAATGTGGAGGGGGGTAGCGATGAGAATACGGTAACTCTCGCCTGCCTGGCTTTTACTGATCGCTCTCACCCTGAAGTTTACTGTGTCACCGGTAATCTCATCGATTTCCCTGAGGTCTTCTGGATACATCCACAGATCAGTGAGCGGAATTTTCTTTTTCACAAAAAAACGGACTTTTCGTGGATGAAAAGAAAAATCGATTTTCGATGTTAAAGGCGAAGCAAAAATAGTCCTGTCCTGACTGTCAAAGATTTTTATCCAATAGCGCTCTATGAGGTAGGCGTACTGATCTTGTAATTGACCGGCCTCCCCCGGTTCCGACAGATCCAGATGGCTAAAGAGTGTCCCTGCCACTGCATTCAGTTCTTTATCAATAGAATCATAGGACACATCGAGAAATTCGTGATAGATCACCAGCGAAAATAGAACGGCAGTTGCCAAAGATGTGAACGATATTCCTATAGTAAATTTAGTTCTGACTTTCATTTTCCGTCACGCTCAATAAGATACCCGACACCTCTGATTGATCGGATAATTTGCTCGCATCCTTGGGATTTGAGCTTTTTGCGTAAGTTGCTCACGTGGACATCAACGAAATTCGACATACTAAAGGGATCAAAATTATCGCCCCAAACATGTTCGGCTAGGCTGAACCTGGAGATGGCCCGGCCACGATTGTGTAGAAGGAACTCGAGGATGGCGAACTCTTTTGTTGTGAGATTGAGAAATTCACCGCTTTTAGTGACCTCACGGCTAATGGTGTTAAGGTGGATGTCCCCGGCTTCAATGACTGGATTGCCTGT
The DNA here is from genome assembly GCA_963804965.1 of uncultured delta proteobacterium. GTDB lineage: Bacteria > Desulfobacterota > Desulfobulbia > Desulfobulbales > Desulfocapsaceae > Desulforhopalus_A. The sequence goes on from CAWDST010000014.1 coordinate 41,179, forward strand.
ATTGCCTCGTCTGATAAGTGCTCTAACCCTGGCCATCAACTCGGCGACGGAGAAAGGCTTGGCAAGATAATCGTCTGCTCCGAGATTCAACCCGGTGACTTTATCGTCGATGTCCCCTCTGGCGGTTAGCATCAAAACCGGGGTTAGAATACCTGCAGCGCGGATTTCTGTTAGAATATCGAGGCCATTTAGGCCCGGCAACATGATGTCGAGGAGGATAAGGTCATAGATGTTGTTCAAGATTTTATCAAGACCGTCATTGCCATCTGCGGACGTTGACACGGTATATTGTTCACTCAGAAGCAAGGCCTTGATCTTTTCAAGGAGATCCGGTTCGTCGTCGATAATGAGGATATTCATGGCTATTTCAGAGTATGTCTGAGCTTTCTGCGCAGAGGTTTAATAGTGCCGATAAAAAAGACATAGATTTACCGTTGGGTCGATCCTTGTCAATCGAAAGTTTCAGTGCATAGGTGGACCCAGAGTCGTAAGAAAGGTTTTATAGAATTGATTGCGTCCTTCCTCGTCATCCAAGATGAATGTTGAACCATAAGCATATGTGTACCGCAGTATCATGAAGATTCTATTAAGACCAATCATCTGATATCCAATTTTGTCACTGCTTTGTGGTAAGGACCATGTGATTCCAACCCAGGTGTTTTTTAAAGACACCATCTGATAAAAAACCTGCCATTCTTTCTCTTGCCTTCATCATTTCTTAATAATTGTCGTGTAATCTTCCGCCTACGTCGTTCGGAAATTTTTAACAGCGAGCGATGGAGTTTATTGCCAGGCATGGTGCTCAGCCAAACTGATGGCAACGAGGTGTTTCGACAAGAAGTCGTGCCTATAAGGCATTCCCCAAAATCCATTTTATTCAATAATTTTCCATGAAAAAAAAATCTATAATCGCGGTTCTCATCCTGTTGAACACCTTCTCTATCGATAAAGCGCAATCGACCGATTCAGCCGAGATTGCTGACCTAGACACGAGCAAAAACAATCAACCTCTTGCCGAGACGGCGACCAAGGATGATGGCGGTTGGTGGAGCGATCAGCCTAAAGAAAAAAAGCTGCTGTACACCAATCTTGCTGCCGCAACAGCTATCACGGCGTGGGGCTTGGCGACCTGGGATTACGGTTCTTCAGGTTTTCACACAAGTGATGAAGGGTGGTTTGAGCAAGATTCAAAATATGGCGGTGCAGATAAACTTGGACATTTCTGGGCAACCTATACCTTTGCCGACGCCTTGACAGGACTTTATAAAAAATGGGGTTACGCCTCGGACAAGGCCAGTATCTACGCGGCGTTGTCATCATGGACTGTCCAGGCTTTCATGGAACTAGGTGATGCGACAAGCGAAAGCCAAGGATTTTCTTGGTCTGATATGACCATGAACACCGTCGGCGCCCTGACAAGTATTTTAATGGAAAGATATCCGGACCTTGATCGTAAAATTGATTTTCGGGTTGAGTATGTTTTCAACGTTCCAGTTAACGGAATTTTTGATGACTACTCCAACCAATATTACTCGATTGTCTTAAAACTGGACGGTTTTGATGCAATCGAAAACACCTTTTTAAAATATGTCGAATTGCATGGAGGATATTATACCAGAGGTTACGGAGAAGAAGAGGACGATAGCAGATCGCTGTATGCAGGCATTACCTTGAACTTCTCAAGACTGTTTGGTCAAAACGGCTTTGAAAAGACGGGTAAGATTCTTGAATATATACAAATTCCTTACACTGTCCCCAAAGTTTCTCATGATCTCGATTAACGTTTATTTAGTCGAGATTTAACTATGCCTCGTACGACCAATCTAGATCCGGAGATATTCAAAACTTTCAAGTGGTAAACCTTGCTCGTTCATTTGTTGAATTATCGATATTTCGACGCGATCTTTAACTGGTTCCTGAAGTAATGAAATCCGGGGCAATCATACACATATAAAGGGACGAATTAGTGGAAAAGGCAACAATTTGGCTCATCATCGGTTTTCTGGGTCAGGCATGTTTCACTAGCAGATTTGTGGTGCAATGGCTTGCAAGTGAAAAATTAAAAAGAAGCGTCATTCCGGTACCTTTTTGGTATTTGAGTTTGATTGGAGGAGGAATACTTCTGATCTATGCACTGTACCGCAGTGATCCCGTTTTTATTCTTGGGCAGGCCACGGGGATCTTCATTTATTTGCGAAATCTTTATTTTGTGCAAATCGAAGCAAAGCGGCAAAAGACATGGGCTCAAGCATCTTGAGAGACAATTGGCTTTGGCTACTTGCATGTATAGGCCTGACGAGCATTGCGATTGTATCACGACCACCATTGCCGATAGATGAGACGCGATATCTCTCAGTTGCCTGGGAAATGTGGCAAAGCGACCAATTTCTTGTGCCACATATCAACGGACAACCCTACAGCCATAAACCACCACTCCTTTTTTGGCTCATTCACTTTGGCTGGTGGATTTTCGGAGTCAGTGAATGGTCAGCGAGAATCGTGTCGCCGCTGTTCGGCCTCGCCTCGATATTTCTGACCAAACGGATAGCTGCTAAGCTTTGGCCTACCTGCCTCGAATGCAGTCGAACGTCCCCCTTTATCCTTCTCGGCATGGGTTTGTGGAGTATCTTTGCCACGCTTACCATGTTCGACATGTTGCTTGTCTTTTTTTCTCTGGCGGCGTACCTTGTAGTTTTGCGCCTGGCTAACAGAACAACCCTATATTCCTGGGTTTTTCTTGGCATTTTAATGGGATTGGGTGTATTGGCAAAAGGACCAATAACCTTTGTCTATATCGTCCCACCGATTATATTTGCTCCTCTCTGGATTACTCGTACCGATATTAAATGGTGGCGTTGGTATGGCGGCTTTGTATCAGCGATGGCAATTGGCTGTTTATTAGCGCTGTTCTGGGCTATTCCAGCTTCAATCGCCGGTGGTGAGGACTATGGCCGAGCTATTCTTTTCGGCCAGACAGTCGGACGGATGGCACAATCATTCGCCCATCAACGACCTTTCTATTGGTATCTCCTCCTGCTCCCCTTAATCCTGTTTCCCTGGTTCCTTTGGCTGCCTTTCTGGCGTGTTTGGAAAATAGACTATGATCAATCGCTATTATTCTGCGGTTGCTCTGTGGTGCCGGCTTTTGTAATCCTTTCGCTGATCAGCGGGAAACAGATCCACTATGTTTTGCCATTGCTGCCTATTTTAGCAATACTACTAAGTAGAATTGTCACCTCTTCTCCCGTTCACAAACCATATGATATTTGGCCCTTGCTAATATTTTTTACGACCCTTGCCGTACTGTTGTTTATTCTCCCGATTTTACCGATTACAGGAAAAGATGCAGTAATACTCAAGTATTTGCCGTTATCGGTAGGAATAGCACCTCTCATTTCCGGTTTGATTCTGGTTGGTTTTTATATTTTACCGAAAAACCAGTCTCAATCCAGTGGTTATTTCAATTTGCACGATCGTACTTCTCATTTTTCTTCAAATGTTTTTGTCCCTACCGTTACACACTTTGTACAACCCGAGTGAAATAATCAGATCGTTGTCCTTCGCACAAAAGGAAGGGAAAACCATATCAGTTCATCCCAAAGGTCTCGTGGACCAATTCCAGTTTGCTGCACGCCTTACCGAGCCTTTGGTTCCTCTTCATAATTTTCCGGAACGCCAGGCTTTGTCAAACAATAATCCGTCCGATTATTATCTAATCCTTGCTGACAAAAAAGAACTTCTTGCGATAGGAAAGGCGACTGAGGCTATTCCTTATAAAGATAAATGGATGGTGTTTAGCAAGGTCGAGTATTAGCGGGAAAACACGTGATTAATTGACTTCATTCCTAAAAGAATGCTCCTCGTTTACAACAGATGCCGTCTTAATCATTTCTTAATGTTCTTCCAGTAAGGTACTGCCATGCAGGCAATATTTTAATGGAGATATAAGAAATGTCAGAGGATTGGTGTTCATACGAAATGCACATGAGGAAAACGTTCCTCTCTTCACTGCTGATAATCGGTATTTGTCTGGTGTTGATGGCGGGCTGGACCACACGCAAGGTTGAGGCATCTGAAGAGAAATTCTCGTTTACTGTGCTTGCCGATCCTCGCAGTCAAGGCGACACGTGGAAGAATGCCTTGCTGGAGATACGCGACAGAAATACAAATCAGGAACCGGCATTTACGCCATCGGAACTGATCGTCGTCGCTGGAGATATGGATCCCCTGGTATCACGCCATGAAGATTTCCAGCATGTCTTTACGAACGAGGACACTCGTCCCGTTTTCTTGCCCGTCATAGGGAATCACGAATTTAAAAATGGCGGTGTGCACTTTCGGCACGCAAGAGAAGTCCTGATCCCTTCCATTCCCCGTGCGGTTCGCAGACACGCCACTTCATGTGACTACTACCTGGACCATAGGAATATGCGCATTATTGCGGTCGATGGGTATACAGATCTTGGGAAGGACGGCGTCATCAACGACAAAGGCAAGCAATGGGTCGAGCAGGTCATCAAGGAAACCCCTTCCACCATCGACCATATTTTCATTTCTTTTCACGAGCCGGCCTTTCCTCGAGTCCGACATGTGGGGGATTCTTTTGATCAAGACCCTGAACGGCGAAACGCATTCTGGCGAATGCTTCTGGGATATGGAGACAGAGTTCGTGCCGTTTTTGTCGGACACACCCATTCCTATTACCGCCTGCGGGTCCTTGATCCCGCAGGACTAGCAGCCAACGATCCTAATGCCTTTCCGAATGAGGACGGTGGCCTCTATCAGGTCGATGTAGGGGCTGCAGGTACTGGCACTGTGAACACAATTGTTCAGGTGCAGATCGAAGGCAAGAGTTTGCTTTTCAGGGCTCTTCAGGCAGAGAATGGGGCAAACAAGCCATTTGTTGAGATAGACAAATGGAGCTTGGTTCACCATCCGTGATCTGTTGTCATGGTGAGGTTATTAAAATGTCGAATCGGGTAACCTGGGGAATCTCTCCCCGCGCCCACACCAACCAAAGACGAGATGAGATCAGCTCAGGCAAAACTGTAAGCTTATCTTATTCCTGTTTACCTTGAATCATAGCTGTTGCCTTGGTAAGGTGAGCACAGAAAATGGTAAGAGAGGAAACATCTCCTCTCTATCTTACAAACCGTACCCTCACGATCAGAACAGCGCCCCGTCTGCCTCAGAAGGAATATGCGACTCAAGATACCCAAACTTCTGCGTCCGGGAATAATGCACCACGCCTTTTCGGCGTCGACTGATGTAAAAGTTCACCAGAAAGCGCTTACAACCAGCACCACCACCATCTTTCTCATGCAGGTGCTGGCGCTAACTCTCCCTGTACAGGCTCAATCGACCGATCCCGAATTGGCGTTCAGCTATCGATTTCTCATCAGCGATCGGGAGACGGCGACGGTATCCTCTACACGGCCACAGACCGGACAACTCCAAGATCGGCGACTGCCACTCAGTTTTGCAGACAGCGCAGAATACTGGGGTGCGTATGTGTGCCGATTGCCTGGAAATACCTGTATTGTTACCGATGTCTACAATCCGCAAACCTATTCGCTGACGCCACAAAAATCGACCTGCCGGTGATCTGCAGACCGAACGTATCAACACCCACAACGGCATCAATATCTACGATGCCGCTACCTGGCAAATTGCCGTGATGCTCGGCAAGGTCATCAATCGCTTTCCTCTGCCAAATAACCAGGATGCCTACGCTTTGGTCAGCAATCAAAATCATCTGCTGAAGGAGGGCTACAACGGCAATTCCAGCCGTGCCATGCGCCAGCGAAAACCGCGCAGTAACAGCAGGGCACCTTTTTGCCTACAATCAACAGATCATTGTCGATCCAAAACGGGCTTACGCATTTCGCATGTTACCGAAAAATTGGTTGTCGTCAGATCCTTTTATCGGAACCACGTATATGGCAGAGATTGCTGCAGATGGTCTACCGACTCATAATCCCGACTATCAGGTCGGCAAGGTCACCTGGACCGACTGGAAGCCGTTCACCGGTGAAAATGCTTGGGCTTTTTTGCTGGGACCCCTGCAAGCTGCCTATATCCATTATGTCATCGATCAGAAATCGACCTTTGTGCCCTTGCACGATCCTGCTGTGCAGAATGCCCTCAATATCTTGCCTACCTTTGCGGCGATGCAGTCGCCATCGGGTGGGGTCTATTATGCCCCGAACGGCACAGTCATGAACCAGGGGGATCAGTTGGTCGATCCCTATGAGGTGTCGGTTGAAAACAATTTTTCCTTGTATGCAGGCCTGAAAATACTGAGTACCACTCTTCAGGCGGTAGGTGACGCATGAGAAAGATTTAAGCACAAAGGACAGGGAGACGATCAGTGAGGCCTTGCAGCTCGCCAAGGCAATGATCAACGGTGGGGTGTTTGTTAGCAATCGCCCAACCGCGGGGCTTCTCTCCTTCTTCCGGAACTTGGCCTGGCGAAATGGCGAGTTTGTCCAAGGGGGGCGTGCCGACGACCCGAACAGCGCTGACAAGTGGCTGCCTAACCTGCAAACGAAAGCGGTGGATGTCAACACCTGGGGCATCGCTGCCCTTGGGCCGGAGCAGATCGATACATGGTTTGGTTTTGGCGCGGCCTATAAAAACTGGCAACAGATAAAAGGATGGGGTGGCTATGGCATCGGCAAAACACTCTGGGGCGTGGGCTTTTCCGATCAGGATGGCAACGGCATTGATGCTGATGGCAATTATCGGCAGGGCATCCTTTCCACGGAATGGACCGCAGGGGCAATCACTATGCTGCGCTGCATGATTGGCTACTACCAAACACTGTCGCCTGACTCCTCGCAGTACGGGGAGGCGAAGCGATTTACTGAAGCGCTTACAGTGGATGAGCAGTCGATGCTTGCGGCACTCGAAAAAATGCGGATCGATACCTATACAGCGTCCGGCTTCCCCGGTCAGCCGGATAATTATCAGACGCTGCAACCCTTTAGGCAAACCCGACCTTACCTTTACGCGAGCAAACGGTACTTGATTCCCTTTGGCTGGTACGCCAATCCGATACCCAGCACCTGCGCAACAGCCTGGATGGTCATGGTGGCAGACTGCTTTAATCCCTTTGTCTACAGCGGCAGGTAGTCAGTACAGGTCTTCGTCGAGATAAGTAGGTCCGAGAACACATCAGACTTCATTTTTTAACTCATTGCAGAAGTGCTAAAAATGTCATCCATTAACGACCCGAGAGTTTTTTTCGCAGCAGAGCGAACATTGTTGGCATGGACGCGGACCTCACTCACCTTAATGGCCTTCGGCTTTGTGGTTGAGAGATTCGGCTTGTTTGTCCACATGCTGATACCACAGCACGGTGAGTCGGTGCAGAGGGGGCTCTCCTTCTGGATTGGTTTTTCCTTTATAATGCTGGGAGTTCTGTCTTCTGCAGCAGCAGTCCTGCAATACCGGAGAGTACTGAAAACACTTCAGGCCGCCGAGATACCGACCGGTTATTTCGCCAATTTCGGCTCCCTGATAAGCCTCGTAGTCGCCGGTCTGGGAGCTGCTTTGTCACTGTATCTTTTTCGGGGAGTTTTTCTCTAGACCTTTGCAACGTCAAGGCACCAGATGTGCTGGCAGCACTGCTTTATGTACAAGATCGCCAACTGGTCATAGCCTGTCATGAGCAGATGACTGAGTGCCATTAGTCAAATGGAGGCCAGACAAAAAATACCTGAAAAAATAAGGATGAGATGCTAAAGCTTGGTATCCTGATCGTCAAGGTAATGACAACAACTGACCTTAGAACACGGCTGTTCGTCTTTTGGAGGAGGAGCCAGGGCAAACCACCACAGATAGGTTGCCAGCGCGCAGGTAAACAACGCAAAGGATATCACCCCGTAGCCAAGGAGGATTTTAAATCCGGCGGCAAGCAGAAACAAACCAACGGTGATGGTAATCTTAAGTAGCTGAGGGCGAGTTGCTCTTGCTTTTTGCATAGAACAGAGAAGGAAGGAACAGCTGTAATTGTCAGCCGTGAGTTTTTCGATCATATTCAGTTCCCGAACCAAAACAACTGTATCATGAACACGGTGCAGAAGGTACCGTTATTTCTTCTTGACAGCCGCTTACGGCTTAACATCGGCAATGAATTTATTCGACAACTCGATAGCGGTATTCATCTTGTTGACAAGCGTGTCGATTTCTCCTTTCAGGTGAGTGAACTCGCCCTGCAGGGACCCGATCGCCTGAGCGTTAAGGTTGTGTTTGAGAAACAAGACGTTGTCCTTGAAAATTTTCAGTACAGGTTGCATGCTTTTCTCGGCCTGATGCATGCCGGTGAGCATTTCCTGGTATCGTTGTTTGGTTTTTTTCAGCTGGTCCTTGCTGGATTGGCGAAGTTCCTTGCTTTGGTATTCGGCCAGTTCGGCCTCCCACTCATTAAAGAGGTCATCGGCAACCGATTCCACTTTTACAATGCGCGAGGAAACCTGTTGCGCCGACTGCTCACTCTTTTCATATTCCTTGTTGAGACTGTCATAAGCCTTTTTTAAATCGGTTTCCTTCAGCTTGACAACGGTGTCAAAACGTTGGAGTGCTGACTTGAATTGCTCTTGTGCGGCCGCCTGAGAATCACGGGCATTCTCTACCCGATCAACCATGATATCGCGCTTGTGTTTACCGACCTTTTCCATGGCGCTGTAATACGTTGAGGAGCATCCGCACACGCCAAGCATCATGGCCGATAAAAGTGCCCACATGAAGAATGTCTGACTCACGTTGTTTTGCCTCCACATCCCTTTCTTCTCCTTTGACAAAATGTGCAGAAAAACCTGCATATATGGTTTAACTTGATCGTGCAGAAAAAAATTCCTGGTCGCCAAGTAGCTTATATATACGCTGTTTCTTCTCTGATCGGTTGCCTTGAGCCAGAGTCAAGAAATTTTGGGATAGACCATGAGTCCCCTTATATCTCACTCCTCGTCTCGATACCTCGGTGTTTGAGATCCTGAAGAACGTTTTTAATCTGCTGTTTCGTGCAGTCGTTGATCGTGTAGACTTTTCGGGTGCCATCCCGAAATTGCAAGACGAAGTTACCGGTCGCGTCAACAAATGCGCCACGGATATATTCCCTGTCCAGCCAAGGTTTCATTTCTGCCATAAAATCAAATAAAGTACAGACTTTCATCCTCTCCTCCCTGTTTTTGAAAGTATTTCATTCCGTCATCTACAATGAGGTGATAAGTCATCGCTTTCTTCGGACTTCCTCCAAAAAGCCCTTCCAAACGCAGGACCATCTGGACCGATGCATTAGCAGTACCCTTTCAAGACAAGTTTTACAATAATTTTGATTTCAACCGAGAAATCGGCAATAGACACAGCAAAACAAGGCATTCTCCATCGAAAATTTCGCATTGATCACGGTTGAACTCCAACTTCTTTTGTCTATTCACGTTCAACCTGTCGGAGGTCGGTTTCGACCTTGGCAAGGTCATGCCACGTGAGAATTATACCCTTGAGGCGGCGCAGTTCATCGTCGGAAAGATAGTTGAACATATCGTCCTTGCTTACGCGCTCAAGACGGTCGAGCAGATCTCTCATTTTTGTCCGCTGACTTTTAATCTGCCGGAGATCCATTTCGAGCTTGGCGCGATCATGCCACATGAAAAACATATCCTTGAGGCGGCACAACTGAGCGGCATCAATATCGCCAAACATCTCGTCCTCGTTGGCACTTTCAAGACGGTCGAGCAGACCTCTCATATCAGACTTCCTTCGAAAGGTAACCGTTGAGAGCGTCGCAAAAATTCCCACCATAGGACGGCCCGGATCTGGCGGTGGCAACACGAAGACGGTAAGTTGAGGGGGGTGAAAAAGGGGGTGATCGGCACTTTCATTCTTCTGGGTTTTTAAAATGCCCTTGCCAACGAAGAGCCATCCCATTTAATACATTAAAGCTACCTTTTCCCAACCGCTTTGGCAATTATTTTTACGCTGCAACCAATAACTGGCGTTGGGCCAAACTCGCCAAGTCCATTTCCTGCAAAAACATGCCATTCGTCACCAAAATTTGCCGTCAAGGAACGGCTGGGATGGAGCAAAGGGTGCGTTTTGCGCACCCTTATAAAATTCCCGCCTAAGGCATCGTATACTGAAACTTGAATTGCCGCTTCGTGCCGTCCGCCAGTTTGCTGCCGATCTCCAGGGTATAGGCGCCCTTGCCCGGCAGACTGATGTCCGCGCCGAACTGCCCGGCCATCGCCATCAGGGCGATCGACTCCCCGGCTTTGTCCTGGCCAGGTCCGGTTATCCGCAGGGCGACGCTGCCCTCGGAGAGGGGTTTGCCGGTAGCCACATCGGTAAAGCCAACCATCAAGTGGAAATTCTCTTTATGGCCCATTTTTGCCATCATCGCGCTCACATCATTGAGGTGGACCATGGCCTTAACGCCCGCTTCGGTAACTTCTTCGAGCATGATGGCGTTACCGTGCATCATCGCTTTACCACCACCCATAGCGGCATGCCCGGCAGATCCCTTGCCATGGTCAGCCTGGGTTTGGGCTACAACTTGAAGAGGCAGAGAAAAGAGTACCAGCAGAGAAAAAAACAACAATCCACGTTTCATGACAATCTCCTTAATAATGAGTAACAATAGTTAACAAGAGGGTGCGCTGAGCGCACCATTATCAGAATAAATGGTGCATGGAATGCACCCTACACCTCTTGGGAATGAGCCGCCGGCGGCCTCTCGGCCTCCGGCTCGTCCGACTGGGTGGCGACTGGAGAAGAATTCAACCGCCAGCCCCGCCAGATATAAAAAATTACCGGATACACCAGCAGTTCCATGATCCCCGAGGTGACCACCCCGCCGACCATCGGCGCGGCGATCCGCTTCATCACATCCGAACCCGCCCCGTGGCTCCACATGATCGGCAAAAGGCCGGCGATAATGACCGCGATGGTCATAACCTTCGGGCGGATCCGCTGCACCGCGCCGTAGTGGATGGCCTGGATCAGGTCGCCCCTGGTGAGCATCCGCCCCTTTTCCTGCCAGCGTTTATAAGCGAGATCGAGATAGAGCAGCATGACCACGCCGGTCTCGGCATCGAGGCCGGCAAGAGCAATAAGCCCGACCCAGACCGCCACCGAAAGATTATAGCCAAGCAGGTGGAGGAGCCAGAAAGCCCCGACCAGGGAGAAGGGCACGGCGAGGAAAACGATGCCGGTCTTGGTCAAACTGCCGGTGTTGACATAGATGATAACGAGAATAATCAGCACCGTCAGGGGAATGATCACCTGGAGACGGGCCCGTGCCTTCTCCATATATTCATACTGGCCGCTCCAGACGATGTTGTAGCCCTGCGGCAGTTTGATATGCCCCGCCACCGCCTCCTTGGCGTTTTTCACGTAAGTACCGATATCGATATCCTTGATATCGACATAGACCCAGGCGGTACGTCGGCCGTTTTCACTCTTGATGCTGTCGGCATCGCGGCTGATGGAGATTTCCGTCAGTTGTTCCAAGGGGATATGACGACCACCGGCACCCGGTACCAGCACCCTTTTTAAAGCATCAATGTCACTGCGGAAATCCCGGTCATAACGGACGCTGATCGGATAGCGCTCCAAACCCTCGACGGTTTCGCTGATCGACATGCCGCCCACCGCCGTCTGGATGATTTCCTGAATAGTCCCGACATTGATGCCATAGCGGGCGGCGCTCAATCGGTTAATTTGGATATCGAGATAACGGCCGCCGACCGTCCGTTCAGCGATGGCGCTCAGCGTACCCGGCACGGTCCGCACCACCGCCTCGACCTCCTCGCCGATGCGGCTGAGCGTCGCCAGGTCGTTGCCCATGATCTTGATGCCGACGGGGGTCTTGATGCCGGTTGACAGCATATCGATGCGGGTCTTGATCGGCATGGTCCAGGCGTTGGTGAGGCCCGGAAATTGAATAGCGCTGTTCAGCCGGTCGGTGAGCTCGGAAACCGTTATCGGTCGATGCTCGGGCCAGGCGAGCCGCAGCGGTTTCTTCAGAAACTCCAGCTCTTCCGGCCATTCCGAAAAGAAACGTTTGCTTGCCACCTTGCGCCACTCGCTTTCCGGCTTCAGGGTGATGGTCGTCTCGATCATCATCATCGGCGCCGGATCGGTGGCGGTCTCGGCCCTGCCGATCTTGCCGAAGACATGCTCCACCTCGGGAAACTGACGGATGATCCGGTCGGTCTGCTGCAGCAGTTCCTTGGCCTTGGTGACCGACAAACCGGGCAGGGTTGTCGGCATGTACAGCAGATCGCCCTCGTAAAGCGCCGGCATGAATTCCGAGCCCATCTTCGACAGCGGCCAGGCAATCGACAGCATGGCGGCGAGGGCGAGCAGGAGCGTCATTTTCCGCCACTTGAGCACCAGATCGACCAGGGGATGATAGATGGCAATAAGCAGCCGGTTGAGCGGATTGGCCTTTTCCGGTTTAATCCGGCCGCGGATAAACCAGCCCATCAGCACCGGCACCAGGGTAATCGACAGAAAGGCCGCGGCGCCCATGGCATAGGTCTTGGTGAAGGCCAGCGGCTTGAACATCCGGCCGGACTGCTCGGTCAGGGTAAAGACCGGCACGAAAGAAACGGTGATAACCAGGAGGGAGTAGAACAGGGTCGGACCGACCTCCACCGCCGAATCGAGGATGATCTGCATATGCGGTTTTTTGCCCCGATCGCGTTCCAGGTGTTTATGGGCGTTTTCGATCATGATGATCGCCGCATCGATCATCGCCCCGATGGCGATGGCAATGCCGCCGAGGCTCATGATATTGGCGTTGATTCCCTGGGCATGCATGATGCTGAAGGCCATGAGAATGGCGACCGGCAGGGTGACGATGGCCACCAGGGCGCTGGGCAGATGAAAGAGAAAGAGGAGGATGACCAGGGCGACGACGATGCTCTCCTCGAGAAGTTTCTCCCGGAGGGTGGCGATGGCCCGCTCGATGAGGCCGGAGCGGTCATAGGCGGTGTGGATGGTCACCCCTTCCGGCAGTCCGGCCTTCAGACTCTCCAGTTTATCCTTCACCCGCTGGATGGTCTGCAGGGCATTCTCGCCAAAACGCATGACGATGATGCCGCCGACCGTCTCGCCCTCGCCGTTCCATTCGGCGACCCCCCGCCGCATCTCCGGTCCAAGCCTGACCTCGGCCAGGTTTTTGACGAGGATCGGCGTGCCTTCTTTGCTGCTCATCACCACGATATTGCGAATATCTTCGAGATTCTTGATATAGCCCCGGCTGCGTACCACAAATTCGGTTTCGCCTATTTCGATGGCCCCGCCGCCAACATCGAGGTTCGCCTTTTTGATGGCCATCATCACCTCGGTGATGGGGATATTGTAGGCCACCAGCTTGTTGGGATCGATCGCCACCTGATACTGTTTGACAAAGCCGCCGAGGCTGGCCACCTCGCTCACCCCTTCCAGCGAGGTCAGCTCATAGCGCAGATACCAGTCCTGAATGGAGCGCAGTTCCTGGAGATTGTGATGTTTGCTCTCCAGGGTATATTCGTAGATCCAGCCGACCCCGGTGGCATCGGGACCAAGGACCGGCGTCACCCCCTGCGGCAGCTTGCCGGAAACATAATTGAGATATTCAAGGACCCGCGACCGCGCCCAATACATATCGGTGCCGTCTTCAAAGATGATATAGATGAAGCTGCTGCCGAAAAAGGAATAGCCGCGCACGACCTTGGCACCGGGCACGGCGAGCATCTGGGTGGTCAACGGATAGGTGACCTGGTCCTCGACTACCTGCGGTGCCTGCCCCTGGTATTCGGTAAAGATGATGACCTGCACGTCGGACAGGTCGGGGATGGCGTCGACCGGGGTGTTCTGCAGCGAATATAAACCGGAACCCACCAGAAACAGGGTCATGAGGATGATCAGAAAGGTGTTGCGAATCGACCAGCCGATGATTTTTTCAAGCATGGCATGTTCCTCCGGGATCGGACCTACTTGAAAAGATCATCCAGTTTTTCCTGCCCACCCTTGGCCGTGGCAGGAGCGGGTGCAGCGCCCGGTGGCGAAGCCGCCGGGCTTGCCGGGGCCGCCGTCATCTTCCTCAGGGCCTCGCGCAGCGAACTCTCCGAATCGAGCATAAACTGGGCCGAGACCACCACCGAGTCGCCTTCGGCCAGACCTGAAAGAATCTGCACAAAACCGCTATCGTCGGTGATGCCGACGGTCACCGGCCGGGGGGCAAATTTACCGCCGTCCAGAGCGACAAAGACCGTCTGGCCATTACCGGAATTGAGGATGGCATTGCCGGGGATAGCCAGCGCCCCGCCTACCGGTTCGGTATCGATCAGCACATTGGCGTACATATCCGGCTTCAGTTCGAGGCCCGGATTGGCAAGCTCGATACGGGCCCTGGCGGTCCGTGTTTCGTTTTTCAGATAGGGGTAGATATAGGTGATTTTGCCGGTGTAGACCTTGCCCCCGGCAAAGGGCAGTTCCACCCTTGCCGTCTGCCCCACCTTGATCCAGGGCAGTTCATATTCAAAGATATCGGCATTGATCCAGATGCGCGAGATATCCGAGACCTGCAACAGCTCTTCGCCGGCCATGATCCGCATCCCTTCAAGGGCCTTCTTCATGTTCACCACCCCGCTGTGCGGACTGTAGAGGGTGAGGGTCTTGGTGATCTGTCCGGATTTTTCGATAACGGCAATCTGCCCATCACTGATATCCCAGTATTTGAGGCGTGTCCGGGCGGCCTCAAGAAGACGCTCGGCGCTCTGGGCCACCTCGGCCACCGGACTTGCCACCAGCTTGCGGCTGTTGCGCAGGGCCAGCAGATATTCCTGCTGGGCCGCCACCAGTTCCGGGCTGTAGATGGCCATGAGCGGTTGCCCCTTCTTGATCATCTGCCCTTCCTGATTGACAAAGAACTTCTCTATCCAGCCGTCAATCTTGCTGTTGATGGAGAATTGCCGACCCTCCTCATAGGTCATCAGACCGACGGTGCGAACGGTTTTCACCAGATGGCGGCGGCTGACCGCTTCGGTCCGCACCCCCATGTTCTGAGCGGTGGTCGGATCGATGCTGATCGCTCCGTCGCCTTCGCCCCCCTCGCTCACCGGCACCAGATCGTGGCCCATATAATCCTTGCCCGGCGCATCTCGCACATAGGTCGGATCCATCGGCGACCGCCACTGCTTGACGGCGCTGGGCGCCGCCGCCGGCTGCGTTCCGGTCGTTCCGGGTTTTACCGGGGTAAGCTCCATATTGCAGATCGGACAGAGCCCCGGCTCATCGCGGATTATAAAGGGATGCATGCCGCAGGTGTACTGCTGTTTTTCCTTGGCCTGTGCTGTTTCCTTCTGGTGATCGTGAGGATCGCCGCCAGCAGTCCGCTCACCATGCTGCTGCATTCCGAACCAATACCCGCCGCCCAGAGCGACGATAAGGGCGAGCAGCAGGATGGCTGTTTTCAATATTTTCACCACTTTTCTCCTTATTGCCCTGTTCCCGGCAAATCGGTGCCGACAAGCGCTTCGAGGATCGCCACCTGCATCTGATACTCGGCGACCGCCTCATGGTACTCCCGCTCCAGGTTAAAGAGCGCCATCTGGCTGTCGAGAACCTTCATGAATTCGGTTTTTCCCGCCTGGTAGGAAGCGATGGTTGTCTCCAGGACACTAGCCGCCTGACCGAGAATACCGTCTTTATAAAGAGCCGCCAGTCGGCGGTTCCGTTCGAGAGCGGCCAGCGACTCGGCCAAAGCCAGACGAATCTGATTGCGCAGCATCCTCCCTTCTTCGCGCAGCATGCGGTTCTCGGCCCCGGCCTCGGCAATCATCGCCAGACGCCGATCATGCTGTACCGGCAGGTTGAACGACAGGGAAGCGCTGTACATATCGTCGCCTTCGCTCGTTTCCCCCTGCTCCTTCTGCATATATTCCAGGGTAATGGCAAAATCCGGGTAAATTTCCCGATCGGCCAGTTGGCGGTTTACCAAGGTTTTCTCGGTCAGTGCCGCCTGGGTTTTCAACAGCGGGCGATGGGCCTCGGCCAACGCCTCAAGCTCCTGCTGTTCGAGGTGCAGAGGGGTAATGGTTGCCGGCGGAATGGTCGGCAGAGCACCATCCACCGGTCGATAGGCCAGGGTATTGAGAGTCGCTGTCAAAGAGAGTCGCTGCTGCTCGAGATTAATGCGCATCTCCTCCATTTTCGAACGTTCAAGCTGGGCCTTAAGAACATCCTGCTGCAGACCCTTGCCCACTCCGTACATAGTCTCGGAGAAACGCAACAGGTCGTTTAAGGCATCGATATTCTTTTCCAGAATCTCAAGAGAGCGGTCAACCGCCGAGATGCGATACCAGGTTTCTTTGACCATCCGTCGCAATTCAAGCTTGCGCTCCTCGATGCGCAGTCGATCCGCTTCAACGTCGAAGCCTGCACCCTGTCGCCGCAAATCGCGTTTACCATAAAAAGGGATGGCCTGGGTGACCCCGATAACCTTTGCCGTGTCGGGCTCCCGGTCAAAGGCGAAAGGATTACGGAGCAGACCGTTCTGAATCCCCAGCATCAGCATCGGGTCCTCAAGGGAGCCGATCTGCCTGGCCTTTTCCTCGGTCATCCCCAACCGTTCCTCAGCGGCCTTGATCTCCGGATTATTTGCCAGGGCCAGGGCCACCAGACTTTCGAGGCCTTCGGGGACCGGCATTTCACCTGCGACAATCGGCGACATGGACAACAACACTATCAGAACTATAGTCGGCAAACGCACGGTCGCAGGTCGTAGCATCGGCAAATTCCTTGAGAGAGCCGGATATTCGTTCCGGTGAGTTTTTTGTTATATATATTCAGGGCATTCGATTACATTTGAAAATGTATGACATAGTGGCAATAAAGTCAAAAAACCTCATGACCTTGCCGAGGAGTGGCGCTTTTCACCGGCCGCAACTTTCACCGAACAAGGCAACCCCAGCACTCCTGAAGGCTGTGGAAAAACAAAAATCCCTTGTCTCAAAGGAGTGAAAAGGATAGTGTCTCACCAGCGCGGCGGGTGGAGCGGGCAAACACTCCCGTCAGACCCGCTATGCGCAGCTGGCAAGTTCAACAAAACCAAGCAATTTCATACCGACAACGGTCATGATCATCATCGACAAGGAACCAACAACGTGTTAGCCATCTTGCAAAAGGACATTTCCCCGAAGGCCTATCGAATGACCTGCCTTCTGCTGGTCATTATCAAACTATGGCTGGTGCGGGCGCACCTCGTTATGGTCACCGTCACCCCCCACGACGACCTGCTCTTTATCCGTCATGCCAACAGCCTGTTGAGCGGCCAGTGGCTTGGTGAATACAACCAATTGACGCTCATCAAGGAGCCGTTTTATCCGATTTTTATCGCCATAAGCCACTGGCTGTCCCTGCCCCTGTTGTTTGCCGAGCATCTCTTTTATGCCATTGCCTGCTGGATCTTCGTCTGGGCGATCGGTCCGCTGGTGCGGCAGAGAATCTGGCTGCTGGCGGCCTTCCTGTTTCTCCTCCTCAATCCGGGCTCCTTCAATTACCCGGCAATCGGACGGATTTTTCAGCTGGCCATCTACGCGCCACTGGCCATAATCGTCCTGAGCCTGCTGCTCGGCATGGCCATTCGTGCCACCGGCCCCTGGCGAACGGCGCTCGCTTGGTCCGGTAGCCTGGGGGTAGGTTTATCGATTTTCTGGATTACCCGGGGCGAGAGTATTTTCCTTATGCCGTCGGTAGCCCTTGTCTTCCTGTATCTTCTGGTCACCCTCGGCGGCAAAAACCCGAGACAATGGGGACGGCCCCTGCTGCTCTGCGCTCTGCCCTTGATCTGTATGTTCGGCACCGTCCAGACCGTGAAACAGATCAACAAAATTCAATACGGTGTTCCGGCGGTAATCGAGATCACCACACCTGAATTCGAAGCGGCTTACGGCGGACTGCTGCGCATCAAATCGACCAAGGAAAGGCAATTTTTTCCGGTGGTCCGCGACGTCCGGGTGCAAGCCTACGCCGCCAGCCCCACCTTCCGCGAGGTGGAAAAGCACCTTGATGGTCCAGTCGGCCAGGGTTGGGTGACTTTGGCCGGCGACAATGACATCCCGGCGGCCTTTTTCATTTGGGCCTTCCGCGATTCGGTGGCCGCGGCCGGATATCATACCTCGGGGGAGAAGGCCTTGGAGTTTTACCGAAAAATCGGCGAAGAGATTGACGCCGCCTGCGATTCGGGACAACTGCAATGCCGACCGCGCTTAACCTCCCTGGTTCCCACCTGGCACACGGAGTTCAATGCCCTGATCCTGCCGACGGTGTATAAGGTGATTGAAAAGACCCTGATCTTCGAAGGTTCCAATGCCCACACCGACCAATTCAGAAGCGCTGCGCCGGGAGAAATAATGGAACTTTTCGGCAATGTCACCGGTGAAAAAACGCTCAGCAGCAAGCGTGGCGGCTCGGATGTTTATCCGTACTATTTCACCCACCTGAACCGGGAAAAGTGCCGGATTCTCGAACAAATCGCCTACGTTTACAAACTTTTCATCCCCTACCTGTTTGTCATTGCATTGCTCCTCCTCCTTTGGAACCTGGCGTTTGCGGTGCGGAAAAGGCAGCTGGCTCTCATGACTGTTCTCAGTATCTCAAGCCTTACCGGGATGCTATCGATCACTGCCGTCATGACCCTATTGACCATCACTTCCTACAGCGAAATCGCCCGGGTCATGCATGTCAGCTTTCCATTGGTGATTATTTTTATAACCAGTACGTTTCTCGATTTAATCGGCAGCCTGACCAGCCAACCGGCAACTCGCCGGGAGCCGCTTGATCAGTTCGCCCCCCCAACCTCCACCCTGTGAGCAGACGATGGAATCCAGCAGATTAAAGGGCCGCCCATCCTTTCCTTTTGAAACTATTGCCGTCGCCGTCGCTTTTTCACCAAAGCTTGAGGCGATCATGAACGAGGCGAGACATCTGGCCGACTGCTTCAAGGCCAAACTGCTCCTCGTCCACGTCGGCCCGCATACCCCTGATAAGGAGGCAAGCCTGATGGAGATCTGCGCGGGCCTCGGCATCGACCGAGAGGTCAGGATCCTCTGGAGGACAGGCGACACGGTGACCACCCTGCTGGAGACCTGCAAACAGCACATGGTCGATCTCCTTATCCTTGGCGCCCGGCGGCGTGAGAACGTCTTCCGCTATTATCTCGGTTCGATAGCGCGCAGCCTCTGTCGCCGTGCCAAATGTTCGCTTCTCCTCCTCACCGAACCGAAAGTCTCCGGCACCAGCATAGGGAGAATCGTCATCGACTGCGTGGAGCACCCGAAAACTCCCCATGCCCTGAATACCGCTTTCTACTTTGCCGAACGAGTCGGATCCAAAGACATCCACGCTATCCGCGAGGTAGATCAGAGCGGCCTGGCCATGGCCATGTCCGACGACAGTACTACCGGAGAACATATCAGTGTCAAGGAACAATTGGCAAAAGAAGCGGCGGAAAAGCTCCGCGAGTTCACTGCCGGCCGGGCAACCGATGTCATGACCGTACACACCGCCGTGCTGTCCGGTCGACCAGGTTTCACTCTCCGAAAATACGCCGAAGAATGCGACGCCGACCTGCTGGTCATCCATTCCCCGGATGGTCAATACCGGTTGATGGATCGCATTTTTGCCCACGACCTGGAGCACATCCTTGAACATCTGCCCTGCAACATGCTCATTGTCCATGCCCGCATCGGCGAAGAAGCCTGATAGGCAATAAACCGCGCCATGGCTAAACTCCACCCGCAAGACCTGGTTACCCTGCTCCTGGCAATCAGCATCATCCTCATCCTGTCGCGCATCGCCTCGGAAGTCGGTAAAAAGATCGGCCTGCCGATGGTCATGGGTGAACTGATTATCGGAGTATGCCTCGGTCCGACGGTGCTCGGGACGATCGCCCCCGGTCTGTACACCTCGCTCTTCCCCTTTGCGGCGAACCGCAATTTTTCCCTGGCCCTCGATGCCATTTTTTCCCTGTCGGTGATTCTTCTCCTGTTCGTTGCCGGCCTGGAACTGCGCTTTTCCCTTTTCCTTCGGCATGGCCGGGTAGCCATTTCAACGGGCATCGGCAGCATGGTTCTGCCTTTTGCCTCGGGCTTTGCCATGGCCTGGTATTTCCCCCACTGGTTTTCAGTGACCGGCGGCGGACCGACCCATCTGCTCTTCGCCCTCTTTCTCGGCACGGCCATGGCCATTTCCGCCCTGCCGGTCATTGCCAGGATTCTCCTCGACATGAAGCTGCTGAAGACCGAGATCGGCATGGTCATTATTGCCTCGGCTGTCCTCAACGATGTGGTGGGCTGGATCGTCTTCTCCTTCATCCTGTCGCTGGCCGGCCAGAAAAACGGTGGCGGAACCGCCCTGTACACCATTGTCTACATCGCCGCTTATGCCACCTTCATGCTGATTGTCGGACGTTTCCTCATCAACCGTATCCTGCCCTGGATTCAAACAAGGCTTTCCTGGCCGGGCGGGGTGCTGTCCCTGAGCCTCGGCCTCTGCCTGCTTTCCGCCGCCTTCACCGAATACATCCATATCCACGCCATCCTCGGCGCCTTTATCGCCGGCCTGGCGATTGGCGACTCGGTATATTTGCGTGAACAGGCGCGGGAAATCATGCACCAGTTCGTCACCAATTTCTTTGCCCCGCTGTTCTTCGTCTCCATCGGCCTGAAGGTCAACTTTATCGAACATTTCGACCTGACCGTGGTGACGGTGATTCTCCTCCTGGCCTTCGCCGGCAAGGTGGCCGGTGCCGGACTCGGGGCTCGCCTGGGCGGGATGTCCGGGCGGCACGCTCTGGCGGTCGGTTTCGGTCTCAATGCCAGGGGGGCCATGGAGATCATCCTCGGCAGCCTGGCCTATGAAGCAAGACTCATTAACAATACGGTTTTCGTGGCGATCATTGTCATGGCCCTGGTCACCAGCATCACCAGCGCCCCGTTGATGCGGCTCTTTCTTGAAAAAAAATGAATTGCGGCAAACCAGAGCCAGGGGCTATTCCTTCAACCGGGAAACCTTCCTGCCCGGCCTGATCATTTCCCCGGATCGTTATGACATTTGAGGCAGCCTTTGAAACCCGGATGGCTGGTCGGCGGCGCATCGCCTGTTTCATTCTTTGCGGCATGGCATTCCAGGCACTGGGCGTCTTCGGTAATGGAGTCCAGGTGAATTTCCGGGGAGTTTCTGGTCGATGGTCCGTGCATGCCGAGGTAATAGCGGTAGGCGCATCCGGTCGAAGCCATCAGAACGACCAGCAGGGCGAGGGTCACGGCTCTTTTTCCTTTCATCATCATTGCTCCATTTTTCCGTCTTTGAGATAAATAATCGAATCGGCCATTTCCAGCAGGTCCTGGTCATGGGTCGCTATCAGCAGGGTTGTATCCTTTTTGTGACAAAGGGCAAACATCAACTCAATGAGTTGTTTGCCATTGCTTGAATCGAGGCTGGCCGTCGGTTCGTCGGCGAGGAGAATGGCCGGGGCGTGGGCGATGGCCCTGGCAAAGGCGACCCGTTGCGACTCACCGCCGGAGAGCTCCACCGGCAAGGCCTTTTCGTAGCCGGCCAGGCCAAAGGTTGCCAGCAATTCCGCTATCCTTCGCCTTTGGGCGAGCCCGCCAATGCCGTTCATTGCCAGCGGGAACTGCAGGTTTTCGGCAACCGTCAGCCAAGGCAGCAGGTTGCTGCTCTGAAAGACAAAACCCACTTCCTTACGGCGAAACAGGGCGCGCTGCCGGGGGTCAAGGGCGCAGATGTTGGTACCGTTATAGAGAATGGCACCCGTGTCGGGAGCCTCCAGGGTGCCTATACAATTTAGCAATGTCGTCTTTCCCGATCCCGACCTGCCCACCAGAATGACTCCCCGGCCACGATCCACCGAAAAAGAGATATCGCTGAGCGCCGAGATATGGCCACGCCCCGAAGTGAATTGTTTGCAGACCGCCTGTATTTCTAACATGTTTCAGACGCTCCTGAGGATATCCGCCGGATTTTTGCCGGTGATATAGACAATCGGCCAGATGGCGGCGGCCAACCCGAAGATAACCGCCACGCACGGTGGGGTAAAAAGTGCCCACCCGGTAAGCCTGGGATAAAGAATGCCGGAAACGGCAAAATACTGGTTATGGGAGGTGAAGGCACTGATATCAATACCGATCTGAGCAAAGGCGGCAACGATTAAAGTACCGGTCAAAGTGCCAAGAGTCGCCGCAAAAAAGGTCAGCAGGCCAATCTGGGTGACTACGAGCAATGCCGTGTCGCCGGACAACAGCCCCATGGCCTTCATAATGCCGTGTTCGCGGAGATTTTTCAGGGTGAAGATGAGAAAGGTACAGGAGATGCCCACCGCGACAATGGCAAACACCAGGATGATGACAATCGCCATACAGATATATTCGAGATCGATCAACTGTTTCAAATCAGGCATGAACTCCGGCCAGGCAGCAAAGGTGGCGGTCGGCACGGCCTGGCGATACCGGGCGACAATCGTCTCTGCCGGTATGCCGGCCGCAAGGAAAAGAGCCGCCGAGAGTTCGGACTCGCCAAGCGGCAGGGCTTCAGTCGGGCAAAAGGCCAGGCCCTGGTCAAGCACGGTGATGCCGGTTTTGTAAATGCCGACAACCGTCAGGGTTTTCAGGGGAATGCCCAGGCGATTGGTGAGATTTACCCCATCGCCGACGATCAAAGCCAGCCGTTTGGCGGTTGCCGGGCCCAGAAAAATCGTGTCTTCACCGACATTCGGATAGCGGCCTGCCACGGTTTTTTTCCAAAACGCCGTCCCCTCTTTTTCCTGGTCGGGGTCGATGCCAAGCAGAATAAGCGGCTCAAGGATCTGATTTTTCTCAAGGAGCACCTGCTGCTGTCGCCGGACCAGTACCCGCTCCACTCCCGCCGCCTGCAGAAGGGGGATGTCGCTTTCCTGCAACATGCCGGCGGCGATATGTCCGGAAAAAAGACCGGTGGAGTTGCGGATCATCGCATCGTTGGTGCCGACCGCCAGAGACGAAAGGAACACCAGGGCGGCCACCGCGGAACTCACCATAAAGGCGAGAACAAGGGTGGCTCGCCAGGAACGCCAGAGAATCAGGCAGGCGATTTTGACAAGAAAGGTGAATCGCATACCGTCCTAAGTGACAGGCCCGCCGATGCGGGCGGCAATAAAAACAGCTGCCGGTTGAACAAAGTCTTGGTGCGTATCAAGAAACAGCGCGTGCAACCCTTTTTCCAAGGTGGACATTGCTTCCCCCCTTATCCCAGAGGCAAGCTCCGGCCATGCACCATAAAAATTGTGCGGTGTCTGGTCCGCGGCCACATGGGCTTGCAAGCTTTCCCAGACTGCAGGCGGATGTCTATGGGCAATCACCGACGCCACATAGTTGTGTCGCTTGCCGCGAATATCGATAAACAGGTCGGCTATATCGTCGAGAATCTGACAGCCGATGCCGATTTGGTACAGCGCCTCGCGCATGGCCTGTGCGGCAGGATTGGGCGCCTCCTCGAACAGGCCCGGAATCGCCCAAGGGGATTGAAAGAGCAGGCCGGTTTTATAATGGTGAATTTTTTGCAGATATATCCTCGGGACGAAGGCATTCGCCGATACCACCCTCCTCGGCCGCTTCCTGCGCCCCGCTTTGCGTCAAGGCCTGCAGGGAGGCGATGCTCGCCTGCAGTGCCCGTTCCATGGACAGATCATGCTTTTGGCAGTAATCCGCCAGAAGAGCAAAGAGGACCCGGTCGGCAACCATGATGTCCAGCACCGAACGAAATCGGTGGGCCTGTGGCGGCAGATCGGTTGCCAGGGTGGTTTTATACTCGTCATCGAGGATATTGTCGCAGCCGGTGACCATGCCCCGCAGGCACTGGTTGATCGCCACATAAAGAATCCGTCGCTCGGGCGGGATGCCGAGCCGATAATAAGAGTAGAGAAACAAGGTCGAAAAGAAGTTGCGCGGCAGGGAAAAGGTCTCATCATCCGGGGCAACCAGCTGGATCGTGCTGCCCTGGAGGATGGTGGCGGCTGTCCGCCAAAAGCGCTCAAGACCTGCCCGAAGTTCGGATTCCAAGACGGCAATATCTCCAGCGTATCGCCCTGCTGCGGAAAATGGATTGTTCATAGCGGTTTGCTGGTTGAGAAAAGGGTGATATAGCCAAAATAGTGGGCGATCCTTTGTGGCGGCAGAAATCCGGCCTGGGCTATCAACCCCGGCAGCAGGCCACGGATATTTTCGCCGATCTGCGGCTGCATGAACAGCCAGCGCGAGGCATGGGAAACCAGCGCGCCGAGAAAGGTCGTCGGCTTGTCCATGTCGGCGATAACCAGTTTGCCGCCGGGCTTGAGGACACGCATTGCCTCCTGCAGGCTCCGCTCTTTCAGATCGAGCGGCACATGATGATAAAAGAGGCTGGAGATCACCGCGTCAAAGGAGAGGTCGGCAAAAGCCAGCTGCTCGGCGGCCATCGCCTCGAAACGGCAATGGTCTGAGCCCCGCGTCATTCTCGCCGCTTCGATCATCTTGCCGGCGGCGTCGATGCCGGTGACACAGCCACCCTCCGCCGGATCGAGAAAGCGGCTGATCTTGTGGCACAGCAACCCGGTACCGCAGCCCACATCGAGGATCCTGTCCGCCGGCCTGGGGTCCAGGGTTGCGATGAGCGTGTTATCGAATTCCGCCTGTTTGTTCAATAAACAGAGCGGCTCCAGGATATCGTACACCGAAGCGGCGTAATCCAGGGTGCGGCCTCGGGTCGGCACGGATGGTATGGTCATTCAGGAACTCTCACATAAGATGGTGGTTCTTTGGCAAAGGGTCGGAATACAGCCTGCCCGCACTCTCGCCACTGTATCACCAATGCAGGCAGATGTCTGGGACAGTTTGCAAGTTCGGGGTAAATTCCTCTTCTTTTGTTGATTAATTTACGGAGAACACCCGGAAGAGGCCACGAAACCCACTCCGGGGGGTTCCGAAACAATTATCCGGGTCGAAGACGAAACGGAGGACCTAGAAAAGGGATCAATAAGCATTGCTTCCTAACATAATACTTGGTAGCCTCATTGGCGTTGTGATGCTTTGAACAGAGCGTCACTTCGGCGAGAGAGATCAGCCATCGTTCCGAAAATGGTACCAAAGGAGGCAGCAGATGTCGGATAAGCAGCAATTTGAACGGGTATCGTGGTTTCATGGCCGGATCAAGGCCGGAAAATTACCCAACTCCGGCCATCTCACCGAGGAGTTCGAAATCTCCAAACGAACCGCCTACCGCGATTTCGATTTCCTGCGGGTGCGCCTCCAGGCCCCGCTCCAATTCGACCGCTCGCAGAACGGCTTTTATTACGCCGACAGCGCCTACGAAATCCCCGGCCACTGGATCAGCGAAACCAACCCATGTGCCGGCTGGCATCACGGCGTACTGAAAGCGGCGCTTACCGGGGAAAGTACCAGTGGCGGGGCGTAGGTCTCAGAGAAAGGCCGCGGCGCGAGGCCGGGAGACCCTCGCCGACCAGAATGCCGATATCGGTGAGCAGGCTGCGTTTGTCGGAAAAATAGCTGTGCCCGAGGCCCAGTCCGAGAAGACTCGTATCAACGGCGGTGGCGTCGATGGTTTCCAGGCCGTCGGTCACGAACGGCATCTCCCGTATCGCGCCGATGCGCTCCGCTTTATGAAGCCACGATGAGACGAAGAGCGCCCGGTCGCTCTCCGAGGCGTAGGATGTATAACTCGCTCCGCTGTCCTTGATCCGCGGAAACTGCTGCTTGAACATGTCGACGTAGACATCCGCCGCCACGAACAGGACCTGCGCCAGCTTCCGGTTCGGCCAGGCACCGCCGGCCAGGCCGTGCAACAGGACGCGGTTACCCATGCTGTGCGCCAGCAGATGCACCTTTCCCCACGGCCCGTCCTCGATCGTCTGGAGGAATCCACGGAACTCCTGGGCGGAGAGCAGCGCCCGTTCCTCGTCGGCGCCGTAACCCAGAAACGCCCCTTGCGACGGCCAGCTGAAGAGAATGATCCGGCCCTTGAACTGCATGTCGAATGCGAACTGGGCGGCACGTCGCGCCGCTTCCTCAAAGGTGACGTTATAGCCATGCGTGAAAACCAGCAGCCCGTGGACGGCATCCGGATCTTTTTCCAGCCCCGCGACGAAATCGTTTCCGGAAAGGTTCTGCAGCTCACCCAGCACAACGTAGCGCCGCTTGTCATTCTTGTCGGTCAGCCGATTCCACCAGCTCCGCTGTTCCACTTGTCCCAGGCGATGCCGACCAACCGGGATGGTGACCTTTGCCAGCCCGTAGGCCAGCTTTTCGGCGGGATCGGCGGAAAAATACTCGCCCGCCTTGCTGCCCGGTTGGCGATTGGTGGCGAAGAAGACCTGGATGAGGTGAGGTTCCGCTTCGGCGACAACCGCTTCGCCGAGTTGCCGGCCAAGGGTGCCCGAGATGCCGGCCAGTTGTGCGGATATGTCAGACGGCGCCATGGAAGGATCGAGTGGTCGCAATTCACGTGTGCGACCGAAGTCCACCTGGGCACGGGCGATCAATTCCTGAACGAACGTATAGGCCGGCGTCTCCTGCAACAGGTCGAGCAAATCGTCGAGGATCAGGGCGATGGCCTCGGCATCCGGCGTGGCGGCCAGTCTGGCGGCTATCTCGCCCAACGCTGCCTGCATGGCCGGGCTCGCATCGCCCATCCTGATCTTCACGCTATGCCAATTACCGAGGAGACTATCGAGCAGCGCCAGTTGTTGAATATTGTCCGACATGGGATTACTCCTGTCCTGATAGGGTGAATGCGGCCCAGTACCACGGTTCCGCATAGGGTCGTTTGTCCGGCGGGTCTTTCCTGAATTCGCTGCGTTTGCCGGCGGCCAGGGGACCGGCTGGGGGCGGCAATTCCCGGGCTTCCCGCAGGCGCGCCATCAATTCGCCGACGGTTGCCGTCCGCAGCCAGTTCTGCGCTCTCCGCAACGCTTGCGCGTGCGATGTCGCACCGCCCGCCAGTTCGCTATAGAACCGGCCGACCAGAAACGCCGACGCGGCGTCGTCCACCGGCCAGAGCGTTGCCAGAACGCTGCGGCTGCCGGCGTGAAGAAAGGCTGCGGGGAAACCGAGCGATTCGTCGGGCGTGGAGGCAACCCGGGTGACGGCGGTTTCGCAGGCCGAGAGCGCCACCAGCGCGGGGCAGTTTTCCTTGAGCGCCGGCAGCAGGGATTCGATGGTCAGTTGTTCGCCGTTGGCAAGGACGATACTGGATTGCAAGGGCCGGTTCAGGTCGAAGCGAGCGTGCGTAGCGAGATGCAGGATACTGGCGTGGGGAAGAGCCGAGAGTACCGCAGCCATCGTTACCTCAGCCCCATGCAGGAGGCGCGCGGGCGTGCTGCCGAGTGCTTGCCGAACCCAGGCCGATTCGATCTCGGCGAATGGCAGGTCGCCCAGTGGATCGACCAGCAGCAGCGCCTTCTCGCCGCCGCTCTTTTCCCGGTTGGCAATCAGGAGCGAGCCGACCGATGGCGCGTAGCGGATGGTGTAGTCGTCGATTAACCAGTGCCGTTCCCCGTTTTCGCCGGCACACCAGGCCGCATGCATGGGGAATACGCCGCTGCCACCCTGGTGGAACCAGACCAGCTCGGCTCCGGCTGCCACGTCCAGGCACGACAGCCCGTCCAGGACCGGTGCCCACAGCTCCTCGTAGAGGATTCGACCGGTATCGTCGATCTTCTGCCGCCAGGCGTCGGCCTGCGAATGTTGCTGGTGATAGGCGAGCAGCCAGCCGCCAAGCGATTCCGCTTCGCTGCCGCCCCTTTGCAGTTCCAGCAGCCGCTCACGGCCAAACCGGGGGAGCCAGACGATCTTCTTGCCGCGCTCGGCGACAATCACCACGGCGCCGGAAGACGCCGCGAAATTGGCGAACAGGAGCGCACCGCCGGGAGGAATCAATCGCTTAAGATCGGACGGCTTCCAGTCGTTAGCGTCCGTCCGCCAGAAGACGGCCTTGCCAAGGTCGAGCGCGCTGAGCGCTTCGTCCATGTTGTCGAGGCGCAGCAGGCAATAGGCCAGCAGCGCAGAAGAATCGCGGAATTCCCAGATCCTTTCCATACGCCCGGTAGTGCTGCTGGCTTGCGCGAGCGCGGTGCCGGCTTCGTCCAGAGCGCGACGCAGATAACCGGCAGCCCGGGCATAGTGTTCGGCGAACAACAGTCCATCCGCGACCACCTGGCACACGACGCGACGATTGCGCAGCGCTTCGGGCGTGTTCAGGAGAGCAAGTGCGGCTTCCCCGTGTTCGACCAGCCCCGCGACATGTGCGGCATCGCCGGCCTTGATGCGTTCCAGGCAAATGTTGACGCGGAATGTCTCGACAGTTGCCATCAGTGACGGACTCTGCATTCCGTCGATGACGCTCGCCGCTTCGTCGCACAGCGTCTGCACCTCGCTCAGCGCTGGTTCGCCGGAGCAACCGGGACGTAGCAGCACGCGCGCCAGTCCAAGCAGCGCCTCGGCCCGCAAGCGCCAATCCTGATCCGGATGACAGGCATTCACCGCATCGTGGGCGAAACGTTCGGCGATCTCAAGGTTGCCGCCCGGATTCGCGCCACCCAGGAAACGGTAACATTCGCTCAGCGCAATGCAGGTTTCAATCCAGACGTCGCCGGCGTGATCAGGCAATGCATCAAGGGCCTGCCGGTGGCGGGCGATTCGCCGTTCGAGCGCCTGGTTGAAATCGGCGTCCGGTTCCTCCTGGCAGGCGATGGCAAGGGCGTTCTGTTTTTTCGCCCAGCCAACCGGGTCCTCTTCTCTTGCAACGAGCGCCGCATCCTGTTCCAGGCAGGCAACCCGCTTTTTCCAGTTATGATAAGGATCGCCCAGGGTGTGAAATTGATACAGGGCGGCAAGTGGTGCTGCCATGTAGGGGTGTTCGCCGACCACGCATTCCAGGTGGTCGATGGCGTCTTGCTGCTGCTCCGGGCTCAACGGCGCCTGCTGTGCCAACAGCCAGCCGATTCCTTCATGGCAGGCGAGCCAGTTATCCCGCTGCGCAACGGGATCCCATACGTCGAGAGCCTCCCGATACGCGGCAATGGCCGCTGCCGGATCGACAGCCTCCGACAGCAAGGCGTATTTGCTGCGGAAAGCTGCCCAGCGGAGCGGCTCGACACTGCGGTCCGACAAGGCGGCGCCTTCGGCCATCAACGCCCGTAATCGAACGCTATCCCGATCGGGATCGAGCGTTCCCAATTCAGCCACCAGGTCGTTCAGACGCTTCCGACGGTCTTCCTCGGACTGAACCATGACGCGTACTCCTCGCCGTGAGACAGAAATTGAACGGATTTTACTGATATGTATTTGTTTTATAAGGATTTCATGAAAATCCTTTCCACCGAAGGACTATCTAACCGATGCTTCATTACTCCCTTTCAAGACAGGGTTTGCAATAATTTTAAAGTTTCATGGATTGCCGAAATGGCCAGATCATCCCAAGGTATTTCAGCGAATGAAAAGGCTGAGAAAAGCTCAAAGAGGGACCTTTTCCCGCATTGCTGTAGCCACAAGTAACCGGTCAACAGGGATCGCGATTCGAACAAGGGGAAAGGTGGCTGTCAAATGACGGTAATCTTCTGACGGTATTCGGCAGAAACCTATTCGGCGGGAACAAGAAAGGTGTGAGTATCCAGCAGATATTTCATAGTTTTTCAGGCCAGAAACCATCGATAATATCAGATGGCAAGGGGTCTGAAAGATCGCCATGAATTTTTATTTTATTTTTAAAAAAACCGATTGGCCGCTGCCTATGTTCCTGCTGAACAGGAACGAGCTTGACCAGCGGTTGCCCCGCCTTGGTAATTATAATCTCTTCACCGGCAAGAGCTGCGGGAATTAATTTTGAAAGCTGGGTTTTTGCTTCATGTATACCAACGCGCATAATGCACCTCCTGTCGTGATGAGTTCAGTAACCAGACGGTAACCACTATTCACTGTCAAGGCTGCCGAAACCATGAACTTCAAGAGAGTGTCAATGGGAAAAATATGAGCAGCAAGCGAGAAAGAACAGTATTGCCATTGTTTACTATTTTTCATGCCGTATTAGTATAACCCACGGGACACATCAAAAGCCACCTCAACTGGAGAAAAGCTCAATGGATGGAAATGATAACAAGACGATCCGCATCGGTGTCAGCTCCTGCCTCCTCGGCAATAAGGTCCGTTATGACGGGGGGCACAAGCATGATCGGTATATCACCGAAACTCTGGGAAATTATTTTGCATTTCTACCCGTTTGTCCGGAGGTGGAATGCGGCCTGCCAATACCCCGCGAAGCCATGCGCCTTGTGGGTGACCCTGCATCGCCCCGACTCGTGACGAATAGAACAGGAATCGATCATACCGAGCAAATGAACGAATGGGCACGGCAGCGGGTGAAGCAATTGGCCGAGGAGGATCTCTGCGGTTTTATTTTTAAAAGTAAATCACCTTCCTCCGGCATGGAAAGAGTAAAGGTGTACGATAGCAACAATATGCCGCATACCATCGGCGTCGGTCTTTTTGCCAGGATGTTCAAAGACCGTTTTCCTTTCCTGCCTGTTGAAGAGGAAGGGCGCCTGCATGACATGACCCTTCGTGAAAACTTCATCGAATCGGTCTTCGTCTACCGGCGCTGGCGTGATACCGTCGGCACATTCACTGTCGACAATCTGGTCATCTTTCATACCCGGCATAAATTGCTGCTGCGTGCTCACAGTGAAAAACACTATAGGGAACTTGGGCGTATTGTTGCCCAGGCTGGAAACATGGACCCTGAAAACCTGCTCACCTCCTATCAGGAAAACCTGGTGGCGGCCATGAAACTTCCGCCGACGGTGAAAAAACATGTGAATGTTCTCATGCACATGATGGGCTATTTCAAGAAGATGCTATCCAGCGATGAGAAACAGGAATTGCTGGAGGTCATTGAACGTTTCAGGAATCAATACGTGCCGCTTATCGTGCCAATTACCCTTATGAATCATTATGTTCGTAAATATCAGGAGGGGTATCTCCAGCAGCAGTATTATCTCAATCCTCACCCAACGGAGTTGAAACTTCGCAATCATGCCTGATATTATTCGAAAAAAAAACCGTATTGGTGACCGGGGCAACCGGTTATATCGGCAGACGGCTGACCCACCGTCTGCTTGAAAGTTCGACTTTCAACGTTCGTGTTCTGGTGCGGAACAGGAGCAAGGTCCAGGTGTCCATTGCCGATCTGGTGGAGATAAAAGAGGGGTCGACCTTTGATAAGGAATCTCTTGCCGCAGCCGTGGCCGGAGTCGATACAGCCTTTTATCTTATCCATTCCATGGGATCCACAGATGATTACCGGAACCTTGATCGGGTCAGCGCCGAAAACTTCCGCGATGCCTGCATACAAGCCGGTGTGCGGCGAATTATCTATCTCGGTGGGCTCGGCGTGAGGGAGAGTGCCAGCGAGCATCTCTTGAGTCGAATTGAGACAGGGGAAATCCTCTCGGCAAAAACCGGTCTTATTGAGACGATCTGGTTACGTGCGGGGGTGATTATCGGTTCCGGCAGTTCGAGTTTTGAAATTATCCGTAATCTCTGCCAGAAGCTCCCGGTGATGATAACGCCCCGCTGGGTAAGGAGCCACACCCAACCCATTGGTGTTGGCGATGTTCTTTCCTATCTGCAGGCGTCTATCGATCTTGCACACCAGGGCAATCTGGTTGTCGACATAGGCTGTGAAGAGCTCAGTTTTCAGCAAATGATGCAGCAGGCAGCCGAAGTCATGGGATTGAGAAGATATCTTTTCCCCGTTCCCGTCCTCTCGCCGCGCTTATCATCCTACTGGCTGATTCTTTTCACCCCTATCCCCTATAAGCTTGCTTCCGCTCTCGTTGAAGGGCTAAAGAGCGAAACCGTATTGCAAAACGATAACGCGGTGCAGTTGTATCCGGAAATACACCCTCTTCTCTTTAAACAAACGGTTGCCGCGGCAATGCAGGAACTTGAACAGAATCAAGTTCTCAGCCGGTGGTGTGACAGTTCCGGCCAACAGGCTTGCGACATCAAGGATTTCGATAATCCGGCCGGGGCGATTCTCCGGGATACCCGCATTGTTCCTTTTGCCAACGGCGAACGTCAGGAGGATGTTTTCCATTCCGCCTGTGCCGTCGGCGGTCCCAATGGTTGGTTCAAGTACAACCTTCTCTGGCGAATTCGCGGGATTATGGATAAACTTATGGGTGGTTACGGGCTTAATCGAGGGAGACGTTTGAACGAGGAATTGCGCATCGGCGATGCTCTGGACTTTTGGAAGGTCGCGGATATCAAGCCCGGAAAAAGACTGCTTCTGTATGCCCAAATGAAGCTGCCGGGTCAGGCATGGCTTGAGTTTGATGTGCAAACCGATCAACTCGTGCAAACGGCCCATTTTCTCCCCCGAGGCGTCCTGGGCAGGTTGTATTGGTATTTAGTAATGCCATTGCATCATTTTGTTTTTCAGGATCTTGCCACGACTGTTGTCAGCTCGTCCAAAAAATCAGATTGATGCATCCATTACCCGGCTGGAGACTCCATGGACATTTATAAGGTGGCCCTCAACTCGATCTCGGCGCATGTGGCGATACTCGATGAATCCGGGTTGATTCTCGAGACCAACCGGGCCTGGAAAGATTTTGGCCTGGCCAATGGCATTCAGATCGACCCATCGTGTGTCGGCCTCAATTATCTGGAGACCTGCGACCGAGCCAGCAAAGAACCCTTAGACGAACCGGCAGTCATCGCGGCCGGCATCCGGCAGGTCTTTCGCGGCGAGATCGAGGAGTTCTTCATCAATTACCCCTGTCACTCACCGACCGAGGAACGCTGGTTCGCCCTGCGGGTAGTAAGGTTTCGTGCCCCGGAACTTCACCGTGCGGTAATGTCCCACGAAAACATCACCCCGCTTATGCGGGTACACCGCGATCTTGCCGCCAAGGAGCAGAATCTCAGGGATCAGACCGAGAAACTGGCGGAAAGCAATATCGCCCTCAAGGTTCTCCTTGAACATCGACAGAAGGATCGGGTTCAACTCGAAGAAAATATGCTGGCCAACGTCCGAACCCTGATCCTGCCCTATATCCAGCAACTGATGGAAACCCGACTCGGCAAACGCGAGCGGACCATGGTGGAAATTGTCGAGGAACGCCTCAACGAAATCACCTCCCCCTTTCTCAACCGCTTGACAGGCCTGAACAGCATTCTTACACCCCAAGAGATCAAGGTTGCAACCATGGTTCGGGAAGGCCGAAGCAGCGCCGAAATTGCCGATGTTCTGCAGATTTCGGTCAGTGCCATCGATTTTCATCGCAAGCAGGTCAGAAAAAAACTCGGCCTTACCGGAGCGGCTACCAATCTCCGTTCTTATTTGCTTGGGTTAATTTAATCTTTCTGAATATCCCGATTCAATGAAAACAAACAACGAGAAACGACAATGAAAAACGTGACGATCAAGCTTCTGGTGCTGACTACCTGCCCTCAGTGTAAGGCGCTGAGAGATCTTTTGACCACCCACCAAATCCCCTTCGATGCAACCGATGTCGATCTGCTTGCACCAGAGGAACGGAAGGAATTATTGCTCCAGATGGCTCAGCACAATCCCAAGAAGGCCTTCCCGATCACCTTTATCAATGGCAAGGCAATTATAGGCTATCAGAAAGATTTGCTGATGGAAGAATTGGGGCTCAAACCATGAATGTCGAAAACCTGTACCGGCAATTACAGAAAATAAACGAAGCCAAGGGGTATTATTTTAACCGGGATATGGAAAAAACCATGTTCCTGCTTGAGAGCCTTCTGAAAAACAAGGAACGTTACGGGTATATGTGCTGTCCTTGCCGCCTGGCCCAAGAGGATGCCAAGGCAGATCGGGACATCATCTGCCCCTGCGACTATCGGGAGGCGGATGTCCGGGAATTCGGCGCCTGCTATTGCCAGCTCTATGTTGCGAAGCAATGGAACGACGGGACTATTCCCGAAGTCTATATACCGGAGCGGCGCCCTGAGGAAAAATCCTGAGTTTTCCGACTGGTAGGCCAATACCATCATCTACCCAGAGGCGCTCGACAAGGGCGTACGCGTCATTCATAAACCGTTTTCCATCATGTCATCTTGCCGTCTTCCGCAAATGGGCAACCGCCTGGTAACTGGAGCGAACCGCATCTTCATGAAAGCCGTAACCGAAATAGCTGCCGCAGAACCAGGTGTTTCTCACTCCGTTTAAGGTTGGCAGGCTTGCCTGGGTTGCCATCGAGGCATTGGTGTAGGTGGGGTGGTGATAAACCATTCTCGCGATAACCTGCCTTTCGTCATAGGCACTGGGGCGGTTAAGAGTCACCAGATACTGTTTGCTGGCGGTCAGCCCCTGGAGCAAATTCATCGCATAGGTAACATAGGCCGGTTGAGTTGCCGAACTGCTCCCCTCGCGGCGGAAATTCCAGCAGGACCAGGCCCGGCGCATGGGCGGCAGGACACTCAGATCGGTATGGAGCACTGTTTGATTTTCTTCGTATTGCCAGGGGCTGAGGAGTCGCGTTTCTTCCGGCGTCGGGTCGCCGAGAAGATGAAGAGTCTGATCAGCGTGGGTGGCCAGCACCACCTGGTCGAAGGTTTCATGGTGCTGGTCGGCAAAATGGACCTGCACACCGCCATCAGTGCGGAATATGCTGCGAATCTTTGTATTCAGGTGAATGGTGCCGACAAACGAGGCTGTTGAAAGCCTTGACGTAGCTGTTGCTGCCGCCGGCAACAGTCCGCCAGGCCGGGCGATTCAACAAATCAAGCAGACCATGATTTCTGAAAAAGAGCAGGAAGGCACGAGCCGGGAATGCCGTCACTTCGGCCGTTGGGGTGGACCAGATTGCCGCCGCCATGGGTTTTAAATAGTTGTCGACCATAAATGGCAGGAAATGGTGGTGGCGAACATATTCTTCCAGGCTGCCGAGATCTTCCTGGCGTTTCAACATCGACCTTGCCCTGGCGGCAGAACCTGCCAATCTCCAGGAGAAACCGGTAGAATTGTGGTTTCAGGATATTGGAGCGCTGGGCGAATACTCCATTCAGGTTATTACCGGCATAAACAAAACCGGTCTCCAGACAATGATAACCAAAGGACATCTCGGTCAGTCGGGAGGGAACGCCTAATTCCGCTAAAAAACCGATAAAATGGGGGTAGGTCGCCTCATTAAATACAATGAACCCGGTATCGACCGGGGTTCCGGCATCCGGCCCGTCAGGAATAGCGATGGTATGAGTGTGGCCACCCAGATAGTCACCTTGCTCAAAAAGTGTCACCCGATGGGTTTTCTGCAGGAGATGGGCAGCCACTATCCCGGCCACGCCGCCGCCAATAACCGCAACTGTGCCCTTGTCTCTGTTGTTTTGTTGTTCCATTATTGCTTTGGCCCCTCCGAGGGTGATGAATTGACGGGGATTTTCTCGAACCAGGGGAAAAAAGCATTCGTTCTTGCCTTGTAGGCTTCAAACTCCGGATTCCCCTGATACTTAACCTCGAGCATGGGAATGCCCGAGACCTTGAGGAGTAGAAAAGCGATGGTCAATGGGCTGATCAATCCATACCATCCAACCGGCGAAGCGAAGCCTATAAGAAAAATCCCCCACCACAGGGTCGCCTCGCCAAAATAGTTGGGATGGCGGCTGAAGCGCCATAGCCCGTGCATGATGATCTTGCCCTTGTTCGCACCGCCTTTCTTGAAAACGGTCAGCTGCCAGTCGCTGATTGCTTCAAAGAAAAACCCTAAAGAAAAGAGCAGCACGCCAAGAAGATCGCTCCATGCAAAGGATCGCCACCAGGTGCACCCATAGTCAGCAGAACCGGGGTTGCAACCACCAGCACAACCGCGCCCTGGAGCATGTAGATCTGCAGAAAGCTGCGCCAGATTATGGTATCGCCCCAATCCTCACGAAACTTGCGATAACGGAAATCCTCGCCTTGGCCGCGATGCCTAAGGCCGATATGCAGGCCAAGCCGCAGCCCCCAAAGGGTGAGCAGGCCAAGCAGCAATAAGGGGCGAAAGTGGAGTGTCGTTTCTTCGCTGAAAAACCAGGCTCCCCAGCAGGCAACAAGAAAGGCGGGACCGTAGGCGATATCTACCAGACTGTTGTCCCGAGCCTTCAAGCCGACTATAAACATGCAGCACATATACCCGGCAAGCAGCCAAGCGGCGTTGAAGAAGATGGATGTCATGGTGAAGTTCTCCTTCTCTGCTATTTGAGCCAGGAGCCAATCAGATACGAGCCGCCGCCGACCAGGGTGCAGAGCAGCGTACCCCAGGCGATATCGACCACGACCACGGCAATCGGCCAGTTGCGTAGGGTTGCCAGATTGGTGAGATCATAGGTGGCATAGGTGAAAAAGCCAAAGAGTGCCCCGAGCAGACAGGTCCTGGCGAGAGACCCGACCTCAAGCCCCGGGCGGACCGCAAAAAAGAGAATCCCGACAATATAGACAAAGTAGAAAAGAAAGGCCGCCGGCCAGTTCACTTCGGGACTGAGCAAATGATGGAGTTGATTCTTGTAAAAATTTCTCGCCACATAGCCCAGCCAGATCATGTCAATGGCGAAAAATACCGGGATGGTGAGCAGATAGAGCTTCAGCCAGAAAACTGCGTTCATAGAAAGTACCTCCTTTAAGGGAGCAGCAGGTTGTCTCGGACAAAACCCTGTTTTTCAACATTCTCCAGGATCTTTGCCAGAACTTCAGGGTGCATTTCCGGGGTACGGCTGAGTATCCACAGGTATTTCCTGTTGGGGGTGCCAACAACTGCGTATTCGTACTCCCGCCCCAGGTCGATGATCCAGTAGTCGCCCCGGAAAGGCCAGAAAAAAGAGACTTTGAGGCGGGCGTTGCTGGTGTTATCGACCACCCAGGCCCGCCCCTTAGCCTCACGCAGACTGCCATCCTGCTCGTCCCGGCAACTGTTCAGTACATCTATCTCGCCGTCCGGACGTGCGGTGTACAGTGGCTGTGCTGCCCAGGCAGCCTTTTTGGAAACTGTTCGGGTAACGGCCGATCTCGTACCACAGGCCAAGGTAGCGGTTGAGGTCGACATGGGCCACGGTCTGCAGCGGTGGTGGTTCGGGGCTAGCCCCATACTGGGAAAAAGCGCACGAGGTGAGAAGGGCGATAACTGGAACAATGGCAATGAATTTCATGGAACCTCCTGCTTAATCAAGGAAATCATGTTAGTGGACACCCTTCTTTGTTGAACAGTGGTCATTGTCGGTAGCTTATTTCCGTGGTTTGACGATCGGCAACAGCCATAACTCCTGTCCATAAAAATGCCCAAACCACAGCCAGAAGCGCGAGTGAAGGTAACAGCGGCCAGTGGAAGGTCGCCGCGCCAAGGCGAACTCCAGCCCAGTAGGCAAGTGGTCCACCAAGGGCGCCAAAGAGAGCTGAAAGCAGGATGCGGTTTTTCATCCACGCAAGACTGTGATGCGGCAGGGCAGCCAGAGCGGCCCAGATAACCGCGAGCCATAGAGGTATGGGAAAACCCGCCGAGGTAAAGCTGAAGAAACCGATTGCCTGAAGGGTGCCGTCAATAAGTACACCTATAAACAGCAGCAAACCAATCATCTGCAGGTCAGCTCGCCTATGGCGGGAAAGAAAAATGTTCAGCACCAGGAGGGGCAAGGCAAAAAGAGCCCCGCCATTGCCCCCGAGAACACAGAGAAACCAGATTGCCTGGTTGATGCCGACATTGATGAAGGGATTCACCTGTGCACCGATCCGCCACGGTTGCCCGGCCGACTTGCCAAAAGGTGAACAACGCTGATCGAACGTTCCTGAAAACCTCCTTCACAATAACAGAAATAATACTCCCACAGTCTCCTGAAACGCTCATCGTAGCCGTGTTCGCGGAGTGAGGGAAAGGCCTTGGTAAAGCGCCACCGCCAGTCGCGCAGAGTCCTGGCGTAATCAAGGCCAAAGTCCTCAAGACTGCGCACAACCATATCCGTCTTCTCTGTCAGCAGATTGACCATTTTAGTCACCGACGGAACATGACCGCCGGGGAAGATATGGCGTTGGATGAAATCGACGGAACGAGCGTACTGGTCATACTTATTGTCGCGTATGGTGATCGCCTGGAGCAACATCGTGCCGTTTTCGACCAGCAGCTCGCCGCATTTTTTAAAGAATGTCGGCAAATACTTCCGCCCTACCGCCTCAACCATCTCAATACTCACCAGCTTGTCAAAGCTACCGTGTAAATCTCGGTAATCGCTTTGCAACAAGGTGATACGATCAGTAAGTCCGGCGGCTTCAATGCGGCTCTTCGCTTCTGCATATTGGGCGTCCGATATGGTTGTAGTGGTAACATGGCAGCCGTAATTACGGGCGGCATGGATGGCAAAACCGCCCCAGCCGGAGCCTATCTCAATCACCCGGTCGGTCGGTTGCAGGTCGAGTTTCTTACAGATAATTTCCAGCTTATGATATGATGCCTCTTCAAGAGTGCTTGAACCATTTGGATAGATGGCGGATGAGTACATCATGGTCGGATCGAGAAAGGCCCGGTACATTTCATTACCCAGGTCATAATGGGCAAGAATATTGCGTTTTGACCCTTTTCGCGAGTTGCTGTTAACGGCGTGTCCGAGGAGACGAAAGATTTGCAGGACCCAGCCCAGGCCACGTTCCATACGATCCAAAAGGTCCATATTGAGCACCATGATCCTCGACAGAACTGCAAGATCGTCAACATCCCAGAGATGATCGATATACGCCTCCCCTGCACCGATCGATCCCCCGAACACTACCTGTCGATAAAAACTCGAATCACGCACGGTTATATGCGCGATGAGTGTCTCATCCGTCCCAAACGTCCACCTGCCTTCACCGTCCCTGACGACAATTTGTCCGAACTGCATGGCACCGAGCAATCTCAAAACCATCTGCTTTGCCAACCCGTCAATAAAGGATGGCGCTTTTGCTTTGATGGCCGGGCTACATCTCTCACTGGTGGCTACACTCATACTCCCTCCTTTTCATAAGGAACGTAAGGAATGCCTTTCAAATAAATTTTCAAAGCCTGATAATAGATACCGCCGACTACAAAGGCGGTCATAATCGGTTTTTTCAGCAACAAGCGGCAAACGGTGGCTTTGTCCAGCTGTTGCCTTTCGAGCTGCAGTCGGGCCTCAAATATTTCTCCCCGGCCGTCACTGACTGTAATGGAAACACCGACCGTCGATCCTGGCGGACCGATCCGCCAACGATACTGCTGCTGCAGGGGATTAAACGGAGAAACCTGGAAGGCTTTCTTCTGCATCTTTTCATAGTGTCCGTCAGCCACATGATACGCGTAATGGTGCCGCTCATTCCAAGGGGTGTTTGAAACCTCGGCGAGAAAATGAGTGAAATGGCCATCCCCATCAAATCCGTAGTAGAAATTTACCGGGCTGAAGTAAAGCCCCAGGGTGCGCATATTCATCAAGCCACAAACCTGCCCGGTGACCGGGTGGCCGGTAAGTTCCTGCATCCGTGCCCGCACGGCATCGGCGAGTGACTGCTGTGGATCGCCCAGATAATCGCTCCGCCTCATGCGGCTGATCGCCCAATGATGCACGGAAAACCACCTACCCAGGTTCGGCAACCCTTCAAGCTCGTCAAGATTGAGAAACCACATGAAGAAGGGGTAACGGAAACGATGAACCTTCGGCAAATTTCTCTGATGAGCTATCTCTCCTACGTAGATGGCAGATTTCATTATTCTCTCTTCATTTGATTACGGCTCCCTATGACGTTCGGGGCAGGTACTTGGCCATGGTATTTTTACAACGGCTTAACCGCCAGATTTTTCCCTGATCCACTCAGGAGCCGGTCTCTCAACTCTTCGTCAATGGGTTGAACTGCTCCAAGCCATATACCAAAATAGGCCTCGGCAAATTCGTTGGAGGGAACAGCAACCAACTCAGTGTCATTCAGGGTCAGGGTGGTCAGGCGTTGCGGAGCGTCATAGCAAAGATAATAACTGTCGCCCTTTTGAACATCCCGGTAGGCCGCATGCAGCATGTCGATTTCCTTCCGCACCTTGGTAATTCTCTCTGGGGAATGCTGACGGGCGAGAATGGTTTCGGCCCCAAGAACGAAATCCTTAACGGTAAGTGACACAGCATAGGTGAGCTTGAGGCAGCGGGAAGTTTCAGCATCCATAACTACCTGACCACCATTTTTAGTGTTGGTATAGAGTGCTGCATCGTAAACCTTTATGAAACCCAGGTAATAGACCACCCCCTCCCCCTGCAGATTCATCTCGGAAATTGTAGCACAACCCGGCCTGGGAAAAAATAATATTAGAGTTATGAGTATAAATATAGCTCGAAACATGGCCTTACCTCCCTTCTTGTATACCGTCCTTGCGAAATACAATGATTACCTCACCAACATGCAAACCAAACTTGCTCATAGTGGTTCGGTTAATGAGAACATTATTCGGCTGGAGAAACATCCAGTCGTCGAAATCTATATGCCAGGTAGAACCATCGCTTTCCAAAGCCAAAACGTAGTTCCAGCTCAGAACATTTCCGTAGGCAAGCCCTTGGGCGGTATCAATGACATCCACGGCGCGGCCAACATAGGCATGGTCACCCTCTTTACTTATCCGCCAGATCCGTTTTGATCTTTCACCGTCGCTCCAATCAAAATCTTCTTCCATTATCAGATTGCCTTCATCATCAACCTGGCCGTCAATGGTCACCACAAATTGACGAGTGAGCCCGCCACCGCGATTCAGAACAATTCCCCACCCTGTAGTAGCCCCCAGAAAATACTGATAAAGGTCTAACTTCGGGGTATTCCCTTCGTATTGCCTGACATCAATTCCAGCGCATCCGCATAAGGTAAGTAAGAGAACTGCTATAAATTTTGAGCGCATTGTCATACCTCCCGGCAGAATCAATAGTTTAAACCGTTTAACAATATCATTTACAATATATTAAGCAAGAGTGCATTGCGGGCAATAGGATATTTATAGTATATTAATAGTAGTTTAAACTATCATTTTGGACAATTACATAAGCTCCCAAGGATGAGGGAGTGGTAGCGAGCAACAAATTGATTTCATTGACAGGCGTGAAGAGAGAGCACATTGTTGCAATGTATGGTCGGCTACCCCCCATCTGGCAACCTCACTCGACCGGCCAAGGAATGGAATTTTGCAAAGAAATATTTGGCAAGTCACATGAAAAATCCCCTTTCATCGGCCGAACGTGTGTCAGGCGCCATTCTCGGCATGTTTATCGGTGACGCCCTGGCAATGCCTGTCCATTGGTATTATAACATTCAGGCACTGCAAGAGGATTACGGCAAGGTCGCCGATTACCTGCAGCCCCGCAACCCGCATCCCGATTCCATTCTCTGGCGATCCTCCTATACTCCTGCAAAGAAATCTTGCGACATTCTCCACGGCCAAGTTCAATACTGGGGCAAAAGAGACATCCACTACCACCAGTTTCTCCGGGCAGGAGAAAATACGCTTAACCTTCAACTTGCCAGGGAGCTGCTTCTTCTGTTACAGCGCGACGGCCAATACTCAGCCGATTCCTGGCTTGATTGCCTCATTACCTTCATGACAACTCCGGGCCGCCATAACGACACGTATATTGAAGAATACCTCAGACATTTTTTTAACAATTACGCCAGTGGCAAAAAGCCTTCTCAGTGCGGCCGGCTGGACGAGAAGCATATTGGTGGATTCAGCCTGATGCTCCCTTTGATTATTGCTTTTTCTAGGAATCCTGGTCACGCGAAGGAGATTTCCCTGCAACATCTAGCCCTTACCCATGGCGGTACTGCTATGAAAAGATGGGGTGCCTTGCTTGCCGCCATCCTCCTCAATCTTCTTCGTGGTGAGTCACTGCATCAGGCCATTACCGCGGGGGGTGACGACTCGGAACTGGATATTGACCCTCAAGTTCTCGAGGCCCTCATCCCTTATTCGGATGCAACTGTTGTTGGCAGACATTTTTCATCAGCATGCTATGTCGATCATGCCGTTCCAGCAACCCTCTATCTTGCCTTGAAATATTGCAATTCCCCAGAGCAGGGCCTGATCGCCAATACTATGTGCGGTGGCGATAACTCCGGCCGGGGTGCTGTGCTGGGAGCCCTCCTTGGGGCTATGAACGGGCTACGGGGCTGGCCCTCCCGGTGGATTGAAGGGTTGCTATGCCCTCCACCGGTTGTGTGCTTTGAATTCCAGCAAGGTCTTTGAACATTCCAACATCATCAAGATGAAGGGAGGTCCCTATGCAGTATGATGTTGTCATTGTCGGTGCCGGCCTGTCCGGACTGAGCTGTGCGCTTACTCTTCAGAAACACAAGCTCTCTTTTGTCGTTCTTGAATCGAAAGAGCGGCCTGGCGGGAGAATTCAAACCGATTTCAAGGATGGCTTCCAACTTGATCATGGCTTTCAAGTATTGCAAACGGGCTACCCGGAGGCTCAGAAGATACTCGATTTCGAAGACCTGAATTTGCAAAGATTTCCCGCCGGCGTTGCAGTACGGTACAACGGCAAATTTCATATTGTTGCCGATCCTCGACACCACCCACGATACATTCTGTCAACGCTTGCCGCTCCGATCGGGTCCTTTAAGGACCGTCTGGCCATGGTGCGTCTGGCCCGCTCGGTGGGTCAGGGTCCATTGTCGGCAATCTTCACGCGGCCGGAAGAGCAAACTATCGATTTTTTGCGGCACCAGGGATTTTCCCGGAAATTCATTCAGAGTTTTTTTATTCCTTTTTTTGCCGGAGCGTGTCTTGACCCAAGCATTACCGCCTCAAGTCGCGTACTTCAGTATATTTTCCGGATGTTTTCCCAGGGAGACGCTGCTCTGCCGGCAAAGGGCATGGGAGATATCCCGAGACAAATGGCCGCAAAGCTTCCCCAAGAGGCCATTCGTCTCAACAGCAAGGTCACAAAAGTAGATGACGGTAGTGTCACCCTCGTCGATGGCAGCCAAATACACGGACGCAAGGTGGTGCTGGCGACCTCTCTACCGGCCCTTGAACAGCTCCTGGGATTGAAGGCCTCCCACTCATCGATTGGCGAAACGTGTTTATATTTCGCGAGCGCATGGCGTCCACCGCTCAGAGAACCTTTTCTCGTTTTGAACGGAGATGGTCAAGGACCGGTTAACAACATAGCCTTTCCGAGTTTTGTGTCTAAAACGTATTCCTCGTCGGGAAAAACGCTAATTGCCGTCGTTGTTTTGGGGCAACCGTATCTTCAGAGCGAAGATCTCGAACAACAGGTGCGCAGCCAGTGCTTCGATTGGTT
This sequence comes from uncultured delta proteobacterium, assembly GCA_963804965.1. Lineage (GTDB taxonomy): Bacteria > Desulfobacterota > Desulfobulbia > Desulfobulbales > Desulfocapsaceae > Desulforhopalus_A. The sequence goes on from CAWDST010000014.1 coordinate 84,555, forward strand.
TGGCGATGCGGTGCACGACTGGGATCATATCCATACCTACCACATAGAACATGCACTTCCCGAGCAGAAGCCCCCTACGGCCAACCCGTATGTCCTGCCTGAGCCTGTTAACGAGAAAGTGCGGATCTGCGGGGAGTATGATAGCCTCCCGGGTATTCAATGGGCCCTGCTCTCAGGCAGGCAAACCGCAGAGGCCCTGGCAGCAGAACTCTGCTGAAGGGGAACCGGCTGGCTCTCCAGCAAGCCGGTTCCTGAGTACAAGTCTGGGGTGGCATGGCGTCTGCAATGCCTTGCCGTAAACGAATGAATAAGTGCACAACACAAAGGATGATTATGAAAAAATTACAGGAATACTTCGAAAGTACAAAAGGCTTCGGCGTGTTAGCGACAGCAGACAGCAACGGGAAGGTCGATGCGGCGATATATTCGCGTCCGCATTTTCTCGAGGAGAAAACCTTGGCCTTTATCATGCGCGACCGCCTCACGCATCATAACCTGCAATCCAACCCTTCGGCGACCTTCCTCTTTGTCGAAGAAGGAACAGGGTATAAAGGCAAACGGCTCTTCCTGAAAAAGGTCCGTGAGGAAAACAATCCGGAACTGGTGAAAAAAATCAAACGCCGCAAATACACCGATGAAAATGAGGAACCGATTTTTCTAGTGTATTTTACAGTCGAAAAGGAACTTCCCCTTGTCGGGGTTTGAACATAAAAGGTTGCAAGGAGAAAACGATGAAAGTGACTGCATTCTGTGGAAGCGGGCGCAAAGAAGGTAACACGGCCATGCTTCTCAGGGCCGTGCTCGAACCCCTGGCAAAAGCCGGGGCCGAGACCGAGCTGGTTGAGCTGGCCGGCAGTGAAATCAGAGGATGCATGAGCTGTTATAGCTGTTTTCTTGAAAAAAACCGCACATGTGTTCTGAAAAAAGACATCGTAAATGATTGCATCGCCAAAATGGCTGGTGCCGATGGTATTCTTCTCGGGTCCCCGGCGTATTTTGGTGATGTATCCAGCGAGATGAAAGCCCTCATCGATCGCAGCGGCATGGTCAGCCAGGCAAACGGACATATGTTTCGACGAAAAGTCGGCGCGGCGGTTGTCGCTGTGCGCAGGTCCGGTGCGGTTCATGCCCTGGATACAATGAATTATTTTTTTCTCCTTGGGCAGATGATCCTTGTCGGTTCAAATTCCTGGAATGTGGGTATCGGTCCTGAAAAAGGTGAGGTGGTCGATGATCTGGAAGGAATGGCGACCATGCACCTGCTTGGGCAAAACATGGCGTGGCTGCTCGACAAACTCACGCTGAGAATTTAGGAGCCGTTCCAAAAACAGCCCTTATCGCTCATATGCAATAAGGGCTGTGGGTAGATTTCTAATGTGACAACAAGGTATTTTTCTACCAGCTGTCGCCCAGAACTGTACTTAAATCGGTGCACTTTGCTTTTTCTTCTTCTGTCAGATCTTCCTTTTTCTTGATGCTTTTCAGGTCATCAATATAACAGGCATACTCTTTTCCGTTTTTATCTTGAACCCATACCATTTTTTGAAATTCTTTCGAGATTGTTTCGCCTTTCATACTTTCTCCATATATAAAGATTACCAACAATGAGAGTCAGTTGACAAATCCAACCCTCGCTTCTACTGTGGCTCATAGCTCTTTTTTTCTTTGATTCATATTAATACCGAAACTTTAGCTGTCAACCCAGCCTGATAACGCCAAACCCAAGGGCGCGTACCATGAAAGAAAAATATCGCCTCGAAGCACAGCGACTCGGATTTTATTTATAGAGATCATCCCTGCAGCGGCTGCACCTGACAACAATCACTTCCATGCAGGGCAGATTGGCGTTGACTGGTTTCGCAGCCTAGGAGCTGGAGAGGTGAGCAGTCGGCCGCTCATAGATCGCGCCTCCGCATGTGATGCAGCGCTTGCTGCACCCTTGCGCGATGCAGATTTCATTTTTCTGCTGGGTGGATTTCCCGCCTATCTCGCTGAAACCCTGGCTGAGAGCATCTGCTGGCAGTACGCGCTCGCTGCCCTGGTCAGAGGGGCTGTACTGGGGGGCAGCAGTGCCGGAGCGATGATACTGGCCGACCATTACTATGATCCATATTCCAATAAGGTAAAGCCGGGTCTCGGCCTGCTTCGCGGATGCTGCATTATCCCTCATTTTCGACGTTTTGGTGCTCGCTGGCAAAAGTTGCTCACCAAAGCTCTTCCTGAGGCAATACTGATTGGCATAGATGAGTATACCGGAATCATAAAGGATTTTCCGAGAGGTGGCTGGACGGTCCATGGCGCCGGTCGGGTCTACTTGGGCGGTGGAGGCCGGCAGATGCAGCGGTTCCGGGCAGGGGAGGGAATTTGCTACGATGCGTTGCAAGTTCCGCGGATATGAACTAATGTGTGCAACATATCGAAGAATATGAGCTGCGGACATGAACTGCAGGAGTGTTTCATCAAGCAAAGATAGGCGTAGAAGTGAAAGAACAGGGAATAATCGCACTCATGGGTTCAGGTGAACTGACCTCCTCAATGGTTGAGGTTCACAAAAATCTTATTGCCCGCCTCGGCCCTGCTTCGAGTGCTGTGTTTCTTGATACGCCTGCCGGTTTTCAACCGAATGCTGACCAGATTGCGGCTGGTGCGGTCGATTATTTTCGTAAACATGTGCTGTGGCCGATGACGGTTGTCTCCTACAAATCCCATGACCATGTTACGGACGTGGAGATGGTGCTTTTGCTCAAGAAACTTGGGAACTCCGGATATATCCTGATGGGCCCCGGCAGCCCGACTTACACCATCGAGCAGCTGCGTCCGACGCCAATCCCGGCGATACTGAGAGAACATGTCCGTAACGGCGGTTGTCTTGTTGCGGCAAGTGCCGCAGCACTGACCATGGGTCGCTTTACCCTGCCGGTCTATGAAATATACAAGGTCGGACAGTCGCTTCACTGGCTGGAAGGGCTGAATATCCTTACTCATTTTGGCATCAACCTGTCCGTGATACCCCATTGGAACAACAGTGACGGCGGCAATCATGACACCAATCGCTGCTTTGTGGGCCGGGACCGGTTCGCCAGACTGCTGCAACTCCTTAAGGAACCCGCTGCCATTCTTGGACTGGACGAACATACGGCCTGTATCCTCGACCTTGCCGCTGAGGTCTTCGAAGTGCGTGGCAAAGGAGAAGTGGTGCTGCTGCAGGGCAGCCTGGAGCAGCGTTTTCGGCCAGGCCAGAACTATCCTCTAAATCTTTTGCGGGCGGCCGCTCAGGCAAATCCGGCAGATAAAATATCTGAGGATGCCGGGAATACAGGTGATTTCTGGCAAGAGCTACAGGCACTGCATGATCGCTGCCTGCTGGCCCACAAAGCACAGGAGGAATTGGCTGCTGTGCGTGTGCTTTTAGAGCTTGACCGGAAACTCTGGGAAAGCCGCTCGACACAAACGGATATGGTGGAGCAGGGCCGACAGCTTTTTCGGGAATTGCTGCTTACCGTCGGAACCGCGGCCCACCCTGAAGAACAGGAGCAGCGCCCGGTGCCTGGACAGGTGATCGATGCGCTCGTCGCCGCCAGGCAGCGGTTTCGCAAAGAGCGTAACTGGGCTGCAGCCGATGTGCTGCGCGAGGCATTCGCCAGCGCTGGTATTGTCATTGAGGATTCGGAGGCAGGCAGCCGCTGGTCACGTGATGCAGGTCGCACAAACTGAATTACCTGTTCCTTATACCGAATTTTTCTTTCACACTATGCAGACAGTAGAGACCAGAGTTCCTGATACAGCCGTTGTAACTGGCATTTCCCTGAGAGAATACCGCGAACTCTGGCAGCAGCATCACCTGCTATGGCAGCGAAGTGGCCCTTTTGTCTCACCTGCCTGGCTGACTGCCTGGTGGCAGTGTTTTGGCGGCGGGAATGAACTGCTCCTGCTCACGGTTGCAAATAACGGGCGATTGCTGGGTGTTGCACCGCTTATGGTTGAGGATCGGACAGCCCGGCTGATCGGGTCGGAAGATGTCTGTGATTACCTGGATTTTCTGGTGCTGGAAGGTGCCGGGCAGCAATTTTTCACGATTCTGGTCGGCCACCTGCGACAGATGGGGGTCAGGAAGTTGTCGGCGATCCCGGTCAGGCCGGAATCATCGGTGCTGAAGGTTCTCGTTCCCTGGGCCAGAAAAGCCGGCTATGCGGTAGAGATCGAGGACCGGAATGTGTCGGTGCAGATGCGCTTGCCGGCAACCTGGAATGAGTACATGGCGATGCTGAGTAAAAAGCAGCGACATGAAGCCAAACGCAAGATGCGTCGTCTAGCCGAGGCCGGTGTTGTCAGTACCCGGTGGATAGGTCAGCGGGAGGAGGTGGCAGCTGCCATGGCCCATTTTTTTCAGTGGTTCCGGCTGAGTCGAGAGGATAAGGAGATCTATATGACTCCTGAACGGGAACAGTTTTTTCTCACCCTTGCCGGGCAGCTGGCAGATGCGGGCATGCTGAAAATGCTGGCGTTTGAAATAGATGGCGCAGTCGAAGCGATGGTTTTCTGCATCGAGCTTGGTTCGACGACCTACCTCTACAACAATGGTTTTAATCCGGAGTTTCGCTCCGCTTCAATTGGTATTGTCAGTAAACTCATGACTATCCGCGACAGCATCGCTGCCGGGAAGAGCTGCTATGATTTCCTGAACGGCGCCGAGGAGTATAAATACCGGCTGGGGGGAACCGAGATTCCACTCAGCACTTGCACCATCGGCCTGGACTGTCATGAGAGCGACCACTGACCAGGATCTGACGGGCGGCTGGCGAAAGTCCGGAGCAGCCCCATAGAACAGATGATGGGCGAAAACCATACCACACGTTTTGCCGGGATGAAGTTGCGGCTGGCTATGCTGAGCACCCATTCCAGTCCGCTGGGGCATCTGGGCACCAGTAGCACCGGCGGGATGAGCGTCTATGTGCTGGAACTGTCCCGCTGGCTGGGGGAAAACGGTCATGCAGTCGATATTTTCACAGCAGCGGCAGAGCCGCGTGCTGAACCTTTAGTGCAACTATGGCCCCGTGTACGACTCGTTTCTCTGCAGGGGATGCGGGGCGGCGGAAGGAAATCTCCCGGCGCTGATTTCGATCCTCTGCGCTGTGCGGCGGGGATTGAACAATTTGCCTGTGAAAACGGATGCTCATATGATCTCATCCACAGCAATTACTGGCTTTCTGGCCAGGTGGGTGAACTGTTGGCGGCGAGATGGAGATGTCCGCATCTGATTACCTTTCATACCCTGGCGGTAGCGAAACAGGCGACTGACCCTCTCCATCATGAACTGGCTTTGCGGGTTGATACCGAGCAGCGGCTGATAATGCAGTGTGAGGCGGTTCTGGCCCCTGCGCAGACAGAAGTGTCCCGTATACGGTCACTTGGGGGAGCGCGAACCGGGCATATTCACCGTGTCGGCTGCGGGGTTGACCTGGAACGTTTTCGACCCTTGCCGGAGAATTTCCCCGGACGGCGAGCTGCAGAACGGGCAGTGCCGGAGCAGTTGCTTTTTGTCGGACGTTTTGATGCGATGAAGGGTCTTCATGAACTTTTTACCAGTCTCACCCTGCTGCCCCGGTCGCCTAAGGTACAGCTGGTCCTCATCGGCGGAGACGGACCAGCCAGTGCAGCACAACAGCGTCTGGTAAAGCTGGCCGGTGATCTCGGCATCAGCGAGCAGGTTGAATTTGCCGGCAGGGTGGCACATGAGCGGCTGACTGAATATTATACCAGGGCTGCAGTGGTGGTGCTGCCGTCCCGCTATGAGAGCTTCGGCCTGGTAACCCTGGAAGCCCTGGCTTGCGGGACGCCTGTTGTTGCCACCCGGACGGGTGTTGCCCCGGAGATTATTGCACCCGGTGTCAACGGGTGTCTGGCGGAGGTGAACAACCCGGCAAGTCTGGCCGCCGCAATCAGCGCTGCTCTGAAACTGGCTGGAAGCTGCGATGCGCAGCTGATCCGCAGCACAGTTGCTGATTTCGCCTGGCGGCGGGTGGCGCATGACCTTCTGCAGGTGTATTATCACACACTCAATATTCACTCCTCTGGCATGCCGGAGAAAGACACTTTATGAACGAAAAATATGACACCATGATTATTGTCGCCCATCCCGATGATGCCGAATTTGGCGTAGCCGGGTCGGTAGCGCACTGGATAGCCGCAGGTCGCTCAGTCATCTATGTGGTGTGTACCAATGGGGAGAAAGGGACCAGTAACCGGACGCTTTCTCCGGAAACGCTGGCCGTGATGCGCAGGCAGGAACAGCAGGATGCCGCCAGTCTGCTGGGAGTCGGCAGGGTGGTTTTTCTCGACATGCCGGATCAGGGGCTCGAGGATACGCCGGCGTTCCGGGAAACCGTTGTCCGCCTCATCCGTCGGTACCGACCCGAGACGGTGGCCACCTCTGATCCATACCGGCGCTATGTCTGGCACCGTGACCATCGCATAATCGGACAGGTGGTACTGGATGCAGCTTTTCCCTATGCCCGCGATCATCTGGCCTATCCGCAGCTTCTCGCCGACGGGTATGAACCGCATAAGGTCAGGGAACTCTTGTTTTTTGGCAGTGAGGAGAGTAACTATCACATTGATATTACCGAGACCTTCCCCCAGAAGCTGGCGGCGCTTAAATGTCATGTGAGCCAGGTGAAAGAAATGGGGGTCGATGACTTGGAAAAAATGCTGAAAGAACGCTGCCGCAAGATGGCCGCAGGAACTGACTATGCACTGGCTGAGGCCTTTCACCGGGTCAGGATGCCGGCTTGAAAATACACTGTATCGCATGGAGTATTGACTAAGGGAGTATTGATGGAGCAGATCAGGGTAGCCATTGTCGGAGTCGGTAACTGTGCCAGCGCGCTTGTGCAGGGGATCTATTATTATCAAAAGAGCGAGCAGCAGAACACGGTCGGCTTGATGCATTGGGATTTGGGGGGTTATTGCCCCGGTGATATCCGGGTGGTGACCGCCTATGATATCGATAACAGGAAGGTCGGTCTCGATGTGGGGCAGGCGATTTTTCAGGAGCCAAACTGTACAACGGTATTTTTCAGTGATATCCCGGCAACCGGGGCAACCGTGAAGATGGGGGCCGTGCTCGATGGTGTAGCCCCGCATATGAGTGAATATGATGTGCGGTATCGTTTCGAGACCGCGACAGAGAAGGAACCGCAGCTTCTGAATGTCGTCCGTGATCTGATCTCCAGCGGTGCCCAGATCCTGGTGAATTTTCTCCCGGTCGGGGCACAGCAGGCAACTGAGTTCTACATGCGCTGCGCTCTTGAGGCGGGAGTGGCAGTAGTCAACTGTATCCCTGTTTTTATTGCCAGTGACCCCGAATGGGCCGGTCGTTTTGCCGCCCGGGGGCTGCCGCTGATCGGCGATGATGTCAAGAGCCAGATGGGGGCAACTATTATACACAGGACCCTGACGGATCTCTTCAAGCGGCGCGGCGTAACCCTCGACCGGACCTATCAGCTCAATACCGGCGGCAATACCGACTTCCTCAATATGCTCGACCGCAGTCGTCTGAAGACCAAAAAGCATTCCAAGACCGAGGCCGTACAGTCTGTGGCGGAACATCGGCTGGAGGATGTCGATATCCATATCGGCCCGAGCGATTATGTGGCCTGGCAGCGGGACAACAAAGTCTGCTTTATACGCATGGAGGGTAAACTTTTTGGCGATATGCCCATGCATCTGGAGATGCGGCTCTCTGTTGAAGATTCACCCAATTCAGCCGGCGTGGTCATCGATGCCATCCGCTGTGCCAGACTGGCGCTTGACCGCAGCCAGGCCGGTGCGCTCGAGGGGCCGTCGGCCTATTTCTGCAAGCACCCGCCGCGTCAGGTCAATGATGATGAGGCCTGGCGGCTGGTTGAAGAATTTATTGATGCCAAGGCATCGCCTGACGAACCAACGAACCTCTTGAACTAAGGGCAAGCCGGCAGCAAGAAATGATCAAAGCGATGATCTTCGATTTTGGCCGGGTGGTATCGGCAGCCAAACCGCTGGCACTCTTTCACGGCTATGAGGATGAACTGGGCCTGGGGCGTGACACCATCAATCGCCTCATGTTCGAGAGCGACCAGTGGCAGCAGGCGCTTGTCGGCAAGATTACCATGTCGCAGTTCTGGCTGGCGATCGGCCCCAGTTTAAAGCTCTTTTCTGCCGCTGAAGTGACCCTGTTCCAGAACCGTTATTATGCTGATGAAAAAATCAATCCGGAGATCCTGCAGCTCCTCAAACGGCTGCATTCTTCCTACCAGCTGGCGATACTCTCCAATCACCCGCCGGGCTTGCGGGCATGGTTGCAGGACTGGGATATTGACGGGTTGTTCGAGGTGATTTTCTGCTCGGGTGATGAGGGCATGGCCAAGCCGGACCCGCAGCCCTACAGGCTGACCCTTGAGCGTCTTGGGGTGGAAGCTGCGGAGGCGGTATTTATTGACGATACTCCAGGCCATGTGGAAGCAGCCCTGGCCCTTGACCTGCATGGTCTCCTATTCAGCGACTGTGCCACCCTGATCAGCGACCTCGCTCTCCTGACCGGCAGGCGGTTTTCTTCGCGGGCATGATGGAAGGTAAGCGAGGAACGAGACTCCGGGAACCAGCGACCCCGACAGCTGAAGGCGAGGAGATACTCATGATGACAATCGGGGCAGCGGACACGTGCAGGTAAGCGACCGTAGGGAGACCCCGAAACCCTGATGAAGGTCGCCACATTCCAGGTACTTCCGAACAGAGGATGGGGGGCCGACTACGATTTCAAGCAGTCAGCAACGGCGTCATCGATAGAGGGAAAATCAAACTGAAAGCCGCTGTCCAGCAACCTTTTGGGAATAACGGTCTGCCCGGAGGTCAGTACCTGTGCTCCCTCACCGTAGAGCCAACGGAGAACAAACTCAGGAACTGGTAAAAGGGTCGGCCTTGACAGGGCGCTGCCGAGCGCCCGGGTCAACCCGAGATTGTTGGTAGGATGAGGGGCGGTCATATTATAGACCCCCTCATAGGTTGAATCATTAATTGCAGCCTCAAAAACCCAGCATTTCGCGACAAGCAATACATGTCTGCTGTTGGACGCTGCACATAATTTTATCTTGTCATCATCAACTCAAAATCTTCCAGCAGGGATTGCAGGTCCTCCTCATGCTCGACTTCCTGACTGATGATGGTGAGAAGCATATTGTAGGTCACCGGATCGGCATCTTTCGTGATATCCATCAGTTTTTTGTAGGTGCTGATGGCGCACTGCTCGCCTTTGATATTCTGCTCCAGCAAGGTCTTTACAAAAGGATCGTCCGGGGCATCGTAACCACAATTGGTTAATGCATACCACTCTTTTGGCTTGGTGACAGGAGTGCCGCCCAGCTGGATTATGCGGACTGCAATCATGTCTGCATGCATCAGCTCTTCGGTGGAGTGCAGCAGCAGTTCGGCTCCGACAGCATCTTTCATCGGCCCTTTGACCAGCTTTGCCCCCAGCCAGTACTGGTAATACGCCAGCCACTCATCGCAATAGGCACGACGCAGCAGGTCGACCAAGGTGTTAACTTCCATTCCAATAATTTCACGTCCTCTGGAACCCATACATTTCCTCCTTTTTAAGAGTTATAAAGAGAGTGGTTACTTAATTCCTTAATGTCATTCCAGCTACTTCCGTCAATTGGGCTGGCGGTTGTCTTAGGACCCGGACAGGCTCAAGAGCTCGATATATCTTTCGGCATCAAGGGCTGCCTTGCAACCCGCTCCCGCAGCAGTTATAGCCTGGCGGTACACCTTGTCGGCAACATCTCCGCAGGCGAAAACACCTGCAACATTGGTATGTGAAGAATTGGGAGAAACAATGATATAGCCCTGTGCATCCAATTGCAGGTAACCAGGAAAAAGCCCGGTGCTCGGTGTATGACCGATTGCCATAAACAGCCCTTCGAGAACAATTTCCGATTCTTCCTTTGTGAGAGTGTTGGCTATCCGGATACCAGTAACCTTATCCTCGCCAAGCACCTCCTTAACCACGGTATTCCAGTAGATTTTAATAGTTGATTTTTTAAAAACCCGCTCCTGCATTATCTTTGAAGCGCGAAGTTCACCTCTGCGCACAAACATGTGCACCTGTGGGCATAAATTGGCCAGATAGATTGCCTCTTCACATGCAGTATCTCCGCCGCCGACAACACCGACGACGGCGCCGCGAAAGAAAAAACCATCACAAACCGCGCAGGCGCTGACGCCCTTATTGACAAGCCGCTTTTCTGATTCGAGGCCCAGATAGTTAGCTGCGGCGCCGGTTGAAATAATAACGGTAAGCGTATTGTATTGCTGCCCGTCTTCTGCCCAGACAGTGTGATATCTTTTGCCTGTTTTAAAATCTACCTTGCTTATGGATTCTTGGATAACCTCGGTCCCGAACCTTTCTGCCTGCATCCGGAAGTCGTCCATCATCGCCGGGCCATCCGTGCCATTTGGGTATCCAGGAAAATTTTCAACCTCGCTGGTCGTAATGAGCTGCCCCCCGGGCTGATTGCCGGTAAAAAGCAGTGGTCGAAGGTTGGCCCGTCCAGCGTAGATTGCCGCAGTATAGCCTGCTGGTCCGGAACCGATTATCAGTACCTTATGTATTGTTTCTGTCATAGCCGTCGTGTTTGGTTAATAGCTGTTGTCACTTAATTCAACTTTGCCTCGGAAAGTCCAGTAGATCAAAACAGTATACGAGAGAACCATCGGCATGCCAATGGCTACAATGACCAGCCCAATTTTTTGGGTGAGGATACTCGATGCAGCATTGTATATGGTAATTGACAATGCGGCATCATTTGCGGCAGGTAAGAGGTCTGGGAAAAGAGCGGCGCTGAACAAAAAGACCAGGGCGGCAATGGTACAGCAACTGCTTATAAAGGCATAAAAAGGTTTCTCTTTGGCTATGGCTCTCGGAATATTGACAAGAGCAATGACGTTCAGTACTGGCACCAGCCAGAGAATCGGATACTCGCCGAAATGGCGTAATGAGGCAGGTACAAAAAAGACCGACCAACAGGTAACAAAAACAAATAGTATAAGGTAGAGATAATAGGTTCCTTTCATCCAGCCGTAAAGCCGTTCCTGCAAGTCCCCCTCGGTCTTTAAGTAAAGGTAGATGGCGCCGTGCATGGCCAGCAGCGCAACGGTAAAAAAACCTACACTGATACTGAAACCCGACAGCATATCGAGCAAGGTACCCTGATAATCCCCCAGTTCAGAAAGCTCCAGTCCTTGCATCACCGCACCTACCGCGACACCAAAAAGAAAGGCCGCAAGTGTCGATCCGATAAAAAACAGGATATCCCAGAAGTTGCGCCAGAAGGAGCTTTTTCGCTTCGAGCGAAATTCCAGGGATACCGCGCGAAAGATCAAGGCAAAGAGAAGAAGCACAAAGGGCAGGTAAAACGCACTGAAAATAGATGCGTAGGCATTCGGAAACATGGCAAACAATGCTCCGCCGAAGGTGACCAGCCAAACCTCGTTACCATCCCAGAGCGGACCGATGCTGTTCATCACCAGTCGCCTCTCCTTATCCGTCCTGGCAACAAAGGGATGCAGGATACCAGCGCCAAGATCAAAACCATCGAGTATTGCATAACCAATGAGGAGAACATTGAGGATCACAAACCAGATAATGCAGAGAAGTTCAGAGCTCACGATGCACCTCCTTGATCACTGTCTTTTTCATCTAGCCGAGCATGCTGCCTGTCGGCAGCAGCTTGCAGCACACCAGATGCTCCGGAGCCGGATGCCGAGGGCAGAGGCTCGGGGCCTGTGCGTATTTTTCTGTCGAGAACTACAAGCCAGACTGCGGTCAGGGCCGCATAAAGGACAGCAAAGAGTACGAGGGAAGTTTTCGCCTCATCGACACTGACTGCCTGACTGAACGATTTGCTTGTTCGCAGGCCCAGAGTTTCGTCGTATTGGTAGAGACCGTCAGCTGCCGTGACCAGGTCTGTTCCATCCTGGTTCCACAATACCGGCGGATGGACCGTCCATGGCTGTCGCCCGACCTCCGCGGCGACCCAGCCGCTCTGGTTGGCAATCATGACAAAACCGATGGCAAAGACAAAAGTCCAGAGGAGCGGCCTGTTTTTTGCCAGTTGATTTTTTCGATCAGAAACTATCCCGAGAAGGCAGAGCCCGATCATCAGAGCGCCCAAACCAACCATCACCCGCCAAGAGAAAAACGGGATCAGCAATGGCGGTCGGTCTTCAGGTCTAAATCTGTCCAATCCGACTACTGGTTTACTGAAAGTAAGATCATCAAACACCATGAAACTGAGGCCGCCAGGAATGCTCACCTCATAATCAATACGCTCGGCACGTTCATTCGGCCAACCAATCAGGTTGAGGTCGGCTCTGCCGGTGGTATAGTGGCCTTCAAATGAGGCCAGTTTGGCCGGTTGGTATTTGTATATATTTTGCGCTTGCATATGGCCGTTCAGAGCAAGACCAAGTGATGCGGCCAGGCTCAGGAAAAGGGCTCCCCTAAAAGAGTGGCGGGCAAAATCATGATGTTTGTCTTTCAGAAGATAATAGGCTGAAACGCTCAGCACAAAGAACCCGCCAACGGCCAGACAGCCTAAAAGAACATGACTGAGACGCTGTACACTCGTCGGATTAAAAACCATTGCCGTAAAATCGACTATTTCCGCCCGTCGCTGGACAACTCCTTCGACGATCCAGGGCAGCATTGCACTGGAGCCGTCTGCCGCAGAACCTGGGCGGAGAATGTCGACAATGTGGTGACCGGCGGGGGTCTGCTGCCAGCTGTTGGCTACGACAATCCAAATTGAGGAAAAGATCGATCCCAGCGCCACCATATACATGCTGAACAGGTAGAGCCCGGCACTTACCTTTGCTCTGCCGAAAGCGACTATCGCCAGAAACCCGGATTCCAGGAAAAATGCAAAAATTCCTTCGGCAGCCAGGGCACTGCCGAAAACATCGCCGACAAACCGGGAGTAGGTAGCCCAGTTGGTTCCAAACTGAAACTCCATGACTATGCCACTGGAGACCCCTATGGCAAAGTTGAGGACAAATATTTTTGTCCAAAATTGGCATGCTGATGCGAAGACAGGATTTTTCGTCAGATAAAACCTGGTCTCGAGATAGGCGAGAATCACCCCGAGACCGATGGTAAGAGGTGGAAAAATGTAATGAAACATTATAGTGAAGGCAAACTGCAAACGGGACAACACAACTACGTCCATAAGGTTTCCTCCTGTCTGCAAAAAGAAACGAACGGAATCACCAACCAGCGTTCAAGTTTTGTTCATGGTGCCTATCTATGGAATTTCAGGCCGGGCCTAGCCGGCGGGCCGGAGAGTTGAACGCCCTCCGTCGATGCTGATGATTTGCCCGGTGACCCAACTGCCTGATCAGAAAGCAGGTAGATGACAAGATTGGCAATATCTGTACTGGTGCCAAGTTTCTTTAAAGGGCTGACAACCCTCCTTTTATAGCAAGCGCCGCACCCATGGCATTCACCTGAAAATCATGAAGAAAATCAGTGCTGGTAAGTCGTCGAATACTGCCGAGGGTAATGGTTCCGACGCTATAGACAAGTCCATCCCAGGGAGCGGCAAAATCCTCAGTTACCCGGGAGAAAAGGGTTTCTTCGCAGACATCTCCGACTGTGAAGCCAGCATCCAGTTCAGCAGCGAGTGGGGCAAGCTTTTCCTTGTTCCTGCCAACGAGGTGCAGTTCGTGGCCACTTGCCCGTAAAAGCCTGGCGGTTGTCGAGCCGATCCCACCTGAGCCGCCATAGATGACAATCCGTTTCGCCATGATACGCTCCTTCCTGACTCTTTGTTCCATTGGTCAAATCGAATAGTACAGCTATTAGGGCCAAATGTCCTCTGCTAAAATAAAGTCAATGCCGAAAAACAATTTTTCCTATGCGTATCAACGCCAGCCAGCAGAGAGGAATGTAGGCTGCCGCCCACCATGGCATATCAAAGCAGAGTATCGATGACGTATCTCCTGTCCGGATGATTTTATGACCGGTTGCGGTGTAAGAGCCGATACGCCAGCTCCAGGAATCCAGGTCCCTGAATTCAGAAACCGTGAAGGGCAGCCAGAAAGAAAACAGTGTCTGTACCCGACCCTTGCTGCCGAGCCGGATATGCCGATCCTGGCAGTCGACAGCAAAGACAGAAGGCCCCCATATTGACCAGAGACTGGTATCTGTCAGGACACCCCAGACGATCTCCGGCGGTGCAGCCATGTCCCTGCAGATTGATATCCTGTTGTTTGCAAAGCGCAGCATCTCCAGCTCACCCTTTTGTTATTTTCAAATACCTTTCAGTCATAGCAGCAGCTTCAGCAGAGGTACGCGACCTGATTCGTTGGAAAAGAAATTTGCATTTGTCAATGGTAAGCTCTTTCACCGCAGCTATAGACCGAATTTCATTGTGAGTGTGAGGAAATTCGCCATCACCACTCGATATCTCTTCTTTTATGATAATCTTGGAATATATCAGTGCCCGGGCACAGCACAACCGCCATTGTTGCTGGCTGACACTGCGACCCAAAATATAGTCCAGCGTCAGTTCATCGCCAGGACTAAAAAGGCTTCCCTGGAGGTTGAGCATTTTCAAAGCCTCTCCGTCAATGTCATGTATTCGAAGGCGCCATCCTTTCGGGAGGCTTTTGATAAGCAATCTTTTCAGTAAAAGATGGATTGAACCGGCCTCGATATAAATGTCCTTTCCGGGAACCAATACTTCGATAATGCGCTTTGCCCGCATTGAATCACGAAGGATGAATCGCCTGGAATCAGCCATGGCAAAGGAGTTCATGGCGGCCAGTATTCTCAGAAAATCATCGCCACGCACTTCATTATAATACTCGATCAGGTTTTTTGTCGCATCGCGTTCGGCACAATACACAGCATGGACAGGCGTGTTGGGGAAAATCTCATCCGGGCGATGACCTTCAGCTAAAAAATATTGAATCCACAGTAAATGATCGAAATATGGTTCAACCTGCAATATCTCTTTTCCGGCCTGGAAGAATTGCTGAAGCAGTCGGTACTGGCCCAGGGTAAAAGCCGGATAATCTGTATCGAGTTCGAGCAAATGGTCTTCGAGGCTGACAGTACCGCCGAGGGCCTTGTGGAAATCAGGGTGGAGAGGCTCTTCAAGGAGAATCATATCATGATTCTTCATAATCCTGGCTGTAAGTGCCAGGGTTTCCGGACGATGAGTAGAGTAACAGAGAGTTATGTTTGGCATACGCAGAAACTCCTCACGATACATCTGGGTTTACTACAAAAATTTGCTGCATATGAAGAAATTTTCCGATACATGGAAAGACAGTAACATCTTTGCAGGTGGCCAAAACACCGGCGCTTGCCAATCATAGCAGAAGTACTCATGACTGGAATCATTCTAAAAGCTTGATTTTTTCGACTCAGCCTACTAAAATGGCGATTATTATTCATGTAGCATGATTAAACAAGATTATGAGCGTGCAGTATAAGTGAGGGTTGCTTGTCCAGCGATTCTTAATAGTTTCAATCTTGAAAAAGGGAGGAAGTATGAAAGGCGAAACGATTTCCAAAGAATTTCAGAAAATGGTTTGGGTTCAAGATAAAAACGGAAAAGAATATGCCTGTTATATTGATGACCTAAAAAGTATCAAGAAGAAAGAAGATCTGACTGAAGAAGAAAAAGCCAAGTGTACCGATTTAAGCACAGTGTTAGGTGATAGTTGGTAGAAGTCACCTTGCTATGAATGATTGAGTGATTTTCGCACAGCCCTTGTTGCTCGATGAGTAATAAGGGCTGTTTTTTGTCAAGGCAATGCCACCTGAAATGGCTGAGAAGGTGTCACTACATGATTTACCGGTTTTTCTGAACAGCCTCTGCAAAAGGCTCGATTCCGACACGTTCAATCATTCTCCCAAGACGTTCAGCCCCCTTTGCATTGTCTTTATAATAATTCACAACAACTTCAACGGCCTTGAGAGCGGCTTCGTCATCAAGGCCGGTAATGAGTTCCTTTCCGATACGGGGCTGAGATCCTACATTGCCGCCAATGGTAACAATCCAACCATCTCTATCGCCGATCAAGCCAATGTCTCTTACCCATGATTCAGCACAACTCAGCTTGCATCCCGATACAGCCATCTTGAATTTTCCAGGAAGCTGCAAGGCGTGATATTGTTTATCCAATTTCATGCCAACGGCAACGGCATCCTGTTTGCCCAGCCTGCAATAGGTTGTTCCCGGACAGGTCCGAATACTCCGAACACACAGACCCACGGCTGCACCTTTTTCCAATCCAAGTTCTTCCCACACCGAATCGATATCTTCTTCTTTTAAACCAATAATGGCGATACGGGCGGCACCGGTAATTTTGATTGATTTTGCGGTGTATTTTTCCGCAACATCGGCAAGTTTTCTGAGCAATTCAGGCGTGACAAAACCACAGGGGATATGTGGTGCAATTGCGTAGCTGTTTTCCTCGTTCTGTGGGATAACTCCTTTTTCTCCAAGCTTCAGCATAATGTTAGTCTCCAAATCAGAATGGGAGTTGGGTGATAAGACATCGCTTTCTAAGACGGTCCCAGAAGACCGGCTCCTCATCGAAGCCGCTCAATTTACGCTTGAAGATGTATCTTTTTTAGGTCGATCTTGCAAGATTTTCCTCGTTCACCCACTATGCTCCTGCCAGGTACTTTACCTTCTTTCTGTGTATACGTAACCTCTCCATCAAGCTACTTCTCTCAATCCGTCTTTGTGGTGCCGACTACCGAGATTGCGCCGCTCTTTGACATCCGGATAACAATCAGTTCGCCGGACGCGGGATAGACTCCTGTCAGGGCAGTGATGTTCACCTGATGGGAGATGAGCACCAGCGGCTCATTGAGATGTTGCTCCGCGAGCCACTTTCTGAACGCTTGCGTTTGCTCTTGCTCGCGCTCGCTGCGCTCAAAGAAAGAGTTGAGAACGGGGAGTTCCTGCACCGGTCCCACCTCAAGCAGCCTCGCCGTATCGAGACACCGGCACCATTGGCTCGAAAATACCCGTGCTTTGCGAATTCCGTTCGCGCGAAAGAGCTCCCCGATCTTGGCTGCCTGGGCACGCCCCTCGTCCGAGAGATTCCGCTGCGTACTGCAGTTGCCAAGCGTGAACCCCGGCGGATCTCCCATGCCAGGAGCGACAGCATGACGCAACAAGACGACGTGTCCGCCGGCACGGACTGCATTCCAGATGACGGCTTCCTGATCCCGGGCGAAGGCCAGCACGCTGCAGGAGGCGCAGGCAAGCGCCATTATGGTGATCAGCCACAGGCGTCTCAACGATCCGGTCGCAAGACTCAGCATGGCCGTATCGTATTTATTAGGGACATCCTATTGTCTTGCACGATATCGACAGATTCCCTTTTTGTTCCGGTGTTGATGATTGAGGGGCGAGGCAGGGCTCGCTAAATACTGCTCATAGTATGGTAGGCCACAAAACTAGAAATACTCAAGTACATAAGATCAGTTTTCCACATTTTTCACAACAAAAGAACTGTTCGTCTCCTGCAATCGTAATAATTTAAGTGTTGACGAGAATCCCTGACAATATTTAAGATAAGGGAAGCTTGAAGAATAGCGCCATGCCCGCTCAGGCAGGCATCCATGATGATCATCTTGCACATTCACTGTTCACCGACGGAGGAAACACCATGAAAAGTCTTCTCTCGCAATTGCTGATGGCCGTTCTTGTTCTCCTTGCTGCTGTCTGCAACGTCTTCGGGCAGGATGTCCCTCTCAGCAGCGAAACAGAAGAGTGCCTCGGCTGCCACCGTGACCTGCATCCCGGCCTGGTGGCCTCCTGGGAGAAAAGCCGCCACAGCCGGACGACGCCCGCCGCGGCACTCCTGAAGGAATCTCTGGACAGACGGTTATCCTCACAGTCCATCGACAAACCGCTGCAGGAGGTGGTTGTCGGTTGTTACGAATGCCACGCGCTCCGCCCCGAGAGCCACACCGATTCCTTCGGCCACAACGGCTACCGGATCAACGTGGTCGTCAGCCCCGATGACTGCGCCACCTGCCACAGCACCGAGGTCGCGCAGTACGGAAAAAACATCATGTCCCATGCCTACGGCAATCTTGTCGACAACAGCCTGTATCGCGACATGATGGGGGCCGTGAACAATAACTACCACCGCCAGGGCAGAGAACTGGTAAAAGGAGAGACGGACAACCGCACCGAATATGAATCGTGCCTGTACTGCCACGGCACCAAGGTGGAGGTGAAAGGACTGGTAACCAGGGAGACGGATTTCGGCGAACTCGAATTTCCCGTGCTCGAAGGATGGCCCAACCAGGGTGTCGGCCGCCTCAACCCGGACGGCAGCAGGGGAGCCTGCACGTCATGCCACAGCCGCCATGATTTCTCCATCGAGATGGCCCGCCAGCCCCATACCTGCTCGGAGTGCCATAAAGGGCCGGATGTACCTGCCTACAAGGTATATGAGGTGAGCAAGCACGGCAACATCTACAACTCTTCGGGCAAAGACTTCAATTTCGACAATGTCCCCTGGATGATCGGCAGGGATTTCACAGCCCCGACCTGCGCCACCTGCCATGCCAGTCTCCTGGTAGCGCCTGACCGGACGGTTGTCGCCGAAAGAACCCATCAGTTCAACGACCGTCTCTCATGGCGATTGTTCGGTGTTCCATATGCCCATCCACATCCTGTCCATGCCGACCTGAAAGAGGTCAAAAATTCCCTCGGTCTTCCCCTGGCAGTGGAGATGGACGGCACCCCGGTCGCCGCGCATGTTATCGACAAAAACGAACAACAGTCCAGAAACAAACGGATGCAGGCAGTCTGTGCATCCTGTCACAGTACAGACTGGGTGGTTGAACACTTCCATCGCCTCGACAACACCATTGCCCGGACCAATGCTATTACCCACGAGGCAACGAAAATCATGACGGACATCTGGGATGCCGGGTATGCACGTGGTTTGCCGCAGGGTGACAACATCTTTGACGAAGAATCGGAGCGTATCTGGACCTCTATATGGCTTTTCTACGCCAACTCGACCCGGTTCACCTCGGCAATGGCGGGAGGCGGCGATTACGGCGTTTTTGCAAATGGCCGGTTTCAGACGACGGAACAGATGTACCGTCTCCACGAATACCTGAAACTCCATCGGCAGCTCGACGCCAAAGCACCGAAACAATAAGAGGCAAGAATGCCGTCAGATCCGCGGATCGATTCCTCCAGGCCCACCGCAGTCGGGGGTATAGCAGGAGACATCCTTAAAAAGGCATTTTTCCTTGCAACTTGGGCATGTTTCCGTGGGGTGGAGGCCTTGAGGGTGTGGCCGCATTTATTGCTCTTCCGGAAAGGGTCCATGGTGTTCGTTTGTTACGGAGTAGCAATGATAACCAGCCCGAGATATCCGTCAACGGTCAGCATGTCCCCTGTACGGATCTGCCTGGTGGCATCCGGCACCCCGGTGACGCAGGGAAGGCCGTACTCGCGGGCAATGATGGCACCGTGGATGAGCATGCCGCCGCGGCGTTCCACAATACCTCCGGCCAATGGCACGACAAAGGTCATGTTTGGATCAACGGCGTCGCAGACGAGGATTTCACCTGCCTTGAAAGAGGCGAGATCAGCAGGCTGGCTGATTACTCTGGCCGGACCGACTCCCAGTCCCGGACCCGCAGGTTGGCCCACCAGTTGGCGAGCCTGCAGCCGAGTCTCGCCTGATCCATGAAATCCGGAAACCGGTGGGGCTGGGGTGAGACGCTGAACGACCCTTTCTCTACCTGTTGCCAGTTGGCTGGCCAGTTCGGGGATTTCCGCGACTGCCTGCCGACGGATTGCTTCATTCCTTGCCTCGTGCAGTCGTTGGGATAATCGACCGATAAAGAGATTGTCATTGTCACGAAGACGATAACTGGCACGGCCAATTGCAAGCACATCCTGGGCGAACCCCTGCTCTTCTGGAGGTGAAGGACTCCAGGAACATTACCTCGTCAACCGGTGTCAGCCGATTTGCTGCTGGCGGTGCCGCAGCCATCTCCAGCAACAGGTCGGTAATTTCACGATTTCCTGCCATCATTCCTCCCATGACAAAGGAGAGGTCACCAAAACGATCGGTAAACTTGGCCAGAGCGAGGGAAAAAGGAGCGAAGGGGTCAGGTCTGCCCCCTTTCCGGAGAATGGAGGCTACGGATGGGTCATGGCGGAGTATCTCGGCCAATTCGAGCATTTTCCGGTTGCGCTGAACTGCCAGTATTTCGGCATCACCCGCCAACAGGTCAAGAAAGGCAAAAGGATCGTCCGGTCGCAATTGATCATTATATACCTGACCAAAGAGGCGAATCCCATGGGCCATGGGGATGCAGACCTCACGATATCTTGCCTCCCAGTCGTCAAGAATCTGCTGACGTTCCCTGATTGCTGCCGCCAGGGAAGGGTTGTCCAGCGAGGCGAGGTCAACGGTCGCCAGTCGGTCGGCATCATCGGCCATTGCCGGCAACACCTCTTCCTCAATTGTCCGGCGCAGGATTTTCAGTGAGGCCAGGCTCCGATGCAGGCTCAGATACCAAGAACGCTCGCTATCCTCATTGGTGCTGGCCAAGGTGGTAATCGGACGGGACTGAAGGGCATAAAGTGTGCCCTGAGACAAGGTCCACTCCAGGTCCTGGGGAGCTCCGAACAGGGTCTCTGCTTGCCGCAGCATGGTCCAGCACCTCGATTGCAGTTGCTTCGGTCAATGGGGCTGTTTCCTGTTCCTTGGTTGAAAGCGGCACCAGGGCGACGCCGTTGTCGGAAGGTCGACAGGCATGGAGCCGCGCAGGAGCATGACGCTCAACAATTCTTCCCGTACCGGGTTCGAGCAGCAACCGGTCGGGTTCAACATCACCATCGACCAGGCCCTGATTCAATCCCCAGACGGCTTCGATTGCTGCCAACTCCTCGCGCCCCGGACAGCGACTGAAGGCAACTCCGGAACAATCGCCGAGAATCAATTCTTGCAATATAACCGCCATGGCGCTCCCTGCGGGATCAAGACCAAGTTCCTGGCGATACAACAAGGCGCGGTCAGACCAGAGCGACGCCCACACGAGACGCAGTCTGTCAAGGATAGCGGGTAAGCCGTTGACATTGACGAACGAGTCGTGGAGACCGGCAAAGGATGCGGCAGCCGAATCCTCCATCGGGGCGGAAGAACGAACCGTGATCGGGGTGCGAGTCAAGCGCGAGGGTATTCCTGCGATTATTTCGGCAGCCAACCGTTCAGGCAGCGGTGTGTTGAGAAACAGGTTGCGAATCCTGAGCCCCAGATCCCAAAGCTCCTCCCAGCGCATCTCCCGAAAAGGTTTGCGTTCCAGCAAGAGAGGCAGGCGCTGACGTAAACCGGTGGTGTCCAGGTACTGTTCATAAGCGAGAGTGGTAACGCAGACCCCTTGCGGCACCGGCAGACCCGCACCAGCCAACCGGCCAAGAGCTGTAGCCTTGCCACCCACCAAGGGCAAGTCAGTGGCGGACAATTTCGTCAGATCGATGCAGAGTGGCCTCATGGCGTTAAATGAAATTCCATGACATTTTGGAAACGGGTCACCAGGTAGATATGCTCTATCTGAACTTTAAACAGGGCACAACTGGGTGAGGCAGTGAAATCGGCCAGATGCGGGTGCCTGGATAAATAGATCTTCAACCCTTCTTCGCGCGCCAATCCGGTGATTTCCCGGGCTGTGCCGAGGAGCGTGGCTGCTGCGGCCCGCCTGAAATCAGAAACTTGGTTACTCCGGTTATCCAGAAGCAGGGATACCTGAGGATTCCTGGCCAGATTTGCCCATTTGCGAGTGGCACGGGGAGTAGCAAAATAGAGGTTACGGAGGTCATCCGTGACAGCAACCGCCACCAGGCTGACATACGGATTGGAACCAGCGTCGGTGGCCAGTGCTGCCAGCGGTTGACTGCGACAGAGTTCCTCTAAGATGGGCAGGTGTTCAGCAGGAATATTCATACAGGGTGATGTTCCTCATCAAGGATGTTTTTGATCCGAAAGCAATGTCTACCGGTTTATAATATTGTGTTCAAAATCAATGCCTGTCAACGTGATAACTCGATGTCTTTTGATATCTTTTGGCAAATTAACCAACTGTTATCCTAAAAAAGTATTGCTATCGTGGCTGACTTGTTGGTCAATCATAATTATTCTGGACGACAAGATTCTTCCTCTGGATACCATTGCTCCAGCGACGCAGGCAATGCACCAACCCTGGAGGGCGCGCACCATGAAAGAAAAAGATCGCCTCGAAGCACAGCGACTCGGAAGACAGGATTGGCGGTTGTGGGGACCTTATTTAAGCGAGCGGGCCTGGGGAACGGTACGCGAGGACTACAGCCCTGACGGTGCGGCATGGGAATATTTTGATCACGACATGGCCTGTGCACGTACCTACCGCTGGAGTGAAGACGGCATAGGTGGCATCTGCGATAAGGAACAGCGCTTGTGCCTGGCTCTAACCCTCTGGAATGAGCGCGACCCCATTCTTAAGGAGCGCATGTTCGGGCTGTCCAACAATCAGGGCAATCACGGCGAAGACGTCAAAGAATGTTTTTTTTACCTGGACGCAACTCCTAGTCACAGTCTCCTGCGTACTCTCTATAAATATCCGCAGGCGGCCTTTCCTTATGCCTCTCTCGTCGAGGAAAACGGCCGAAGATTACGCACAGATCCACCGTTTGGCCTTCTTGAAACCGGTGTTTTCGACCAAAATCGATACTGGGACGTGGAAATCACCTACGCCAAAGAAACGGCCGAAACCATCTTTGTCCGCATCCGGATCAGCAATCGGGGGCCTGATACTCAAACCCTGCACGTTCTGCCGACGCTGTGGTTCCGAAACACCTGGTCATGGAACGACGGCCAGCAAGACGAAAAACCTGTCCTTCGCCTCGCCCAACCTGGCAAGAATGCCCTTTGGGCGGTGGAGGCACAGCATCCCACCCTGGGCAAGGCTATTCTCTACGGCAGACAACAGGCTAAGCCCTTGTTCACAGAGAACGAAAGCAACCTGGAACGGCTTTTTGGCGCAGCCAATGCCTCGCCGTATGTCAAAGACGCCTTCCATCGGCGGTTGATTGATGGTGATCATGATGCGGTCAACCCTGCACACACGGGAACCAAGTTTGCCGCCTGGCAGGAGATCACTTGCGCATCCGGTGCCGAGGCCATCATAGAGCTTGTGCTGACGGACCGGGCCATCGACGACCCTTTTTCAGTGATGGCAGAAACAATGACCCGGCGCCTGGAGGAAGCCGACGCTTTCTATGCCGATCTCGTTCCTGGCGCCACCCATGAAGATGCCCTCATCTTCCGGCAAGCCATGGCCGGCATGATCTGGTGCAAACAATTTTATCATTTTGATGTGGGCCAATGGCTCGACGGTGATCAGATCCCCCCTCCTGAATCTCGAAAACAAGGCCGAAACAAGAACTGGCGACACTTACGGGCTCATGACATTCTTTCCATGCCCGACGGTTGGGAATACCCCTGGTTTGCCGCCTGGGACCTCGCCTATCACTGTATGGTGTTTGCCCACCTTGATGTCGATTTCGCCAAAGAGCAGATTGAACTGCTTCTCAGTCATCGCTATCTCCATCCAGATGGCCAGATTCCGGCTTATGAATGGCTTTTTGACGATGTCAATCCACCGGTGCATGCTGTGGCCGCCTTGAAGGTATTTCGAACCGACCGCAAGCAGAAAGGCCGAGGTGACCTGCACTTCCTTCGCCGTGTCTTCAACAAACTGGCGCTCAATTATTCCTGGTGGGTCAACCAGAAGGACAGCGAGGGCTTGAACGTCTTTGAAGGCGGCTTTATGGGGTTGGACAATATCTCCGTCTACAACCGTTCCCACCCTCTCCCACCCGGGTACAGCCTGAAGCAGGCTGACACCACCGGCTGGATGGCCATGTTCGCTCTCAATATGACCGCCATGGCGCTTGAACTCGCGCAGGAACAGGAAGAATACGAAGAGATGGCCATTCAGTACTATGAGCATTTCCTGGCCATCGCCAATTCTCTTGCCGGACATTCCGCCAATAAAATTTCCCTCTGGGATCCTGGTGACGGTTTCTTTAAGGATCTGATCACCACTCCCGACGGTGGCCGCCACCGGATCAATGTCTATTCCTATGTCGGCCTCATCCCCCTGTTGGCAACCGAAATTGTGACGGCAGATATCCTCGACAAGGTACCCCGTTTCAAAGCTCTTCTCGAAGAACACAAAGGCGGCATGTTTGACGGTCACACCATCTGTGCCTGCCCGACCCATACCAACGAACACGGCGAAAGATTGCTTGCCATGGTCGACCACACCATGATTCCGTCTATCCTCAGGCGACTCCTCAACTCGGAGGAATTTCTTTCGCTCCACGGCATTCGCAGCGTGAGCCGGATGCATAGGCATAAACGACATCTGGGGTCATTGCCCGGCGTCGGCAAGGCCCTCATTGAGTATGAGCCTGGAGAGTCCCAATCGGATATTTTTGGCGGAAACTCGAATTGGCGGGGTCCGGTATGGATGCCGATCAACTATTCCATTCTCCAGGCCCTGACTAAATTCCATCGCTTCCTTGGACCAAATTTTACCGTGACCTTTCCTGGCTCGAATGAGGATACATTGAACCTCCAGGAGGTGGTTAATCGTATCGCCGAAAATCTTATCGACATATTTCGCCGAAACAGCGAGGGGCGTATCCCGGGACTTCCCAGCGACAGTCCTTTTCAAAACGATCCCGGATGGAGCGATCTGCGGCTGTTTCATGAATACTTTGATGGGGAAACCGGACTCGGGTTAGGCGCTTCCCACCAGACCGGATGGACCGGACTGGTGGGAAATCTCATTAAACGCCGCTACGAACTGAATTTACTCATATAACTTCCCTATTGGTGATGAATGGAGCGGAAAAATATTGATATCATGCGAAGAGGTCGATGCCTTGCCCAAGGACAATGCGGGAACGGCCCAGTGGTTTACTGGATGTCCCGTGATCAGCGAGTGGGCGACAATTGGGCCCTTTTATGGGCCCAGCAGGAAGCGCTTATTCACCAGAAAGGGTTGCTTGTTGTTTTCTGCATGATTCCCAATTATCCGGGAGCCACCTTGCACCATTACGGTTTCATGCGCAAGGGCCTGGAAGAATTGCAGGAAAAACTCAATCAATGCAACATCGGCTTTAGAATGCTGGAGCAAAGCCCCGAAACAATACTTCCCCACTTCCTGGACACGATTGATGCCCATTTGCTTGTCAGCGACTTTGATCCGTTACGGATCAAACAGCAATGGAAAAAAATGCTTATTGCCAGCCTGAACGTCCCCTTATATGAGGTGGACACCCACAACATTGTTCCTGCCTGGATCATCTCCAATAAAAAGGAATTTGCCGCATATACTCTCCGTCCAAAGATTAAACGGGTTCTGGGTGACTATTTAACAGATATTCCCGCAGTCCAGCATCATCCGTTCAACTGGAATAACGCACCCCTGGTGGTTCCTGAAGCTCTTCGCAAGGAAAGCATCGCCAGCCAAACGACGGAAGCGTATTCATGGGTACAGGCAGGAGAAGCGGCCGCCAGTATGGCTGCTTTAGACTTTGTGCAGCAAAGACTGGAAAATTATCCCAATGCCCGCAACAATCCGTTGCTGGACGGCCAGTCGGGACTGTCTCCCTATCTTCATTTCGGTCAGTTGTCCCCGCAGAGATTAGCCTGGATGGTTTCACGTTCTGACTTGCCTGCAGAGACCAAGGAAGCGTTTCTCGAAGAACTTGTTGTCCGCAGAGAACTTGCTGATAATTTCTGTTATTATGAGTCGGCATATGACCGGTTTGCAGGTTTTCCGGATTGGGCTCGTAAAACCCTGGACCAGCATCGGAACGACAAAAGAGCCTATGTGTATTCACTGGCCGAACTCGAAAATGGCAACACCCACGAAATTCTCTGGAACGCCTGCCAGCAGGATCTCGTCCAGAGTGGCAAACTGCATGGTTTTTTGAGAATGTATTGGGCAAAAAAAATACTCGAATGGACACCCGACCCTGAAAGCGCCCTTGAGTATGCCATAACTCTGAATGACCGTTACTCCCTGGACGGTCGCGACCCAAACGGCTATACGGGCATTGCCTGGTCTTTGGGAGGAGTGCACGACAGAGCTTGGCGCGAACGTTCCGTTTTTGGAAAGGTTCGTTATATGAACGAAGCAGGTTGTCGCCGCAAATTTGATGTAGAACGTTACATAAAGACTGTTTTCAAAAAGGACTGATGAAAATCCGGGTGAGTTTCCAAAGGCCTGCCGGGGCAATGGACTTGTAGATTCCACGATTTTTGGGTAAGAAACCAATAGCTGGCCGTAAAAGGCTGGCACTATAGCCAACGGACTCTTTTTTCAGAAAGGACACTCTTTTGAATTTCTGTTCTCAGTGCGGTGCCAAAGTGTCGTTGCAAATGCCCACAGGAGATGACCGCCTGCGGTTTGTTTGCAATGGTTGCCATGCCATCCATTACGAAAATCCCAAAATGGTTGTCGGCACCATTCCAATGATGGGCAATACGATCCTGTTGTGCAGGCGGGCCATTGAACCTTGTCGAAATAAATGGACGCTTCCGGCCGGATGGCTGGAAAACGGGGAAACGGTCACAGCCTGCGCCTTGCGTGAAACACAGGAGGAGGCTTGGGCAGAAGTTGATGATTTACAGCCCTATGTCCTTGCCAACCTGCCCTTTATAAATCAGGTGTACTTCTTTTTGCGAGCCCGCCTACTCAACAAGGCGTTTCATGCCGGCACTGAAAGCCTTGAAGTGAAGCTCTTCACTCCCGATGAAATTCCCTGGAACAATTTGGCTTTTTCTGTGGTTCATGAAACTCTGCGATTATTCTGTGAAGATTTAAAGAAAGCGGAATTCCCCTTTCGTATTCTCGACATCAAACCCCAACCGAAGGGATCAAACGGAACCGGTTAGCTACCGATCGTTATTCAGTTAGAGCCCGGAACCTTGGATGCAATTACCATAATTTTAAAAAAATTCTCCTCATCATAATGCACATAACAAACATTGAATCCTGCAGGGCAACTCTCTTTATCTTCGGAGCCACCGGGGATTTGGCCACCAAAAAAATCCTTCCTTCCTTACAACAATGGTATGGCGATGAAACGCCTTTTGCCAAAATATGGTGCCTTGGCCGGAGGCCTTTGGATGAAACTGCGTTTTTCTCCCTGGTTGAGAGCAAGGGAGGCTTTAAACTCAGTGATGTTTTGAAAAACCGCATTCGGTATCATGCCTTGACTTCGATGATTCCCCGGCCTATACGGCACTGGCAAACCTCCTTGACGAAGGGACGTCCACCGCTCAACGTCTTTTCTTTCTGGCCGTCAAGCCCGAAGCCTTTCTTACCATTACAACCAAATTGCACGCCACGGGTCTTTTCATCAAAGACAGATCCGACCATCGCCTGCTGTTCGAAAAACCCTTCGGCGATAGCCTGGAAACTGCAGGGGAAATCCAATCCCATCTTATGGCTCTGGCGGCAGAAGAACAATTGTACCGGATCGACCATTACCTGGGTAAAGAAATGATCCGCAATGTCCTTGCCATCCGCTTTGCTAATCGGATCTTCAGCGAAAGCTGGCATAGCCGGGCCATTGAGAGCGTAGAAATCACCAGTATTGAGACAGCAGGAGTGGAAGAGCGACTGGAATATTACGATCAGACCGGTGCTATCAACGACATGGTGCAGAGCCATCTGCTTCAGATGCTCGCCCTGGTGGCAATGGAAAGTCCGGAAAATCTTGGCTCGGAGCCCATCCGTCTGAAAAAAATCAATATTCTAGAACACATAAAACTCATTCCCGGCTCGCCACCGATAGTCGGTCAATATCAGGGATACCATCAGCAAGCCAAAAATTCGCAAACAGAGACCTACATCGAGGTGGTACTGCAGATTGATACTCCGCAATGGCGGGGTACCCGTTTTATCCTCAAGACCGGCAAGATGCTCGGAGAAAAGAGGACGGAGATTCGTCTGCGCTACCGGCCGAATTCACTCTGCCTGAGCTGTGCCGACACCATGAACGCCGAGCCGAACCAGCTGGTAATTGAGGTGTACCCCAGCGAGGGTATACGGCTAACCTTCAGCTCCAAGGTGCCTGGATATGATTTTATCATGGAACCTGTCACCGCTGACTATTGCCACAGCTGCCGGATGACTGCCAACAAACCCGAATCCTATGTCAAGCTGCTCAAAGACGCTCTGATTGGGGACAAAACCCTCTTTGCCAGTTTTGACGAACTGCAGGCTCAATGGCGAATCGCCGATGCAATAAAAGCCGCGTCTCGGGAGAATCCGCTGCTAGTCTATCCGCCCGGCATGAAGACCGTCACAGCGAAGGGAGGAATGCCGTGTTGAACTGGATAAATTTGTCGCTGCCGATCAGTGAAGGGATGGCGGTGTATAAAAATCTTGAGGAAAAAAGGCCGGCCATCGAAAACACCCGAAGCTTTGCTGTCCATGGCATGCACGAAAGCACGCTGCATCTGCCTTTGCACACCGGTACGCATGTCGATTATCCTCTCCATGCCCTCCCCTCCGGGAAAAATTCCAGTGACTTTCACTGTTTTCCTGCTGAGTGTACTGCTCTTGTCCTTGATTTGGCGGAGGCCCCTCCCCCATCCATTGCCCTGGCTATGGTGCGGCATCTACCACTCGGGGATGTAGAAGCTGTGTTCTTCAAAACCAGAAAGACCATCCTTACGGAATTTGACCCGCTTTTTCCGTGGCTTTCAGGCGAGGCAGCCGCCTGGCTGGCGACTTTCCCCTTGAAATTCGTCGGCATTGATCAGCCGGGGATTGAACGGAGTCAACCGGCACATGAAACCCATACTCACCTGCTGAAAAAGGATATTCTGATTATTGAGGGCCTTGATTTGTCCCGGATCGGGAGCGGACCGCGGACAATCCGCGCTTTCACTCTCGGCATTCAAGGTGTCGAGGCGGAACCGGTGATGATCTATGCACTTCCATACTAAGCTTGACACGCCTGGCGTGTCTCAAGGAGAATTGATGAAACGAGCAGTGATACTCGATTGGCTTATAGCCGGGTTTATGGGCCTGCTCCTCCCATTTTCACCATTTGTCGCAAGTGCCATTGCTTTGGACCCATCCTACATCCGCCGCTGTGTCAGAACCACCGCCAAAGCAGCCGGCCATCTGCACGGCCAGGTGAAATCCCGCGCTTTTTCGCGCTATCTGCTGTACGGGTCCGTTGCTCCACCGCGCCCGGAGAAGGTCGTCGGCAGGTGCACCCATTGCGGCAACTGCTGTCTCCATCGCAGCTGTATTTATCTCGACTGGAGTGCGATCGGCGAGTCGCGCTGCTCCATCTACAACCAGCCATTTTGGAAGAAACTCGCCTGTGGCCGGTACCCCGAGCACCGCCACGATATTGATCTCTATGCCTGCCCCAGTTTCAGTATTGAGCCGGCGCGAAAGGACGGCGAGTCCGTGTCAGCTTAACCCTGGATAAAGAGCGTCTGCCGTTGAAAGGCGTTGGCGTGGTTCCCGGAAATATTACTGAATCCTTCGGAACCAATGGGTTATCATGCCGGACTAGTATGTTGCAGTGTAAAAACCGAGAATGTATCCACAAAGAGATCTGGTAGCATGGTGATGCCGAATATCAAAAAAATCCTCGTACTTTTTGCCCATCCGGCCTACAAACGCTCGAAGATCAACGCCGCCCTGCGCAGTGCGATTGAGGCCCTTGACGGTGTGACCGTCCACGACCTGTATGCCCGGTATCCTGATTTTTTGATAGATGTGGCAAAAGAGCAACAGCTGTGTCTCGACCACGACGTGCTCGTCCTCCAGCATCCGTTTTACTGGTATTCTACCCCGGCCATCATCACCGAATGGCTGGATCTGGTCCTCGAACATGGTTGGGCTTACGGAACCAACGGCAGCGCCCTGGAAGGCAAAATCTTTTTTCAGGCCCTGACGGCAGGAGGCGATGCCGCGGCATATAGCGCAATGGGCAGCAATCACTATACGCTCCGCGAGCTCACCCTGCCGCTTCGGGCCACAGCCAATCTCTGCCGGATGCGCTGGCTGCCGCCCTACGCCGTGCTCGGCGTGCATCGCGGCCTGCATTCGGACGAGCTGGCTGCCCATGTGTCCGACTATCGCCGAACCATCCTGGCCCTCCGGGACGACGGCATTGATCTCGAACGGGCCGCATCGTTTGAGCTCCTCAACAGTGATCTTGCCGGCCTCATCGGGGAGGAATGAGCAATGGAACAGTTTCTGACACAGCTCCTCATCTTTCTCGGGGCCTCGGTTATTGCTGTGCCCCTGGCACAAAAGTTTAATCTCGGTTCGGTTCTCGGCTACCTTATCGCCGGGATGATAATTGGGCCTTACGGGCTTTCGCTCATCGGCGAGATCGACAAGGTCATGCATATAACCGAATTCGGGGTGGTAATGATGCTTTTTCTGGTTGGCCTCGAACTGCAACCCAAGCTGCTCTGGCAGATGCGGGTTCCCATTCTCGGCATGGGCGGTACCCAGGTTCTTGTCACCTGCATCGCCGTGGCCCTTCCGGCTCTGGCGCTTACCATGCCCTGGCGGCAGGCAATAGCAGTAGGCCTGATCGCCGCGCTATCGTCAACCGCCATAGTCCTGCAGACCCTCCGGGAAAAGGGTTTGCTCAATACCAATCCCGGCCGGTCGATCTTTTCAGTCTTACTTTTTCAGGACCTGGCAGTCATTCCCATGCTGGCGATTCTGCCACTGCTGGCGATGACCGCTCCGCATAACGGCGCTCTACCCGGCGGGGCGCTGATTGATATCACTTTGCTGCCGACCTATCAACGCTTTGCCATTGTCATTCTTGCCATTGTCGGCATCTATCTCATCGGTCGGTTCGGCAGTCGGCCGCTTTTTCGTATCATCGCCGCCACAAGGCAAAGGGAGATCTTTGTCGGTACCGCCCTGGCCCTGCTCATCGGTGCCTCACTGCTGATGACCATGGTAGGATTGTCGCCGGCTCTCGGCGCCTTCCTTGCCGGGGTAGTTCTGGCCGACAGCGAATATCGCCATGAACTGGAAAGCGACATTGAACCCTTCAAAGGTCTTTTGCTCGGCATTTTCTTTCTTTCCATCGGCGCAAGCATCAACTTCACCCTGATTGGCGAGCGGATCTGGTTGATCTGCGGGCTGGTGGCGGCCCTTATCGCCATCAAGCTCGTCGTGCTCATTATCACCGCACGGGTGTTCAAGATGTCTTCCGACGGTACGTGGCTCTTTGCCATCGCCCTGGCCCAAGGTGGGGAATTCGCCTTCGTCCTGTTCCAGTTTGCCCGCATCAACGGGGTGCTGCCCTCCACCTTGGTCGAGACCTTGGTCTCAGTCGTTGCCCTGTCGATGTTTCTTGCCCCCATCCTCTTTCTCGCCTACGAAAAACTGGTGGCCCCCCGTTTTCAAACAAGCGAGGAAATGAAACCAGCCGATGCTATTAACGGGCATGTCTCCCGAGTTATCCTCGCCGGTTTCGGTCGAGTCGGTACCGATGTCGGTCGCCTGCTGCTGTCCGTCGGCTGCCGGCCGGTCATTCTCGACCACGATCCAGCCAACGTCGATCTCCTCCGCCGTTTCGGTTTTGAGGTGTATTACGGCGATGCCAGCCGCCTCGATCTGCTGGAAGCGGCCGGAGCGGCAGAAGCGAAACTGCTCATCATCACCTTCGGCGATCTGGAGAAGGCACTGGAGCTGGTGCGCCTGGCGGGCAAGCATTATCCGCATCTGCGCATAGCCGTCAGTGCCGCCGACCGTTCGGCAACCTATGAATTCATGGATCTTGGGGTTACCACCATCCGTCGCGAGACCTTCGGCAGCGCCATGGAACTCGGCAGAGACGTGCTGGAACTGCTAGGTCACGATCCGTACGAAGCCTATCGAATCACCAGGCTCTTTCATAAAAAAGACGAACAGACCCTGCCGGAACTCTACAAGACACACAGACAGGATAGGCAAAACTACATCTCTACCTACCGGCAGCACAATGCCGATCTTACCGAGCTCATGCAAAAGGACCGAATAATCAACCTCGAGGAAGTAGACAAGGCATGGCTCGCCCCGAAAGTGGAAACTTGAAAGGAAGGGAAACTGCAACTGCAACTATAGGAAGGCATCCGACGACTCCCCGTCATGAATGCCCAGAACAGCCCGGTGGGATTGATCACTGCGTCCCCATTACCAATGAAGCCGACATGTTTGTTGGCATCATCAAACGCACCGACCTTATTTCTGCCGTTTCTACCTTCCCTGGTTTGACCCTCAGGGTATTGCTTTTCGCTATGGCATGAAGTGAAGGTGGCGTACAACGTAACCATCTGCGGCTTTTCCGCAGAATGTTATTGTTGGGATTTAGCATCATGTCCACAGAATTCACGAATTCATGCAAGCTAAAATTAGAGTCTTGACTCAGAATGTACACTGGTAGTGGAGCCGTCCGCCGTTTGGTTTCTATGTGCCAGGATCGCAGGATAGTTCAAAACAACCCACTGCTCCATTGCGTGTGCTAAATCGCTCAAGGACCGACCAAGTTCGGTGAGTCGGTACTCGACACGAGGAGGTACCTCTGGATGGCTGATACGCTCTACGACGCCATCGCGCTCGAGGTCGCGCAGGGTTTGTGTGAGCATCTTTTGCGAGATGCCCCCAACCATACGCATCAAATCACCCGTCCGCACTGCGCCATACTGGTGGAGGCAGCACAGGATAAGAATCGTCCATTTACCCCCGATCAGGTTGAGTACTTCACGCGAAGGGCAGTTTAGATTATATGGATTAGCTGATCCGAACACAATCTTAAATGTTACCTAAAGGTGCGTACTTGTGCAATCATCACTATTGCCATTATAGTGGGCTATCGTTAACAACAACGGAGTTGTTTCAGCCTGTATCGTAAGTTCTCCACACTAAAAAACAGAGTCAAAGGAGCACATCGTGAATGAACCAAGTCGAGTTTTTCTCTACGCCGAATTTCAAGTTTCCGCCCCCTTTGTTGAGGGCGTTTGGGCTGAAGCTAATCCTGCCATGCACAGCGTGCCAGGATTGCGCAGCAAAACGTGGTTGAGCGGCATCAATACTCAAACTATTGGTGGGTTCTATGAGTTCGACTCAGTACAAAACGCTCGGGCTTATGCGGAAGGCATGCTAGCCGACTTTGCCAAGGCCGCAAATGCAAGCCTCACCGTCAAAATGTTCGATGGTGACGTCGTAGCTGAGGCAAGCAAGGGCATGCATTCGCCTTATTTCGCTGCCTGATCTGAGTCGGCTGACTTATTGGTCACATGCGTCCAACCGAGCCACCATAATTTATAATAAACAATCAAGAACTACACAAGATCAAATCTCAAGGAACACTTCAATGACCAATAAAGAAAGCATCATTCAGTATATTTCCGATCCCATGTGTCCGTGGTGTTTTGCCTTTACTCCGATTTTTGACAGGATAAAAAAAGAATTCGAAAACGATTTTAACTTTACCTATATCGCAGGCGGGCTTCGATTGAGGCCGGATGAACCTCACATGGATGAGGAGTTCAAGGACATGCTTTGCGGGTATTGGGAAACTGTTGAATTGGAAACAGGGCATAAATTTGACATTGATCTGGTGGACAACATGAATTTTGCTTTTAATACAGAACCCGTGTGCCGCGCTATGGTTACTTTCCGTCATCTTTTCCCGGATCAATTGTTCGGTTTTGAAAAACAATTACAAAAGGCCTTTTACCAGGATGGCAGTGACATCACCAACCTGGAAACCTTCAAAGGTATTGTATTGAATATGGGACTTGATCCAAAAAATTTTGATCAGGTTTATAATTCACAGGCTATTGACGACCTGCTGGAACAGGACATTAACTACACCAAGTCTTTTGAAAAACCGCTTCTGCCAATGATCGTGATCCAACAAGGCGAGAACAAAGTTCTGATCATGAAGGGCTATTCCGAACACAAGATAGTAAGCAAATCCCTGGACAATTTTTTATCCGGGAGCCAGACAGTAGAAAACAGCAAATCAGGACCAGCGTGTGAACTCGGAAAGGGCTGTTAATCAAAAACAGGTCCGAGGGACTTGCCAACGTTTGACATGAGGGGTGATCAAGGGCGATAGCCCTTGAACGTCCCTCTCGATGGAAGGGTTAGCCCAACTTTTTGCCAATGATTATTAAACTGCTCTATAATGCTGATTTTACATTTTGCTCAAAACGCAATAAACAATAATATCAGCATGATAGAATTTCGAAAATTTGTGTAGTGCCATAATAAATTTTGTGGTATTGACAGGAAACGAATTTTATGCCACACTCGTTTCCATGTATATTCGAAAAACATCTATCAAAAGCAGGAAGGACGGCTCTCAATATTACAGCTATCGGCTTGTCGAATCCAAACGTACCGAGAAGGGCGTGCGACAGTACACCCTTCTCAACCTGGGTGCCGACTTTGACGTTCCGAAAGAGCAATGGCCTGAGCTGGCCAAACGGATCGAGGGTATTCTCGGTAAACAGCAAAACCTGTTTCCTGTTGATAGTAATATTGAAAAATTAGCTCAGTCGTGTGCCGCCCGGATTATTTTATCACGTCAGGAGGTTGATCCTTCGGAGGGTGACGACTACCGGGAAGTCGATCTCGACAGTCTGGAAATGAGCCGACCCCGCAGTGTTGGTTCGGAACACATCACTTTGGAATCATTGCGATTTCTAGAGATTGACGAGAAACTCAAAGAGCTTGGTTTTAATGGACCACAGACGGCCGCGGCCATAGGAACGATTATAGGCCGCTGTTGTGAACCGGGGAGTGAACTGGCGACACATACGTGGCTTCAGGAACGATCAGGCCTTGGCGATTTGCTCGATTACGATTTCAACAATCTGAGCCTGTACGGCATGTATTTGATTTCCGATAAATTGTTCAAGAATAAAGCGGCGATTGAACAGCATATATATGAACGAGAACGGAGTCTCTTCGGATTACGGGAGACCATTACCCTGTATGATCTGACCAATACCTATTTTGAAGGTGAGGGCAAGGCCAATAGCCATGCGGCCCGAGGTCATTCCAAAGAAAAACGTTCCGATTGTCCCCTGGTTACCCTGGGCCTGGTGCTTGATTCCAGTGGTTTCCCGCGGCGCAGTCAGGTTTATGAGGGCAATGTTTCTGAGCCGAAGACCTTGGCGGAGATGCTCCATGCTCTCGAAGGCAGGGACACCTCGACAAGCCCAAAGCCCACTGTAGTCATGGATGCCGGCATTGCCACCGACGATAATGTCGCCTGGTTACGGGAACATCAGTACCCATATCTGGTAGTGAGCAGGAAAAGGCACCGTGAATTTGATGAGGCATCTTCGGTTATCGTCAAGAAGGATGACGAGTGTACGGTCAAAGTGCAGAAGGTTTTTGACGAAACAACCGAGGAGACGCTGTTATATTGCCATTCCAGTCAGCGGGAAAAGAAAGACCAGGCCATTGACGACCGAGTCACAAACCGGCTGGAAGAGGCACTGCAGAAGCTGGCAGGCGGGCTTGTGAAGAAGCGCTGCCTCAAAAAATACGACAAGGTCATGGTGCAGATCGGCCGCTTGAGACAGAAATATTCCAGAGCATCGAAGCAGTATACAATCTCGGTCGAAAAAGATGATGCCAGCGGCAATGCCACGAAAATCACCTGGCAACAGAAGGCGGTGGAGAACACCACAGACAGCTATCCAGGTGTTTATTGCCTGCGGACAAGCCATGCGGACTGGGACGAGTCCTTGTTGTGGGATACCTATACCATGCTGACGGATCTTGAAACGGTATGCCGTTCGTTGAAATCCGAACTTGGTTTGCGGCCGATTCATCATCAAATCACCGACAGAGTCTCGGGGCACCTGTTTATTACGGTTTTGGCATATCACCTGGTGCATACCATACGGGTCAGGTTGAAGCAGGCGAATATCCACAGCACTTGGTCGAGTATAAGAAAACTTCTGTCAACCATGTGTCGGATTACAGTATCCATGCAATGCAAAAGCGGCGATACTGTCCATATCAGAAAAAGCACACGACCTGAGCCGAAGCAACATGAAATATATTCGGCATTGGGAGTAAAAAGCTGCCCTGGTCAAACGGTTAAAACGACAATATGAAACAAAACAAAAGAAGTAGTGCCATAAAGGCACCCGAAATTGCGGCAACATACTGTTATTACAGTATTTCGTCTTTGACTCTCGCAAAGTTGGGTTAGGCCGCATTCTCAGCGAAGCTCTTTGCGAACCACCAACTTGAGCCCCGACCAGACTTCCGCGACGGCACAGACCTTGATATCTACGAACCCAAGCGGCAAGGCTAACTCGCGGATGGTGTCTTCTGTAATTGTGGTTGGAACCTTGGCAGACTTCTTTGGCCAGGAGATCCAGAGCGCTGCATCGGGTTTGAGCTTCTTGCGCAAGACACCAAGCAAGAACCTTTGCCAGTTCTTCTCTCTGGGAGACAAAGACGTGAGCGATATCGACTTTTGAATCGGGTTGGCACAAACACCACTGCTGGCGGAAGCGGGGCCAACAGGCTTTCATACGCATCCGGTGCTGCATGGAGCAGCACTCGATGTGCATCCTTGATGCCGAGCTTCTTGGAAAGCGGCGTTCCTGAGTAACCGGCGGTGGTTGAGGTTCCCATGTGGCCTAACGTTTGAATTAACGGGTGTGTCTACTTTCTCAAGTTTTTTCGAAGTAGCGGCAGAGGTTGTCCAACGAGGCGTTGTTGCCGATTTCGTGACCTTTGATCATGTCTTGACCTATAAGAGACGTTACCTGCGATGTCAATCGAAGCCTAGTACTATTGCCGGCTTCAAACAGTTCAAGCGTTGTCAGTGATGCGCAAAGGCGCTTAAGTGCCGTCTGCTGGTGCGGTGCGTAACACAATCCTCAACCGGAGAAAACCTGCAAGCCCGTTGCTTTTCGTGAATAATCATTTACAGTAACAGAGATATTACACTGTTTAGTCTGAATTTTATTGGCAACAGTGGACAGAAATCACCAAAAACACTTTTCCAAAAAAGGTGACATATGTTTGCCGTCTATAATGAACAGGGACAAACCTTCCGCAGTACTCTTGAAGACCTGTATCTTGTTAAAGGTATCAAGCCAGCCAGGGGATTAAAGCCGCTGGCACGTGGCATAGATGAGAAAGAGGCGGCCCCGCAATCCTACCTCAATAAGGAGGCTATAAAAGCCTACAAGGAGATGATCCAGGCAAAACATGAGGAAATCATTTATCACGCCTATCAAATCATGAAGCGCCCGGTCATGACCATCTTTGACACGGCACCGATCACCGAAGGTTACATGCTTCTTGAAGAAAAAGGCATCCGACAACTCCCCGTCATGAATGCCCAGAACAGCCCGGTGGGATTGATCAGCAAGGAGAAAATCCTCGAAAAACTCATCATTGAAGAGGGTGTCATTCGCGAAGCCAAAGCAGCCTCTATCAGGGAACTCATGGATCATCCGGTAATCACCGCCGATCCCTTAACCGATATTCGCCGAGTGGCGAAAATAATGTATGAACATGATCTGAACTGCGTTCCCATAACCAATGAAGCCGACATGTTCGTTGGTATCATCACGCGCACCGACCTTATTTATGCCGTTTCTACCTTCCCGGGGTTGACCCTCAGGGCATAGAAATCTTTCCGCTATGGCATGAAAAGGTACATAGCCAGGCTATCGACTGTTTACAAGATCGTTGAAATCGGCTTCCATAAGCACTTCTTTTACAAGGAGCTGCTCGGCAATGGCTACAAGTTTATCCCGGCGCTCCTTGAGCATTGACAAAACATGCTGGTATCTTTGCTCGAGGATGGTTTTGACCTCGCTATCGATATCGGCCGCAGTTGCATCACTGTAGTCCTGCCTGCCGCCAAGCCCGCCATCGGAGGCGAGAAAGACCGGTCCCCGCTGCCGCGGATAGGTGGAGAGTCCGAGAGTCTTTCCCATACCGTATTCGACCACCATCGCCCTGGCGATATCGGTTGCCCGCATGAGATCGTTCCCGGCTCCAGTTGTCACACTGTTGAATTGGATCTCCTCGGCAACCCGGCCACCGAGAAGGACATCTATCTTGGCAAGCAATTCCTTTTCACTCATCAGATATCGATCCTCGGTGGGGCGTTGCTGGGTATAGCCGAGAGCGGCAAGCCCGCGAGGAATGATGGATATTTTGTGTACCGGCTCCGAACCGGGGGTGAGCGCCGCAACCAGGGCGTGACCTACCTCATGGTAGGCGACGATCCTTTTCTCCTGGGGATTAATGACCCTGATTTTTCTTTTCGAGCCCACCAACTATCCGATCAACGGCATCATCGAGATCAAGGGTCGACACCTGTTTGTTACCGCGGCGCACGGCAAGGAGGGCGGCTTCATTGACGGCATTAGCCAGATCCGCTCCTGAAAAGCCGGCGGTCTTCTGGGCGATAACCATGAGATCGACATCGTCTTCGAGGCGAACCTTTTTTGCATGGATTTTCAAAATCTGCAGCCGTCCGTTGACATCTGGTCTATCGATGAGAACCTGCCGGTCAAATCTGCCGGAGCGCAGCAGGGCGGGGTCGAGGACTTCCGGACGGTTGGTCGCCGCCATGATAACAACGCCTTTCTGGGTGTCGAAACCATCCATTTCAACCAGCAGCTGGTTGAGGGTTTGCTCTCTCTCGTCATGGCCGCCACTGAAATTCCCCGCCCCTCTGGCCTTGCCGATGGCATCGAGTTCGTCAATGAAGATGATGCACGGAGCCTTCTCCCGCGCCTGAACAAAAAGGTCTCGAACCCTTGCCGCCCCCATGCCGACAAAGAGTTCGACGAAATCAGAACCGCTCATCGAAAAAAACGGCACCCCGGCTTCACCGGCAACCGCCCGAGCGATGAGGGTCTTTCCAGTCCCTGGGGGGCCGACAAGGAGAACACCCTTTGGCATCTGGCCGCCAACCTCCAGATAGCGTTCCGGCCTGGCCAGATAGTCGACAATTTCCTGCAGTTCTTCTTTGGCCTCATCGGCACCGGCAACATCGGTGAAGCGAGTGTCGATATCCTTTTCGCCAACGATCTTCGCCTTGTTCTTGCCAAGACTCATCATTCCTGCCTGTCCACTCTGCAGTTTCCGCATCATCAAATACCATATGCCGAAGAACAGCAGAATAGGTACAAACCAGGACAGCAGGGTTTTTATAAAAGTGCTCTCGACCTGGCCGGAGAACTTTATGTTATGTCCTGAGAGCTTTTGCGAAAGATCGGAATCCACACGAACGGTGGTGAACAGAACCTCACCCTCCCCTTCCTTGGCCTTGAGTTTACCGCTGATTCTATCTTGGCCGATAGCAATTTCCACGACGCGGTCCTCGGCGACTGCCTTGATAAAATCACTGTAGGGAATAACCGTGGCTTTGAACTGATCGAAAAGGATTTCCTGGAGGAGGACAACACCCCAGATCGCCGCCATTATATACCAGATATTGAATTTTGTGGTTTTTTCCATAAATCGAAATCCTTGAGCGAAAAACCTTTATTGAAGAGATATCAGAAGATCTCGTCGATGGTGTCGAGGAGCGCCTTGGCCTCTCGCTGGAAATAGATGTTCCAACTGTATGGTCTTGTCCTTCCGTGTCTTGGGTCTTGGGCGATGACCCATTCCAGGTCGGTCTTAAAGGATTCACGGTCTTTGTTGCGGGTTGCCAGATACTTGGCTCGCCCCCAGCGGACAAGCATGGGGTCAAGCCCCGCTTCAATGGCTTTTTTGAAATATTCCTGGGATTTCGTTAAGTCGCCGCCTTGGCTTTGCGGCAGGGCAATGTACACGATGGCGATATTGAAAAGGTTGCCACCGTCGTTCCAGGCCGGATCGACCTCTTCTATGCGTTTCATGAAGATCCTGGCCCGTTGTATCCATTGTGCATTCCATGCCTTGGCAATACCCGGGATGACCTCTCGATAATAGTAGCATGCCCCGAAGGACCAGTAACCCATGCCGTCGGCGTCATCCTTCCCCAGCATCGACACTGCATCCCAGACGGGAACTCCGGCTTCCACCTGATGACGAAAATCGTTATTTAAGAGAAGGGCTTTTTCGGCCGCCTGCATTGCCTTCTGATAGTGTTCCTCCTTCTCCCCCCGGGTGGATGTGTATCCTGTGGCGAGGATAATACGGGCATTGGCAACCCCGATTAATGCCTTTCGGCTCGTCGGATCAGCCGCGGCCGCAGCTTCATAGGCCGCTACCATCTCTAAAAGGCCTTCACGGGTGTCAACGGTCGCCTCAAGTCGGCTCGCTTTGTCGAGAAGTTGCCTCGGATCACCTCCTGACTTTCCATAACCTTCAACCAAGAAGCCGGGGGACCACTTCATGCAGCCTGACACCGCAGAAAACAATATCGCCACCAGGAATACATTTAAAAGTCTTGAAAGGACGCAATCAAGATGTTTTTTTGTCATAATCTTTCTCCTACTCGAGGATTATCCTGTATCCGAGCCAGTTATGCCAATCAAGCGAAGTGCTCCATCTTCATGCTTCCGTGCAGAGTTCCGCGGTCACTCAGTATTGCCAAGATTATTCTCTTCAATTACATCCTTGGGTCAATATGTCCGGGTCCACCACATTCGGGGGTATAGCAACTGACATCTTTAAACAGGCATTTCTCTTTGCAACTCGGGCATATTTCCGGCGGAGTTGGCGCCTGAAGGGTGTTGCCGCATTTTCCACACTTCCAGAAAAGATTGATGGGTTTTTCTTGGTCTGCCTTTTTCGTTTCGCTCATTTGCTGCCTCCTTTGTTCTTTGTTTAAACTGCCAACACAACCATACACTTTCGTATCCCGTAGCTTACAAATGGAGCTATGAATATACGGTCACCTTGTTCCGTCATATCACAAATCAACAATAAAAACCAGTTACCTGTTCGTCAATTGCAAGATGATGGTCATGCCATATTGGCCGAATCGGATTTCATTCCCATCCCGAAGCCGGACATCAACAGGCCATGGGGTGGCAGCCCCACAGCCCGCCACGTTTTTTCCAGAACTTCCGGATCTTTAAAAAAATCGTCGTCTGCGCCGTGAAGACCTGACGGGACAGGGAACTGTTTCTTGAACACCGGCAGGGAAAACACCGGGAATGACTCATGATCAGGTTTTCCTGATGAAAAACCGGGTGTTTTTGCCTTCGGTTTTCGTTTTGATGATCTCATTGCCGCTGGTCCTGGCCCAGGCTGGAAAATCTGTCAGCGCCCCCGGATCCGAGGTCAATGCGTCTATGATATCACCGGATTCAAGGATTTTCATCGCTTTGCTCAATTTAACAATCGGCATAGGGCAGGCAAGCCCGGTCAGATCAAAAGATTCTTTGGTTTTCAGTTCATCGTTCATCGGTTTTCCTCCGCTTGATATTGTTCATGTCAGGGGTTAAATAAAAAGCTGC
The DNA here is from genome assembly GCA_963804965.1 of uncultured delta proteobacterium. GTDB lineage: Bacteria > Desulfobacterota > Desulfobulbia > Desulfobulbales > Desulfocapsaceae > Desulforhopalus_A. Next base: position 126,153 of record CAWDST010000014.1, read on the forward strand.
ATCCGGCTGGTGCCGGCCTCTTCAAGAAACTTGGCCACACCGGCATAGCCAAGATCCGGGTAGTCGATCATTTCAGATCTTGAAAATCCCATTAAATTCATGGACATTTCACAGATATAAATTTTAACTTCGAGTTCCGCCGCCAGGGCGATCATTTCATCCAGGGAAGCCACATTCTTTTTTTTCATCAGGTGCTTCATCATGGCAGTACCCATGCCGCCCATATTCATTTTGGAAAGCGTTGCCTTTGAAGCGCCTTTGGGCAGCATGGTCCCGAACATCTTTCCAAAAGCATCCTTGGGTTCAGAAGAGTTGCCCTCTGGTTTCCGGAGCAGCGGTGTCCCCCAGAAGGTAAAAAACATGATCACGTCCATTCCCATGGCAACCGAACCGGTGGCAATGATAAAAGCGGCCAGCGCCTTGTCCAGATCCCCGCTGAAAACCACCATGGCCAGCTTGTTCTGGTCTCTATTCTTTTCAAGCTTAACAACGGTGTTTTTCAGTTGTCCCAGCTGATTTTCAAGCTCCTGGATTCTTTGTTCCTATCATATCCATTTTCATACCTCGACAGTAAATTAATAAAGCTGAGTTGAGCAGGTAGTCTGCTCAAACGAAACTTATGCCCTTGTGGTATAAAACAGTTGATATCAGACATGGGATGCTGCACATTCATTTTTGCCGATGTCCATGATTTTCTGCTCTTCCCCGTCAGGTTCAAGCAACCCGGCATTCACTTGTCTGATCCTGGCATAAACTTCGGGCTGCTGGCGCATATTGGCCCTGATAAAATCGGTAAAAACCTGAGCGTCGGTGATATCGTAAATCCGGCGGTTGTTTTTCATGATAACGGCCAGCGATTCCATGAATTTCCCGTCGGCTGCCATTTCCGACCAGTCCATGTAATGGCCCGGAAGGATACGGATGTTTCCGTTCATTGGTTTTAATACGTTGCGGAGGGTGTCAAATTCTAAATTTGACCATTCCTCCACCTGTCCACCCAGGTCCGGCCGCCCGATGGATTTTATGAAAACGGCATCCCCGGTAATCATAAACCGGTTGTCAACCAGATACGAGGTGCTTCCCGGTGTATGGCCCGGTGTATGAATCGCCTTGACCGCAACAGTGCCGGCAGAAAGCTCAATGACCTGTCCGTCTTCAACCGCAAGATAATCGAACACGGCAATACCAAAGTCACCCTTGTGGGCGATGATCCCGGCACTGTTTTCAGCCGCCAGTTTCCGGCTGCCGGAAATATAGTCGGCCTGGAGGTGCGTTTCAAAAACTGTTGTTATCGTCGCATTTTTTTGTGCGGCAAAACCAAGATAAACATCAATTAAACGGGCAGGATCAAAGATGAAACATTCCCTGCCGCAGACCAGTCCGTAGCTTAAAGATGCCTTGCCCGGCCGGATGAACTGGTAAAGTTCAAACCGGTCATTTTTTTCAATCAGGACCGGTTTCAGCAGATCCGCCCATATACCGATACCGCCGGCAAGATAGCCCACATCTTTAAATCCACTATTTAGTAGAATTTCAGCCACATATTTGGCTGAACCTTCTTTGGCGCAGACAATTTTTATCTTTTCCCCGGCAGGAACCTTTTTGATACTGTCCTCTTCAAATTCCAGGAATTCAAAATAGGGGACATTAATCATTTCATGAAGATAGGGCCCTTCTACAGAAAATTTTTCAAACTCCTCATTATTGCGGACATCCAGCAGGATAAAACGGTCTGATTCGGAAAAAATTTCGTCGTACAGTTGTTCGGCTGTGAATGAATATGCTTCCATGGAATCCTCCTTTTTCCTTCGCCTTGTTGAGTTTAAAACAAGATTATCATCGATGGGGAAAAAACCGTTCAGCCCTTAAGAGCAAAAAAATTTCCTATGCCCTAACATTACTGTTTTTAATTCAGAGGTGATTCTTGATCAGGATTTGCAGCAACCTCCTAACAGGCGATTGGCAATAACTATTTGCTTTTTAAAGACTTCTTAAAAAATGTCCTTTCCGGCGAAAAGCCATACCGATCCAACACATCATAACTACCTTTTCCCGATAGCTTTGGCAATTATTTAAATTTTCAAAATAGTTCCAGGCTGTTACCGCCGACTTCCCGAACCAGGTGAGGCTGCCTGTTGCCTGCGCAAAGCTCGTACGGCGAAAATCGCCAGCGCCACCACTGTCATGGGCACGACAAAGAGGCTCATCACCGCGCTGAATGCAGGCAAGGCGTCGTGATCCTTGGCATCAAGAATCAAATAGAGCGTATAGACGACATAATACCCGAGAAAGAGTGTCCCTTCCCACCGGTCGATGCGATAGCCGGTGAAAAAAACCGGAACACAGGCCACACTGACGGCAATCATAACCGGAATATCAAACCTGATCGCCGCCGGTGCCACGGTGATGCCATCTGCCGCAACGATGCTTGAAATCCCTAGTATTGCCAGAATATTAAAAAGACAGCTGCCTACCACATTGCCGACGGCAATGTCCCGTTCCCCGCGGATGCCGGCAATGATGGAGGTGGCTACCTCCGGCAGCGATGTGCCTGCCGCGACAATGGTAAGGCCAATGACAAGTTCGCTCAAGCCGAAGACCTTGGCGACAGCGACCGCACTGTCGACCAGCCATTCGGCCCCGAAAATCAGCAGCGCCAATCCCGCAAACACCTGCACCGAACTGATCAACCATTGCCCCTTACCCCGGGGATGTGCTTCCAACTCCTGGCCTTCGGTTGCACGCATCTTCAGCACTTTCCCTGACACTCAACCTCACCACGAAAATGGTGTATATAATTATCCCCAAAAGCAGTAACACCCCCTCGCCCGGCCCAATTCGGCCATCCAGGCCCATGACAAGCAGAAGAATGGAGCAGCCGATCAAGATCGTCAATTCAAGGCGGACAATCTGTCTTGCCACCACCAGCGGGGTAATCAGAGCACATAGCCCCAAGATGAGGAGAATATTAAAAATGTTGCTGCCGACCACATTGCCAAGGGCAATGTCCGAGGCGCCGGTCAAACTGGCCCGCACGCTGACTGCGAGTTCCGGGGCGCTGGTGCCGAAAGCGACCACGGTAAGACCAATAACCAAGGGAGAAATACCAAAGGCCGAGGCAAGACGCGAGGCCCCCCGCACCAGAACATCCGCACCCACCACCAGAAAAACCGCCCCTGCCAGAAAATAACCCAATACTGCTATTGTCATATGCTCTCCCTCTCGTCGATTTCAGTCGCCTTCTTTTTTGCTGAGTTCCGGCAATCGTCTTTTGCATTGTATCAGATAATAACCGATGGACAGCGCCAGAATGATCGCCGCTATTCCCACCAAAGATTGTCCGGAGTAGTTCTCAACGTCCAGAATGATGACCTTGCGGGCGATGGCGATAATGGCAACGGCCATGACAATTTTCGCATGGTTGGTGTTTTGTTTGGTGTAGGTCTTGGCGATGGTTTCCAGGAGTTCGATGCCGATAAGCACCAGCATGAACAGGCCGAATATCTCGAAAAGTTCATTGATTTCGAGAAGGAAAATTGGTGGGGTGAAAACGTCTTTGATGATGATCCATCCCAGTTCGATGGTTGCGAGCAGCACAACCAAAGACATCATAATGAGCAGAGAGCAGATAATGACTCTCTCGAATTTCTTGATTGCTTCTATCATCGTATCTCCTTTGTCCCAGTGCTTGCGTCTGCACTTCTACGATTTCTGATCCATTTGTCGAGCGATATTATCGGCAGGACGATTGCCCCGACTGCCATTGCGAAGATCCAGGCTCGGCCATCGAGCGGCGCGGAGTTGAAAAGCGTCTGCAGCGGCGGCAGATAGATGAAGCAGGCCTGGAGCATCAGCAGGATGCCTATGCCGATAAATACAGGTGGGTTGCTGAAAAACCCTTGAGCAAAGAGAGAGGAGTGCAGGGACCGGCAGTTGAGCAGGTAAAAAATCTGGGTAAAGGTGATGCTTGTCACACAAAGGGTCTGCGCTTCGGAAAGGGCCAGAGCATGCCGGGCGCTGGTCACCGGTTCCGGGCCGACGATACGATAGTACTCCCAGAGGAACAGCCCGCAGGCGCCTGCCGCCATGAGGATCCCGACAACAATCAAGCGGGTGACGATGAAACCCGAAAAAACCGGTTCGTCGGGAGAGCGCGGCCGTCGCCGCATGGCATTCGGCTCCAGCACCTCAAAGGCCAGGGGAATCGACAGGGTGACACTTGCCACCAGATTGATCCACAGAGTCTGGCTGGGAGACATGGCCATAAGGAGTTCATTGACACCATCAACCTGGATCGTTGGAAAGAAGAACATCGCAACCGACAGGGTGCAGGCCAGGCCGAGATTGGTGGGCAGCATAAAGGCCAGAGATTTAATGAGGTTGTCGTAGACCCGGCGCCCTTCCTCCACCGCTGCGGTGATGGAAGCGAAGTTATCGTCCATGAGGACAACCTTGGCCGCTTCTTTCGAAACCGCGGTGCCGGTTATACCCATGGCAATACCGATGTCGGCGCGTTTGAGGGCCGGCGCATCATTGACACCGTCACCGGTCATGGCAACGACATGGCGCTGCGCCTGCAGGGCCTCGACAAGCTGGATCTTGTGCTCCGGTGCCACCCTGGCAAAGACATTGGTACTCATGGCCGCATCCTGCAGCTGCTTTTCGGAGAGACCGTCAAGGTCACGACCGGACATGGCGCTTTGTCCCTGCGGCAACAGACCGAGCTGGCGCCCGATTGCCTCGGCGGTCACAGGATGATCGCCGGTTATCATTTTAACCGTAATTCCGGCGCTATGGCAGACCCGGATGGCGTCCATCGCCTCGGTTCGGGGTGGGTCGATCATGCAGAGTAAACCTGCAAACTGCAGATCACCGCGGACGGACTCCGGTTGGATCTGGTCCGCTGCAACGTTTTTCTTTTGGGCAAAGGCGATCACCCGCATGCCCTGACGGGCGTAGGTGGCCATGGCGTCATTGATTCGGTGCAGCTCCGCCTCGCCCAGGGCGCAGCGCTCAAGGACAGTTTCCGGAGCGCCCTTCAGGAGGATATGGTTTTCCCCGTCAATCGTATGCAGGGTGGCCATGAATTTACTGTCCGACTCAAAGGGGATGACGTCCAGGCGAGCATGGTGACTGCGGAGATCTTGGCTCGAAAGGCCTCCTTTTCCCCCGGCAGCAATCAGCGCCGCCTCGGTTGGATCACCGGTGATAGTCCAGATGTTGTGCTCAAGGCGCACTACCGCATCATTGCAGAGGATGGCAATGGTGAGCAGATCATGCAGGGCGGCCGGGAGTTCGGTCAGGCGGGTACCATCGCGTTCGATTTCCCCGTCGGGAGCGTAGCCGATGCCGGAAAAACGGTATTCCTGCCCGGCCAGCCATGCCACCTGCACCGTCATCTCATTGCGGGTCAGTGTGCCGGTCTTGTCGGAACAGATAACAGTGGTGGAACCAAGGGTTTCCACCGCCGGAAGGTGCCGGACGACCGCATGTCTTTCGGCCATGCGCCGAACACCTACGGCGAGGCAGATGGTAATGACTGCCGGCAGACCTTCGGGAATTGCCGCAACCGCCAGAGAAACGGCAACCATGAGCGATTCGCCTAAGGGGGCATCTTTGACCCAGATGCCGAAACTGATGAGGACGGCTACTACAGCCACCACTGCAGCGGTAATGCCATTGCTGACCTTGGTCAGTTGACGAGTCAGAGGGGTCTCCAGCTGCCTGGTCTGGTTGAGCAGGGCATTGATCCGACCCAGCTCCGTGCTGCCACCGGTCGCGACCACTACCCCGGTGGCAGTGCCTTGCAGAACAAGCGTTCCGCTGAAAGCCATGCCAATCCGGTCGCCAAGAGGCGCATCCCCTGCAACGGCATCGCTTCTCTTGGCCACAGGCAGCGACTCACCGGTGAGGGCGGCTTCTTCGACCAGGAGGTTCTTTACCCTGATCAGCCGCAGATCGGCAGGAATCTTGTCGCCGCTCTGCAAGGTCACGAGGTCGCCAGGGACCAGGCTTTCAGCGGGAACGGCAATTGACTGCCCGCCCCGAAGCGCGGTTGCAAATTCCGGCATCATGTCGGCAAGTGCTTCGATGGCCTTTCCTGCCCGGTATTCTTGCATAAAACCGATAATAGCGTTAACACCCACCGCACCGAAAACCACCAGGGCATCGGTGATTTTTTGCAAGCCGATCGCCAATGCCCCTGAAGCAATGAGGAGCCAGCCAATCGGGTTGTTTATTTGACGCCAGAAAATCAACCAGGGACTATCGCTTGCCTTGCGAAGGAGCGTGTTGGCGCCATAGCGTTGCAACCTTGCTGCTGCTTCACTGTCATTCAAACCGCTGAGGCTTGTCTGTAATTCGGCAATGACATCCTGTTCTGATGAGGCATGCCACAGCATACCATCTGGTTTTGTAACTGTTTTCTTGCATATTTACATATCTCCTGCAGAAATCAACGGTAATTGTTGCTTCAGCATGAAACAAGAAATCAATGTGTTGTTTGCCCAGGGGACTGTCGGTCAGGTGATCTCTAAGAATGGAAGACCTTCCAAAAGTTGGTAAGTTCAACAGCTAACACAACGACCCAGAGAAGGATGGAGATGCCTGTTGCTGCTGCAGATATGTCCTTAATTACTTTTATTTTTTCATTTTCCTTTGTCTCAATGAAATCGCAGAGAGCCTCTATGGCGCTGTTGAACAATTCAGCGATGAGCACCAGTCCAGTGGCTGCCATGACGAGAAGAAAATCAATCCATTGGCGGAGAAAAAAGCAGGTCAGGAGCATTAACAGCGAAAGATAGACCTTGTAGGCAACGCTGAAATCATAACGGATGGCATAGCGCAGGCCGGAAAGGCAAACCTGTACCTTGCGAATCGGATGATAACCAGGCTCTCCTTGACCGAGAAATTTGTTTCGCACGTTCAAAGATCCTTTCTAAACAATATTAGTATTTTATTAATTCAATCCTTGTCTCTTAGAAATGAATTTCGTGAAGGTACTTCACCCCTTAATGGGTGTTAGGGTGTTGTCAACAAAAATGTTATTTCTCCTGAAACCATGGCAGAAGGGGAATTATTAACCGCAACCCTGATACAATGAGAGCTGCCAAAGCCATCCCTGCCAATACATCGGAAAGGTAGTGCACCTGAAGGTATATACGTGAATATCCGACACCGCCGACGATCAGCAGACTCAGGAGGGCAACGAGAATTGCCCAGATTGTCGGCAGGACCTGAAACGCGACCAACGTGACCGACAGGAAAAAGGCAGTGGCCTGAGCTGTATGAGCGCTCGGAAATGACCAGTCAGAGGGCATCGCCACAAGGAGTTCGGTTGTGGACGGTCTCGGTCGGCGAAACATCAGTTTTGCCACATGGACTGAAATAATGGAAATAAGCAAACTGAAACCAATCAAAATTGCTTGCCCGGATTTACCGAACCAGAGCAGGAGGAGACAGAGCAACACAGAGAGAGGCAAAAGAAGATACAGCGAGCCGAGCCAGGTGATAGTCACAAAAAAGAGATCCATAGGCCAGTAATCATCGGAAGTTTACTGTACGGTTTCTTCAGGAAGCATGCGCTGCAACTGCTGAAAGAATTTGATACAGTTGTATCATTATCTGCAATCTTGCATTATCTGTAATCTTGCCAAAAGGAAAATGCAAGAACAGCCAAAAGAAAAACAATCGGAGATTGTCAAACCATGAAGAAAGCCGCGTGAAGAAAAGGAAGTACGACTTATGGTATAAGAATATGCTGTGAATGCAATTATGCACCTATCCCGTTTATCGGGATTACATTTGATACCATTTATTGTGAGGCAAGGGATACCATGCGTTTTGGCCTGTGCTGTCTGTTCAAAGACCAGGAAATAGCCTTCCGGACAACCACCGCCAAGGTCCTTTCCGCTATGCCACGTGGCGACCAGCTGAAAAAACTGTCCGGGATCTGTCACGGTAATACCCAGAGTCTGGTGCGGGCGGTTCAAACCGTTCACCGTCTGGGTATAGGCGCCTTTCGCATTATGTCACCGCTGTTTCCCCGGATGACCCATCCCGAGGTGGGCTATATGCTTGATGATCTGCCCGATGGCGATATAATTGCCGAGCTGTTATACGCCACCCGGTCTTTTGCGCTGCTGCATGACATCCGTCTCAGTTTTCACCCCGATCAGTTTGTTGTCCTCTCCTCGCCGCATTCGGCGGTAGTTGCCAATTCCATTCGAGAACTGGAGTACCAGGCCTGGTTGGCGGAGGCGGTTGGAGCCGATGTCATCAATCTTCATGCCGGCGGGGTCTATGGCGATAAATCCCTGGCCTTGAAACGTTTTTGCCAGGTGTTTGTCGATCTTCCGGAAAGCGTCAGGCAGCCGTTTGACCCTGGAAAACGATGATGTAAGCTATACCGTATCCGACCTGCTGCCGATATGTGATAAGCTCTCCATTCCCTTGGTGTACGATGTCCATCACCACCGCTGCAAACCGGACGGCTTGTCTGTCGAAGAAGCTACTGAGTCGGCCGGTAAAACCTGGCAGCGCCTGGGAAGGGAGCAATATTGCCACTTGTCGTCGCCGAGGACCGGCTGGGGAGAAGGTGATCCCAAACCGCACGCCGATTATATAAATCCGGTTGATGTCCCTAACTGTTGGCGGGAACGGACCATGACCGTCGATATTGAAGCGAAAGCCAAGGAGCTGGCGGTGGTACGCTTGATGAATGATCTAGGAGCCGTCAGGAAATAACCTGGCCATTTTACACTATCAGCATACCAACCCATAACCAACCCGCTGTGGCAATTGGTTGTGGTAGTATTTACTATGAATAAGCTCCTTTACATTAACCGTTGCCTTGCGAGGATTTGCGGCGTTTTTTCTGTTACGGCCGAGTTCACAGTTGACCAAAGATCAGGATAGTGAACTCGTATTAAATAATTTTCAATAGCATCATATGGTATCGGAAAGCCGGAAAATCGTGCCAAAACAGTTAACTTTAGTAAGTTTTTAAAAATTCGTCCACGGGTGAGCATCCTCGCCGATTAGCAAAAAATCGCAGTTGCTCCACATATTCTTCCCACCAACCATTTTTTTGCCTTGCGCTCAATCGGAAAAAGACCGAACATATGGTGACATAAATTGCTGTCTCGAATATATTTATTGATAACTATTGCCGGGACACCGACCACCTGTGAATACCACTGTGCCGGCAAACATGCCAAGCAGCTTTTTATCCCTCTCTCGGGACTGATTTATGATCGAAGCACCAAGCAAGCATTCGGAACAAACCATACTCATTCGCAACTACATGGTCTATGTGGTGAGTTGGACGATCATCTGCCTTTTTGCCACCTTTTGGAATTTCATGGAAATAAAGAACATGAGCCTGGAGCTGGTGCAAAAAGAAGCCAGGATGTTCCTCAACAAAGATCAAAAGTTCCACTCCTCGACCAAGGATGAAGAAAATCCGGCCGACAATATAAACCCATCGCCCCATCTTGCTCCCTACCAGGCGTTGGAGGCCCGGTTCCTGCGCATCTTGTATTCCACTCATCTGTTCTTCTGGGGAACCGGCCTATTCATTATTAGCTTGAGCTTTTATCGCAACAAAAAGCGCTTGATCTTGCGCATCGCCGCCGAAGATCTGCTGCGGGAACAGAGCGAAAAAATACAACTTTTTGCTTACTCCGTGGCCCACGATTTAAAAAATCCGGTTATCGCCATACATGCCCTTGCAAGAATAATGAACAAAAGACACCTCGACGGTCTGGACCTGAAGAGCCGGGAATACTGCGCCCAGATAGAAAAATCGGCCGAACAGGTAAGCGCCCTTGTTGATCAGATCAATGCCTTCATCTCTTCCAAGGAGCAGCCGCTCAAAAAAGAACCAGTCAACCTTTTAGAGATCTGTCAAACCGTCAAGGCAGAAAATGAGCAGCGATTGAAGGAGAGGTGCATACAGTGGTTCGAACCGCCGGAGGCGAAATCGCTGGAAGTGGACAGGCTGGTTATCGTCCGGATTCTCAGAAACCTGGTCGACAATGCCTTGAAATATGGCGGCGAAACCCTCAGCAAAATTACCGTCAGCCATGAGGAATCGCGACAATTTCATACCATTCGGGTTGCCAATGACGGCAATCCGATAGCGCCGGAAGATTGCCGTAACATCTTTCAACGATATAAAAGAAATTGCCCCGACAGCAAGGTTGAAGGCACCGGGTTGGGCCTGGCCATAGTCAGGGAACTGACGAGTCTTCATGGCGGACAGGTCTGGGGCGAATCGGACGGCATCAAAGGCGTAACCTTTTCTTTTACCATCGCCAAAAAACCATTCGGCACAAAGATCCGCTCCTCAAGAAAATAACATTTCGAGATTCAATACCTTTCCATTATTTTTCCAGGGGACCCTGGCCAAGAGCCCATAACCTATGACCAAGATTGCCTTCATCCTTCGCGAATTTCTGACCTGGCAGGCGATACTCGATATCACCCTTATTACTGTCGGCCTGTTTTTTCTCTATCGGACCCTGGTCCGGCTCGGCACCTGGAAGATCCTCGTCGGCATTCTTGCCGCCTTTCTGGTGTTCACCCTGGCGAATCTTCTCGACCTTGAGGGTATTGAGTGGATCTTCCAAAATCTCAGCCATGTCGCGGTCATCGCCCTGATCGTCATCTTCCAGCCGGAACTCCGCAAACTCTTGGAAAAGGTCGTTTCCCTGCAAAAGAAAAAGCCGGTCGCCGGCGAGGACGATCTGGTACAGATCGTCGCCCTCAGCCTGTGGCAACTGGCAAAACAAAAACGTGGGGCGATTATCGTCTATCCGGGCAAGGAGCCGATCAAAGAGAAGCTATCCGGTGGCCACCGGCTGGCGGCGGAACCGAGCATCCCCTTGATCATGAGTATTTTCGATCCCAACTCACCCGGCCATGACGGGGCAATGATCATCGAGGACAACCGCTTGACCACCTTCGGGGTGCGCCTGCCGATGTCCGAAACCGCACGTCTGCCCGAGGATTTCGGGACGCGGCACCATGCCGCCATGGGACTAGCCGAGCAGACCGACGCCCTGGTGCTGGTCGTTTCCGAGGAACGGGGAGTAGTTTCATCCTTTCGCGACGGGACCATGCACCCTCTCGGGTCATTTGAAGAAATTGCCACGACCATTAAAAACCATAACGTTCAGGAAAATTTCCTGGACATCGACCGCCTCGGCCTCCGCCAACGCCGGACCCTTGTGCCGCTACTCGCCTCTCTGCTCATCGCCACGATCTTCTGGACGACCCTCATCACCATCAACCGGCAGGTTGTTGCCAAAGCACTTACCCTGCCTCTGGAATACAGTGCCCCCGCCGAAGGTCTTCTGCTGATCGGCGACAAGGCCGAGGAGGTGCGAGTGCAACTGGCCGGACCGAAGTCGGAGATCGACAGTTTTGTGCTGTCTCAGCCGACGGTAAAAGTCGATCTGTCGAGCATGGTGGAGGGCAAGCAGACCATTCTCTTGACCGGAGAAAACCTGCAGCTGCCTCCCAGACTCTCTTTCGTTGACAGCAAACCGGCGCAGATCGTCGTGACCCTGGCGGTTATGGTGAAAAAATCGGTGCCGGTGGTGCCGCAACTGGTCGGCATCCTGCCGGCCCATCTGAAAGTCAAGCAGGTCAAGGTCATCCCCAGCGAGATCCAGGTGATGATGCCGCCACCGAAACGCGGCGACAAACCGCTGACCGTCTCCACCACTCCGGTCTATCTCAACGCCATCGAAGAGGAAAACCGGATCTTCTGCAAGATCCTCGCCCCGCCAACGGTCCAGCCGGTGGTCAAGCCCTGGCAGGATGTCGAAGTGGTGATCGAGATAGCGGAGACGGGGAAGTAGAAGGCGTCCTTAACCGTCGAACAAGAGCAACGGCGACATGGGCTTGCCGGTCCTCACTATTCTGGTATAATGGCGCCCATGAAAACATCATGGAACTATCAGGACATTATTAATTTCGAGTATTTCTGCCACCTGGACAAGGATGCGGAGGAAACCGGCCTGCACGAACGCGACCGGAACATCTTCCTTGGTCTCCAGGAACGGCTTTGCAACCAGACCTCCCCCTCCCGCCGAGAACTGCTCCGCCTCTGGCTTGCCGCGAGAATTAAAGGCGAATTCCCGGATCCTGCGCACAAGAGCCCCGGTGCGCTCCTCGGAGACGCCCTCCGTCTCGCCAAAACCCTGGCGATCATCAAGGGTCTGCTCGTTGGCCTGGTCGCCGGAATATCCTTTTTCACCTATAGCGGCACGACCCCGGTCAACGTTTTCCACTTTCTCCTTTTTTTTGTCGTTGCCCAACTGGTTCTGGCCGGTCTGGTCATTGGCGCCTTCCTGTTGCGGCTGTTGATCCCGGCGGTGTCACCTCCTACCTTTTATTCCCTGCTGTTTGGCGGGATGCTGCGGCGGCTTGCCGCCTTTTTGCATAAACCCCTGCTGCAGAGCCTCGGCGCCGACAAGCTTGCCGCTTTCACCTATGCCCTCAATACCTTCCGGGCCCGCAGTACGGTTTACGGCTCGCTTTTCTATTGGCCGCTATTCGGTCTGGTCCAGCTCTTTGCCATCTTCTGCAACATAGGCCTGCTGGCCGCGACAATGACGAAAATCGCCACCAGCGACCTGGCCTTCGGCTGGCAATCTACCCTGCAGATCAGCAGCGAGGTACTGCACCGGGCCGTGCAGCTGGCTGCCCTGCCCTGGTCGTGGTTCCTCCCGGCATCGGCCGGCTATCCGTCGCTTGCCGAGATTGAAGGCAGCCGGATCATCCTGAAGGACGGTATGTACGGTCTGGCGACCGGCAACCTCATCGCCTGGTGGCCGTTTCTCGTCCTCTCCCTGATCTTTTACGGGCTGCTCCTCCGGTTGGTCTTCACGGTGGTCGGTGGCTTGCTTGAGGAACGGGCCCTGGCCCACGTGGATTTCGACAATGGTGCCTGCCTCACCGTCATCAGGAGAATGCGGACACCGCTTTTCTCCACCCAGGCGGCCCCGGAGCCTGATCAGGCCGGAAACGAGGCCGTAGCGGAGGAAGAAGACGAAGAGCAAACGCCGGCACCACACCTCCTGCCCCAGGTCATGCTCGTGCCGGACGATATCTTCGGCCTGTGTTCGCCTGAAAAGCTCCTGCCGCTCATGCGCGACCGGGGCTTTGCCATAAAGAGTGTGCATAAGTTCATGACCGGGTATGATGAGGATGAGGAAATCAAAAGCATCCTCATCGAACAGTGCCGCAACTCCTCGGACGGACTCTTTATCCTCATGGAGGGCTGGATGCCGCCGCTTGTCGCCTTTATCACCTATTTAAAGGACCTGCGCGAGATCCTGCCGGAAAAAACCATGATCCATCTGGGGCTCGTCGGCAGACCGGTACGCTCCGGTTTTACACCGCTTGCCCCGCAGGATCTGGCGGTCTGGCGGAAAAAAATATCCACATCCAGAGACCCCTATCTGCATGTCTTCTCCCTGCTCTCTTGACAGGAAACGCCCATGATACCTGAATTCGCCATACTGGGACATCCAAACGAAGGCAAATCGTCGGTGCTTTCCACCCTGGCCGAGGACGATTCGGTACGGGTCAGCCCGATCCCCGGAGAGACCACCGAGTGCCGCTCCTTTCCAGTGATCATCGACGGCCGGGAGGTGCTGCGCTTTACCGACACCCCCGGTTTCCAGAATCCGGCCAGGGTGCTGGTCGAGCTGAAGAAGCGGGCCAAATCGGGAGACAATCCCCTAAGCGAATTCCGCGCCTTTGCGGCGACCGTCCCGGACCTGCGCGATGACCGGGAACTCCTCGGACCGGTGGAACGGGGGGCGGGCATTATCTATGTGGTTGACGGCTCGCGGCCGGTGCGCAATGTCGATCGCGCCGAGATGGAGATCCTCCGGCTCACCGGCAAGCCGCGCATGGCGGTCATCAACTGTAAGGAGCAGGACAACGAACACCTTGAAGTCTGGAAAACCGAATTCCGCAAAAATTTCAACAGCAGCCGGGTATTCAATGCCCACCGGGCCACCTATGCGGAACGGATCCTCCTCCTCGAAGCCCTGAAATCGATCGATCAGGACTGGCAACAGCCGCTGTCGCTGGTGGTCGAGGCCTTCAGAAAGGACTGGGCGGCCCGCAACGAAACGACGGTCGATATCATCACCGGCCTGGTGACAGATTGCCTGACCCTGCAGCTAAGCGAAGGCATCGCCACCGATGAAGAAGCCGAAGGGTGTCGAAATCGATTGTTCGCCACCTACAGCGAGACCCTGGTAAAAAAGGAGAAGATCGCCCACCAGCGCATTCGCAGCCTCTTCAAACACAATATTTTTCAGTATGAGCTGCCGCCGCATTCGGTCCTGCACGCCGATCTTTTTGACGAACGGACCTGGCAGCTCCTCGGCCTTACCAAAAAGCAGGTGGTGGTGGCCGGCGGACTCGGCGGCGCGGCCATCGGCGCCGGTCTGGAAATGGCGACGCTTGGCCACAGCCTGGGTATTTTCACGGTGGCGGGAACCGTCGCCGGGGCACTGGGCGCCCTGTTCGGTGGCCAGAGCTTTTCCGGCAAGGCTGAACTCATGGGCATCCCCTTGGGTGGCGAACGGGTGCAGGTCGGCCCGGCAAAATCCATCGACCTGCTCTTTGTCCTCCTCAATCGCTCCCTCCTTTACTACCGCCATACCATCAACTGGGCGCACGGCCGCAGGGACTATGCCAAGGCTGGCCAACCTCTCCTCATGGAGGGGCCGCGCCAGGCCTTCACCGACCGCTGGTCGGCCGGTAATATCAAGATCTGCCATGATTTCTTCAAGACCATGGGCAAAAGAGGCGACGGTGACGAGCGACAGAACGGCCGATTCCGTGAACTGCTGCGAACCACCCTGCAGGAGATTTCCGAAAGCGAATGAAGGAAACGCAAACACCAGTCGGCAATCCGGAATTTATTTGTCTTATGGCGCTGTTAATGTCTTTAGTGGCATTATCGATAGATGCGGTGCTACCGGCCTTAGGGCCAATAGGGAACAGCCTGAAGGTGCAAAATCCAAACAATAACCAGATGGTTATTTCCGTCTTTTTTCTCGGCATGGCCCTGGGACAGATGCTCTATGGTCCTTTTTCCGACTCCTTCGGTCGGAAAAAGGCGATTTACCTCGGAGTATCAATCTTCATCCTTGGCAGTATGGTTTCATTATTATCGACAAACTTCAACCTCATGCTCATCGGCAGAGTCGGCCAGGGCTTTGGAATTTGCTCCTGTCGAGTGGTTTCCCTGGCGATGATTCGCGACAAGCTTTCCGGTAGAGAGATGGCCAGAGTGATGTCCCTCATAATGGTTCTTTTCATTATGGTACCCGCCATTGCACCATCCTTGGGGCAAGTAATTCTTTTTTATGCCGATTGGCGAGCTATCTTCCTGCTCAATGTCGGCATCGGCCTTATCGCCATGGTGTGGCTGTATTTTCGTTTGCCCGAAACCCTGGCCAAGGAGAGGCGCCTGGCCTTTTCAGTGGAAACGATCACCACCGGGATTGCCGAGACCTTCAGGAATCCCATCAGCCGTTCCTACATGGTTGCGGCCGGGATTATTTTCGGGGCGTTCATTGGCTATCTCAGCTCCGCCCAGCAGATTCTGCAGGTTCAGTACCGACTTGGCGACGCCTTCTCCCTTTATTTTGGCGGTCTGGCGGTGGCGATCGGCTTTTCGTCTTTCCTTACCTCTAAACTGGTGATGCGCTTTGGTATGGAAAAGCTCAGCTTCTTCGCTTTACTCCTGCTGTCGATATCCTCCCTGATTTTCTACGGATACGCACAAAGCGTGGCCGAACAGCCGGGGCTTTCTCTTTTTATGGGATATCTGACCGTCGCCTTCTTCTGTTTCGGCATACTCTTCGGCGGCTTCAATACCCTAGCCATACAACCCTTGGGGCATATTGCCGGAATTGCAACCTCGGTCATCAGTTCCGTGCAAACTCTTTTATCGGTCGCCATAGGAGGATTGGTCGGGCAATGCTATAATGGTACAGTCCTGCCCTTGGTATTTGGTTTTTTACTGTGTGGGCTCTCGTCCTTGTTCATCATGGTCTATGTGCGAAAATACTATCGGGGACAATGCAAGCACTAACCGTGACAAAGAGAGTTCACTCAGTTCCTTTTTGCCCTTGATCTCACACGATGACGACTGTCTTGTTGTCGATTGCCCTGGCCGAACGGGTGAACGAGGAAAAACGTCAGCGAATTTTCGCCGAACAGCGTTTGTCCACCTCTCTTGAAGAGAAGGTCGAGGAAAGAACGAAGGAGCTGAATCATGCCTTGGAGCAACTGGAGGAGGCCAATAGAGTATTGTCGCAGATAAGCCACACCGACAGCCTCACTCAGATCGCCAATCGAAGATTCTTCGATATCCAACTGGCCCATGAGTACAAAAGCGCCACCCGCGGTGCCTATCCTCTGGCCCTGATCATGATCGATATCGATTACTTCAAAAAATTCAACGATACCTACGGCCACCAGATTGGCGACAAGGTGCTGCGGGCTGTGGCCAAAACTCTGAAACTGCATGCCTCCCGATCTGGTGACAGCGTCTATCGCTATGGAGGGGAAGAATTTGCGGTTTTGCTCAGCAGCACCAATCTCGCCGGCGCCCAATTCGTGGCGGAAAAGATGCGAAAGGCCATGGAAGAGACTGCGGTCCAGATTCATGGCAGATCATTTTCGTGACAATCAGTGCCGGGCTGTGCATTTAATCCCATGGTGAAATTCAAACACCGGAGGATTTAATCCACCAGGCCGATAAACAGCTATATAAAGCAAAAGAAAAAGGGCGCAATCGGTTAGAGGTATTAAGAGGGGATGAGCCATCCTGACAATAGAAGAAAAATAAGCGAGGTGCTCGGCGGTGGAGCATCTTTTCGATAAACGAATGGCACGCAGTTACGGGGAGCTCTCATGGCACAGGTTATACAAGGCGTATTTCCAAAAACTCTCAAAAAAGAAGAAAAAGAAGAAAAGCCGGTGGCAAGCTATATTCTGCACATCTCCATAGCCTTTTCCGATCCGCTTATCTGGCGGCGCATCCAGGTACCAGGGCAATGCACCCTGTCCCAACTGCACGACGCCATTCAGCAGAGCATGGGCTGGAGCGATTCCCATGTCCATCAATTTCTGGTCGGCAAGATCTGTTATGAACCGACGACTAAGAGCACGATTCTGCGCGAATCCAAACGTTTCGATGAAAACAAGTATAAACTGGTCAGCCTGGAGGAGGACATGCGGTTCATGTTCACCTACCTGTACGGTGCGGGCGAGGGTTGGGAACACCAAATCCAGCTGGAAGAGGTCGTCCCGCCGACCAGAGAGTTGAAACATCCGGTCATCATGGCCGGAGAAAGGGCCTGCCCGCCGGAAGCTGTTGGCGATATTCACGAATACCAGGCACTCCTGACCGCTCTCGAAACTCCAGGCCATAAACATCACGATCGGCTGTTTGAACTGACCGGCCACCCCGATTTTGACCCGGCCTTCTTTGGCTTGGAGGCTGCCAAGAAAAGATTTTTACAGATTCTTCCATAAGGCCATCAGCCATGAAAGCGTAAAAGGAGTCTTAACAATTGGGAAGTGTCCATGATTAAAAGACTTAAGCTTCTCGCCCCTTCTGCCGATACCAAGGATAACGAAACATCGAAAATGAACATTTCGACGGTTGAACCGATATTCTAGGTGTGGATTATGGAATATAAAGTGCAGCGGGGCGACACCATTGCCCATGTTAGTAAGGTCATGGGCAGCGACTGGCAGACGTTGAAGAAGCTTAACCCACAGGCGGTGGGCCGTTCAAAGGCAAACGGCAATTGGTTTGTTCGGGAAGGGGCTGTTCTCTCTGATCAGACAAAAGCAGATTTTGGGGTCAATCCTCAAGTCGGCCGAAAGTCGTGCGACCCTCAAAAACAAAGGAACCGGGAGCAGTCAGGGACAGGAAATCACCAACCGCTGCGAAAATGCGGACCCACACCCTGAAAGCGGGGGAAACCGTCTGGGATCTCGCCACCAAGACCTACCATGTCAATCCGGAAGACATCCTGAAAGCCAATAATATCAATGATCCCAGCACACTGCAGATCGGCAAAACCCTCAGTATTCCACAAGCACCGGAAAAGTCAGAAAAGGAGAGTGTGGTTGCCAGCTGGTACGGCCGATACCATCACGGCCTAACGATGGCCAATGGCGAGCCGTTCGATATGTTCGCCCCGACCATCGCCCATAAAGACATTCCGCTCGGCACCAAAGTTCTCCTCGAGAATCCCGAAACCGGACAAAAGGTGACAGCCACAGTTACCGATCGCGGCCCCTATGTGCAAGGTCGCGATGTCGATTTGAGCTACAAACTCGCCCAGCGTCTCTCCCTCGACAAGCAAGGTGTCGGCAATCTCACCATGCAGGTGCTGTAACCCTGGTGCGCTCTCAATTCCCTCCACCCACCCCCTCCCCCCTAACCCTTAACCCCTAACCCCTCCCTCCCCAAAAAACCTCCTTGCCGCTTTCAAATAAATGTTATATTCGCATTTATTATGAAATAGCCTCGCCGAATTCGTTTGGCTCTTTTCGCTCGGCGGCATTGCCAAGAAACAAGGCATAACCGCAAGACCTACAAAGGAAGAAGCATGAAGAAACGTTTACGCATTATTATCCCTCTTCTCGTCGTTGTTATTGCCGGCATAAGCCTTTTTAATTATCTGAAAGATCGAGGGGATGCAGCCAATCTGCGGTTTTCCGGCAATATCGAGGTCACCGAGGCGCAGATGAGTTTTCGTATACCCGGCCGTCTGGCGGAAAGAACGGTGGCGGAAGGTGATACGGTCCGCGCCGGACAGATCCTCGCCCGACTTGATAAAAGCGACCAGACCATCGCTGTAGCCCAGGCCGAAGCCAATCTCGCCTACGCCGAGGCGGTTCTCGCCGAACTCCTCGCCGGCAGCCGGAAGGAAGATATCGACCGAGCCGCAGCCCGCGTGGTCCAGGCTCGCGAGAGCCTCACCGAGTTGCAGCGGGGCAGCCGTATCGAGGATGTCGAACGGGGCCGCGCCGAACAGGCGAGTGCCGGGCAGCCGAACAATCGGCGATCGTCCAGTTGAACCAGGCGAAAACCGACTTTGACCGCTATACCAGCCTGTTCAAGGATGGCAGTGTCAGCAAAACCGTGCTGGAAGTTTACCAAACCGGCCTCAAAACCGCGGAAAACCGACTCAAGGAGGCAGAGGCCCGGACCAGGGCGACCAACGAACAGCTTAACCTCCTCAAAGCCGGACCGCGGATTGAACAGATCGACCGAACGGCGGCGGCGCTGAAGCAGGCGGAAGCGGAATATGCCCTGATCAAGACCGGACCGCGCCAGGAAAGCATCGACCAGGCCAAGGCCAAAGTGCGGGTAGCGGTGGAGGGTGTCAACCAGGCCAGGCAGCAACTCAGCTACACCGAACTGCCGGCACCCATGGACGCGGTTGTTCTCAGCACGGCCGCCGAGGTTGGCGAATATCTCAACGCCACCTCGCCGGTGGTTACCCTCGGGCAGATCGACAAACCGTGGCTGCGCGCCTATATCCATGAAAAGGATCTTGGCCGAATCCAGCTGGGTCAGCTAGTGGCGGTGAACACCGACTCCTTTCCCAACAAGAGCTTTCCGGGCCGGGTGAGCTACATCGCCAGCCAGGCCGAATTCACCCCGAAAACCGTGCAGACCTTCGAGGAACGGGTGAAGCTCATGTACCGCATCAAGGTGACCCTTGCCAATCCGGACAATGAACTGAAACCCGGCATGCCGGCCGATGGGCAGATCGACCTGTCCGGTCGTTAAGGCGGGACCACCGATGTTGCCAGCGCCAGTCCCAGCCCAGGCGACCCCGGCCATCGTCGCCGAGCAGCTGACCAAAAGCTTTGCCGCGACGGTCGCCGTTCAGGGATTGAGTTTGACGGTACTTGCCGGTGAGATTTTCGGCCTTGTCGGTCCGGACGGAGCGGGCAAATCGACCAGCCTGCGGATACTGGCGACGATCATGAATCCCGACGCCGGCTCGGCGACGGTAGCCGGTTTCGACATCGCCCGGGATGCGGCAAGCGTCAAGGACCACCTCGCCTATATGAGCCAGAAATTCGGCCTGTACCAGGACCTCACGGTCGGCGAGAATATCGATTTTTACGCCGACCTCTACGGCATGAGCCGCAAAGGAAGACAGGCCCGCGTCGAAGAACTGCTCGATTTCAGCCATATGCGGCCCTTTATCGGCCGTCGGGCCGGCGATCTGTCGGGCGGCATGAAGCAGAAGCTGCAATTGGTCTGCGCCCTCATCCACACCCCGAAAGTCCTTCTCCTCGACGAACCGACCAATGGTGTCGATCCGGTCAGTCGCCGCGATTTCTGGCGCATCCTCCATCGCCTCCGCCGGGAGGGGGTGGCCATCCTTCTTTCCACCGCCTATCTCGACGAGGCGGAACGTTGCGACCGGGTCGGACTGATCGATCACGGCCACTTACTGGCCACCGGCACGCCCGCGGAAATCAAAAATCTTATGGACGGCCGGATACTCGCCATCAAAAGCCCTAAAGCCCGGCAAATCGTCAGTGCTTTGCGCGGCCTGCCGCTGGCCAAAAGCGTCAACCTGTTCGGCGACACCGTACATCTCGTTTGTGCCGGGGACAAGGACTGCGAGGAGCAGGTCGCCACTCTTCTTCACCAGGCAAATGCCGATTTTCAGCAGATTCGCGAGATCGAACCCTCGCTGGAAGATATCTTCGTCAGCCTTCTTGGCGCAAATGAGCAGGCGGCCAAAGTGCCGGACGGAGGGGAACTCAGGCTGCCGCCAATAAGCGACACAAATAAGGGCCACCTGCCGGCCGTGCAGGTACAGCACCTGACCCGCCGCTTCGGCAGCTTCACCGCCGTTGACGACCTCAGTTTTACCGTACAGCAAGGAGAGATTTTCGGTTTTCTGGGCCCCAACGGCGCCGGCAAGAGCACCACCATCCGCATGCTCTGCGGCCTGCTCGGCCCGACCTCCGGCACCGGCACGGTCGGCGGCAGCGACATCCGCCTGGAGGCAGAGACCATCAAGCGGAATATCGGCTATATGAGCCAGAAATTCTCGCTCTATGAGGATCTTACCGTCAGCGAGAACATCGATTTTTACGGCGGCATCTACGGTCTTAGCGGCAGCCGCCTGAACGAGCGACGCGACTGGGCGCTGGCCATGGCCGACCTTACCGATCATCAAACTTCTCTTACCGCCATCCTCAGCGGTGGATGGAAACAGCGGCTGGCTCTG
The DNA here is from genome assembly GCA_963804965.1 of uncultured delta proteobacterium. GTDB lineage: Bacteria > Desulfobacterota > Desulfobulbia > Desulfobulbales > Desulfocapsaceae > Desulforhopalus_A. The sequence continues at coordinate 147,476 of CAWDST010000014.1, forward strand.
GCCTGCGCCATTCTCCACGAGCCGCCGATCATCTTCCTCGACGAACCGACCAGCGGGGTCGATCCGATCAGTCGCAGGCAATTCTGGGATCTCATCTATGCCATGGCCGACCAGGGCATCACGATCTTTGTCACCACCCACTATATGGAAGAGGCCGAATATTGCGACCGCATCGCCCTGATCTACGGCGGCAAGATGATCGCCTCCGGCTCACCCATGGAGTTGAAGACCGAGGTGATGCAAACAACCATGGAAACCATCCTGCCGAGCATGGAGGATGTCTTTATCTCACTGATCGAGGAGGTTGACCGGCGCAACGGCCACACGCGACTCGGGGAGAAGCAGCCATGAAACTCCGCCGTCTGGCCGCCGTGGCCCGCAAGGAAACCCTGCATCTTCTCCGCGACTGGCGCAGCCTGACCCTCGCCCTGGCCATCCCGCTGCTCCTCATTCTCCTTTACGGCTACGCTTTAACCCTTGATCTGCGCAATGTCCCGACCGTCGTCTGGGACCAGAGCCGCAGCCCGGAGAGCCGGGAACTGCTCAGCCTCTTTGCCAGTTCCCCCTATTTCACCGTCAAGGGCTACCGCGATAACTATCCGGGTCTCCAGGAGGATCTCGACCGCGGCCGGGCGATGGTCGCCATCGTCGTCCCCGGCGACTTCGCCGCGAAGGTCCAGGCCGGCAAACCGGTGCAGATCCAGATCCTCGGCGACGGCAGCGATGCCAACACCTCGCGTCTCGCCATGAACTATGCCGCCAATATCGGGGCGATCTACGCCCGCACGGTCACCTCGGAACAGATGCTGCTGAAAGGCCGGGGCGAACTGAAGCAGCCGGTCGAGCTGGCGCAGCGCGCCTGGTACAATCCGGGCCTCCGGAGCCAGAATGTTCTTATCCCGGGGATCATTGCCCTCGTCATGATCGTCGTCGCCGCCCTCCTCACCAGCACGACCATCGCCAAGGAGTGGGAGACCGGCACCATGGAACAGCTTATTTCAACCCCTCTGCGCGGACCGGAACTGATCTTCGGCAAGATCGTCCCCTATTTCGCCATCGGCATGATCGATGTGGCACTGGCTGTTCTCATGGGCAAGTGGATCTTCGCTGTGCCGATCGTCGGCAACGCCGCCCTGCTCTTTGCCATGTCCGCCCTGTTTTTGACCGGTGCGCTGTTTTTCGGCCTGACCCTCAGCATCAAGCTGAAATCGCAGGTTCTCGCCAATCAGCTGGCGATTATCGCCGGCTTTCTGCCGACACTTTTACTCAGCGGCTTTGTCTTCGCCATCGAGAACATGCCGATCCCCCTGCAGATCCTCACCTATATCGTTCCGGCCCGCTACTTTATCGCCATTTTGCGCGGCATCTATCTGAAGGGTATCGGCCTGGAGATCCTCTGGCTGAACGCCCTGTTTCTGACGATCTATGCCCTCATCATGATGATTGTCGCCAACCGCAAATTTTCCTTCAAACTGGAGTAGGCGATGGGACGACGACTTCTCTGCATGCTCATTAAGGAATTTTTACAGATGCTCCGCGACCCGCGGATGCGGGTGGTGGTCTTCGGCACGCCGGTCATTCAGATGACCATCATGGCCTTTGCCCTGACCACCGACGTCACCAACATCCGCATGGCGGTCCTCGATATGGACAAAACTCCGGCCTCGCGGGAACTGATCAGTGCCTTTACCGCCGGCGAATATTTTCGTATCTCCGCCTATCTTGCCGGGTCAGACGAGATCACCGCCATTCTTGACCGAGCCGAGGCCCGGGCGGTGCTGCAGATCCCGGCCGACTTCAGTCGCGACCTGCACAACGGGCAGACGGCAACAATCCAGCTCCTCACCGACGGCACCGACAGCAACAGCACCGCCATCGTCCAGGGCTACGCCGGCTATATCATCGGCGAATACAACGACCGGATGCAAAAAAAACGCTTGGCAAGAAAAGGCATCGCCGAGCCGCCGGTGCAGATCGAAACCGCCGGCCGCGCCTGGTATAACCCCAACCAGGAGAGCCATTTCTACTATGTGCCGTCGCTGATCGCCACCATGCTCTTTATCTTCAGCCTGCTCCTCACCAGCATCGGCATCGTCCGGGAAAAGGAGATCGGCACCATCGAGCAGGTCATGGTCACCCCCATCCGCCGCATCGAATTCATCCTCGGCAAGACCATCCCCTATATGATCACCGGCTATATCTCCATGACCTTTATGCTGGTCGTCGCCTATCTGATCTTCGGCGTCCATGTGCGCGGCAGCCTCCTTCTCCTTTATGGCCTGACCGGCATCTATCTCGCCGGCAACATGGGCATCGCCCTGATCATCAGCGGCAGTGCCCTGACCCAGCAGCAGGCCCTGCTCACCAGCTTTCTCGTGCTCATGCCCTCGGTCATGCTCAGCGGCTTTCTCTTTCCGGTGACCAATATGCCGGAGTCGATACGCATCGCCACCTTCGGCAACCCGATGCGCTGGTACCTGGAAATCCTCCGCGGCATTGTTATGAAGGATGTCGGGGTCACCGCCCTGTGGCCGGCAATACTTGCCCAGACCGGTCTGACTGTAACTTTTTTGACGGTTGCGGTGGGGCGGTTTAAGAAAACCTTATCTTAGCCGGTCAATCTTCGCCAGGTGCTCTGCCAGGGGAGACGATCCGGGAAAAGGGCGGAGAATTTTTTCAGACCTAGAAAATAGGCCGGGGTGATGGTCTGGCCTGATTTCACCTCAATAGGCAAGATGTCTGCAGTAGGCGTCGTCAAACTCGGTTTAGCTGTATTGATAACAAAAACCGAACTTGTCCCTATTCGCCTTGGTTTACTGAACATTTTTGTTGCTATCTCAAACGCATATCGCCCTTTTCCATAAAGAGTTGATGCATAAAAAATGCCTTTTCGAGGATATGCGGTTCGTGCCCGCCACGCTCTCTCACGGCTCGCTGGAAATAATCCCATAGCTGATCGCGAAAATCGGGATGGGCACATTTACGTATCACCTGTTCGGCAACCTGGCGCGGGGTGAGCGGGCGGGCATCGACCAGTCCGTATTCGGTTACTATTACATCCACCGAGTGTTCCGAGTGATCAACATGCGAAACCATGGGGACGATAGCCGAGATCAGTCCGCCCTTGGCGGTTGAGGGCGTCACCATCATGGTCAGGGCACCGTTGCGGATAAAGTCCCCCGAACCACCGATACCGTTCATGAGTTGCGTGCCCATGACGTGGGTGGAATTCACCTGGCCGTAAATGTCGATTTCGATGGCCGTGTTGATAGCGATAACCCCCAGGCGGCGAATGACTTCCGGAGAATTGGAAATTTCCACGGGTCGGAGAACGATTTTCTCCCGGTAACGATAAATCTCATTAAAGAATCGTGCACGCGCCTTTTCCGACAAGGTCAGGGCCGAACCGGAGGCCGCCCGAACCTTGCCGAGATCAATGAGGTCCAGGACGCTGTCCTGGAGGACCTCCGAATAGATATCGAGGGAGTGGAAATTTTTATCTTTTATGAAGCCGGACAAAACGGCATTGGCCACATCGCCAACCCCGGCCTGCCAGGGCAGGGATGGTGGCATGCGATCTTTCTTGATCTCATGCCGAACAAAGTCGAGGATGTGTTCAGCAATGCGACTGGATGTGGAATTGGGCGGCATAAAGATTGGACAGCGATCCTGTTCAGTGCTGAACAGGATCGCCACCACTCGGTCCGGGTCCATTTCGATAAAAGGCTTTCCTATCCTATCGGAGGTACGATAGAGGGGGATGGGCATGCGGTATGGCGGATCTTCCGGTATAAAGATGTCGTGAATCCCTTCAAGGAGTGGTGAAATAGCTGATATCTCAATAATAATCTTCTGCGCTTCACGCACATAGGTAGGCGTATTGCCAACCGACATGGTGGGAATCAGGTGACCTTTTTCGGTAATCGCCGCCGCCTCAACCACCGCAACATCGCAACGCCCCCACTCTCCGGCCCTTACATTCGCCGACAATTGCGAAAGATGATCGTCCTTGAAGGCGATTTTCCCTTGGTTGATTTTGTCACGCATGAACTTATCGCTCATGTAGGGGCGTCGCCAGGCTACAAGGTCGGCCTTGGCCAAAATTCCATCGACCATTTCGCCTGTGGACGCTCCGGCAAACAGGTTGATTTTAAACTGCTCGCCATTTTCAGACCTATTTACCAGTTCCTGGGGGATCAGTTTCGGATAGCCGGCGGTAAAACCGGAAATAAACAGGTTTGTGCCGTCCTGAATGTGTCTGGCAGCAATAGTTGGATCGGTGATTTTATCCTGCAACGGTTTAAAACGGACCCGGTCAGTCAGCATGTCATTAACTCCTTATTTTTTTTAATATTATCCTCTCGCGATACATCCGGGTGAGTTCATTGGCAACCAGCGCCCCAATGACCAGCGTGCCGCCACTGAGGGTATTGGCGGAGGGCTGCTCTCCGGCCCATAACCACGCCCAGGTCACCCCGAAGATCACCTCCAGCTGCGCCAGCAGAGAAATCTCCGGGGCCGGAAGTTCGCGGCTTAAGCGAACCACGAGCAGACAGGGAATGGCAAGCTGGAAAATGCCCAGCAGCGACAGAAGACAAAGATCGTGGGCCGATGCCTGAAATGGCCAGGAGAGAGGCAGGGTCGCCAGGGCCGAGAGCATTGCGCCAATCAGCACCGCCGGCAACATGTCCTCTGCGGGCTTGTCGCCGTCAACCAGCAACTTTGCGCGGTCGAGGCCGACATGTTGAAGAATGGTAAAGTTCACCGCCCCAGAAAAAGGAACTGCCAGGGCTACCAAAGTGCCGACCAGGGAAAGGTGCACATCCCCTTCCTGCCGAAACATCCAGGCGATGCCGAGGCTTGCCACGGCGATTGCCAGCCAGGTTGCCGGCGGCAGGTGGTGCTTGAGAAAGATGCGGGCAAAAAGGGCGGTAATCAGCGGACCGATGGCCAGGGTGATGAGGACATTGGCGACAGTTGTCAAAGTGATCGCCACCATGAAGGCGGTGAACATGACGGCCCAGCACAGCCCCGAACCCCACAAAGCACGGGGCGCATGTAACAGGCTGCGCCACAGGCCCGGACCGCGGATCAGGGTCAGGGCAATGGCCAGGGCCAGGGCGTTGAAACCGCTGCGCCAGAAGGTCACCTCAAAGCTGGGGGCCGAGTCGAGATGGCGCGTTACCACACCGGCCATACTCCAGAGCAGGGTTACCAGAATCATCAGAGAGACAGCTCGAAGGTGCGACATAGTGTTCCGAATAATGGAGAAAGAAAGACTGCAAAGTTCATTAAGATTCGCCAGGACGGCAAGGAAATTGCCCTGCGTTGGCAAAATTACCGTCATAATCCGGCAATCTACACACTCATCCGCATTGCGGCAAGGGTCTTTGTCGACCGTTTCGAGTAGTTAAAGACGGACATCAACCGTCATCTCGTTCGAATTTCAGGCTCCTTGAACCGTATGGCGGCAATCTGTGCCCATTAAAAATGGGCCCAATTGATACTGTATCTATCGTCTCTTTCTGGTATTGTGTCTGTTTCTTTTTATGAAAACGGCTACAATCACCATTTTTCTGCAACACCTGGACAAAAACTATGGAAAAGACACCTTTATATCGTGAAGTAGCCGACAGGATAGCCACTCTCGTCGCCGGCGGCACCTTCCGGACCGGAGATCGCCTGCCCTCGATCAGGGAGATGAGTCGCCAGGCACAGGTCAGTATCAACACCGTCAAGGTGGCTTACAGCCATCTTGAGGATCAGTGTCTGATCGAGGCCCGGCCGCAATCGGGGTACTACGTCTGCCCGAGGCCTCTGCAGTTGCCCAGGGAACCAAAGATCAGCCCCCGGACCATCGGGCCGCAGGAGATCAGCGCAAGCAAACTGGTAGTACGGTTGATGCGCGATACCCTGGACAGCCAGAAGGTGCAGTTTGGTGCGGCCATTCCCGATCCGCAACTTATTCCCGCACAAAAGCTCGGGCGTATATTGGCTGGTGCCTGCCGGAGTCATGCGTCGGAAAGTGCCGGTTATGCGACTTCACCCGGCCATAAACAGCTGCGCAGCCAGATAGCCAGGTGGATGCTCAAGGCAGGCTGCACGCTCAATCCGGAGGACTTGATTATTACTACCGGCGCCTCGGAGGCGGTTTTTCTCGCCCTCCAGGTTCTCTGCAAGCCGGGGGACACGGTGGCTATAGGCCAGTATTTCCCGGCTGGAACCAGGGTAACCCGCCCAGCCGGAGGTTTTTCGCTGTGGCTTGAATTGCCGGGCGATGTCGATACGATGGTCCTCTATGACCATGCGCAGATCGGCAAAAATTGCCGTCGCTCCGGGCCGGATTTTTTCTACCGGAGACAGATATCGCAACTGCCTGCGCCTCAATGGCGCTCTCTGGTCGGAAGAAAACCGCTGGGCCGTCGAATCACTTGGCAAGATGGCGGCGGAGCTGTGCTTGGAAAAAGCCTGACGATTACCCTTTTCCGTTTATCTTTATATCTTAACTGCTGAGTTTTTCATGAAAAATGCACTTTTTTACCTGATTACCGTGTTGATCTGGGGCTCAACCTGGCTTGGCATCAAATTCCAGCTGGGTGTCGTTGACCCGATGGTTTCGGTAACCTACCGCTTTGCCTTGGCTTCGGCTCTGCTGCTGCTCTGGTGCGCGATGCGGAACATGAACATGCGTTTCAGCCTGCACGACCACTGCTTCATGTTTTTGCAGGGCGTCCTGCTCTTTGGCTTTAACTACCTGTTTTTTTATCAGGCGGAGCTGTATGTAACCAGCGGCCTTGCGGCGGTCATCTTCTCCTCCATCCTGGTCATGAATATTATCAACGGTGCCTTGCTTCTCGGCTCACCGATAGACGGCAAGGTGGTTTTCGGCGGGACGTTGGGGCTGGTTGGCATCGTTCTCGTCTTTCTCCCCGAGATATCCCATTTCTCCTTAGATAACCAGTGGGTTGCGAGGCGTAGTTTTTTGTATTCTGGCAACGCTCTTTGCCTCCTGGGGCAATATCACTTCGGCCCGCAATCAGAAAAACCGGCTGCCGATAATCCAGAGCAATGCCTACGGGATGGGATACGGGGCGCTAATCATGTTGGCCATGGCCATGTTCAGCGGTAAGGCCTTTATCGTCGAGATGTCGGCGACCTATCTCGGATCGTTACTGTATCTGGCCGTTTTCGGCTCGATCGTCGCCTTTGGCTGTTATCTTTCCCTGGTCGGCAATATCGGTGCCGACCGCGCAGCTTATTCGACCTTGCTCTTTCCCCTGGTGGCTCTGGCGATATCTACAGTCTGGGAAGGATATCAGTGGAGTGCTGCCTCGCTCTCAGGGGTAAGTTTTATTGTTGTCGGCAACTTCTTTATTCTCACCAGAAAAAAGGTGGCACTGGAGATTACCCCGGCAACGGCCGGCAAATTGGGGCTTTCCGGCGAAAGCGTATAAACCGTATATGGCACGGGAACAATGATCGCGGGCCGATTGCGGCAAATTGCCGACCACGAGGAGAAATATGTCAATCATCCCCCCACAAAGACATTTATTCGATATCCCGGGCGAGATAGCCTACTTCAATTGTGCCTACAATTCGCCGCAACTGACTGAAGCAAAGTACCGGCTGCTCGCCGGGGTCGGCAGCAAAAGCCGGCCCTGGGAACGAACTGTAGCGAGTTTTTTTGACGATGCGGAAACGATACGCAGCCTGGCTGCCGATATCTTCGGCGGTGACGCCTCGGAATATGCGGTAGTCCCGGCGGCAAGCTATGGCCTCTGCACTGCCGCGCGGGCCATTGAACCGCAACTCCGTGCCGGTGACAACATTCTGGTTATCGCCGAGGAGTTCCCGAGCAATGTTCTGCCATGGCAAAGAACCGCCCTGGAAACCGGGGCAAAGCTCATCACCGTACCGACACCAACACATGGCGGCTGGACCAGGGCGATTATCGACCACATCGACAAAGCTGTCAAGGTCGTGGCGGTATCGTCCTGTCATTGGACCAATGGCGCGTTTATCGATCTTGTCGCTGTCGGTCGCGCCTGTCGTGGTGCTGGTGCGATTTTAGTGATCGATGCCACGCAAACCCTTGGCGCCATGCCTTTGTCCATGGAGGAGATAGAACCGGATTTTCTCGTGGCGGCGGGTTATAAATGGCTGCTCTGCCCGTATGGCTTCAGCCTTCTTTATGTGGCAAAACGGTGGCATCATGCCCGTCCCCTTGAAGAAAGCTGGCTGGCCCGCCAAGGTGCCGAGGATTTCACCGCCCTGGTGAAGTATTCCGCCACCTATATGCCTGGCGCACGCCGCTTTGATGTCGGGGAAAAATGCACTGCCACCATTCTGCCGGGGGCCATCGCCGCCCTGCAGCAGATCAAAAGCTGGCGCGTCGAGAGCATTGCCGGTTCACTGGCAAAGATCAACGGAAGAATTGCCGCGAACCTTGCCGAACTCGGTTTCCAGCTGCCGGATGGTTCCGAGCGCTGTCCGCATATGTTCGGCGGACAATTGCCGGACGGTTATACCGGCAACCTGGTAGGCGAGTTGAAGATGCAAAATATTTTTATCAGCCAGCGCGGCAATGCCCTGCGATTCGCCCCGCATCTCCATGTAACCGAGAGCGATGTTAATCACCTCTTGGCGGCATTGACCCAACTGATCTCCTCGAAATAGCAGGGCTTTTGCCTGCACGGGCGGAGGCTGAAGGCGCTGGCCGCATTGGCTTCTACTGCTCTTCCTTGAGGCCTTTTTCGGCAAACTGCCGGCGAATTTCCTCCATGCGGCGGCGATTCTTACCCATATCCGAATACCCAAGTCGAGAGGCGGAACGCACATGGATCAACCGCTGCTCACCATCGAGAAAAAATTCGCCATCATCGACAAAGAGAGTGGTATGAAACTCAACGCGCAAATAGCCACTCCTTTCCTCGATTACGAGGGTGTCCGCCCGGCCGACAAGGGTCTTGCTTCAAACGGGCAAAGGCCTGGGACGGCTGGTCGCCGAAGGACAACGGCGCGATGCGGTGGCCCTCATCCGCCGCCTGGCTGGATACACAGTTCGGTCTGTTGGGGCACTCACACAACCGGCCGTCCCGAACTCCGAGATTATCCGGTCTTTCCCCGGCGCAGGCTGCCAGGATACCGGCAAGAATCGTCATCAACATAACCTTGAATGTTGGTTGTTTCATAAAATACCAAGAATATTTCTCGGCCATAAAGGTATGCCTTGAAGTGGTTGTATTCAAAAGATAGGACAATCTGCCAACAGAGCCTTAAGCCGCTGGCGGCTGGCAACCAACAGCCCACGGTCTTGATCGAAGACTTCCAGGGTCAGGGTGTCATTATAGCCGATGGTTTTCAGGCTTCTTGCCAGCTGGTCGAATTTGACGGTGCCCCTGCCAACCGGCAGGTGGTCGTCGCGCCGACCGCCGTTGTCACTGCAATGCAGATGGCCAAGCTGTTTGCCGAATCGTTCCACCAGCTGCTGCAGACGACCTCCCTTCTGATCGGCGATATTGGCGTGCCCTGTATCAAGGGTCAGTTTCAGGCTGGGGAAAAGCCGAAAAATCTCTTCGAAGTCGTCCGGTTCGACACCGAGCAGGTTGCGGGGAAACATATTTTCCAGGCAGATGGTTACATCCAGCTGCCGGGCGGCAGCGGCCATCTCCGCCAGAAAGTCGAAGGCATACTCTTTGACCCTTGTCCGGACAAAAACCCCCATACCACCAACCATGCTGGGGTGCAGAACAACCTTCTCGGCACCAAGCTCAACCGCCACCTGCAGGGATTGATGCATTTCGGCAACCGATGCCCGACGCAGGCTCTCGGTGAGATCGGCGGTAGTGACGAAAGTGGGCAGGTGACAAACCAGCCCCAGACCGTTATTCTTCAAGGCCCGGCCTATATCTTTCTTTATGGCGGCAAGGATGCTGTGATGGGCCATGGGTGGATCCATCGCCAGCTCCAGATAGTCGAATCCCAATCTGGCAGTGCTTTCTATCTCATCCAATACCGGAAGTATCGGAAAATTCATGGCGCCAAACCGCATAGAGACCTCGCTTGAAGAGAAAAAGTCTTGCTGCCGGAAGTGCTGTTACCCTCAGTGCGGCAGAGCTTGTTTCTCTATTATGAAAATAAATTCTTCCGGTTCATTTCTGACGAATTCGACAATTTTTATGGCAATCCTTTGAGCAACAAAATCGATCATTCGCAAAAGTGTTTCTTCAGAAAATACATGAAAATGTATGCTGTAATTCATCTCAAGGAGCTCAGCTGTTTTCCTGTTGATAAACTCATCGTTGGCGGACTCACTGTAATTGGTGCTTCGCACAAAGTCCAGATAATGGCTATGACGTTCTTTGCCATACTTTTCGCTGTCCCTCGTCATCAGGCCATGGTCTTCGATAATGTGCGCGATGGTGGTGGGTTGTCGGTGTTTATCGACGATATTGTGCGGCAGCGGAATGGACATATAGAGCAAGCCTTTCGGTTTGAGTATTCTCATCCAGTTATAAAGCGCTTTGATTGGATCTTCAAGGTGCTCCAATACATGATTAGAGATACAAAAGTCATAGGCATTGTCAGCAATGGTTGCAAGCTCATCACCATTATCGATTATATCTGCGTCGACTATATCTTCTTTTTTAAATTCCGGATATTGATGATGCAGATCTTTTTGCGACATTCTGTCAACATACAACACATTTGCTTTTTTGTGATCAACCGACAAAGGCGCATGTAAGGCACCAATTTCTATTCCGGTCCCAGCAATATATTTAAACGCCAGTAATTCCCCTAAATATTGTGAATAATCAACAGCTTCATTAGAGGTATAGCTTACCGTCCCGGCCTTTTCCGCATTGATTGAAAAACTGACCTGAGTTTTGATAGTATTAAATGTATCGTTTTTTGTTCTTATGCGAAAATTGATTGCATAAACTTTCCCAACCTGAAATTCCTTCTTTGGGATGATACAGCGAAAACCGCTGTTTCTAAATTTTTTTTCTTTATATTCACTCGACACATCGGTACGGATTAACCCATACAGAGAAATATGCTTCTTTCCATCGATCTCAATAAAAAAATCGATTATATTGTTGTCTTCTTTGGCATCGAATAACCATCCGGAGATGACGACGTGGTTCTGTACTTCCGGTATGTAATTGACGGTTTTCTTGTTGAGGTTGTCAATACCGTTAATCGCATCGACAGTCCAGAGATACCTGACGAACGCCTTTTTAAGGCATTTCCAGAGCATTCTTTTCAGCTTTTTAACAAACATCAAATCCTCTCTCTGTGCGGCAATGTATCCGTGCCATCATGACAACCAATCAGGAGCCCTAAGTAAAGCTGCGAGGCTACCCTCTTAACGGCGGTTTTGCAATTTCTTTGTAACAAAGTTCGATCAACCGGACTTTTTTTCAGTATCCCCGTGTCGAGAAATACCTGCATCTCCACCCTCTGGAATTTTCCAGGGCAAACCTTGTATTTTCTTGCCGTACAGGCGATAATCCCACCACGACAACGAGTCACTTTTAAGTGAGCCTCATGATCATCGTCAACCAAGGACGAGCCGTTCGCGTCGCTCCCTCACTTCTTCATTACTGGTGATTGTTATGGCGCCAAACATTTTCATAGAATCAGCAGTGCTGTTGTTTTCCCTGATAGCCGTTGCCTTGCAATGGCTGCCGGCCACGAACGTATCGGCAGCTGCCCCGCCAGCCAGTCGATATGCCGAAGAGATTACCGTTTACAACTGGGAAGGGGATATTCCAGAGTCCGTACTTGCCGCCTTTACCGGGGAAACCAAGGTCAAGATCAACTATCAGGTTTTCAATTCCCAAGAAGAGGCCATAGCAAATATCCGCGCCGGCAATATCTACGATGTAGCGGTCATTGACGGCCGCTTCATCTCTTTGCTTATAGAGGAGGGGCTGTTGACACGGCTTAATTATGAGAATCTCCAGAATTTCAAAAATATCTCGCCAAACTTCCGAGGCCTCGCCTATGATCCGGACAACCGCTATTCAATCCCTTATTCGTGGGGGACAACCGGGCTTTTGGTCAACACCGGCATCGAAGATGCTCCAGTGCAAAGATGGGCCGACCTCTGGGATGAACGATACGCCGGAAAGGTTGCCCTCTCCGTCAGTTACCCCCGCGAAGCAATGGGCATGACTCTGAAATCACTCGGCTATTCGGCAAACTCGGAAAATCCGGCGGAGATCAAAGAAATGCTGACCAAATTGCTCGAACTGCAGCTCGATCCCTCTTTTTTGTATCGCTACTATCCAGATTTTGGTTTGGCAACGATGAAAAGCGGCAAGGTTCTCATTGCCATTGGCTTCTCCGGAGATTTGCTGGAGAGCCAGAAAAATGGCCTTTCCGTTGAGTATATCCTCCCCGAAGAGGGGCTTCTTCTCTGGGCCGATACCTTTGTGGTACCGAAGAACAGTCGCAACCAGGCTGCCGCCGAGCTGTTCATTAATTTTCTTCTTCGTCCGGAAATAAGTGCGGAAATTGTCAACCAAAAATATTATGCCAGCGCCAACGAGGCGGCAAGCCCCTTCGTGCTTCCGCAAATTCTTACCAACAGGGCGATTTATCCAACCGATGAAATGCTTATGAAGGCCGAAATCTTCGAAGGCCTGAGCCCGGAAGGACAGCAATTGCTGGATGCTACCTGGCAGAAATTTCTTGCGGCATACCCCAAGCCGGAATGAACAATGACCTGAGCAAACAGGAGAATTCCACCACTCGGCGGTCATCTTCCTTATACCATCGCCTCCTCACGGTTCTTGCGGTGATCTTTGTCCTCATGGCCGCCGTTATTGCCGCCGGCATCCAGGTTTTTGTCATTAAAAATGAAAACATTTTCTGGAACGAACGGCAGACCGAAGCCGTTCATAATGCCGCCAGGCACATTGCCGGTTATATCGAAAAAAACGAAACCATCCTTTCCTCTCTCAGTCGCTTAGGCTATGACGAAATGCGAGCGGATCCAGATGCCCTGCAGAATTTTCTCAAGGAACATCCGGCCTTTCTTGAGCTTGCCTTCCTCGATGCCAACGGCAATACGCTGTTGAGCGCCGCCGCCAATGAGCCCATCCTTGCCAATCAGTTCACCGTCCGACAATCCCAGTGGTTTCGCTCGGCCAGATCAGGAAAAAGTAACTATTCACGCGTTCAGACCTCACCAAAAGGCGAGTCCTATCTTATTTACGCCACACCCTTTCAGGAGAATGGCGTGCTGGTCACCCAGATCAAAATGGATGGCTTGTGGCAAAAAGTTGCCGGCATCACCTTCGGAAAGAGTGGCACAGTCTATGTCACCGGCCGGGAAGGACAGATAATAGCCCACCAGAATTCGCAATTTGTCCTCGCAAATCGCAGTATCGGCAACAGGTTGCAGTTTAATGCCATTCTCCAGGCCCCCGGCAATGAATACGCCGGCAATGGAGAAGCTCTCAGCGGCGCCAGAGTGAAAATCGTCTCGACCAGGATCGAGTCAACCGGATGGATCATCATCGCTGAATTGCCGGAAGAAGAAGCACAGGAAATCAGCCACAAAGCCTTAGTCGCCATCCCCTTAGGCCTCGTCCTGATCATAACGATTTCCACAGGGATCGTCAGGATAATACTGCGGAGAGAATTTCTCCGACCTGTTGAACTGCTGCGCACAGGGGCCTTGCGGCTCAGTCAAGGAAACCTGGATTTTCGTCATGAAATCCCGAAACGTCGAGATGAATTGTGCCAGGTGATGGAAGTCTTCAACATCATGGCCAGCGAGTTGGAGGGCCGACAAGCTGAGCAGCTGCGGCACGCCAATGAAATGGCCAATGCCCATAAAAATATCGAGAGAGAGCTTCTTGAACGGCAAAAGGCCGAGGTTGCCTTGAATAAGCTCAACGACGACCTCGAACAGCGCGTCGAGGAGCGGACTCTTGCCCTAGTCCAGTTGAACACCGATCTCCTCCGAGAAATTGCCGAAAGGAAGCTCGCGGAGGAGCAGCGACAAAAACTCGAAACACAGCTGCAGCAATCACAAAAAATGGAAGCCATCGGCACCCTGGCGGGTGGCATTGCCCATGACTTCAACAATATTCTTGGGGCGATTATCGGGTATGCGGAAATGATCAAAGGAGACTGCCCGGACGACTCCTCGCTCTTCCACGATATCGATCAAGTCCTGCAGGCTGCGAATCGGGCCAAAGACCTGGTGCGACAGATACTCACCTTCAGCCGCCAGGCCGAGGCCAATAAAGTTCCTGTTGAACCCGTCACTCATCATCAAGGAAGCCATCAAGTTGCTTCGCTCGTCAATTCCGACGACGATAGCCATTGTCCAGGATATTGATGCCAACGCCGGTGTCGTTCTCGCCGATCCCACCCAGATCCATCAGATCCTCTATGAATCTCTGTACCAATGCGTTCCATGCCATGGAAAAGGAGGGTGGCACCCTGACTATTTCTCTGCACAAGAAAAGCACTTTCCCTCTATGAACCCGGCCGTGAGTCAACCATACTCTCGAAAAAATTCCTGCAATTGTCAGTTCGTGATACCGGCGTGGGGATTGACCCGAAGATCCAGGAGAAGATCTTTGACCCTTACTTCACCACCAAAGAGGTTGGCAAGGGAACCGGCATGGGTCTTGCGATGGTACATGGAATCGTCCAGAGCTGCGGTGGATTCATCAACTGCGACAGTCGGCTCGGAGAAGGCACTGTTTTTCATATCAACCTGCCATCCTTTGAAGATCATGCCTCGCAGGAGAATGATTCGAAAGAACCGGTGCCGCAAGGCACGGAGCATATCCTTCTCATTGATGATGAGGAGATACTCCTCGATATGAGCAAAATCATGCTTGAACGACTGGGCTACCAGGTAACCGCTGAAAAAAACGGTGCCGATGCCGTCGCCACCTTCGAAAAACAACCGGAATTATTCGATATAGTCATCACCGATCAGACCATGCCGGGCATGACCGGCGTCGACCTTTCCCGGCGGATCCTGCAGATTCAGCCAGGAATGCCGATCATTCTCTGTACGGGATACAGCAGCCTTATTTCCAAAGAGCAGTCACATTCCATGGGAATCAAAGGGTTTGCCATGAAACCGCTGGCCAGGAAAGATGTTGCCGAGCTTATCAGAAAACTCCTGGACGAGAAACCTCCGCGAAGCCCTGAAGTTCGGCAGATCACCGCGCAAACTATCGCAATGGATCTTCCTTGAAAAGACCGATGCTCGCCGAAGACAGAACCACCAGAACCGAGCCGATGTTATGCACCACCGCCCCCATGATCGGGGAGATGAGCCCGCCGGCGCCGGCCAAAACGGCAATGAGGTTGAAGACCAGACCGAAGGCAATATTCAGTTTAATAATGAACAGCATCCTTCTTCCCAGAGAAACCAAAAACGGCAGTTTAGCGATATCGTCGCCCATCAAGGCAATATCGGCGGTTTCCAGAGCTACCTCCGTGCCTTTTGCCCCCATGGCGATACCGGTATCGGCAATGGCCAGCGCCGGGGCATCGTTAATGCCGTCACCGACGAAGATGATCTTTCGGCCACGTTGCTGCATCTCTTCGATAATCCGCAGCTTATCGTCGGGTTTCAACCCTGACCACAGTCGATCGATGCCCACCTGCCGACCGACCAATTCGACCGATCTTTCGTGGTCGCCGGAAAGGATCCCGATCTCCTTGAATCCAAGCTTCTTTAATCTGCCGACGATCTTATCAGCACCGTTTCGCACCTGATCCGAGACACTCAAAAATCCCAGGGGGAGTTTATCACGATACACCATGAGTGGGGTGGAGCCCTGTTCCTTGATCGAATGCAACCGAGATCGAAGAGATGCCGGGACACCGCCCAGGCCGCCATACAAATAGACACTGCCTACCTCAACAAGGGTGCCATCGACCTTACCTCTTACTCCCAGGCCGATTTCAGTAAACAGGTCACGTGCCGCATGAACAGTTATTTTGGCATAGAGGGCCGCTTGAATCACCGCCCGAGCAAGTGGGTGAGTGGAATTACATTCGACGCTGGCGGCTTGTCGGAGGAGATAATCCCCGGTGACACCCTCGATCGGGACAATTTCCTCGACCCGGGGATTGCCCTTGGTGAGCGTACCGGTTTTGTCAAACAGAATAGTGTCGGCGAGGGCAACACTTTCGATATGCTGCCCACTCTTGACAAGAACCCCGGCACGCGCCGCCCGACCGATAGCGGCAACAGTGGCTGTCGGCACCGCAAGAATAAGGGCGCAGGGGCAACCAACGATCAATACGGCAACGGCCCGAC
This sequence comes from uncultured delta proteobacterium, assembly GCA_963804965.1. Classification (GTDB taxonomy): domain Bacteria; phylum Desulfobacterota; class Desulfobulbia; order Desulfobulbales; family Desulfocapsaceae; genus Desulforhopalus_A. The sequence continues at coordinate 163,785 of CAWDST010000014.1, forward strand.
TGAACTCACCGGTAATCAGCCAGGCGACGAGGGCACAACCGAGAATGAGCGGGGTGAAATATTTGGCAAACCGGTCGATAAAGGCAATGGTTTTCGGTTTATGTGCCTCAGCCTCGGAAACCAATCTGATAACCTGGCCAAGTGTGGTATTGGCCCCGACTCGTTCAGCCCTCATCCGCAGCAAGCCGTTATGGTTGAAGGTTCCGGCGTAAACCGGATTGCCGACGTTTTTTTCAACAGGCATCGCCTCTCCGGTAATGGCCGATTCATCAACCGATGAAACCCCCTCCGTCACAGCACCATCAACCGGCACCTGCTCGCCGGGTTTGACCAGAAGGATATCCCCGACGCGCACTTCCTCCACCGCTACTGTTTTCGTCTCGTCACCCATGACAATAATTGCCTTGTTTGGCGAGACCTTGATGAGCGCCTGGATCGATTTTCGAGCCGACTCGGCGGTGGCCTCTTCGATAAGTGCGCCGAGAACCATTATCGAGCTGACGACGGCGGCGGTAAGATATTCGCCGCTCAGCAGACAGGCAATAATCGCCAGGGACAGCAGTTCATCGACATTCACTTTCTTTTCCAGGATTCCCTTGACCGCTCCGACAATCACCGGCAGGCCGTTTATGGCAACAGAGGCGAGAATAAGTGTTTGGCTGACCACAACCAACTCCGGTGACAGTAATTTGCCGACCACAAATCCAGCCAAAGCCAAAAAGGCCCCGAACCCGACCTTGATGAAATCCTTGCTTTGCAGCAGCTCCTCGTACACGCCAAGGTTGGCGAAACGACCAATCATCTTGAGTACCTCGCGTTATTGGCTGTTTTTACAACGATCTGATTTCCCATTTCTCTTCTTGCCGGCTAAGGGCTCGGTATCTCCTAATGGCTCCTCAATTTCTTGAACATCCGGCAAACGATTTCATGCCGAGGAAAAACGTTGCGGTATCGATACAAGGCAAGGTAGGATTTTACAAGGAAAGAAATTTCGTAAAGGTACTTATCTCCCTTGCGAGAATTGGATAATTTTTAACTTGGCACTTTTCGATTTATGCCCGACGATAAGACCCTCATGCAGAGCCTGCACCGGGCTATACTTTTCCAGAACATCGACACCGGTTCTGCTGAGCAAATTATCACCGGTGGCCAGTGGCGAACCGTCGAGCAGGGTCAATACATTTATCAACAGGGTGAAAATCACGGCCATTTTTATATTGTTGCCGGCGGCGAGGTGGAACTGACATTCAGCGTCGAGGGCGGCGGCCATCACATTGTCAGTCATATCGGCCCGGGTGGCCACTTCGGTGAAACATCTCTTTTGACCAACAGCCCCAACAGCCTCAATGCCCGAGCTCTGACCCGCTTGCATCTCCTCTGTTTCGATTCGGCTGCCTTTAACTCCATTATCCTCGCCAATAAAGCTATTCAACAACAACTGAGCGTCGCCCTGGCTAAACGCTTACGGGTGTCGTTTCAGGATCATGCCGATTCCCTCAGCAAAATAACTATCACCGGCAAGGATTCAACCCACAACCTCGATCCGACTTTTTTTTCCGAATCGCAATCCCTGACAACCGCCGCAGGGCTTTCGCTTGATTCCGATCGGGAAATTCGTTTTGCCGAATCGACCATTGCCCGGCAAATCAATAAAGCCGTGCAGCGTTTCGGTAACAACCTGAAACCGGTGCTGCTCTCCGGAGAATCAGGGACCGGACGGCGGATGATCGCCGCCGAGATCCACCGGGCCAGCGCCTATAAAAAAGGTCCCTACCGGGAAATCAACGTTCGCAATATCGATCCCGTTCAATTGGAGGTCGAACTTTTCGGCTTCGAACGTGATTCTCCGGCATTCTCGCAAATCGCCCAACTTGGAATTTTCGAGAGGCTGCAGGGAGGGACCGTAGCCCTCTACAATGCTGAATATCTGGAGCCTGATGGCCAGAGACAGCTTGCCAGACTCCTCAAAAAGGCTGCCTCAACCAAGGGGACCGGCGACAGCGAAGTGCCGTTGAACTCCCGGGTCATCCTCATTTGTAACGACGCCCCCGGGCAGAAGGACGGCCACAACCGGTTGCTGCCTACCCTCTACGCCCTCTTTGCCGACCAGCATTTCCGGGCCGCGCCCCTGCGGGAGCACCGTCGGGACATCCCGCGACTGGTTCGGTACTATCTGAAACGCTATTGCCTGCAGTACGGCAAGACCATCACCCAGGTCGACGATCAAACCCTTGGCCGCTTCATGAACTACGATTGGCCGGGCAATCTGACGGAAATGGCCGGCGTCCTGCAGCGCGCCGTTCTCCTTGGTAAAAATCACGAACCACTGAGTCATCAGATTATTCTCGGGGTGCCGAAATCGGAAGGCAAGTGGGAATTCAATATACTGCGCTTGCAAAGCATACGCGCCTTTCTGGTCAGCCGCCTTTTCCCGGTGCTGCCGAGGGCGGCGGTCGGCATTTTCTTCGGACTTGTCCTGCTTGCCTTGTTCTTCGGGCCGGCTGCCGCCGAAAAAAATATTGGTCTCACCCTCAGTTGGGTGGTCGGCTGGCCCCTGATGATCTTCTCGTTCTTTTTTCTCGCTCGTACCTGGTGCAGCATCTGTGGCCTATCCGTGCCGGGATGGCTGGCGCAATTCGTCATGAAACCTGAACGGCCGACGCCGCAATGGATCAGACGCTATTCCGGCTGGATCATGGCCATTTTGTGCATCCTCCTGTTTTGGATTGAAACCGCTTGGAATGCTTACCAGTCGCCCTGGCTCACCGCCTGGATCATTCTCACCATCACCCTTGGCTCGCTGCTATTCAGCATGTTTTTCAAACGGCGGGTCTGGTGTCGCTATCTGTGTCCGCTGGGGGCTATCAACTCGCTGTTCGCCATGCCGTCGATCCTTGAACTGCGATCCAATACCCAGATGTGCATGAACCGCTGCATCGACCACTTGTGCTATAACGGTGATGACGCCGCCGACGGCTGTCCGATGTTCCGCCACCCTTTTCTGGTCGATAACAACCGGGACTGTATTCTTTGCGGGCAATGCGTCAAAAACTGCAAGCTGAACTCAATTCACCTCAATCTGCGCCTCGCACCCCAGGAACTGTGGAATCAGCAAACGCCCCGTTTGGAGGACAGTTTTCTCGTCGTTAGCCTGGCGGCCGTTTTTTTTCCGTTCGCCGTCAACCTGAAAGATCCAGGTTTTCTCGGAAATTGGGCGGCGACCCTTCATAACATCGGCCTTCCGGAGAATACACCCCTGGCCACGGGAATCCTCTTCCTGGCCTGTATCCTTTTCTACCTGACCGGCTACGCCATTATGTCGCAGCTCATGGCACGAATATCCGGCAATAGCTGGAAAACGACTGCCGCCATCTTCGGTTACGGCATGATTCCCCTGGTTCTTGGTGCCTTTATGGCCGCCCACCTGGAAATCCTGGTGGGCGGCCTCTGGCTCCTGTCGGCCAATCTGCTGGATATGCTCGGCATGGAAACGGTCTACAGCCCAGGTCGAATCATGAGCCGCGATACTACCTTTGTTCTGCAGTTCATCACCGTTTTTGGCGGACTGGTGGCCTCACTGTATGCCACCCATCGTATCATCAAGCGGCTCCTGGCGGGACGTCGCTATTCGCCGGCGATGTTCCTCCCTTCAGCCCTCTTGCTCTGCCTGTCGGCCTTTGCCTATCTCTTCTTTTTGTGACACGGAGACCGCACCGCCGCCTACTGGCTGACTCTTTAACCTCTTCTTGCACTTGCCTGCTGCCATGATCCAAACAATTTCAACGGAGAAAAAACCGATCAAGCTGTGGCTCGAAGAAATTGACGCCGACACCCTCACTCAGGCAAAAAACCTTGCCAACCTGCCCTTTCTTTTCCGCCATGTGGCAATCATGCCCGATGCCCATGTTGGCTATGGTATGCCCATTGGCGGTGTGGCAGCTACTGAAGGCGTGATCATCCCTAACGCCGTGGGTGTCGATATCGGTTGCGGGGTGTGCGCCCTGCAGACCTCGCTGCCGACCCTTACAAAATCGCAGTTAAAAAGGGTTCTGCAGGAAGTCAGGCAAACCGTCCCTCTCGGTTTCCAGCATCACAGAAAACCGCAACCGGGTAGGCGGATGCCCGAATTCGGACGGGGACAAACGGAGAAAGACCTGCCGATCGTCGCCCGCGAATACGACAGCGGCGTCCTGCAACTCGGCACCCTGGGCGGCGGCAACCATTTCATCGAGCTGCAGCAGGGCGATGACGGTTTGCTGTGGATCATGATCCACTCCGGCAGCAGGAATATCGGCTATCAGGTGGCCAAACACTACAACCAGTTGGCGGCCGAACATAACCAAGCACACGGGGCAAAGGTCCCCGGCAAATGGCAACTCGATTATCTGCCGCTCGACTCCGAACCGGGGCAATGCTACCTTCGGGAGATGCAGTACTGCGTAGAGTTCGCCGCCGCCAACAGATCGGCGATGCTTCAGCGAGTCAGAGACATTCTCCTGGACATCGAACCGGCTGTGACCTTCTCAACAGCCTTTGACGTCGCCCATAACTATGCAGCCCTGGAGCAGCACTTCGGCCGGGAGGTACTCGTCCATCGCAAAGGCGCCACCAGGGCCCGGGTCGGCGAGATCGGCCTCATCCCCGGCTCCCAGGGCAGCCTCAGCTACATCGTCCGCGGCCTGGGCAATCCGGAAAGTTTTTCCTCCTGCTCGCACGGTGCCGGACGAAAACTCGGACGAAAACAGGCGCAGCGCGAGCTCGACATGCAGACTGAAGTCGGTCGCCTGGAACGGCAGGGCATCCTCCATGCCCTATGCCATAAAAGGGATCTGGAGGAAGCCGCCGGGGCCTATAAAGACATCGTTAAGGTCATCAATGATCAGCGGGATCTGGTTGAAGTCGTCACAACTCTTCAGCCATTGGCAGTGGTCAAGGGATAGGCGACGAGCAACCGGAGGGGAGAGGAGGGGGGTCACGGCGCCAGTCGGTTGATGGTCCAACCGCCGTCACCTCTATCCTTGGTATAGAGAAAACGGTCGTGCAACCGGTTTTTTCCACCCTGCCAGAACTCGATTTCCATGGGTGCGACACGGTAGCCACCCCAGAAGGATGGCAGCGGTACCTTGCCTTCGCCGATTTTCGCCTTCATCTCCTGAAACTTCTGCATGAGGATCTGTTTGGATGTCAGGGGATGGCTCTGGCTGGAGACCCAGGCGGCCATCTGGCTTTCCTTCGGCCGGGACATAAAATACTTGGCCGATTCGGCAACGGAGATCTTGCTCGCCACGCCGTTGATCATCACCTGCCGCTCCAGCTCAAGCCAGACGAAAAGCAGGCTGACTTGGGCATTGCCGGCGATTTCCACGGCCTTGCGGCTTTCAAAGTTGGTAAAAAAGACAAAGCCCTGTTGATCGAAATATTTGAGCAGCACGGTCCGTTGACTGGGCCTGCCGCTGCTGCCGACTGTTGCCAGAACCATCGCCGTGGGATCGGCGATCTCGGTCATCCTGGCCTGTTCGAACCAGGCCGAAAACTGCAAAACCGGGTCAGTATTGAGATCGGTCCGAGACAGACCGCCCTTCAAATACTCCCGGCGAAATTGACTTAAATCCACACCTTCCTCGCAAATAAAAAAAACACCGCCGGCGCAAGGAAAAACCTGGTGCCGGCGGTGCTTATCAACCTTCTTTTATGCCTTCGAGTTTCCAGTTCTGGGTACCGGTCGGTCTGGCCCAGGTCCATTCCTCCCGGAACTTAACCGGCACCGTCATGTTGCCGGAAACCAGTTCGCCACTCTTGTCATCCACAGTATAATCAAGCAGATTGGCGGTGAACAGCACAGTGACGAAATCCTCACGACCGTCGCTGCCGGCCTGGATGATCTCCACGCCGCGAACGGCGATCGACTCCAGCTTGTTAATATGTCCTTTGCTGCGCATCTCGGCAAAATGCTCATCATACTCGCGAGCCAACTGCTCGCCGAGGAGATGGCGATACGATTCGAGATCGCGACGCATCCAGCCGGCCTGTACCTGGAAAAAGACGTCCGAAGCCACTTCGGTGAAATAGGTCGGATCGAAACCCTTGTCGCTCTGTTTAATCTGGCTGATACCGTCAGTCACCAGGTTCTCGCCGATAATCGGCGGGGGTGGTGGAACGGAAGTGTCGCTGCCGCCGCCAAAGATGCTGGAAGGCTGAACACCCTGGCGGGCATAGGGGTTCGTTGACTCGGAGCCACCGCCCTGTCTCGCTTTGGCAAATCTCCTATAGAGAAAATAGCCAGCTCCGCCAAGAAGCAACAGGGGCAAAATCCCCATGCCGGAGCCACCGGCGCCGAACATCGAACCGAATAACATACCACCGATGGCCCCGCCGAGGAGACCACCCATCAAGCCGCGGCTGAAGCTGCCGCCGGTATTAGGAGTTGCCCCCGGGGTGGATGAGGGACTGCTTGCCGGAGCCTTGCTGGGGCTGGGACTTGAGCTGAAGGATTTCCCACCCGCTTTGGAGCGGGCATCGGCATAATCGACCGTCATCCCTCCTTCGATAAGGGTGAAGGCGATAAGCATCAAAAAAATCGGTGCAAATCTTTTCCATAACGTTGCCATAGTATTTTCCATCTCCATTTTTGTTTTTTGTTGATCATTCCCAAACCGGAACTACTCTTAGAACATCAACATTATAGTACACATCAAAAAAGATGCCAGACGAAAACCGCATGCTGATCATTCATCCACCTCTGAGTAAACCCTGCGAGCCACCGGCCGCCCTCGCCTACCTCTCGGCGGCACTTGCCGGACATGACCTTTCATGCACAACTTGTGATATGAATATCGAGGGCGTACAGTACATTCTCCATACCACAACAGGGGCTTCCGACACCTGGTCGGCCCGCGCCTTCAAACATCTCGATGACAATCTCGCAACCCTGCGAGACCCGGACAGCTACGGCAAATTCGACCGCTACAGCCGGGCAACCGCCGATATCAACCGAGTGCTGGAAATAGCCGGTAAAAACTTCAACCTGCAATTGTCGCTCGCCAATTACCAGGACAATGGCAGGTCACCCCTGAACAGCACCGACCTGCGGCAGGCTGCCGCAGACTTCCGTACAAATATCTTTTTTCCCTATTTCAGTGACCGACTCGACGAACTGCTCCAGTTGGAGCACCATGCCCATATTGGTTTTTCCCTCAGCTATCTCAGCCAGGCGCTGTGCACCTTCGCGATGATCGGTTACCTCCGGGCGCATCATCCTGAGAAAATTATCGTCCTCGGCGGTGGCCTGGTCACTACCTGGCTGAGCAACCCCGGATGGCGCAACCCCTTTGCCGACCTAGTCCATCATTTTATCGCCGGTCAAGGGGAAAAACCGCTTCTCCATCTCCTCGGTACCAAGCAAAAGACCGGTCATGTTCGGCCATCCTATGGGATGCTTTGTACCAATCCCTATCTTTCTCCTGGCTTTATTCTGCCCTACGCCACCTCCTCCGGCTGCTTCTGGAAGAAATGCACCTTCTGCCCGGAAACCAGCGAAAACAACCCATATCGCCAGGTGGTACCGACAACGGTAACTGCCGACCTGCAGTGGTTGACGAAGGCAACATCTCCGGTCCTGATCCATCTCCTTGATAACGCCATAAGCCCGAGCACTCTCCGCGCCCTCAGCGAGCAGCCGCCGGGCGCTCCCTGGTACGGTTTCGTCCGCATCGACACCTTGCTTGCCGACCTGGATTTCTGCAAACGCTTGCGAGCATCCGGTTGTGTTATGCTGAAACTGGGGCTTGAATCGGGCGACCAAGGGGTCCTGGACAGCATGCACAAGGGGACCAATCTGCGGCAAGCCGCAAAGGTCCTGGAAAATCTCCATGCAGCCGGTATTAAAAGCTACGTTTACCTGCTCTTCGGCACCCCTTCTGAAACCCGCACAGCGGCCGAGCGCACTCGCAGTTTCGTCGAAGATCATCACCAGGCCATCAGCTTTCTCAATCTGGCGATCTTCAACCTGCCGATCGGCAGCGCAGCCAATGGTTCTTTGCAAGTGACCGATTTTTACACCGGCAACCTGTCTATTTACCGGAATTTCAACCACCCGCTGGGCTGGGACAGGGCGGAGGTGCGGCGGTATCTCCATACCACTTTCAAAAGGTCACCGAAAATTGCCGAGATTCTGCGAAAAGACCCACCGATTTTCACCTCAAACCATGCGCCGTTTATGAAATGATTAAACGTTCGACAAACCACGAAAAAAGGTGCAAAGTGCTAAGTCCGGCGTTACTGTAGCGGTTCTTCGCATTTCAACACACCGGCGCTCAAGCGGTTATCCGCCTGGAGGCTTTTCATCATTAACAGGATTGCAGAGATGAATTTGGTAGGGGTACTTTCCGCCATTCTGGCGGCTCTTTTCATGGGGACAATCGGGGTCTTCTCACGCAAGACAGGGCTGGACGCCGAGGTTATCACTTTTTTCCGGCTGTTTTTCGGCGCCGGCTTTCTCATCATTCTCCTGCTCTTCACCCGCCGGCTGCGCCTGCTCCTGACCTGGCCCACCTGGCCGGTCATCATTAACGGCCTGATGCTCGCCGGCTTTATTATCTTTTATATCCAGGCAATGAATCTTACCACCATGGCTAACGCCATCATGGTCCTGTATCTGGCGCCCCTCATTGCCGCGGTGTTCGCCCATTTTTTTCTCGGTGAAAAACTCAATACGGCAAGTGTCATTCTCATCTGCACCGCCCTGTTCGGATTTGCGATGATGATGGAATTCAAGATCGATTTCCCGTCCGGTTCAAACCACCTTTTGGGCTTGGGCTTTGCCGGTCTTTCCCTGGCCTGCTATTCATCATTCATTCTTATCAACCGGACAATCAACAGCACCATCCATTGTTATACCCGCACCTACTACCAGCTGCTGACCGGAGCCTTGTGCATGGTGCCTCTTTTGGTCACGGATTTCCCCGAGATAACCGCGACCAATTGGCTTTGGCTGGGTGGAGCCGGGTTTTTCCCGGGATTTCTCGGTATTCTCCTGGCGGTCCTCGCCCTGGAAAAGCTACCGGCGGCGACCTTTGGCACCCTTGCCTACTTCGAACCGATTTTCGTCGTCTTCCTCGGCTGGGTGCTCTTTGACGAGCACCTCAATACCTTGCAGTTGGCTGGTTGCCTCCTCATTCTGATAAGCGGTGCGGTTAAAGGGTATCTGACCAGCCGGAACAGCCTGGTCGGCAGCCGGGTGGAACAAACCCAGTCTGCTCCTCTTGTACCCGAGGCTTGAGGGTGCAACACCCCCGGCAGGCCAACGGATTTCCTGAAGCGGGCATACTGATTATAAATTTTGGCAATAGACTATGAATGGCACCCCAGCAACTCAGCATCAGCGGCCCCCGGTTATAACCATCTTATGCATCCTTGGATTCATTGGCGTTCTCTTTATGATTCCCAAGGTGTTTTCAAAGGTCGCTCAAGATATCGGCTCCTGGTACCCACCCTACTTGGTGTTTGTAGGCGTAATAGGCCTGGTGTGCAATATTGGTTTTTGGAAAATGAAGAGATGGGGCTTTTATGGCTATGTTGCAAGTTGGTGACAGCGTAGCTGGCTAAGCCAATGTCGGCATAGAACCGGGAACCGTTGTAAAAATTGGACGATTTGGGTGAATCGACGATAAGGATCGGCCGAGACACCGAGGCCATTACCGAAATCTCCGAGCAGACCAATCTCCTGGCCCTGAACACTACTATCGAAGCGGCCCGCGCCGGTGAAGCAGGCAAAGGATTTGTGGTGGTTGCCAATGAGATTAAAGAACTGGCCCGACAGACTGCTTCCGCCACCGTAGACATTAAAAACCAGATCACCGAAATGCCGGCAACCTCTTCGACCACAGTCAACGATATCAAAGAGATATCCGTGGTTATCGTTGAGCTCAACAACGTCATTAATACCATCACCACAGAGGTAGAGGAACAGTCGGCGGCGACGAACGAGATGGCCGGCAATATCGCCCAAACTTCGCGGGATCGCCGAGGTCAATGAAAACGTAGCCCCAGAGCACGGTGGCAGTGACCGACATCACCCGTAACGTCACTTTGATAGAGGTCAGTCCCGGCAAGTCGGGGATGTGTCGCTGCAAGTGCAGACAAGCGCCCAGGGACTTTCCGAACTCGCCGATCGGCTGGATGCCCTGGCGAAGAGGTTGAAAGTACGATACCTTGGCGAAGAAAACACCAGGGAGGCTTCACCATGCAAAGTATCAGACCGGTTTTGCCTTCCACATATTGAAAATGTTCTGCAATAACGGCAGTCCCGTTAGGACCTGGTAACTCACTGAGGTCCTATGCCCGCAGCTCGGGGTTTGGACCGGTCACGATATTGACCGTATCCTCATAATCAATAAAGTAGCCGGACAGGTCATCTTCAAAACGGATGTCCTCACCATCTCGGGCAGTAGCTGATCGCCATCGTCCTGCGGGGCAGCGGTTAGAGCGCCGTTGCAAGAACCGCAGCCAGAGCGTCAACGGCAACCTTGACCGGTTTTCTATGGGAATCGGCAATGGCCACCGTGGTTTTTTCCAGGCCAATGTCTTTCATCTTCCTGATACTCATCCAGAAAAACTGTGCTTTGACGATGAACATGAACAAGGTCACGGAAAATATCAGATACATCTTGCCGCGTACGATAAGCCGTTTTAATAGCTTGTCTTTCCCCAAGGGGATTGGCGCGGGACAAATACAACCATGTTCAATGGAAAGGATAAAAGTTCAGCGAGCCGTTGGTACACCTCTTCCGACTTATATCGTCTTCTTCCAAGAAACTTTTGAAAACCGAAAGGTTGTTGACAAACTTTTTCCTCGCATTATTTCAATTTCTTATGTATTTACAAATCTTTGGACAAGTGGAGGAACAGGTGAATTACATCCTTGATTACTTCAAACAGGTGAACGACACCTTCGGTCACGGGGTAGGCGACGAGGTATTGAAAACTGCGGCCATTCTGGTTACCGGGACTATTCGCAGCACCGACATCCTCGCCCGTTACGGTGGCGAGGAATTTATCATCACCTTGCCCGAGACCAATGAAGGTGGGGCTGCGGAACTTGCCGGGAAAATCCGTAACAACATTGCCCGCCACCTCTTCCCGGCGGTGGGTCACATACCCGTCAGCATCGGTCTGGGCCAATGTCCCAGCAGCGAGACGGATTCGGAACTCATCACCAAGGCCGACAACGCTCTCTACGTCGCCAAAAAAAGTGGCAGAAACCGTGTAAAAACAGCCTTGCCGGCCTAGCAAACCAAGAGACGATGCGCATCCTTCACGTGGCCAACTTCAACCTCCGCAAATACGGTGCCGACCTGTATGCCACTGATCGAAAGATCTCCGCCGGACTTGTCCGTTGTGGCCATTATGTCTATGATTTCAGCTACCGGGACGTATGTCGCAACGAATCACTGCTTCGCACAACCAGATTTGGCGCGGGTCAGGTGAACAAAAAATTGGTAAAGACCTGCGACTCTCTCCAACCGCATCTCCTCCTGCTCGGCCATTCGGAATTAATAGAAGCTGCGGCCCTGGCAGAAATAAGAAAGCGTCATCCGACCATAAAGATCGGTCTGTGGTATGTCGATGCCCTTTTCCACAAAGAAAAGACCAGCCATGTTTTCGACCGGCTGGCCTGCATTGATGTCGTCTTTGCCACAACCGGCGGGGACTACCTCCGCGAGTACGCGACACCTACCAGCAGCGCCGCCTTCATCCCAAACATGGTCGATCCGGCGGTGGAAACCGAGAAAGCTTTTGCCGCCCCTTCCTATAACCAGGATTTTATCTTCTGTGGTCGGGACGAAAACGATCTGGAACGACAGGACTTCATGGCGGTCCTGCAGCAAGAGGTGGGTAAACACTTGCGCTGCGCTTTCCGTGGCTGTCTCGGTAACGCACCGGTCACCGGTGCCACCTATCTGGACTTTCTCGGCCGGTCGAAGATGGCCCTCAATATCAGCCGCCGCAACGATGTCGACCTCTATTCCTCGGACCGGCTGGCGCAATTGGTCGGCAACGGCCTGCTGACCTTTTGCCCAAGGGTACCTGGCATGGACCGTTTGTTCGGGGCTGACGAGATAATCTATTTCGACAATCTTGCCGACCTATTGGAAAAAATTGTTTATTACCATAACCATGACCGTGAATGTCGGGTGATCGCCGAAAAGGGCTGGCAACGGGCGCATAGCTGTTACAGCAGCGAACGGGTTTGTCGTTATATGCTGGAACTCCTTTTGGGCAGCCCCTTTTCCTCCGACTACGAATGGCGGCATGAGGTATACCGGCATTCATGACCGGCTTAGCGATCATCAAGCACTACAATAGTCCACAAGAGACAGAGAAATGAACATTCCCTTAAGACTGCTCGATTGGCAGAAAGTAAAAAAGACTGGCCGCGGTTATACCAGACGCGAGCTCACCGTCATCCCGCTTCTTAAGGAACTGGCAGCAGAAAAAACTATCACCAGTCTTCTCAATGTCGGTTTCCACGATTACCAGGATATCCGCAATCGCTGGTGGATAGATATCTGCAGGGCCAACAAGATCGACTGGCATATCCTCGAAATCTTCGAGCCCAATGTGGAAAACTTCTTAAAACACGTACCCGCCGCCGATCGCCATCGCATAACACTCGGCAATCTCAAAGATATGGGGATACTCTTTAACAGAAAATTCGATGTCTTCCTGCACTGGCACGGTCCGGAACACCTGGAAAAGGAAGAATTCCTCAGCTTTTTGCCAACGATCCTCGGCAGCACCGCCCGCCTGGCGATTCTCGGCTGCCCGAACGGCTCGGAAGAACAGGGCCAGGCCTACGGTAATCCGTACGAAGAGCACATCTCCTTCTGGAGTTGTGATGACTCCACCAGCTTGGCTTTGCCACCGTTACCGTGGCCGATAAAAAGCCCGGCCATATCACCGCCTACCAATTTCTGCAGAGAGAAAATGAATATTCTCATGATTTCCATCGACTACCCGCCTGTTCCGGGCGGCATCTCGGCCCATGTGTACGAACTGGCGAAGGCCTTCAGCAAGGTAGGCCACAAGGTAGCGGTGGTCACCAGGCGACGCGGCAATGAGGTTGAGCATTATAGCGAAGATGGCTGGGAGGTGTATCGGGTCGCCCTCAGATACGTGCGGCCCTGGTTTATGGCCTGCAGTTGAGGAAATTTGTGAAAAGCTCCTGCCCCGGTTCCAGCCGGATATCATCCATATCCACGGCATGGGGCCGCTGGAATGGTACAATATTATCCATATTCCACTGGCCTACACCAACCACACCTCAGGCTATCTGAAACGGCTGCAAAAAGGTGGCTGGCGAAGAATGGTCATGTTGAAAAGGCACTTTGGCAAGGTTGATCTCTTTCTCGCCCCGTCCCGAGCCTCCTCCATGTCCCCTTCACCATCAAGGCGCCGCAACGTTTTATCGCCAACGGCGTGGATGCGGCAAAATTTATCCATAACCCGGAGCAGCGCCGGGTCATCCGTGAGCAACTGGGCATCAGCCGGGAAGACATCGTCGCCATTATCACCAGGCGATTGGTCGAGAAAAACGGCGTCATGTATCTGGCGAGGGCCACGCAATTTATCAAAAACCAAAAAATCCGCTACATCATTATCGGTGACGGGCCTGAACGGGCAGCGGTAGAGGCGGAATTTTCCCTTCATTGCGGTAACAGGGCTCACTTCCTCGGGAACAAAAGGCATGAGGAAATTGTTCGATACTACAGCGCCGCCGATTTCTCTATTCTCCCCTCCCTCATGGAGGCAACCAGCATCAGCGGCCTGGAGGCGATGGCCGCGGGACTGCCCTTGGTCGGCACCAGGGTCGGCGGCATTCCCGAGCTGATCAAAGAGGGGATCAACGGCTGCCTGTGCAACCCCGCCGACCCGGAGGATCTCGCCAGACAGATAAACACCCTGCTTGCCGAGGATTTTCCGGCAATGGGCCAGAACTCTCGGAAGATGGCCGAGGAACAATTCGATTGGCAGCAGATCGCCGCACAAACCCTGGACGCCTACCGGCTCGTCCTGACAAAAGAGTTTACAGCTTAGGAGGTTGTCCAGAAATGCCGACCAGGCTCAAAGCGTAAGGTACTCCCCGGCGATATTCAGGGTTTTTCGCACTCCACCAATTCCAGTTCGAAGGTGAGTTCCTTGCCAGCCAGCGGTGCATTGGCATCGAGAGTAATATGGGTGGCGGAAATGGCGATTACCACGACCCGGATAAGTTCGCCGTTCATGCCACCCACCTCCAGTCGCAGACCGATTTCCGGCTTGAGATCAGGTGGCACCTGCTCGATAGGTACCTGCATAACCAGCTCTTCTTTGCGTTCCCCATAGGCCTTATCAATCGGGATATGAACAACTTTCGATTCGCCGACCGCCATACCCAGTACCGCCTCCTCAAAGCCGGCAATGACCTGACCGCTCCCCACCGCAAAACTCAGCGGTTCACGATTGTCGGAACTGTCAAAGACTGTGCCGTCATTGAGCTTTCCGGTATAATGTACCTTAACATTATCGCCTCTCATTACCTGTGTCATATCACTCCTTCGAGCTATTTGGCTCTTGTGTTTTGTATTTCATTTTGTGAAAAAGAAAAGCTACTATTAAACATCATCAATGAATATTCAACGGGAAAATCCACACCCCTCGCCATGGAGATCACCCATGGTTCATAATTTTTAACAAGGAAACCAAGCACCATGAAGATCGGTACAACCATCGTCATCGGCGGCGGTGCCGCAGGTATGATGGCGGCGGGTCGAGCCGCCGAGAGAGGCGGGGAAGTCATACTCCTTGAGAAGATGGAACGCACCGGCCGGAAGATCGGCATCAGTGGCAAAGGTCGCTGCAACCTTGGTAATAGCGCCGAACTGACCGAGTTTCTTGGCCATTTTGGGAAAAGCGGCCAATTTCTCCGTCAAAGTTTTCAGCAGTTTTTCACCCCTGAAATGACCGATTTCTTCGAAAGTCGGAATTTGCCGCTGGTGGTCGAGCGCGGCGGCCGTATCTTTCCGGCTAGCGGACGGGCCCTCGATGTCGTCAGGGTATGCAATAATTGGTTGAAGGAAATGCACGTGACTCTCCGCCATGGTACAACTGCCACGGCAATCCTGGTCCGGGACGGCCGAGTTTGCGGGGTACGGTGCCGGGAGGAGGAACTGCCGTGCACAAATGTCATTCTCGCCACTGGCGGCAAGTCCTATCCGCGTACCGGCTCGACCGGCGACGGTTACCGGTTAGCCGCCGACCTCGGCCACACCGTCGTACCCCTGCGACCGGCCCTGGTTCCTTTGGTCTGTGCCGATCCGAAAATCCACGGGATGGCAGGCCTTGAATTGCGAAATATCGAGGTGCGACTCTTTCTTGACGGTAAACGCAAAGCTCAGGATTTCGGCGAGCTGGCCTTTACCGGCTTCGGCCTGAGCGGTCCGGTTGTTCTCAGTCTCAGCGGTCTGGCCGTCGATGCCCTCGACCGTGGTGAAAAAGTAACCCTCGTCCTGGACCTGAAACCGGCGCTGACCAGCGATAAGTTGGACAACCGGTTGCTCCGCGATCTCACCGCTCGCCGCGGTCAATCCATAGCTGACATCCTCCGCGGCCTCCTGCCCCGCGAAATGGTGCCGGTCTGTATGGAAGTCTGCAATCTCCCGGAAGATCAGGATACCGTGCACTTCCCCGGAAAAATGCGCAAGCGCCTGGTACAGTGGTTGAAGGATTTTCGCATCGATATAAGCGGTTACCGCTCCTTTGATGAGGCGATTATTACCGCCGGCGGCGTCAGCCTGAAAGAAATCGACCCGCGCACCATGCAATCAAAACTGGTGGGCGGGTTGTTTATCGTTGGTGAACTTCTCGACCTCCAGGCCGATACCGGCGGCTACAATCTCCAGGCCGCCTTTTCAACAGGCTGGGTTGCCGGCTCTTCGGTACAGTAACAAAAACTGAAAGCCACCAATCAGTGGAGTATCGATTGGAATTCCTCAAAAACCTTTTCGATGGGGATGGCAAAGCCCATCCCTTCGCTATTTGGGAGACCGCGAGTAGCCACTCCATGTACATAACCTTTCTCATCGATAATTGGCCCGCCGCTATTGCCGGGATTCAAGGCTGCATCGGTCTGCAGATACACCGGTCCATTTTTCTCCAATACTCGTAATCCGGAAAAAACCCCGGCGGTCACGGTATGCCTCAGCCCCTTCGGACTGCCTATGGCATAGACCTTGTCCCCGTGATGAAGCCTTCCTCCCACCGAAGATTTTTCGAGGAAGGTCCGTTCATCGGAATAGAGAGAAAGCAGCGCCAAATCATACTTGGGACTCACCACGAAACGATTGACCATTAGTTCCTTGCCGTCGGCAAAAAAAATCTTGATTTCCGAGGGCTGAGCCTTTCGATCCATCTTTGCTAATTTTTGTTCGTTTTCCTGGAGCGTCGGCAGCACTTTTCTTTGTTCCTCCTCGTGCTGCTCAATAATCATGGCCAATTGGCTGCGCGAAGGACCTTTCGGCATTTGCTGGAATTTTTGCCGCCAGTCTCGTATCTTCTGCTCTTCGAGATCATAAAACCGCCGATTTTTTTCAATGTTGCTGCGCATTTCGGCAATGATCTTCTCATCGAACTGAACCACATGACGATTGGTGACAATACTCCTCTTATTGACGAAAAAACCCGATCCGGTACCCCATGGTGTTTCGATGGACACTGTTGCATTCCTCGCCCGCTCGATGATGTTGTCTTTCATAACAACTTCCGCCTGTAAACTCACAGGTTGCGGGGGAGAAACCGCCGGTTGCGGGGGAGAAACCGCCGGTTGGGGTGGGAGGTATTTCCCGGTTGCCATTTTCCTTCGTCTGAGATGGCGCTTCCGCGGTAACCGGAGCGGCTTCAACCGTTACCTGCACAGGGGAAGTCTGCGTTTTATAGCCGGTAAAATAGTAGGTAGTTGCGGCAACAACCACCGCCAAAAGGATTGCCTGGAGAGACTTTAAGGTAACGCCGGAGTCACGTTCCTCTACTGGTAGTTGTGCCTCTTGCTCTTTTCGCTTTTCTCCTGGATTTTTTGATATCTGGCAAAAATTAGCCCGCAGACGTCACATTCCACCATATTATTCTGATCGTGATTACACTTCGGGCAGCGCATATCTTTTACCGACAGGTTATTG
>CAWDST010000015.1:0-37917 GCA_963804965.1 uncultured delta proteobacterium
AATGAGGAAAAGGTGCCGGCGGGCAGGACGAGCAGGCCGTTGCGCAGATACCAGCCGCCATCGGTGGTGAGCGGCAGGAGCGGATAGCCGAACAGGCTGCCTGAGCCGAACAGTTCGCGGATGAAGGAGACCGACAAGAATGAAAGCCGTAGCCCAAACCGTTGCCAATTCCGTCGATAAAACTGGGAATAGGGGGATTGGACATGGCGAATCCTTCGGCCCGGCCCATGACGATGCAGTTGGTGATGATCAGTCCAACAAAGATCGACAGTTGTTTGGAGAGGCTGAAATGGTAGGCTTGGACAAATTTGATCGATGAGGATAACCATGGTGGCGATAATAACGATCTGCATGGCAGGGCCGATCCGCACGCTGTTGGGGATCCGATTGGCCGGGACGATGCTGATAGCCATACTGGAGAAGGCGGTAGACGCAGGGCATCGCAGATCGTCATGACCGAAGCTGTCGTCATCTGGCCGGTGACCGCGAGCGATGAACAGATGCCGAGAACGAGCAAGGCGATGGGATTGCGTTTGAATATCGAATTCTTGAGCAGTTCAAAATTGGTTTCAGCCATTGTTGACATCCTTCTTCTGCAGTTGAGCAAAGAAGGGTTTGAAGCCATGGTCCCCAAACCAGAATTCCATGAGGTTGTTGACTCCCTTAGTGGTAGAGAGTCGCGCCGGAAAGACCGTCGATCTGAAAATATTTCGCCGGGGCCTCGGTTGATGCTTTACCCTGGCAAACTTCAAGCTGATCGTCCTGTTGTCGTCGTAGACTCCTTCTTGCCTGTCCAGCCATCCTGCCACTTTTTATGTTTCCGTAATTTCTCCACCAAGGCCAGGGGTTTCGCCGTGTTCGTAAGGAGACGCCGCGGATAGTGGAAGAGGTCGCCGTCAGAATCGCGGCATAGGCGTACATGGTCGACCAGAGTCCCTTGCCACGCACCGGCAGCACAATCCGGCTGATTGTGCTCCATCTTTGACAAGATAGACCAGAGAGTACTTCTCGAGGCGGCGCAGTCTGGCAAGGTCCTCTTCGCTGCTCAAGGCGCGGCCGGTATCATCGGACAGTGCCGACTTGAGCTGCTTGAATGATTCGGGGCGGAGAGTGTCCTCCGGGACAAATTTCCCGGTGGCCAGTTCTATTACCTTCGTCTCGATGGGGCTAAACATCTCCTCGATGGTTGTTCCTTCCTGAAAAAGTCCTGGGCGTAGCCGATATGCCGCTTCCGGTCGAGATCGCGGTTGACTTCCTGTTGAGGGCGCAGACCCACAGCCGCTCCGGCCACCAGAGCCGAGCAGACAAAGGCCAGGATGAGCACCGTATAAAAGGGTCTGGCAATGGATTCTCAGCCATGGCGTAAAATCCTTCTCTTGATATTTGCCTGAATAACAAAATAGTCGAACAGCGGGGCAAAGACATTACCAAGTAAAATTGCAAGCATAATTCCTTCGGGATAGGCAGGATTAGCCACCGGATCATGATGGCCAGCACCCCGATCAACAACCCGTACAGCCACTGGCCGGTATGGGTGTGGGCCGCCGATACCGGGTCGGTGGCCATGAATACCAAACCGAAGGCAAAACCGCCAAGGACCAGATGCCAATGCGGCGGGATCGCGTACAGTGGATTGACCGCGCTGCCCTGCAGGTAGAAATAGGTGCCGCAAAGGAGTCCGCCGACGAGAGTCGAGGCCATGACCCGCCAGGGAGCGATACCGGTAACCAACAGGAGTGCGGCCCCGATCAGGCAGGCAAGGGTCGATGTCTCGCCCATGGAGCCGGGGATGGTACCGAGAAACGACTGCATCCAGGTAAAATTCACCCCGTCGAAGGTGTGGCCCGGCTGGGCAGCGGCAAACTGACCGAGGGGGGTGGCGCCGGAGACGCCGTTTACCGCGGTCCATATGGTGTCTCCGGTCATCTGGGCCGGATAGGCGAAGTATATGAAGGCCCGCGAGGCAAGCGCCGGGTTCATGAAATTGCGGCCCACCCCGCCGAAAACCTCCTTGGCAAAAACAAGACCGAAGCTGATACCGACCGCTACCTGCCAGAGGGGAATGGTCGGCGGCAGGCTCAGGGCGAAAAGCAGGCCGGTAACCAGAAAGGCTTCGGAAAATTCGTGTCCGCGAATTATATTGAAGACCCCCTCCCAGAACGAGCCGACCACCATGGTGACAATATAGATCGGCAGGAAGTAGAGAGCGCCGTGGAAAAAATTGGACAGCAGGCTGGTCGGGTCGCAGCCGACCAGCGCCAAGATCTCGCCGCGCCAGCCATCCGGTCCAGCCAGCCCCATGGCTGCGATCACCGAATTAGCCTGATAGCCGGTATTCCACATGGCCATGAAGGTGCAAGGTAACAGAGCGATGAGGACGGTGGTCATTATCCGCTTCAGATCGATGGAATCGCGAATATGGGGAGCCGCCTTGGTCGTCTGGTTGGAGCCGAACAGGAAGGAGTCGAAGGCCTCATAGAGCGGATACCAGCGTGCGAACCGCCCACCTTCTGCAAAGTGGCGTCCTGCTTCTTCCATGAGCTTATTCAAGAATTTCATCTGCAAACTGTCACCTGTTGTGAGGAGGTTTTAATTACCCTGTTCGATGGCGGTAAGCACTTCACGCAGGGCAGGGCCGAACTCGTTTTTACCGGGACAGACGAATCCACAAAGGCCGAGGTCGTCCTCGATCAGTTCGAGGCAACCGAGTGCCTTCGATTTTTCCGTGTCGCCCTTGGCGATCGATTTCAGCAACGACGTGGCAATGATGTCCAATGGCATAACCTGCTCATAGGTTCCAAGCGGGTAGATGGCCCTCTTGCCGCCCCACAACGCCGTATTCATCGGAAAGGTTTTCTTCTGGCCATAGGCCGAGGCAAAAACCGGCTTGATGGAAAAACGGCTCCTGCCGGGCAGCAACCAGTTGAAAAACGATCTGCCGCTAAAATCATGGATAACCGACACTTGGTCGTGAAAGCGGCCGAGAAAGCAGACATTTCCTTCCGACTTGCGACCGCTCAGCACCGAGCCAGAGATGACCCGAAGGTCGTCGAGGGAAATTTCATGCCGACAAAGGTCGACCAGCGAAGCTCCTACCCTGGTTTTTATCAGGGCAGGCGAAAGGACGCCGGCCCCGGCAAGAGCGACGACCCGCTCGGTCATCAGCCGCCCGGTCATAAAAAGGTGGCCGACTGAGATTACATCCTGGTAGCCGATATGCCAGACCGTTTTGTTCTCATGGACCGGAGCGATGAAATGGATATGGGTCGACGGCAATCCGGCCGGATGGGGACCGCGAAAGGACCAGTACTCGAGGCCATCGACCTGCTCGAAGGGCTGCAGGGTGGCTGCTCCTGTGCAGTAATGGATGGGGACGGTAAGCAGTCGCCTGAGGATCTTCAGGCCGAAATGGTACTCCGCCTGATGCTCATTGACCACGACGAGAGGATCCGCGGCCAGCGGCGCGGTATCGATGACGGTAACGAACAAGGCGGCCGGGTCGGAGCCGACTGCCGGCGTCTTGCCGTAGGGTCGGGTTCGAAATGCCGTCCACAGCCCCGAATCGACAAAAATCTCGCGAATCGCTGCCGACTCCAGTCGGTCTGGCCGGTCGATCGGTTCGACGCAGGTGACCGATTCATCACCTTCCACTTCGATGACGAGCGACTCGAATCTTCTTTTTTCCCGGCGGTTGACGGCAACGACCCTGCCGCACGCCGGCGAGGTGAAGATTACCCCGTGGTTTCTCTTGTCGGTAAACAGCTTCTGGCCGGTAATGACGTGATCGTCCAATCCAACCAGCATTGTTGGTTTCATGCCGACATAATCGTCACCGATAATTGCCACCTGACGGATTGGATTACCCGGCCGGATTTCTGACTCGGGCCTCCCGGAAATGGGAATGTCGAGGCCTTTGTTGATCTCGATTGTCTTCATATCAGCTGAGGGTGCCTCTGGTGTTGTGATCCTGTTTTACCGACGAGTTTCATGGTAAGTCTTTGGGCGTTCTGTTTTTGCAACTATTGTCCCGATAATGATCATAAGAATTGATAAAAAACAATAGCCTGTGCCGATCCTGACTTCAAGGTGTTTCTTTACTTGCAACTAAGCTGCTTTCAACAATATGTGGTTGGCCGCTTCGGAGAGATCCTTCTCCGACCTCCAACTTTTGCAAATTTCTTCTATTTATACACGCCCAGCGTTCCTTCGACATTGGCTTGTTCAGGTACTTCAATAAAAAAAGGACTTACAGCAAAAAGCCATAAGTCCTTAAATTTTCTGGAGCCAGCAAGCGGAATCGAACCGCTGGCCTGCGCTTTACGAGAGCGCCGCTCTACCAACTGAGCTATGCTGGCGAAGATGGGTACGAAACTGCCAAGTGTTTGTATATCAAGACGCTGGGCAGTGTTTAGTAGCGGTTATATATCAGGTAATTCTTGAAAATTCAACCATTATGAAAAGGCCGCGTCTTATCAAGGAAAAGTGATCCTTTAGACAGAGTCTCTCATATTGTTATTGTTCCTCTGTACTCGATGCCATTGTTCGAACGTTTATAAATCGCGGCTCGGCGGGCTAGCAATTATCTGGGGATGGTCTTTGACAATTGACTCCGATTCGAGGATAATGAGCTTCAATCCAGAAACTGCCCGGCAATCCAAGGGTAAAAATTGGCTGATCTGTTAAAAACGAACTTCTGATGAATAGGACCGATGCATTCTATAACCAGCGAGTGTTGCCCAGCGACCAAATGATTTTCACAACTCCTTACCCGAAGTCTTTTTCCTATAGATACAAATACTTTCGCAAAATGCAGCTTACCCAGGCCACCCGGCTTCGCCAAGCATTGAGGTTGCTCGCCGCCTGCTTCTTCCTGACCAGCATTTTATTTTCTTTTATCTCCAATGTTCAAGCAACCGATTCATGGTCGAGAACCCAGGAGCCATATGTCATTGATAACAAAACGTACTTCCACAATCCCTCCTCCGAAGGTTTCATCCAGAAAGGTCTTGCTTCCTGGTATGGCTCACCCTTTCATGGCCGTAAAACCTCCTGCGGCGAATCCTATAACATGCATACGCTGACTGCCGCCCACAAGACCTTACCGATGGGCACTGTATTACTGGTGAAAAATCTCGAAAACGGCAAAGACACCCTTGTTCGTGTCAATGATCGGGGACCCTTTGCAGACGGGAGAATTATAGATCTCAGTTACAAGGCGGCGAGGGCACTCGGGGTTGTTGACAACGGCATGGCCAAAGTGCAGATTGTTGCCCTTGTCGAGGGAGAGATTCAAAACGAAGGGGAGGCGCCGACTTTATTCTAT
Organism: uncultured delta proteobacterium; assembly: GCA_963804965.1. Lineage (GTDB taxonomy): Bacteria > Desulfobacterota > Desulfobulbia > Desulfobulbales > Desulfocapsaceae > Desulforhopalus_A. The sequence goes on from CAWDST010000015.1 coordinate 5,324, forward strand.
AAGGACTTGGCGTTAGGCGAATTTTATGTACAAATAGGGTCTTTTGCAAAAAAAAACAATGCCATGAGGTTGCAAAAGCGGTTTGCCGACGCCGGTCATACAACGGTCATCCATCAATCTTTCAATCCCAAGGATATTCTCTACCGAGTCCACGTCTACGTCGGCAAGACCTTGCAAAGTGCCAAGATTGCCGAAAAAGCCCTGTTGGAAAGTGGCTATGTCGGGGCATTTGTCATCGCCAGATGACAGCACTGACGGAGCATTTTACCAACGAGGCTCTATCGACAACCGTTTACCGCCACTACCTGCATCAGAGCTTGTAGACGGCGGTGATCTTTGATCCCCGGTTGCAATTCGACGGCTGAATTGATGTCCACGGCATAGGGGTGCGCCGCAGCAATGGCAGCAGCAACATTTTCCGGCGAAATGCCCCCTGCCAGTATGACCGGGCGCTGCAGTTGTAATTTATCGATGATCGACCAATCAAATACCAACCCGGTTCCGCCACTCGCCCCCTTGACGTAGGTATCAAGGAGAAAGGCGTCAACGAACGAATCATAGGGTGAAAAAGTATCGGCGCTGCTTTCCGCCCCCACCCTGAATGCCTTGATAATGCCGCAAAATGGCAACTTTTCCCGTACTTTCCGGCAATAATCGGGTGTCTCGTTGCCATGCAATTGTACAAAGGACAGACCGAGTTCCACCGTCTTTACGACTTCAATAAGTGGGGCATCGACAAATACGCCGACGCGGTCGATAAAGGGCGGCAGGACTCTGAAAATGGCTGCGGCTTTTTCCGGGACAATATATCTCGGGCTCTTTGCATAAAAAATAAAACCAAGAGCATCGACACCGATACGCACGGCGGCCAGGGCGTCCTCGATCCGGGTTGTTCCGCACATTTTCACCCGGGTTCTTTGCGGAACGAGGATCTTTTTCGCCATTGCCGTCATGCCCTGAGACATTGCAGCAGGTCGCTGTCGGCACCGGCTCGCATCAATGTTTCGCCAATGAGCGCCGCCTTGATACCCTCTTCCTTGAGACGGCGAAAATCCTCCACCGTTTTTAATCCCGACTCACTGACCACGGGAATTTCCTCGGGAATGAGTCTTTTTAAGCGAAAGGTCGTTTCCAGATCGACAGCAAAAGTCTTCAGATTACGATTGTTGATGCCGATAAGTTCACAGCCCGCTTGCAGGGCCTGTTCAGTCTCCCACTCGTCATGGACTTCTACCAGGACATCCATTTTGCATTCGCCGGCCATGGCCTGATAATCCTGCATCTGCCGTATGTCGAGGATTGCCGCGATGAGCAGGATGGCATCGGCCCCGTGGAGATGCGCCTCCTTGATCTGCAGTTCATCGATGATGAAATCCTTCCTCAGTACCGGCAGCGGTACCGCTTCCCTTACCTGCATGAGATACAGCAACGAACCTTGGAAAAAATCCACATCGGTGAGAACGGAAATGGCTTGTGCCCCGTTGCGCTGATAGTTGCGGGCAATATTTACGGGCTCAAAATCGGCACAGATAACCCCCTTGGAAGGCGAGGCTTTTTTCACTTCGGCAATTACCGAAACTCCGGGATAGGCCATTAAAGTACGGCGAAAGCCGCGCGGGGATTCGATGTGTTTATCGCGAAATTGGTCGGGCAGAAAAATACCTTTCGATCGTAATTCAGCAACTTCCTGTCTTTTTTTTGCAACTATGGTGTCAAGAATCATGATAAAGGCGTTACAGCTTGTTTTTTAGGAAATAATCATTTCGACGTGAAGAGCAGAGGTGTAACCGCAAAGGGCGATGCAAAAAATACCGGCTGGCGGATTTAGGCTGGTGCTGACGAACGGCAAAAGCCCACCAATTCTTCAAGTTTTGCGAGAGCGGCACCGGATCCTATGATCTCGCGCGCCAAGACCACGCCCGAGCCAATGTCGTGACACTTGCCTCCGGCATGGAGAGCAGCTCCGGCATTGAGCAGGACCATATCGAGTTTCGGGCCTTGCTCGGCGCCAAGGACTTGCCGCACCTGTTGCGCCGCTTCGGCAGGAGTTGCCCCGCCGCGTATCTCGGCGAGTGTCGCCCTTTGCAGTCCGAAATTTTCCGGGGCAATGGTGTAGCTGGTCACTTTGCCGTCATGACCATCGGCGACATGGGAGGTGCCGGTAATGGTCAACTCGTCGAGATTGCCTTCGCCCCAGACCACCAGTGTTCGTTTCATCCCCAATCGAACCAAAACCTCGGCCAGGACTGTTGTCAACTCTTTGGCAAACACCCCGGTGAGCTGGACGTTGGCTCTGGCCGGATTGGTCATCGGGCCGAGGATATTGAAGATGGAGCGGATGCCGATCTCCCGACGCGGGCCAATGGCGTATTTCATGGCACCGTGCAACAACGGTGCAAAAAGAAAACCGATGCCCACAGACCTGACACAGCTGGCAACCCGTTCCGGAGGCATACTTAAGTTGACACCAAGGGCCTCCAGGACATCGGCACTGCCGCAATGCGAGGAAACCGCCCGGTTGCCGTGTTTGGCGACGGGAATTCCGGCGGCGGCGACAACAAAGGCGGTGGTCGTCGAGACGTTGAAGGTCCCGGCACCGTCGCCGCCGGTGCCGACGATATCCATGAGCACCTGACCACCAGCGGTATCGATCCCGGCATCGACAAAGGTTGCCTTTTCCCGCATGACCCGGACCGCCCCGACAATTTCGTCGATTGTTTCCCCTTTCATACGGAGAGCAGTAATAAAGGCGCCGATCTGGGCGTCGGTGGCATCGCCGCCCATGATCTGGTTCATGACCGCCACCATCTCTGATTCGGCCAGATGGCCGCCGGTAACGACTTTACTTATGGCTTGTTTAATGTCCATGATCTCTCGTTCCTATTGAACTTGCACAACGGATGCCCTATGGCCGAAGCATTGTCAGATACTCGGCACTCATAAAATTTTTCAGCAGTTGAATACCGGCCGGTGTCATGATCGATTCCGGATGAAACTGCACCCCTTCGATGGCCAGTTCACGGTGCCGAAGGCCCATCAACTCCCCTTCATCGGTACGGCAGGTCACCGTCAGACAAGCCGGGAGATCACTTTCTTCAACCACCAGGGAATGATAGCGCATGCCGTCAAAGGGGTTGGGCAGACCGGTGAAAACCCCGATTCCATCATGAAACATCGGGCTGGTCTTGCCGTGCATGATTCGCCGCGCCCGGAGAACCGTGCCGCCAAAGGCCTCGCCCATGGCCTGATGACCGAGACAGACCCCGAGAACAGGGATTTTACCACCGAAATATTTGATCGCCTCAATGGAGATACCCGCCTCTTTCGGGGTGCAGGGGCCGGGGGAAATCAGCAGACGATCCGGCTGCATGGCCGCTATCTCCGGCACGGTAATCTTGTCGTTGCGAAAGACCCTGATATCCTCAATTCGCCCGTCAGCCAGACTATTGGCGGCAACGGTCTGCACGATATTGTAGGTGAATGAATCGTAGTTATCTATAATAACAAGCATTTTAGAATCCCTTCTCAGCCAGTTCAACCGCTCGGCGCAAGGCCAAGGATTTGTTGATCGTTTCCTCAAACTCCTTTTCCGGCTGGGAATCGGCGACAATCCCCGCCCCGGCCTGAACCCACAGGTTCTTGCCATGCATCACGAAGGTCCTGATGGTTATACAGAAGTCCATGTTGCCGGAAAAGCCGAAGTAGCCGACAGAACCGGCATAGGCGCCACGTTTGTCGGGTTCCAGCTCGTCAATAATCTGCATGGCCCGGATTTTCGGTGCACCGCTGACGGTGCCGGCGGGGAAGCAGGCGGCCATGACGTCAAACTGGTCTTTGCCGTCGGCTATCTCGCCATGCACACCGGAGACGATATGCATGACATGGCTGTAACGTTCTATCACCAGGAGATCCTGAACATGCACATGGCCGCCCTTGGCAACCCGCCCCACATCATTGCGGCCGAGATCGACGAGCATCAGATGTTCCGCCCGCTCTTTCGGGTCGGCCAGCAGTTCCTTTTCAAGGGCCGCGTCCTCTTCGGGCGTTATCCCTCGCCTTCTCGTGCCGGCAATGGGCCGCAATTCGATGTTGCTGCCGGTTTTACGTACAAGAATTTCCGGCGACGAGCCGATCTGGATGACATCTCCCAGTTGCAGATAAAAGAGATAGGGGCTCGGGTTGATGTGTCGCAGCGCCCGGTAGAGGACCAGGGGCGGGAGTTGCGTCGTGGTATGAAAACGCTGGGAAAGCACTACCTGAATGATATCCCCGGCCAGGATGTATTCCTTTGCCCGCTCGACCATCGCGGTAAATTGCCCTTTTTCCATGTTTGAGGAGAAGACATGCGGTTCGGCGCAACCCTCGATGCTCTCCTGGAAGAGATTTGGCGCCACCGGTCTTTTGATCCTGTCAATGACCTCGTTTATCAGCGCCAGCGCCTCCTGGTACAAAGTGGGGCCATCGCCTCCTTCGGTCTGCACCCAGCAGACGATGGTCACCGTTTGCTTGAAACTGTCGTGTATCAGGACAATCTTCGGTACCATAAACGACGAATCGGGCAGTTCGGTGGCCGGTCGGTCGTCCGGGAGATCCTCCATGAACCTGACCATATCATAGCCGAGAAAGCCAACCGCCCCGCCGCAGAATCTCGGCAGGTAGTCGTATTCGGCAGCGCCGATGTCACCTACCATCGATTTCAGGGCATGGAGGGGATTGGCGGTGAAGGTCCGGGAGCTGCCTTCGCCGTGCTTGTCTTCGATCGTCACCAAGTCTTCCTTGGAGGTAAAGGTCACCAGAGGATCATAACCGATAAAGGAAAAACGTCCCCATTTCTCACCACCTTCCATGCTCTCAAAGAGAAATGCATGGTTTTGCCCCTCGGCCACCTTGCTAAACAAGGTCAAAGGGGTATCGAGATCGGCAACGATCTGGGTGGATACCGGCACCAATCGGTGCGTTTTCATGTCTTCTTCGAACTGCGGTTTCTCTGGGCGGAAAATTCTCTTGGCCATGGGTCCTGTTACCGTCAAATTTCTCTCTTTTTTCGCCATACCGAGCGAATAGTGGCGTAACATACCAGCTGGCGCCCGGTCTTGTCCAGTCTTCACCGCCCGCTGAAATAAAAAAAAGAGCCATGAAATCTGAGGATTTCATGGCTCTTTGGTCCATCTTCTTCACCCATTTCCCCGGGCCGGGTGTCGAACGAACTAGGCGGCGGTATCGGTATTCATGGCATTGACCCGTTTGGTCAGCCGAGAAATCTTCCGAGAGGCGGTTTTCTTGTGAATGGTGCCCTTGCTCGCTGTTTTGGCAACTACTGAAATGGCCTTTCTCAGAGCTTCCTGGGCGGCGTCTGCCGCACCGGAGGCGACGGCTTCATCAAGCTTGCCCACCACGGTTTTAATTTTGCTTTTGTTCATTCTGTTACGCAAACGTTGAGCCTGAGCTTGACGACTTCTTTTTTCAGCAGATTTGTGATTAGCCACGTAGATACTCCTCCTGTAAATATATCAGTTCTTCAAATCGTTGATTTTCTTGTATTGTCAAGGTGCCGATCGATATATGCACAAACCTCGCAATCGACCCGGAACATTTCACATGAAAGATCGCAATTTATAATGCAACAAAAACGATATGTCAACAAATATCAGCAGGAGTTCCAGGCGGTCGCCATCCGTCAATTCTCGCAGCGGAATTGACACCGGGAGCCAAGATAGGCTATGCTTGGTCCTTGATGTAAGCAACCGATCGACAATTATTTCGCTAATCCGTTCGTAAAGAATCTCACTTGCAAGGCATAATGTATGGGTTTTCCAAAAATACTCTTTCGAATTGTCGAAAACCGCAGTTGCCCCTTGTATCAATACAGCGATGTCTTCGAACTTTCCGGAATCGCCATCCCGCTCACCAATGAAAGCGAAAACAGTTTTATTACCACCTCGATCGTAAAATATCCCGTTGGCCGGAAAATCTGCAAAATCCTCAACGGCGATCTCGGCAAAATAGTCATCCAATATGAACGTGCCGACAAGATCCCCGTCTGCATGATCAGCTGCAGTGGCTGCACCGGCTCTATCAAGCTCGAACACAGCAAGGACGAACAATTGGCGAAAAACAACGAAGGCAGTTTGTCCGACGAACTCGGTTCAATGGTCCATCTGCTCAGTAGTTTTTCTTTTTTTAAAAATATCGAAGAAAAGCACCTCGACACGGTCATCAGCTATTTCAAACTCACCAAATATAAAACCGGCGATATCGTTATTCGCAAAGGTGATTCGGGCGGCCGGTTCTTTATCATCGTTGCTGGCAGCGTCAATGTGCTGAACGATGCCGGGATCATCATCTCGACCCTTGATAGAGGCGAGGTTTTCGGAGAGATGAGCCTTATCTGCAACGATAACGTCAATGCCACTATTCAGGTCAAGGAGCCAAGCTCCATACTCTATATCAATCAGCCGAATTTTCAGAAGATATTGGATATTTACCCGGCAATCCAATTGTATTTCTCCCGTCTCATGGCGGAAAGGCTGAACAGATCGAACAAAATCCGTGCCGAAGATCTTTCCTCCGGGATGATCGGCAACCTCGCGGAAATTCCGGCCGAAGCTCTTTTCCAAACCCTCAATATGAACAGTAAAACGGGGATTTTAACGATCACCGATCTCAGCCGGGGCACTGCCCGCTTTTCCTTTCGCCAGGGTGCCCTCATTAAGGCGAAATATGGAGATCATGCTGGCGACCTGGCCTTTTACCAGATTCTCAAGGAAAAATCCGGGCGATTCCGCTTTACCCCGGGCATCGCCCCGGAGGATTTCAGCACCCCGGAAATCGGCTTTTTCATGAAACTGCTCATGGAAGGCATGCGCCGTTTGGACGAAGGCAAACCGCAGAAGACCAACTAATGCACCAAAGAGGTACTACCTGCCCCTCGGTCAGCTTTACTCAAGCTTGCCCAGGTAGTTGAAGGTGGAGAGCTTGCCGTACCTTCCGTTGTTGGCCAGACGATCCTGCAGCTCTTGAAGGCCTCGCCCGGAGACCTTGCCTCCGGAGATATCGACGACCACATAACTCAGGCCCAGTTCCCGCAATTCAGAAAGATACGGAAGAAGTGAAAAAGGCCGTTCCGGAAAGGTCTGGGTGCAACCGTCCATCTTTTTGATGACATAGGGCTCGTTTTTAGGACTGAGGATCTGCCGCTCATAATGAAAATGGCTGGCAGCCAGTCGCGAGGTATAGAGGGCCGGCGTGCCGTAGACGGTCAAACCTACCGGAATGGTGCGATCCCGCCGTTCATCCTCACCAACTGGGACTTTTCGTTCTTGGGCCGCAAGAAGATCGCGGAGCGCTTGACGATCCACCTCAATTACCGCCTGCGCCTTGGTGATGCCAAGTCCACCGACCAGGGCCATCGCCTGGCTATTCAGCAGGTTAAAAGTGTAATCAGCGAAAAGCTGGACCTTCTCATTGCCAAAGAGCGCCAACTGGCTGAGATGACCAAGCTGGAAGTTCCTGAAGCCGGTGCGTATCAGCAGAGCTATCTGCTTATGATAGCGCCCCAAATCTCCTTCCATAATGATCGGCGGCAGAGCCCATATGACCATGCGGGCCTTGGGGCCGAGTGTGCTTTTAATTTTACCGGCCTGGCTGAGAATCTGCTTATCAAAAGGGAGAAGAAACCGATCGGGCGACAGAGGCATCTCCCCCAGCAAGATTTTGACGGAATCGGTTTTCAGCCACCATTCAAGGGGCAGTCCTTTTCTCGGCACTGTTCGGCCGCTAGGCTTGCCGCTTTTTCCCGCAGGCTCGACAGCTGCTTCCGGTATGTCGCTGCCACAGATTTTCACGGTAAGCATGCCTATGGTCCGCGACAGTTTTTTCCTCATCTCCGGCAAGGTCTCTCGCTACATCGGCCGAGGCGAGAAGATTGGGGTTGACGGGTCCGCCAGAGGCACCATCGATTTTATACACCTCGACATAGCCACCGAGGGGCATGACAAAATTCTCCGGTAGCGCCATGGACACTTTGTCGCCGGTCTTCGCCTGTTCCTGCTGCACTCCCGCAACAAAGAGGGCCTTCAACCGGTAAGGGCTGCGCTCGCCGGAAGGTTCCTGGTGGAGGCGCAGTCTGTCGCCGACGGTGAGATCGCCTTTCAGGACGAACTTACAGATTTGTTGCTCGCCGGCGGTCTTTAATGTACTAAACCGGCCGAGATGGATACCCATGTTACCGGAGTGGAAGGGGGTAATTGCCTCGGCCGGCTGTGGTGAAAAAAAATAGCCCGGCGAGGTCTTGCGGCTCATCGCCCGTTCGGCCATAGTTTTTGCCGCAATGACGGCGCGTTCCTGCTCCTCGGGGGCGGCATCGAGCACCTGGCGATAGGCACCGACGACGCACTGCACGTAGTGGGCCGATCGCAACCGCCCTTCTATTTTCAGGGAGGTGATGCCGGTTTGCAACAAGGCCGGGAGGACATCCAGGCCGCTCAGATCGTTCATGGAAAAGAGATATCGCGACGGATCACCCTTTTTGCCATGGCCCCTGCCCTGGCTCACCTCGCTGTAAGCCCGACGACACGGTTGCACACAGCGTCCGCGCAACCCGCTTTTACCGCCGAGATAGGAAGAAAAAAGGCAGAGACCGGAGTAGGAGAAACACATCGCCCCGTGGATGAATACCTCAATCTCGGTTTCGCCTCGCCGGGCGCTAATCGCCGTTATCTCCTTAAGGGTAAGTTCGCGGGCGAGTACCACCCGCTGACATCCAAGACTTGCAAAAAATCCAACGGCCTCCGAGTTATGGGCAAGCATCAGGGTTGAGGCGTGCATCCTCAATCGGGGAAAATGGTTTTTTACCAGGCCGATAAGCCCCAGGTCCTGGACGATCAAGCCATCCGGCTGCAGCTCCTGGAGCAGTGCCAGGTTTTCTATAACGAGTGGCAGTTCTTTTTCGAGGATGAGGCTGTTGGCGGCAACAAAGAGTTTCTTGCCGAGTTTGCGGCAGGAACGGATCATCGCGCCGATTTCTTCAAGGCGCAAATCCCTCGCCAGGTTGCGAGCATTAAAGCCCGGGGCGCCGACGTAGATGGCATCGGCCCCACCGTCGAGAGCCGCCCGGAAGGTCTCGATACTGCCGGCAGGGGCAAGAAGTTCGACGGCCGCCATCAGCTTTCGATGATGACCTCGCCATCCTCGCCCTGACCGTGCAGCACGACCTTGATCCTTTCATTGTGCAGAATACCGGTGGTCATGCCGACAAAGTCCGGCTGAATCGGCAGCTCCCGACCGCCTCGGTCGACCAGTGCCGCCAGCTGGATGGTATTCGGGCGACCGTAATCCATGATGGCGTCCATCGCCGCGCGGATGGTGCGGCCGGTAAAGATAACATCGTCGACGAGAATAAGGTTGGTATTGTCGACATCGAAGCTGATTTCCGTGGTCTTGACGATCGGGTTCTGGGAGATGAGACTCCAGTCATCGCGGTACAGGTTGATATCGAGGGAACCGAAGGGAATCTTTTCCGCCAGCTGGCTTTCGATATAACCATGGATCCTCCTGGCCACATACACGCCGCAGGTATGAATCCCAACGATGGCCAGAAAGCCACGACCGTGATTTTTTTCAAGAATCTGCAGGGCGATACGCTGGATGGCCAGATCGATGTCCTGGGCCGACATAACGACTCTTTTACTCATAGCGACCCTCTCACCCGCTGCCAAAAGAAATCTATGCCCCGCTCGTCCACCCGGTTGATTGCCTCGGGGAAAGCCAGGCACTCGACGGCAAAGACCTTGGCGGCAATGGTGTCGATATCGTCCTCATAGTCGAGTTCGACGGTTTTTTGCAGAATGATCGGCCCTTCGTCGTAATTTCCATCGGCAAAATGGACCGTACAACCGCTCACCGTGCAGCCGCGCGCCTTGACGGCGCTGTGCACATGATGACCAAAGTAGCCGGTACCGCAGAAGCTGGGAATGAGCGAGGGATGGATATTGATGACCGCCCGGGCAAGCTTTGGTGGCGGGGTATAGAGTTTCAGATAGCCGGCCAGGCAGACGATATCGACATCGTAATCCTGTAAAATGGTGTTGATTCCGGCGTTGTCAGGGCAATAGAATGCTGGGTAGCCATATTTTTTTGCCTTGGTGAGGCCAAGGACATCCTTGACGTTGGATACAACCACCTGGATTTTTCCGGCCAGCGTGCCCTTTTCGATACGTTCATGGAAGTTGTCGAGGGTTCGCCCGCTGCCCGACAACAACACCGCCATTTTCAGCATTATTTACTCTCCAGCAGATATTCGTTTGCCTGCACATCGACCTTTTCCAGCCACCTGGAAATGGTAGTATCGTAGACGGAAGTGAGGGCAAAAACTTTTTTCATCAGCATAAAACGGGTTTGCAGGGTGGTATTGCCGGATTCCTTGATCTCCGAAAGAACCTGCGGATAGTCGGCCGGATCGACAATAACCGTTACATCGTGGAAATTCTTGGCCGCCGCCCGCAAGAGTGTCGGCCCGCCGATATCGATATTTTCAATGGCTTCGGCCAGGCTGCAGTGCGGATCGGCAACCGTCTTCTCAAAGGCATAGAGATTGACAGCAATAAGATCGATGTTCTGCAGCCCATGGGCGGCACATTGCTGTTGATGATGGCTGTTGGCTCTCTGGTTGAGGATGCCGCCGTGCACCTTCGGATGCAGGGTTTTCACCCGGCCGTCGAGCATCTCCGGGAACCCGGTGAATTCCGAGACATCCATGACCGTAAGACCTGCCTCCCGCAGTTTTTTCGCCGTCCCACCGGTTGACAGCAACTCAATACCAAGTTTTGCCAACTCTCCGGCAAAACCCTCGATCCCCGATTTATCGGTAAGACTTATCAATGCTCGCTCTATTTTCTGCATAGTTCTTCTCTCTTCAATCTTTTCTGGTAAAGGACCTGATCTTGCGACGGTCGCGTTTTCCCGGTTTTTGCGCCGGGGCGGTGAAACCGGCACTGACCATTTTTTTCATTTCCCGCTGCTCTTCGCGGGCGGCAATACTCTCCGCCGATTCGACGTACAGCAGACGCGCTTCCGGGGCGGGTCGCCTGAGTTTGGAGATCGCCAGAACGGCTATGTGAAACTCCATAGTGCCAATGGTGATAACCAATTTATCGCCAACCAGCATACTATGCGCCGCTTTTCCCCGATTGCCGTTGACGTGCACTTTGCCACCGTTCACCGCCTGGGAGGCAAGGGCCCGGGTTTTAAAGAATCGGGCGGCCCACAACCATTTATCGAGCCTGACAACTTCAGTATTGTTTTCCATCACCAGAATACCCCGATTTTCATGGCCCGCATTTCAACCTTGCCGGAAAGAGATCAGGATACACCGCTTTTTTAAGAAACGCATGAAAAATTGAGAACGACCGGCGCGACAATACGTTACCGTTTAACTCTTCCTTGAGAACCTCCCAAGACAATCCAAACCTCTTTTTTTCTTTTACCGTCTCTTCTGTAAGATTTTTGTGAGAACCGCTGTTTATCTTTGAAATAAAAACTGCAAACACTCGACCATCCATCTGAGAGCAGGCCATGAACATACAACTGACCAAAAAAGAGACTATTTTTTCCGACTGGGATGCCACCGACGAAGAAATCAAACAGCTGATCTTCGATGAATTCAAGATCAAGCACAAAGGGTGCTATACTGAAAAAGATCTGCTGAATTTTCTTGAGAAAAAGCTTTTGCGACCGCCTGAACCGCTGGCAAACGCTTAGAATCGTAGACATCGAAATTCGATTTTACACAAGTCCAGCTCTAGTTTAAATCAAATCTGACAGCCTATGTGTCTCATATAAGTTATCAGATATATAGGAAACATCTCCGACGAGGATGATCAGGAATTATGTCAACCTGTTAGGTGGGCTTTCCAGACGAGGCTTGCCATGGGTAACCTCTCCGTGATTGGAAAATCATAGCTCATCTTGGCTTATTGTGAGGGGCAGAACAAAAACGTGGACCACCTGTTCGGCACATAGTTGTTGTACCTTTCGATGATGGCTGGTCAGTATACAAGGAGACTGTCATCGATGTGCTGGCATGATAATCGTCTCCGGCGGGATACTGTTGTCAACTTTCTGAGAATATTGCCTTTTTTTGCGGAAAAGGTCTTGGAGAGCTTGGTCCGATACCAGATATTGGTTTCAGTGTAAAAGTGTTTACTAAAAATGTCGGCAAATGGTAGTTCTGATGTATTGGATCGGACCACTCTTCGTTGTAAAAGGCTTTTTTTAGGAAGTCCAAAGAAAGCGATGAGTTATCACCATTTCACGGCTCCAAAACAAGAGGGTGTAATGGGTGTTTTGATTATCATTATACTCTCTCATTACAGCCATTGTCCCAACCTCACTCCTGCTTAATGTATTTTTGATGCAATAGAAGAGGACCGCAAAAGCATACGGCAGAAGGGATAATTGTTATGCAAATCATCGATCAATACAGCCGGGCGATCATCGAGTTTTCGCTGATTTGGAAAGAGGGAGAGATACAGCATCAGGACAGTTTCTGGGCCGATCCGGTGAGTTTCTGGCGGGACATCCTTGAGCCGGAACTTGTCCGGGGGCTTATTGGTCAGCAGGTCGGCGGCCGCGCCACAGTTGATATTGTGGCGGATCGCTTTTTCCAGCCCCTTTCGCCGAAAAAACGGGTGTTGGTCAGTACCGGGCAGTTCAGAAATGTGGGCGCCTATGGCAACAGTTTCACCCTGACACCCAGCCGCTACTACCCGCAGGGTCTGCTGAGCGGCGTTGACGGCCTCTTTCGGGTATCCACCGCTCCCTGCCGTTATCTTGGCCGTGAGGATGAGAAACTGGTCTTCGACCTCAACCATCCGCTTGCCGGCCGAGACCTCCGTCTGCAGGCTGAAATCAAGGCCATCCATCCGCAGCAGAAGGAACGAGGCGGCCGATGTGAAGACTGGCTCGAGCGGATCAGCGCTGACGGTCCGGGGATGCAGACCGGAGTGGCCAGCAAGGAAGGGCTGCTATCTATCCCCGACAATTTCCGACGTCTCGACGAACGGCCTGATACCGACTTCTATCGCCAGCCCAGGTTCGTGCATCATCTCGACAGCACAGCCAGAGAGGAGATCGGCACCCAGTACGGCAGGCTGATCCCGCAGGGCGCCCGCGTACTTGACCTGATGGGCAGCTGGACCTCGCACCTGCCCGATCGATCTGGCCCTCGACAGCCTGACGGTACTTGGGTTGAATGCGGATGAACTACGTCAGAACAGCAGGGCGACCCACACCGTGGTCCACGATCTCAACCATGAAAGCAGACTGCCCTTTGCCGATGCCAGTTTTGATGCGGTGATCTGCACGGCCTCGATCGAGTATCTGGCCAGACCTCTGGCCGTAATGGCTGAGATAACGAGAGTCCTGCGTCCCAAAGGTATCCTCACCATAGCTTTCTCAAACCGCTGGTTTCCTCCCAAGGTCATCAGAATCTGGCCAGAGCTCCATGAGTTTGAGCGGCTTGGCCTGGTCATCGATATGCTGCTGGCCAGCGGTGGTTTCGAGCAGATGGCGACTCTATCACGGCGATGGCTGCCGCGACCGGTAGATGATTCTCACCAGGAGCTGTTCTACAGTGATCCCCTCTATATGGTATGGGGAAGCAGGATCTAAATGGGCAAACGCCTGCAGAGGCTGCAATAATTCAAGGAGCAAAGAAAGGAATGTACATCCTGGAACGCCGACAAAGGCTAACGACATCCATCGAGGCAGCCTGGGATTTTCTCCAGAATCCTGCCAACCTCGATCGAATCACCCCTCCTGACCTGCGTTTTTCCATCGTCTCCGAGGTCCCGGCCGTGATGTACAACGGGCTGATCGTTGTCTACAGGATCGCCATTCCGCTGCTCGGCACCCATACCTGGGTTACTGAGATCAAACATATCCGTACAGGCCATTCTTTTGTGGACGAACAACGGCTTGGCCCGTATCGCTTCTGGTACCATTATCACGAGATCCGCCCGGTGGCAGGCGGGGTTCAGATGCTTGACCGGATCACCTACCAACCACCCTTCGGACTCCTGGGAAACCTCCTGCATCCGCTCTATATCAGAAAAACCTTGGAGCGCATCTTCGATTTCCGACAGAAACAGCTCGACCTGATCCTGGCTGAGAGTGAATCATTTTCTGCCATCAATGGTCCTACCCTTCCAGCAGGCCAGATTGTGCCCCATGCCACATACCCCTGAGAATTCAGCCCAGCCTTATTTTCCAAAGAGGTCTGGAGTTGCGATATCTGATGAGTGAGTTGATGTCGAAGAGACCGGGTTCTCCGACGGTAACAACGCATCCACAGCTAGTCTTATGTTGACGCCTTCACACCCGCTAGAATGTACGACCTTGCCCGGCCGCACAAGTCATCGCTTTTTTAGTGCTTTCTAAAAGATGGCCATTCCACTTAAGGGCATCTTACCTTATCCTTCAAGACTGCAATTTCAATATGACATCGAGACGTTAAGGTTGCCGGAGCAAACCAATAATTTAGAGGATGGATCAGCATGAGGTGCCTCCTGTTGCCTGTAAGAGATCTTCGAACATCATGACAGTATAGGGGAGATTAGACGTCTCCCCCATCAATTATTCCTGATCACCCTTAAAGGGTCTCGATCCACCGGATCGCCTCCGAATCATTTACTTTGCCGAGATATCTCTGTGTCGTGGATAAATCGGCATGTCGTAGGATCACTTTGCTGACAATTTCAATAGTCGTTTCCCTCTCATTTCGCGTCTCCCCTGCCTTCTTCCGTACCCCTGACATGGGAAATGAAGATTTTTCTCCAAAAAGCATTGAAAAAATTGCTTATACTCTCAGAACACGATAGGCTTATTGTAGGCTGTTGCAGGAACAGGATATAAGCGTTCGATATTGTGAGAACACCTGGTGCGTTGGGCCAGAACATAAAAACCGGTGAAGGTGGCGGATAATGGAGAATGTGATGATGTTTATGGGATTCGGTATAGCTGCGGTGGTTGCCTGTGTCACTGGGGTACTGTTGCAGAAGAATGGAAATGAGCTGAAGAAGAAGGATGAACTCATAGTCGAAAAGGATGCCGAGATAGGTCGTCTCACTGAGCAGCTTGCCTCTGTCAGCACCGAACGCGATGAAAAGGGGGCTGCTCTGGCCAAGTTTGAGCAGGAGTTTGAAGATAGAGTTGATGAGATCGTTCAGTCGTCGATCGAGAAAATATCCCACGCCGAGGAGACCAAGGAAGAGGCCGTTCGCGCCGCCCAGGATAATTACGAGGCTGCCGCAGAAGTGCACGCCCTGCTGAAGGAAAAGGAAGAACTCATTGACCAGCTCCAGCGCAAAATCGCCGGCTGACCCAGCGTCGCTGGCTTCTCTCGCCTCTGGATATTTCCCAACCTGTCGCTGCTTATTGCAGTAACAGGTCTTTTTCCACCTGCCCGTCATGGGCGTTCATCTGTAGAGCTGAATTATCGGGTTTATCTTGACTATACAGCCTGCAACTACGGCGGGCGGCGCGCATGGTTTCGCTGCCCAGCGGCAGGTTGTCGACGTTACTCTAAGCCCAACGTGGTGACCTTGAGTATAAATTCAGGAATTATATAAACTTGCAGCTTTGATTAAATGGTTAACCCAACTTTGCGAGAGTCAAAGACGAAATACTGTAATAACAGTATGTTGCCGCCATTTCGGGTGCCTTTATGGCACTACTTCTTTTGTTTTGTTTCATATTGTCGTTTTAACCGTTTGACCAGGGCGGCTTTTTACTCCCAATGCCGAATATATTTCATGTTGCTTCGGCTCAGGTCGTGTGCTTTTTCTTACATGGACAGTATCGCCGCTTTTGCATTGCATGGATACTGTAATCCGACACTGGTTGACAGAAGTTTTCTTATACTCGACCAAGTGCTGTGGATATTCGCCTGCTTCAACCTGACCCGTATGGTATGCACCAGGTGATATGCCAAAACCGTAATAAACAGGTGCCCCGAGACTCTGTCGGTGATTTGATGATGAATCGGCCGCAAACCAAGTTCGGATTTCAACGAACGGCATACCGTTTCAAGATCCGTCAGCATGGTATAGGTATCCCACAACAAGGACTCGTCCCAGTCCGCATGGCTTGTCCGCAGGCAATAAACACCTGGATAGCTGTCTGTGGTGTTCTCCACCGCCTTCTGTTGCCAGGTGATTTTCGTGGCATTGCCGCTGGCATCATCTTTTTCGACCGAGATTGTATACTGCTTCGATGCTCTGGAATATTTCTGTCTCAAGCGGCCGATCTGCACCATGACCTTGTCGTATTTTTTGAGGCAGCGCTTCTTCACAAGTCCGTCTGCCAGCTTCTGCAGTGCCTCTTCCAGCCGGTTTGTGACTCGGTCGTCAATGGCCTGGTCTTTCTTTTCCCGCTGACTGGAGTGGCAATATAACAGCGTCTCCTCGGTTGTTTCGTCAAAAACTTTCTGCACTTTGACCGTACACTCGTCATCTTTTTTGACGACAACCGAAGATGCCTCATCAAATTCACGGTGCCTTTTCCTGCTCACTACCAGATAAGGGTAGTGATGTTCCCGTAACCAGGCGACATTATCGTCGGTGGCAATGCCGGCATCCATGACTACAGTGGGCTTTGGACTTGTCGAGGTGTCCCTGCCTTCGAGATCATGGAGCATCTCCGCCAAGGTTTTCGGCTCAGAGACATTGCCCTCATAAACGTGACTGCGCCGTGGGAAACCACTGGAATCAAGGACCAGGCCCAGGGTAACCAGGGGACAATCGGAACGTTTTTCCTTGGAATGACCACGGGCCGCAAGGCTATTGGCCTTGCACTGTCCTTCAAGATAGGTATTGGTCAGGTCATACAGGGTAATGGTCTCTTGTAATTCAAAGAGACTCCGCTCCTCGTTCGTAAAGATGCTCTTCAATCGCCGCTTTCTTTTTCAACAACTGATCGGAAATCTGGTACATCCCATACAGGCTCAGATTGTTGAAATCGTAATCGAGCAACTCGCCGAGGCCTGATCGTTCCTGGAGCCAGGTATGGGTCGACAGTTCACTGCCGGGTCACAGCAACGGCCGATAATTGTGCCGATGGCTGCAGCCGTCTGCGGTCCATTGAAACCGAGCTCTTTAAGTTTGCCGTCAATCTCAAGAATCGCAAGGCCTCCAGAGTGACGTGTTCGGAGCCGACACTGCGTGGTCTGCTGATTTCCAGACTGTCCAGATCGACTTCACGGAAATCGTTACTTTCCGGGGTTTCAACGTCCTGATGTGATACGATAATTCGCGAGGCACACGACTGGGCTAATTGTTCGATATCTCGATCAATATCAAACAAACTTTGCTGTTCGCCGAGAATACCCTCGATCCGTTTGGTCAGATCAGGCCACTGTTCTCTCGGTAAGGTAAAGTCGGCGCCCAGATTGAGAAGGGTGTATTGCCGCACCCCCTTTTCAGTACGCTTGGATTCGACCAGCCGATAGCTGTAATATTGCGAGCCGTCTTTCCTGCTTTTGATGGATGTTCTTCGAATATACATGGCAGGAAGTGTGGCATAAAAAAACTCCCTTGTCAATAATTAATTATTTTTATGGCACTACATTTTCGCAAAACCTATCTGCTAATATTATTGTTTTTCGTTTTCCACAAAATCAAAAATGCGCATTACAGAGGAGTTTGATAATTTTTCGCAAAAAGTTGGGTTAAGTGATCATTCTTATTGCTCGGCATCCAGAATGATTCAACCGATACCGTAGATCACTGGAAGGAGAAGAGAAAGTGTCAGCCACATGAGCACAAGCAGCGGCACACCTACCCGAAGAAAATCATTAAAGGTATATCGCCCGGCATTCATGACAAGCAGATTGGTCTTATAGGCCATGGGCGTTGCATAGCTCATATTGGCGCCAAAAAGCACGGCAAGGACATAGGGTTCGGGGGTCTGTCCCATCTGGGCAGCGATGGAAATGGCGATCGGCGTACCGATAACTGCAGCCGCATTGTTGGAGACGATGTTAGTGAGAATGGCCATGAGGAGCATCAGGCCACTGAGCACAACAGCCGGCGAGGCATCGCCGGCAAGTGCCACAAAAATCGCCGCAAGATATTCAGCACCACCGGTTTTCAACAAGGCGGTGCCAAGAGCAAGACTCGCCGCGACAATCAGGATTACCGGGGCACTCAGCGCACCAGTGGCGTCACGCCAGCCCAGGCAGCCGGTCAGTATCATCACCAGGGCCCCGCAAGGCGCACTGATGGCAATCGGCAGAACACCAAAGGCGGAAAGAGCGACTATTGCCATCATGATTCCCATCGCCAAAGGGGCCTTACTGGTATAGGGAACATCGGTGGTGGCATCAAGGACCAGGAAATTCTTTCCCCTTCTTCAATTCGGCGATATCTTCCCGCGGCCCCTGCACCAGCAGAACGTCACCGGCAAGGAGACGGATGTCGCCTATTTCCTCATGATGCCTGTCCAAATCCTGCCCGGCACGGTGCAGGGCCAGGATGATCAAGCCATACCGTTCGGCAAAGCGCAGACCGGCAATCGTCCTCCCCTCCAGACCGGAACCGTCGACGATGACTATTTCGGCAATTTGCTGGTTATTGGCGCTTAAAGGATGGTCCCCGTCGATTGGGTCCTTTTCGGAATCCTCGGGATAGAGGGTACCACCGAGCACTTTTTCAAACTCCTTCAAACGGTCGGGAGTGTCGCGAATGACCAGATGGTCACCGGCCTGCAGCAGAACCCCTGGAAAGGGTACCAAAAATTTACCGTCACCTCGCTCTATGCCTGTGACCTTCATAGTGCCATCGGTCAACTCCCGAGCTTTTGCCAGGGTCTGGCCAGCCACCGGGCTGCCTTCGAGAATTGCCAGATGGGCGGCGAATTCCCTGGGAGAAGTATCACTCAGTGGCTGCTCACGGGGAGGAATCAGCCGCGGTGCCACAAGCCAGAGATAAAGGACACCGATAGTGCCGGAAATCGCCGCCGGCAGAACAAAATCAAACATTCCTATGCGTTCCAGACCCATTTCGGCGGCAACGGCTATGACCAGCAGGTTGGTTGAAGTGCCGATAGTGGTACTTGAGCCGCCAAGCAGGGTGGCAAATCCCATGGGCATAAGCACTGAGGAGGCGGGTACACCGGTACGGACGGAAACCGAGATAAGTATCGGCAGAAAGAGCACAACCACGGGGACGTTGTTGATAAAGGCGCTGAGCCAGGCGCTCACGAGGAGGGTCAAAAGAAAGGTGATGGCCGGACTCACCTTCCATAGCCTGGCCATAGCCCGCCCGACCGGCTCAAGAGCTCCGGTACGGACGATGCCCTGACCGGCGATCATCAGAGCACACACGGCCACCAGGGCCTCATGACCGAAACCTTGGAAAAAATCAGCAGCGTGCAGGGTACCCCTCGCCATTTGGAACGGGAAAACCTCGAAGCCGACGGCAAGGCCGATAAGCACCAGCAGACTCGATGTCTCAAGGGGGATCTTTTCCCGGGTGAAAAGAATCAAGGCTACAACCGTCAGAGCCAGAACTGCAACAGCATGTATATTAGGGGGTGAAGGGATTATCATGTCTACCACTCCGGTGAAATATTTTTTGCCGCCATGGCTCTGTCGAATCGTCTCTTCCTGCTGCTTTTAGATCCGTCCTCTCCTCACACAGAATAACCGTTCTGCCCTTGCTACATCAAGGTTAAATTGCTTGCGAAAAAATGACGGAGAAGATAGCCTCTGGTCACGTGCCGTGGATATGCTGCAACCCCTACAAGAACATTGAAAAACCGAGAGAAGGAAGTCCCGGACATGCATACTATCGAAGTCGCTGAAAAGCCATGGGAAAAGCTGTCCCGTCTAATCGACGAAGCCGACCCCCGACAGGTCATTGTCTATCTTGACAGCATCAATCCGGCGGACACAGCCCTGGCGGTATCGAGACTCAGCAGTAAATCCCAGAGCAGCCTGCTGACCCTGCTGAGCCCGAAGGATGCGGCTGAGGTTATCGAAGATATTTCCGATACCCAGGCGGCCGACCTTATCGAGGAACTTTCTCCCATTGATGCGGCGGCTATCCTTGAAGAACTTGACAGCGACCATGTCGTTGACCTCCTGGGGGAACTCGATACCAAGGACGGCAACGCCATCATCGGCCACATGTCTGCAGAGGATGCCGAGGAGGCCCGGCAGTTTCTCCAGTTCGCCCCCGACACCGCGGGTGGCCTGATGGTTTCCGAATTTCTTGATTTTCGCAGCTGCCAGACAGTTCAGGACGTACTCGATGATTTCCAGGCCAACCACGATAAATACGCCGATTACGACGTTCAATATCTGTATGTAACCGATAACAGCAATCGCCTCGAAGGCGCACTGCCGATGCGCAACCTGCTCTTTCCAAAACGCGAAACCAAACTTGGCCAAATGATGATCCCCAATCCTTACAAGATCCACGCCGATGCAAGCCTTGAGGAAATGCGCAATTTCTTTGAGGAACACGAGCTCTTTGGTGTTCCGGTGGTCGACGGTGATAATCGGCTCCTGGGAGTCGTTCTTCCCGAGGCTGTCGAAGAGGCCGAGCAGGAAAGAAGCGTCCATGACTTCCTCGGGCTATCGGGTATCATCGGCGGTGAGGAATTTCGCTCCATGCCGCTCTTTTCCCGGGCAGGCAGGCGGCTTTCCTGGTTGTCACTTAATATTGTTCTGAACATCGTTGCCGCCAGCGTTATCGCCATGTATCAGGATACCCTGGCCGCCGCCATAGCCCTCGCTGTGTTCCTGCCGATGGTCAGCGACATGAGCGGTTGTTCGGGCAATCAGGCGGTGGCAGTCAGCATGCGCGAACTCTCCCTGGGACTTCTTCGTCCCCAGGAATTGCTGCGGGTCCTGGCCAAGGAAGCCGGTGTCGGTATCGCCAATGGGGCGGCCCTCGGTCTTTTACTCGGCACTATTGCCTACATATGGAAAGGCAACCTGTATCTCTCCTTGGTGGTCGGCACCGCCCTGGCTATCAATACCCTCGTCGCCGTTACTCTTGGCGGCCTGCTCCCTCTCCTGCTGAAAAGATTGAAGCTTGATCCGGCTCTGGTTTCCAGCCCGCTGCTGACTACGGTCACCGACATGTGCGGTTTCTTTCTCGTCCTCAGTTTTGCTTCCATAGTCCTCGATAAGCTGTGAACGTGTCAGGAGGTGCATTTTTAATAGCCTTAATGCAACTCCTATCCAACATACTGTAAATCAAAGAAATATCCTTCTCCCCCGAAAATTTCTTGATTCAAGGAAGTTGCTTGCCATAAAGGACGCCGGGCAGGAAAAATATAGATTTGTTCCATTTCTGTTGAAAAAATGTTACTTTAAACAAAAGCTCCTCTCGTGCTGCCGCAGAAGCATTGACATTTTTCTTCATCATGAAATTCTGTAAAAAATCTGCTGCAACGAATTTTTGAACATTTATTTTGGCGCGATGAAGGTGAAAGTTGAAAGGAACGTGCCTGCCTTTTGCAAAAGTGAACTGGAGGATAGAAGTAACACTATGAAAAGTGCAAAAGAACATAAGTTGAAAGTACGGCATCTTTTGGAAGAAGATTATGAAATCCTGCGGGACACCAGTGGCAAGGTCTACAAAAATGTCGAGTTCCAATGGTCTCGCGAACAGATAAACACCCTGCTGAGGCTTTTCCCCGAAGGGCAGATCTGTATTGAAGATCACGGCAAACCGGTGGCCTTTGCCCTCTCGGTCATCATCGACTATTCCCTCTTTGGTGAGCAGCATACCTATGATCAGATAATTCGCCGGGGAACCTTCAAAGCCCATGATTCGGAAGGTGATTATCTCTATGGCATTGAGGTCTTTGTCGATCCAACCTTCCAGGGCATGCGGCTTGGACGAAGACTTTACGATGCCAGAAAAGAGCTGGCGAAAAATCTCAACCTCAAAGGAATACTGGTTGGTGGAAGGATTCCCGGATACCATAAACATGCCGCCGAAAACTCTCCGGAAGAATACATCCTCAAGGTGCAGAACCGGGAAATCCACGATTCAGTCCTCACGTTTCAGATTTCCAATAATTTTCATGTGCGAAATCTTTTGGACAATTACTGGCCGGTTGATCATCACTCCCATGGCAATGCGGTCTTGCTCGAATGGATCAACATCTATTACCGGAAAAAAACGAAACTCATCGGCCGTACCCAATCCATAGCCAGGCTCGGAGTTGTTCAGTGGCAGATGCGACGCTTCGAGTCTTTTGAAGATTTCATGCAGCAGGTGGAATTTTTCGTTGACACCGTAAGCGATTACAAGGCGGACATTATCCTGTTTCCGGAACTTTTCAACGCTCCCCTCATCCATACCTATGAGGGCAATAATCCCGCTCAGGCGATGCGTATGCTGGCTGAACATACAGAGCGAATGCGGGTGGCTCTAGTTGCAATGGCGCTCAAATACAACATCAATATAATCAGTGGCAGCGCGCCCTTGCTCGATGAAAATGGCAATCTCTATAATATCTGTTATCTCTGTCGCCGGGATGGCACCTGGGACTCCCAGGAAAAACTGCACATTACTCCCGATGAGGACTTTCACTGGGGCTTCACTGGCGGCAATGAATTGAAGGTATTTGAAACCGATGTCGGTAAAATTGGCATTCTCATCTGTTATGATGTTGAATTTCCTGAACTTGCCCGGCTGCAGACACTACGGGGCATGAAACTTCTGCTCGTACCTTTCTGGACCGATACCAAGACCGGTTACCTGCGGGTTCGCCGCTGTGCCCAGGCACGAGCCATAGAGAACGAGTGCTTTGTAGCGATCTCAGGCAGTGTTGGCAACATTCCCAAGGTAGAAACCATGGGAATACAATATTCACAGTCGGCAGTGTTTACCCCGTCGGATTTTTCTTTTCCCCATGACTCTATTGCTTCTGAGGCAACGCCAGGCATTGAAACCATTCTGGTTACCGACCTTGACCTCGACCGGATTAAAGAGCTGCGGGCCAAAGGAAGCGTGCGCAATGCTGAAAGCAGGCGCACCGATCTCTACGAACTGCGCTGGATAGATAAGAGCGGGCCGAGGTGAAAGCTCTTTCACTGTCCACCGCTTACCACACACCCATTTACCAGGCAATACCCCTTTCAAGGTGCATCTTGACAAAAAAAGGTGATCATTCGCAACGCCATTCTCGCAGACGTCCCCGGCATTTTTGAAGTCGCAGGAAAAGCATACTCCAACTGGTCAACTCGCCAATTGGCGAACGAACGTAATTAGCTGGTTTATAGTCAGCTGTGTGTTGCGGAAGTAAATGAATTGCGAAAGCCGCCTTGGAAGAGTAGTTTTGCAACATCGAAAAAATCAGACAAGGATAACCCCATTTTCCACATACCATGCAAAAATCAATACTCGCAACAATTTGTTGTCTTGCTCTTTTCCTCTCTCCCATCTTTTTAAGGGCGGAGTCCTCCGATCAGGAAAGATTAAGTGGTGTAGAGCAGCCGGTAATTGAGAAACCAAATAGGCCGGTGGATATGCTTTCTTCCCTGGTAGAACTTGAGAAAAATCTCAAAGAGCAGATTCAACTGTCACAGAAAAAGCTGAAAGCCAGTACTTCTGAGGCTGAGAGGGCAGCACTTGAGAAAGAAATAAGCCAGCTTGATAAGCAGTCATGTACCACCGGCAAAGCCGGTGGCTTGATAGTATCTGAACCGCTCAAAGCGGTTGAAAACCAGGAGCCACCTAAAGGTGACTATTAAAACAATTTCAGTTGCTCAATGCGTTTGTCCTCTTTCTCCTGCTTTTGGATATACTCTCGAACGGCATCTTCATCTTTTCCAACCGTCGACACATAATATCCTCTTGCCCAAAAGTGCTGCCCCACAAAATTCTTTTTTCGTCCCTGGAAATTCCGAGCGATTTGAATCGCGCTTTTCCCTTTGATAAAACCAACAACCTGAGATACCGAATACTTGGGCGGAATGGAGATCAAAATATGAACATGATCGGGCATCAGATGCCCTTCAACCACCTTGCATTCCTTTTGCGTTGCCAGATCTCGAAATATCTCTCCCAGGTATTTCCTGAGGTCTTCAAATATCGCCTTCTTGCGATACTTCGGAATCCATACGATGTGATACTTGCATTCCCACACCGTGTGGCTTAAACTTTGTTCGTCGTACATGGGAAGTCTCCTTTTCTTGAACTTTGAGCGGTTCAGAATTGCGAGACTTCCCTCTTATTCCCGTAATTGTCAAACTTTGTGAGTCCACCGGCAGAGCCGGTGGTTTACCTGTTTTTTATTATCAGAAACCAGAAGCGATTTCGAACGAATTGCTACAGGTGTTGAGCCGTCGATATTTGCTGAAAAAAAGCCTCAAACCTTCAGCTGGAAGGAGGAGCTTACAAGTCTGCTTGAGCCAGCAATCAAGGAGTTGAAACGTTTTACCATCAAGGCCATGCAGAAAACGGATTTAAAGGATAAGATAACCGAGCTTGAAATGCTGACGGCTGCAGCCAGTCAGGCTGTCAGCCATTTGCAGAAAATCGCTGATTCGACTGCGGAGAAACAGGTGCAGAAACAGGTGATAGCCCTGCAGCCGGAATGGAGTAACGTTGAAAAACGGTTACGCAGCAAGCTTGAACTAGCAAAGAGTGAACTGGCGCAGCTGGAGAGTCAGGAGGTCTCTCTGGTTGAAAGCTCAAAAGATTCTTTACGGACGTTTTTCAGAAATAGAGGGCTCTATCTCATTATTGCAGTTATGACCTTTGTTGCCATTCTTCTTGCATTCAGATTGCTGTATCGTGTTGCTGCCTCCCTCTCAGTCAGGTTCACGAAACAACCGGAAGAACGCTCCCTGCAGATGCGGCTACTTTACATCATCTTTCAGGTTCTTTCGATTCTATTTGCAATAGTTGGTCTCTTTTTTGTGCTCTATCTTGCAGAAGACTGGTTTTTGCTGAGCATGGCGATCATTTTCTTTCTTGGACTTGCCTGGACAATCCGCCAGGGCTTGCCGCGTTTGTGGCAACAGGCGCGATTGATGTTGAATATCGGCTCGGTCCGGGAAAATGAGCGACTTATCCTGCACGGGGTACCGTGGAAGGTCACAACCATTAATGTATTCTGTAAGCTGGTCAATCCCTCTCTAGATATTGAACTCCGGGTTCCCATCGAGAACCTGATCGGTCTCGTGTCACGCCCCTGGAACCCAGAAGAACCATGGTTTCCGTGCAAGAAAGGTGACTGGGTCGTGGTAGGTGGCAATGCTCGGGGCAAGGTTGTCAGTTTGTCGCATGAACAAGTGGAACTGATTGAACGGGGAGGACGGCGGATTTTCTATACGACAGAAGAATTCCTCGGTGCTTGTCCGGCAAACCTTTCTCGCAATTTTCGGCTACGGGTGGTTTTTGGCATCAGTTATAATCTGCAGGAAAAAGCTACTGCTGAAATTCCGGCAATGCTGAAAGAATACCTCAACCTGAGAATGAAGGAGGAGGGTTATCTTGATAAATGTCTCAGTCTTCAGGTTGAGTTCATGCAAGCCAGCACGTCATCGCTTGACCTGCTTATCCTAGGCGATTTTGAGGGTGGTGTTGCCGACATCAGCAAGCGCATTGATCGGGCCATTCAGAAATGGTGCGTTGAATGCTGCACAAAAAATAACTGGGAGATACCCTTCCCACAGTTGACTGTGCACCGGCCGGCTGGCCTGCTAGAGTAAGTATCCACCGGCAAAGCCGGTGGCTTTAAAGTTGTGAACCGCTCAAAGCGGTATATTAAAAAGATTTACTGACCACCATTCGGTGGTCGCCTACTTAAATAGCGACAACTGTTCAATTCGATGATCTTCTTTTTCCTGCTCTCTTATATATGCCCGTACGACATCTTCATCAGTGCCAACAGTTGAGACAAAATAATGGTCAAAAAGTTTAGCTGTGGACGTTGCTTCAGCGCCCATGTGAACAAAAAGAAGTCCAAGTGTGACTACAACAATTTTGATAGAGCCCTTACCGATGACGAAGTGAAGGAAGTCGAAACTGCGGTCAACAAAGCGATTTCTGCAAACCTGTGTGTAACCGAAGAGATGGTTTCCTTTGAGGAAGCCAATCAAAACTTTAACCTTACCCGTCTTCCGGACGGATTTGAAACCGTTCGTATAGTGAACATAGGCGACTATGATTCCTGCCCATGCATCGGAGAACATGTTGACAATACCGACGAAATCGGCGAATTCCATATCCTCTCCCAAGATTTCAACGACGGAGTTCTTCGAATACGCTATAAACTCGTCGATCCGGAATAGTAAGAACTGTTGAAGATTGTTGAAAACCCATTAATATTGAAGATGTGATCTATAGACGAGAAAGAAATTGACGACTGAAGAATGAGCGCGAAAAAAATCATCATCATAGCCGGACCGAACGGGGCGGGAAAGACTACCTTTGCCAAAGAATTTCTACCGAAAGAGGCAAATTGCCCGACGTTTGTAAATGCCGACCTCATTGCAGCTGGCCTGGCTCCTTTTGAACCGGAACAGGTTGCTTTTCGAGCCGGTCGACTGATGTTGGAGGAGATATTCAATTATGCTTTTCGAGGAGTGAGCTTTGCCATTGAAACTACATTGAGCGGTCGAGGGTATGCCAGGCTTATTCCCGGCTGGCAGATAGACGGTTACATCGTCAAGCTATTCTTTCTCCGACTTGCTTCTCCGGAGTTGGCCATTGCCCGAGTCCAGCAACGAGTTCGCGAAGGAGGTCACAATATCCCCTCGCCAATCATACACCGCCGTTTTACGGCAGGACAAAGAAATTTTGAGAACCTATATAAGCCCGTCGTCGACGAATGGGCTCTTTACGATAATTCCGGAAGCGAACCTCTTCTTATTGAAGAAGGAGTAAAATCATGAGTAATCAGTCAGTTGATGCCAGTAAAAAAGGTAAAAAGCGTGATCCCGATTTGGCTGCTGCTGAAATCGCTATGAAACGGGCCGCACATAAAGCCCGTGAACGAGCCATGCAGATGGGCTCAGGAGTTACTGTCCTGAAAGACGGTAAAATCATTGTTGAACGGCAGGATTCATAAAAGCAAATCAAAGATTTTTTGTAGGTCTGCCTGGAACGCAGCAATGATTTTGGTTTTTATTTTGTTATTTAGTGCCTGGCAGAAAACCCTCAATTTGCAAAAACCTCTATCGGCAATGACTTCTTTAATATGTAAGGCTTTCTCTCTGCCAGCTTATCTTGCACTTTACATGCTTCAAAAAAAATAATTATTCCAATGTATTGTACTGGCCGGGCGTAGCTCCGCCATCGACTTTGCAGCCGGAGCAATCTGCTCTTCTCAGGCTGCTTTCTGGTAAGGTCCGCGTCTCCGTTGGGCAGCCTCTTGTTCCTGCTGGCGCAATACCGCACCCAGACGCTGTATATTACGTGCTACAATCGCCATGGCGACGTAGCGTTTAAATCCCTTGAGACCGTGATCGGGACATTTATCCAGTCCGTGGACCTCAAGGGCGTTGATCGCAGACTCCACAGCTGAGTGTTGTTTGCGCAGCCTGACAAATTCAGGTTCGCTTTCGCTCGCTTTGTCGGTTTGCGAAAGCCTACCTTTTTTGGGCAGCACCACACAATCAAGACGTGCTTTCAGTACCTCCAGATTGGCTGGGCTATAAAAACCTTTGTCCATGCTCACTGCTCGTAACGCGGGGAACTTCTGCTTGGTTTCACCCACCATGGCAAAGGCCACCTTGTCATCGGTAATCTTTGCCATCACGCGGTGATGCAAAATGAAGCGGTACTGGTCTTCCATTATACACACCCGTAGGCCCAACTCCACCGGAACGCCGGCCTTCTCCTTGCTGATCCATTCGGTATGCGGTTCGAATAGGGAACCGGGCGAGACCGTGCCAGCCTATCGCACCAGGAAAAAAATTTGGAGTGCCGAACGTACCGTCGTCGTGCTCTGCTCCGAGCGATTACGCCAGGGCCAAATTGCTGGGGTGATGCAGCACGTTGAAAAAGCTTTGAGAAAGCTTTCAGGTCTTGCCGATATGCTGCGGCGAGGTACACAGAAACGCTCCCGTGCGCAGATTCAGCGGGATATCGAAAATGACCTCAAGGGTCGGCAGCACCTCAGCCAAGTCATCCGTTTTTCGCTTGAGGGCGAGGACCCGCATCTCGCGCTTTCCTTCTCCTTCGACCAAGCAGCCTTGGACATGCTGGCTGAAAATACTTTCGGCCGAGTTGTGCTGATGACTGACCGCCACGAATGGAGCACAGCTGAGATCATCCGCGCATATCACGGACAGGCCGCCGTTGAAGCGGTGTTTGCCCATCTCAAGGACCCAGCTCACCTTGCCTTGCGGCCCCAACATCACTGGACTGATCAAAAATTACACGTGCATGTCTTTACTTGCATCCTCGGCTACTTGCTTGCAACGCTTCTCCATCTCCGTGCCCATCGCGCCAAAGCACCTTACGCAAGTATGGAGAGCCTTCTGGAGGCACTCGAGCAGTTCGCAGGGTAATGATTGTTCGCCAATCTCCCATTCGTACAGGCAAGCGAGCTGCTGCAAAGCGAGTCACGTATAAGCTTGAGGAAATTGAGCCCGACATCGCTCCTCTTCTTCCCATTTTAGGAGTGACGGGTTAGTTTGTATATACAAGTCTAGTCGAAAATGTTTTGACATTACAATATTATATGCAAACTTTACGCAACATTATTGGTAAACTCACGTTAGAGATGTTGTCCGAGAACCCCATTTTTCTCTTCAATCCGAAGAGACAGCAGGAAATACCTCAGATGCATTTCCTCGCACCATGACCCGGACCACTCCCCGTACCGAATTGCAAACAAAGACCGCTTCGGCGTCTCGCACATCTTGCTCGGTCAACTTCTCCTCGAACACCGGTCGACCGGTATCGGCAAGCAGTTGACCACGCATAATACCGGGTAATAAACCGCAACCGACCGGTGGAGTTCTGTAGCGACCATGGCTGTAAATAACAAGATTGGTAATGCACCCTTCGGTTACTTCTCCCGCCTCATTGAGAAAGATGTATTCATACAGTCCCTGCTCAAGGGCCCGGGCATATTCCTGATTATACAGCTCACGTCTTGAGGTCTTAAAAAACGACCAGGCTGCGCCCGTATTGACTCGTACCGGAGAAAAGTCGATCACTGGCAGTTGACTGCCGACTTCTTTTTCCGGCACGCCCGGTAAAGAGGTGCAGAGTGGCGGATTTATCGGTTCTGCCATGGTCCTAACCCTGCCGTCTTTTTCCAGCACCAGCCGTACCCGGCAGCAGTTTGTGGGAAAACCTTTTTGTTCATCCATAAGCCAGGACCTGACAACTGAATTGTCAAAAGAGAACTTGAAAAACTGAGCAGCGTTTTCGAGCCGGCGCAGATGCTCGTCAAGAAGATAATATCCCGATTCCTTTTGCCAGAGAAGCGTTTCGAAGAGATGAAATTCCGGCTGACGATTGGTCAGAAATTGACCTTTCAACAGAGACTCGTACCACTCATCCTCCGGCACGGAATCGTAGGTGATGCCGGCACCGATGCCCATCTCACCTTGTCGCCCCTGCAATCTGATGGTCCGAATGGGGACATTAAAAATCGCCGAACCATCCGGTCCAAAATAGCCTATAGCGCCGGTGTATACGCCGCGCGGCCCCTTCTCCAGTTCATCAATAATCTGCATGGTGCGAATTTTCGGCGCTCCGGTGATCGAGCCACAGGGAAAAAGCGCCCGAAACAGTTCGGTTAGCTTGAGGTTTTGCATGGTCGATGAAGCGGTAGTCGCTTTAACCGTGGAAGTCATTTGTAAAAGACTCTCATAGGATTCAACGTCAAAAAGTGAATCGACAGAGATCCGGCTCTGTCCGTGGCCATGCAGCAACCGAGCCAGATCGTTGCGCAGGAGGTCAACTATCATAACGTTTTCACTTCTATTTTTTGAATCGTTATGCAATTCCAGGCAATTCGCCTGCTCCTCGCTGCAGTTTCTGCCGCGCTGGGCAGTACCCTTCATGGGACGCGCCGTAATCTCCGACCCTTTTTTTCGGAAAAACAATTCCGGGGAAAACGACAAGATCCGTTCCCCTGCACTGCGAATATAGGCGCCATAGCCAACGGACTGATTCCGACGGAGAACGCTATAAAGACTTTCAGGCGACCCGGAAAAATCAAAAAGAAGTTTCATGGTGTAATTCACTTGATACGTATCACCAGCACCAATATAGCGACGGACAAGTTCAAGTGCTTCGACAAACTCCTCTTTTTGCATGTTTGGCCTGATATTATTGATGGAGTAATGATCGTCTTCCTTGGGGTATGAATTATCAATGGGAAAATCACTGAGACCTGTAGAGTGGTTAAAAGTATATGGTTTTAAAAAAACCCCAAGGTCGGCAAGATTGGTCTGACAGCCGGAAGGCAATGTTCTAAGTTGTCGGATTCCGCCCTCGAGCATTGCTCCGAATTCGTAGCTGACCCAACCGGCGAGAAAGTAGCCTTCGGCCAGCCGCTGCTGAAGGTCATCAAGGAATTTTTCCAGACTGTCGCCACCTCTGCAGAGCAACCTATCGACCGGATTAAGAAAAAGAAATGATTGACAGTTTTCATGGTCAGGGCGGGATGTGTCGAGAAACACAAACTCCTTTTGTCGGGATAAAAATGCCAAGAGTTGTTTCAAGTCCGTATCTTGCATTGGCAACATGGAAATATCCTTCTTCATGCTATAGGCTGCTCTTTGACATTCGTGGTAAAGCACCCTCGCGATGAGGGCAAGCGCCTGACCGTTATTTGGTTTTACTTATAATACCAATCAACAATTCTCATTCGTTGCAAACGAGGCGAAAATAACCTACGGTGGGGCACGAAAAAACGCCGTATTGGTTGTAATTCGATGCATCTTAGACTACAATCACCGAGTATTTCTTTGCGCAGTAGCACGAGCCCCCACTGAATATTTAAAACTATTTTATCAGTTTTTGCCATGTTGCTCGCACAACTCAAAGCAATTATAAAGGAGATCAAATCATGTCGCGAAAGATAGTTACGATTGACGGCAACCAGGCGTGCACCCATGTCGCCTATGCAACTAGTGAAGTCATCACTCTCTATCCTATTACTCCCTCAACCCCATTAGCGGCGGAAGCGGATTCCAAATCAGCAGGCCTGCAAAAGAATATCTGGGGAACCGTACCCGTGGTAAATCAAATGCAATCCGAAGCGGGTGTGGCAGGCTCGATTCATGGTTCTCTTGCCACCGGTGCACTGTGCACAACCTTTACCGCTTCTCAAGGGTTGTTGCTGATGATCCCCAATATGTATAAAATCGCCGGCGAACTCACCCCAACCGTCTTTCACGTGACGGCACGGGCCATCGCCTGCCAAGGTCTTTCCATCTTTGGCGACCACGGCGATATTTATGCTACGCGACAAACTGGCTGGGCCATGCTCTGCTCGCAAAACGTCCAGGAAGCTATGGACATGGCGCTTATTTCCGTTCAATCGACGCTTGCCACCCGGATTCCTTTTATCCATTTTTTTGACGGCTTCCGAACCTCCCATGAAATTCAGAAGATCGAAGAAATCAGTTATGAACAAATGACTTCGATGATCGACGAAGAATTGATCTTCGAACATCGCCACCGGGCATTGTCTCCCGACCATCCAACCATCCGCGGCACCGCTCAGAATCCGGATGTTTACTTCACCGGCCGTGAAACAGTCAACAAATACTACGATGCGGTTTCGGCACTCGTGCAGGAAACCATGAATAAATTTGCCGGTCTGACCGGTCGGCAGTATCACCTCTTTGATTACCATGGCGCCCCGGATGCGGAAAATGTCATAGTCATGATGGCCTCCGGTTGTGAGACTGCCGCCGCCACTATCGATTACCTCATCTCGCAGGGCGAAAAAGTTGGTATGGTCATGGTCCGCCTGTATCGTCCGTTTGACTGCAAGGCGATGGTCAATGCCCTGCCGGCAACGGTTGAAAGAATTACCGTCCTTGATCGAACCAAAGAACCGGGCAGCTCCGGCGAACCACTGTATCTCGATGTGCGGGCCGCCGTCGGTGAGGCCTCCGAGACAAACTCGACTATTTATCCGCCCATTATCCTCTCGGGACGCTATGGCCTCGGTTCGGCAGAATTCACTCCGGCCATGGTCAAGGCCGTTTTCGACAATATGAAGTCCATGGCACCGAAGAACAAATTCTGTGTCGGACCGCATGACGATGTAACCTACGCTAGCCTCAACTACGATGCGGCATTTAATATTGAAGGTACCGATGTGTACCGGGCGATGTTCTATGGTCTTGGCTCTGATGGAACCGTCGGTGCCAACAAGAACACCATTAAAATTATCGGCTCCGAGACCGACAACTCGGCGCAGGGATACTTTGTTTATGATTCAAAGAAATCCGGTTCGATCACCACCAGCCACTTGCGTTTCGGCAAAACTCCGGTTATCGCACCTTACCTCATTAATAAGGCCAACTTCATCGCCTGCCACAACTTCACCTTTCTTAATCAGGTTGATATGCTCACCAACCTGGAAGAAGG
>CAWDST010000016.1:0-22011 GCA_963804965.1 uncultured delta proteobacterium
TGATGGAATTCAAGATCGATTTCCCGTCCGGTTCAAACCACCTTTTGGGCTTGGGCTTTGCCGGTCTTTCCCTGGCCTGCTATTCATCATTCATTCTTATCAACCGGACAATCAACAGCACCATCCACTGTTATACCCGCACCTACTACCAGCTGCTGACCGGAGCCTTATGCATGGTGCCTCTTTTGGTCACGGATTTCCCCGAGATAACCGCGACCAATTGGCTTTGGCTGGGTGGAGCCGGGTTTTTCCCGGGATTTCTCGGTATTCTCCTGGCGGTCCTCGCCCTGGAAAAGCTACCGGCGGCGACCTTTGGCACCCTTGCCTACTTCGAACCGATTTTCGTCGTCTTCCTCGGCTGGGTGCTTTTTGACGAGCACCTCAATACCTTGCAGTTGGCTGGTTGCCTCCTCATTCTCATAAGCGGTGCGGTTAAAGGGTATCTGACCAGCCGGAACAGCCTGGTCGGCAGCCGGGTGGAACAAACCCAGTCTGCACCTCTTGTACCCGAGGCGTGAGGGTGCGACACCCCCGGCAGGCCATCGGATTTCCTGAAGCGGGCATACTGATTATACATTTTGGCAATAGACTATGAATGGCACCCCAGCAACTCAGCATCAGCGGCCCCCGGTTATAACCATCTTATGCATCCTTGGATTCATTGGCGTTCTCTTTATGATTCCCAAGGTGTTTTCGAAAGGTCGCTCAAGATATCGGCTCCTGGTACCCACCCTACTTGGTGTTTGTAGGCGTAATAGGCCTGGTGTGCAATATTGGTTTTTGGAAAATGAAGAGATGGGGCTTGTATGGCTATGTTGCCTTTGTCATACTCAACCAGATTATCATGTTCAGTACCGGCACTTGGCTGCCGATGGCACTCATCGCCCCGGCAATTATCATTGCCATACTCGCCCTTTACTTCAAACGGATGACCTGAAAAAGAGGTTCGCCGGCTGCTTCTCCTAGGTCACTGTCGGAATTTCCCTTTCGAAACTTGAGTTTGTCGACAAGGTCAAATCGTTCACCGACCTCGAAACGACGATTTTCGAAAAGGATACCCGGTTGGCCACGACTATAATCAAAGACGGCAAGCGGGTGGTGGGCACAAAGATGGATAATCCGAAGGTCCTCGATGCCGTGCTGACGAAAGGAGAAATCTTCATGTCCACCAACGTAATTCTCGGAAAACCTTTTCAAACCGCATATTGGCCGATAAAGGCCCCCAACGGCAAGGTTTCAGGGATGTTTTTTGTCGGCAAACCCTTGGAGATTATCGAAGCTGCGAAGAGTAAGGTCAATCTGGCTATTCTCGGAGTTACCGTCACTCTGGCTTTTATCATTATCTTCTCGTCCTTGTTTATTGTCCGTGGTATTACCAGACCGCTGCGCAACATGATTCATATGATTCAGGATATTGCAGAGGGTGAGGGTGATCTGACCAAAAGACTGGTGGTCGACAGCAAGGACGAAATTGGCGAGATGGCAGGCTACTTCAATCAATTTGTCGTAAAAATACAAGATATTATCAGCAATATTGCCGGAAACGTGCAAACCCTCACTGCCTCCGCCACCGATTTGGCAGCGATATCGAAGCAATTATCTTCTGCGGCTAAGGATACGGCTGACAATTCCGGATCGGTGGCCGCCGCCGCCGAAGAGATGAGTTCCAACTTTCAATCGGTCTCCGCCGCCATGGAGCAGTCGACAAGCAATGTCAATACGATTGCCTCTTCCACCGAGGAGATGACCGCAACCGTTGCGGAAATCGCCGAGAACGCCGAAAAAGCCCGGCGGATCACCGATGCCGCCGTCAAACAGTCGCAGGCAACGTCAATCAAAATGAACGATTTGGGTGAATCGGCAAAAAGGATCGGCCGAGTGACCGAGGCCATTACCGAAATCTCCGAGCAGACCAATCTCCTGGCCCTGAACGCTGACTCATCGAAGCGGCCCGCGCCGGTGAAGCGGGCAAAGGATTTGCGGTGGTTGCCAATGAGATTAAAGAACTGGCCCGACAGACTGCTTCCGCCACCGTCGACATTAAAAACCAGATCGCCGAAATGCAGGCAACCTCTTCGACCACAGTCGACGATATCAAAGAGATATCCGAGGTTGTCGTCGAGATCAACAACGTCATTAATACCATCACCACATCGGTAGAGGAACAGTCGGCGGCGACGAACGAGATTGCCGGCAATATCGCCCAAGCTTCACAGGGGATCGCCGAGGTCAATGAAAACGTAGCCCAGAGCACGGTGGTGGTGACCGACATCACCCGTAACGTCACCCTGATAAGCGGTCAGTCCCGGCAAGTCGGGGATGTGTCGCTGCAAGTGCAGACAAGCGCCCAGGGACTTTCCGAACTCGCCGATCGGCTGGATGTCCTGGTGAAGCGGTTCAAAGTCTATGAAAATGAACAAGGTCATGGAAAATATCAGATACATCTGCCCGTACGGTAAGCCGTTTAATAGCTTGTCTTTCCTCAGGGTGATTGGCGCGGGACAAATACAACCATGTTCAATGAAAGGATAAAAGTTCAGCGAGCTGTTGGTACACCTCTTCCTGCTTATATCGTCTTCTTCAAAGAAACCTTTGAAAACCGAAAGGTTGTTGATTATCTTTTTCCTCGCATTATTTCAAGTTCTTATGTATTTACAAATCATTGCCCGCCACCCCTTTCCGGCGGTGGGTCACATAACCGCCAGCATCGGTCCGGGCCAATTTTCCAGCAGCGAGACGGATTCGGAACTCATCGCCAAGGCCGACAACGCTCTCTACGTCGCCAAAAAAAGTGGCAGAAACTGTGTAAAGACAGCCTTGCCGGCCTAGCAAACCTAGAGACAATGCGCATTCTTCACGTGGCCAACTTCAACCTCCGCAAATACGGTGCCGACCTGTATGCCACTGATCGAAAGATCTCCGCCGGACTTGTCCGTTGTGGCCATTATGTCTATGATTTCAGCTACCGGGACGTATGTCGCAACGAATCACTGCTTCGCACAACCAGATTTGGCGCGGGTCAGGTGAACAAAAAACTGGTGAAGGCCTGCGACTCTCTCCAACCGCATCTCCTCCTGCTCGGCCATTCGGAATTGATAGAAGCGGCGGCCCTGGCAGAAATAAGAAAGCGTCATCCGGCCATAAAGATCGGTCTGTGGTATGTCGATGCCCTTTTCCACAAGGAAAAGACCAGCCATGTTTTCGACCGGCTGGCCTACATTGATGTCGTCTTTGCCACAACCGGCGGGGATTACCTCCGCGAGTACGCGACGCCTACCAGCAGCGCCGCCTTCATCCCAAACATGGTCGATCCGGCGGTGGAAACCGAGAAAGCTTTTGCCGCCCCTTCCTATGACCAGGATTTTATCTTCTGTGGTCGGGACGAAAACGATCTGGAACGACAGGACTTCATGGCGGTCCTGCAGCAAGAGGTGGGTAAACACTTGCGCTGCGCTTTCCGTGGCTGTCTCGGTAACGCACCGGTCACCGGTGCCACCTATCTGGACTTTCTCGGCCGGTCGAAGATGGCCCTCAATATCAGCCGCCGCAACGATGTTGACCTCTATTCCTCGGACCGGCTGGCGCAATTGGTCGGCAACGGCCTGCTGACCTTTTGCCCAAGGGTACCTGGCATGGACCGTTTGTTCGGGGCTGACGAGATAATCTACTTCGACAATCTTGCCGACCTATTGGAAAAAATTGTTTATTACCATAACCATGACCGTGAATGTCGGGTGGTGGCCGAAAAGGGCTGGCAACGGGCGCATAGCTGTTACAGCAGCGAACGGGTTTGTCGTTATATGCTGGAACTCCTTTTTGGCAGCCCCTTTTCCTCCGACTACGAATGGCGGCATGAGGTATACCGGCATTCATGACCGGCTGAGCAATCATCAAGCACAATAATAGCCCACAAGAGGCATAGAAATGAACATTCCCTTAAGACTGCTCGATTGGCAGAAAGTAAAAAAGACTGGCCGCGGTTATACCAGACGCGAGCTCACCGTCATCCCGCTTCTTAAGGAACTGGCAGCAGAAAAACCTATCACCAGTTTTCTCAATGTCGGTTTCCACGATTACCAGGATATCCGCAATCGCTGGTGGATAGATATCTGCAGGGCCAACAAGATCGACTGGCATATCCTCGAAATCTTCGAGCCCAATGTGGAAAACTTCTTAAAACACGTACCCGCCGCCGATCGCCATCGCATAACACTCGGCAATCTCAAAGATATGGGGATACTCTTTAACAGAAAATTCGATGTCTTCCTGCACTGGCACGGTCCGGAACACCTGGAAAAGGAAGAATTCCTCGGCTTTTTGCCAACGATCCTCGGCAGCACCGCCCGCCTGGCGATTCTCGGCTGCCCGAACGGCCCGGAAGAACAGGGCCAGGCCTACGGTAATCCGTACGAAGAGCACATCTCCTTCTGGAGCCGTGATGACTTCCACCAGCTTGGCTTTGCCACCGTTGCCGTTGCCGATAAAAAGCCCGGCCATATCACCGCCTACCAATTCCTGCAGAGAGCAAAATGAATATTCTCATGATTTCCATCGATTACCCGCCTGTTCCGGGTGGCATCTCGGCCCATGTGTATGAACTGGCGAAGGCCTTCAGCAAGGCCGGCCACAAGGTAGCGGTGGTC
Organism: uncultured delta proteobacterium; assembly: GCA_963804965.1. Classification (GTDB taxonomy): domain Bacteria; phylum Desulfobacterota; class Desulfobulbia; order Desulfobulbales; family Desulfocapsaceae; genus Desulforhopalus_A. Next base: position 4,644 of record CAWDST010000016.1, read on the forward strand.
ACCAGGCGACGCGGCAATGAGGTTGAGCATTATAGCGAAGATGGCTGGGAGGTGTATCGGGTCGCCCTCAGATACGTGGCCCTGGTTTATGGCCTGCAGTTGAGGAAATTTGTGAAAAAGCTCCTGCCCCGGTTCCAGCCGGATATCATCCATATCCACGGCATGGGGCCGCTGGAATGGTACAATATTATCCATATTCCACTGGCCTACACCAACCACACCTCAGGCTATCTGAAACGGCTGCAAAAAGGTGGCTGGCGAAGAATGGCCATGTTGAAAAGGCACTTCGGCAAGGTTGATCTCTTTCTCGCCCCGAGTCCCGAACTCCTCCATGTCCCCTTCACCATCAAGGCGCCGCAACGTTTTATCGCCAACGGCGTGGATGCGGCAAAATTTATCCATAACCCGGAGCAGCGCCGGGTCATCCGTGAGCAACTGGGCATCAGCCGGGAAGACATCGTCGCCATTATCACCAGGCGATTGGTCGAGAAAAACGGCGTCATGTATCTGGCGAGGGCCACGCAATTTATCAAAAACCAAAAAATCCGCTACATCATTATCGGTGACGGGCCTGAACGGGCAGCGGTAGAGGCGGAATTTTCCCGTCATTGCGGTAACAGGGCTCACTTCCTCGGGAACAAAAGGCATGAGGAAATTGTTCAATACTACAGCGCCGCCGATTTCTCTATTCTCCCCTCCCTCATGGAGGCAACCAGCATCAGCGGCCTGGAGGCGATGGCCGCGGGACTGCCCTTGGTCGGCACCAGGGTCGGCGGCATTCCCGAGCTGATCAAAGAGGGGATCAACGGCTGCCTGTGCAACCCCGCCGACCCGGAGGATCTCGCCAGACAAATAAACACCCTGCTTGCCGAGGATTTTCCGGCAATGGGCCAGAACTCTCGGAAGATGGTCGAGGAACAATTCGATTGGCAGCAGATCGCCGCACAAACCCTGGACGCCTACCGGCTCGTCCTGACAAAAGAGCTGACAGCTTAGGAGGTTGTCCAGGAATGCCGACCAGGCTCAAAGCGTAAGGTACTCCCCGGCGATCATTCAGGGTTTTTCGCACTCCACCAATTCCAGTTCGAAGGTGAGTTCCTTGCCAGCCAGCGGTGCATTGGCATCGAGAGTAATATGGGTGGCGGAAATGGCGATTACCACGACCCGGATAATTTCGCCGTTCATGCCACCCACCTCCAGTCGCAGGCCGATTTCCGGCTTGAGATCAGGTGGCACCTGCTCGATAGGTACCTGCATAACCAGCTCTTCTTTGCGTTCCCCATAGGCCTTATCAATCGGGATATGAACAACCTTCGATTCGCCGACCGCCATACCCAGTACCGCCTCCTCAAAGCCGGCGATGACCTGACCGCTGCCCACCGCAAAACTCAGCGGCTGCACCATTGGCGGAACTGTCAAAGACCGTACCGTCATTGAGTTTTCCGGTATAATGTACCTTAACGTTATCGCCTCTCATTACCTGTGTCATATCTCTCCTTCGAGCTATTTGGCTCTTGTGTTTCATATTTTATCATGTGAAAAAGAAAAGCTACTATTAAACATCATCAATGAATATTCAATGGGAAAATCCACACCCCTCGCCATGGAGATCACCCATGGTTCATAATTTTTAACAAGGAAACCAAACACCATGAAGATCGGTAGAACCATCGTCATCGGCGGCGGTGCCGCAGGCATGATGGCGGCGGGTCGCGCCGCCGAGAGGGGCGGAGAAGTCATACTCCTGGAGAAGATGGAGCGCACCGGCCGGAAGATCGGCATCAGTGGCAAAGGTCGCTGCAACCTTGGCAACAGCGCCGAGCTCACCGAGTTTCTTGGCCATTTCGGCAAAAACGGCCAATTTCTCCGTCAGTGTTTTCAGCAGTTTTTCACCCCTGAAATGACCGATTTTTTCGAGAGTCGGCAATTTGCCGCTGGTGGTTGAGCGCGGCGGCCGGATCTTTCCGGCTAGCGGACGGGCTCTCGATGTCGTCAGGGTCTGCAATAATTGGTTGAAGGAAAAGCGGGTAACTCTGCACTATGGAATATCGGCGACGGAAATCCTAGTCCGGGACGGCCGAGTTTGCGGGGTACGTTGCCAGGATGAAGAATTGCCGTGTGCAAACGTCATTCTCGCCACCGGCGGCAAGTCCTATCCGCGTACCGGCTCGACCGGCGACGGTTACCGGTTAGCCGCGAACATCGGCCACACCGTCGTGCCCCTGCGACCGGCCCTGGTTCCTTTGGTCTGTGCCGATAAAAAAATCCACCGGATGGCCGGCCTTGAATTACGAAATATCGAGGTGCGACTCTTTCTTGACGGCAAACGCCGCGCCCAGGATTTCGGCGAACTGGCCTTTACCGGCTTCGGCCTGAGCGGACCGGTTGTTCTCAGTCTCAGCGGCTTGGCGGTCGATGCCCTCGAGAGTGGTGAAAAAGTGACCCTCGCTCTTGATCTGAAACCGGCGCTGACCAGCGACAAACTCGACAACCGGTTGCTCCGCGATCTCGCCGATCGCCGCGGTCAATCCATAGCCGACATCCTCCGCGGCCTCCTGCCCCGCGAGATGGTGCCGGTGTGTATGGAAGTCTGCAATCTCCCGGAAGATCAGGATACCGTGCACTTCCCCGGGAAAATGCGCAAGCGCCTGGTACAGTGGTTGAAAGATTTTCGCATCGATATAAGCGGTTACCGCTCCTTTGATGAGGCGATTATCACCGCCGGCGGCGTCAGCCTGAAAGAAATCGACCCGCGCACCATGCAATCAAAACTGGTGGGCGGGTTGTTTATCGTCGGTGAACTTCTCGACCTCCAGGCCGATACCGGCGGCTACAATCTCCAGGCCGCCTTCTCAACAGGCTGGGTTGCCGGCTCTTCCGTACAGTAACGAAAACTGAAAGCCACCAATCAGTGGAGTATCGATTGGAATTCCTCAAAGACCTTTTCGATGGGGATGGCAAAGCCCATCCCTTCGCTATTTGGGAGACCGCGAGTAGCCACTCCATGTACATAACCTTTCTCATCGATAATCGGCCCGCCGCTATTGCCGGGATTCAAGGCTGCATCGGTCTGCAGATACACCGGTCCATTTTTCTCCAATACTCGTAAACCGGAAAAAACCCCGGCGGTCACGGTATGCCTCAGCCCCTTCGGGCTGCCTATGGCATAGACCTTGTCCCCGTGATGAAGCTTTCCTCCCACCGAAGATTTTTCGAGGAAGGTCCGTTCATCGGAATAGAGAGAAAGCAGAGCCAAATCATACTTGGGACTCACCACGAAGCGATTGACCATAAGTTCCTTGCCGTCGGCAAAAAAAATCTTGATTTCCGAAGGCTGAGCCTTTCGATCCATCTTTGCTAATTTTTGTTCGTTTTCCTGGAGCGTCGGCAGCACCTTTCTTTGTTCCTCCTCGTGCTGCTCAATAATCATGGCCAATTGGCTGCGCGAAGGACCTTTCGGCATTTGCTGGAATTTTTGCCGCCAGTCTCGTATCTTCTGCTCTTCGAGTTCATAAAACCGCCGATTTTTTCCAATGTTGCTGCGCATTTCGGCAATGATCTTCTCATCGAACTGAACCACATGACGATTGGTGACAATACTCCTCTTATTGACGAAAAAACCCGATCCGGTACCCCATGGTGTTTCGATCGACACTGTTGCATTCCTCGCCCGCTCGATGATGTTGCCTTTCATAACAACTTCCGCCTGTAAACTCTCAGGTTGCGGGGGAGAAATCACCGGTTGCGGTGGGAGGGCTTCTGCCGGTTGATTTTTATTCTTCTGGGATGGTGTCTCCGCGGTAACCGGAGCGTCTTCAACCGCTACCTGCACAGGGGAAGTCTGCGTTTTATAACCGGTAAAATAGTAGGTAGTTGCGGCAACAACCACCACCAAAAGGAGTACCTGGAGGAGTTTTAAGGTAACGCCGGAGTCACGTTCCTCTACTGGTAATTGTGCCTCTTGCTCTTTTCGCTTCTCCTGGATTTTTTGATATCTGGCAAAAATTAGCCCGCAGACGTCACATTCCACCATATTGTTCTGATCGTGATTACACTTCGGGCAGCGCATATCTTTTACCGACAGGTTATTGTTCTCTCTGTGATTCCTCGACAATCTTTCGATCACGGGGTATCATAGCAGGATCTACAACATTATTCAATTCACCGAAAGCCTGCCCACTTTTTTTGCTTGAATCTTTGGAGTGCCGTCACCATGGCCCTGATCATCAACCGTAAGATTTCTCTCCCCGACCAGGAGATCACCCTCATTGCCATTCGGGCTCAGGGTGCCGGGGGCCAGAATGTCAACAAGGTTGCCAGCGCCATCCATCTGCGTTTTGACATCCGCGGCTCCTCCCTGCCGGACATCTATAAAGAGCGTCTGCTGGCGATGAGCGACCAGCGCTTGACCGGTGACGGGATTCTCGTCATCAAGGCGCAACAATACCGGACCCAGGAGAAAAACCGAGCGGATGCCCTGGAACGATTAGCGAGAATTATTCGACGCGCCACGATAGTGGAGAAAATGCGAACTCCAACCCGCCCCTCCGTGGCCGCCCGGCTCAAACGGGTAGAGGGCAAGACCAGGCGCGGCAGAATCAAGACCATGCGCCGAAAAGTTAATGATTCCTGAGGTATTCACCCCAATATTTTAACCCGAGGAACGTCACTATGCAAAACACAGGATATCTGGACAATGCCGACCAGATGATGGAAAGAATCAAGAAAGGCGCCTTTCTCACCGTTCTCGCCGGCGATAGAGTCAACACCATGACTATTGGCTGGGCGACCATCGGCTACATTTGGCAGCGACCGGTGTTTATGATCGCCGTGCGGGATTCGCGCCACACCTTTTCATTGTTGGAAAATACCGACAACTTTACCGTCACCGTTCCCACGCTTAACACCTATCACGACGCGCTGATGACCTGCGGCAGCAAATCCGGCCGCGATCTTGATAAATTCAGGGAATGCGCTCTGCAGCAAAAAAAGGCACTCCAAGTACAGTCACCGATTATTGATATTCCCGGCAACCACTATGAATGCCGGATCATCTATAAATCGGCAATGAATAACGCCTTCCTGAACCCGGATCTTGAAAAACTTTACCCGAAAAAGGATTACCATACCCTCTACTTCGGTGAGATTCTTGCCTGCTACGCAACCCCGTGATGGGGCTGTTGTCATGGTTGTTCCCGGACGCTGGCCCGGTTTCCTTAGAGAAGGAAGCCGGCAGCCTCCTCCTTCGGGCAAATAACGTAATATCGCCCTCATAAAAACATTGCATATTCCCGACAGTCCTGGTATTAACCTGCTCTTCATCGTGAGTGTCAGACCAGTACATGGAATGGATACCTTGAAACCTGGGTTTTGCTTGTTGGCAGGATCTTTCTTGGAAAAGGTACCAGTACCGATTTACGGAATTGGGTTAATTGCGCAAAACTGGACGGACACGGCTGATCGGCCGCTGAGGATCATAACCGATTCTTTTTGACGGTGGGCCGATTTTTCTTTCCCGGGCAGGCTTTGCACAACAAATTCTTCTTTGGAATTAACTCTTCTGTAAAGGTACTTCTATGTCTTCTTTGTATGAAACCGCTTCACTTTCCTTTTCCGACATGGGCCTTGCCGCCCCTCTTCTCCAAGCTATCGGCGACGCCGGATACGAAATTCCCACCCCCATCCAGCAGGAGATTATTCCCCATATGCTGGCCGGCAAAGATGTGGTCGGACAGGCCCAGACCGGGACCGGCAAAACCGCCGCCTTCGCCCTGCCGTTGCTCACCAGACTCCTGCCGGATAAAACCAGAAGCCCGCAGATCCTCGTGCTCGCCCCCACCCGGGAACTTGCCATTCAGGTGGCGGAGGCCTTTGAGGCCTACGGCAAACACATGAAAGATTTGCGAATTCTGCCGATTTTCGGCGGTCAGGACTACACCATCCAACTCAAGCAGCTGCAGCGCGGGGTACAAGTCGTGGTCGGCACCCCTGGCCGGGTCATGGATCACATCCGTCGCGGCACCCTGAAGACCGAGACCATTCACAGCCTGGTCCTGGACGAAGGCGACGAGATGCTGAAAATGGGCTTTCTTGAAGACGTCAAATGGATACTCGAGCAGCTTCCCGGCAGAAAGCAGACCGCTCTGTTTTCCGCAACCATGCCCAAGACCATTCGCGACATCGCCCAGAAATACCTCACCGAGCCGGTCGAAATCACCATCAGAACCAAGACCGTTTCCGCCCAGACCGTCAACCAGCGCTGCCTCATCACCAATGGCCTGGCGGCAAAACTCTCTGCCCTCAGCCGAATTCTCGAGGCCGAAACCTTTGACGGTATGCTGGTTTTCGTCCGCACCAAAATACAGACCGTCGAACTCGCCGAGCAATTGGTCGCCTTAGGCTATGCGGCGGCACCACTCAACGGTGATATCCAGCAGAGCCAGCGGCTCCGCACCGTCGAACAGCTGAAGGGCAAAAAAATCGACATCCTCGTGGCCACCGATGTCGCTGCCCGCGGTCTTGACGTCGAGCGCATCAGCCATGTCATCAATTACGATATCCCATTCGATACCGAGGCCTATATCCACCGCATCGGCAGAACCGGCCGGGCCGGCCGGAGTGGCGAAGCCATTCTCTTTATCAATGGTCGGGAACGGTCAATGCTCAAATCGATCGAGCAGGCCACCAGACAGAAGATTCAAATGGTCGACCTGCCTTCAACCGCGACCATAAACCAGAAACGGATCGACAATTTCAAGGAAAAAATCACCACCGCCCTGCAGGGCGACACCTCATTTTACCGGACCTTGGTGAACGATTACCTGCGGGAAAACCAGATCATGCCCGAACAATTGGCGGCAGCTCTTGCCCTGCTCGCCCAGGGCGGTCGGCCGCTGCTTCTTGAAGAGCAGAAAATCCGCGAAGCACCGGCACCGGAACAACGCTATACGGCGAAACCAAGACCGGGGGCAAAGGTCAGAAATACCGGCCGGACCTCGAACATCCAGTTACCGCCTGAAGAGGGCATGGAACGTTTTCGCATCGAGCTCGGCAGCGAACACGGCATCAAACCGGCCAACATTGTCGGGGCCATTGCCAACGAGGCCGACATCAACAGCCGACATATCGGGCGCATCGCCATTTACGATTCCTACAGCACCGTCGATTTACCGACCGGCATGCCTGACGATATCCTCCGCGTTTTGCACAAAAGCCGTGTCGGCAGCAAGACACTCCGTATTCAAAGGATTGGCGCCGACATTGAAACACCCCAGCCTCCTGCCGGACGCCGGAAGCCCGAGAGATACACCGCCGGTTCGACCGGAAAAACCAGGAAAAAACCGGTGCACAGCGGTCCCGCGGTATAAGCTTTACCGAAATGCTGAAGCACACCTTCTGCCATATTCAAGGTATTGGCCGAAAGCTTGAAACAAAACTCTGGGCGACGGGTATCACCACTTGGGACAAGTGGCGTGATCCGTCGCCCATTCGCCTCTCCGCCATCTCCCGAAGCGATGCCTCTCGAACCCTGACAAGTTCAACCATTGCCCTCGAAGACGATCCGCAGTTTTTCACCAAGCGTCTCGACAGTTCCGAGGTGTGGCGGATCTTTCCGCATTATCGGACACGCACCGCCTATCTCGATATCGAAACCACCGGCTTAGGTGACTATGCCGAAGTAACGACTATCGCCCTCTATGACGGCCGCGAGGTCTATACTTACATCAATGGTATCAATCTGCACGACTTCGTCGATGCCATCAGCAAGTATCAAGTGATTGTCAGTTATAACGGCAAAAGCTTTGATGTGCCGGTTCTCGAGAGATTTTTCCGGATACAACTGCCCCAGGCACAAATCGATCTCCGCTATGTCCTGGCGCGTCTTGGCTTTAAGGGCGGGTTGAAAGGATGTGAAAAGATGCTCGGCATGAACCGCGGCCACCTTGATGGAGTCGACGGCTATTTCGCCGTCCTGCTTTGGCAGCGCTACAAGGAGTATAACGACGAGAAGGCGCTGCACACCCTGCTCGCTTATAACATAGAGGACGCGGTCAACCTTGAACGTCTGGCGGTCGAGGCCTACAACCGCAACGTTGCCGGCAGTCCTTTCGCCGAGGAACTCTTCCTGCCGTTTCCCGAGCCACCGACCATCCCCTTTCATGCCGACCTAGGCTGCATCGACCGGATAAAACGCTCTCTTGCTTTCTTCTGAGGGAAAACTACAATTCTATCTCCATTCCCTCCCGCGCAAAAAAGACCTTGGTGTTACCATATTTCCCCGGTTCGCAGTAGACAGCCGCCAACTCGTCCAGGGTCGCATCGGAGCGATCGGGATCGTGATGAAAAAGCGCCAGTTGTTTGACCCCTGCCCGGTTGGCGGCGGCGATGGCGTATTCCATTGCCGTGTGTCCCCAGTTGATACGCCCCTTGTATTCGGCGGCGGTATATTGGGCATCGTGAATGAGCAGGTCGGCGCCGGCAAAAAACTGTTCGACGGCAAAATTTTGTTCGACGGCCACCTCTTCCCCTTCGAAGGCCATAGCCTCATCGTAGTCAGGATGGTTCGGGTCGGTGATAAACAAATTACGAAACGGTTCGGTATCGTAGCAGGTGCAGACCGCTTTGCCGTCATAGGTAAAACGATAGCCCAAGGCAGTGATAGGGTGATTAAGCAACTTGGTTGAGAGGTGCAGATCGTTGCCAAGATCGATGGAAGGGGCCTCTTTCAACCGGATGTATTCGATTTCCGAGGCGAGTTCCCCAAGATTCACCGGGAAATAGCGGTATTTCATCTGACCACCCACTACTTCTTCCAAAGGATCCTCCTCAAAGGAAACCGGTCCATACACCTTGAGTTTGGTCCCGGGAATATAAATCGGGGTAAAAAACGGATAACCCATGATATGATCCCAATGGGTGTGGGAAAGAAAGATATCCGCTCGTATCGGTCCTTTGGGCAGGTCGTTGCCCATCATAAAGTTGCCGAGGGTACGAATCCCCGAGCCGGCGTCAATGATAATGAGTCGGTCGTCGCTCCCCACCCGCAACTCTATACAGGCAGTGTTGCCTCCATACTTCTGGGTATTTGGCCCGGGGCTGGGAATGGACCCCCGTACCCCCCAAAAGCGCACCTTCATATTGGCTCCTGTTGCATTCGCTTAGATATTTAAAAAGACCTCAGCTTTGTGTATCTCCTCAATGACTCTTTCACCGATCCCGCAAAACTCGTCCGGGGTTAAATCGACCGATTGGCGAAGAAGTTCGATCTCCTCCTCTCTTGGGTAAGGGTCACCGGCATAGCCGTGGTCAAAAATATTGGTATAAATATTACCAAGGGCCACCAAGGCTACCTTGTGGCCGGTTTCTCCCGGCGATTTTAGTGGTTTATGGTGAGTGCCAATGCAGGTGGTGATGATTTCATTCAGTTTCCATTTATCGGCGATCATCAATCCGACCTCCTGATGATCGATGCCCATGATATCGAGTTCCACTTCATGAAGCGGCAATTGTTCGAATTTTGCGATATTTAAGGCCTCGATATAGTCATCGCCAAACGGTACTTTGCCGAGATCGTGCAGTAAGCCGGCAATAAACAGTTCTTCTCTTTCCATGACCGGCACTCCTTTCACTTCTCCGAGAAGTTTAGCACTGACACCGACACCAATTGAATGGGCCCAGAATTTGGTGGTCGGCAGGGCTCTGGATTTCTTTGCACCGGCCACTGTTCGAATTATAGCCGTGCTGAGGGCCATGTTTTTCACGGTATTCATGCCGAGCATGGTGATCGCCCTGGTCAAGGAAGTGACTCTATTAACCAGGGAATAGTAAGCTGAGTTAATGAGTTTCAGTACCTGGCCGGCCAGAACTGGATCAAGGGATATGACCTTGTTCAGCTCATTGGGAGATGCGTCGGTGCGGCTGCATATTTCCATGACCTTGCCGACAGTTGTTGACAGGCTCGGCATTTTTTCAATAAATTTTTCAATCTCCCGTCGCTGTCTTTCCTGATGTGACGTCATGCATTCCCTGAATATTCAATTGGTTAATTGATGATAAGCAATGTCGGTAGTGGTAAGCTATTGTAGCGGAAGATGGACAGCAGGTCAAGGCTGGAGCATCCATGGGAGACACTCCGCCAAGCAGTTTGCATTTATTATTTATTGGCATTCTCTTCTTCAGTAGCGCGACAAAAGTCCACCGCATCTCTATAGGCAAGCGTTTTTCCGCCAAAAATATCAAGAGCACTGCCGACCGTACAATCCAACCGGCCTTTTCCGATCTCGTTGAGCAGTTGAAGGTCTGCGATATCTCTTATACCGCCAGCATAGGTTGTGGGAATCGGCGTCCACAGCGCCAGCTTTTCAACGAGTGGTTCTTCAATACCGGAACACTTGCCCTCGACATCGGCGGCATGTATGAGAAATTCGCTGCAACACCTGGCGAATTGCACCAGCACCTCGGGACCTATGACCACGCTGGTGAATTTTTGCCAGCGATCAGTCACTATGAAGTAGTTATCTTCTTTCTTGCGACAACTGAGATCAAGGACCAATCGCTCCCTGCCGACCACCGCCACCAGCTTGTTTAGCCGCTCCGTATCGACCAAGCCATCCCGAAAAACATAAGAGGTGACGATAATATGCGATGCCCCTTTGTCGAGCCACTGCCCGGCATTTTCGACGGTAATCCCGCCGCCAAGCTGCATTCCACCAGGCCAGGCACCAAGCGCTTGCTCGGCCGCCTGATCGTTGCCAGGCCCCAGCTTGATGATATGGCCGCCGGTCAGCTTGTCGGTCCGGTACAGGTCGGCAAACCAGGCAGGCGGTTTCTCGGCGACAAAATTAGTCGTTACCGCATCTGGATGGCCATCGATAAGTGTCGATCCGATGATCTGTTTCACCACTCCGCCATGAAGATCGATACAGGGTCTGAATTGCATTTCTCACCTTGTGCTTAAAAAAAAACGGGATGCCATAGGCACCCCGTTTTTTTCAATTCCTATCAATTGCCTGCGCTGGCAATTTTCATCTCAACCTTTTTTAATCAGCATGGTCGAAGGATCAAGCATCAGGGTGGTTCCGGGATCGAGCCGGCAGGAATCGCATTTCAGGATATCCAGTTTCATGGAGTCGCCCACCGGTTTGATCAACAACACCGTTTCAAAAAGGCTGTCAACTTCATGGCAGGGAGCAGGCACCCCGTCGAGACTCACCCGCTTGTCGTCGCGATGACTGACCGCCGAAAACCAGATCATTTTCAGGCCTCGGTCATTCATGAAATTCCGCAGACCCTCGAGAGATTCCTTGTCGTTATTGACAAAATCATAGCCGTCAATAATGAGACATTCCGGTTTGTAGATATTTTGTTTTACCAGATCATCCAACCGTTCTTCGAGAAGCGCCTTGCTGAAGGAACTCTCCTTGAAGGTCATGATCATCCGGTTTTTCATGATCTCCGGAATCGAGCCGATTTTTTCCCCGTCAGTCAACAGTGAGAGGATATCATCGTACCAGGCACGGGTTTTATCGACTCCTTCGCCGATGGCCACATGCAGAACTTTATTGCCGAGGAGCATGCAATCGAGGGCAAATTGCACTAAAATCGCCGTCTTGCCAAGCCCGGCCCTGGCCATAACCAAACCCATCATGGCCTGGATCCCGCCACCTTTCTTATCCTCCAGTCCGAGTGCCCGGAGTGGATTATTTACTATCAACTCGTTATTTCCCATGGCATTTCACCTTTTTCGATTCTTTATTCGCCTGCATGATGTATACAGGTATCAAGTCCGGGCTGCGAGTCGGCCGGAATCTCATTTTTGTTGTAGTCAATAACGCCGCTAATTTCAAGCGTTCTTTCGCTCATCCTGATAGGCCTTAATCAGTTGTTCGCTGACACCTTTGGGTACCGGCTTGAAGCTGGCGAACTCCATGGTGAACTCGGCCTTGCCCTGGGTCAGGGACCGGAGAGTGGTAGAGTAGCCGAACATCTCGGACAGAGGCACCTCCGCTTCCACCACCGAATAGGCACCTTCCTCGGTAGTTCCGATAATCATGCCGCGGCGCTGATTGATGGAACCCATGATCGACCCTTGAAACTCGGTCGGTCCTTCCACCGCCACCTTCATGATCGGCTCAAGAATAATCGGTTTGGCTTTGAGATACCCTTCCTTAAAGGCACCGATGGCTGCCAGCTGAAAGGCAATATCTGAGGAGTCGACCGCATGGTAGGCGCCGTCATTAATAACACAGCGTACCCCGGTAATAGTCGCGCCGCAGAGTGAGCCTTTTTCAAGACTCTTCTTGAAACCTTTGTCGCAGGAGCCGATAAACTCGCGGGGGATGACACCGCCGACAATGTTGTCGACAAATTCGTAATCACCTTCTTCCATCGGCTCCATATGTCCGGCAACCCGACCGTACTGTCCGGAACCACCGGTCTGTTTCTTATGGGTGTAGTTAAAGTCGGCCCGCTGGGAAATGGTCTCGCGATAGGCAACCTGGGGGGCGCCTACATCAACCAGGGCATTATATTCACGCTTCATCCGCTCGACATACACCTCAAGGTGCAACTCGCCCATGCCGGAGATGATGGTTTCGCCGGTTTCGTGGTCAACATAGGTCTTGAACGTCGGATCTTCCTTAGTGAAACGATTCAGCGCTTTCGACATGTTGATCTGCGCTTTATTGTCTTTCGGGATGACCGCCAGGGAAATAACCGGTTCGGGGATATGCATGGAGGTCATCGAACAGCTGATCTCCTCCGAGGTAAAGGTGTCACCCGACGCACAATCGACACCGAAGAGGGCGACGATATCGCCGGAACCGCAGGCCTCGATCTCTTCCATCTCGTTGGAATGCATGCGGCAGAGACGGCCGATCTTGGTCTTTTTGCCGGTTCGGCTGTTATATACGGTGTCCCCTTTGGCCAACTGCCCCTGATAGGTACGGGTGTAGGTCAACTGCCCATAACGGCCGTCTTCAAGCTTGAAAGCCAGCATGATGAGCGGGTCATCGGGATTATTGGTAACGGCGAATTCTTTCTCTTCATTTTTCAGATCGAGAGCCATGTTGGTGACGTCGGTCGGACACGGAAGAAATTTCTCGACCGCATCGAGCAGCAATTGTACGCCTTTATTTTTATAAGCCGACCCAACGAGCACCGGAGTAAATTCCAGGGCCAAGGTTCCTTTACGAATGGCATCATAGACAAGTTGCGAATCGATATCACCACCTTCCAGCAGAGCCTCCATGAGTTCCTCGGAAAACATGGAAACTTCTTCGAGCAGTGCTTCTCTTTTGCTCTGGGCTTCGGCCTGGTATTCGGCGGGGATTTCTTTTTCGACAATAGTTTCGCCGTTGGGATCTTCAAAGTAGACGGCCTTCATGGTGATGAGATCGATCATTCCCTTCAGGTCGCTTTCCAACCCCATCGGGATCTGCATCAGATGGGCGTTCAGGTCGAGCTTCTCACGGAGTTGCCGGGTCACCTTCTCGGGATTGGCACCGGTCCGGTCACACTTGTTAATGAAGGCAATACGGGGAACGTTGTACCTGGTCATCTGCCGGTTTACCGTGATCGACTGTGACTGGACCCCGCCTACCGAACACAGCACCAAAATGGCACCATCGAGCACGCGGAGTGCTCTTTCGACCTCAACGGTGAAGTCAACGTGACCGGGTGTATCGATAATGTTGATATCGACACTTTTCCAGGAACAGTAAGTGGCCGCAGACTGAATGGTAATGCCGCGCTCTTTCTCGAGTTCCATGGAGTCCATCTTCGCGCCGACCCCGTCCTTGCCTCGGACTTCATGGATTGCATGAATTCTTTTGGTATAAAACAGGATACGCTCGGTCAAAGTCGTCTTGCCCGAATCGATATGGGCGCTGATACCTATATTTCTTACTTTCGATAAATCCTTATTCATGGCTGCTGTCCTCTACAACGTTGCTAACCGGTTCACTTCCGGTCTCACTTCTACCAAGCTGTGGAAAGAAAAAAAGTAAGGAGTCACAGCAGGCTGCAACTCCTTACTCAACTGATTCTGTCAGTGATACTACAAACGCACATCGAAAACGACAAATACGTCTGAGTAACCACGAAGAATACACTAACATCAATATAAATACCATAAAAAAATCAAGTCTGCTCTTTTTTCTCCCAAAGGATTCATTTCTCGGGTTTTTTAACGCCCTTGTTATCAGGACATAAGGAGAATATAGTTGGCGTTAAAAATCTCATTGACAGAGCAAAAGACTCTCCGATTAAATAAGAATCATTATTTCTTAATAAACCTTATTGTAAGTTCCATTTTCCACGATGCATCAGACTAATATTTTCCAGGAGGATTACATGAGTAAAACCATAGAAAACCTGAAGGCTGCTTTTGCAGGAGAATCCATGGCCCGCAACAAATACACCTTTTTTGCCAAGGTTGCCCGCAAAGAAGGATATCACTACATCGCCCGGATTTTTGAGGAAACCGCTGCCAATGAAATGCGCCATGCAAATGATCACTTTAAGCTTCTGGGCGGCATCGGTGATACTGCGGCAAATCTAAAAGAGGCCTTTGAAGGAGAAGATTACGAAACCGTAACCATGTACCCAACCTTCGCTCAAGAGGCCGAAGCGGAAGGTAACATGGAAGCGTCCATACTCTTTACCCAGATCGCCAAAGTCGAAGCTGAGCATCGCCAAAGATACAAAAAACTACTCGATATGGTGGTGAAAGGCACGGTGTTCAAACGTGACACACCGGTCAAATGGAAATGTTCCCTCTGCGGCTATTCCTATACCGGCAACGAACCACCTCCCAAATGTCCGGCCTGTAAACACCCAAAAGAATATTATGAACCGGCGGATATAGAGTTCTAGAAAATTGATGCCCAACCAAAATCTCTACAGGATGTCGTTGGCAAATACACTCGCCACCTCTCATTTTGGCTGCTTGGGCGCTCCTCTTGACCAGTTGCGCCCATTCGCCACGAGATCCGTTTGATCAGGCAACTCTCTACACCCCTCCTCCCCCGGCATCTGTAGCTGCTGCGAATACCCCGACATTTCTCATTAGAGATGCGGCAAAACCTTACAACAAAATAGGCACTCCCCGTGTCGGGGCAGCGAACAGCCAGGAACCGGAAATCTCCGTCGACCCTGAAAAACCGACTATCTACTTCGAAGTCCAAGAATTCACCACGGCAAAAGGCCACTATACCAACCTCATCTATCGCATCCACTTTCAAGAGGTGCCGCTCGGTTGGACGTCCATAAACCTCACTGCCGGCCGAAATCCCGGGCTACTGTTTATCTACACCCTCGACGAAGCAGGAACCCTCCTCCTCGTTACAACCGTTCATACCTGCGGCTGTTACCTTGCCTTTCTCCCTACTGAAGCGATGCCCCGCGAATATCTGCCGCCCGACTGGTCGACAGCACCCCAAGAAGTCTATGGATACACCCTTCCGAGCAGTCTGCAACTTTCCAGAAAAAAAGCCGATGAGCAGCTCGCCTACACCCTGGATAGCGAAACTCACAGAATCGGTGCCGTCACTGTAATTGACGGCTCAACCCTTCAGGCAATGCCACATCAGGTGCAAATGCATCTGAAACCGATGGTCGATCTTTATAACCTCCCTTACCACGACAAAACGGTGTCTTTTTTCGAGGCCGAAGGCCCACGTAACGGGTACGTAAAGGACAACACAAAGATTCTGGAACGGATATTCTTGAGTTGGTGGGCCTTCGACCTTCATGTCGGCGAAGATAAGGCTTACAGTGTGCACGATAAGAGTAGCACGGTTTTCTATACCAGCCTTAAATTCTGGGCCAGAAAGGCTTCAGATCTTAAAAATTTCCCTGGATTCCTTGCTTACTGGGGATGGCGACTTTAAACACTGATAGCCAATCGTATCTCAAGGCAACCATAGGTTTTCCGCCAAATCAACCCGCCCTCGTTTGTCAAACATCACCCCTTCTTCTTCGAGAAGGCAGCGCTGCAAAGAAAAGTCCAGAGAAGGCCGAAAGGAGATTTCTCCGTGCCGATTAACCACCCGGTGCCATGGCAGATCGTATTTGGTCGAACTTGAATGCAAAATCCAGGCAACCTGCCTCGCCCCACGGGGATTACCTGCGCATATGGCAACCATTCCGTAGGTTGTTACCTTGCCTCGGGGGATATTTTTAATAATTTTTACGACAAGGTCGGTGAAATTTTTGACCATGACTTTTCCCTTGTTGATATTGGAGTGATATAGATCTTTGTGCTTGTTATACTGTTCGAAGAGCTGAGCAACCATGCAACAGAGATTCACATGGCAAATAAAGAGCACTTGAAAATTCTGCGTAACGCTGGTGTCGAGGCATGGAGAGAATTTGTCCAGGGACAAAAATATATGTTCAGGGCTCAACTGGATGGTGCGGACCTTTCGACCATTGATCTGCAATGGATGGCCCTGCACGGCGCAAATCTTCATGGCGCAAATTTTCGCAGGGCGGACCTACAAAGAGCCAACATGATAAATGCCAACCTTTGGGATGCCGGCCCGCAACGGGCTCTTCTCAATGGCACAATATTCCGATACCCTATTTAAAAATACCAATTTAGAAAGTGCCGGTTCTGGCGGAACCTTCTTTGCGGATTGCGATTTACGTCATGCCATCGGCCTGTCGGAGGGTATCCATCATGCCCCATCGACTGTCGGCATCGACACCATTTTTCAGTCTCGCGTGACAATATTCCCGACCATTTCCTTCGCCAAGCCGGAAGTCCCCAAAAACCTCATCGAGGCAATTCCGGCACCATCGGCAATCCGTGGGAGTTTTCTTCATGCCTCATCTCATATTCCGCAAAAAATCAACAACTATCCAAAAAATATAACTGCGAAGACTACGACTTTTGCTCTAAAATTTGGAAAATATCAAGAAAAGTAGTAGGCAACAACAAGTGAACACCTTACCTCGTGTGCAATCTCAGTAACAGAACAGTGAATCACTCTTGTATCTTCGAGCTACAGTATAATGGTCTCCGACAGCCAGGAATTTCTGCAACAATGCCTTCTCTTTGACATCGAAATCAATGAACGTCAGACGATTTATTCAGTTGGCGCGGTCTTACAAGGCAAGACATTCCTCGCCGGCCCAGGCAGGCCGGTTGATCGTAGAACCCTTGATTCCTTCGATAGCTTTGCCTCTGTGGCCATCTGTATCCTCGGTCATAATATTCTCACCATGATATTCCGAGACTCAAACAACTGGCGCCTTCTCTGCAACTCCTGCAAAAACCGGCAATCGCATATTCTTTTTCTTTCACCCCTAGCGTTTCCTGCCAATCCTTATCACCGCCTAGTTAAAAATTACCAGCTCGTTCGCG
>CAWDST010000017.1:0-43914 GCA_963804965.1 uncultured delta proteobacterium
CACCCTTGCGGGGGCTGATAAGGCTGACCAAGTAGCCCACTATCAAGACGCTCGATATGAGTTGGAAAAGAACCGATATACGTGCTCCACGACTGTTTGGAACGATGTCTCCGAAGGTGGTTGTTGTTGAGACACCAGCACTGAAATAAAGGAAATCGATCCAATCGAGTCGCGATTTTCTCTCTTTGTACCATTGTTGCATGGCGGCATATGCACGCCCTCTCACGTCGGCTATCTGACGGACAAGATCGGATTGACGTCGCGAATTGTCATTGAGAGACTCTTCCAGTCGCCGGAACTCACCGGAAGCATTCGCATCGGCGAATTCTATGAGGTTTTTTAAGACATGTTCGCCGATTGCGGCCGTTTTCACCGCCTCACGGTAACGAGCCTCGGCAAGTGCAACACGGGCGTTAGCGATGGCGATTGCCTCCTGGGGATTCGGTGTTGCTCCGAATTGTTTTTCGAGCAGATTTACGGTCTCTTCCGCCCTTCTTGACTCGTCGCCGACCGCCCTTAATTCCTTCGACTTATAGCGTTCGACGTTCGTCCACAAAAGCTCGGAGTGTTGCTTCGCAGCCAATTGCAGTTCTGCTTCGAGCCGCTTTTGTTCGCGGCGAAGTGGGTCAAGTTCTTTGAGTGCTATGCTGGCAGTAACATCAAGTTGGACCACAAACTTCATGAATTCCTCGATATCCGCCGCTGAGGGATGTAACTTTGCGAATGGTTCAGCCCATTGAGTCTCAGCATTGCCTGACCATAGCTTGGCAAAAACGAGTTGGTAAGGTGTGAGATTGAACTCCTTGTTGACGATAAAGGAATCTGGATGGCCACTCCAGAGCACCCAATAAATAACGGAGAATAACAATACGCTACCGGCCCACGCGAGGACCACGACAATGAGTGGACGGTTTCTATATGGTTTCTTGTTCGACATAGGACTATGTATTTATCGCTTTAATACTGCGGATCAGGCGCGGCGGTTAGCCGTCGCCTGCATCCGACTTGTTAGCTGATAGACCTTCTTTTCGATTGACAGGTTTGATTCCACGTCTCTGGTGCTCCTGAAGCATGTCGTCGTACGTCATGTGGTTTATCCGGGAAGCGCAGTGGAAAAACGCATTTGTCTCCTGGTATTTTCTCAAAACGGCCGGTGATTTTGTCTTTTCGGCCTCCACATTAAGAAAGGAAATGCATTCCTCTGTAATGCTACGTGGCCAATTGAGGGCATACTGATAAGATTACCAATGTGGATGGAGAGAAAGCCAACGCACGCCCAACTGCGTGCGGAATATTGGAGTTGAGATGCCGGGCGGGTGCATTGATCCAGTACAAAGTGTGAAAATTTCACGCCCACTTCTCCATGGATCTTATTAGCAGTTGGACCTCTATTTTAGGGTTGAGTATCACGAGGGGCCTGTCACCCCGCAGTGAGGGGGTGGCCTGGGGCTCGATGGGGGGCTCTGGGGATTTTGGCAAAGGATTAAGCGTGCATCTACCCAGGCTCTTACCTAGTTAACTATATGATATAACTTGATATATCACCAACTTCGAGCTATAGTTTAGTCAAATGATCGGGATATACCTGGTCAAAAACCTAACTATACGAGGTGACATTATGGCAACTAGACAATTGACCTGGAAATTGGAAGAAAAGAAGATGACCTGTACCTTCGCTGACGGGACTGCATTTGCTGCAGAATACAAAGACATTAAAGAGTTTGAACAAAACCAAGGGAAAGGAATTGTCCATGAGCTATTCCAACATGGACTGAAGCAAAAATTATCCGACTGCGTGGCGGGAGCTACCAAAAACGGCATTAGTTTTGAAAAGCAGAAAGCTGCAATGGAAAAGGTATGGAAGGGTATTTGTGCCGGAGAAATGACCGTGCGAAAGGCTACTGTCCCGCAGGTCAAGTTGTCAGATATCCGTGCAAAGCTGGACGCCATGCCAGAAGGGAAGGAAAAGACTCAGGCTGTGGCTGCGGCAAAGATGTTGGGATTGATGGAGTAGGTTTGGCTGACTATGCGGAGTGTGGCGTGAATAATTCACGCCACGTGCTGTGGTCAATATGATCCGATTCGAGGCAATGGTTTTGATGTGTGTGAATGGAAAAGGTGGGGCAATAGTGGGACAAATCGAGCGAACAAATAAAAATGGGTCATGTCATATTGACATAACCCATTGAATTTATTGGTACACCCGGAGGGATTCGGACCCCCGACACCCGGATTCGAAGTCCGGTGCTCTATCCAGCTGAGCTACGGGTGCGTGTCTGCGGTGCAAATGGATACCATGTTCATGGATCAAGGTCAATGGTTATGTCTTCAGAAATTGGTCATGGGTGGGGGCTTAAGCAAGGTCGGTCGAAGGGAGCTTCTTTTTTGCCGGAATTGAGCAACCAATAATTTCTGCTTGTCTGAGGAAGTAGTCGTCGGTCATGCCGGCAATAAAATCGCGGACTCTTTCTTCCGAGCTGTAATGGTCTGGGGAAAACGACACGACATCACTCATTAGATCGATATCCTCTCGTGGTGCCTCTTCCTGTTCGGTGAGGCTTCTCAGGTAATGGTCGAAGAGCTTACGGTAACAATCCTTGATAAAGGGGCTTTTTTCTTTGGTTTTCGGAGCCAGGTAGATGTTTTCATAGTTGAAGATCTTCAATTCGGCCAGTGCATCGGAGATTTTCTTGCTAAATCCTATGGAGGATGTCTCCGGGGTGGAAACATGGCTGGAGGTAATAAGGTCGGTGACCAAGGTATAGACGATAGTGCCATTGGTATCGCCGAGAACCATTCGGCAGGACTTCGGTATAGCGGATCGGCTGACCAAGCCGAGGATAATTGCATCTTCAATGTCCCTGCCTATATAGGCAATTGTATCGGCAAGGCGGACGACGCAGCCTTCCAATGACCCCGGCATGAGGTCTAGTTGCGGATCGTCGATTTTGGCCTGCAATTTCCGGTCGAAGTCGGTGAAGGTCCGGATCGCTTGAGGGCGCAGATTTTGTGCATGGGCCTCTCCATCATGGCAGAGGATACCGTCGAGGACTTGCAGGGTCAGGTTCCAGCCTCGTCCTTTACGTTCAAGTTTGTCGAGAAAGCGTACCGACTGAATGTTATGCTGGAAAGGTGCCAGGCCATATTCTACGCACAGGTCGGAGAGGAACTTTTCCCCGTCATGGCCGAAGGGGGGGTGGCCGATATCGTGGCCAAGGGAAATAGCCTCGATAAGATCTTCATTGAGATGCAGGAAGCGGCCGATAGTCCTGGCTATCCTGGCTACCAGCTGAACATGAAGAACTCTGTGGGTTATATGATCATTGGCGATGAGGGAAAAGACCTGGGTTTTGTCGATATACCGGGCGTAGGCACGGGAATGGAGGATCCGGTCGGCATCGAGGGCAAATTGCTGGCGATACCCGACTTTCTCTTCCGCTAATCTTCTCAATCCGGAGGAGGATAAGGTGGCGACGGGAGAGAGGTGGTATTCCTCCTGAATATTCAGTGTTTCCAGAAGCGGTAAAAGAGTTGTCCGATCGGCTGCTGTCGTTCATTTTATCTTTGAAGAGCATTGATATGGCAAGAAAAGTGGCTACCTTTATCGACGGTGTGCTGTTACTATAAGAAGCTCACGTAGAAATTGCATGAGCAGACGGACCGAATAGTCGGCTGAGTCGGGCGATTCGCCGGCTGCGCATGGTAATCCTGAATATGAAAAAGGAGAATATATGAAGATATCTATCGAATATTGCACAAAATGAAATTATCAGCCACGTGCCTCCGGACTGGGGGAGGAGCTGAGGAAAACCTTTGGCGCGGAAGTAGAACTGCGGGCGTCTTCGGGAGGAGTTTTTGAAGTGGTGGTGGATGGCAAGCTGGTCTTTTCCAAAAAGAACTTGAATCGTTTCCCCGAGGAGGGAGAAGTCGCTCAATTGCTGAGGAGCGGAAGCTATTAACTGGATTTGGGTGTATCAAGACAATGGGAGACACAGCTTTCGCAATTGTCGCTCTTTTTGCCGCGTGCACAATAATCGGCAAAACCCTTGAGCATATCATCGCCGCCTCTCGGGCAGATTTGCATGAATTCGGTGAAGCTGATCATTCGGGCGATGATCTCCGGAGGTGCGGCATGCTCGATCCTGCAGGCGCCCTCTTCGGCGATTGAGTCATTGATTGACAGCACTTTGATGAAGAAGTGTTTGAGGGCTTCATGGCGAAAAATGACGTCTTCCGCTACAACCTTTCCAGCTTCGGTCAAGGTGATGGCTTCGTATGGCGAGTAGTTGATGAGCTCTTTTTTGGAGAGAGCACGCAAGGCTTCAGTGACCGAGGCCCGGCTGACACCCAGGCGGGCGGCTATTTCCTTACTTCTCGCCACCAGTTTTGATCCGATTATATGATAGATTGCCTCAATGTAGTCTTCAAGGCTGGCACTGAGGTCTGTTTTTCCTTTCATATTGAACTGTTGAAAAAAAATGGGTATGGAGAATGAGATCGGACGTTTGTAGGCGTTAGCGCTTCGATCGGTCGTCATGAGACCTGGGTAGACTACAGTCCTTTTGCCGGAGAGTCAAGAAAGGACTTCTTGTTATGAAAAGGTGAGATAGAGAACTGATGTTGTGCGAATTGCGAGTAAAGAACTTGGCACTGATCGAATCCCTGGAACTCAGCTTTGACCAGGGAAAAACCTCCGGTCTGGTAGTGATGACCGGAGAAACGGGTGCGGGCAAATCGATAATGTTGCGCGCCATCCAACTGCTCACCGGCGGCAGGGCGTCCGTTGACTGGATTCGCAGCGGTGCCGAGTCCTGCGAGGTTGAGGCGCTGTTTGAACTGAGCCCGCACCATGGCCGCCTTCTGCAAAAACTCGAAGAAAGCGGCTTCGGCTGTGATACCTTCGTGGTTGTCAGAAGAATGCTCAACAATGCCGGGCGGAGCAGGTTTTACATCAACGGTTCTTTGGCTACCGCCAAGAGTGTCGCCGAGCTGACCGCCGATATGCTGAGCGTCGCCAGCCAGCATGATCACCAGCAGTTACTTCAGCCGGCGCTGCATCTTGATATCCTCGATACTCTGGGGGATTTATGGTCGGAGAGGCAGGTTCTCGGCAAAAGCTTTAGCCTGTGGCAGGAAAAAAAAGAGGCTTTAGCCGCGCTCAGACGTCAGGAGCAGGAGAAGGAACAGAAACAGGACTTTCTGAAATTTCAGGTAAATGAAATCATTCAGGCGGCACTGCAACCGGGCGAAGACGAGGTCCTGGGAACCGAGAAAAAGCGATTAAAGAATGCTCAAGCTTTGATTAAGGTCAGCCAGGAAAGCTGCCGGCTTCTTGGCAGCGACCTCCTCAATGGATTGACCCAGTTGCGGCAAAATATGGGGCAAATGGCGGCCCTTGATCCGGGCGCGGCTAAGCTTGCTGAAGATATCGGTGGTTACACCTTTCTGGCCGAGGATTATATCAGCCTGCTCAGGGAGTATCGTGACGCCCTTGAAGACGATCCCTATCGTCTCGACCAGGTCAATGAGCGACTCGATCTTATTCAGCAGTTAAAAAGGAAATACGGTGCAAGCATTGAAGAGATTCTTGCTTTTGCCGGCAAATGCGAAGCTGAAATACTTCATTTTGAAAACATGGATAAAGCCATCGCCGCCCTTGAAAGAGAGATGCAAACACTCGAAAAAGAGATGGTCGGCCAAGCCGGGCAGCTTTCCGGCAAGCGCCGGCAAACCGGGCGGGAGATGGAACAGGCGATGGCTGCGGAACTCGCATCGCTGTCCTTTAACCGTGCAGAGTTTTTGGTGAATTGGCGAGAGGTGGAAGAGGTCCCGGAAAAAATGCGGGCAAGCGGCTGGGATCGGGGAGAATTTTATTTTACCCCGAACCCTGGAGAGCCGGCCAAACCGCTCGCAAAGATAGCCTCCGGAGGTGAATTGTCCCGGTTGATGCTGGCGATGAAATGCCTTCTTGCGAAAAAGGATATGGTTGACACGGTGATCTTTGATGAGGTCGATGCCGGCATAGGTGGCCAGGCGGCGGAGGCGGTAGCTCATAAGATTCAGGAACTGGCCGGGCATCATCAGGTGTTCTGCATTACCCATCTGCCGCAAATCGCCGCCCGGGGAACCCAGCACTTTCAGGTATCAAAAACGGTAGAAGACGGACGAACCCAATCGGCGGTCAGCCGTCTTTCCCCTGAAGACCGGGTGCGGGAGTTGGCAAGAATGCTGGCCGGCGATTCGGCAACCGCACAAACCCATGCCTTTGCTGAAGAACTGCTGGCAAAGGGAGGGGCTGTGGCATGACACAGATCAAGGCGCTGGCTCTGTTTTCCGGAGGGCTCGATTCCATTCTTGCCGCGCGACTGATCATGGAGCAGGGCATCGAGGTGGAAGCCGTTCAGTTTGTCACGCCATTTTTCAATTATCACCTGCTGGACGATACCGAAGGGCATACAGAGCGGATATACCGCAAGTATGGGATCAAGGTCATTGTTGAGGACATCAGCCCCGGCTATCTCCAGCTGCTCCATAACCCGGCACATGGCTTCGGCAAGAATTTCAATCCTTGTATCGACTGCAAGATTTTCATGTTCTCCCGGGCGAAAGAGATGCTCGGTGAACGTGGGGCATCGTTTCTCATCTCCGGTGAAGTCCTGGGACAGCGTCCGATGTCCCAGCGTCGCGATACCTTGAATGTCATCGAACGCGATTCAGGCACCAGATCACTGCTCCTCCGACCGTTGTCCGCCCAGCTGCTCAAAGAAACCCTGCCGGAGTTGCAGGGCTGGGTGGACCGCAGCAAGTTGTTACGGTTCAGCGGACGCGGTCGTTCAGCCCAGATTTCCCTGGCGGCGCGTTATGGGATAACCGATTTTCCGGCGCCGGCGGGTGGCTGCACCCTTGCTGATCCGATTCTCGGACGGCGCATCGAACAGCTCTACTCCAGTAATTCACTCTTGCAGGGGGGAGAGATAACCGTAGCCGATATTCGCCTGTTACTTTTAGGGAGACAATTTCTTCTGCCGGGCGGTGGCTGGCTGATCCTCGGGCGAGACGAAACGGAGAACAGCAGTTTGGGGGAGATTGCCGGGGTGGATGACGCCATGCTGCTCATGGAAGATTGGCCGGGGCCGACCGCGGTATTGAGAAAACCCGGCAGCCACTACCCGTCCGCCTTCGACCTGCAGGATGTACTGAATCTTGCTGCCGGTCTGGTCGTTCGTTTCGGGAGAACCTTGCCGAGTGATCGGCCGGAAGGCCAAGTCACCAGCACCTTTGGCGGCAAGCGGAGTCTGATATGTGCCGCACCTCTTGCCGACAATATTTTCCAAAACTGGCGATTGCTGTAAAGCCCCAGAAGGACCGTCTCCTACCGCTAGCTACGTCGCGAAGAGCTGTTCAACCACCTGTAAATACCCCTCAATATTGCTGCTTTTGAGAAGTTTTTTCTGAAATTTTTCCTGCCCCGGAAAAGATATAATGAGATATGTCCAAAGCTGTTTGAGCCGGCCGAGGATGTGGGAGGGACCGGATAATCTTTCTTGGTAACGGCTGAAAAGATCCTGATGGAAGGCGGATAAACGTTTTTTTCTTTGTTCCGGCGCACCGGCCGGCAAGCCTTTGATTTCTTCGGCAAGAAAGGGATTGCCGAGGGCTCCCCGACCGATCATCCAGCGGTCAACGGTCGGAAAGCGAGCGGCAAGCGTTGTATAAGTGGCGAGGTCGTTAATGTCGCCGTTATAGACCAGCGGATGGCGGCTGAGACTTTGACAGACGGCAAAGCCCTCGGGGTCGGTATGGCCTTTATAGAGCTGTTTGCCGAGCCGAGGGTGGATGATAATCTCTTTCAGTGGATAACGGTCGAGTGCCGGCAACAGGACCGCCAGCTCCGTCCGGTTATGATAACCGAGGCGGGTCTTGATCGACAGCTCAACGTTCAGTTGCGGCAGTACCTGGTCGAGGATCTCGACTATTGTCTCCGGGTAGGGTAGAAGACCGGAACCCCGCTTTTTACGGGCGACCATCGGCGCCGGACAACCGAGATTCCAGTTGATGTGGCGATAACCCAGATCGGCGAGACGCTTGGCGAGGACGACAAACGATTCAGGATCGGTATGGAGCAGCTGGGGGACAATCGGCAACCCCGGGTTGTACAGGGGTAGCACGTCCCTCAGCATGGCGTCTTCATAAAGAGACTTTTTCTGCGGGGTTATGAAGGGCGCCACAGCCGCGTCAAAACCACCGAAGTGGGTATGCAGGGTGTTACGGAACAGGGAATCGGTAAGGCCACGGATGGGCGCCAGATAGAGAAATGGTTGGTTTTCGGACATAGGTTTATGAAGGCAATGGCGCGGAACTGTCTTTCTTTGCCGGGGTATGGTATCGTGAGCTACCCGTTGGGGGGTAGTGATGAATAAACAACTTATGTTGCCTGGAGAGACCGCATGAGTTGAACAGTAAGAGAATATAGTCAAGTGCGAAAGGAAAGGAAAGGGTGCGTTGCCTAATGCCGGACAATTTGCGAGATCTGCTGGCGGGTGCTGCCCCGGAGATCGTCCAGGCCCTGTTGCGGTTGGCGGGCGGAAGCGACGTGCCACTCTATCTGGTTGGTGGAACGGTGCGCGACTGGCTGCTGAGGCGCAGGGCTGGTGATATTGATATTGCCGCCCCTTGTTCCGCCTTGGTCCTGGCCAAACGCTTTCGTGCCGAACTCGGCGGCGGGACGCTCGTTGATCTCTCCGGACCGGACGATGAAGCTGTTCGGGTCGTATGGCATAACGAGCAGGTCGATTTTGCCAGCTTTCGCGCCGGAACAACGACCATCGAAGACGACCTGCGGCGCCGGGATTTTACCGTCAACGCCATGGCAGTACCGCTTACCGCATTGGCAACTGATCGACAACACGACTGTATCCTCGATCCGACCGGTGGGTTGGCAGATCTTCGAGCTGGAAGGATACACCACTGTCCAGGTGCCTTTGTTGACGACCCACTGCGCATGTTGCGCGGCTATCGACTGGCGGCAACCCTCGGATTTTATCTGGACGCAGGGACCAGGACCGAGGTGAGGGACCAGGCCCCGGGAATCGGCGAGGTGGCAGCCGAGCGGATCGGTTATGAACTGCGGCTGATTTTTCATTCACCGCGCACCGCCGAGGGCGTGCAGCTTATGCATGAGGATGGGCTGCTGACCTTCCTGTTGCCGCAACTCTGCTTAGCGGCAGGGGTTGAGCAACCGGAATTTCATCACCTGGACGTTCTCGGCCACAGCTTTCTGGCGCTTGCGATCATGGAGGAAATTCTTGCCGACCCGCCGCGGTTTTTCCCGAACCGCATAGCGGAGATAAGCAAATATCTCCGCAAGGAGAATGTTATTGTCTGTCTGAAATGGGCGGCCCTGCTGCATGATATCGGCAAACCGCCAACCAGGGACAAGCAACCAGGTAACGGTGGCCGGGTGACCTTTTATCGCCATGACGAGGAAGGTCAGCGGATTTTCCGGGAATTTGCCGAGCGTAATCGGTGGAGTAAGAGCGATAGCGAACGGGTCGGAGGCCTCATCGCCATGCATATGCATCCGTTTCATCTCTGCAATGTGGCGCGCGAAGGGAAAATTACCAAAAGAGCTGCTTTGAAACTCTGTCGTCGTGCCGGATCCGATTTACCCGGACTTTTTATGCTGGCAATGGCCGACAGCATGGCCGGCAGAGGCGAAAAGAAGCCGGTACGAATGGAAGAGGAGATCCTCGAACTATTTGACTCCGTACAAAATATGTATAATGACTGCATACAGCCGGTGCTTTTCGGCTCCCGGTTGTTGACCGGCAAGGATCTTATCAAGGAATTCGCCCTGGTGCCCGGACCGCTCTTCACGACGCTGCTCGATGAACTGGAAATGGCCAGGGTGGAGGGGCAAGTGACCGATCGGCAAACGGCGTTGGCCTTTATTGCCGCCTATCTGCGGAGTATCGCCGTGACCCCTCAACCAGACTATGAGGCGGAGGGTGGCTGCCGGAATTCGTCTTGTCAAAGCATAATAAATGGACTAAAACGTGCGTAAAATAAACGATTACTATTCGAAAAAAGCAAAAAAAGAAAAATATCCGGCCCGTTCAATCTATAAACTCGAAGAGGTCCAACAGAAGTTTAAGTTTCTCAGCCGTGGCGACAGTGTCCTCGATCTTGGATGTTATCCGGGCAGTTGGTCGCTCTTTGCTGCGGAGGTGGTTGGTCCGAAGGGTATTGTTATCGGGGTGGACCTCCAGCAGGCGGATCAGGTTGCCAGACCGGGAAGCGCTCCACTCCATTGGCTGTGTCAGGATATCATGCTCCCGGAGATGATTGTCGCGGTGCGGCAATTTCGTCCGGTCTTTCGTGTGTTAATCTCCGATCTGGCCCCCAAGACCACCGGCAACAGATGGGTGGATGCCCAGCAATCCCTGGTTTTGGTGCGGCAGACCCTGGCAGTGGCTGAAGAGTTGTTGCTCAATAAAGGGCATTATCTCTGCAAGGTTTTTCAGGGTGAGGATTCCCCGGAATTTGTGGGCGAGATGAAAAAACGTTTTGCGATGGTAAAAGTACTGAAACCGAAAAGTTCCCGCACCGAGAGCAGAGAAATATTTGTCCTGGGAATGGGCTATATGAAATCGGTTCCTGAAAAATAGTTGCAGCAAATGAGCGTGTTATAAATAACAATTAATAGGTATGCTATGTCTGGACATTCGAAGTGGTCAACAATTAAGAGAAAAAAAGGGGCAATCGATGCCAAGCGGGGACAAATATTTACCCGATTGATTAAGGAAATTACAGTTGCTGCAAGAGCTGGAGGGGGCGACCCGGAGGGAAATCCTCGCTTGCGAACGGCGGTGGCTGCGGCCAAGACCGAAAATATGCCCAAAGATAATATCGCCAGAGCGATTAAGAAGGGCACTGGTGAGATCGCCGGCGAGATTTATGACGAGATCATGTATGAAGGATACGGCCCCGGTGGAGTAGCCGTATTGGTTGAATGTATGACCGACAACAGGAACCGGACGGTTGCTGATGTACGGCACTTTTTTGCCAAAAGCAACGGCAATCTCGGCGAATCCGGCTGTGTGTCCTGGATGTTCGAGAAAAAAGGGTTGATACTTATTGATAAAAAGATCACCACCGAAGAGAAGTTGATGGATCAGGCCCTTGAGGCCGGGGCGGACGATGTGGTCGAGGAAGAGACCGAATTTCAGGTGCATACCTCTCCTGAGGAGTTTGAAAATGTCCGTGCTGCACTGGAAAATGGCGGACTGACCTTTCTGGATGCCTCGGTGTCGATGATTCCGAAAACTACTGTTGAGGTGACCGACGAAAAGATCGCCCGGGCACTGCTCAAGCTTATGGAACACCTTGAGGAGCATGAAGATGTCCAGAATATTTACTCAAATTTTGACATCGACGATACCTTGATGGAGCAGCTGTCGTAGCCGGCGGGAAAAGTGGCAAGAATCATCGGGGTTGATCCGGGAAGCAGGGTTACCGGATATGGCATCATAGACGCCTCTCGCGGGCGTCTTGATTTTGTCATTTGTGGTGTTATCAAGACTACCAAGGATCAGGCTTTTTCCTACCGGCTCAATGAGATTTTCGAGGGATTGAATGAGGTCGTACAGGTCCACCGGCCCACCGTTGCGGCGATTGAAGAGGTCTTTCTGGCTACGAATCCGCGGTCGGCGATCAAGCTGGGTCATGCCCGTGGTGCAGCGGTAGTGGCGGTTATGCAGAACGGACTCCGCGTTCATGATTATAGCCCACGAGCCATAAAACGAGCGGTGGCGGGTTACGGCCAGGCGGCAAAAGAGCAGGTGCAGCACATGGTGCAGATGCTCCTGGGGCTATCCGGCAAACCAAGTCCGGATGCCGCCGACGCCCTGGCCGTCGCCATTTGCCATGCTAACCAGTTGCAGGTCCAGTTATGATTGCCACCTTAACAGGCAGGGTTCTCGCAAAAAATGCCGATCGCGCTGTTGTCGATGTCGGCGGAGTCGGTTATGAAGTGATACTGGCCACCGATGCTGTTGCCCGGTTGCCGGAAAAAGGCCGAGAGGTATTCCTCCATATCCACACCAATGTCCGTGAGGATGCCATCACCTTGTTCGGTTTTCTTGAAGAAGAGGAGAAGGAACTGTTTCTCATCCTCCGAACCGTCACCGGCATTGGGCCAAAACTTGCCCTGGCGATGTTGTCGGGGATGCGTGTTGCGGAGATCTGCCAGGCGATCCTCGCCGGAGATCTCAAGCGGTTGACCATGCTGCCCGGCGTCGGCAAAAAAACCGCGGAACGGATTTGCGTCGAGCTGAAAGAAAAGGTTGTCCATTTAAGCAGTGGCACAATGCCGCTTGCTGCCGAAGGCCAGGGCGTGGTAGTTGTCGCCGGTTCGGTTGTCGCCGATGCCCTCTCGGCCTTGACCAATCTCGGCTATCCCGACCCGGTGGCGAGAAAAGCCCTTGAGGCCGTCAAAAGACAACAGGGCGAGGAAGCCTTCGCTCAGCTGCGAATCGAGATACTTATCCGGGAGGCTCTGCGGACACTGGCATGAACATCGAAGAAGATATAACTGCGGACAACCGCCTGGTCAATCCGCAGCCCCAGGTGCGCGAACCGGCAACCGACAATGCCCTCAGGCCGCAAAAACTGGCGGAATACATCGGTCAGGAACAGGTGCGCAAGAGTCTGGCGATCTTCATCCAGGCGGCTCTTGGGCGCCGCGAACCCCTCGACCATGTGCTTTTTCACGGTTTTCCCGGACTTGGCAAGACAACTCTTTGCTACATCATTGCCAATGAGATGGGCGCGGGGATTAAGGTTACTTCAGGTCCGGTCATTGAAAAACAAGGTGATCTGGCAGCCATTCTCACCAGCCTGCAGGAGGGGGATGTCCTCTTTATCGATGAAATCCACCGCCTCAACCATGTGGTCGAAGAAATTCTTTACCCGGCCATGGAGGATTTCCAACTCGACCTGATTATCGGCCAGGGGCCCGGCGCCCGTTCGGTGAAGATGGATCTGCCGAAATTCACCCTGGTCGGAGCAACGACCCGCACCGGCCTGCTGACGCCCCCCTTGAGGGATCGCTTTGGCGTGGTCCTGCGTCTCGATTTTTATACCCCCGAGGAATTGGTGATTATTGTTCAGCGTTCGGCACGGATTCTCGGCATGAAAATCGATGCCGCCGGGGCTTTGGAACTGGGCCGGCGTTCCCGTGGTACCCCGCGAATCGCCAATCGACTGCTGCGGCGGGTGCGTGATTTTGCCGAGGTCGGTGGCCATACAACCGTCGATGCAACTGTGGCCAATGAGGCGCTCAACCTTCTCGGGGTTGATCAGTTTGGCCTCGATGATATGGATAGAAGGGTCATGTTGACCATTATCGATAAATTTGAAGGTGGGCCGATCGGCCTTGAGACCCTGGCGACGGTTGTTTGTGAAGAAAAAAACACCCTTGAAGATGTTTACGAACCGTTTCTCATTCAGTCGGGGTTTTTGCAAAGGACACCGCGCGGTCGAGTGGCAACCGTCAGGGCGTATGAGCATTTTGGCCGGAAGATTCCCCGGCAGGCAGCCATGCAGCAGTCTCTTTTTGAGGAATGGAGAAGAGACAATAATGAGGTCCCTTGAGAAAAAGGATATAACTATGCGTAGAACCGTCACAGAGCTCCGGTCGATGAAAGCTGAAGGCAAGAAGATTTCCATGCTCACCGCTTATGATGCCTCGATGGCTCGCCTGTTACAGAGCTGTGGAGTGGTGGATATCCTCCTGGTTGGCGACTCCCTCGGGATGGTTATGCTCGGCTATGATTCGACGGTACCGGTGACTATGGAAGAGATGCTCCATCATGCCAAGGCAGTTCGTCGTGGCGCCCCCGATGCCTTTATTGTCGGCGATATGCCCTTTGGCGCCTATCACACAGGTGAAAGGGATGCCGTTTGCAATGGTATGCGTTTTATGAAGGAGGCCGGGAGCGACGCCGTTAAACTTGAAGGCGGCTTAGCCATGTGCGGAATAGTTCGAGCCTTGGTTGAAGCTGGTATACCGGTAATGGCCCATATCGGTCTGACACCGCAGACCGCAGGACAATTGGGCGGCTATAAATTGCAGGGCAAGGGACTTCATGCGGCCAGACGACTGCTGGCCGAAGCCAGAGGACTGGAAGAGGCGGGGGCTTTTGCCGTGGTCATGGAATGTATTCCCGCTGGACTTGCCCAGGTCATTACCGGGAAGGTTACAATTCCCACCATCGGTATCGGGGCTGGTGCGCATTGTGACGGGCAGGTGCTGGTCACCCATGATCTGCTTGGCATGTTTGACAAGTTTATCCCGAAATTTGTTAAGAAATATAGCGACCTGGCCCCTGTTATTAAAGAGAGTATCCTGCAATACGATACGGAAGTGAAGGCCGGTTCTTTTCCCAGCCCGGAATATGGTTTTGCCGGTCAGGGTGACTATTCGCAAATCTTAACCGAATAAAATTATAGTAAGCCACAAAGGTTTTTCCAAAACGAGAGGGGTGGTTGCGGTGTCGGCAATCACCCCTTTTTGTTTCTCTTTTTTTCCCCACCTTTCCCCACATCGCATAAAAGATCCCTTTTGCTTGGATTCTGTTAAGTATTCTGAATGCCCTGGGAATAATTGACGATTGAACAGACAGACAGTTTCCGTGTGTTGGGGGTATTGTTTTCGATAATCTCTATTTAACACATTATGTGGTGTAAATCATTACTATGCACCATATATGTTGTGTTTATTGGATGCTCTCGCCGATTTCGTATCATATTGAAGTTAAGAGAATTTTTCTCTTGACAGTATCTTATTCCGTGATATAAAAAAGGGGAATAGTGGTGTAAAGTGGGTGATCGGGGATAGCAGGTGGTCAACGGGGGGGACTGGGTGATCAATAATCGGTTTCGGAGCAGGACGGAACACACCTTGGATGCGAAGGGGAGATTGAATTTCCCCAGTCGATTCCGCGAAGTGTTGCGTCAAAGTGGCTCTGAAAACTTGATGCTGGTGCCATGGGGGACGCATCTTCGTGCCTACCCGGTATCCGAGTGGGAAGCCCTGGAGACAAAGTTGCTGACCCAGGGTGGAGAGAATGGCGTCTCAAGTTTTTTCCGATACGTGGTGGGTGGGGTGGTGGAATGTGCCATCGATAAACAGGGACGGATTCTCATCCCACCTGACCTGCGGAACGATCTGAAGCTGGGCAAGGATGTGACCGTCACCGGTATGCTCGACTGGGTTGAGATCTGGGATAAAGAGGCCTGGGCCGCTGAAACCAAGGCCACCCGAGATAATTTTGCCGCACATGAAGCGAGTCTGTCGAGGATGGGGATTATCTCGTGACGGACAAAAGCCCGGCGGAGCCGATTCATCGTCCGGTACTGCTCGAAGAGTGCATGCATTTTTTGCAGCCGGAGGCCGGGCGGATATATGTCGATGGCACCTTGGGACTGGGAGGACACAGCGCGGAAATCCTGTCGCGATCGACTCCCGATGGCAAGGTCGTCGCTTTTGAATGGGATGAAAACGCCTTGGAGCACAGCGCTCGAAGGCTGCAGGAATATGCCGACCGGCTGACCATCATCAGACGCAATTTTGCCGAGTTGGCAACCGGCCTTAAGGAAGTTGGAGTCCTTGAGGTAGACGGACTGTTAATCGACATCGGATTATCGTCCCTGCAACTCGATTTGGGGAGCAATCGGGGTTTCAGTTTTCAACGGGATGAAACGCTCGATATGCGCATGGACAGCCGTAACCCGAACACCGCCGCAGGCCATTCTGGCAACGTGTTCGGAACAGGAGTTGGCCGACATTTTTTTTTACTACGGCGAGGAGATCCAGGCCAGGCCGATTGCCGCAGCCATTGTCAACTCGCGGGAAAAAGAACAAATTTGCAGCACCAAGCAGTTGGTATCGATCATAGCCAAAGCGGTGCCGAAACGTTTTCATCCCAAAAGAATCCATGTGGCCACCAAAGTGTTTCAGGCGCTTCGCATTGCGGTGAATACGGAGTTGGAGAATCTGGCGGCGATTTTAGATGGGGCCGTTGAGTTTCTGAAGCCGGGAGCAAGATTTTGCGTTATTTCCTTTCATTCTCTCGAGGATCGGATTGTCAAAAGAAAATTTAACAATAATGAGAGGTTGAACGTACTTACTAAAAAACCGGTGGTTCCGTCTTTAGCGGAAACAGCGGTGAATGCCAGAGCCCGCAGTGCGAGACTCAGAGTTGCACAAAAAAGAATTTGAATTACTCTTGGGGGATAATCATGAATTTTCACAGTACTACACAGGCTTCCTATCTCAGACCCGTCACCAATCTTGGGGTCCGGCAGCAGCTGCAATCACGGGGTGTACTTGATTTGCCGGGCGGTCTGGTGTTGTGGAAAGCCGTGGCGCGGATAGTGCTGCTGATGCTGCCCTTTGTCTTGGCGGCCAACATGTTTTTCGCCTCAATGATAAACGATATTGAGCGGTCTCTTACCGCCGTTGACAATCAGCGTCATGAACTTATGGATAAGAATATCGGTCTTTTGGCACAAAGAGCCGGTCTCTATGCACCCGACCGCGTCAGCCGGATGGCCGCCGATAAATTGTCTCTCTACGCCGCCTCTCCCGGTCAGATCGAGCGTATCAACTGAGAGGTGAAGCATCACTGCTTGCCTCACTCATCATGAAGAAACAGACCCGCCCGAGAGTGATCAACCAACAGAAGGGCGGGCGGGTATTGCTGTATATCTTGCTTCTTGCGGCGGCTGGGCTGGCTGTGTGGCAGATTGACAGGAGCTTCGGGGTCATTTCGTACTTGACAAGAGGTGGTCGGCAAGGCAACCACGTTCGAGAACAACGCCAGTTTTCCCCGAGCTACAATTTACGATAGAAATCTCAGGCAGATAGCTGTAACCCTCGATAGGGTTTCGGTGTATGCCCGAACGCAGGAGCTGAAGTCGATTCCGACCACGGTAGCGATACTGGGGGAAATTCTTTCACTTGACGAAAAAGAACTCCAACAGAAATTGGAGAGTGGGGCCTTGCGGGTTTGGGTCGCTGAAGACATCAGCATTGAACAGGAGATTGCCATTAAAAGCAAGCGGCTGTCCGGTATCTCCCTGCAGAAAGAGGAGAAGCGATTCTATCCGAATGGCTCACAGGCCGCTCATTTGATCGGCTATTCAGAAAACGGCATAGGTTTGGCCGGGATCGAGCATTATTATGATCGACTCCTGGCAAGCCGGAAAAGGCAAACGGTGGAGCAAGTACAGCTCAATTCTCCTCAGGACCTTGTTCTTACTCTCGATCTGAAGATTCAAGATATCCTCGACAAATTGGTCGAGGATATAGCCAAGCGGCAGAAGGTCCGGCAGGTACTGGCCTACGTTATGGAAGGTCGCACCGGGGAAGTCATCGGGGGGAGCCAATTGCCCGGGTTCGATCCCAATAATTTTGCCAAATATTCCCAGGAAATACTTGGCAATCGTTTCGTTGTTCCCGTTCTGTTGCCGGACAAATTCCGTGCCTTTTTACGAGATGTGGCATTATTGCATGGAGAGGACAAGCAGGAATCGATACGGCTTCCATGGAGTTTACGATCAACCGCCGGCAACCTTGGCAGCCAGCTGCGGTTGTGGGAATGGCTTGGTTTAAACGACAAACCGCTGACCGATTTCCATCCGGTTATGCAGCGAGGTGAAAAGCTGGAGAGCGAGCAGCGGCCGATCCTTCCAGCTTCGCCGTTTTTAGAGATGGTGCCGGAATATGCAACTCCTTTCGGTATCCTCACGGCAATTGCCGTTCTCCAGAACGAAGGGCAATCGGTGAGGCCCTTTGCTGTGCAAAAGAACGAGCTTGACGAGGTGAGGAGCGAGTTGCAAAAAGAGGCAAGAGAGCAGGGAGAGGGCGGAGAAGCCGGGAATTTCTTTACTCTTTACGACAGCACCGAGCTTTTCCAGAGCCAGGCAAGACAGGGAGCGGGAAAAGCCTATTTTTTCCGGGACGAGATTCCGGTAACGATTGCCAAAGGAGCCAACCATCAGGTGTTGATAAACGAGCTGTTGTTGACCACCATTCCCGCCGGTGGCAACGATTTGAATTTGCTGGTCCTGGTCGAAAAGGAACCGGAAGGGCCGATCGGCAAAAACGGCAAAAAAGCGATACCCCTTGATCAGATGGTTGAAGAAAGGGTTGAGAGAATTTCCATTTTACAGCAGGTTGCTAAAACCGTAGCCGATGTAGTGGAGCCGGAATCGACCGAGGACGGCAACTATCAAGGTGCAAAGGATCAGGCGCAAGTCCCGGGCAGAGTTACATCGCTTAAGACCAAAGAACAGACCAAACTTGCTGTCATGCCCGATCTGAAGGGACAGAGTTTGCGGAAAAGTCTCCGTCTCCTTCAGGGCAGCAGTATGAAAATCGGTATTCTGGGGACAGGGAAGGTTGTCTCGCAAAAGCCCGCGCCGGGCGTATCGCTTAAGGGTGTCAGCGAGTGTTTGCTTGTACTTGAGAAAGGGGAAGATATGGTCCCTGAAAAACTCTCGAAGAGTGCCGCAGCAAAAAGGTAATCGACTAAAAAGCTACAGAAGATGAAAATATTTTATTGCGGAGAGAATCGCCAATGCTGCCTAGTGGATCGCCTCCAACACTCGCCTCCCTTCTTTTCGGTCTGAACTATAAATTCCTGCATGCCCATGGTGTTACGTCACTGACCGAACTGCCCATCAGCTCCATCTCAACCGATTCTCGTTTACCTGCTCCGGGTGCACTTTTTGTGGCTCTTTCGGGAGTTGTCAGTGACGGTCACGATTTTCTCGAAAAGGCGATAGCCAATGGTTGTAGGGCGGTCCTTTGTGCGTCGGGAAAATTGAGCAAAGAGCGTCTTGCTACGCTTGGTGTCGCTGTTGTCGAGGTCGCGGACACAGGCGTTGCTTATTCCGCCGTAGCCGCCAATTATTTTCAGCGACCTGCCGAGAAGCTCAGTTGTATCGGCATAACCGGGACTAATGGCAAAACCACCATTACTTATCTTCTTGAGACGATTTTTCTACAAAACGGTTGGAATGTAGGGGTGATAGGCACGGTGAATAACCGCTATACCTTGAAAAACGGTGAGCAGAAGATACTCGATACCCGTTTTACCACACCGGAGGCCTTTACTCTGCAACAGGTGTTGCGGGAAATGGTTGATGCGGGAGTCGATCATGTCATAATGGAGGTGTCGTCCCATGCCTTGGATCAGGCAAGAATAGGAGGCGTCATTTTTGAGGCCGCGGCCTTCACCAATCTAACCCGCGACCACCTTGATTATCATTCCGATATGTCTGCCTATTTAAAGGCGAAAATGCGACTTTTCAGTGAATACCTAAGGGACCGAGGGACAGCGGTGCTGCCCTGCCCGAAAGATGCCGGCGATAATTGGAGTTGGCTGCAACCACTTTATGAGCTCTGCAGCAAATCCGAAAAGCGGATTATCGGCTGGGGTGAGAATCCCCGAGCAGAGGTACATTTGAAGAGTTTTCAAACGGGTCTTGATTGTACGAAGATGACGATTGAGACTCCTTCCGGAACGAAGAATTTTTCCAGCCCGCTGGTTGGCCGTTTTAACGTCGAAAATATCCTTACCGTTTATGCCCTTTGTCTGGCAATGCAGATTGACGAGAAACTGATCTGCATCGCGCTCAGTTCGGCAGTCGGTGCTCCCGGGAGGTTGGAAAGGGTCGCCGCCGGGTCGGCCTGGAACTCGCGAGGTCCGGTGGTCCTGGTTGATTATGCCCACACCCCGGATGCCCTGGAAAAGGTGCTGCAGACAGCAGGGAACTTGCCGCACCGCGAACTGTTTTGTGTATTCGGCTGCGGGGGTGACAGGGATAACGGCAAACGACCTGTTATGGGTGAAATAGCGGCGCGGCTTTGCGACGTCGTCGTGGTCACCGATGACAACCCGCGAACCGAAGACCCTGACAATATCATTGACCAGGTAATTGCCGGAATGATTCCTGCTTTCGGGCAAGCAAAGAGCAGCCACTGGCTTGCGCAACGCCATCGAAAGGATCATGGCTATGTGGTTATCCGCGATCGGAAAAGTGCTATTGAGCAGGCGATCAGGGCGGCCGGCCCGGAGGATATCGTCGTCATCGCCGGTAAAGGACACGAAACCTATCAGCTGACCCTTCAGGGCAAGCGCTTTTTCGATGATCGCATGGAGGCCAAAAACGCCCTTTTGTCGTGGACTGATGAACTTGTCGCCACGGCGGTCGGCGGGACGTTGCGATCTTTTGGCAAAGGCCGGGGCTTGCTCGGTTCGGTGCTTACCGATAGTCGGTTGAAAAACACCAACGGGATTTTTGTCGCTCTCAAGGGTGAAAATCATGATGCCCATGATTTTCTCAGTCAGGCGGTTGGCAACGGCGCATCATGTCTGGTTGTCGACCACGTTCCAGCCGCACTGGCTGACTCCGAGGCAAGCATAATCGTCGTTGCCGATACCCAGCGGGCGCTGGGTGACATGGCCGGCTACCGGCGGAGGCAGTTAGCATCTCTTTGTGAACAACGGATTATCGGCATTACCGGCAGCTGTGGCAAAACCACGGTCAAAGAGATGGTTACAGCAATCCTTGCCCGGAAGTGGCCGGTTGGTCCGAACCATCCGGAGAACAGTGTTCTCAAGACCCAAGGGAATTTTAATAATCTTATCGGCTTGCCCCTGTCACTCCTGCCGCTGTCCGTGAATAATCGGGCAGCGGTGCTGGAGATGGGAATGAACCGGCCGGGTGAGTTGCAGCGGCTTGCCGAAATAGCCGATCCCGATATCAGCTGTATTACCAATATTCATGCCGCCCATCTTGAAGGCCTGGGTTCAATCGAAGGTGTCGCGGCGGCCAAAGAGGAGCTCTTCTCTGCCACCAAGCCGGCCGGAACGCTCATCGTCAACCTTGATGACCCATGGGTTGCTCGTCTCAATGGGAAGTACCAACACCACAAACTCACCTTTGCGGTAAGCGGCGAACGGATGAAGGACAAACCCGATTTCTGGCCTTCCGACATTTTTTTCGAGGCGGGCGGAGCGATCACCTTCACTCTGCATTATCGGGCAGAAAGTGCTGCCATTCATCTTTTTACCGCCGGTGAACATAATGTCGCCAATGCCCTTGCCGCTGCCGCCATTGCCGCAGCCGCAGGGGCGGGCCTTCCGGAAATTGCCGCCGGACTCGGTGACTATCGTCCGCCGGCCAAACGCATGGAGATGCTTCGCAGTAAGTTTGGTTTTACCGTTCTCAATGATACCTATAACGCCAATCCGGCCTCCATGGCGGCGGGTTTGAAAACTCTTAAACAGGTAGCGAAAAAGAACGCGGTGGCGATTATCGGTGATATGCGGGAATTGGGAGAGAGTTCCAGACAGGCGCACTTTGCCATCGGTCGTCTGATAGCTGAACTGGCAATTGAACATGTAGGAATTGTAGGGGAATTTAAACATGATGTGGAGCAGGGGGCACTTTCATCCGGTCTTTCGCCGGACAGCATTCAAACCTTTGCCGACAAGGACGGGGCGGTGACTTGGATAAAAGAGATGGTCGCTGCAAAAAAGCTTGGAAAAGATGATCTGATCCTGGTAAAGGCATCCCGTGGTCTGCGGTTTGAAACCATAGTGGCGAACCTTATTTAATATTCTACCTCGCGAGTCTCAAAGGTATGCTGTATCATCTTCTCTATCCCCTCCATACAAATCTGAATTTTTTAAATGTTTTCCGTTATATCACCTTCAGGTCCATCGGCGCAGCGGTTACCGCTTTCCTGCTTGTGGTGATACTTGGCCCGATGTTCATTAGAACCATGCGTCGCTTGCAAATCGGTCAGGTCATCCGCGATGATGGACCGGCAACGCATCTGGCAAAACAGGGCGTCCCAACCATGGGCGGGCTGCTCATTATCGTCGCAATAACCTTGGGTACATTGCTCTGGGCCCGTCTGGACGGCATGCTCGTTTGGCTGGGAGTGTTTATTATCTTATTTTATGGCGGAATAGGTTTTATTGACGATTTTCGCAAGGTAAAGAAAAATAACTCGAAAGGCTTAAGTGCCAAAGGCAAACTGATCCTGCAAATAATCGGCGCCTCCGTTGTCGGCCTTGCCATCTTTTTGCATCCGAATTTTGACGGACACTTAAGCTTTCCATTTTTCAAAAACCTTCGTCCTGATCTTGGCTGGTTTTATGTGGTTTTTGCAGTTCTGGTCATTGTCGGCTCCTCGAATGCCGTCAATCTTACCGATGGATTGGATGGCCTTGCCGCTGGACCGACCGTCGTCACCGCCGCGGTGTATCTGGTTTTTTCCTATCTGGCCGGCCATGTGGTTCTTGCCGATTATCTGCAACTGCCCTATGTGGCGGGAAGCGGCGAACTGGCAATCTTCTGCGGCACGATTGTCGGGGCATGCCTCGGTTTCCTCTGGTTTAACGCCTATCCGGCCCAGATGTTCATGGGCGATGTCGGAGCCCTGGCCCTTGGCGGTGCGCTTGGTTCCATCGCCATTATCATTAAACAGGAGTTTCTCTTGGCCATTGTCGGTGGAATCTTCGTAATGGAAGCTCTGTCGGTGATCATGCAGGTCGGCTATTTTAAATTAACCAAT
This sequence comes from uncultured delta proteobacterium, assembly GCA_963804965.1. Taxonomy (GTDB): domain Bacteria; phylum Desulfobacterota; class Desulfobulbia; order Desulfobulbales; family Desulfocapsaceae; genus Desulforhopalus_A. The sequence continues at coordinate 22,658 of CAWDST010000017.1, forward strand.
GGCAAGCGGATTTTTTTGATGGCCCCCTTTCATCATCATTTTGAAAAGAAAGGTTGGCATGAACCGAAGGTCGTCGTGCGATTCTGGATTGTCTCAATTATTCTCGGGCTGTTTGCCATTGCTACCCTGAAGCTGCGATGAAAAAGTCGAAGATGATATTGCCCGGCACGAAAGTGGCAATCCTCGGACTGGGCATTTCCGGTCGAGCCGCGGTGAAATACGCCTTGCAGTGTGGAGCCCAGGTACGCGTATCGGATAATCGACCGGAACAGCGGTTTTTTGCTGAAGAAGGGCAGTTTCTCGCGGCAACCGGAGTCGCCTGGGAGGCGGATGGTCACACCTATGATTTTTTGCGTCAGGTTGATCTCATCCTCATCAGTCCTGGAGTAGATCTTGCCCTCCCGCTCCTGCAAAGGGTGCAGGAGGCCGGGGTACTCATAGCCGGCGAGCTGGCGGTGGCGGCAGGGCATTTGCAAGTGCCGGTGGTGGCGGTTACCGGAACCAACGGTAAAACCACCGTGACCACCCTTATCGGTGAACTGTTAAGGGCTTCTCAGAAGAAGGTTTTTGTCGGCGGGAATATCGGCACACCCTTGTATGAGTTTCTCTGTCAACCCGAAGGATATGATATGGCTGTGGTGGAGGTTTCCAGCTTTCAGCTGGAAAGTGCCGGCAGCTTTGCTCCTGATGTCGGGGTGTTGTTGAACATCACTCCCGATCATCTTGATCGTCACGGTAGCCTTGATGCGTACGGTCGAGTGAAAATGCAACTTTTCGCCCATCAAAAGGATAAAGATCTGGCTATCATAAATGGCGACGATGCTCTTTGCCTTGCATTGTCGGAAGGTGTGTCCAGCGAGGTCCAGACCTTTGGTGCAAGAGAAACCGATACTGCAGTTATTGAAGAAGCCTTGATCCGGGTGATCCTGGCAGGAACAACTGAGGAATATCCACTCACCGGCACTGCCCTTGCCAATAGTGTCGGTCTCAGAAACAGCGCCGCCTCGATACTTGCCGCCCGCCGGCTTGGCTGCACCCCTGCACAAATTCTCAAGGGCTTACGGGAATTTCAGCTGCTGCCGCACCGCATCGAGTTTGTTGCAGAAGTGGACGGCGTCGTCTACTATAATGATTCGAAGGCGACCAATACCGGGGCGGTGCTTGGGGCCTTGGAGCAGTTTTCCGGCAACGTCATTCTTATTGCCGGAGGCCGTGATAAAGGAGATGATTACCGTTTGCTGAGACAGGCTGTTGCCGACCGGGTTCGGCTCGTGGTTACCATCGGAGAGGCGGCCGTGCTGCTGGAGAAGGCCCTGGCTGATGTGGTGGCAATCTTGCCGGCCAAATCGATGCAGGAGGCCGTGGGGCTCGCCGCCCGGTCGGCAAGACCGGGTGATGTGGTGCTGCTTTCGCCGGCATGCGCCAGTTTCGATATGTTCACCAGTTATGGCCACCGGGGAAATGAGTTTAAAAAGGTGGTGTTGAATTTGCGATCAGTTCCCAAAAATGATCTTGGAGAGAGTTGAATTTGAAGGAAAAGCTGGCAAATATTCGCCTGCTCCTGACCGGTGGCGGAACGGGTGGACATCTTTTCCCGGCCGTGGCCGCTGCCCAGGAGTTTCAGCGACAGCTTCCGGGGACCGAGGTTCTTTTTGTCGGTACGCTGCGCAAAGTGGATACCGGAAGCCTTGCAGCCTATGGTTTTGCCAGTGACAATATTCGCTGCCATGGCTTGAAAGGCAAGAATCCGCTGGAGCTTCTTAAGGCGATAATCGTGTTGCCGATCTCCTTTTATCAGGCAGGGCGGATTATCCGCCGCTTTCGACCGAGTATGATCCTGGGCGTCGGGGGATATGTCACCGGACCGGTGATTGTTGCCGGCAAAATTCTTGGAATTCCGGCGGTTATCCATGAGCAGAATTCGGTTCCGGGACTGGCGAACCGAAAACTTGGCTCCTTTGTCGACCGGGTGTGTCTGTCTTTGCCCGGCAGCGGGAGGGAATTTTCTGGTGAAAAATTAGTCTATACCGGTAATCCGGTACGGCGTAACATCCTCGAATTGGCCAATCTTCCGCCGCAGAAGGTCGATGGAGGTGGCAAGAAAACCCTGCTGGTGCTTGGCGGCAGTCAAGGGGCCCAGGCGGTTAACAGACTGGTGTCGGCGGGGTTGCGGATGTTGCCGGACAATGTTCTGGCCGATCTTCGGGTGATTCACCAAACCGGCGAACACGATTTCGAGGGCATCAAAAAGGAGTATACCGAACGAGGCATTGAGGCGCATGTCCAACCGTTTTTCACCGATATGGCGGAAATTTATAGCCGGGCCGACCTGCTGGTATCGCGGGCCGGGGCGACGACCCTTGCGGAAATAGCCGTGTTGGGGAAACCGGCCATCCTTATTCCCTATCCCTTTGCGGCCGACAATCATCAGGAAAAAAACGGCGACTACTATGTGGCGGGAGGCGGGGCCGTTATGCTCAGGCAAAATGAGCTGACCGGCGAGCTGTTGGGAGGACATATCCGGCAACTACTGGGCGATGAGGGCAGACGCCACGCAATGAGCATGGCCATGAAAAAGCTGGCATTTCCTGATGCGGCGGAAAAAATTGTGGCATGCTGTCTACAGGTTATGGAGATGAGTGGGAACTGATGTACAGGAAAACCAAACATATTCACTTCGTGGGAATCGGTGGCATCGGCATGAGCGGTATTGCCGAGCTGTTGCTGAATCTAGGTTATAAGGTATCGGGATCGGACCTCAACACTACCGGCATTACCAGGAATCTCGGCCGCTTAGGTGGCAGGATATACCAGGGGCATGACGGCGCCTGGGTCGAGGGGGCGAGTGTCGTGGTGACTTCCTCGGCGATTTCAGCCGATAACCCCGAGGTAGTGAAGGCTAAGGAAAGCAATATCCCGGTCATCATGCGGGCGGAGATGCTCGCCGAACTCATGCGTTTGAAAAAGTATGGAATTGCCATTGCCGGCAGCCATGGCAAGACCTCGACGACCTCCATGGTCAGTTGGATGCTCTCGCATGCCGGGCTTGATCCAACCATCGTCATCGGCGGCAAGGTCGATGCCCTCGGTGGCAATGCCAAACTGGGTGAAGGGGAGTTCCTGGTGGCCGAGGCCGATGAAAGTGACGGCTCTTTCCTGAAACTTTCGCCGGTGCTCGAAGTCGTCACCAATATCGATCTTGAGCACCTCGATTACTACCGGGATCTCGACCATATCAAAGAGACCTTCCTGCTGTTTATCGATAAGATCCCCTTTTATGGCGCGGCAATTATATGTTTGGATGATCCGCATATCGCTGATATTCTTCCCGCCATCAAAAAAAGGACAATTACCTACGGACTGACCCCACAGTCCGATCTCTATGGGGAGAATATCATCTGGAAAGATGGGAGGATTCATTTCACGGTAAAAAATGGGGTGGGGGAACTGGGACAACTTCATATCGCACCTCCAGGAATACATAATGTCTACAATGCCCTGGCTGCTGTCTGTGTCGGCTTGGAACTCGAACTGCCCTTCGAGAAAATACAGGGGGCCTTGCAAAGTTTTGCCGGTGTACAGCGCCGTATGCAGAAAAAAGGAGAGGTGAAAGGTGTTACCGTGGTCGATGATTACGGGCATCATCCTACAGAAATTCGTGCGACTCTTGCAGCCATCAAACAGGCATGGCCGGAAAAGCGATTGGTGGTGCTGTTTCAACCTCATCGATATTCACGGACCAAGGCTTTATTTAAAGAATTTCAGACCTGTTTCCACCGGGCGGACTACCTGGTCATGACCGATATTTATGCGGCAAGTGAGCAACCTTTGGAGGGAGTGAGCGGCGAGAATCTGCTTGCAGCCACCGTGCATCACGGGCAGCGCAATACCCGCTACATCGACAAAGTTGAAAAGATGGCAGCCGAGTTGTTACCAATGCTCGGAAAAGGGGATTTAGTTCTCACCCTGGGGGCCGGAAATATAGTCAAGGTGGGAGAAGAGCTTCTCAGTCTGCTGCAACAACAGCGAGGGGCGCAGGAGTGAATCCTGAGCAGCAAGAAAGACTGGCGACGCTGGTTTCGCAACCGATAAAATGGCGATGCGACCTGTCTCATTTCACTTCGTTTGCCATAGGTGGGCCGGCAGAAGCGGTGGTTACGGTAGTACAATTCCGGGAATTGCCACCCTTACTTGGGTTTTTGGCCGTGGAGAACATCCCCTGGCGAATTATCGGTAAAGGTACTAATCTGCTGGTGCGTGATGAAGGGTTTCCCGGGGTCATCCTTCGTCTTGGTGGAGAATTTGCAGCCGTTTCCGAAGAAGACGGAAATGACGGTTCGGTTATTATCCGGGCCGGTGGCGGTAGCAGTTTTGCCAGGCTTGCCAGGAGGTGTTCGGAGCGCGGTCTGACCGGGTTGGAGTTTGCTTGCGGTATTCCCGGAACCCTCGGCGGTGCGGTAATTATGAATGCTGGGGCATGGGGCCGGGACATCGCCACCGTTCTCCGCCGGGTGCAGCTGGTGACTGCTGAGGGAGAGATACATCTTTCCTCCGGGGATATGGATTTCACCTATCGATGCTGGCAAGGTTTTGCTGCATACCAGGGCAGGGCAGTGGTCGCAGCAGTGGAACTGACTTTGCCGCGGGGTGACAAAGAGGCAATTGCTCATTATTGCCGATCATTGCAGGAGAAAAGGACAGCTACACAACCGAGCGAATATGCCAATGCCGGTTCTTTTTTCAAAAATCCACCCCATGACAGTGCCGGCAGGTTGATCGAAGCGAGCGGCTTGAAGGGGCTGAGGGTTGGCGGTGCAATGGTTTCCGAAAAGCATGGCAACTTCCTTGTCAATACAGGTGGTGCGACAGCTGGAGATATCCTTCGGCTCATGAAAATTGTCCAGGATACTGTAAAAAGAGACTGGAGTGTCTGTCTGGAGCCTGAAGTACATTTTATTTGATGAAAGCGATGCATTTTACCGAACTCAAAAATTATATTGCTAGAAAATTTGGCAAGAAAAAGCCTGGGTACACGAGTTTTTCCAGCGATCTGCACATACGTGGTGCCGCGGCCGAGACTGCACGGTATAAACCTCGGCTTCATCGACTGGCAAAGATACGACAACGAATTCAGGGGAAGAAAAAAGATTATCAGGAAGAATACAGTCGGCCGGCGAGCAGGAATAGGACATCTATCAAACTTGCCGTCCTGTTTTGGTGACCATGGCTCTGCCGCTCGTCTGGGTGTACGGAGGGAGGGAGAAGGTGCACCAGGGGCTACAGTCGATTGCCATGTTCAAGGTGACCAAGATAGAAATTGCCGGTTGTCTGGCTGTTTCCAAAGAAAAAATCGTCGATGCATCCGGAATTATCGCCCATCAGACGAGTCTTCTCACCCTTGACAGTGCACAGATCGAAGCACGCATAGCCTCTATTCCATGGGTGGCGAGGGCGGAAGTGAAAAGAGACTGGCCGGCAAAACTGCAAATAACTATCGAAGAAAACGCCCCGATTGCTCTTCTTCATTTTCCGAATGGTGAAGGATCCCAATTGCAGTATGTCGATGGTAAAGGGAACGCCTTTTCTTCGGTGCAACCGGGTGCGGATGTCGACCTTCCGGTGGTGACCGGATTGATGGAGGTAGCAGACCAGCAACTGAAGGAAAAGGCACTTGCCGAAATTTTGATATTTCTGGGTAAGTTACGCGGCAATGACCCGCACCTGCCCGCTCAGTCGGTTTCCGAACTGCATGTCACTAAGGCTGGTGAAATGGTGGTGTATCTCGTCGAATACCCGTTTCCAATTTTTTTTGGAAATGGTAACACTAAACAAAAATACTCGCGGTTAATTCAGGTACTCAGGGCCCTGTATAAAAAGCAAAACGGTAAAGAACTGCTGTCTCAGATTGAATATATCCAAATGGACTACTTGAATGATAAGGTGCTCGTGGTCGAGAGTGGCTCGGGGTAAATGGAATGGATGAGAAGAAAGAAATTACGGTGATCGACGAGAGCGAAATTGTTGGCTCGGAAAAAGTTCGTCCAGGCAGGCATGAGCAGGGGGAGTTGATCGTCGGCCTCGACATCGGAACAACGAAGATCTGCTGTGTCGTTGGCGAAATGTTCGATGACCGGGTGGAGGTGATCGGCGTTGGCACTGTACCCTCGAAGGGCTTGAAAAAGGGGGTAGTGGTCAATATTGAAAGCACCGTCAATTCCATTCGTCAAGCGGTGACACTGGCCGAGGAATCGGCTGGTTGCGATCTTCGATCGGTGTATGTTTACGTGGGTATTGCCGGAAACCATATCAAGGGCTTCAACAGCCCGGGTATTTTGGCTATCAACAATAGAGAGATCAAACAGGCGGACATTGATGAGGTAGTTGCTGCCGCAAGAACCGTGAAAATATCAGAAAATCAGCGGATTATCCATGTTATGCCGCAGGAATACATGGTTGACGACCATACCGGCATCCAGAATCCGATCGGTATGACCGGGGTTCGACTGGTGACCAATGTCCATATCGTAACCGCCGATATCGGAGCCGTTCACAATTTGGTAACCTGCTGTAATAAGGCCGGCTTGGAAGTAGCTGAACTGGTTCTTGAATCGATTGCTTCGGCCAGTGCGGTGCTCAGCAAAGACGAGATGGAACTGGGTGTTGCTTTGGTTGATATTGGTGGCGGCACGACCGACCTGGCGGTTTTTTGCGACGGTACCATCCGCCACACCTGTGAAATTGGCCTTGGTGGTCACAATCTCACCAACGATTTGTCGGTTGGCCTGCGTACTCCTTTGCAGGACGCGGAACGGTTAAAGGAAGATTATGGTGGAGCAATATCCTCGGTTGTAAAACCAAATTTCGTAGTCGATGTCCCCACCGTTGGCGATCGCGAACCGCGCAAGGTAACGCAAAAAGTACTGGTCGACATTCTCGAAGCAAGGGTCATTGAGATTCTTGAGATTCTTGATCGGGAATTGATCGCCTCAGGGCAAAAAAATAAAATTAACGGCGGAGTGGTCCTGACTGGTGGTACGGCTCTTTTGGCCAATATTGTCGAGTTGGCCGAACAGATATTCGATTTGCCGGTTCGCATCGGCTATCCAAGCGGTTTGACGGGGAAGGTTGAGGAGCTGTACAACCCTCGTTGTACCACCGCGGCGGGCCTTGTCGTTTTCGGTAGAAAAAAGCAGCATGAGATGGGACGACAGGATACAGGTGTTTTCGGCAGGATGCGCGATTGGATTAAAAAAATCATGTGATTGTTACGTTTTTTGTTTGTACCGCGCCCCGGGTGCTATATAGTGTGGTGATAATATTCTAGTTTTATCACCGTATTGGTGATGTGAGTCCAACGAGTTGATCAGGGGGTAAACATGCCGTTCAGGATGGCGGAATCAGAAGGCGTAGCAGTCGTGAAAGTAATTGGCGTCGGTGGTGGCGGCGGTAATGCTATCAACACGATGGTCGCTAATAGGCTTCAGGGTGTTGAGTTTATTGCAGCCAATACTGACAGGCAGTCATTGAATCAATCAAAAGCCGATATCTGCATACAGCTTGGTCCGGGTATTACCAAGGGCCTCGGAGCCGGTGCAGACCCGGAAACCGGCAATATGGCTGCAATGGAGTCTCTTGAGGAGATTCGGGATGCCCTGAAAGGCAGTGATATGGTTTTCGTCACCGCCGGACTGGGAGGAGGTACAGGTACCGGGGCCGCTCCCATAGTCGCCAAGGCCAGCCGGGAACTTGGCGCACTGACAGTGGCGGTGGTCACCAAACCCTTCAGTTTTGAAGGAAAGTTTCGTACCCGTAATGCCGAAGAGGGATGGCAGGAACTGCAGAAATATGCCGATACCATCATCACCGTGCCCAATGACAGGCTGCTGTCGATTATGCAAAAAAACAGCAAGTTGTCCGACATGCTGGCAATGGCCGACAACGTGTTGCTGCAAGCGGTGAAGGGAATAACCGATCTCATCAATGTGCCGGGCCTTATCAATGCCGATTTTGCCGACCTGCGCACCGTCATGCGGGAAGTCGGGCCGGCGATCATGGGTTCGGGATCCGCCACCGGTGAAAACCGGGCGGTTGAGGCGGCAAGAAAGGCCATCGACAACCAGCTTCTTGAGGATTATGGCATAGACGGTGCCAGAGGCCTGTTGATCAATATTTCCGCATCGCAAGAGACCTTTACCATGGCCGAATTTATGGAAGCCTCGGCGATGATTCAGGAGAAGGCCGATGATGATGCCAAGGTGGTCATAGGCGCCTTGTATGACGATGCCCTCGGCGATGAACTGCACGTCACTGTGATTGCCACGGGTGTCGGGGCGATGATGGAAAAGAAAGATACCATCACACCTCTTGACACCAGGAAGAAAAAGCCTGCCCCAATCAAGGAAGTGGATGCGCCGATCAAGGGTACACCCGCCTCTCCCAATCGAAGTCCGCAGGTTTCCCGCCTGCCGGGATCAAATTTTGATTCTTTTGACAGTCTCGGGTCATCCAATCCTCCGGAAGGAAAAGCCGGAAGTGCGCTGAACTGGAATGATGATTATCTTGAGACTCCTACGTATCTGCGTAAAAACGCCAACTGATGGTGGCGCGACCGGCGTCCATCAAGGGCATTTGCGGGGTTTCCGACGTCTTGTTCCACGACGTCGGAAACGAAAAGGGGATATGCCGGCCGTTTTCTGATCTGATAAGAGCATGGTATGGCAAATGGGGAAATGACGGTTTCGGGCCTTGATTCGGTGCAAAAACAAAAGGTTTTGGCCGGTCTAGAACCTTTTAAGCTCGTTGAGTATTTTTCCTTCTCCAGCCTCGCCGTTATTCTGGTATTTACTCTCCTCCTCTCCTGGCTCATTTCCGAAAATGCCCGTAAGGTCATGCTCGAGCAGAATGAAGAGTACTCTCTTCTCCTCGCCGAAAACCTCAACCAACAAGTGTTTCGCCGCTTCGTCCTCCCCGCTGTTATCCGCTACGGTGGCATAGCTCTTCGTAATCCTGAGCAATTTGAGCTGCTTGACGGCATTGTCAAGGGGGTTACCCAGGGACTAAAGATTGATTCCGTGACCATTTATGATTCGAGTAAGAACATCATCTCCTATTCAACATTGCCGGAACTTGTCGGCAAGGAGGGTTTAGGGGCTGCTGAGTACTACAAGGCGTTAAAGGGCAGCCCCAATTCGCGATTTACCTACAGCGGCACGGTCCTGAGTGATATGGGTATAACCTCCGATGTGAGCTGTGAGCTGAAGACCTTCATTCCCTTTCGTCAGGTCCGTAAGGAAAGTGAGGGGGGAGGGGAGCTCATCATGGGGGTGATTGAGATAGAAAAGGATTTAACGGGCAACTATGCCAACATTATTCGCCTGCAGGGCAGAATAATAATGGTTTCCGCCGGCGTAATGGCTATTCTATTCCTTGTCCTGCGGTTTATCGTGTCGCGGGCGGGGGGGATTATCGAAAGACGGGCGTTGGAGCGGCTGCGACTTGAAGAAAAGCTCAACCAGGCGGAAAGACTCGCCCATCTCGGGACAATGGTGGCGACAGTAAGTCATGAAATTAAAAGTCCTCTCGGTATCGTTCGGAGTACCGCCGAGATACTCGAGAAGAGGATCAGCAAACTCGCGCCGGGAAATGAACATCTGGCGAGAATCGTCGTCGATGAAACCGTCCGGCTCAACAACATTGTCGTCGAATTTCTCGATTTTGCCAGACCTCCGAAAGCCAACTTCCTCCGAGCCAGCGTCAATGAGGTGGTCAAAAAATTGCTGGAATTCCTCTCGCCGGAGCTGAAGCGCCAGCACATCGAGTTGGTCACCGATCTGGCTTCTGATCTTCCGGAAAATGATCTCGACATGGAGTTGTTGTATCGCGCTCTCTTGAATATCCTTATGAATGCCGTTCAGGCAATGCACGAAAACGGCAGGTTACAGATTTTTACCCGCACCTTGAAGGATGGGAACAGCGAGTTAAAAATCCAGGACAACGGGGTCGGAATAGCGCCTGAAAAAATCGATCAAATTTTCCTCCCCTTTTTCAGCGACAAAAACAAGGGCACCGGGCTTGGCTTGGCGATAGCTAAAAATATTCTTGATAGTCATGGTGCCGAAGTCATCGTACAGAGCACAGAAGGACAGGGCACAACCTTCACGATCATTCTTCCTCAGGCAAAACAGTGATAATGTATGCGTGCAGCAAGGGTTGGTGATTTGATGAGTTCGATAATTTTCGATGGTTTCTGCTCATTTCTCTTTTTATAAAACATAAGGCGGGTTGAAGAATGGGAAAGCGAATTGTGATTATTGGCGGTGTGGCGGCGGGGCCCAAGGCGGCATGTCGGGTAAAACGTCTTCTGCCGGATGCCGAGGTGACGATTATAGATCAGGACAATCTTATTTCATATGGTGGATGCGGTATTCCCTACTATATATCCGGCGATGTGGCCGATGAGAAGGAACTCCGATCAACAAGTTTTCACATGCTCAGAGATGAGTATTTTTTTACCAAGACCAAGGGCGTCACCACCTTGACCTCTACCCGTGCTCTGGCAATCGATAGAAAAGACAAGACGGTTGAAATCCTTGATTTGCAAACGGGGGAAAGAAGTCATCTCCCTTACGACACTCTGCTGCTTGCTACCGGGAGCCAGCCGGTATCGCTGCCGATACCCGGCAATGGTGCCGACGGAGTTTTCACCATCAGTGATTTGCACAAGGCGGTGGCCATTAAGGAGCGACTTGCCAAAGGGCAAGTCGGTAAGGCAGTGGTCATCGGTGGCGGGGCAATCGGCATCGAAATGGCCGAGGCATTCACCGATCTCTGGGGTATCGAGACTGCTATTGTCGAGTACAAGGGGCAGCTCTTGCCGCGGATCATTGACTGGCCACTGGCGGTGATTCTGCAGAAGCAGCTGCGTGATCATAATGTTGCTGTCTATCTTAATGAAGCAGCGGAAGAAATTGTCGTTGATGAAGGAAAGGTAACGGCCGTTCGCACGAGTAAGAGGAATCTGGAAGCCGATCTGGTGATTATGGCGGCAGGAGTCAGACCGCGCTCAGAACTTGCCCGGGATGCAGGTTTGCACGTGTCCCAGAGTGGCGGCATTGTCGTCAATACTCGGATGCAAACCTCAGATCCGAACATCTATGCGGCCGGTGATTGTGTCGAGATAGCCCATCTGATCTCTGGGAAACGATTTGTTGCCCCCTTTGGCAGCATGGCGAACAAGGAGGGGCGGGTGGCTGCCGACAATATGGCCGGCATTCCCTCGGTTTTCGCCGGCGGGGTCGGCAGTTTCATTTTAAAGGCCTTTGATCTATCGATCGGCTCCGTTGGTCTGAGCCTGGATGCCGCCCGGGATGAGGGTTTTGATGCCGATTTCTCGCTTTCTTCCCCCTCAGACCGGGCGCATTTTTACCCCGGCCAGGACATCATCTGTCTGGAGTTAATTTTTGACCGAAGGACGAGAAAGGTGCTCGGATTTCAAGGTACCGGACCACTGAACGATGCTCTGTCGGCGCGTATCGATGCCGCCGCTGTAGCCCTCAGCAGTGGTGCGACCATTGACGATTTAGCCAATGTTGAGATGGCCTATTCGCCGCCTTTTTCAACCGCCATCGATCCCCTTAACGCCGCCGCCTATGTTGCCGACAATCTCTGCGATGGGCGGATGCGCCAGATGCGCATGGAAGAATTCTTCGACTGGATGGACAACCCATCAACACGACCGGATTGGCAGGTGCTGGATGTCCGGCATGAAAAACAAGCGGCACCCTATGTCGAAAGGTTTGGACCGGCCATATGGTTGTCCCTGCCATACGATCAAGTGCGTGATCGTTTTTCTGAATTGCCACTGGACAAGATGCTGATCATTTTCTGTAACGCCGGCTCAAGGTCCTATGAAATTCAGGTGTTTCTTGATTATGTGGGGGTGAAAAATAACATTGTGTTGCCCGGAGGTTTCAACGTTATACGGCGAATGGGCCCGGAATGGCTGCCGGTGCGGTGACTGGCCTGGTTTCTCTTCCCTGGCGACTCTTTGCTTGGACAGGCGGAGAAACTTTTTTTCAATATTACTTGGAAGACAAAAGTCGATAGCCCGTGCTATCATGTTTTTTCAAGAGAGTAGGACGCGTTTATCGAGAACGACAAATTTTTGTCACAGGAACAGGTTGGAGCAATTATGGCTGATGTCAACCCCCAGGACATGATTGAGGAAATCCAAGCAAATATTCAAACCGGCGACCTGATCAAAGCGCAACTTGTCTTGGCGCACATGCGGGATGTAGATCAAAAAACCCGCAACAAACTGATGTACTTCTTGACCCGAGCGGATGCCGATTTTTCCGTCCCTCTTTTCATCTATCTTCTCCACCATCAGGCAGACGTAGCCGAAGAGATGCCGATCATCCGGGAGACTTTGCTTTCCATCCTCCTGGCCTACCCCGAAAAATTGATCGAATTTTTGATATCTTCAAAAATAGAGGACAAAACGGAACTCATACGGGTGGTGGGTGAGCTGCGTCTTGAAGAGGCGACTCCTGCTTTACTCGATCTTATCGCCGGATCGGAAGACGATGCCGAAATTTTCTTGATTATCGAGAGTCTTGGCCTTATTGGCGACCCCGAGGCGATTAATACCTTGACCGACTTTCTTTATGCCGCCAACCGGCAACTTATTATTGCCGCAGTTCAGGCGCTCGGGCAGGTTGGGACGCCTACGGCCATGCATCGACTAGCAGAACGGATGGGAACCGACAATGAAATCGATTACCTGATACTGTCTATTTTTTCCGAGGTCCAGGATCAGGTTTCTTTAGAAAAACTCAATGATACCATACGGTCACACTATGCTCATATGCGAACCTATGCCAAGGCCGAGCTGGTGCGGATCGGACCCAAGGCCGTGCCCATTCTCATTGAAAACCTGCTTCACGATGACCCTGATTTTCGTATCCATTCCCTCAACGTCCTTGGTGAAATCGGCGACGAATCGGCAGTTATCCCTATTCGCAAGTTGCTCGGCAATGAACCGAGGAGTGCAAACGTTCGCTTTGCTGCCTATGAGGCCCTTGCTCTTCTGCCTCTGAAAAAAGGAGCCTATACGCTCACCGCCGGTTTGACCGATTCGGAGGACCATGTCTGTATCGCAGCGGCAAAGGCTATCGACCGAAATTTTTCATCAATTCTTGGGGCTGGTATAAAGAACCTGTTGCGGGGGCCGGAAAAGGATGCCAGGCATATTGCCAAGATTATTGTGAACGGCCAGGTTGACAATGTCTTTATCAATCTTGCCGATGATGAAGTCTTTGAAAAATTGGCGCTTGAATACCTTCCTCATACCCACAAAGATATACGCGATCATTATCATGAACTTCTCGTGCAGGCCGGAAAGACTGATTTTGCCAAGAAACTGACCGGAGATGTGGAGACCGGGGTGCGACCGAAGATTGTCGCGGTTGATGACTCCAGGATGATCCTGAATATCTACAAGGCTACTTTACATGAACTCGGTTATGATCCAGTCCTTTTTGAGTTTCCGGCTTCGGCCCTTGAATGGCTCAAGACGGAAAAGCCGCTTATGGTGCTTACCGATCTTAATATGCCGGAGATCACCGGCATTCAATTGGTGGAAAAAGTCCGGGAAAAGTACACCGCCAAGATATTGCCGATCATTATGGTGACGACTCAAAACGAGAGCCAGGATAACGAGGCGGCTTTAGCAGCCGGGGTCAACGCCATTCTCCATAAACCGTTTAATGCCAAAACCCTCGGGGGGGCGATGACGAAGGTTCTGAAAGGATAAGGGTAAATCAGGCGTTTCCTCTCGGGAAAAAATGTAACACCCCGTCAATGTCGGAGGTGTCGCAGACATGCCCAAGCTCGAGTTCAAGATCAAGATATTCCTCAATACCTTCAATTTTCAGGAAAAGAGCAGGACCATTGGGAAGGTGGTAAACGACGGTGCTGACACCGGATAAATCTATTGGACGACTGAACAATTTCATGCTTTTAAAAACCTCTTATACCGGTTGCCCAGCATTAAAAAGAAAAAACTGCAACTTCGCAACCGGACATATACGCAGAAAATTAGAAAACTGCAACAAATAAGAGCGTTCCAGGGTATCATTCTCGACAGGATGGTTGTGCAGTTCTTTCCCCGACGGATTTCTCACCAGGGCTTAGGGTTTATCGGGGAAGGGTGGTGAAATAGGTTTACACAAAAGACAGCGAAGTTTATTATGCAAGATTACTCGCAACAAACTATCCCGTTCGGCGGGTTCTGACATAATTTTTCAATTAGGTGATGTAATGAGTAACGAAGGTAAAAGCACCAAAGAGAAAACCATCTTTGGAAAAGAAAAAAACCCCTCATCCATTGTTCCAAAAAAACTGACACTTGAAAGTCCCTTGAAATTTCGTTGCCATCCCGGAGTGAGGTGTTTTACCGCCTGTTGTGGGGGAATTAAAATTGTTCTTACTCCCTACGATATTCTCCAACTGACCAAGAGACTGGAACTTCCCGCCTACGAGTTTCTCCATCAGTTTACTCAGCCGACATATCTGGAAAATACCGATATGCCGGGGGTGATGATCAAACTGCGCGAAGAAGATAATAAATGCCCCTTCGTGACTCCCAGATGGATGCACGGTATATACCGACCGACCGACCGCCTGCCGCTATTATCCGGTGGGAATGGCCGATTTTCATGAGGGTGGATCAAGAGACGCAGCCGGCAATGAAAACACCTCCGAGGAAGAAAAGTTTTTCTTTTTAGTGCGTGAAGACCATTGCAAAGGCTTTGAGGAAGACAAGGAGTGGACGATTCGGGAATGGCGCGCCGACCAAGGTGTCGATGTTCGCGACGAGATGAACAAGGAATGGTTGCGGTTGGTTATGCGACGCAAATCGTTTGGTCAGCAGGCCAGTTTGTCGGAACAGGCAAAGCGGATGTTTTTCATGGCCTCAACGGATATAGCGACCTTTCGCAAATTCGTTTTTGAAAGCTCCTTTCTCGATACGTATATCATTGATGAGGAGACCATTCAAAAGATCAAAGAAGACGATACCGAATTGATGCTCTTTTCTTTTAAATATTTGGCCGCAACACTCTTTGGTGCACAAGTACTGAAAATCAAAGAAGAGAAGATCAAGGCGAAAATCGCTCAAATAAAGGTGCGACAGGACGAGAGTGTCATACAGTCTATTAAGGAATATGAGGAGTTGAAGGTCGAGTCTGAACGGAAAAAGGCTGAAGCCAACCGCGACAAGAAATAGACGAAGCACCAAGTTTAACAAAAAAGACCGAGTGGGTAATTTACCCGCTCGGTCTTTTTTGTTCTGGTAGCGCAATTCCAGAAACACCGGAATTGCGCTGAATAAATACTGCAGGGTTATTCTTGTTCTTTTGCCTCCGGTTCCAGGGCCACTGCCAGGCTCTTGAGGAATTTCCAACCTTTCGTTACGTCTTTCTGGGATGCGGCAAGGAGTCCATCGGCCATGTCGGGGTTAACCCGCTTGAGCATGCGATAGCGGTTTTCACCGAGAGCATACTCTTCGAAGCCGATGGTCGGCTCTTTGGAGTCGATGATCAGCGGGTTTTTCCCTTGTGCTTCCAACTCCGGGTTGAAACGGTACAACGGCCAGTGTCCACAGGCAACGGCTTTCTTTTGTTGCTCAAGGCCGAGGGCCATATTGATACCATGATTGATGCAGTGGGCATAGGCAATGACGAGGGACGGGCCGTCATAAGCCTCAGCCTCGGCGATGGCTTTGATGGCCTGGGCCGGGTTGGCCCCGAGACTGATCTGGGCCACGTACACATTGCCATAGGTGGCAAAGATCATACCCATGTTCTTCTTGGGCATCTTTTTGCCACCAGCGGCAAACTGAGCGGTTGCAGCGCGTGGGGTGGATTTGGACATCTGGCCGCCGGTGTTGGAATAGACCTCGGTGTCCATGACGAGTATGTTGACATTTTCTCCGGAGGCCAGGACATGGTCAACTCCGCCATAGCCGATATCGTAGGCCCATCCATCGCCACCGAAAGCCCAAACTGATTTCTTCACCAGGAAGTCGGTGAGGTGGAGGAGCCGCCGGGCAATGCTGTCACCGTTTTTCAGGAGGACGGCAGTGAGTTCGTCAATGCGTACCCGTTGGGCCTCTATGGCCATCTGGGTGGATTGATCGGCCTCAAGGATCGCTTTGGCCAATTTTTCTTTGACAATTCCAGCCGCAGCTGCTGCGGTTAACAGTTCGCCGGCCTGAAGGCCAAGCTTGTTGACGGTTGTTCGCATGCCGGCGGCGAACTCGGCATTATCTTCGAACAGGGAGTTGGCCCAGGTAGGTCCACGGCCATCACCACGTTTACAATAGGGGGTAGTCGGTAGATTGCCGCCATAAATAGAGGAGCATCCAGTGGCATTACCGACATACATCCGGTCACCGAACATCTGGGTTATCAGTTTCACATAGGGGGTCTCGCCACAGCCGGCGCAGGCGCCGGAAAACTCGAAGAGCGGGCGCATGAGTTGACTGCCTTTGACGGTGGTGAGGCTGATGTCGGCCGGATTGATCTCCGGCAGGCTCAGGAAATATTGGACATTTTTTGACTGGACTTGACGAAGTTCCTCGTTGTTCGGGATCATCTCCAGGGCCTTGGTTTTTGCCGGACAGACACTGACACAGAGGGTGCAGCCACAGCAGTCTTCAGTAAAGATCTGCAGGGCAAAACTCTGTCCTTTGAAGCCTTTGCCGACGGCCTCTTTGGCGACAAAGGCAGCCGGCGCGCCGGCTTGCGGCGGGAATATTTTAATGCGGTTGGCCGCGTGCGGACAAACCAGTGCGCACTGGCCGCATTGGATACAGTTGTCCGGTATCCATCGCGGTACAGCCACGGCGATGTTGCGTTTTTCGTATTGGGTTGTGCCGGTCGGCCAGGTGCCATCGGCCGGAATCTGCGAGACTTTCAGCTTGGTGCCGTTACCTTCGATTATTCTCGCGGTAACTTCCTTGACGAACTTTGGTGCATGGTCCGGGACCACCGAAGGAATTGCCTTGCCATCGACTTTGTCGCCGAGCGGGACCTGGGTAATGTTCTGAACCGCCGCGTCGACAGCCCCATAGTTCATCTGGACAACCTTGTCGCCCTTTTTGCCGTAGGTTTTGTAGATAGCTTTTTTGATTGCGGCGATCGCCTGCTCCTGGGTGAGGATGCCGGAAATCAGGAAGAAAGCCGTCTGCATGATCATGTTGATGCGGGCACCAAGTCCCAGAGCGAGACCGAGGGAAACTGCATCGATGATATAGAATTTGGCGTTCTTGGCAACCAGATCCTTTTGTACCTTGCCGGGCAGTTCCTTCCAGACCGTATCTTTGTCAAAGTTGGTGGTCAGGAGAAAGGTCCCTCCTTCTTCCAGGTTGGTGAGCATATCAACCTGATTAAGGAAGGTGAAATTGTGGCAGGCTATGAAGTTGGCCTTATTAATGAGGTAAGGTGCGATAACCGGAGTTTTGCCGAAACGCAAGTGGCTGGTGGTGATCGAACCGGATTTCTTTGAATCATAAACAAAGTATCCCTGCGCCGAGTTGTCGGTCTCGGAGCCGATAATTTTAATGGTGTTCTTGTTGGCACCGACGGTTCCATCAGAGCCAAGACCATAGAACATCGCCCGGTACACATCGGTACCTTCAATATTAAATGCCGCATCGTAGTTGAGGCTAGCGTAGGTCACATCGTCATGCGGTCCGACACAGAATTTGTTCTTCGGTGCCATGGACTTCATATTGTCGAAAACGGCCTTGACCATGGCCGGAGTGAATTCCGCCGAACCGAGGCCATAGCGTCCTGAGAGGATAATGGGCGGATAAATAGTCGAGTTTGTCTCGGAGGCCTCACCGACGGCGGCCCGCACATCGAGATACAGCGGTTCGCCGGAACTTCCCGGTTCTTTGGTTCGATCAAGGACGGTAATTCTTTCAACCGTTGCCGGCAGGGCATTGACCATCGCCTTGCAGTCAAACGGACGATACAGGCGGACCATGACCATACCAACTTTTTCGCCCTGCGAGATGAGGTAATCGATAGTGGCGGCGGCAGTCTCACAACCGGAGGCCATCATGACTATGACATTTTCCGCATCCGGGGCGCCATGGTAATCAAAGAGGTGATACTGCCGACCGGTCAGACCGGCAAATTTATTCATGGTTTCCTGCACGAGTGCCGGAACCGCATCGTAGTATTTGTTGACTGTTTCACGGCCGGTGAAGTAAACATCCGGATTCTGAGCGGTGCCGCGGATGGTTGGATGGTCGGGAGACAATGCCCGGTGGCGATGTTCGAAGATCAATTCTTCGTCGATCATCGAAGTCATTTGCTCATAACTGATTTCTTCGATCTTCTGAATTTCATGGGAGGTTCGGAAGCCGTCAAAAAAATGGATAAAAGGAATCCGGGTGGCAAGCGTCGATTGAACGGAAATAAGCGCCATGTCCATAGCTTCCTGGACGTTTTGCGAGCAGAGCATGGCCCAGCCGGTTTGTCGCGTGGCATAAATATCGCCGTGGTCGCCAAAGATGGAAAGACCTTGGCAGGCGATGGCCCGTGCCGTCACGTGAAAGACGGTTGGGGTGAGTTCGCCGGCGATTTTATACATATTGGGGATCATCAGCAACAACCCTTGAGAAGCGGTAAAGGTTGTGCACAGTGCACCGGTGGCAAGAGAACCATGAATCGAGCCTGCCACACCCGCTTCGGATTGCATTTGATTTACCACGGGTACGGTTCCCCAGATATTTTTTTGCAGGCCTGCTGATTTGGAATCCGCTTCCGCCGCTAATGGGGTTGAGGGAGTAATAGGATAGAGAGTGATGACTTCACTAGTGGCATAGGCGACATGGGTGCACGCCTGGTTGCCGTCAATCGTAACTATCTTTCGCGACATGATTTGATCTCCTTTATAATTGCTTTGAGTTGTGCGAGCAACATGGCAAAAACTGATAAAATAGTTTTAAATATTCAGTGGGGGCTCGTGCTACTGCGCAAAGAAATACTCGGTGATTGTAGTCTAAGATGCATCGAATTACAACCAATACGGCGTTTTTTCGTGCCCCACTCTAGGTTATTTTCGCCTCGTTTGCAACGAATGAGAATTGTTGATTGGTATTATAAGTAAAACCAAATAACGGTCAGGCGCTTGCCCTCATCGCGAGGGTGCTTTACCACGAATGTCAAAGAGCAGCCTATAGCATGAAAAAGGATATTTCTATGTTGCCAATGCAAGATCCGGACTTGAAACAACTCTTGGCATTTTTATCCCGACAGAAGGAGTTTGTGTTTCTCGACACATCCCGCCCTGACCATGAAAACTGTCAATCATTTCTTTTTCTTAATCCGGTCGATAGGTTGCTCTGCAGAGGTGGCGACAGTCTGGAAAAATTCCTTGATGACCTTCAGCAGCGGCTGGCCGAAGGCTACTTTCTCGCCGGTTGGGTGAGCTACGAATTCGGAGCAATGCTCGAGGGCGGAATCCGACAACGCAGAACATTACCTTCCGGCTGTCAGACCAATCTTGCCGACCTTGGAGTTTTTTTAAAACCATATACTTTTAACCACTCTACAGGTCTCAGTGATTTTCCCATTGAGATTTCATATTCCCTGGAAGACGCTCCATACTCCATCAATAATATCAGGCCGAACATGCAAAAAGAAGAGTTTGTCGAAGCACTTGAACTAGTCCGTCGCTATATTGGCGCTGGTGATACGTATCAAGTGAATTACACCATGAAACTTCTTTTTGATTTTTCCGGGTCGCCTGAAAGTCTTTATAGCGTTCTCCGTCGGAATCAGTCCGTTGGCTATGGCGCCTATATTCGCAGTGCAGGGGAACGGATCTTGTCGTTTTCCCCGGAATTGTTTTTCCGAAAAAAAGGGTCGGAGATTACGGCGCGTCCCATGAAGGGTACTGCCCAGCGCGGCAGAAACTGCAGCGAGGAGCGGGCGAATTGCCTGGAATTGCATAACGATTCAAAAAATAGAAGTGAAAACGTTATGATAGTTGACCTCCTGCGCAACGATCTGGCTCGGTTGCTGCACGGCCACGGACAGAGCCGGATCTATGTCGATTCACTTTTCGACGTTGAATCCTATGAGAGTCTTTTACAAATGACTTCGACGGTTAAAGCGACCACCGCTTCATCGACCATGCAAAACCTCAAGCTAACCGAACTGTTTCGGGCGCTTTTTCCCTGTGGCTCGATCACCGGAGCGCCGAAAATTCGTACCATGCAGATTATTGATGAACTGGAGAAGGGGCCGCGCGGCGTATACACAGGCGCTATAGGCTATTTTGGACCGGATGGTTCGGCGGTTTTTAATGTCCCCATTCGGACCATCAGATTGCAAGAGGAGCGAGGTGAGATGGGAATCGGTGCCGGCATCACCTATGATTCCGTACCGGAGGATGAGTGGTACGAGTCTCTGTTGAAAGGTCAATTCCTGACCAATCGTCAGCCGGAATTTCATCTCTTCGAAACGCTTCTCTGGCAAAAGGAATCGGGATATTATCTTCTTGACGAACATCTGCGCCGGCTCGAAAACGCTGCTCAGTTTTTCAAGTTCTCTTTTGACAATTCAGTTGTCAGGTCCTGGCTTATGGATGAACAAAAAAGTTTTCCCACAAACTGCTGCCGGATACGGCTGATGCTGGAAAAAGACGGCAGGGTCAGGACCATGGCAGAACCGATAAATCCGCCACCCTGCACCTCTTTACCGGTTGTGCCGGAAAAAGAAGTCGGCAGTCAACTGCCAGTGATCGACTTTTCTCCGGCACGGGTCAATACGGGCGCACCCTGGTCGTTTTTTAAGACCTCAAGACGTGAGCTGTATAATCAGGAATATGCCCGGGCCCTTGAGCAGGGACTGTATGAATACATCTTTCTCAATGAGGCGGGAGAAGTAACCGAAGGATGCATTACCAATCTTGTTATTTACAGCCATGGTCGCTACAGAACTCCACCGGTCGGTTGCGGTTTATTACCCGGTATTATGCGTGGTCAATTGCTTGCCGATACCGGTCGACCGGTGTTCGAGGAGAAGTTGACCGAGCAAGATGTGCGAGACGCCGAAGCGGTCTTTGTTTGCAATTCGGTACGCGGAGTGGTCCGGGTCATGGTGCAAGGAAATGCATCTGAGGTATTTACTGCAGTCTCTTCGGATTGAAGAGAAAATGGGGTTCAAGGACAACCTCCT
>CAWDST010000018.1:0-99742 GCA_963804965.1 uncultured delta proteobacterium
TGACCCATTTGGCAACCTCGCCCCATGTCACCGCCATCCGCTTCGACGGCTCGCTTTACTTCGCCAATGTCGCCCATTTCGAGGACGCGGTCCTCGCCTCGGTGGCCGGTAAAAGCGAAGCCAGATACCTGCTTGTGGTCGGCGACGGCATCAACTACCTCGATTCCTCGGGTGAGGAAATGCTCCACAATTTGATTTCCCGGCTGCACGAGTCGGGGGTGGAAGCGGTCTTTTCCGGGCTGAAAAAGCAGATCCTCGATGTCATACGAACCACCGGTCTTTATCAAATGATCGGCGACGACAATATCTTTGCTACGGAAGAACAGGCCCTTGCCGCCATCTCCCAGCGCCTTGGCGAAACGGCGAACGATGACGGTTTGTTCAAGCATCCATGACCAATGATTGCACAGATCAGGAAATCGGCAACGGTGATGTGCGCATATTTTGTTGAATCTCTATAATATTTCAAAAAGATGATGCGGTGATTTTGCAGATGAATGTGCAACTTCTGACAGGAAGGCGGTATTCGTCACTATTGCAAAGCAGGTTGTAATAAGGAAAAAAAATCGTGTTGGTCATGAGAGAACGGCGTTTATTTATTGAACATTAGCACCGAAGCGTTGCATTGTGGCATTAATTTTGCTGGATGTCTCCCGTCGTAGAATTGGCAAAGCCCTCGGCACAGCAGTCATATTGGACTTGCCCAACACCATTCACTCGGGAGAATAAAGGATGAACAAAATAGCAATGACAATCGGTTTGTGCATTTTGACAGGATTCAGTTTTTATGCAGCTGACACCTCCATAATAAAGCGCTTTGGTTTCGGCAATAAAAGTGCATTCGCAGTACCATATAGAACGGATGTCCCGGCTGGCACGCCATGGAACAATACCCCGCCGACTCCACGGATCAGTGCATCTACTTCGGCAGGTGAGACCCCGCATTTTGTTGTTGAATTTTCTGCAGCGGAATCGTCAGATAGCGACGGCTCTATCATTTCTTATGTATGGAATTTTGGTGACGGCGATATGGCAACAACCGCCATAAGCCATCACGCCTATCCATCGGCCGGCACTTTTACCGCTACCCTGGTTGTTACCGACAATGAAGGTGGTGTCGCTACTGCTCATACCACAATAGCGGTCTCGATGCCTGCTGCATATCCATCCCCATTGCTGTTTCCCATAAATCACCTATGCTAAGTCAGGCTTTCCCGCTTTGAAGTCACCAGGACTGTGGTTTATTCATCTCCTTGGTAGTCCATAGGATTTAAAAATATCCAGAATGGTAGAGGTGCAGTAGGGCTCCACTTTATAAATGAAAGCCTGGTTAAAAGCTTTGGTCACCTCGGTAATTTTAATGTAGGCACTGTTGCAGCTCTTGTTGAAGAAGTGTATCGATTCCATGACTTTCTCGATTTCCAGGATGGTCTCCCGAGGCATTTCCCCCTGAACAATATTCCTTGATGAGTTGCTCCAGGGTTAACATGTCTTCCTGTATCGATTCCTGCGACTCACCCAATTGCATCAGATGCGTGTTGAGGTAATGGCACATACCCCCGGCGGCATTGCGAAGCACGCTGTTTCTCTGGTCTTCAAGGGCCTTGCTGATATTATGGACGATGCCCTCATGGTAAAGAATTTGCCCCGAATCATCCATTTTCGCGCGGGCGGTGATGGCTACCTCAAGGGGCTCTCCCGCCTTGTTCTTGAATTTTACATGCCTGCCGACAACATGCCCTTTCCCGTAGATCTCGGCAATAAGTTCAGCCCGCTCGGCGAGATCGACATAAAAATCTCTGACGTTGTTGGTCAACGCCTCCTCCTTACTCTCAAAACCTAAAAGCTTGAGACCTGCATCGTTGATATCGATAAACATTCCTTCGGGTGAAATGGCAAAGGCCATATCACTCGTCGAGTTGAAGAAATCCTTGTATTTTTCCTCGCTTTGCCGGAGAGCATCGATAGCGTTCTTTTCTTCGGTAATATCTTTGATGACGTGATCAATCCGGCAGGTCTCTCCGCCTCTTACATAAACCAAGTGCCCCTCATCAAGAACCCATTTGAGTTTCTTGTTGTTACTGATAATCCTGTACTGCATCTGATCGAATTCCACCGCCGGGAGATTGTCGTAAAATGCCCTGACCTTCTCCTGATCGTCCGGATGAATGAAATCCATGATATGTCTCTCGCCACTGGTAAAATCCCTTATCGGAATCCCATAAAGCGCCTCGGCTGCCGGATTTATGGTCAGAATCTTACGGCCCTTCCGAGCCATTGAGACTATAGTCTCAGACATTGCATGGAGGATACTCTCCAGCCGTTCTTTGACCCGCTGCAGTTCGATCCTGGTCTGACGCCGCTCACTGATGTCGGTCAATGCCCCGAGCAGCCCGGGGGCACCTCCGCACTCGATAACCCGGCTTTTCATCTCGATGATTGCATCCCCATCCTCCCTCGCCATATGAAACTCTATCCGGTCGGGCAGGTCCTCGAGAAAAAACCGGCTGGTGATGTATGCGGCAACTCTTTCTTGATCCTCCGCGGCGATAAAATTGGCAAAATCCGCCTCGATGACCTGATCCGGTTTTTTCCTGGATATCTCATAAAAGGCATCGTTGGCGAAAATGATGATTCCTTCCCTGACAATCACTATCCCTTCATTGATGTGTTTCACGATACCTTGGTAATCGATACTTCCCTGGCATATCTTGATGGTTTCGGCATCCTCAAATGTATCTCGACGTTTCATCAGTGTCCTCCATAATGTATTTCCAATACCGGCAGAAAACAGACCGGTCATCTTTTCCATGAGGTATGGATAGCTTCTATCGAGTGGCCTTGACAGGATTTTTACGATATGCGCTGCTGGCCATACCGTCGATATAAATGCCTTCCAGGTAGGACAGTTTTCTTGGCAGCTGCTGCACCGTGCCCCTGGCGATCAAAAATGTTGCTGGCCGCCCGACCGTAAGCGTTCCCAGCTTCTCCATGCCGAAGAACCTTGCACCATTTTCCGAGGCGCAACGGATGGTCTCCGCCACTGAATAGCCGGCCTTGATGAACAATTTCATCTCCTCGACCAGCGACTCGCCATGGAGTATACCGATACTGCCGGCTCCGGTTCCCAAGGCCGTTGTCACTCCCGATTTTCTAGCCAAACGTAATTGCGACAATTGCTCGGCAAGTATCTTTTTCCAAAAGAGTTCCGCACCGGGTGCCGGTTTTCCCGGTGCCACATAGCGCTGGGAGAAACGGCAGCAGACATCTCCGCCGCTGCCCGCACCATCCAGAGCATTCTTGGCCCGCAGAACGCTGGGAATCCACAGCACATCCTTTGCCGCCATTTTCCGGAGATTGCCCTCGCCCATCCCGTATCCCTGTTCGATAGCCTCGCACCCGGCCGCAAGCGCCTCCTCCACCTGCCGCACGCCATTGGCCACCACCACCTTTTTTCCGCCTCTTTGCTGGAGAATGCGGCAAAGGTCTGCATGGTTAAGGCGAGAACATGGTCCTTCTTCGTCTTCGATATTGGCTGAATAACCAATCCTGAGGAAATCGCCGCCGGTTGAATGCATAAAGCCACAATCCTTGCTGCTCGGGCAGAGACGGGCGGCGCTTCGAATGTCCAGTATTCTCCCCGGTTCTATTCCCTCTCGATAGAGTTCGACCAGGTCGGTTATTTCATCGTTGTCGGCCACGCCCAACACTCCGTACCCATAGCAATACTGGATATGTCGCCCCAGCATCGCTGCTTTTTCCGCAAGGCCGGCGTCTTCAGATGCTTGCCGCACCCGCCTGTCGACGGATGGCGATCGCGACAGGGAGACGCTGCAGTCGACCAGCGGCGGCAGAATGGTACAGTGCGAGAAGTCATCGATTGCCGCCCCGTCTTGGCGGGGAAGACGTGCCGCGGAGTCGATGGCGGTTATGATACCGTCCTTTACCGCGAGAAAGACATTCTTGCGCACATCTGCGCCGCTGCCGTCGATTAAGCTTCCCGCCACTATGAATCGGTTACTGTCCATGCTTATCATAGCGGGGCAAGTAGATCGTAAAGGTTGTTCCCCTGCCCGGCTCACTGGAGACGATGATGAAGCCGTTATTCTGCTTTATGGCACCGTAAACAGTGGCTAATCCAAGGCCCGTTCCTTCGCCGACGCCTTTGGTGGTGAAGAACGGTTCAAAGATGTGGGCCAGGGTCTCCTGATCCATGCCTTTGCCGTTATCACTAACAGTTATCCTTGCATATTCTCCGGGTGCAAAGCCTGCATGAGTATTGCAATACTCCTCGTCGAAGGTGCTGTTTCCCGTCTCAACCGTTAATTTGCCCACGCCCGCAATGGCTGCCCGGGCATTGACACAGAGGTTGGCGAGGATCTGGTCGATCTGTGACGGATCGACCTTGACATGCCAAAGACCCGCTCCAGGAAGCCAGGTGAGATCGATGTTTTCACCGATAAGCCGCCGCAGCATTTTCAGTCTCCCTTCAATGGTATCATTCAAGTCGATGATTTTGGGGACGACGGTTTGTTTGCGGGCAAAGGCCAGCAGTTGACTGGTGATATCGGCGGAGCGAGTGGCCGCCTTACGGATTTCTTCCAGATCCTTGAAGAGCTGCTGCTCCTGGTCTAACTGCTCCATGGCCATTTCCGCATGTCCCAAAATCACCCCGAGCATATTATTGAAATCGTGCGCCACCCCCCCGGCCAACTGACCAATGGCTTCCATTTTACGGGCTTGCTGGAGTTGGTCTTCGAGCTTCATTTTGGCCTCCTCCGCTCGTTTTCGCTCGCTGATGTCACGCACACTTGCGATGACCCCATTGATTGCCGGTTCGCCCAGGAAACTCTGGGCAATGGCCTCGGAGTAGACCCACTCCCGTTTTTTGTGAATGTGTCGATATTGGACGGTGACAGTTTTTTCAGGGTGGGCGACAGCCTCGTTCCAGGCCTCCATGACGCTCTTCAGGTCGTCCGGATGAATGAGGGTTTCGATGCTTCTTCCCTCCAGTTCGGCGATTGGAAAGCCGGTGATTCTCTCCGCCCCGGGGCTGACGTATCTTTGGCTGCCGTCGGCGTTAATGATGACCAAGCTGTCAGAAGAATTTTTGAGAAGAAAGCGCAACCGCTCCTCACTCTCATGCAGGGCATTGGTCGATTTTTTGATCTTGCCGGCCAGGCGGGCAATCAGGAAAAACAGCAGAGTAGAGGTGCAGGCAATAAATAAAAGCCCTTTGAATATTGCAATTTTTGTGATGATCTCCGGATCGCTGACAAGCCAACCGAGGGCCGTGTCGGAAAAATAGATCCAAGCACAGCCAAACAGGGCATATATAATGACGACTTTCCCGGTTTCCTGATGGTTATTCACCTGCGACAACGATTTCATGAAGCCTCCATAAATTTACAACAACCTTTCTCTTCCTATCCTATATAGGGTTGAAAGACTTTTGTAAATGATCAGGAAGAGTCTCGACTCCGTCAATTACAGGCAGACGGCAGGCCGCCACGCCATTTTAACGATAATCCGCGCCGCTTATGTCCTGGCGTTTCATGATTTTTTGCAGGGCGACGCGAGATATTCCCGATATCTCGGCACCTTGCGATACGTTTCCGGCAGTTTTTCGGAGCAGCGCCGCAATATACTCTTTGGTAAAGCCACCAAGCACCCGTTCCTTCGCCTCCTTGTACGCCTCAAATTGGCCATTTTTCTCAAATCCCTGGGAGGTGTCGGCATAGCCGGCGGGGCGAGCCGGGATTGCGAGAAAATTCAAGTCGCCGACGGTGATGGTAGGATTCGGGCAAAACATCACCGCCCGGCGTACAACGTTTTCCAGTTCCCTGACATTGCCCGGCCAATCTTTATTCATAAGGGCGGTAATGGCCCCTTGATCAAAGTGTTTTCGGGAAAGATTCAGTTCAATGCACACCTTTTCGGTGAAATGGGCAATCAACAAGGGGATATCATCGGCCAATTCCCGGAGGGAGGGGGTGAGCAGGGTCACGCCGTTCAAGCGATAAAAAAGATCTTCGCGGAACAGCTTGTCGGCTATCATTTTTTCAAGGTTGAGATTGGTCAGGGCGATAACCCGGATATCCACTTTGACGGTCTTGGTCGAGCCAAGGGGTTTGATTTCCCGTTCCTGTAAGACCCGCAGCAACTTGCTCTGTATGGCAAACGGCAGATCGCCGACCTCATCCAGACAGAGTGTCCCACCGCTTGCCGCAGCAACCAGGCCTTGCTGGTCCTGATTGGCGTTGGTAAAGGCCCCACGCACATAGCCAAACAGCTCCGATTCGAGAAGATGCTCGGGAATTGCCGGACAGTTAACCATAACCAGCGGTTTCTTGCTCCGCTCGCTGAGGTTGTGCAGCGCCCGCGCCGTCAGTTCCTTGCCCGTTCCCGATCCTCCTCGCACCAGCACCGTATAACTGGTACGGGCGATGATCTCAAGGTTGCTCTTAAACCGCTGAAATGCTGCCGATTTTCCGACAAATCCATGGGTTATTGTCTGGCCGCAGACCTGTTCCTTGAGGGTGGAGTTTTCCCGCAGCAGACGATTACGTTCAATCGCCTTGCTGAGGGTGCGAAAGATGACCTCCCGGTCAAAGGGTTTGGTGATAAAATCATAGGCGCCAAGCTTGATCGCCTCGACGGCTATTTCAATAGAGCCATAGCCGGTCATCATGACCGTTGTCAGCCAGGGGTCTTTTGCCAGCAGGTGTTGGAGGAGTTCCAGGCCGTTCATGCCGGGCATCTTAATGTCGAGGAGGGCCAGGTCGGCATTGTCCTTTGCAAAAAAGGCGACCGCACTTTCGGCGTCGGGCAGAGTCACCACCTGCAAGCCGGGAAACTCGCGGCTGATGAGACGTTGCAGGCCATTGCGCATATCGGTTTCGTCATCGACGATGAGAAGGCGATTTTTGGTCATTGCTTTTCTCCCGGAGCCGGTAGCGTGATGATAAAACGTGTCTGTTTTCCAGGTGAACTCTCCACCGCGATCTCACCCTCATGCTCTTTGACGATGCCGTAACTCACCGATAACCCAAGTCCTGTGCCCTTCCCAGGTGACTTGGTTGTAAAGAACGGGTCAAATATTTTATCGATAATCGTAGCGGGAATCCCCGGGCCGTTGTCTTCAATGATAATTTTTAGGCAATGATCGGCATCCTGGTAGTGGCTGAAAATATCGATATTACCCTTTTCTCCCAGGGCTTGGGCACTGTTGAGCAACATATTCAAGATGACCTGTTTCATTTTTTCAGCATCCATAGTCACAGGAGGGATACTATTGTCAAGGTGCATTGCCATATTGATTTGCAGTTTTTTAAATTGGCTATTGAGCATGAGCACCACTTCTTCGATAACACCATTGACCGATACAGACTTTTTGGCCGAAACGTGTTGATGAGCGAATTTTAAGAGGTCGGTGATAATATTCCGGCAGTTTCCTGTGTGTTTTTCAATAATTTCGAGGTCAGAGCGCACTTCAGGAGAAAGATCTGCATCCCCTTTGATAAGATCTAAATGACAGAGAATAACACCCAAAGGATTATTGATTTCATGGGCAATCCCGGCTGCCATTTGCCCGATAGATGCTATTTTTTCGGTTTGCTGAATCTTTGCTTCCAGCTTTTTCTGTTCGGAGATGTCTTTGACATAACAAACCATGCTTTGAGTTTCTTTTGTCGATGATTGAATGGGGTAAAAATAGATAAGAAATATTTCTCCACTTTCGATCTGGACTTCCCGACTTATGGGCTGTGCCGGCATGGATTTAAAAACATCGCCACACCCAGCCAAAGGGCAACATTCATTTTTCACGAGTTCCGATGGGGTCTGACCAAATACCTGTTGCATTGTCAGGCTATAACGCTGAAGAAAGGCGTCGTTGACTATTTTAATTTTTCCCTCCCAATCAACGAGAACCACGGGGTCTGAAATGCCATCAAAAACCGACTGTAACAGATCCTTGCTGGCTTTAATCTCAGCCGCATATTTTTCCAGAGTCAATTGTTTACTGTGAAGATGGTCTGCTATTGCTCTGGCAGCCGAGGTCAATTCATCGATCTCATCAATTTTTTGTGAGTTTTCCAATATGCTTCTGCCTGCGCCATCGGTAATGTTAGTATGGAAAAAACTCAGAATATTCCTAAGGTTAGTTGCTATATATCGATTAAAAAAAACACCGATTATTACATAGACGATGAAAATAGAAGGTAATACACCGACAAAGAGGGCTAAGGCAAAGGTGTTAATCTTGTCGAGATTGAGGTCAATCGGCATGCCGACACTTATAACGCCATCAATCTGATCGGATTTATGGAAAAAACCTGCGGATGTGCCATACAATGTCCTGACCTTTTTCGGTGCATCTGCAGGGTCTCCATGACAGGTTAAACATGCACTTTTAAAAATAACTGGCTGAAATCGCATATAATATTTTTTCGATTTTAATTCAAGTACCCCTTTCCATTCGACAAGTGTCAAATCTTTCCGAAAGTGCTCTATCATCTCGGTTTCGAGGTGATTGGCCTCATATTCAGGATTTTTTGCATTAATCGATACCCGTCGGTAAAAGAAGCCCTGCGCCTTTTTATTGAAACGTTCCATGATCATTCTGCTGATATAAGACGAAGACATCGCCTCAAGAATAAACGTTTCGTCTTGCAATTCCTTGAACATTGTCGGTCGCAGTATTTCCTGTACATAATCCCTGTTGGCTTCAATCGCTTTCATTACAAGATCGGTTTTCTCAAAAGCATTCTCTTCGAGATTTTCGACCTCATGTTTATAGATAATAAAAGCGGTAGTCCCTGAGAAAAAGACAATAATCGTTGCAATTACCAAGAGAAACCTGGTTTGAAAGCCGACATCTTTCTTCCGATGCGAACGTGTTGTGGCGGAGTTGGTCATGGGGTGGGTTTGGCTGAGTGGATTGATTGTAACGATGCTCTGCATACCCAGGTTAGCAGATGCCGTTTGCAGGAGTCTCAATCGTCGCAGTGATCATGACGATAACTGGCCATGATCTTATAAAAATCTCTGAAGAAGGAGCAGCCCGACCAAAAATGCCAGGCCCATAACCTCGAAAGCAATAACGAGAAATACCACTCTCCTGCCCATCGGAGTGAGGCGTATCCATACTTTATTAAGGAAATAATGTACGGCCCGCCAATGCCAACTGCGGCGGCTGGCAATCTCCAGATAATCGGCGGTGCTTTTCAACCAGAGGACAAGTTCAGTCTGCTGCCGCGGTTCAATGGTGGTATCTCCGAGTTCTTTATAAACCAGCGCCTGTACCGTCCCATCCGGCCCATCCAACCCCTTGAATTGCAATTGGATGTGTCTCGGCCATTCGTTTTCGAGGGTGAGAGTTAACCCTGTCGACTCCGGCCATTTTTCGATTTTCCCCTGATATGAGGCATCCTGTTCGGTTCGATCATAGCACACCTTCAGGATGAATTCGAAAGCAGCTGGGTCATTATTGGTGCAGGTGAGTTTTCGGAACTCCCACTCCGGATTAAGACGAAACCAGGTCTCCGGGTTTTGAAAAAAATTAACGATTACCTGGCGAGGTTGATTGATTGAAATATCAGTGGTGAATGCAATCATCTATTTTACAATGAAGAGTGGGCAATCGACAGTTCGAAGGACTCGACCCGGCAGGTTGCAGGACTCAAACCGCTGCCACCATCCCTCAAGGTGTTTTGCTCCCAAAAGCACCATATCAAAACCATCCCTGACAACAATGTCGGAGACTATCTTCTCCGGTTCACCATAGAGTATCCTGGTGGTGATTGCAACACCAGCTTCTTGCGCTTTAACCCTGAATTGGGCCAAGCCCTTTTCTCCTTCAGCGGCAAGAGCGTTGTCGAGATGAGCTCGACATTCATCACGATTTACGGCGTAAATCTCATGGGTGAACTTTTTTAAGAATTGTTCGACAATATACAAGGCCACCAACTCAGCAGAGAGTGCAGCCGCGAGAAGGAGGGCATATTCTTCAGCCTTGGCGGTATGTGATTCTCCATCGGTGAGGAGCAGAATTCTATCAATCGACATGTAGGAGAACCCTCCATTCTTTTCCAGACAAGCCAGCAGCCGGCATGGCGGAGACTGCGGCCGTTGCTGGCTTGTCTAGTGGCTTGTGTAGTATTACATAACGGAAAAAAACTTTTCTCCAATCGCCATGACAGCTATGGCAGCACCAATAGCTTTCAGTGAGGCGGCAGAAAAACCGATCACAAAGGCGGTACCGCCGGCCTTTTTCAAATCGTCAAAAGCGATGTTCAGGCCGACACCGGCAAAACCTATGGCAAAGAAAATTTTCAACAGTTCTTTGCCAAGGATATCCCGTTGAATTGCAGTAAAAATGCCAAATTCATTGAAGGTTACCATGACAAAGAAACCGAGAATAAAAATCGGAAATTTTTCTTTGATGACCTGCAAGGCATTAATTTTTTCAGTTGATCCACCTGCTGCAGCTGCCGGTTGCACCACATAAAAATAAATCGCCCACATAACGATGAGGGGAATAAAACTCACCCGGACGATATTGATAATATTGGCAGTCAGCAAAGACTCATGGCCATACCATGAGGCGGCTGCCACCAGTTGGGCGGTGTTCAGTACTGCCGTTCCCACCCAGGCACCAAAAACCGGCTGACTCATACCAAGGGCCTTGCCGATGTAAGGAAAAAGGAACAAGCCTAAAGTTCCGAACAACAAGATAGTGCCGATAGCATAAAAGAAATCACGTGGTTTGGCGTTTACCACCGGGGCTACGGCAACGGCAGCGGAAACACCACACACGCCGACACCTGCCGACATCAGACCGGAAAGACCACCATCAACCTTCGCTCTTTTTCCCCAGAAAGAAATGAGAATCGCCGTGCCAAGCACGAAAAGCAGCACCATGATCAGCCCGAACACCCCGACCTTGAGGACGTTTGACCAAAGGTAGTAGGCACCAAGGATAACAATGCCGGGTTTGATCAGCGGTCGTGCCGCAAGTGTCCCTGCTTTAAGAATAGCGGGCAGGCCTAAGGTATTACGAACCAACATGCCGCCGAGCAGTAACACCGCCACATAGGTCAATTGAAATTTGACCATCATGTTGCCAAAGGAAAACTTGCCGAGCATGGCTTTCTCCTGAGCCAGTTGAGCATAATCAGTCTTATTCAACAGCGCAGGTTTCTTTGGTTTTTCAGGTTCTTTCATTTTTTTCGCCGCATCGGGAGCAGCTGCAGCCACTGCAACCTTATGTGCTTCCATGGCGGTCTTGTATTCAGCCTGTTTTTTTGTGTAACTCTCTTCCTGTTTTACTTTATACTCATCATAAGATAGGAAAGGTTGACCTTCTTTTTCGGCCTTGAGAAGCTTTTCTGCGATTTTATAATTCCCCTCCCACGCATGAATGCTGGTGTCCCATTGCAATGCTGCCCAGCCTAAAATGATACAGACCACCAAACCGGGTATCATTGCGGGCAATCCCTTCAAACTGAAATCAACGCCTATTCCACCGCCAGCCATAGTTTTTCTCCTTGTCAGGTTAATGATTTGTAATAAAGTCTAGAAAAATAATGATTTAACGGTATTGGGTCCGATAATGTCGAGCATTACCAAGGCAACTACCACGGTTGATAAAAAGAGAACGAAAAAATCTTCTTTGCGCTCAGCGGAGAAAGTGTCTTGCGCTTTTGATGCATAATCGGGATTTTCGGCCATGGGATTTTCCTCCAAGAAAAGTGATGTAGGGGTTTTACAACCTATAAAATTATTGATTTTGTTATTTTCAATACTTGCGTCGGACTGAGAGATTCCTCCTTTTTGCACCGAATGTTTGTTTTTGCTTAAGTATCAATAGGATTTTTTCATCCCTAGATTTTATTTGCAGACTGTCAATTGCAAAGGTGATGCCAGCAGATGCCTTGGCTATGGCGGCAGCCAAAGACGCTGTTAAATCATTAAGATATGTATTCACACAGCGAAGGAGACAGGAAGGACTACATGGCCGTTGGCAAAACGGAGGTGATATCTTTTGGAAACAGTGTTGCCGAAAGTTTGCAGATCGGTTGAAGTAACTGTCGAGTGCGGAGTGCGCAAAAGTTGGGTTTAGCTGTCGTTCAACAATAAATCATTCGTTTTTATGTCATGAACAACACACCTTGTGCTTTATCGCACATTCAGCGATAATGAAATGTTCCTCTTGAGCCTAAAAGGAAAAAACTCATGGCCTCCATCGTGGCTAACTGATCCGCATCGGCGTTGCTGTTTGTTGCCAGCACCCTGGTTAGGCTCTTTCTACCTGCCCCGAGGGCAAGGTCGCAAAAGCTGTTGTTAACCAGTATAGCTTTGACGGTGCAAGCCAGAATTGTTGCGACAAATCCCGAAAGTTGCCACCTTTAGCCGATGCCTTGGCAAGGGCTTCATAAGCCAGTCGGTACCAAGTAAACGATGCTTTGGACCTTCATCCTCTATCTGCTGTATGGCTTGACTTTCTTCACGTTGGGCGTAGCCATTCTTTCCCGCGATATCCGCCTCAGTGAGCTGGGTATTGCCAAAATTCTCTGGCTGCTGGCGACGTTCGGAATCATCCATGGCTTCCATGAGTGGCTGGAGTTATTGGCATTGCTCTTCCCGGAAATCATCGATTCCCGTTTTATCGTTTTTCGCCTGGTGGTCGTCAGCCTCTCATTCCTGTTTCTCTTCTATTTCGGGCTCTTTATCAATATCATCACCCTTCGTGGCGATCAGGCTCTGAAGACCACACCGCGGATTGTCAAGGCTCTGGTCGGTTCTTTAGCCCTGTCCCTGATCCTCTTTACCGCATATCTCGATCTCGGAACCGCCAGAGATATTCACACCCGCTTCCTGGTTGCCTTTCCAGGCGGCATGCTGTCGGGTGTCGGCCTCATCCTGTATTCGCGAACGGTACGGGCCTTTTCCGGCAATGTTGCCGTCAACTTTATTCTGGCCGGCAGTTGTATGATCTCCTACGCTGTTTTCACCGGACTGATCCCTTCCAATGTCGTGGTGCCGTTTCTTGGCGTCAAGGTCATCCTGTTCCGTGGATTGAGTGCATTTTTCATAATGGTATTCACTATCCGGGCTTTATCGGTCTTCAATCTCGAACAGCGGGAACTGATCAACGACAAGCTGCTGCGCTTTTCCCAGTCGGAAAAACTGACATCGATGGGCATTCTCGCAGCCGGAATAGCCCATGAGATCAATAACCCTCTGACCAATATCTCTCTCAATGTGGAGATGCTGAAGGATCTGCTCGGCAGCGATGCCAAGATCGGCAAAAAAATCGAAGCAATTGAACGCAATATCGACAGGGCTTCGCGGATAGCCAAGGAACTCCTGCATTTTTCCCGGGAAAAAGAGACAGCCCTGGTGCCCATCGATCTCAACCGCATTATTGGAAGCGTTAAAAACCTCCTCACCTCGCAGCCGCGATCGACAATAATCCACCTTGACCTCCGTGATATCCCGGAAATTAATGGTATCCCCTGGAAACTTGAGGAGGTGTTTATCAATCTGCTGATGAACAGCCTTGATGCCTGTAGCGAGATGGGCAGCATCGAGGTTTCAACCTGTCGCCATGGCGATCAAGTGCTGGCGACCATCACCGATAATGGTCACGGTATCAAGGAGGAACATCTCGGCCAGGTGTTCGACCCCTTTTTCACCACCAAAGAAATCGGCAAGGGCACGGGACTTGGCCTGTCGGTGTGTTATAATATAATCAGACAGCATGGCGGCACCCTGACTCTGACCAGCAAAGAAAGGGGTGGAACCATTGTAACTCTCACTTTTCCGGTGGCAATCGATGATAACTGACAGCATTATGGTGGTTGACGATGATCAGGATCTGCGCGACAGCGTGGTGGAAATTCTCGAAGATCATGGCTATGCCGTCATTTCCTGCGAAAACGCCGAGGCGGCGCTGCAAAAACTGGCCGACACCGTACCGCGCCTTGTCCTGGTCGACAATATGATGCCGGGGATGGGCGGAATGGCACTTATCCCCCTGCTTAAAAAGGACTATCCGGCAACCAAAATCATCATGATCACGGCCTTTTCCACCGTCGACAATGCGGTGGCGGCGATGAAAAGCGGTGCCGACGATTATCTTGCCAAACCTTTCCGTCGTGACGACCTCCTGATGGCTGTCAGGCGAATGCTGGAAATGGTCAAATTCGAACAGCAGCAGGTCGATCCCGACATGGACGAGGCGCTCGCCTGCCTGGCCAACCAAATCCGCAGACAGATTCTCGCCACCCTGGCCGAAAATGGCGAGATGCGCTTCATGGACATCACCCGCACCCTGGGCATCAGCGATCACACCAAGGTAAATTTCCACCTGAAAAACCTCAAAGCAGGCAATCTGATCACCCAAAACCGGGAAAAAGTTTACCGTTTGACCCCGCAAGGGAAAAAAATATTCGATTGCCTGCATCTGTTTGCTAAAAAAATTTCCTCATAACTCCGGCACACTATCACCGAGTTGTGAAGTATTCTTCTCAACTGTCGCCCTTTCGATGAGAATACTTTCCCTGGATTCCTATCATGTTTCTTCCATATACTTCGATCATAGGAATTGTCTTTCGTTCCAAAACCATCTCAAAACACTTTTCAAGGAGAACAACATGAAAAAGATCGGAATACTTGCAATGGCCGGAGTGGTTGCTCTAGGTTCCTCGGTATATGCGGCGGACAAAACGCTGATCAGCACTAAGGCCGGTGCAGCCAATTGTTCTCGACGGCGTTGCCGACAAGGCCTGGGATGCAGCCAAGCCCCTGACGGTAACCGTCGACCAGCTCCCCTACACACCCAGTAATGGTTATCCGGGAATGACCAGCACGGCGGTGAATATCAAATCGCTCTACGATGACAAAAACATCTACTTCCTCATCAGCTACAAGGACCCAACCAAGAGTCTCGCTCGTTCTCCGTGGGTCAAGCAGGCTGATGGTACCTGGAAAAAGCTGACCAAAAAAGATAGTGCCGGCCAGGAAAACACCTATTACGAAGATAAACTGGCCATGTTCTGGAATATCAGCACCAAAGGTTTTGAGGCCGAAGGCTGTATGGTTGCCTGCCATCTCGATGAAAAAGGCGACACCTCACCCGGTCGGAAATATACCGACTCCGCCGCTGAAACCATTGACATGTGGCATGCCAAATTTGTCCGGACCATGCCGGTGGGGATGTTTGATGATCAGTATGTCAACAACAATAAAGATCCCAAGGTCAATGAAGGCTGGGGCCGTATGAACGATACCTCTCCCAAGGGCGGGGGTTATAAAGACAATAATAACGCCGACAAAACCGGCCCGGCATTCATGAATCAAAATCCCGATGCCGATGATCAGTATTATGTCATCCCCAGCAAGAAGGTGCCGTTTGTCGATACCTTTAAGGAAGGCGCAATCATTCCCGGCATCGAGATTGCCCCGCTGGTCGGTGGTCGCGCCGATATCCTTGCCAGTAACCGCTATGAGAACGGCACCTGGACCCTGGAAGTGCAGCGCGCTCTGAAAACCGAAGGAGAAAATGCCGATACTCAGGACGTCCAGTTTACCGACAAGAGCAAGAGCTACCCCTTCGGCATTGCAGTTTTCGATAACTCCCAGATCAACCATCTCTACCATGAGCAGGCCATGGAGCTGAAGTTTCAGTAAGAATCTTCAGGTTGACACGGAAACCATTTCTAAACGTAACAAAGCGAGGCGGCTCATTTCCTAGCCGCCTCGCTTGCTTATTTTTGTGGTACTAAATGTACCGCCCTTTTTATGCCGTCGGTCATCAGTACCTGGCCATTTTCAGCCACGATGATGCCATCAATGGCCAGTCTTTCCAAGGCGGCAAGTCCCTTTTCCGGGCCAAGAATAAAGATTCCGGTAGCCAAGGCGTCGCTCATCGCCGCAGTCGGTGCGATAATCGTCACGCTTTGGCAGAGATTTTCCGGGAATCCCGTTGTCGGATTGAGAAGATGGTGATAGCGCACCCCATCTTCGATAAAAAAGCGCTGATAATCACCGGACGTTGAGATGCCCTTCGACAGCAGATCGACGGTGGCGATGAGCTGGTCATCCTCGCCTACCTGCCGGGGATTCTGAATGCCGATATGCCACGGTTGCCCGTCCGGTTGCCGGCCAAAGGTCTTTATATCACCGGCCACGGCGACTATACCGTCTTCAATGCCATTGTTCTTGAGAATCTCAACCGCCTTGTCGGCGGCAAAACCCTTGATGATGCCACCCAGATCAATCTGATTCCCGGCGTTTTTCAGAAATACCGTCGAAGTCTGCGCATCGACGATGATATTTTTATAGCCGACAAGGGGCAGGTGTTGCGCAACCTGAGCTGCCGTTGGTCGGGTTTTATTGGTAAAATCCCAGAGCCGGACGAGGGGGCCGACGGTCACGTCGAAGCCCCCCGCCGTCGCATCGCCGGCAAAGATCGCTGCCTGTATGATCTCCAGGGTATCTTTGGTTACCTTGACCGGCTGTGTTCCGGCGTTTTTGTTGATCAGCGACAGTTCACTGTCGGCAGAGTAAAAATTCAACAGCCGGCCAAGTCGTTCGAGTTCCTGATACGCCAGATCGATGGCCTTACGCGCCAGCTCCTCCGATGGCGAGAGCACGGTGATGACCACCAAGGTATGGAGGCTGGTGCGGCTTTCTTTAAAGAGCCGTTTCTGCTGACCCGGTCGAATGAAGATAAGCGCCAGGACGGCAAGACAACAACAAATGACGATAAGTAAACGACGCTTCGGTGTATCCATGAAAATTACAACAATTCACGACTCTTCGTTTTTCGGTTTGGTAAAAGATGCCTCAAGATGAATCATCGTTCCTTCGGTAGAGGTCTTTACATGATAATCCAAGGTATTGAAGAGTTTCACCATCCTTTTATTCTCTTTTGAGGTATAGGCGGTGAGGCCTTTAATACCGTTTCTTTTGGCGGCTTCCGCCAGTTTGATGATGACAATTGATGATATACCCCGCCCCTGCCAGTCCTTGACGACCGAAAAGGCTATCTCGGCCATCAGGGTCTCAGGATTGAGATAGTATTCACCGACCGCAAGAATCTTCTCAAAGCCGGGCGGTCCCTCCACCGCGACGATCGTCAGATCCTTGATGTAATCGATGATGAAAGTCCGTTCGATCTGCTTGCTGACAAAGCTCTTTTTCTCATGAAAAAACCGCGACACAACGTCGATCTTATCCAGGCCATAGTAATGTTCCTGGATAATCCGCTCATCCGTAGGCTTCACCGGCCTGAAGGTGATGCGGTGATTGTCGACAACCCTGGTTTCCTCCAACCCCAGCGGATATATCGAGTGCATCTCCTCCCGAAGAGTACGTTCAGGGCCGAGCAGGCCGAGTTCTTTGGCCTCATCGAATAGCCAGTCACGAAAGTCCGGATGGGCGATACTTATCAGGGCGGTAGCCCTTTCCTGAATGGATTTACCGAAAAGATTGGCCGAGCCGTACTCGGTCACCACATACTGCACCTCGCTGCGCGGCACAACCACCGCGGCGTTCTGGAGCATCGGCACGATCCGGCTGTTCTTGTTATTGTTGGTGGTGGAGGTCAACATGAGGATCGATTTGCCACCTTTGGACAGGGCGGCGCCGCGGAAAAAGTCGAGAATGCCGGTAACCCCGGAAAAATTATTGAACGGCAGGGCATCGGCAACCACTTGGCCGGTGAGGTCGATCTGCCGGCACATATTCATTGCCACCATCCGGTTATTCTTGGCAATTTTCCTCGGATCATTGACATATTTCGAAGGATGAAATTCGATCGCCGTATTGTTTTCCAGCATATCGTACAGCTCCTGATTGCCTATGGCATTGCTGCAGATGACTTTACCGGTATTGAATCCCTTTTTTTTGTTGTTGACCACCCCCATGGCCATCAATCTCATGATGGTGTTGGTCATATACTGGGTATGAATGCCCAGATCGTTCTTCTCTATCAGCGCCTCTATATTGGCCTGGGAGGTGCCGCCCAGCGACATCTGCATGGTCGATCCGTCCTCAATCAGACGGGCGATATAGCGAGCGATCATGCCGGCCATCGCCACATCCGGATAGATTCCTATTTCTATCAGTTTTTCATCGTGCTCGACGAAATAATCGATGTCGTTGACATGGATGGAACTGCGACCGAGGACGCGGGGCATATGCCGGTTCACCTGGGCAATGACCAGATCGGCGGCGGCGGCGGCCGAGGCGGTAACATCAACGGAGATGCCGAGGCTCATCCAGCCGAAATCATCCGGCGGACTCACCTGAATGAGGGCAACCTGAATGGGCAAAAGTCGCGACTTGATCAGTTTGTGGACATCGGAAAGATTGATCGGGGTGATAAAGCGCAGATCGCCCTTAAAACTCTTGGAGTTCGCCGACCCGAGATAAAAGGAGCGGATATTGAGATTCTGTGATTTCGACTTTTCAGCGATCCGCGATAAAGAGGTACTCTCACCGCTGAACATCCTGACGATTTCCAGATCGGTAAAGGTCGTTCCGGCATCAGCCAGTCCTTTTACCAGGCGTTGCGGTTCACCGCAGGAGGAGCCGATAAAAATTCGTTGCCCGGATTTGATCTTATCGATGGCATCTTCAACCGATAGTCGACTCTTCTGGTAATTGTCCGCCCAATATCCCGACTTGCTTCTCATAGCCTGCCCCAGTTTTTGTGTGTTAACCTCGTGAGCAATGTCCTCCCTCTATACTATTGGTTCTTGTTCCATTCCGCAAGGCCGACCGCTGCCTGCCCGCGGAATTGGCCAACCCTGCCCGAAGGATCTCATCCTCATCCTCAACCATCTTTTCCTGGGGCAATTAAAAAAAACAATTGCCCGACCGGCGGTTCATTTGATAGGCTGGACATAACAACCACCCAGTGTGCTACAAACCGGCAATGTTTTGTGCTTCATTGGCGTTTTGAGAAAAAGGCTGCTGCCGGCAACCCTGTTTTTTCATCGACTTGCCTGTCTTTCATAGATGCGGGCAACCTTTTTCCGCAGCAAAAGGAACGATGTGAAGACTCCGACCGAAACCATACTGACCTTCGGCCTGTCGACCACGATGGCCACATTGGTCAATAATCTGGTCGCCTCCTTCGAGATCGACACGGTCCCCCTGACCATCGGAACCGTTCGCAACTTCGTTAAAAACAATCCAACCAAGAAGATCCTTCTGGTCATTTACCATATCGATCCCGACCACCCGCGGCAAACCAGGGTCATCCAACTGATCCGCGATTTTGTCGGCACTTTGGTTCCCTTCCTGGTCCTGGTACCTGAGCAAAATCTCGGGGAGATCAAAAAGTACCTAGACGCCGGGGCGGATGATTTTATTGAAATGCCGATCAACGAAAGCAGATTTTCCTTAAGTTTTCTGATTTTGTTGGAAATGGGCCAAGCCCTGGGCCAGGCTAGTCCCCCGGCAGGACTCGGTAGACCCGGAAATACCTGCCCGACAGAACATAACCACCATGAAGGGCTGGGACCGGGTGGTCGATTATTTCCAGGGAGGTTTGAGCTTTTTCTCGCCAAAATCCCTCATAAACCTGGCAAAAACGGAACACATTTCCGACCGCTGGCAGCAAATTCGCCGTCTTGGTGTTGGTGGTTTCGGGGTAGTTTGGCTGGTAAAAGAGTTCGGCACCAATCGTTACGCCGTGGCCAAGACACCACACTCACCCGCCATGAACATCGGGGTATTACGTTCCGCCGCGATATTGAAAAGACTGGTGCACCATCCGAATGTCGTGCAATTAATCGAGGTCGTCAAGGAGAGTGGTCGATTTATTCTCATCCAGGAGTATGTCGAAGGCCCGACCCTGCAACAACTGATGGAGAAGAGTATTTCGGCACTTGACAAGGAAAGCTTTATCCTGCAGATCATCTCGGTGGTTTCCTATGCCCACAAGCATAAAATACTCCATCGCGACATAAAACCGGAAAACATCATCATCACCAAGACCGGGCGAGTCAAATTGCTCGATTTCGGTATCGCCCGCGACCTTTCCTGGCAATCTGCCGACAGCAGTTCCGCCGGTACCATCAATTTCATGCCGCCGGAGCAGTTCGAGGGCAAAAGCTGCATAGCCAGCGATGTCTGGGCCATCGGCGTCATCCTCTACATCTTCGCCACCAATGCCGTACCGTATTTTCAGCTGAACGATCATTATCCGATGGATATTGAGACAACCGTCGAGAGCAGGGCACCGCGTCAGATCAATCCGGCGCTTGATGTCGAGCTGGAAAGAATCATCATGCGCTGCCTGCAAACGGACCTTGACAAGCGCTATCGGAACGCCACCGAGCTGGAAAACGATCTCCGGGACGCCTTCCCGCAGTTCGGTCGTGGCGAGCTGCTGCCGTCCTGATTCACAGACCGTCGGCAAGCCGCACAGCAAAGGACTTCGGCAGTCCGGCCGTGAGGATTTTTTCAGCGGTGATGCGATAATCGTAGTCCACCCGGTAAAATTCGATCATTCGCCGCTGATCGTCATAGATCAGATACGAGGCGCGGGGATCACCATCCCGAGGTTGACCGACACTGCCGCAGTTGAAAATCTGGCGATTGAGTTCCGCCGCCGGTACGGTCATAAAATGCTGCGGTGAGCGGATATACACACAAAAAAAGTTCTTCCGGGTAATGGCTACCGGCACATGGGTGTGACCGACAAAGAGAATCTTC
Source organism: uncultured delta proteobacterium (assembly GCA_963804965.1). Classification (GTDB taxonomy): domain Bacteria; phylum Desulfobacterota; class Desulfobulbia; order Desulfobulbales; family Desulfocapsaceae; genus Desulforhopalus_A. The sequence continues at coordinate 20,737 of CAWDST010000018.1, forward strand.
GCCTTCGAGCGGGCAAAGGAGCTGGAAATGTAGGTTTTTTCGGATACGTAGTACCAGTTGCGCGGGCGATAGGGGTTGGAGTGACAAAAATAAATGTCCTGCCACTTGACAAGATCCTCCATTTCTTTCAAAAACCACAACCCGGTTTTTGAAAGAACTTCCCGCGTCCAGTTTATTGCCTGCCTCGCGTCCTGCCGCATGTTCATGGGAATCCCCAAAACGGCTGCATCATGGTTGCCGAGCAGACAGGTACAATCGGGCAGGGCCCGCAGTCTTTCAATACATTCATTGGGATTCGCGCCATAACCGACAACATCGCCGAGACAAACATAGCGATCGACCTGCTGCAGCAAGGCATGGGAGAGCACTGCCTCAATGGCTTCCAAATTGGCGTGGATGTCGGAAAAGACCGCAACTCTCATGAATTCCCCAATGCCTTCTTCAGGATAAGGATCTGCAGGTTTTCACTCCGAAAAAAGATTCTGAAAAGAGTCACTTTTCGCGGCAACCACCATAGGTGACCGCATCTCTTCAATCTCCCCTTTACTGAAATCCTCCCTACGATATAAAGCAGTTTGCCGGGAATAGCAAACTCCCTGGCAGGGAACTTAGGGGCCGTTAGGAAATAACTTGGTCATTTTTGCACATTTCCTTACGGCTCCTTATGCCGTTTTCCGCATTGCACCGGCAATAATATTATTTACAATAATGAGGTTCGGCCCCTTGCCGGTCCTGCCAAATTCTTCCATCCTGCCTGATTTTTTCCTTTCTTTTGCCACTCTTTTCCGCTATTGCTGTAGCCACCTCTCCACTCATCGACAGAACCTTCTACCGGACCACATTGCCAATGCTTCCCGCCAAAGATAAAAAGACCCTTGAAAAACTCCTCCGCCTCGCCCCGGAACCCGAACACGCCTTCAATTACGAAGAACTCTGCGGTTTTCTCTTCGGACTGGCCATGACCCCCGAGCTCATCTCCCCGAACGAATGGGTGCCGATTATTTTCGGTGGCGATCTCCCGGAAGTGAAGAATGAAAAAGAAATGGTGAAAATGACCGATTGCCTGACCAGAGTTTACAATCAATTGGTTACCAATTTCCATGACAACACCCTCCACTTTCCCTTCGATCTCGACACCCTGCATGACAATCAGCTTGAAGCGGTGTATGGCTGGGTCTCGGGCTTCGAAGAGGCACTTGCCCTACGCGAGGAGCTGTGGGACCCGGAGGAGTACCCCAAGCTGGCGGTTCGAAAAAAAGAAGACCTGATGCACAGCCTCATGACCATTCAAGGTCTGGTCGATCCAACGGATATGTTGGAAATGTTTGAAAAACTTCCGGACGAGATCTTCAAGGAAACCTTCCCGGGTATGACTGGAGAGACTGCCGACCGGGAAGTGCAGATTCAGGTCTTTCTCCTGGCTACCCTGCCGCTGTCTATCGAAACCCTGCAAAATCATGCCCGATCGTTAGAAAAAAAACGCCAAAAAAAAGCCGGCGGGCAGACCATTCCGATTCCGATCCGCCCGGCCAAAACCGACCAGAACCCGCCCTGCTCCTGCCCCGGCGGCGGCTCGTGCTGCAGTAGCCCACCTAGCTCCCCCGAAAAAAGAGGCGAAGATCATCAGGGTGGATTTTCCCCAGCATGGAAAAAAACGCAATGCGCCAACCGTTCCGGTATTCCAGCTGAAGATCAACCTCCAGGGTGCGAAACCGCCGATCTGGCGACGCATCCAGGTGCCGGGCGACACCACTTTAGAGCGCTTGCACAAGGTCATCCAGCTGTGTATGGGCTGGACGGACAGTCACCTCCATCAATTCTTCATCGACCACACGTGTTATAGTTCGCCCGACATGGACGATATGGAAGACAGTGACGGTACGAAGGACGAGGCGCACTTCACCCTGCAGACCTTACTCAATAAAATTCTTCCAGGTTTTCAATATATCTACGATTTCGGTGACGACTGGCTGCACCAGATAGCCGTCGAAAAAGTCCTCGGCCCGGAGGAGGGCAAGCCCTATCCGGTACTACTTACCGGTAAACGTGCCTGTCCGCCGGAAGATATCGGCGGCATTCCCGGCTTTTTATTTCTTTTGGAGGTTCTCAAAAACCCGGAAGATGAAGAGTACCAGGAATACAAAGACTGGCTCGACGAAGAATACGACCCGGCCCGTTTTGGTAAGGAAGAGATTGCCTTGATCAATGCGGTCCTGGAGGAAATGTACTCATAAGCAGGACCGATGAGCAACGATAACCCGCAGCTGCAACTCGCCGATGAATTTGTCCGGGATACCGGCTGTAACATTTTCTTGACAGGCAAGGCCGGGACCGGCAAGACTACCTTCCTGCACAGCATCAAAAAGCAAAGTCCCAAACGGATGATCGTCACCGCCCCCACCGGGGTGGCGGCGATCAATGCCGGCGGCGTCACCCTCCATTCCTTTTTTCAAATGCCCTTCGGGCCGTTCATCCCCGGCAGCGAGGGTGAAAACCGCCATAAATTCAACCGGGAGAAGATCAATCTCATCAAAAGCCTCGATCTGCTGGTGATCGATGAGATCAGCATGGTCCGCGCCGATCTGCTGGATGGGGTGGACAGCGTTCTCCGCCGCTATCGCCGCAGCAGCCTGCCGTTCGGCGGGGTGCAGTTACTGCTCATCGGCGACCTGCATCAGTTGTCGCCGGTGGTGAAAGACGCCGAATGGCGCCTCCTCCAGCCGTACTACGATTCGCCCTATTTTTTCAGCAGCAATGCCCTGCGACAAAGCGAGCTGATCACCATCGAACTGCAACATATCTATCGCCAGGCGGATCGCGCATTCATCGACCTTCTCAATCGGGTCCGCAACAACCGCCTTGACGGCGATACGCTGCGGGAACTCAACCGCCGCCATGTCGAAGGCTTTATCGACCATGGGGATAAGGGCTATATAACACTCTGTACCCATAACAGCAGTGCCAATGCCATCAACGATGCCAGACTTGCCGGCCTGCCGCAAAGAACCCACCGCTTCGACGCCGAGATTGAAGGCGAGTTCCCGGAACATTCCTACCCGACCGCCGAGACCCTGGAACTGAAAACAGCTGCCCAGGTGATGTTCGTGCGCAATGACCCCTCTCCGGAAAAGCGTTTTTTCAATGGGAAAATCGGCAAAATTACCCGCATCGAAGGTAAAAAAATCACCATAAGATGCCCGGATGATGATGAAGAAATCGACGTCCTACCGGCGACGTGGGAGAATATCGAATACTCCCTCAACGAGGAGACGCTGACAATCAGCGAAAGTAAAATCGGCGCCTTTATTCAGTACCCGTTAAAGCTCGCCTGGGCCATTACCATCCATAAGAGCCAAGGCCTGACCTTTGACCGGGCGATCATCGACGCCCAGGCCGCCTTTGCCCACGGCCAGGTGTATGTGGCGCTCAGCCGCTGTCGGACCCTCGAAGGCATTGTCCTCTCCTCGCCGCTGGCGGCACGAGCGGTGAAAACCGACACTGCCGTGCTGCGCTTTGTCGAACGGGCCGGGGAAAATATGCCGACCGCGGCACAACTGAGCGCGGCAAAAATCCGCTACCAGCAGCGACTTCTGCTTGAGTGTTTCGACTTTCAGCGTCTGCAGGCGCTTCTCGGCCGACTGCTCGCAACGGTGGAAGGCAGCGGCGATCTGGTACGGATACAGGGTGCCGGCAATCTTCGCGATCTCCAGGCGAAAACCGTAAACGACATCTGCATCGTCGGTGCTCATTTTTGCAGACAGTTGCAGGGGATGTTCAACGACCTCATTCCACCAGCTGAAGATGTTGCGATAGGCGAGCGATTACAGAAGGCGTCGGTCTATTTTCAGGAAAAATTTGCCTCGGGAATCGGCGAGGTCGTTGCCTCTTTTGCCGTGGAAACCGACAACAAGGAGATCCGCAAAAAAGCCAAGGACCTGTGCAAATGGCTGCAGGAGGAAACCGCCGTCAAGTTGGCGGCGGTGCGGTGCTGCCAGTCGGGATTCTCCTCGGCGGGATATCTGCAAGCCATCTCCTCCGCCGAAATCGACAGCAAACCGAAAAGGGAAAAAAAACTTACACCCATCTACCTGGAAGCCGATGTCGGCCATCCCGACCTTTTTCAAGCGCTCAAGGAGTGGCGAAGTCGAACGGCAAAAGAAGAAAACGTACCGCATTACCAGGTCATGCACCAGAAGACCCTGGTCCAGATCGCCGTCAACCTGCCCGACACCATCCCGGCCTTGGCAAAGCTCAAAGGGATCGGCAAAAAACTGGCGGAAAAATATGGCGAGGAACTGGTGGCCCTGGTTACCGACATATCGATCCGCAAACGATATCCAGGAGGTCTTCCTGCCCGAACCACCGAAGACTGAAGCGGAGACGACCAAAAAAGCCAGGCGAACCGAAGAGCCGAAAAAGGCCCGAAGGTCCCGACCAGACTCCTCACCCTCGAACTCTTCAATCAGGGCTTTACCGTGGCACAGATCAGCGAGAGGCGGGGTTTTGCCTGCACGACCATCGAAAGCCATCTGGCACAATGTCTGGAATTGGGCGAAATTGCTATCGATCGGCTGCTCAGCCAGGAGAAACGGCAAGCGCTTGCAGAGATAATCCTCCCTCTGCGGGAGCAAAAACTCAGCGCGATCAAGGAGATTGCAGGCGATGCCTATACCTACGGGGAAATCAAATATGTCCTCGCCTACCTCAGATATCAGGCGTTCACCATTGATTAGGAGTCTGTCGGATTATGTCCCTTACTCAATTGATGGCGATCATCGCATAACCCTTGTTCTGGTAGCCGATAAGGGAGTTGAACACATTGCCAACCAACGCAACTTCCGGGATAAGCTTTGCCGGATCAGCTTTGAATACCCGCATGGCGACAGCACATGCCTCAAACCGCACACCCCTCTTTTTCAAGGTTCGAAAGAGGTCAACCGCCTCTTCAGTGAGTGCGGCGGACGACAGCAGTTTGACACCGGGTCCGCGGAAAGCAACGATCATTTCTGGTGTAACACCCTGGGCTTCCAACCCCTCCATGGTTTCATTCAAAAGCTCCAGGTTGAAAACAAGTTTTTCGAGGTCGGCAACGCGGACGTCAAAAATAACCTTGACCGTCTGCAATCCGGATAGCGCTTCACGGTCGTGCGGTTTCTGCGAAGCATATGTTGCAGGGGAACATGACAGGATGAACAGCAGTGTTAAAATCAGAGATCGCATAAGCATATTGCCTCCGCAAATCTAAAGCTTTATCCTAAAGTTTTATAATTTAATGGGTGTCGCCGGAATCCCGTCCTTCCTCCAGTGTCGCAACTATTCTCTTTACCAAGGAACTGGTAACGCTGTAGCGCACCTCGGTGCCTTCGCGCGCACCGGTGATAACACCTTTGTTTTTGAGCAGCGCCAAGTGCTGCGAAACCGTGGACTGGGGGAGACCAAGACATTCCCCGATTTTTTTGACGTTACATTCCTCGGCGCACATGCTCAATCCCGCTGCAATCTTTAGTCGAATAGGATGACCGAGTACCTTGAATAATTCGGCTTCTTTGTTGTACTCTCTTGTCTTGGAAAATTCCATACCCCTGCCTTTGCTTGTTTTTTGTTTTTCCCAATCCCCGAGCTGCCATCCGCAGGACATTTACGTTTGTGCCTCGGATGTGGCAAGTTACACTACTACAATATGGTACAAATCACGAGAATCCAGTCATAATAAAGATATCTTCGGCGCTGTCAAGCCGTACTGATGTTGCTCATTGAAAAAGCAGCAGCCAGTACTGATGCAAGAACTACCTTGTTATATGCATTTCTTGCGAGCAGCGTGCACCGCATCAACACTTTCCTGGCCTGAACGCTTCTTTGAAGAATCAGGGAACTGTTCCGAAGGTGCGATTAAAACATGGACATACTGCTCGAAACCGATATCGTCCGGCAGCGCTTCCGCAAGACATGTGCAGAATTTCTCGTTTCCCACAGCTTTGATACAGTGCTGTTTTTTTTCTTCTGTTTTATTCTGTTGCGCCTTCAGTTCCTTCAATTCCTGAATCTGAACCTCGAGTAACCTGATTTTCTCAAAAAGCTCCTCCTGAGAGGCGGCCCGACACCAAAGCGGAAAAAGCGGCGACAGGATCACCGCCAGGATGATGCCGTGCACAATCAGTTTTACAGGTTTCATATATTCCCCTCACAGCAACGTTTATAGTATTTCCCCCGCAACCGGACCATTGCCTGCCCTAGCAACACCTCGGATAAACGGGATTTATATTACCCCGTTGCTGGATGCTCCTTGCACTTGCCCAGCTTGGGGGTCTATGAGTCTCTTAGAAAAATTTTCGCAACTCTGTTCAGTACCCTCTTCGAGTAAACATAGGCAAGTATTTTATCTAAGAGACTCAGAGGGTGTTGCACCGCTCTCCCCTCTCCTTCGGTTGAAGGGCAAACGGTTATTCATTTTCCTGCTGGATCTTGAATACTTTATCGAAGTACATAGCAGGGCTGGTCAGTTTTTCGACCTCCTTGTCACCATATCCCAGATCTTTGAAATTCAGCATACCATTGATTGCATGACAGTTGGCACAGGTCAGAGCCTTGTCCTTGGGAGCCACCTGGTGGTTGCTGCCAAAGTAGGTGGTCTGCCAGCCAGGCACGGGATCATACTTCTTTATGCCGAGCGTTTTTGCAGCAGCAGCAACTCCAGCAAGGGTGTCGCCGGTGGCCATTGGCGGGGCAAAATCCATGCCGAGCAACTGCCCATCCAGTTTATTGTAATAGGCTTTTCCCTGATAAACCTTGAACGGATAAATTTTACTCTTGCCGTCGCTTCTGCTGCCCTTCGGACCGATAAAATGCGGCGTATTGCTGACCGTCAGGTTGTACCAGGCATAAACCGGAGCGGTTTCATTTACTTCTTTTTTCAAAGTCGATGGTTCGTAAAAGCCGGTGGACATTTTTGTCCATTGCGTGAAATCCTTGGCAAAGGCTCCACCTGTCCTGGGGATGTGGCAGGTTTGGCAGGCAATGTAGGCAGCATGACGGTTATAATCCTCATCCTTGTGCGGTTTATCGTTGTGACACCCCGCACAGGTCATATATACGCCATCATTCGCCCAGTTGTTCGGATCCTTCCCGGTGGGAAAGCGGTGGTTTTTCACAGCATGGCAGTCAACGCATACCATGCCTTTGGCGGCATGCACATCGGCATCCTTGGTCATGGCAAAGCCGCGTTTGAAGAGTGCCCCGCCGCCCGCCGATTCGTGGCAGACCATACAATTCTTGATATTCGGCCGACCGATATGCAGTGCCGCCTCGGTGCTGCGGTCCTGGGTCATGATAACCTTGCCGTCATCGCGCTTGACCGGTTTGCGTTTGCTGAAATCATATTTGCTGGAATGACAGATCAGGCAGTCAATGGCCTGTTCCGCCTCGGGGCCGGTACTGCCGACATCCACTGAATGATCGCCGGGGTGACAGGTGTTGCAGCCGGTTATTTTCGTCTTGCCGGCCTCATTGGGAGGTATTTCTTTCAGGTTGTTGACGATGTCGTTGGCATTACACATGGTGTAAATGCGATTTTTCATGCCGTACTCCTGGTCGGCTTTCAGGTTGTCAACATAATCCACCTTTGAGGCGTGCTTCCAGTGTACCGTCTCTAGAAATGCCTTGGCTGTTCCAGGATGACATTCTTCACAGGTTTCAGGTCCCTTGTAACCATTTTCCTGAATATATTCATTGCCTTCGTGGACCTTTGCAGAGGAGGTTGCGACCATCAGCACAACTCCCAGCAAAGCTGCCACATATCTGGTAACAATCATGGGTTGTATCTCCTTTTTATAAAATGCATTAACAGCCAGCCGTTTTAACGAAGGTCTTACTGTTGTTCTTGCCTTCAACTTTATTAAATTTGCAGCGTATCTCATCACCCTCGACAATCCGCTTGTCCTTGAATTTGTCCAGCGTCAATTCATCCGTAACCTCGATTGTCACGGATTCTCCACTTTTGGTATCCTTGAGAATTGCCGTGGCGGATTTGCCATCGCCGGCCAAGGTGATTTTTGAGATCTCGCCGACCATTTTCACTTCTTCCGCACTGGCAGACGATACCAGAACAAGGCTGGGAAGAACCAAAGCGGCCAAGAGAATGACGATTGAGAATATCTTGTTCATAAACAACTCCTTTTTTAAACGAATGATTTGTGTTTCTTGCCGGGACACCGTTTTTTTAGGCGTCCCGGCAAAGTTACAGAGAGTTCTAGAATTTCACCTCAAGGGTGGCATACACATTATGGGCTTCCTTCAGGGGAGCCATCAACATCATTTGGCCGTTGACATCCGATATGGCTACCGGTGCTCCAACCCAGTTGTTGCTGCCGGTATATTCGAAATCATAGTACTGATAACCCAAGCGGAAGAACGTCTTGCTGAAATAGGACGACACCGGTTTCAGATCGAATTCTTGAATAATGTAACCCTCATAGACGTTACCGCGGGTTCCCACCTTGCTGGTCCATATATCGTCGGCGGCCGGAGCAAAGGTTATCCAATCTTTCGAACCATGATTATATTCAAGGCCCAGTTTCGTTTTTGACGGCAGATCATAGCGCAAACCGGCATATACTCCCCAGCCTGTTTTGTCGGTGGCTTCTTCCGGATTAAAGAAAGCACCGGTCAACAGCCCCTGAAAGCCGGCCTGGGCAGAAACATTATCGTTGGGGTGCGTGTCGCTCATGGCAAAATCGGCAAAGAGGTTCAGGTCGCCAGGACCGGTCTTTTTGAGGGTACTCATGGCGCCGACGCCGTACCAGTCAATGTCACCAAGGTTGGCCTTTGCTGCGGTATTGCCATAGTAGGTATCTTCCATGGTCGGGAAATCAAAAATATTCATACCACGATTCCACTGTAACCAGACCCGCAGGGGATCGGTATCAATGGGAATGACGGCGAGACCTACCATGTCGGTATCTTCAAGGGAGTTGCCGGGAGTAGACCGGTAGCCGCTCTCAAAACCTCGTCCGTAGCAGATCTTGGCATAGGCGCCTGGCAGGGCATCGATATCCGGGGCATAACCAACGATCATGCCGTCAAAGGCATAGTCAACCAGCAAGGCCGGGGTGCCACCGGTGCCGGGACGATCGTCGTTCAACCTGAAATTACTCGGTGCCCCGCCCGTGGAAGGCCGTCGACCGACGGAGAACCACAGCGGCTGATCGGCGATGTTGTTCCAGGTGGCATAAGCACGGTCGACATCAATCGAGCTGTCGGAAGGGACATGGCCCAGGGTGCCGTCAAAGACCCCGACTCGGTCGGCGAAATAGGGTGCGTTGCCATCGGCTGTAACTGCATTGTCATCCTGGGAGCCGAACACCTTGTAGGCCACCAGGCGGGCATTGACCGTTACATTTTCTGTTGCCTTGGCGTGCAGATCGATGCCGAAGCGGTTGGTATAGAGAGATTTATTTTCCGGTTCGTAGGCTGGAACTTGAACGGCAAAATTGCCAAGACCACCAAGCAATTGCTGGTTGGCACCGAGAAAGGCCTGGGCCTGGGAAACAGTCTTGACCCCGGTCATCTGCTGAGAAAAAGCGGTCATCCCGGCAATGTTTCCGGCCCAAAACTGCGCCTGTGCAGCATCGCCGGCAGCGACTGCACTGAAATATCCCTGCTGCATTTTGTTTTGCGCATTGCCAAAGGTGGCACTGACATCGGTGAACGGCTTGGTTTCACCCTTAAGATAATCGTAGCGGAAGCGGTAATCGCCACCGATGGTCAGCCACTTGCCAAGTGATTTGTTTTCGACTTTTTTTATGGAATTTTTCAATTCCTCCACTTCTTGAGTGAGTTTGTCGATTTTCTTCTGGATTTCATCATCGGTCGCTCGTGAAATTGCGGGATAAACCATCCCGCCAACGAGCATGACGGTTGCCAACTGCAAAACTCGTTTCCTCATCATTTCCTCCTTTAGGTAGTGTCACTGGGATGTACGTGTCAAGGGCCAGCGTAATCGGCTGCTGTGCATCACGCTCGCTGGTCACCTCCTCGAAAAGTAATGTCAGATCAATTCTTATTATGTGTATACATCATTTTCCATATGTTTGTAAACTGTAATATTCGAATATATGGATATATAGTGCAGATGTCTTTTTATCACCCATATTTAACGGACTACTTTTCGCGCAAACGGGGAATATTTTCAGAAATGAACTGGGCGGGAATGGCATATGCCGATGCTGTCCACAAGGGGGGCATCGGCATATTTTATGATGCGACTTTCAAAACGTCATGGTCGGAATGAGGAGGGGGTAAAAAGCGGCATCCAGATGGTAGGTCGCTTTTCGAGGAAGTCAGCCAATCACCCGGATTTCCCGGCTCATCGTGCTCAGCGACTCGGCTCCATCGGCGGTCACCACTACATCGTCCTCGATACGCACACCGTTAATACCGGCGAGGTAAATGCCCGGCTCAACGGTATAGGACATGCCGACTTCCAGTAATTGCTGGTTATCGCTTCGGATGTAGGGATCTTCGTGACACTCCATACCAATACCGTGACCGGTCCGGTGGGTGAAGTTCGGCCCGAAACCGGCTTCCTCGATGACCCGGCGTGTTGCCAGGTCAACATCGGCACAAGATACCCCTGGGCGCCCAGCTGCCCGGCCGGCGCTATTTGCCAGCTGCACGGTTTTATGGATTCTTTCCGCCAGTGAATTTATTTCGCCGACAGCAAAAGTACGAGTCAGATCAGAGACATAGCCACCATAACTTGCCCCCCAGTCGACAATCAGCAGGTCTCCGACCGCAAGAGGCCGTTCGGAGGGCAGAGAATGGGGATTGGCGCCATTCGGGCCGGCGGCGACAATAGGTGAAAAGGGCAGGGAGATCTCTGAACCATGGTTGATCAGTTGGAGGAAGAGTTCGCCGGCGATGTCCTTTTCGCTGGTCCCGATCGCCACCTTCCGCAACGTCGCCGTCAAGGCAGCTTCGGCAATTTTCACCGCCTGCCGCATACAGCTGATTTCTTCCGCGTCCTTTTTCGCTCGAAGGGCGGCAAAGATGGTGGTGCCGTCGAAAAATTGCGTATCTCGACAGGCACCACGAAGATAATCATACTCAAGAAGCCGCAGCTGCCGCGGCTCGACTCCCACCTTGCGACCGGACAGTTCCAGGCCCTCAAGGGCATCGGCAAAGGTTGTGGTCCAACTATCCGGATTTTCAGTATAGGCATACACCCTTGCCGGAAAATGCAGATGGTCGAGTTTGGCAAGTTCCAGCTCCGGCAGGATGATCGTCGGCTGGTACTCGGAACTGAAAACCATAACCACCGGTCGCTCCATCAAATGGAAGTGCAGCCCGGTCAGGTAGGTGAGAGTCGGCCCGGCGTTGACCACCACTGCCGAAACACGATGCTCCTCCATACACTGCATAAGTCTTGGCAAACGTGTCGCCGACATACTTCCTCCAAAAATCTGGGTTGTTATCCAACCAACATGCTAACTCCCCATCTTTTACAACTCAATCTTCGCCCCCAGCTTGGCAATAAATTTGGCAAGCCAGGCAGGATGCGCCGGCCAGGCCGGGGCAGTCACCAGATTTCCCTGGACGTGGGCACTGTCCATAGCCACCGCCATATATTTACCGCCGGCCAGGCCGACTTCCACGGAACAGGCCGGATAGGCAGAACATTCACGCCCCTTGAGGACACCTGCGGCAGAAAGCAGTTGCGCGCCATGACAGATGGCGGCAATCGGTTTTTCAGCGGTGGCAAAATGTTTAACAATCGCTAAAACCTCTTCATTCAATCGCAGATATTCGGGAGCACGGCCTCCGGGAATCACCAACGCATCGTAATCGGCGGCTTTGATTGCAGCAAAATCGGCATTGAGGGTGAAATTATGGCCGCGCTTCTCGCTGTAGGTTTGATCACCCTCGAAATCATGGATGGAAGTGCGAACAAAATCGCCGGCCTTTTTGTCGGGACACACCGCATGTACCTGGTAACCAAGCATGAGGAGCGCCTGAAACGGCACCATTACCTCATAATCTTCGACATAGTCACCAACGAGCATAAGGATTTTTTTGACAGCCATGGTATTTCTCCTTTATGAGATTGTTGAAACCGCTTTGTTTAAACCTGAGCCTCCCAATGGTATGATGTCACCCTCACCCCTGACCATAGATCCTTGGCCAAACCTCCATGTATTATAGTGCATAATATACGTGCACACGAAGCTTCCGGCAAATTCTTTTCTTGAGACCTGGCTTCCCTTAGTATAAAGTCCTACATATGACTCAGCATCACAACAAAATCTCTCTTGACGGCGTCACCCTGGAACAGATCGTCAGCAGTCTCTTTGAGCACTATGGCTGGGAGGCGCTCGGCAAGCATATTGCCATCCGCTGCTTTACCACCGACCCATCGATAAAATCCAGTCTGACATTTTTGCGCAAAACCCCCTGGGCTAGAAAAAAAGTCGAAAACCTCTACCTCGTCACCCAAAAACGGGGGTGGAAAGATCTTCACAGCAAGTAATAGCGTTTTCAGTAACTTGCAAACTTTGACCACACGGACCAAAAATGAAACCAATTATCCTCCTCCTCTCAATGCTTTTGCTGCTTGGGCTAACCGGTGGTTGTGGCAAGAAAAAGACCAACCTCAACCCTTCAGGGGTGAAGGATATAGCTTTGCTGACCATGGACGGTAATCTCCCCGAGCAGACGGCAGATCAAGCTCGAGAGTTGAAAAATACCCTTGAGTGGATGAATCGCGACCTTATCAAGGGCTTCAAAGATTCAGGTTATCGCGCCATTCTCATCATGGATATGCAAGCCTACAAGGCGGAGATGGGTAAACTGTTGATTGTCGAAGTCGATCGTTTTAACGCCGGCAACCGTGCCGCCAGAGCCTTTGTCGGTTTCGGTGCCGGTTCTTCCTCTTTGGCTCTCAACTATAAACTGCTTGATGAAAAAGGAGCACTCCTTTCGGAGTGGCGGGATGGTGTCGGTTCAAGTAAAGGGGCCACCGACTGCGCGGAAATCCTCAACAGAAAGACGCTTGAAAATGTCGTCGGTCTCTTGAACAACTAACCCCACAGATAAGGGGAATAAGTACTTTGAAGAAATTTCTTCCTAAAAAACAAGAAATGAATTTCTAAGGTAACCATCACTTCAACCCAGGTTTTTTGAGTGTCACAAACAATGTACAACACCCCGGTGTTGCGACCAATCGTTTCAGCCGTCTGTCAATTTTGTCTGGCCGTTCGCGGCTGGAAACTCCAGGGCCATCCCCCGACAGCGTTGAAATACGTCATGATCACTGTTCCCCATACCAGCAACTGGGATTTTCCCCTGGCCTTGGCAATGGCCTTTGTTTACCGCTTTGAAATGCGCTGGATGGGCAAGGATTCGCTTTTTTCCGGTTGGCGTGGACCGATCATGCGCTGGCTTGGGGGAATTCCGATTAACAGAGCATCGCGGAACAATGTGGTTTCCGAAATCATTGCCGCATTTCAGGCGAGCGAGCACCTGATTGTTGCCGTCCCGCCGGAAGGGACACGGTCGAAAGTTGACAAATGGAAGACCGGCTTTTACTACATAGCCCTCGGTGCCAATGTCCCGATTGCCCTGGCCTTTCTTGATTACCAACGCAAAGTCGGCGGCTTTTTGTCAACCTTCTTTCCTACCGGGGATATTGAAAGAGACATCGCCGATATTCGTGCCCGTTATGCCGGGATAATTGGAAAATATGCCGATCAATGTGTTGTTGATTAACCCTTGCTCATTTCTCTCTACTCACCATGTCCCGCATACCCATTCTTGTCGTCGATGACGAACAGGCCTTCACTGAAATTCTCGCCCAGCGCCTCGGCAAGAGGGGTTTTACCGTCAAAACCGCCGCCGATGGCAATACCGGACTGAGACTGCTCACGGATGATGAATCGATTGAAGTGGTCATTCTCGATATCGCCATGCCGGGGATGGATGGCATAGAGACCCTGAAAACCATGAAAAAAGATCGGCCGCTGGTTGAAGCAATCATGCTCACCGGCAAGGGCACGGTAAACACCGCGGTTGAATCCATTAAATGGGGAGCGTTTAATTATCTTCAAAAACCATGTAATATTGAAGATCTCTGCGTATTTATCGAGGAGGCGGTCAAACACCGGAGAAATCGTCAGGCAAGAATCCTTGACGTACGCATGACCCCTTACCTCACAGCGGAAAAACGCGAAGAACTGATTGCCGCCATTCTCAAGGAATAGGAGTCCATGTCAGGTAGCCCGGTGGATGGTTTCAGTCGATGCACACGGGGCAAGACGAGAGAAACCGGCGGGGGAATTTACCTCCCTCCTTCACCCACCGGAAAGGGCTGGAAAGATATCGATATGATCCTGGTCTTCGACCATATCTCCGCCAGTTACCACTTTTCCTTTACGGACAGCAATATAACCGCCAGAGGTATAATCGGTCCTGGCGGCACAGCGCCGCAGAACTTCAACAAGGGGCAGCGGAGCCGGCAGGTCAAACTCGACCCTGCCTGCTTCGGTAAGTTTGAAGTCGATCGTTACCATTGCCTTGCCTCTGCGGTTTCCTCGTCGGTGATATCAATCTTCTCGCCGGTCTCCGGCTGGGCTTCGTCATAGAAGGTTTCGGCGAAACGATAATCCCGAGCGGTAATGCCGGCATCGGTATTGAACCGGTGCTCTATCCTGAGCGTCTCCTTGACGAAATCATCAAACTCCTCGGCGGTGATATCGACATCGTAACAGGCCTTGATCAGGTTGAGGAGCGGACTCATGTCGTGGCGCACCGCATAGCGAACGAAGTTGCACATGCCCATAGCATCCATGCGCGAGCCGATGACCTGGTATTTCTTCGACAAACCAATCTTTCCCTCCTTGGTGAGCGGGTTCTCTTCGTCACGAAGGGTAAAGCCGAAGGTGTGATCGGCGCCCATCGGTGACGACAAATAGGTCATGGCCATGCCCTTGGTGCCGCGCGGCTCGTAGGCGGGGATGGCCTGACCGAGGACATGCGGGGCATGGCGCACCCCGAGCACCTTGGCGGCGACCTTGCAACCGGAACCGAGGATACGGCCGAGCGGGGTTAAGTTACGAATTTCTTCCATCAGGCGGATCGCCGCCTGGTCATCGCCGAATTCCGCCAACCCTGCCTCCATGGCCACGGCAATAGCTGCACCGCAATCGAGGGTATCGACTCCGGCATCGTTGGCGATGCGGTTCATGGTGGCGATGGTATCGAGGTTTTTCAGACACAGGTTGGAACCCATCAGGGCCATGGTCTCATATTCGATGGGCGAGCAGAGGAGTTTGCCGCTCTCGTCGGGATAGACATTGGAGCACTGGATAGCGCAGGGCAGCATGCAGGCATGCTGGGTTTTCCCCTCGCCGCCCCGGGCCTTGATGGTGTCGTACATGGTCTGGGCATTGATTTTTTCCGCCCCGTCCATGGTGCCGTGCCGGAAGTTTTGCGTTGGTAGTACCCGCAACGATTGACAGATATCGACCATGGCGGCGGTGCCGTACTTGGTGAACAGGGAGGAGACCGGATTGTCCTTAAGCAGCTTGACGACGCGCCGGCGCTCATCCTTGAATTGCTCCTTATCAGTGAAGGTGGGTTTATGGATGCCATCGGCGAGAATCACCATGGCGATGATCCGCTTTGCCGCCATAACCGCGCCGAGACCGCCACGACCGGCATAGCGTGAGCACACCCCGTGCGGATCGGAACAGGCGATACCGCTGGCCAGCAGGAGTTTTTCGGCCGCCGGACCGATGGTGATGCAGCCCGCATCCTTGCCGAATTGCCCCGACAGCAGCGCCGATTTCTCATAGACACCCTTGCCGGCAAGAAACCCGCCGTCGAGGAGCTTGACCCCATCCTTGCCGATCACCACGATCTGCCAGGGGGTGTCACCGGCCGGGGCATCCTCCAAGGCGATGCAGCGCAACCCCTGTTCCGCCATGCGACCGCCGACAATGCCGCCGGCATTGCTTTCCTTGATGCCGCCGGTGAGCGGACTTTTACCGCCGATGCTCAGACGGTTGGCACTGGAGGTGGCGGTACCGGCCAGAGCACCGGTGCAGAAAAACAATTTGTTCCTTTTTCCCAGGGCATCGCAGGTCGCCTCCACCTCCCGGCTGACCAGACGGGACGACAGTGTCCGCCCGCCCAGGAGGAATTCCTTGGTAGTATATTTCTCGGTCTTAGTCTCTCCGGTGGCGGTGTTGATACGTAGCAGGGAAAACATCGGCGATCTCCTTTGGTGAAGATATGTTGTGTGATAAACCTCACGCCGCAGCGGGGCAAATGGGCAATTTCAGTCGACGGTGGATTTGGTATTCATATATTGTATACAATGAATGAATACTGAAATTGTACGGCAAACAGCATGCGCTGTCAATCGTTTTCCGGAAAATTGTCAGGCTGGAAGGGCTTTACAGAAACTCCAGATTGGCCGCCACCCACTCAGCGGAGTTGGCATAGACCTCATTTTCGGTACCGACCACAAGATAATCGGGATAGCGGACGAGCAGCTCCCCTTCCCGGCTGGCGAGCACGGCAATCACCTCTGCCGGCACCTGTAGCAGACTGCTGACGGTCGTCCGGCGGTACCGCCCCGGAGCCGTCTCCTGGTAGATTTTTGAAAAAACTACCTGTCTTGACCGGGTATTCCTCGTTCGAGTCCTGAACGACCACGATGTCCACTCCGGCCGTGGCGGTCAGCGTTCCCCAGGCGGTGACAAAGCGCTCACTGCCCCTCGGTTCGCGGATCGCCACCGTGCCTTTGCGTATAGCCGCTCGCAGCGCACCCCAATGGCTGGGGATATCGTTGCCGCAGGTTATTCGAACCCGGGGTAAGGGTGGATCGATCAACTCATTAGCCCCTTTGCTATGCCGGAAACCACATTTTTCAAACCCTTTTTCACCGCTTCAGTGGTGATTTTCGAAGGTAATTTTTCCTTTGTGGGTAATGTGGCAGCGAGAAATTGCATGTGATTGAGCACCGAATCGTGTTCGCGAGCAGAGCCTATCCTCCTCATCAGGGAACAATACCCATCGATCAGTTCTTTTTGGATATTGGATTTAATAATGCTTGCTTTTGATTCTCCGTTAAAACAGGCATACAGGGAGTTTACACGCTTCACCTCGACTTCGGCCAAGGCTTGGAAGAAGTTACGGTTTTCGACTAACCGACTACGACCGTTTTCGACAGCTGCCTCCAGCAAGTCGGGTAATTTCGGCGAATAGTCATTGAACGTTTCGCATGAACCAAGGACGGCGCCCAGAAATGCACTGTCGAGGGCATTCAGTAGCGAATAATAATCCCATGAGCCTGTCCTTTTATGGGTAAACTCTGCCGCCTCCCTGTAAGCTTGGGTCATTTTCTCCACACAGGTTTTCATTTCTTCAATTTGACCTTTATCCTGAAAAATCTCCACCCGTCGTTTCCAATACGACCCCAGCAACGTCAGTCTTTCACCGGTCGGAGCAATGGCCAGCAACGATTGTAGCCGAGTCAGTCCTGACCCGTAACCACTCGTCTCCCCTTTTTCGCGTTCCTCTGGCTTTAATTGTTTCCGCCCCCCGCCGAATCTCCAGATTGGCAAGTTGTTCGAGGGCGTGCAGGTTTATACCGGCATCTTCCAGTTCCAGAGCGGCGCGGTAATGGGCAATGGCCCTTTCCTTGTCGTCCAGTGCCGCCCAGGCCTCAGCGAATTTTACCCGCACCCGGCCATGCTGAAAATAGCTGCGCCGAGCTACCTCTTCAAGGGCTTTGATCTGTTTCAGGTAAAAATCCTGCTGTGACTCGACGGGGCGCATTGCAGTCGGGCCGTGAGGAGATCGAGGTCGGCGATCAAATGGTCCGGATGCACATATTCGTCGGCAAAATCCGGATCATCGTGCTCGACACCGGGGAACCGATAACGTTCATCGCCATAAGCCTGGAACGCACCCCAGGTATTGGATGACGAATGGAGACGATGGGTTTCAAAACGCGCCAGCTGCACCGCCAAACCAAAACGGATCCCTCTCAACATATTCTCGTAGAACACACAGGCAAAGGTATTAGCCGCCTTATCATCCACCGCCCACCCGGCGGCGATAACCGACTTGCAGCCCATTTCGATAAACTGGGTGGCAAGACTTGCCGCCAATTCACCCCAGCGAGGCTCGGCATCTTCGGCCATACTGCCGAGATGGCAGCAGTTGAGGAAAACAAACTCGGGCACCCGCCTCATTTTGCTGACCTGAGCGGAGGTGAGAAAAATTTTCGGACCAAGGACCATGCCGGTGAAGTTGCCCCCCTTACCCTTGACGACACCGTGACCGGCCAGGTGAACAAAGCGGTAGCGGCCATCAAACAACGCCTCGAAAACCTCCTGGGCATCGGCCTCGTAGATATCCCTTACCTCATACTGTTCCTGCCTGAACCGTTCCGCCACATCCCTTGCCTCCTGCACCGCACCGGGCAATTTCTGAAAGCCGGATTGGGTATCGCCGACGACCAGCACCCGTCGTTCCTGCACCGTCTGCACCCGGCCCCTGCCGTGGACCGATGCCAGCTGCCGAATCAGTTCGATACGGGTTGCAAGGGGGGGTTCCTCGGTCGGCTCTCTGTCGCGCATGAGCTCCCAGGGATAAACTGCCGCTTTGAAATCCACGGAAAGCATCAAGGTCCGCAAGCCGGCAACCGCATCCTTCATATCGTTCGGTACCAACAATTCAAACAGGGCGCGCGACAGCCCCGGCTGATCTTGGGTATTCCGGGTTGCGGCGCTGAGCAGGCCATCGACCACCTGTCGCTGATCCGATTCGACACTGACCTCGTTACGAGCCCGGTCGGTGACCAGGGTAAATTTGAGCGGCCCTTTATCACCGAGGATATGGACTCGATATATGCCAGGCTGGCCACCGCTGGACACCGCCCGTCCGCGATAGCCGCCATGGCCGTTATAAAGGCGGCCATGGAAGCTGACCGCTTCACTGAACTGCGTTTCGCGGACCAGCTGGCGCAGGACCTGTACCGCAGTAATAGCGCGGTCCAGCACCTCCTCGTAAATCGTCAAACGACCAATGCGTAAGGGGACGTCATGATGCTGCAAGGCGCGATTGGCGTGACGCAGGGCATCGAGCAGACAGCGCATGCCAACCTCGACGGTAAGACCGGTAAAACCGGTCCCCACCAAAAGGGAGGAAACCGCCAGGGAACCGGTGGCCTCCCCTGGTCTTTGTTCCACATTGCGGACATATTCGAGCAGCCCGTTGGTCAAGGCCAAGGTAAGGTCACCCGGCGACAGTTCGCCAAGCGGGCCAAGACCGACGACGATGGCACCGGCCGGTTTTCCCTGCGGCTCGGGATGGTAGAAGACCATGGCCTCGTCCGGATAACGCGGATAGCGGCCCAAATTGAAGGCGCGTTCCAGGCGACCACCGAGATGGCCATTCAGAAATTTGCCGCTGCCGCGCAGGCCCTCGTCGGCGTAGCTGCTGACTATGACCGGACTTTCGGCCCAGGCCAGACTGCCGTGGATTACCTCGATCATTACCGGCGCATCACTTCGCCGGCCAGACTTAAGGCTTGGGCTGGCGCCGCCCATAGCGGCTGCCATGACCTCACCGACATTCGGATACAGCCCATGGGAGGTGAGACTGCGAGCGGTGAAGACCGTGACAATCTCCCTGGCCGCAACCGGCGGGCTCGACGAAATCCCCGCGACCCTGGTAGTCCCCTTTTCCAAGAGCTCCCGGTAGGCGGCGAAAACCGGCTGGTGGTTAGGCAGATCGCCATGCTGGGCATCGACATACCAGACCGGAACCCCGGGTGGAATCCCGGTACTCCAGGGCACCCGACCATCACCTGCCTGGCATTTTTCAAGCCCCAACTCGCCCGCGGCAAATCTTACGCCGATCGGAGTCTCGGCAAAACCGGCTACATACAGGCTGCATTGCGGATCGACCTCTTCCTTCTGCAACTCGGCGATGACTTTCCTTGCCGCTGTCAGCGACTCCTGACTAGGCGGCTGCCAGCACTTGTTCTTTCTTAAATCCTGGTCCTTCTTGTGCCACTCGGTCCAAGTGCTTTCCGTGAAATAATCGACCCCGTCGGCGGCCAGACCGTTTTCACCGGGCCAAGGCAGCATTTCCAGGACACCCGGAAAGGCAGCCACTATCTCCAGAAATTCTCCCATGTCATGTTGCCAATCGCACCAACGCTCGATATTCTGCACAAAATCATCGCGGCCGAGAAGAACGGCGGCTATCGAATGGGAGCCGTTATTCGGTGTCCCCAATTGCAGAAAGCGACTGCCCGGTATGGCCTTGAAGCGCTCCCAGCGGCCCCTAAGGGCAAGGCGCGCCACCAATCCACCCAGGGAATGGGCAACAATGCGCAGGGGTTTGCCACGCCTTTCGGCCTCGGTCATTCCCTCGTCGATTTTTCCGGCGAAGCGCTCCGCCGCCTTGGCGATCGACAGCCGCCAGTCATAAACAAAGGGGCGTACCTCATGGCTGTCGGCAAGATAGCGCGCCAGCCCTTCATAGTAATGGTCAAACCAGCCATCGGCGGTGACATTGTCGGTCCCAAGAGAGAGCCGCGCCATGCCGCCGCCTATCATGCTTAACGGCTCAAACCAGATGCGGTTGCTGCCGACCTGGAGATGGCTGCCCATGATGCCGGGCAACAGGTAGACGATCGGTCCGTTTTCTTTGGCTTTGGTTGCGATGCCCCCCGATCTCGGCTGATAGTTTCCTGGGACGGCCCGGCAAGACGCTGGAAGGAGCTGTTATCGCCTTTTAAGGCGGAGATGAGGGCCTTTGAACTCGCCTCCCGATTGAAATACTTGGTGTGCTTCACTTCCCGGCCGACAAATCGCTGTTCCCAGATGCCGCCTGTCCGTTGGGCACCGCCGCTCATTGAGGCGGTGTTGACCACCAGATCGGTTTCACCGCCATAGAAAATCTCGGAAAGGCAGTCACCAAGCCAGGAAAGCAAGGTATCGCCCTGGTAATCGCCGGCCAGGACATGGAGGGGTGGTTCGACCTCGACACCCGGCTCAGCCAGCAGGGCAACCAGCGGCGAATCGGGCATCATCGCCTCAAGTCCAGGGATTGCCCGGGCATCGGTTCGTTCCCTAACGACCGCCAGTAGGAAACTTTTGAGCAGTCCGTAGACTTTGGTGGCAGGCTTGAGAACAGGCAGGGCCGTGCCGGTCGCTTCCACCGCCTTGCCGAAAAGATTGAGCATGACCGTAGCCCAGCGATCAAGCCGCCCGGAGGCAAGGGTCGTGCCTCGAGCCGGACAGGCCACCCGGGCAAAGCGTTCTACCTGGATACGCCTTGCCCGCAATTCCTCATTCAGCTCACGCAGGAGCTTGCCATCGACTTCAAAGCCCTGGCGACCGGTCCGTTTGCCATGCTCAAGAAAGCGGTGGATCTCATCTTCGGTTATCGGTTCCTTATAGCGGCGGTTGGAACGGGCCAGCAGCTCACCGACAATGCCGCCGCGCGAATGGCTGACCAGATGCACCGGTGCCCCCGTCGGCAGAGCGCGCAACAGGGCCAGGACGTTGGCGACCGGGCTCTCGGTCAGGCTGCGATGCTCAAAGGCATAGATGCGGCTGCCGTAAAGACCGGCAAGTTGACTGGCATAGCCATTCTCCCAAAGACCCTGGAAACTGCCGGCGGAAGAGGAGGCAGTGCCGTGTATAAAGATCAGGCTCGGCTCATCGCTACTCGGTACGGCATCCACTTTGGTCAACTCCCACCGGTCGGTGGCACAGCGATACAACCCGTTATGGTCTTCAAGTTCCGCATCCTGATAGGTCCCGGCGGCAGTCAGTGCGACCATTGCCGCCGGACCCTGCTTGAAGATATGCAATCCCTTGACGACCCAGGCGCCGAAGGAGTCACGTGCCGCCCCCTTGGGCTGACGTGGGCCGGAAAAACGGAGGTTTGCTCCAATGTGAAGGATTCCGGTTTGGCCTGCACCTCGATCGGCAACGGGCCCCAAATAGCATTCGGCATCGGCGGCGGCAACGAGAATATGGGTGCCGTCGGCCAGTTCCAGCTCCAATACCGCATCGTCCGAGACGGCAAATTCGGGGTTGGCCTTGTCCGTGCCACGCGCTGCCCCGTCCAGGAGATAATGCTCACCCTGCCAACCGTTTACAGTTTCCTGAGATACTCGGGAGCCCTCAATGTGCAGGGTGATGTGAGTTGCGTCCTTGCTCATAGTTGTCTCCTTGAAGGGTGGGTGGTTGCGTTGATAAAAATATGCTGCATTAAACAGGATGGTAATCAGTCGTCACCAATCTCACCAAAGCTATACGAGTAAACCCTATGATGCTGTATTTCCCTATCTCTGGATGTAGGACAATACATGCATGAAGTCAATCTATTTTCGTGTTTTTACGAATATATTGCCAGGCAAAAGGAGCTGAATAATACGGCTAAATCCGGTTGGGTTGCTTGTAATAAGATACCCAAAATTTCGCCGTTTTACATGAAAACGCGGGGCAGCTGGATATGATTCCCGGAGTTGCGCTATAATCTCTCATCCCGGTGAACGGGAATATTTTCAGTACCCCTTGAGAGAGCCACGGCTTTTCAAGAAAAATTCTTCGCAAAAAATCCTGATATCAGGGAGAACAACAATGGATAACAAACTTTTACAACACGGAGCTATCAGCTGGTTTGAGCTCAGGACCAAAGTCATGGCACGAGGTGGCAAGGCCATTGTCCCGCCAACCGACATTCCACATATCGGCCGCTTCAGTGTCTTTTCCGACCCACAGGGGGCGGTCATCTCGGCGATAACCTGTTTCCCGCATCAACCATAACCGCCGGGATCAAAATGACAAAGGACAAGAGCCCGTCTACGGTCACCGCCGATATTAAACGCAACCGCCTGGTCATCAGGCTGCGGGGGGACGTTCCCAAAAGAGACGCAGAACGACTGTATACCGATATTCGTTTCTGCGTCTCCGACCTGAAACCGGGTTTTGCCGTCATCACCGATCTGAGCGAGGCGAGGATCGGCCATCTGAGCGCCATTGACACCTTTAAAAAGATAACCAACTTTCTTACCGAAAAACAGGTTGGGCCGGTAATTCGCATCGTTGGCCAGGCCAGGGTCATTTTTCAACAAATTGCCAAGCTAACAAAGCAAATAACCGGATATCAAGCAATGTACGCAAAGACCATGGAGGAAGCGGAGGTGCTTCTCGCCGATCTCATGGAACAAACAACCAGCTCATCGGAAAACGCCCGGGCAACCGGAACAGATTAAGAACCGGTGTTTTTCCAGGGCTTTTCCTGGCCATGCAGAAGTCTCTTAATATTTTCGTGGTGTTTTGCCCAGATAAGGAGGGCGATAACCGCCGCCGCAGCGATGGCAACCTTCGAAGCTCCCAGCAGATAAAGCCACAAGGGAACCAAGGCCGAAGCGAGAAGTGAACCAACGGAGACAAACCCGGTAATTTTCACCGAACAGAGGAAGACCGCGAGACTCATGATTATCGCCGACGGCGAGAGAAACAAAAATACCCCCAAACCGGTTGCCACTCCTTTGCCGCCACGAAACCGTAAATAGACTGGAAACATATGGCCGACAACAGCCATCACCCCGGTCAAGGCAACTACTAACTCCCGGTCGGGAGTGTCGGGGAACAAATACCAAACCAGCCACATCGGCAGCAAACCTTTCGAACAGTCGCAGACCAGTGTGAGAAACCCGAGTTTTTTACCGAGAACCCGGTTGACGTTGGTGGCTCCGATATTGCGACTGCCGGCCAAGCGCACATCTGTACCGACCATCTTGCCGATAACCAGACCAAAGGGAATTGCTCCCACCAGATACCCAACCACCGGAAAAAAAATGTCCATAAATATTCCAGGCCTCATCCCGACAAACGGGATTCTTGATGTTTGAAAGTGCCGCAAAACCTCGCTCATGACACAATAATTCACCACATAAGTCAAGATTTTTCGGGTCTTATGATGTCTCGTGTCAACATCTTAGCGCCACCTGCTTTCGAACCAAATGTCGGTCTCTGTCCATACCATTTCCGATTATTACAATCTTCCAAAGCTTGTACCAAAATTCACTGCCATGCAGCGCCACTATGCTTATCTTGCAAATAATGGCGAAAATAAAGTCGCTATGGTACATTGCCGAAGTCCAGTGGGCGTTGCCCCTGTCCAATCACCGATACGAGACGAGATGATCATGAGTATTCAGAAAATATATAAATATCCGGCGCCGGTTTTACGGCAAGTCACAGAAAATATTGCATGTTTTGACGATAAACTGGTAAACCTGGTCAGGGACATGGCAGAGACCATGTACGATGCCCCGGGGATAGGCCTTGCCGCACCGCAGATCGGTCACTCAATTAAGCTGATCGTCGTCGATACTACCAAGGATAAGGAAGGCGAGGCGCAGTACCTGCCCCTCGTCAATCCGCAGATAGTTGCCCATGAGGGCACGCAGTTCGACGAAGAAGGGTGTCTGAGTGTCATCGATCTCACCGCGACCGTCAAAAGGCATAAGAAGGTTACCGTATCCTACCAGGATTTACATGGCAAGGCGCAGGAACTGACGGCTGAAGACCGCTTTGCCGTGGTCCTGCAACATGAGATAGACCATCTGAACGGCATCCTCTTTATTGACCACCTGAGTCCCTTGAAAAGGGCTCTGTATAAAAAGAAGGTCAAAAAGTGGCTGGCCGAAGAAGAGGCACCTGCATGACAACTGCACCGCTCCGCATTATTTTCATGGGAACTCCGGATTTTGCCGCCGCTAATCTTCAGGCCTTGCTCACGGGGCCGGATCAGGTAGTGGCGGTTGTCAGCCAACCGGACCGTGCGCAAGGCCGCGGCAAGAAGGTAAGCCCACCACCAACGAAGGTGCTTGCTGAGGCAGCCTCTATTCCAGTTCTCCAGCCGGAAAAAATCAGAACCGAGGAGTTTCGCAACGGCCTGCTCAGCTATCAGCCAGATCTTATCGTCGTTGCCGCCTACGGCCGGATCCTGCCACAGAGCCTGCTTGAGCTCGCACCCATGGGATGCATCAACGTCCATGGCTCACTCCTGCCGGGATACCGCGGTGCAGCACCGATTCAATGGGCGATCATCAAGGGCGAGACCGAGGTCGGAGTGACAATTATTCAGATGGATCAGGGTATGGATACCGGCGACATGCTGTTGAAGGCGAAAATCACCGTCGATCCGAAGGAAACCGCCGGCAGTCTCATGGCAAAACTCGCCACCCTCGGTGGGCATACCCTCCTCCAGGCCATCAAGGGCCTGAAGGAGGGGAGCATTACTCCGGTGGCTCAGGATCACAGTCAGGCAACCATGGCCCCGATGCTGAAAAAAGATGACGGCCTCGTCGACTGGACGAGGAGTGCGGACGAAATTGAATGTCTGATTCGCGGCCTTGACCCCTGGCCTTCCGCCTTCTGTTTTTTGGGGCAATACCGTCTGCGGCTTTTTTCCCCGGAGGTGGTTTTTATGGAAAGTAATGCCCAGCCCGGCACGGTACTGCACGCCGACCGGCGGGGGATGCTTATCGCCTGTGGCCGATATGCCCTGCAGATTCATGAAATCCAGCCGGAGGGCAAGAAACGGATGACCGTCGAATCCTTCTGCTGTGGCCATCCCATCGCCCCCGGCACCGTTCTCAGCCGATAAACCTGGTACAACCACTTGACATCTTTGAACTCTCTGCGAATCGGCTATGCCGACTGTTTTTCCGGGATCAGCGGTGATATGCTGCTCGGCGCCCTCCTTCATGCCGGCCTTGACCGACAACTGCTGCGCAAAGAACTGGCAAAACTCCATCTTACCGGCCTTGACCTGCAGATTTCCGACAAAACCGTCCAAGCCATCAGCTGCGTCCAGGTAAGGGTGAACAGCGAGCGTCGCCAGGAACTCCGTACCCTGCCGGCCATTTTGGCACTTCTTGAAGGGAGTGATTTAGATGAACCGGTGGTGACAAAGGCAAGTGCAGTTTTCCAAACCCTGGCCATCAGCTGAGGCCAAGGTCCACAACATCGCCGTTGACCAGATACATTTCCATGAGGTCGGTGCCCTCGACACCATTGTCGATGTCGTCGGCACCGTTCTCGGGTTGCAGGAGCTGGGAGTCAGTCGGCTGGTCTCTTCACCCCTGCCGACCGGCCATGGTTTTGTCGAATGCGCCCATGGCCTTCTACCCTTGCCCGCCCCGGCGGTATGCGAACTGCTGAGGGGCATTCCCACCTATGGCGTCGATCTCCGCCAGGAGTTGGTCACGCCAACAGGGGCAGCCCTTATTGCCACCCTCGCCGACAGCTTCGGTCCCCTGCCGCCGCTCACCGTTACCGCCACCGGTTATGGCTCCGGTAGTCGCGTCCTTGCCAACGGTCAACCGAATCTCCTGCGACTGATCATCGGCAATGCCGAAAATGTTTTGGAAAGCCAGATTGTTGAGGTCATCGAGACCAATCTTGACGATTGGAGCCCGGAGGGTTTTCCGCACCTCATCGAACTCCTTTTTGCCAGAGGAGCTGTCGATGTCACCCTGACTCCGGTGCATATGAAAAAAGGCCGACCGGGCTTCATCTTACAGGTTATCAGCCCGCTGGCCTTCGCCCATCCTCTGAAAGAGACGATTCTTGCCCATACCACCGCCATTGGCCTGCGCTTCAGGCGTGAAGAGCGGCAAACCCTGCCGCGGGAAATCGTTACGGTTA
Organism: uncultured delta proteobacterium; assembly: GCA_963804965.1. Lineage (GTDB taxonomy): Bacteria > Desulfobacterota > Desulfobulbia > Desulfobulbales > Desulfocapsaceae > Desulforhopalus_A. The sequence goes on from CAWDST010000018.1 coordinate 47,484, forward strand.
CGACCAGATGGGGCGATATTAAGGCAAAAAAGGTTCGAACCGCAAATGGCTGGATCGTCCATCCGGAATATGAGGAATGCCGAAGTGTCGCCCTTCAGCATAATCTACCTCTGGCGGAGGTGTATAACGAAGTGCGTTGGACCGGGATAGCTGGGCGGTGAACCAGCTGATTATGGCCCTGGCCACCGGGCTGTATGTGGGCAAGATCGGCAAAGCCCCGGGAACCTGGGGGTCGCTCGCCGCCTTGCTGCCCTGGATGCTCATCAAGGATCTGCCGCTGCCGATGTATGCCGTTGTTCTTTTGCTGGTTTTTGTGCTTGGCTTTTTTGTCTCCGGATCCGCCGAAAAGATCCTCGACAGCCCCGACGCCGGCTGCATTGTCATTGATGAGATCCTCGGAATGTTTGTCACTCTCTTTGCCGCCCCCCCGGATCCCCTGGCCTGGGCCCTCGGGTTTCTCCTTTTTCGTCTCTTCGATATCGGCAAACCCTTTCCGGTTTCCTGGTTTGACCAACGAATCCACGGCGGTATCGGGATCATGATGGACGATGTCGTTGCCGGACTGTACGCCTTCCTTTCCCTGCAGCTCCTCTGGTGGCTTGGCAGCCTGCTCGTCTCAGGTTGTCGAAAGCCATATCGCCAGGAGGAATGCGCATACCCAGCTCCCGTAAAAACAAAAAGCCCCGGCCAAAAAGAATCGATGCGATCCTCCGGCCAGGGCTTTCCTGAAACGGGTCTCTATAAATTATTCGTTTTCTCCAATACCACCACCGCCGCCTTATAGGAAACAGCAATTAAAACGACCCAGCCGATCAGTAATATTCCAGTCATGGTTTTCTCCTTCTTTCCAATCCTTTCATTTTTATTCGCATCAATACGCCTTCCTGTCGGCAAGATCCTGACTATCAATTTTCCGTGAATCCATTTGCCGCCACACATAGGCAACATAAGCCAGGACGAAGGGAATGGCGAGAGCCACGTAGGTCATTGCCGTCAGGGTGTAATGGCTCGACGAGGCGTTGTAAATGGTCAGGCTCGACTGCAGATCGGCCTTGGACGGATAAAACGGCGTGCCGTTGAAGCCGGCGGTAAAAAAGACCGCCAAGCCCACCAGCACAGTTCCCAAACCGCCGAACCAGATGCCGGTTGTGGCCTTGGCCAGGCCGGTACGCGTCACCCCGAGGATGACCAGAAAGAGACCAACAAGCAGAAGGCCCAGGACAAGGGGCATGGCCAGCAGGTTATGGAGATATTTATAGGCGACCATGCTGACCACCCCAGCCTTGTCGACGGTAAATCCGTCAATCAGCAACAGGCTGACGACGACGTACAGCAGAAACGGCAGGGAGAGAAGAAAACTGGTCAGACAGGATTTTCTGACCCTCACCTCGAATTCCGGCACCCCGTTAAAATCGATATTATTCACCAGATACATGGCCCCCAGGGTTCGGGCATTGAAGACCAGAAACAGCCCGAGGGAAAGGTTAAATAAAGAAAATGCCGCCTCCAAACCGCGCAGCGGATTGGTCCAGGTCACCTGATTGAAGCTATTCAGGGTGAAGTTCGATCCGGTGAAAAAGGTCCCCACCGCCGCACCGATGAGAAGGATGCCTACCGAGCCGTTGATAAAGAGAAACAACTCGTAGACCTTTGCCCCCAGCAGATTGTTCGGTTTCGAGCGATACTCATAGCTTACCGCCTGAACAATAAAGGTAAAGAGGATGAGTATCCACACCCAGTATGCCCCGCCAAAACTGGTGGCATAAAATTTCGGGAAAGCGGCAAACAGGGCCCCGCCAAAAAGCACCAGGGTGGTAAAGGTCAGCTCCCACTTCCTGCCCAGAGAATTGATTATCAGGGATTTTTCCCGGTCGGTTTTTGCCACCTGCCAGAGCAGGGTCTGCCCCCCTTGAACAAAGGTAAGAAAGAGAAAGAGGGCCCCTACTACCGAGCAGAGGATCCACCAAATCTGCTGCAGTGTTACAATATCGAGTTTCCCGATCATATCACGCGCCCTCCGGTCCTATTTTGATCTGCTTGAGCATTATTTTTATTTCCGCCAGCAACAGCACGGTAAACAATACAAAGAACATTAAAAAAGTTGTCTGCACATGGCCGGCGCCAATGTTGGTCGCTGCCATTTTCACCGGCAGCATATCCTGAATCGCCCAGGGTTGACGGCCGACTTCGGCCACCACCCAGCCCAGTTCCGATGCCAAATAGGCAAGGAAAAAAGAAGCTACTCCTAACCGCAGCAACCATCGGCTCTCAACCAGTCTGTTGGTAAAGGCTGCTCGTAGAAAAAGAATGAGCAGGAGAATCAGGAAAGTCCCCACATACACCATAAAGTGGAAGGAATAGTAGGTTGAGGCAACCGGCGGTACGACATCTTCCGGTTTGTTCAGATAGCCGAAACCAAGGTACTGCTGATTGACATTAAATCGCTGCAGGGCTGCGGCCTTCGCCTGCTCGTCGCCTGCCTTTCCGGCAGCCTTATAGGCGGCCAGATCAGCGATAGCGGCTTTGCCTTTGCTCATTTTTTCAGCAACCGGCATAATCCCTTCAGCCATATTCCCGTAAACAAGATCCTCTATTCCCGGGACAAAACCATCAAATTCACGTTTGGCCAAAAGCGACAAGCCCTTAGGGATGGAAACCTCGAAGGCAAAAGGGTCCTGGCCATCACCGATCTTTTTGCCGCTCGTCAGCACCCCAAAGGCAACAATGTCCGCCCCCTTCGAACCTGTATACAAGCCTTCATAGGCCGCAAGTTTCATCGGTTGGGAATAGCCGTTGACATATGCCGATTCATCCCCGGTAAAAGCGGTGAAAAGGCTCGACAGCAATCCAAAAACTGCCGCCACGATGATCGATTTTTTGGCCATATCGACATGGCTTCCCTTTAATAGATAATAGGACGATACCGCGATGACAAAGAGTGATCCGACGATAAAGCTGGAGCTGGTGGTATGGGTAAACTTGGCCACCGCCACCGGAGATAAAATCACTTCCCAGATATTCTGCATTTCGAACCGGGCATTATCTGGGTTAAAGGCCATCCCGACCGGATATTGCATCCAGCCATTGGCTACAAGAATCCACAGGGCGGAAAGATTGGAGCCGATGGCCACCATCCAGGTGGAAAAAAGATGAAAGCTTTTGGAAGTACGTTCCCATCCAAAAAACATGACCGCGAAAAAGGTCGCTTCGATGAAAAACGCAAAAATTCCTTCAATTGCCAAAGGGGCCCCGAAGATATCGCCAACCATCCACGAATAGTTGGACCAGTTGGTGCCAAATTCAAATTCCAGAATAATACCGGTTGCCACCCCGATCGCAAAGTTGATGCCAAACAAGGTCATCCAGAACTTGGTCAGTCTCTTCCATTCCTCCTTGCCGGTTCGCACATAAATCGTCTCATAAAAAGCGCAAAGAAACGACAGCCCCAAGGTTATCGGGACAAACAGCCAGTGATACATCGCCGTCAAGGTAAACTGGGCCCTCGCCCAGTTCACCATGCCCAGATCTATTTCACCCATCACCACATCCTCCGTAATTATTTATTGCCCGCCAAATCAGTCAATTGAAAAAGAACATGATCGGCCCTTTGTTGATCGGTCGAGAAATGCGTTTTTAGAAAATTCGGAAAAAAGAACAGCTTCAAAACGATAAACATGACAAAAAGTTTGATAAAGATGACTTTCCAGAGAGTCCGGCCGACGGTCATTTGCCGAAATCCGTCACGATAAAAACGGCAGAATTTTAAAAAAAATGGCCATGCCATAAAAAACTTCTCCATTCTTTACCCCTGGACTTGAGGCTGAAAATCACTTCATTGTAGGAATATGAGCGACACTTCCTGCCTCACGTCTGAAATTTGCCCGTACCTTGTATGCTACAGCATAACATACCCAATGCGATCAAGGCGAGTCAAGAACAATAATAATCATTCGCAAACTAGTTCTTCTTTTCCTATCCACTAGACAGAACCGTGATTTTTCATCGCTCCATGTTGACTTCGTGCGTATTTTTGCGCTATGGTGTAGCATTATTGATCTGATTGCTTATCACTCGGAACTTCGGTAGAGTAAATTTTCTTTTGCACTCAGCCACCAGTTCTGAGCAGAGCCGCTCAGTGCGACAGAGCTAAGCAGATCTCACTTTTACTTCCGATAATAACATTCTATGATACGCGATCTATCACTTGCCGCTAAGGCTTCATGCAGTCTTGAAGATCAAGAAACCCTTGTGCCCATAATCATGCAGCTGAAGAGACTTTCAGAATTGGTCACGAAACAGGGGGTGCTTGCCTTGGAGAACGAACTTCCCCAGATAAAGGACTCGTTTTTAAACCTTGGAATTCAGCTGATCATCGACAAGGTGGAGGCTGAGAACATTAAGGACATCCTTGACTCCGACATCTATTACAACCAGTCCAATGGTCGTGAATTATTAAAAAAAATAATAATAAGAGAAGGCTTACTGCGTATCCAAGCCGGAGACAGTCCGCGAAACGTCCTTATCTGCACCAAGGTTTTCCTTGGCAAGATACCTGACGCCAGCTTCCGGAATTTCTGAAACTGGTGCCGTTGCGGCAATCATCGTCCATTCTCCACTACGACAATTTCCACTCGCCGGTTTCGTGTCCGGCCTTCGCTTGTGTTATTTGGGGCAATGGGTTCTTGAACGCCCATGCCTTTGACTTGCAGTCTTGTCGATTCGATGCCGCTGGCAACAAGCATTTTCTGCACCGATATAGCCCTTTCTTCAGACAATTTGCTGTTCTCAGGAGACTCGGAGTCGGAAGACACAAACCCTTTGATGAGTAATTTTGCATCTGGATGCAACTTAAGTTTTTCGACAAACCGGTTGTATTCCTTGCTCGCCTCAACCGTTAATTTCAGTGAGTTCGTGGCCAAAGGAAGCACAATTTTATTCGGCAGCACAGGAATTTTATCTTGATTTCGAGCCACCACCGCCGGTACAGCGGCGATCGGATTTTCCGGAGCCTGAGGCACTGTCCCAGCTGCCGGAGCAACTTCTCCCGTGGGTGTCGTTCTGGTATTTTCCTGCGCAGTGATGATCTTCGCTCCCAGATCTTTTCTCGAACCCGTATCTGTTGTGCTGCCAGCACCTCCGGCCCCGGATTGTCCCGCCGTTCCATGTCGTCCATTCTCACCGTTGCCATACGCCTTTTCGAGAATGGCATTTTTCAGCTCCGCCGCTTTTTTGTCGTTTATCTCACTCTGGTTTTGCTCGAGAACAGTCACTGCGGGCGAGGATCTGACTTGCGGCACCTCTTTCATGGCAACCGGTTGCTCAACCCTCTGAACATCAACCCTGACAACCTCCGGGGCCTTGCCCGCCGGATACCAGATATAAACTGCTGCTAAAACAAGAGCTATGCCCCCCAATCCATATTTCAGCCAACTCCAACGGCCATCGCGTTCAAGATTGACACCGGAAACAGTGGCCGGTTGACCAGAAGCTCCGGCGCTAAAATTATCCCGGAAATGTTCAAGATGACTTTTTTCATCATCCAGGCCTTCAAAATCTTTCTGCGTCGGCTTCAGAGGCAGATTGAGCTTCTGGATGCATTCTTCAACAATTTTGTGGTCGAGATTGCGTTTGCCCTGAACACTCGCGGTCACCAAGGAATGGTCACAAATGATGTTGATCCGCTTGGGTATTCCCATGGAATAGCGGTGAATAATTTGCATAGCCTTGGCAGAAAAAATCTTTTCTTCAGTGCCGCCAACCTTCAAGCGATGACGTATATATTCTTCGGTTTCACCAACCGTCAAGGATGCTAATTCCACTTTAACAGTAAGGCGTTGCCTGACCGCCCGGTTGTGTGGCTGAATGAGCATATCGTTTAATTCGTTCTGCCCGACAAAAAAAATGTTAATGAGTTTAGTGTCTTCTTTTTCAATATTCGATAGCAACCGCAACTCCTCCAGCATGTCTTGGCTCAACAGCTGACAATCGTCAATCAGCAGCAAAACCTTCTTTTTTTCATCGTCGGCTTTATGTAAAAAGTGGCTGAATTGAATGAGAAACTGCACTTTAGAGGAAAATTCCTTGGCAATGCCGAAACCCCTGGCTATGGCATTGTAAAAATCGAGTCTCTCCCTATTCGGATTGCTGATTACCGCCCATGTCACGGTATCGTCTAAACTCTTGGTTAAGGCATGGATCAGAGTTGTTTTGCCGGTTCCGCTATCACCGGTCATCAGTAGAAAGCCTTTATTTTCAAGGATACCGTAACGTAATGCGGCAAGCGCCTCCTTATGCTTTTCACCAAGCCAGAGAAAATTCGAATCGGCGGTTATTTCAAACGGTTTCGATTTCAGATTGAAAAATGCTTTATACATATACACTCATAGAAAAAAGAAACACCTTTTGACCGGTGAGCACAAAGCTACGGTGCCGGAACTTTCCAACTGCCTTTACCTAACACTAACATGCCAATATTGCAATTTTTTTCAACACCAGTTATGGTGCAGATAGTACCTAGTTTTCAGCCGAACATCAACCAAATGAATAATTTTTGAGATTTTTATGCATACAGGAAACCTCGTCTTTGCTTTTCTTTCCTCCCTCTTATTTGCCCTTGCACCGTCACTCTCTTTTGCTGCGGATGAAGGTTTGAATTTCAAGGAACATCTGGAAAAGGCCAATGACTATATCAAAGCCTATCGCCACTTTGAAGCCGGGGATGCACTGAAAGAGGCAACCAATCTTGGAGGAGCTAAGCACCCCTCCCTCCACATGCGCCTTGGCATTCTTTATTACGGCCTTGGTTTGATCCCTGAGGCGATCGCCGAGGGTGAGAAAGCCGTTGCCTTGGCACCTTCATCCAAATGGTACAAGTATGACCTGGCAAAATTCTATTATGTCGACAAGCAATTTTCGAAAGCTGAGGAACAGTTCATAGCTCTACTGAACCTCGATCCGGGTTTTACCCTTGGTTATTATTATCTGGCCGAGTTGTATTTCCGCGACAAAGATTACGATATGGCTTGGTTGAGTTTCCAGCGCGCCCGTCTCCTTGGTCATCGGGGAAAACATCTGGAGGAAAAACTGGCTCCATACACCAAAAAGCCGACAGAGGATTATATCAAAATTTCTAAAAACTCCATGATGGTCAGATTCATCAAACTCTCCTCGGAAGAGGAAGCAAAGTCGCTGCTCGACGAAATTGCCAAAGGAAAACTATTTGAAAATCTGGAACTGGAGCTGAAAAAAGAGAAAGTCGGCGAAGGTGACTTTGGGGTGATGAGCATAAATGATTTGAAGGGTTCCAATGCAGAAATTTTGCGTAACCGTCAACCCTACTCCCCACCGGTCGTTCTGAAAACCGAAACGGATTATCGTGTAATGCAAAGAATTGCACCCTTCGATCCGTCTATGTGGCGAGCAACAATTGGAACCCCATTTTCCAATTCCAAGGGTTCTAAGGAAAAAGCCCCTGTCGTTGTTGATCTTGTCACGAAAAATGAGGCTGACCTTGCAAAACCTTCCCCACCACCGCCCCCACCAGCTGTTGCCGTAAAAGAAGGTGGAACGGAAATCGAGCCGACTCCAGATGGAAAAGACAAGGAACAGCTGGCAACGCAGCTTGCTGCCTATTACGCCCTGGAAAGCTGGAAAAACGCCTGGCAATCGGTGGATGTCACAAAATATTTTGCGGCATACAGCAGCAAGTTTACTCCGCCGGACAATATGGACGTTGCAACCTGGAAAAAGAAAAGAACCGCCAGTCTTACCCGTCCGAAATACATCCGTGTGCAACTCAAGAACCCGGTAGTCGAATTAGTGACGGACAAACATCTCCTCATCACCTTCACACAAAGCTACGAATCGGATACCTACCAAGACACGGTCATCAAAATTCTCACCATGGTAAAGGAAGAGGGGAGTTGGAAAATCAGTGATGAACGGTCTACCGAGGGGCCTAGTCTATAAAATCTTGCAGCGTCAGTCGTAGTGACCCACCTTCCGTCGACTGGACTTCTAGAGTTTAATATGCCAGGGTTCGTAACGCACCCCGAGTGGGTTGTCCTGCCAGTACCGATAGTCGACGAACCCTTCTTCCGCCAATCTTTTATAAACGGGAGTGGTTGTGAACAATTCTGAGAAATTCCCCCCTCCCAAACCCTTCTGACCGATATCAAAATCTCCGGTAGCATGATAAGAATAGCCGGGGGGGGCCAGAGAACGGGAAGCCAGGGAGAGATTTCCCCCGTGCCGATGAGCCTTGTCGAGGAAGAGGTGAAACTGCTTGACTATCCCCCGAATTCCCGAAGTAAGTATAACTTCGTCACCCAGATTGTTTTTTATTCTGGTATATTTTTCCAATGATTCGCCTCTGAACAGGTAATTACCTGTTTGCGGCACCTTAATGATTTCTTCATCGGCAATCGTATGGAGAAAGGCGACCACCTGTTTTGTCCCGAAAAATCCATAATCACGTGCATCGCGGTTATAAATCATTTCGAAAAAAGCCAGCTCTGGGCTGGTAAAACTGCCAACAGAAGGATGCCGACGCGCAATGATTAATGCCTCATCAAATCCGAGGGTGGAAAAATTGCCGATGCCGACATTCCGGGAAAGGCGGAGAAGTCTGTCCACCACCGCTCCTAAAAGCTGTTGCTCTGCATGGTCAAGAACAATATCCTCTGGATGAGGCGTATCGGGATTGCGGACTTTGAAGAGATAGTCCTTCAACTTATCATCGGTTGCCGAACGATCCTGAGGATTATTTTTTGCCGGGTAAGTATCTTCTTGCGGCGGGTCGACCGAGAGCAGCTCTTCAGCCCCTGCGGGAAGCGTGCGAACCAATAAAAAGGTCATGGCCGTCATTTTAACAAAGTCCCTTCTGGTCATAAAAAGACTATCTCCCCCAAACCTCGATAAACGGAACGACTCTCTTCCCCGTAGCGCAAATATTGACCCTGACAACAAGGGGAAAGTTACCTGTGGATCATCAACTTGTCAATCCCTTAGTGGCCTGCAGCTACGCTGTCTCAGTAAAGGTTTACTGACAAAACTCTCCTTCTCAATTTTTCCCTCTCCGCCACATCCTCCCGATAAATGCCAGCGAAGAACCGGCAGGATTTCTGCTGCAAATGAAATCGCTTGAGTTTCGTGTTGATGTCTGTTAGTCATACGTGTTTCATAACATTCGTGCCCCTGATCCAAACCTGCGCATGTCCAGGAATCCGCCGCATTATCCAATCAGCAAAACTGACACAACACATGGTAGACGAACTGACCATTATAGTCCCGGTATTTAACGAAGAAGAATGTTTGCCTGCTTTTTTTCGGGAACTTGACGGCTTTGTTGAAACTGCACCGGTGCATACCCGAGCCCTTTTTATAAACGACGGCTCAACCGACGGCAGCTCAAAAATTTTAATGGAACAGTGCCGAATACGACAAACCTTTTGCACCGTTCTCACCCTGGATGGCAATTATGGTCTCAGTACGGCAATAAAAGCCGGTATCGATCATTGCTCAACCTCACTCATTGGTTACATTGATGCCGACCTTCAAACCCATCCGATCGATTTCCTCTCCTACCTTGATTTCTTTCCGGAATTCGACATGGTGAATGGTATCAGGCAAAAGAGACAGGACGGTCTGATAAAAAAAATCTCGTCAAAAATCGCCAATGCCTGCAGAAGGATGATGATCAACGACAGGATCCTGGATACCTGCTGCCCTTTAAAAATAATTAAAACCTCTTTTGCCAGGCAAATGCCTTTCTTTATTGGCATGCATCGCTTTATTCCCGCCCTCGTGCAATTGCAGGGGGGCAAGGTCAAGCAATTGCCCATCGCCCACTATCCGCGCCATGCCGGCACCAGCAAATATCACCTTTGGAACCGCCTCATCGGCCCATTTTTCGACACCCTGGCTTTTCGATGGATCCGTAGCCGATATATCCGCTACGGTGTAGTAAACCAAAATTCATGAATCAATATCTCGTCTTCACCGTTGGTTTCATCGCCCAGATTCTTTTTTCAGCGAGGCTTCTTGTCCAATGGATATCCTCGGAAAAGGCAGGCCGTGTGTTGTCGCCGTTGCTTTTTTGGCAACTCAGTATCCTTGCCTCTTTTCTTCTCGTGCTTTATGGCGTTCTCCGCCATGATCTGGCCATCCTGCTCGGCCAGGCGGTTACCTACGGGATTTACATCCGCAACCTTTACTATCATGGTTTTTGGAAAAAAATTCCCCGTCTCGCCCAGATTCTCATCATTGCCTTCCCGATCCTGGCCATCGGCTGGTTGATCAGCGGCGAAACCTATAATCTCCAGAAGATCATAGGCAACAAGGATATACCTTTCGCTCTCATGCTCTGGGGGTTGACCGGACAGATTGTCTTCACCTTTCGTTTTGTCCTCCAGTGGTTTTATTCCGAGAAAAAAAAACAATCGATCCTGCCGATCGAATTCTGGGTCTTCAGCATTCTCGGCTCGATCATGGTTCTCAGCTATGCAATCATCCGCAGGGATCCGGTTCTTTTTGTCGGTCAGCTCTTTGGCTTTGTCGTCTATTTCCGAAACACCCTGCTCTGGTGGCGGCAACGCCAAAATCTTAAGAAAGAATGAAGATCGCGACGGACCTTAAGAATTGCAACAACCTGACGCTGCCCTTTCTCCTGGCACTCTGCAGCTATTTCGCTCTGCACATCGCACTCAGAGTGGCGCTTTCCGGCTCTCTTGATTATGACGAAGCAGAGCAGGCCCTCCTCGGTCAGTGGCTGCTGGCCGGCTACACCGAACAACCGCCCCTCTACACCTGGCTGCAGCATTTTCTCTTTGCCCTATTCGGGAAAAACGTCTTCGCCGTCAGTCTCCTGAAAAACGGGTTGCTGCTTCTCACCTACATCTGCGTCTTCTTTGCCGCCCGGGAAATCCTCCACGACGATCGCCCAGCGATTCTCGCGGCCATTTCCCTGCTCCTGATTCCGCAAATCGGCTGGGAATCTCAGCGCGACATGACCCACACCACCCTGGTGGTATTCGCTGCCGCCGGAACTCTCTGGCAAGTCCTGCGCCTAATTAAAAAACAGAGCCTTACAAATTACTGTATACTCGGCCTGCTGCTTGGTACGGGTGTTCTCGCCAAGGCAAATTTCACCTTGTTTGTCGCGGTTCTTCTCCTCACACTCTCTTCGTCTACCGAAGGTCGAAAGGTGATTTTTTCGAAAAAAATCCTTGCCAGCCTGGTAATCACTGCCATCGTCGCCGGAACCTATGTTTTCTGGATGACCGATAATCAGGATATTGTTTTTTCCGCCACCCATAAATTCAAGCGCGAGATCGACAACTACTGGCTCAAAGGGACCCTCAGCTTGATTGAGAAAAGCTTTCTCTTTCTCACGCCATTGTGGTTCATCTGCCTTTGTCTTTTCCCGGTAGGTTTTACCTTAAAAAGAAATCCTCCCTCTGATTTTCACCGGCAATTCATTAACAGATACCTGCTCTTTCTCTTCTTCGCCCTCCTTGTCGTCGTGATAGCGGGCAAAGTGACCTACGTAAAGGACCGATGGCTTCAGCCGTTATTGTTTGTCGCGCCCATATTTTTCTTTGCAAGACTTTCGGGAGAGACCATTTCGCCATCACGTTTCAAGCTTTTTCTGCAAATAGCTGGTGGTGCTGCACTGGTGATATACCTCACCTTTACCCTTCGCGTTGTCGGTGCCTCCTTTACCGGCAGTTTTTGTCGGCTGAATTATCCCTTCACCACTTTGTCCGAGGAAATACGCCGACTTGGTTTTAACAACGGTCTGATTATCAGTGACGATCGATTTGTCGCCGGCAACCTCCATTTCCAGTTTCCCGGGAGTACTGCCCTCATCCCGGAATATCGTTTTGAATTGTTAATCGATGCCAACCGTTATGCACAAGCTGCTGCGGTATGGCAAACGGGGCCAACAATGAACATCCCTGCAAACCTCCAGGTTTTCCTTGAGAGAACCTACCATCTCCAGATAGCCGACTACCCCATTCACTATCTGGAGCATCCCTACCTTTTTTCCCGCGGTGAAACCGTCACCCTCGCCGTCCTCATCTTTCCCCTCACTGCCCCCAATAAATCCCGGTAAGCCTTATACGCAGATAATCCACCAGGCAGAACTACCGGCATGGTTTCGGCAGTATTTGACAAGTTTACAATTTTATTCTAAGTAGTAAGGCGTCATTCGTAATTTGTTAGATTATGCCGCAGCTGTTTTTCAATTCGCCACCGTGGAGGTATTGTGAAAAACTACCTTGTCAAAGATCTGATGGTTCCGATTTCCGAATATGCAACAGTGGTAATTGGAACCTCCCTCCTTGAAGCCATCCGTGTTCTTGAACGAGCCCAGGATGCATACACCATCAGCAAATACCAGCATCGCGCCATTATTGTCCTCGACCATTACGGCCATGTGGTTGGCAAGATCAGCCAGCTGAGAGCACTTAAGGCCATCGAAGCGGAATTCGATTTTACAGATGAACTTGAAGACATTCATAAATTCAAATTCAGCGAAAGCTATGTGACACAGCTCCGGGATAAGTATCGCTCTCGGGTAAAAATCATCAATGAAGAGACATTACGTGAAGCGGCAGGCAAAAAAGTTGAAGAATTCATGCAGATGCCTACTCCTGGTGAATTTGTCGCCGAAGATTGCATCCTGGATACTGCGATACACCGGCTCATCGCCGGAAGGCACCTGTCCCTGCTGGTTACCAAAGATGAGCAGATTATCGGCATCCTGCGGATTTCCGATGTCTTTGCCGCGGTTTTTCATGAGATGATGACACTTGAAACAAACAGGAGCTCTTGAGAAAAATTATGAAAGAACTGGAAATACTCTTCAACAGGATCATTCAGAGGGTCAATATTAACCTTCGGGAACTCAATTTTGATGTCACGCCGTTTGCCATGCAACTCATTATCCCCGATCAAATGAATAAGTTTTATGCCTTCTACGGTATTACCCCCGACCATCCACTTGACCTCCACTTCGAACACTCCGCGCTTGCCGGCAGCTATTTTCTCGGCAAATGCCGGGTGAGAAATTCCCTTTTATACAAAAGCGACATCCGCGGCGACGAACTGAAGCGCAAGGATCGTCAGATTAGTTTCGGCAAATTCACCTTATCCCTAACAAAAGACGAGCGCATCGATATAGAAGACAGTGCCCTGGTCAAGACCCTGGTGCACAATTACTCCCACGATCCGGAAACCCCTGAGAAATTTTTCATTAAGGACACTCTTGCCATGGATTATGCAAATATTCATGGCTCCCCATCGGACGGCTGTTTTCTCGGACCATATGCCACGGTTGATCTGACGACCATGCGGGATTGCATCATCGGTACCTATTCTTACATCCAAGCCGGCGAAATTTCTCACCTCAATGTCGATGCCGGAACAATCTGGGTCAACGCTCCCGGAAACTTCAATTTCTACTACAAATATCCGCCAGAGCTTCTTGAACATTACGTATCTCTGTCTCCCGACAAGGTTCCCTGGGGGGTCCTCATCGATTTTATCGAAAAGCGAAAGGTCGAATTTCAGCGAGTCTTCGATTTCGTCAATCTCGAAGAGATTGAGTCGATTCCCAAAACGGCATCCCTCGATCGTTATGCCGTCGTCCTGCCTAACATTAAAATCGCCGACAATGTCCTCGTTGCCCAGCGGGCCTATATTGAGAATTCATCTCTTGGTAAGGGAGCAAATGCCCAGGAGAACTGTTTTATAATCAACTCCCATCTTGAAGGTTACAATGTAACCGCCCATGGAGCGAAAATTATTGAAGGCGATCTGGGACTTGGTGTCTTTGTCGGCTTCAACAGTTTTCTGTGGGGGAAAAAGCAGCATCGTTTAAAAGTCGGCAGTGGCTGTGTCATCATGCCGCATACTATCATCGATATCGAGGAGTCTCTGGAGATTCCCGCTGATCACCTGGTCTGGGGCTTGATACGAAACCACAAAGAGCTGGCCAGGAATTCCCTTTCCCTGGAAAAATTTTCGAAAATCGACACCTCATTTTCTTCCGGAAGAATGCATTTTGAGGGCAGCGGCGCATCATTTGTCAAGGCTTTTAAGGATCGCATCCACCACATCCTCGATGTCAACGGCGCCTTCTTTGAGGTTGGCAAAAATGCCGGCCATGCTCAAAAAAATCAACACCTCTCGCTGAACACCATCCAGCCTTTCCAATTCGGTTTCATGGCGGGAATGTATCCAAATATCTCCATAGTGCCATAATGTGACCGAGGAAATAGTTTGTCTCTCCCTGGAAGTAACCGGACAATTAATGTCAGAACTCAGCCAAACAAAAAATAAACGGAATCGTCTTCTGCGCCTGCGGCCGGTCTTGCGATGGATACTCAAATTGCGCAGCTCACCACGAGCCATCGCCGGAGGATTGGGATTGGGCATGTTTATCGCCTTTACCCCTACTGTCGGTATCCAGATTATTCTGGCAATTATTGCCGCCACCCTTTGCAATGTCAACCGACCGGCGGCTATCGCACCGGTGTGGATCACCAATCCGTTCACCGTTGCCCCCGTCTATACCTTTAACTATTGGCTGGGCACTCTCATCTGGCCCGGCCCGCCTCTCGCCGAGGTGAAAGAATTGTTCGTCAATCTCGGCACCGCTTTGACCCACCTGCAATTCTGGGACATGAAAGAGGCGATTCTGGCTATGCTGCAAATCGGCATGGAAATTCTCATTCCCCTGCTGATCGGCAGCATCGAGGTGGGGATAGTCTTAGGAGTTCTGACATATATCATTTCCCTGAAACTGCTCTCCTTCTTTTTCACCAGAAGGATTGAGAAACGGTTGCTGAACAACCGCCAGCGACCGTGACCAAGGCAGTTTCGGCCTTGGTCATTTCCGTTCCTTTTCCCATTTCTCAGAAAAACGATCACAAACTTCCCGGCAAGGAGTGCGGAGTACATATCCTCCCAGGTGATAATAAAAGGAAAAGCCAATGAAGCTCGATCTTGAACTGGTGGATCCCGTCGAAGAGCAATTGTCGGCCTGCTACGTCATCGCCACGGTCAGAGCATGAGACTTTGGTATCCTTTACCCCCGTCGCTTGCGGATGGTCATTTGACATTTGTCACAGTCAAAATCCAATTGATAATCCCCGGTATGGTCGACGAGAACCAGGGGTTCGACGCGTCCTGAGATCTTGCCGGCCACCTTCGGACACATTGTCAGTTGTGCCCGGATGCAGTATTTGCAGGTCATCAAAACGCAGTCGGTGACATCTTGAGCTTTCAGCCCGGAGTCGCTGACCCTTTCGACTCCGTGCCGTCGGTAAAACTCCAGGGCCTTGCTATTGCCGATATTATCGAGATAGCTTACCTCATCTCCGGGCCACGGGTAATCATTGATGGTGAACTCGGAGTGCTCAGCCACATACGCTTCGAGCCTCCTGGCCAGATGTTCCGCCAATCCTTTTCGTCGCAGCTCGTTGAAAACTGCCGCCGAATAGTAGTTCTCAGGATGAAGATGAACCTCCACCCTTTCCACCGAAAACAAGGTGCCGCCACTTTTTTTCAGCTGCTTTTCCGCCGTGGCAACCATTGTACCAACCTGTCTGGCCACCTCTTTTTCGGCATTGAGGTGCGTTTTTGAGACAACGCCATCTTCATCGCATACCGTCATCACCAACCCATCGGTAGTTTCGCTCAAACTGATCGACACGGCCAAGCTGCGACACTGCTGGCTGTGGACAAGTTGCTTGGCGAATGCAGTGTCGGCGTTGCGATAAACAAGAGTACCCACCGGCAACAAGAGGGAATCCTTGAGATGAATTTTTCCATCATCAACCCGATTTACTTTGCAGCCGACAAGTCTTCCCTGCCGATCAAAATAACACAGTCCGTCACCGTTATGAACGGTTTCACTCGTCGCCAAGTTGAAAAAACCCTTCCCCGCCCGCACCACCCGGCCCAATTCCTGGCCGATCGATTTGGGACTAGCAGGTGACCCGGGAGTATTTCTTTTTTTTACGAGAAAATAATCGGTCTGTCCCCGATTGAACGATTTTGCGGTGTTCGGTACGAACGAAAAACTACAGCGACCGGAAGATGCCCGCTCTAGCCCGGCATCCGCATCGATGAACTTATCGAGAGCCTGACGGTAAAAAGCTGTAACGTTCTTGACATATCCTTCATCTTTCAAACGCCCCTCTATCTTGAAGGAATCGATGCCGGCGGCGATGAGTTCGGCAAGATGGGCCGAAAGGTCCAAATCTTTGAGACTCAGAAGATGGCGGTCGCGGTGGAGGATTTCTCCTCGGCCATCCTGAAGTGTATATTGATGACGGCAAAACTGGGCGCACTCCCCGCGATTGGCACTCCGCCCGGCCATGACCTCGCTTATATAGCACTGACCACTGTAGGAAACACACAGGGCACCATGGACGAAAAACTCCAGGGTCGCGCTGGTTGCCGCCCGGATCGCCCGAATTTGTGCTAGGCTCAATTCACGGGCCAGAACGATCTGTCGGAAACCTACCTTTTCGAGAAATTGCACCTTAGCAGCCGTGCGATTATTGGTCTGGGTCGAGGCATGCAGGGGGATAGGTGGCAAGGAACATTCGAGAAGGCCCATATCCTGAATGATAAGGGCATCGACACCGACTTCCCGGAGCTGCCAGGCAAGCCGGACCGCCTGGGTGAGTTCTCGGTCATCAAAGATGGTGTTGAGAGCGACATAGACCCTCGCCCGGAACCGATGGGCGGCGGTGACCAGCTTTTCGATATCCAGAAGGCTATTGGCGGCAGCAGCCCTGGCGCTGAATTGTGGGCCACCGATGTAGACGGCATCGGCACCGTGCTCGATGGCGGCAAGGCCACAGGAAAGATTTTTGGCGGGTGCCAGCAATTCTAAAGTGCGCCTCACTTTTTTGCCACTCCCGGCAGGGTTATCAGAAAACTCCGACGACAATGAAAATCCGGCGCTGTCTCAATGTGATCGATTGCCCAATACGCTGCGGCCCCCATCGTCTCCATGACCACCCCGGCGACCCCGACCTCAAGCTCTTGCCAATCCGGAACGAGTCTGTCGAGAGCATCGATCCGGCAGGATAGAGAAAATCGGTTACTCTCGCGGGTGATGCGGCTAGTGAGCATGTCAACTGCTGCATCCTCCCGCATTCCCTGCCGGTAACCGGTGAAATGATAAAGGTTCCAGCAGCCGTCCGGGCTAAGATTGACCTCCCAATAGGCAGCTTCCCCCGGAATGCCGAAAAAGAGTTCAAAGCACGTTTGGCGCCACAGCTCATAGCGTCGAGAAATCTCGAGGTTCGGGACGGGCCAGACAACGCTCCGTAAATCCCCCTCAAGCCGGTATTCTATGGAAAGTATCCCGGGCAATCGTTGAAGTGATCCACCGAAGGTCAATCCCCGAGAAATCCATGTGAAGGCAAATGGTCGTAATTGGAAAAGATAGCAATCCCTGCCCGCGATCTTCGTCACAACCGTCCTCTGACGATTCTATTCTTCCTCAACGTCTATACAATCAACTGGACAAGCTGCAGCTGCGTCTTCAATACACTCTTCATCCTCTGAGTATTGTTCATACACATAGGCCTTTTCCGTCTCATCGTCAAAACCGAATACATCGGGGCAAAGCTCTATACAGCTCTGGCAACCGATACACTCCTCGTCATCCAATGTAACCTTTAACGCCATCCGCAACCTCCTTAAAGTGACACTTTGACATATATTGTACTTTCAAGTACATAACCGATATTTCAAAAAAATACCGAGACCAATTCCAAGGACAAAACCGAAGCAAGAAACCGGGGTCCTTTCTCTCAGACAACATGTAACAGTAACGGTTACTTCATCCTTATTTGTGTTTATATCCGTATTTTCCCCATAATCAATAGAAAAAGCTTTTTTCTCTCAAACTAACCGTCACAAGGGGGATGAGTACCTTCACGAAATTCATTCTTAAAAAATAAGATATGAATTTCTAAGGTATCTAAACAGCTACGCTTTGGCCATGAAGAGGGACCACCACATTATATCCTTCACCGCGCAGGCGGTCGGCAAAAGTCAGGCTTTGCTCCTCTTCCCCATGCACGAGAGCAATCTTTTTCACCGTCAGATTGGAATCCTTCAAGACCCGCATCAGTTCATTGCGATCTCCATGGGCACTGAAACCGCCCAGGGTTACCACCCTCGCCTTCAGAGGATATGCCTTATTATAAAAGCGCATCAAGGGCGCCGGCCCCTGCCGACCTTCGGCATTATATTTTTCACCTGCTTCCTGCAGATATCTCCCAAAGGTGTTCTGGCCCATGTAACCGACGATCACGATCGTGTTCCGTTCATCGTGAATCTTATGCCGGAGATGGTGCAACACCCGCCCACCCTCACACATGCCGGATCCTGCCAATACCACATGCGACCGCTGGTCGCGGTTCAACGCCATCGATTCTTCCACGCTCTGTACAAATTTCAGCTGGGAAAAATCAAATGGATTAAGTCCTCTTTTTAGAAAAGCATTATGGGTTTCCTGGTCATATGTCTCCGGATGTTCGCCAAAAACGTGAGTGATCTGAGTGGCCAGCGGGCTGTCGACCCAGACCGGCATGGGCGGCACCTCCCGGGAGAGATAGAGTTCATGGAGAAAATAGAGGAGTTCCTGGGTCCGGCCATAGGCGAAGGCCGGAATGATGACCGAACCTCCCCTGTCAAAGGTGTCAATCAAAGCCTTTTTAAGGAGGGGTTTCATGTCCTGCATCGGTTCGTGCAACCGATTACCGTAGGTGCTCTCCATAATCAACAAATCGATATTTCGATGTTCTTCGGCAAAATCGAGGTTCGGATCTTTAATTATAGGCTTGTTGAAACGCCCCAAATCTCCTGAATAGAGGACGATTTTTTTCTGGTCGGCCATCTCATAACAAATTACCGACATGGCCGAGCCGAGAATATGCCCTGCCTCATATAAAGTGCAAGTCAAGTTCTTGCCGATGGTGACCGTTTCGCCATAAGGAATCCCTTGGAAATGGCTCAGAGCCTCCTCCACTTCAGTCATCGTATAGAGAGGTCTAACCACCTCAAGATGATGCTCAGCCAGCAGTTTCTCGATAACATCATCACGTAGGCCATGATCGCCGGATTTCAGTATGGACTTGATTTCCTTCAAGTCTTCTCCGGAGATAGCGATTTTCCCATCACCGGTTTTAACCTTGGCCAAAAAGGTTTTTGCTGTTTTATAGTTGAGGTAGGATGCATCACCTTCCTGGATTTTAGCCGAATCCCTGAGCAGATACTCGCCGGCAGCGGCGGTGGCCCTTGAGCAGAAGATCTGCCCCTTGAAACCCGCCTTGGTGATCATTGGCAAACGCCCGGAATGATCGATATGGGCATGGGAGAGAATCATGTTGGTCAAAATTTTCGGATCAACGGGAAGTACCCGGTTCTTCGCTTCGGTCTCCTTTCGTTTGCCCTGGAATAAACCGCAATCGAGCAGAACAGTATCATCGTCGGTTGTCAGGGTATGAAACGAACCGGTAACCTCTCGAGTTGCGCCAAAAAATGAAACATGCATAGCTACTCCTGTGTCATATTATTCGTATGGCGTGGCTCCATCAGGCGACGACACGCTGAATTTTCCTTGTATTTAACAAACGACCAACTAAAACTCAACTGCAATCCCGATCCCTCATTGCCGGACTCAATTCATTGAATCCGTGCATCAATACAAATCCGATAGGTTCGCGGTCCGCAATGGCCACATCTAACAATGCTGAAACACTCAACCTGGCGATTAAGTGCGTTGCAGGAAGCGGTGATTTTTGCAAGCGAGTCGGCAAAGCACTCCGGTCTTTGCAGATCATAAAAATGCAGATATCCTCCAGGTTTCAAGACATTGAGGGCGACCGGGAGAAAAGATTCGGCATTAGTCGGCAGGGGCATCACCAGGCGATCGAAACGCTCACTGAAAGTCGGGATGACTGAACCTGCATCACCAAGATACAATAGAATATTACCCTGTTTTTTATTAAGTTGGAGATTCTGCAGAGCATACTCATGGGCCTCCGGATTCTTTTCTATGCCGACAATGGTCCTGGCATGACTGAAGCGAGAGATGATGAGAGGATAGGGGGCAACTCCGGAAAAAAGCACGAGAACAGCCTCATCCGGGGTAACAAGGGAGGCGATCCGTCGCCTTTCGTTACCGCTTCTTACCGAAAAGTATACCCGTTCCGGATTAAGACGCAGACGAATACCGAACTCACAAACCTCCGTCTCTTTTCGATTTTCGCCAGCGAGGTGGGCAAGGGGTATAGTTCTGAACTCACCGCCATAGAGGCCGGCTCGTTTCGCTACCACCTTGATATTGCGGTTGTTGGCCAATATTGCCTTGGCAATGAGCTTTTCGTGAGCCGTAAGGTTTTCGGGGATAATGATGATGGCAATATCGCCCACTACATCATAAGACCCTACGAATGCTTGCCGTTCTTCCGCGGTCAACAGCCCGGACAGAGAGTCTTTCAAGCGCATCGCCATTGATGGATCCCGTAAAAAATAAAAAAAACAGCGCCATGAAAAATCAATTTTCCATGGCGCTGCTGAGGTTGTAACAGAAACGGATGTGGTGTGAACAGTCAGGAAATCAGAGTTTCACAACGTTTTCTGCGGCCGGACCTTTTTGCCCCTCGACGATATCAAATTTCACCCGTTGTCCTTCTTCAAGGGATCTGAAACCTTCTCCCTTTATTGCCGAGTGATGGACGAAAACATCCTTGCCTCCATCCTGTTGAATGAAACCGAACCCCTTAGAATTATTAAACCATTTCACTGTCCCTTCCGCCATGGCACGACTCCTTTCTGGCATAATCAAATTTCGACTTTTTGTGGACCAAACAAAAAGTCACCCGAATCCTCTTATATACTCGTACTTATAATAAAATTTCAAATAAAAAAAAGCGCTCGGTAAAAAAACTCTTGGCAATTCCTCCCAACCGATTGATTTTTTATTGTCGGCGGTCATTTTGACAATCCCTGTCCGGCTATTGTAGGCAACCTGAAAAACACCCTTTTTGCTCTTATCATCCTTGGTATACCAAGCAAACCATTCCGACCGGATACTCTTATTTTCCAAGTCGATAACTCCCCATGAAAATTTTGCACCACGACAAAGAGAAAATTCACGGTCTCCAACAAACAACTTTTCATTTCGGACCTCGGAAATTGTGCAATTTAGTCCTGACAACTCAATTCACACCGATTGTCATTACATTTCGAGCAAAGCCGCCAATGCTTATTGGCCGAATATTCCGGCTTCCTCTTGCCAACCATCTCCATATAATTCCATCCAAAAAAACGATCATGGATA
Organism: uncultured delta proteobacterium; assembly: GCA_963804965.1. Taxonomy (GTDB): domain Bacteria; phylum Desulfobacterota; class Desulfobulbia; order Desulfobulbales; family Desulfocapsaceae; genus Desulforhopalus_A. Next base: position 68,863 of record CAWDST010000018.1, read on the forward strand.
AATTTTCAGTAATAGCAGCTTTAACAATCGGCATTTAATTGCTCTATATACCAAGAAGGTGTTCGCCCTTTTCGCCTATTTCGCCTATTTATTTTGTATTTTATCATCGAAAAAACGGCCGTTTGTCGCACTTTTCATTTGCGTTCCATTAACAATTGAGGTTGATTTAATGGCTGCTTTATGATTACTTAACCGGAAAAAACCGCCGCCAGCAAAAAGTTTTTTGCCTTTAAAATTCAATGGTTTTTTACACTCGGAGGGAAAAATGTTTAAGATCGTAAAACGTCAAGAAATGTCTCAAGGCACTGTTATTCTGAATGAAATTGAGGCACCTTTGATTGCCAAGAAGGCTAAACCCGGACAATTTGTCATTCTCAAGGCCAATGAAACAGGTGAGCGAATTCCTCTTACCATGGCCGAAACCAATCCTGCCAAAGGTACTATTACCATAATTTATATGGTTGTTGGAAAATCGACTGCCCTTTTCAAAGATCTCAAAGTCGGTGAGGGTTACCAGGATGTCATCGGCCCTCTGGGCAAGGCCACCCATCTCGAAAAGGTCGGCAAGGTGGTTTGCGTTGGCGGTGGTACGGGTGTGGCCGTCCTCCATCCAATTACTCGGGGCCTCAAAGATATCGGCAACGACGTAACCTGCATCATCGGTGCCCGCAACAAGGGCTTGTTGATCATGGAGGAGCACATGAAGGCCGCTTCCCATGACCTGCGGATTTGTACCGATGACGGTTCCTACGGCCACCATGGCTTTGTCACCGATGTCCTCAAGGAAGTGCTCAAAGGGGGCGACATCAAACTGGTCGTGGCAATCGGCCCGGTTCCGATGATGAAAGCGGTCAGCAATATTACCAAAGAATTTAATGTTGCCACCATGGTCAGCCTCAATCCAATCATGGTCGACGGTACTGGAATGTGCGGCGGCTGCCGGGTAACCGTCGGCGGAAAAACACAATTTGCCTGTGTTGACGGTCCTGAATTTGATGGTCATCTGGTCGATTACGACGAACTCATCCTCCGCCTCCGAGCATATCAGGAAGAGGAACGAAAATGTCATCAAGACTATTGCACCATCCGCGACGCGCGATGATCGCCGAATCTCTCGTGTCTCGCTGATCGTTCTTAATTGAGTGATGGTTACCATCGTGGAATCGATTTTATTCGGAGGAAAACATGTCAGAAACAGCAGGTAAGAAAGCGCAGATTGGAAGAGTTGCCATGCCGGAGCAGGAAGCAAAAATCAGGGCTCGTAACTTTCTTGAAGTACCGACCGGTTACACCATAAAAATGGCCCAGGAAGAGGCGTCCAGGTGTCTTCAATGCAAAAAGCCCGGTTGTGTGGATGGCTGTCCGGTCAGCGTTGATATTCCAGGGTTTATCGATCTTATCTCCCAAGGCGATATGACCGGTGCTATCCGCAACCTCTGGAGCAAAAATGCCCTGCCGGCGGTCTGCGGTCGGGTCTGTCCCCAGGAAGTGCAATGTGAAGGAAAATGCATTGTCGGCAAGAAAGGCGACCCCGTAGCCATCGGCAACCTGGAGCGTTTCTGCGCCGACTATGAGCGTGCCCACGGCACCGGCGAATTGCCACCGAAGGCCGCCTCCACCGGCAAAAGAGTGGCCGTTGTCGGTTCCGGGCCGTCCGGCCTGACCGTTGCCGGCGACCTCATCGTCAAAGGCCACGATGTTACAATCTATGAGGCCTTTCATAAGGCGGGTGGCGTTCTGGTATACGGTATTCCCGAATTTCGTCTGCCGAAAGACATCGTCGCCCAGGAGGTCAATTTTCTTGAGAGACTTGGGGTTAAGGTGCAGTGCAACGCCGTTGTCGGCAGGACGGTTTCACTCGACGAACTGTTCGCTGAAGGATATGACGCAATCTATGTCGGAGTCGGTGCGGGTTTGCCGAAATTCATGAACATTCCCGGAGAAAACTACGTCGGTATCCTCTCCGCCAACGAATACCTCACCCGCGCCAATCTCATGAAGGCCTATAAATATCCGGAAGTCGATACTCCCATCCCTCTCGGTAAAAATGTTGTCGTTCTCGGCGCGGGCAACGTGGCCATGGACTCGGCCCGGACAGCAATGCGACTCGGAGCCGAGAACGTCAAGATCGTCTACCGCCGCTCCCGCGATGAGATGCCGGCCCGCCAAGCGGAAATCCATCATGCCGAAGAAGAGGGTATTGAACTCTACTTGCTCACCAACCCGACCCTCTATCTCGGTAACGAAAGCGGCAGACTAACCGGCATGGAATGTTTGCGGATGGAACTCGGTGAACCCGATGCCTCCGGAAGACGTCGCCCGGTTGCCGTGAAAGGCTCGGAGTTTGAGATCGCCTGCGACCTGTGCATCGTCGCCGTCGGTTCAGGTGCCAATCCCCTGCTGACCAGCGAAACCCCCGACATGAAGTTAAACAAGTGGGGGAACGTCCTCGCCAATGAGAAAAACGGCAAAACCACTAAACCCGGGGTATGGGCCGGTGGCGATATTGTAACCGGGGCGGCTACTGTTATTCTAGCGATGGGAGCCGGACGAGCTGCAGCCGATTCCATGCATGAATATCTGACCCTCGGCTGGTAAGTACCTCCCTCTCTTGCGGTTGCCTGCAAACCCTGTCGGCCTTCTTTGTGCCGATAGGGTTTTTCCCCGGATCACCCTCTCTTGTCGTATTCTCGTTAATAAGCTCGCCCGTCTTGGCCCGCCCATTTTTCAAAGACCTACATAACCGAATCTGAACATCATCTTCAAACAAATGAATCTTTTGACAACCCCATTATCTCGTTGAATTTTCGATTTTAAATGAGCACTTTTGAAATCAGCACAGGGTTAAAAACATGGCGCTGCACTCAGCTCATCTCCGCTTGCGTTGAATTAAAGTGTGCTTTTTGTGCCTATTGTGTTTTAAAAATATCGGTGATATCATCCCAGGCCTTACAGGTAATACAACCCTCCATAGCGTATGTCGTTATTTTTACGACTATACCATCGCTCCGCCAGGTCTTCCACCGATTGTGCAACCGGCAATGCACAACGACAATCCAGCACATTCATCAACAAACAGGGCACAATGCGCACATTGTGAATTATTTTTTGCACAAAAAATCTCCGAATTTTTAATGTAAGTGGCTGTTTGCCAAGGAAAAATAATTTCTTGACAGGAAACAGACACGGCTGTTAATGAATGGTTATTCATAATTATCTTCGGGCCGGTGTGTGCTGTATTGTGGCCACATTGGTATGAATAAAAGCAGCGAAAAGGGGAAAAGATGTCTACGGAACTCATGCTCTCGGCGGCGACCTTAATCGGCATCGCTGCACTTGTTCCCTGTTTTATGGTCCTGACCACGGTTTTAGGCCCACGATCCAAAGGAAAGATTAAAAATGAGGCATACGAAAGTGGGATAGGCCCGATTATCGGAGCGGTTGATCAGAAGTTCAGTGTCAAATTTTATCTCCTGGCGATTCTCTTCCTGATTTTCGACATTGAAGCGGTTTTCATGTACCCATGGGCGGTCAGTGTCCGTGAACTGGGTTGGTTCGGCTTTACCGAGATGGTAGTTTTTATGCTGCTCCTTCTCACTGGACTCGTATACATTCTCAAGAAGGGGGTGCTCAATTGGCGTTAGGATTAGAAGCAAGTCTCGGCAACACGGTTCTCACCACCAAACTTGATGCGGTCATCAACTGGGGACGGCAATATTCACTATGGCCTTTTGTTTTCGGCACCGCTTGCTGCGCTATCGAGTTTATGAGTGCGGCCGCAAGCCAGCATGACATATCCCGATTCGGTGCGGAAGTCGTCCGTTTTTCTCCCCGCCAGGCTGATCTTTTGCTGGTCTGTGGTACTGTCAGCTATAAACAGGCACCGATCCTGAAACGCATCTATGAACAGATGCCGTTGCCGAAATGGGTGGTCGCCATGGGGGCCTGTGCCAGTTCCGGAGGGATTTACGATAACTACTGCACGGTGCAGGGCATCGACACCATTATTCCTGTGGACGTTTATATCTCGGGCTGTCCGCCAAGACCTGAAGCGGTTCTGGATGCACTGATAAAAATCCAGGAACAAATTCAAGGCGAAAGCATTCTGAAAGACCGCCACAACGACTTTAAGGGGATTCTTGACTGATATGAATGCGACGGCTCTAGAAAAAATTAAGGCCGCGTTTCCTGATGCCACCTGTACGACGGCTCTCGATTCCGTGGTTGTTGAAGTTCAGCTTGAAAACCTGGAGAGTACCCTTTCTCGGTTAAAAAATGATCCGGCCTTCAACTGTAGCCTGCTGGTCGACGTCACCGGCATCGATTACCTTCAATACCCGATCCCGCAAAGCTGCAGATTCCATGTGGTATATACCCTCCGCAACTGGCAGGACAATCTCCTTGTCCAAGTACGAACGGCCGTGCCCGATCCGCAACAGGGCATCACCTCCGCCTGCCATCTATGGGGTTCAGCAAACTGGGGAGAGAGAGAGGTCTACGATCAATACGGCATCAAGTTCAATGGCCACCCCGATCTGAGAAGAATACTCAATCACTGGCAGTTTGAGGGCCATCCGCTCCGCAAAGACTACCCAATCGAAAAAGGTCAGATCTGCTACGAGACCGACAGCCTGGAAAAGGAGATTAGGTCCCGTCTGTTTGAAAACGGCATTGATGAAACCACGATGAAGGACATCAATACCGAGATTATGTTCCTGAACATCGGACCTTCCCACCCAGCCACGCACGGGGCGATCAGGATCCTCACCGCCCTCGATGGTGAAACCATCCTGGCGAACGTTAACGAGATCGGCTATTTGCATCGCGGCTTTGAGAAAACGGCGGAACACAGAACCTATAATCAGATCGTGCCGCTGACCGACAGACTGAACTACTGTTCTTCGATGATCAATAATATCGCCTATGCCAAAGCGGTTGAAGCCTGGCTTGGGGTGACGATCACCGAGAGGGCTCAATTCATGCGGGTGGTGCTCACCGAGTTTTACCGGGTTCTTGATCACCTAGTTTGCCTTGCCGCCGCCCTGGTCGATATGGGCGGCTTGACCAACTATTGGTACCTCTACAACGAGAAAGAAGCGGCCTACGATCTGATCAGCCGCCTCACCGGCGCACGCCTCACCAGTTCCTTCACCAGGATTGGCGGCATGTATCGCGATTTTTATGAAGGTTGGGAAAAGGATCTGGAACTGCAGCTTCGGGGCATAGAAAAAGGTATCAGCGACGCGCTGAAACTGGTCGAAACCAACCGCATCGTCCATGACCGGACCCAGGGTGTCTGTGTTGTCTCGGCGGAAACCGCCCTCAGCTATGGCTTCACCGGCCCAGTCCTCAGAGCGAGCGGTGTGCCCTTCGATCTGCGCAAGGATGCTCCTTATTATAATTATGAATCCTTCGACTTTGAAGTTCCGGTCGGCAGCACCGGCGATATCTACGACCGTTTCATGATTCGCTTTTATGAGATGGAACAATCGATTCGTATCGTTCGCCAGGCTATGAAGCACATCCCGCAAGGTCCGATCAACGTCAAGAATTCCCAGGTCTTCCTGCCGGCAAAAGATCAGGTCTACAACAACATTGAAGGATTGGCCAACCACTTCAAACTGATTTTTGAGGGCGTGAAGGTGCCGGCCGGCGAATGGTATGACTCTTTTGAGGCCGCCAACGGCGAACTTGGTTTCCATTTTGTCTCCGACGGATCCGGGCAACCCTACAAACTCAAGGTGCGGCCACCGTGTTTCTATACCATGGGAGGTTTCCACAAAATGGTTGAAGGTAACATGATAGCAGACGCCGTCATCAACCTCAGTTGTATCAATATAATAGGTGGGGAGTTGGACAGATGAGCGACCGTTCACAACTGATTTCTACAGGAAAGCCTTTCCAGTACGACCAGGAAAGGGATGCTGAATTCGAGAGGCTCATCAAACGTTATCCCACCCGAGAATCGATGATTCTGCCCTCCCTCTGGCTGATCCAGGAACAGGAAGGATGGATAAGTCAGGAGGCGATCGCCTATGTCGCCGACCGGATCGGCACCTTCGCCAGCAAGGTCTATGAAGCGGTAACCTTCTACACCATGTACCAGCTGCACCCGATGGGCAAAAACCACATCTGTGTCTGCCGTACCCTGTCCTGCTGGTTGCGTGGAAAACAGGAAATAGTCGATTACCTGAAAAACGAAATTGGCATCGCCCCTGGGCAGATAAGCGAGGACGGCCGTTTCAGTCTGGAAGAGGTTGAGTGCTTGGGTCACTGCGGTACCGCCCCGGTTGTCCAGGTCAATGGCGAATTCCACGAGGATATGAACGTGGACAAGCTGAAAGCGCTGTTGGCCACATTGCAATAGGGAGGCGGATCGATGGAAGTGAAAATTCTCAGCGCCAGGTTTAATATCAAGGACGCCCATAAATTTACCGTTGCCAAAAAACACGGGGCCTACTCAACCCTCGACAAGCTCTTCGCCATGAAGCCGGAAGACGTCATCGAAGAGGTGAAGAAGAGCGGGCTGCGCGGCAGAGGCGGTGCCGGTTTTCCAGCCGGGGTGAAATGGGGTTTCCTGCCCAAAAATACCGGCAAACCGATATATTTGACCGTCAATTCCGACGAGTCGGAACCGGCAACCTTCAAGGATCGATATATCCTCGTCAAAGATCCGCACACTCTGATCGAGGGCATTATCATCTGCAGCTATGCCATCGGTTGCCACGACAGCTATATCTACATTCGCGGTGAATACACTAGCCAGGTCAAGGTCCTGCAGGCGGCCATCGACGAGGCCTATGCCAAGGGATATCTGGGAAAAAGCGTTGCCGGTCACGAGTACCAATTGAACGTTACCGTTCATCGCGGCGCCGGGGCCTACGTCTGCGGCGAAGAGACCGCCCTGCTTGAGTCAATTGAGGGCAAGAAGGGTCAGCCGCGCAGCAAACCGCCGTTTCCGGCGGTTGCCGGTCTTTATGGCTGCCCGACAATCATCAACAATGTCCAGACCATCGCTTCGCTGCCGTTCATCCTTGCCAACGGTGCCGATGCCTACAAGGCTTACGGCACTGAGAAAAGCCCCGGCACCCATCTGTTCGGCATCTCCGGCCATGTTGCCAAACCGGGTATGTACGAGTTACCTCTCGGCCTGCCGATCCTTGAAGTCATCGACAAGGTGGCGGGCGGGGTATGGAAGGGCCGGAAACTGAAAGGCATCATCCCCGGCGGCAGCTCTACCCCGGTGCTCCTGCCCGACGAGGCCAAGGATGTAACCCTTGATTACGAATCGATGGCCGCACACAAGACCATGTTCGGCTCGGGCGGTATCGTCGTGCTGGACGAAACGGTTGACATCGTCGCACTGGTGAAGAATCTCATCGATTTTTACCACCACGAATCCTGCGGCCAGTGTACTCCATGCCGAGAGGGGCTTGGCTGGATGCTGAAGATCATCAAAAAAATCCTCCGCCACGAAGGCAGCATGGACGATGTCCGCCTGCTGCGCGAACTCTGCGACAATATCGAAATGAAAACCGTCTGCGTACTCTCGGCTGCCTGCACCATGCCGGTGCGGAGTTATCTCGACAAGTTCAGGCACGAGTTTGAGGCGTATGTTCAAGGCACCTCACCAGCAACACAAGCGAAACAGGAATAGGGCACCCCATGGCTGACAAGATTAAGCTTTTTGTAAACGGAGTTGAGGTCGAGGTCGAAGCGGGGAAAAACCTGATCGACGCCATCGGTGCCGTCGGCATCGAGATTCCGCACCTCTGCTACCACCCGGCCCTTGGCGCCGACGGCAACTGCCGGATGTGTCTGGTTGGTATCGAAGACGGCCGACCGCCGCTGGTCCCGGCCTGCAAGACCCCGGCCCAGCCGGGAATGAAGGTGCTGCTCGATGCCGCGCATATCAAGAAGATCCAGCACGATGTCATGGAATTCGAGCTGATCAACCATCCCATCGACTGCCCGATCTGCGATCAGGCCGGGGAATGCAAGCTGCAGGATTATTATATGTCCTACGGCCAGCAATCCAGTCGGATGACTGTGCCGCAGGTACAGAAAAGTAAAAAGCTTGATTTTGGCTGCGGAGTCGTCCACGACCAGGAGCGCTGCGTAACCTGCGGCCGGTGTGTCCGTTTCTGCCGGGAGATCACTAAGACCGGTGAGCTGGGCATAATCAATCGAACCGATGATGCCCGGGTCAATATCTTCCCCGGTCGACCGCTGAATAACCGTTATGCCCTGAATGTCGTCGATCTCTGTCCGGTCGGGGCCATGACCAGCAAAGATTTTCGCTTCAAACAACGGGTCTGGTTTCTGAAAAAGACCTCCGGCATCTGTCACGGCTGCGCCAAGGGTTGCAATATCACCATCGAGCACAACCGGGAGAAATATAAGGACGACATCATCTATCGTTTCCGCCCGCGCTTCAACCGGCAGGTCAACGGCTACTTTATGTGCGATGCCGGACGACTGAGCTACAAAGAGGAGAATGAAGGCCGCTTGACCGAAGCACGGCTGAGCAAACAGCCCCGCACCCTCGAGGACGTATTGGCTGCCTGCCTTCAGGAGATCGAGCGGGCCGGCAATAAAACTGTCCTTCTCCTCTCCCCCAACTGCTCGCTCGAACAGATGGTCGCGGTTAAGGCCCTGGCGGCAAAACTTGGCGCGGCACTTTCCGGTTTCAGTGCCGGCTATGTCAAGGACGGCGACGGCGACGGATACCTTATCCAGGATGATAAATCGGCAAATCGGGCAGGTCTTAGCCTGCTCGGCATCGATTGCAGCAAGGATACTTTTGAAAAGGCGGTGCGGGAAGCCCAGTTGCTGATCAACTTCAACAACGACCTCACCCGCTCCTACAGTGATTCCGAATTGAAGAAACTCCTCAAAGACACCAAGGTTGTCATCGCTGCCAGCCATGACGACGGCCTTACCGCCATGGCCGATCTCGCCATACCGGTCGCCACCGCCAGTGAATACGCCGGATGCCTGGTAAATTGCGACCAGATTTTGCAGCCCTTTGCCGCAGCGGTAAGCAAAAACCACCAACCGTTAGACATTGGGGCAATTGCCACAAAACTCGGCAGCCCCCTGCAAGATCGCGCCGAGCAATTTGCCGAGCTGCACAACTACCTCAGTATCCTCAAAGACTTTGAAGTTGATACTCTCCCAGCCGAGGGATTGAAATTAAACGCTAGCGAGGCTGCCAATGTCACTGCTTGATATTTTTATGATTGCTGTCAGGGTCGCCTTCAGCGCCTTTGTTCCACTCTGCTTCATTGCGGTCTGTGTATGGATGGAGCGAAGGGGGGCCGGTTATTTCCAGGATAGATCGGGGCCAAACCGCGCCAATATCTTCGGCTTCAGGGCCGCGGGACTCGTACAGAACCTCGCCGATGCCGCCAAACTTATTTTTAAGGAAGACGTCGTTTCAGGGCATATCGAACACAAATTCTATTTTGTTCTCGCCCCGGTAATTGTTTTCTTCACCGGCCTCGTCTCCTTTGCCGTTGTTCCTTTTGCCGACACCCTGGTACTCGGCGGCAAGAGCTACATCATGCAGGGAATCCCGCTTGACCTCGGCATTCTCTGGTTTTTGTCATTTGTCGGCTTCAGCGTCTATGGCATTATCCTCGCCGGGTGGTCATCAACCAATAAATTTGGCGTGCTTGGTGCCCTTCGTTCGGCAGCCCAGGTCATCAGCTATGAGATTCCCATGGGACTGGCAATCGTCAGCCTGCTCGTCGTCTACGGCACGGTCAATCTCAATGAAATAGCGCAATTTCAAGGAAAACTGCTGTTCGGTTTCATCCCGATGTGGGGCGCCGTCCTCCAGCCTGTGGCGATGGTCATCTTCATTGTCGCCGCCTTCGCCGAAACCAACCGAACCCCCTTTGATCTCGCTGAAGGTGAAAGTGAGCTGGTCGCCGGCTTCCATGTCGAATACAGCGCCATGAAATTTGCGATCTTCTTTATGGGTGAATATGTCGCCCTGTTCGCTTCCAGTGCCATGATCGTCACTCTCTTTTTCGGGGGCTACCAGATACCGTTTCTCTCCACCGCCACTCTCATCAACCAAGCCAAGCCGGTAGCCTTTCTCCTGATGGTCGGTATCCCGGTGATCATGTACTATTTTGCCGGGTGGATCAGAAGGAGCAATGTCAGCCACTATCCCCGGGAAAACGACCCGCGGGTCTTCGAGGCTACAGTTTACATCAAATGCCTTTGGGGGCTGGTAATCTTCCTGGAAGTGGTCCTGTTGGCCATCCTCTTTTCCACCTCAGGCGGTGCAACCGCCCATATCTTCGTGGTGCTCCTGCAGCTCTGCACCTTCCTCGTCAAGGTCACCATGATGATCTTCGTCTATATCTGGGTGCGCTGGACCTTGCCCCGTTTCCGCTATGACCAGCTGCAAAAATTAGGATGGCAGATGCTCCTCCCCTTGGCACTTCTGAACATCTTCATTACAAGCGCCATTGTCGTGGCGTTGAGCTAAAGGAGGATGATATGGGTGCCCAAGTAAAAACAATAGCCAGAAAAGGCGCGAGTCTCCAGGAACGCTTCTATCTGATTGAGATTGCCAAGGGAATGGCCACTACCTTCGGTCATTTTTTCCGCAACCTACTCGACAACCGGAAACTGTATGTCCGCCATTATCCTGAAGTGCAGCCGGAAATTCCGGTGCGCTGGCGTGGCCGGCATCGCCTTACCACCCATGGGGACGGTACGGTTAAATGCGTCGCCTGCTTTATGTGTCAGACCAATTGTCCGGCCAACTGCATCCTGATCGAGGCCGGGGAAAGGCTCGACGGCAAGACCGAAAAAATGCCGATGAAATTCACTATCGATCTGCTGGAATGCATATACTGCGGTTACTGTGTCGAGGCCTGTCCCTTGGACGCAATCCGCATGGATACCGGGATTTTCTCAGTGACCGACAATAACAGGGAATCCTTCGTGCTGGAACTTCCGGACTTGCTGAAAACCCCGGGAGCCTTTTCCGAAGAAGAATATAAAAAAGGGGGCGCTTGATACCATGTTTGCCGAGGCTTTATTTATAGGATTTGCTGTGCTGTCGGTCCTTGGCGCCATTGGGCTGGTGCTTTTTCGCCATCCGATGAACGGGGCGATGAGCCTGGTGGTAACGATGATCTCCCTGGCCGGACTGTATGCCCTCCTGTCCGCCAAACTGATCTTCGCCCTGCAGCTTATTGTCTATGCCGGGGCGATCATGTCGCTGATCCTCTTCATCATCATGTTTCTCAATATTCAAGAAAGCGATCTCCCCAGGGAGAAAGGCCGGTGGCTGTACCAGATGGGCGGAATAATCGTCATCCTCCCCATCGCCGCCTTCCTGATCAAAATCGTTAAAAGTATCCCCGGCAGCGAAGCAACAATCGTCGGCAACGGTTTCGGCGGGGTGAAAGAGGTGGGATTGGTGCTCTTTCAAGACTGGCTGCTACCCTTTGAAATCGTATCAATTCTCCTGCTGGTAGCGCTCATCGGAGCGGTGGTGTTGGCAGGTAAGAGGAGGACCGGCAAGTGATCCAGGATTATCTCATACTCAGTGTCATTCTTTTTTGTCTGGGGATTCTCGGGGTTGTCACCAGACGGAATGTCTTCACCGTATTCATGTCGATCGAGTTGATGCTCAATGCGGCAAACCTTGCCTTCATAGCCTTTTCACGACTGCACGAAAGCATGGACGGCCACGTTCTGGCAATGATGGTCATGGCCGTTGCCGCCGCCGAGGCAGCACTTGCCCTGGCCGTCGTCATTCTCCTGCATAAGCATAAGAGCAAGCTCGACACCAACGTGTTCAGCCTGTTAAAAGGGTGATATCATGGAACATACAGTCACATATCTAGGATTTATCCCCCTCTTTCCGCTGCTCGGAGCGGTGGTTATCGGTCTTCTGCATATGTTCACCTGCCGAAAAACCCCTCTGCCGGAATTGCTCTACGGCGGCCTGGCCTGTATCGGGCCGATCCTGTCGTTTCTCCTGGCCTTGGTGGTGTTTTTCCAGTTGAAAGGCTTGGCCCCCGAGGACCGCTTCCTCACCCACAACGTCTTTACCTGGTTTGCGGTCGGCGATCTCTATGTTGACATGGGATTTCTCGCCGACCCGCTCAGCTCGCTCATGCTCCTCTTCGTCACCTTTATCGGTTCACTGATTCATATCTATTCGGTGGGCTATATGGCAGGCGATGAGAACTTCGGCAAGTTTTTCTCGTATCTCAACCTCTTTCTCGGCTCGATGCTCATTCTCGTTCTCGGCAGCGGCCCGGTGGTTATGTTCGTCGGCTGGGAGGGCGTCGGACTCTGCTCCTACCTCCTCATCAGCTTCTATAGCAAGGATACGGACAATGTCCTGGCCGGCAACAAGGCCTTTATCGTTAACCGTATCGGCGACCTCGGTTTCGTTCTCGGCATGTCGGTGCTCTTTTGGGCTATAGGTAGCTCAGGCTTTGATTATCTTTCCCTGAAAGCCAATGTCGCGAATATTGCCCCGGGAGTTGGCCTTACCGTCTGTCTCCTGCTCTTTATCGGCGCCTGCGGCAAATCGGCGCAGATTCCCCTGTATGTCTGGTTGCCCGACGCCATGGCTGGCCCAACACCGGTCTCGGCACTGATCCATGCGGCGACCATGGTAACCGCCGGTGTCTATATGGTGGCAAGATTCAGCTTTCTTTACGCCCATTATCCGGTTGCCGGCTCGGTGGTCGCCTGGATCGGTATCCTCACCGCCCTTTTGGCCGCAATATTTGGTATGTTTCAAAAGGATATTAAAAAAATTCTCGCCTATTCGACGGTCAGTCAGCTCGGATACATGTTTGCCGGGGTCGGGGTGGCCGCTTATTCGGCGGGCATTTTCCACGTCTTCACCCACGCCTTCTTCAAGGCCCTGCTTTTTCTCGGTGCCGGTTCGGTAATCTACGCCCTACACCACGAGCAGGATATCTGGAAGATGGGCGGCCTGAAAGAGAAACTGCCGAAGACCTATATTACCATGCTGATCGGTGCCTTTGCTCTCGCCGGTTGTCCGCCTTTTTCCGGTTTTTTCAGCAAGGACGAAATCCTCTTTTCAGCACTGGCAACCGGCCATACCGGAATTTGGCTGGTCGGGGTGCTGGTCGCCGGAATGACCGCCTACTACACCTTCCGCATGATCTTCCTGGTTTTTCACGGCACGCCGCGCGTGCAAGAGTCATTTGATCATGCCCACGAACCCCCGGCGGTCATGACCATCCCCCTGATCATTCTCGCCGTCGGCGCCTTGTTCGCCGGGTTCCTCAATATGCCCGGCATCTTCGGCGGCAGCCTGAAAGTTTCCCATTGGCTGGCACCAAGCCTTCTCGACCAGCATCCCCATGTCAGTGTGTGGATTGAACTGCTGGCCATCGTAACCAGCGTCGTTGCCTTCGCCATCGGCATCAAACTTGCCTACAAAAAGTTCGGCCAAGGAGCGACGGAGCCGGAATTCACCGGCTTTGCCAAGTTCGGCTACCACAAATTCTATGTCGATGAAATCTACAATGCGGTTTTTGTCCAACCCTACAAGGCGTTCGGGTCGGTTATATCACGATTTCTTGAACCGAATGTCACCGATATCCATATCAAGCTCTCCGCATGGCTGTATCAAAAGGCCGGAATCGCCTTTAAGGTTTTCCAGGTGGGCTATGTCCGGGTCTACGCGATTTATATGGTCATCGGTCTCAGTCTTATGAGTCTTTTCTTATCTCAAACGATCAACTAGGTAAGGTGTAAGAATGTTTGAATATGCCCTTTCAGTCATGATCTTTCTGCCAATCCTTGCCGGGTTGACTCTATTTCTCTTTCCTCTCAGCGGTGGAGCATCACGAATTACCGGTTTTATTGTTTCCATTGCCGTCCTTTTCCTCGGCGTTGAGCTCTTTCTCGGATTCAGCGGCACCGGGGCCATGGAATATGCTGAAAGCAGGGCCTGGATTGAATCACTCGGCATTCGCTATAGTCTTGGTGTGGACGGCATCAGCCTGCTGGTTCTCATGGCCGGCACAATTCTCTTTCCCATGGTCTTCACCGTTTTCTCGACCCGCCCCAAAGGTTTTTACGCCAATCTGCTCATCACCCAGGGAGCGATGATTGGCGCCATCTGCGCCACCGATATGGTACTTTTCTACATCTTCTGGGAAATTATGCTGCTGCCGATCTTCTTCATGATCGGCATCTATGGCGGACCGAACCGCTTACCGGCAACCTTGAAAATCACCCTTTACACCATTTCCGGTTCACTGCTTATGCTGGCCGGACTGGTGTACGTCGGCGTTGCCTATCACGACCAATTCGGCAAGTGGACCTTTGACATCATCGAACTGAGCAATCTCCAACTGGGTGGCGGTTACGCGGTTTTGGCCTTCTTTATGTTCATGATCGCCTTTGCCATTAAGATCCCACTGTTCCCCTTTCATACCTGGTTACCGGACGCCTATACCGAGGCACCCAGTTCGACCACCTTTGTCCTCTCGGCGATCATGGCCAAGATCGGTGTCTACGGAGTTATTCGCTTTGTTGTGCCGGTGTTTGAAATAGAATTGGCGCGATTTGCCATACTCCTCGCTTTTGCCGGAGTAGTCGGCATGATGTACTGCGGCCTTGCGGCGATTGCCCAAAAAGACATGAAACGCATGCTGGCCTTTTCCTCCGCCTCGCATATGGGCATCATTGCTCTCGGCGTCTTCTGCATGAATGTACAGGCCTTGACCGGCTGTCTTTTTCAGATCGCCGCCCACGCCACCAGCACCGGCGTGCTGTTTCTCTTTATCGGCTTGATGGAGGAACGCATGCAGACCAGAAACATTTCTGATTTTGGTGGCATTGCTTATCGGGCACCGATTTTTGCAACCTTTTTTGCCATTGCCATGCTCGCCTCGGTGGGCCTGCCCGGAACCAGCGGTTTCATCGGTGAGTTTCTCATCATCCTCGGGGCCATCAAATTCAGCGGCTTTATCGGTTTTCTCGCCGGCACCTCACTGATTATCGGCGTGTGCTATATGTTGTGGATGTTCCAGAGGGTATTTTTCGAAAAGCCCGGCGACGGCACCGAGAAGTTTCAAGACCTCTCTATCACCGAGGCCCTGACCTTTCTGCCGGTCATTCTGCTGATCCTGGCCATGGGGATTTTTCCCCAGCCATTCCTGAAAAAGATTGAACCGACCGCACAGTTGCATATTGCCGAAGTATCGGTCACAACCAAAGATGTGCTTGCCAATACCGCACCTCCGATGGCAGTAGACACCTATCAAAAGAATTAAGACAGGGTACCTATTATGAATGATTTCTTGTCATTGCTCCCACTTCTCATCGTAAGCCTCGGGGCGATTCTCCTGATGCTTCTCGCCGCTTTTGAGACAAGTCGTTTGGAAACAGCCTCGTACTTAAGCATGGCTTTTTTCGGGATAGCTTTTTTTGTTCAGCTGCTGGTCGGCTGTGGTCCGGCAACATCCCTCTTTGACGGCATTTTCAACGGCATGATGGTGGCAAGCAACTTCACGGCAGCGGCCGGCCTGGTAATCCTCGCCTGTGGTTTTTTCACCGCCATGACCGCCCATAGCTACTTCAAAGTCAATCTTTTCTGTACCTTGGAATTTTATGCAATCATGATGTTTGGCGCCTGCGGCATGCTCCTGCTGACCCTCTCTCAGGAACTCATTACCGCCTTTATCGCCCTGGAAATTATGTCCCTGGCCATTTACATCCTTGTCGGTTACGACCGTTCGAACATAAAGGCCGCCGAGGCGGTTCTTAAATACCTCATGCTCGGAGCTTTCTCCGGGGCCTTTTTCACTATGGGCACGGCGCTCATCTACGGCGGGGTAAAGAGCACTAAATTTGTCGAAATCGGGGCATATTGTGCTGCCAATTCGGCAACTTCACCGCTCATCATCGGCGGGGCTTTTTTCATTTTTGTGGCGCTGCTCTTCAAGGCCGCCGCTTTCCCCTTCCATGCCTGGGTTGTCGATGTCTACGATGGGGCCTCAACCCCGGTTACCGGCTTTATGGCCACCGCCCTGAAGACCGCCATTTTCACCGTTTTTGCTAATTTTCTCGCGCAAAATAGCGGCCTGCACGGTAGTTGGGTAACTTTTCTCTTTTACATCTCAGTACTTACCATGTTTGGCGGCAACCTCATCGCCATCGGCCAGAATAACTTGAAAAGGATGCTGGCCGCCTCCGGTATCGTCCATTCCGGCTATCTGCTCATTGCCCTAGTCGCCATCAGCGCCGAGCATTTCACCGGCAGCGTCATCGCCTACTACCTGGCTGCCTATGCCGCCGGAACCCTGGGCATATTCGCCGCCCTTGCCTATCTCGGCGGAGAAGGCGAGAAGCGCTCAACCTTTGAGGATTTCAAGGGTCTTGCCAAGGTTCGACCGTATTCAGCCGCCGCCATTACCGTCTTTCTCCTGTCCATGGCCGGCATTCCACCAACCGCCGGTTTTATGGGGAAATTTTACGTCATCACCAGCGCCATCGCCGCCGATCAAATGGCCCTCGCCGTCCTGGGTATCGTCAGCAGTATCCTGTCGATGTGGTACTATCTGCGGTTGATCATTAATATGTATTTTCATGAGGCAACGGATACCTTTGAGACCCGCGGATCAGTTTATGCCACCGCCTGTACCTTCATCCTGGCGTTCTGTGTGTTCGCCATCGGCATTTATCCAATTGTCATTTAACTTAACGAAAACATTCAGCCCTGAGTGGCTGTTTTTGCCGCTCATAGATTCCAGATCGGGGAGCCCACAAGATGAAAGTAAAAGATATTCTGGCAGCAAAAGGAAATCGCGTTGTAACTATCGAGAAAGACACCAAAGTTATAGACGCCATGTTGATTTTTTCGGCAAATCGCATCGGTTCCCTGCTGGTCGTTGATAGAAACAACGATATCCTCGGGATTATCGGGGCTCGTGATGTGCTGATGGCGGTGGTCAATCATCCTGATA
Source organism: uncultured delta proteobacterium (assembly GCA_963804965.1). GTDB lineage: Bacteria > Desulfobacterota > Desulfobulbia > Desulfobulbales > Desulfocapsaceae > Desulforhopalus_A. Next base: position 85,857 of record CAWDST010000018.1, read on the forward strand.
CAATCAAGACAATTACCGTTGACACCATCATGACGACCAATCTGATAATCGGCACCGAAGACGACCATGTCGATTATATCTTGGCTGTCATGACCGAGAATAGAATTCGCCACATCCCCATAATGAACGGCAAGGAATTGAAAGGGATGGTGTCGATCGGTGACGTGGTCAAGGCCCTGCTCACGGAAAAGGACGTGGAGAACAGGTATCTGAAAGATTACATCGCCGATAAGTACCCTGCCTGACCTCAGTCTTCAAAGCCGCCGATTCGCCGGATATGGCCATCCTGCAGGACGCGGAGGATTTTTGCCTGAGGGCCCCCGGCGGCATATCGCCGGAGACCGGGCTTCGCCGTGCGCCGGTAAACGCCCCATCGACACCAAAGAGTTCGCTTTCAATGAGTGTTTAGGGAAGAGCAGCACAATTGATGGGGATGATCGGCTCGCTTCTGCCGCTTGCAAAATGAATTGCTCTGGCAAACATCTCACCGGTGAGTGTATCTATGGTGCCGGTCTCGGCAAGTTAATGAGCAGGACGGCGCCGACAAAGTTTTCCTGCGAATCGTAGATCGGTTTTACCGACACGTAAAACTCATCCCTGCCGATAGCCCTTGCCCCCCTCCCCAGCTTACCTTCAGCTACCTGAAAAAACGAGTTCTAACTCACCCCGATAAACGGGACAAGCATTTATCAGCCAGACTCTATTTGACTGCGGTTCAGAGCTTTGCAAAATCATCGAGCCCGGCAAATGGTGCCCAAGCCGCCAGATGTGAAGAGCAACAAGCTGCTGAAAGTCTCTCTGACATCGCCGACCAGGCCCATCAGTCACTTCTCAGGACCTAGTAAAATTGCCGAAACCCATCAAGGGGTTTTTTGTCTCTCTCCTCCTGTCGTAGGGAATTCCATTTGCCGTCTCCGCCGTCTTGACGTATCTTTGGACAGTAAGTCCTTCAACCAAAGCCTCAATCCGGAGAGCAAATGATCCTCCCTTTTTCCCTCGGCACTCCCTCGCGAATTGTTTTCGGTGCGGGCAAACTGACAGAGCTTGTAGACTCTCTGGCCGTCCTTCGGCTCGCGGCCCCTGGTCATTCTCGGCAACAGCTCTTTTATCAAAGGTCAAAGTTTCGCCGCTCTGCAACGGATCCTGGAGAACCTTGCACTCCCGACGAAAATCCTCCATATCACCGGCGAACCATCGCCGGAAAACATCGACACGGTTGTTGCCGATCGGCAATACGTCGATAGAGATATGGTTATCAGCATTGGCGGCGGCAGCACCCTCGATGCCGGTAAAGCCCTCGCGGCCATGCTGGTCGAGGGTGGTGAGGTCAGCCGCTTTCTCGAAGGTGTCGGCACGACAAAACCAAGCGGCAGAAAGCTGCCGTTCATCGCCATCCCGACAACATCGGGGACCGGCAGCGAAGCAACCAGCAACGCAGTTCTCAGTTCAGTTGGCAGCAGAGGCTTCAAGAGCTCGCTTCGCCACCGCAACTATTTCCCCGACCTTGCCTTAATCGACCCGTGCCTGACCCTCTCCTGCCCGAAAAATTTGACCGTATCCTGCAGTATGGATTGTTATAGCCAGCTGGTTGAGGGCTACCTCTCGACCGGAGCTTCACCTCTCACCGATGCCTTGGCCCTTGAAGGAATTCGCGCCGTGCACGGCGCTTTGCGGGCGGTTGCCAGCAATGGCGACGATCTTGCGGCGCGAAGCAGCATGTCCTACGGCGCCCTGCTCTCCGGCATTGTCCTGGCCAATGCCGGCCTGGGGGTCGTGCACGGTTTTGCTTCATCGATCGGCGGCTTAATGGCCATTCCCCATGGGGTCATCTGCGGCAGTCTGATGGCTCCGGCCAACCGGTTGACTCTGATCAAGCTGCGCGCCACCGCAGCAAATCACCCGGCCCTCGGCAAATATGCCATACTCGGACGAATAGTCAGCGGGCAAAGCGGTCGCAGCCCTTCCTGGTATCAGGACCATTTTATCGCCGAACTGGAAGAGCTGGCGGACGAGCTGGCGCTGCCGTTCATCAGCGACTATGGCATGACGACCAGTGACGCGGAAAAAATAGCCGGCCAAACGGGCAATAAGAACAATCCCGCGAAATTGACAAAGGAGGAGCTGGTGGAGATTCTCCACAGGAGAATCAAATAAGAAAACACCTGTGAAACAGCCATTTTGGTCCTTCAATCAGGCAGTCAGCACGAAAAGGACTTTGGGCAAAGAGATCTGCCCCGTTTTTGACTTGACACGGCCATGCATCTTTATATACTCGCAATCATCCGGAGACATATTCTCTGGATAGCCTTCCTCCATGCCGAGCGACCAACTTTGAGCCCTCCATTGCTAAGCGGGTGATCGGGTTTTTCTCATCAACATCGACAACAATCAACCAAAATCCTTGCCGCAACCCCGTATGAATGACCTTACTATTGTCATACCTGCCTATAATGAAGAACAGGCTTTATCTACTTTTCTTCCGGAACTGCTGGATTACTGCCGAAAAACCGGCTGCAAACTGATCATTGTCAACGACGGATCAAGGGACGGCACCAAAGAATTCCTGAACAGATATGCGGATCCGGCTTTCTTTGTCCCCATCCACCACAAGGTAAATCGCGGTTACGGCGGGGCGATCAAGTCCGGCATGAGTGCTACAAAAACCCCCTTGGTCATAACCATTGACGCCGATGGCCAACATCGGCTTGAGGATGTTACCGCACTCTATGACAGCCTACGGAAAAATGATGCCGACATGGTCATCGGCAGACGAAAGAAACATAAGGAAAGTCTTTACCGAAAAACCGGCAAGGCGATCATCCGTTTTATCGCCAGCCTGCTCATGCCCATCCCCATCCATGACCTGAACTCCGGTATGAAGATTTATGCAACCAATCTGGTCAAACAATACATGCACCTCTGTCCGGACAACATGGCCCTCAGCGACATTATCACCCTGATCTTTATCAACCAGCGCCATCTGGTACTCGAACACCCGATTACCGTCGCTCCCCGCACCACCGGCACATCGACCATCAGTATCCGAACCGCCTTTGATACCGTTTTGGAGATAGTTCATGTCGCAACAATGTTTGACCCGATGCGCATTTTTTTCCCGCCGGCCATCTTTTTCCTGCTGTTCAGCGCCGTGTGGGGTATCCCGATTATCTTGCGTGGCGAAGGCGTGTCGGTCGGTACGCTGTTTCTCTTTGTCACCGGGCTGATCTTCTTCTTTCTCGGGCTTCTTGCCGAACAACTGGCCCTGATTAGAAAAAATCTCAACCTGTCGGCAGCAAAGAACCCGCCTGAAGACCATTGACATATTCTTGGTATGCCTGAAAGGGAAAGGATCGATGGAGAACTTCCAACCGCTTCAGGACCTTGGCCCGCCCGATATACATGAGCATGTTCAGGTGTTTCTTGTCCCCCAGATCCGGATGCATGAATTTTTCCTGTTTGGTATCGATATCATAGGGATGAAAATAAGTGACCACCGCATTGCCGTGGGCGATGTTTTTGCCAATCGCCCACTCTGTCAGAAAAAACGGCAGTACCCGGAAATATACCCCGCCGGAGATCGGTACCGATAGACCTGGTATGCTATGCAGAGTGACCGGTAATTCCCAGAGCTCACCGGCCACCTTGCGGGCGGCCTTGCCGAATTCCGGCCACCCATAAAGTGGATTGGCAGCCGGCAGCACCGAACTCGAATAGGTAAAACCGAGATCGGCCAGAACCTCATGGGCCCAGGCCGTGCGCGCCGTCAGCGAAAAGGTTGGTGCCCTGAAACCCTTTATGTTCCCTCCTCCGGCGTTTTCCAGGGCGGCCAGATTGCGCTGCATATCGGTGCGAAACTCTCGCGGCGTAAGTTTATCGAGCTGCAGATGGACATCGCCATGGCAGGCCAGCTCGTGCCCGGCCTCGACAATTTCCCCGCATTAACGACGGATAACGCCGGGCTACCTCGCCGACGACAAAAAAGGTCGCCTTCACCCCCCAGCGTTTGAAGTGCTGGAGGTAGGTTCTGGTGTTTTCAACAACTCCGTCTCGGTAGCGGGTACCATCCTTGACCCAAGCACGAACATCTTCCAAGTCAACGCTCAGTAGAAGTGAACTCACGGTCAAATCCCCTTCAAGCCTACTTCTTCGAGGGTGAAAGAAATCACAGCGATGTTTACACTCCCTCTCAAGTCGCCTCTCCCTCAATAATCCGATACGCTTCCAGAAGGCGCTTGCCGAGCATCTCCGACAGTTTTTTAAAGAAGATAAAGCCGCTATCAGGATGTCTGTCGAGAAGTTCCAAGAGTTTATCACGATCAAACCTGAGTAATCTCTGAGGGCTTGGTACAGACTGCCGTTGCACTATAGATTTTTCCACCGACAAGGCTGGACCAGCCGAAAATATCTCCCGCATGCCGCACCGTATAAACGTGTTGCTCATCTACCCCGATGGTTAATCGGAGCTCACCCTGTATCAAGGTGTAGAAATGGTGTGTGCCATCGCCTTTCCGAAAAAGAAGTTGACCCTCACCACAGGATATTTTTTGGGCTGTTTCCATAAATTCCTTCATGAAAAGCATACCCATTCCTTTAGATAGGTCACCAAGATCAATAAACATGTTATGGCCCTCCCTGTGTCTTTTTTGATACCAGGATATCGATGTGGAGCGAACATCACCACTTTTGAAAAAAGAGGAACATAAAAGCTAACTGAAATCAAGGGCAGAATCGCCATGCTCTGTCCAGGAAGCATGCGCCGCAGACGAACGCAATCGCGGGGAGCATCAACTTGCAACTCCAGCATCGTCTTGTTGGCGCTTTTCAATAAAATGATGAAAGCAGGTACGGGCCTCACTGGACCCGATGATTGCCACCAGATCACCGCCCTGGAAACGGAACCCGACATCGGGGTTCGGCACCAGCAGCTGCTCGCGAATAATGCCAACCACCGAAACCCCGGTGGTTTTGCGAATTTCCGTTTCACCGATACTTTTGTCGATCAGCCGGTTGCCGGGCTCTAGGCGGACCCACTGCAAATCGAACGAGTGTTCCGCCACCCGCATTTGACCGAGGGTCAGATAATCTTCGCTTGTCGCCAGTCGCGGTCCCAGCAATTGCCGGCGCATATCAGCGGTTTGCCGATCAATCTCAGGTGCGGGAATGCGCAGATGGAGAAGGGCCTGCCTGGTCATCTCCAAGCCCGCTTCGAACTCCGGATACACCAGATCACTCACTTCCAATTCCCGGAACACGTCGAAAAAAGCCGGATCGGCCATACGCGCCACCACCCTGATCCGGCTGTTCACCTTTCGGGCATGACGAATAATGGCCTGAGCCACGACAATCCCCGGTGTGGTGACCACGAGCAGCGAGGCCTTGTCCATGGCCAGGGCTTCCTGCACCACCTCGTGGCTGCCGTCGCCATAGATTGCCGGATATCCAGCGGCTCTGGCCTCTTCAATACGATGCTGATCTATTTCCACCAGAACAAACGAGGTACCGAGTCGGTCAAGAACTGCCGCGACCTGAAAGCCCACCCGCCCGCCACCGGCGATGACCACATGGTCGTGCAGTGCCTCTTCCGGAAAGTTGATCGATTCCAATGATTCGTGGCGAAACCACCGCTTTTTCAGGGCGTAGAAACGTCCGGTTTGCGCGGAAATAATGGGGGTTAAAACCATGGTCATTACTGCTGCGGTCAATACCAGGTTATAAAATTCCGTGTCGATGGACGCGGTGGACACTCCGACCCTGGCGAGAACAAAAGAAAATTCGCCGATCTGAAACAACCCGAGACCGACTGCCAGAGGTACAACATTGCCATAGCCAAAGATTCTCGCAAGCCCGGCAAAAATAAGCCCTTTACCGACACCGACGAGGAGGACCAAAAGCAGCACATGTCCGAGATTATTCAAAAGAAACGAGGGATCAAGGAGCATCCCCACCGAGGCAAAAAACAGCAGCCCGAACAGATCGCGCAGGGGGATGATGTCGCTCAAGGCCTGATGACCGTAGTCGGATTCACTGAGAACCATGCCGGCTATAAAGGCGCCGAAGGCAAAACTCAGTCCCGCCAGGTAGGTAACATAACCAACGCCCAAGCCAATGGCGGTGATGGCAAGGAGAAAGAGCTCCCGGGAACCGAGTCTGGCGATGTGCCGCAACAGGATCGGCAGCAGTTTATTGCCGAACACGAACATTGTCGCCAGGAACAGAGCCGCCTTGCCGGCGGCAACCCCCACTGTTCCGAGACCAGTTGTCGGATCGTTGAGCTGTGGCAAAATGATCATCATCGGCACCACCGCCAGATCCTGAACGATCAGCATGCCGATCATCACTTTGCTCGACAGGGTACCGAGCCAGCCCTGATTCATCAAGGTTTTGAGGATGACCATGGTCGAGGAAAGACTGATCAGAGCCCCGAACCACAGGCAAGTCCGCCACTCCCAGCCCAACAGCCGACCGATAGCGAAACCGAGACCAATGGTAAGAAGAATCTGCAGCGGGGTGCCGAGCAGGGCGATGTATTTAACAGGCTTGAGATCCTTGAGCGAAAATTCCAGCCCCAAGGCGAAAAGGAGCAGGGCCACCCCGATCTCGGCGAGGAGTTCGATGTCATGGATCTCCGTGACCGTCAGTCCGCCGGTATACGGCCCGAGAATAACTCCGGCCAGGAGATAACCGAGAATCAGGGGCTGGCGTATTCGCTGCATCAGCAGGCCGCAGAAGAACGAAGTAACGATGAGGATTATGATGTCGGCGGCGATGCCCATAATGAAAATAAACTTAGACTGCCCGATGAGGGTCACAGGTGGTTTTTTGACAAGCCCCATGCAGGGTAATAACCTTGGGGCGTTACCGGGAAATACTCCACCGACGGTCACGGGGAGGGTGAGGTAATCTACCTTGTTCATTGCTCTGCGACAATCTTTTTCAAAATACAAAAATGGCTGCAGCTTCCTCCAGGCTTGGATTTTCGGAGTTCATGATAGCAGTGCCATTACCCATGGAGCTTTCTATCAGCATCCATCGGCCAATTCCTGTACTTTAGAAAATGTCCGGGAAAATCGACAATCATCGCTTTAAGGTGACTTCATCACCAAGGGCAAATAATCGAAGAAAACAAGGCTCTCGAAATACCCCGAGAGCCTTGTTGATTGTGGCCACAGTGTGAAACGCTGTTCACCTTGCTTGCAAGAATTTCCTCAGTGCATCAAACCTTTATCAACTGCACCATAGTGTCATAGAACGACACGCTGCCGCCGACCTTGTCGATCATGCAGGTGTTTTTCAGGTAAGGGTCGATCCACATCGCCGCATTGGCATGGACCCCGGCGGCCCGGCGAGTGTCAGCTGCTACAACCTTGCCATCGATGGTCACATCCTCGGCCCCGGAACTCCAGTGACCATGGCCGAGGGTGAAGGTGACAACCCCCGGCTTGATGGTCTCGGTGACCTGCACCTTGCCGACCATCGGCTTTTGTCGGCCCTTTTTCAGATCCCAGACCCCGTCAGGGTTGGTGGCCGAAATCACCTTGACCCGGTCGCCGGTCTTCACCCCGATTTTCTTGGCGTCGCTGGTATGCATGATGATACCGTTTTCCGGCATGAGATCGGTAAGATACGGCATGGTGATGGTCCGTGCCTTGGTGTGCCGGACATCGCGCTGGGTGAGGAGATGGAGGGGATAGCCCTTGGCCAGTTCCTTGGTATCGTTGCCCATGGTGTCGCTAATCGGGACAAAGCGGGCCAAGCCATGGAAGGATTTGCCGGTAAAGGCGTCCTTGCAGCCGGCGGTTTTTTCCTGGTACAGGTTGATCAATTTGCCGTATTTGTTGGCAACCTGGTCGTCTTTATAGCTTGATGCCTGGCTGGCAAACCGGCCGCCGCGGTTGAGCACAGCAACCACCTTCGGCCAGGCCGGACCGGCTATCGCCTGCCAGCGATCGATGTCGTAGACGTTTTTCGGCAGATGGCGTCGGGACAGTTTGAACAATTCGATTTCCGCGGGCGTTGCGTCGGCAACCGGGTCTTTACCATCGAGGGCAATGTTGGCGACCATGCGGATATAAAAATCATCCGGCCGGGTGAAATCCTGGCCCGGACCGAAGCCATCCTTGCCAAAGCCCTTCAACCCCAGTTTCTCGGCCAGAGCCAGCCAGAAGGTTTCATAGCTGATCGGTTGTTCGACGCCAAAAACCTTGACGATCTCATTCGGCGAGGCAATAACCGGCTGCCTGATCGGCTGGACCTTTACCGGCATATTCGGATGCGAGCCCTGGAACTCCCAGCGCTCCAGGAAATGGAGATCGGGGATGATATAATCGGCGTACATGGAGGTCGGACCGACGAGGATGTCGCTGGCGATATACAGCGGCAGGCGGTCGAGATCGAGGAGAGCGGCGATCTGGGTCTGGCCGGCCGGTAGAGAATAGGTCGGCGCCCCCATGTACGAAAAGACCACCTTCGCCGGATAGGGGTAGGCATCGGCGATCGACGGCAGAATCTCTTCATAGACATCGGAGGACAGCGGCCACCAGTTGCGCTTGGCCGGATAACTTTCCTTGCCCTGGAACAGGCTCGATTCCTCGTACTTCATGCCGTGGCGAATGACCGAGGTACCGAAAACCTTCATCCCTTTCGGACCGATTTCCTTGAATTTAAAGGGTTGCTTATCGGTGCTCTTACTGGTGCCGTCGATATTGAAGGTGGAGGCGGCGATCATCCCGCCCTTCCAGTCGAAGTTGCCGATCAACAGGTTAAGATTCATGCAGGCGGAAATGTTGTAAAAACCATTGGTATGCTGAGCCGGCCCCCGATGGACATCAACACAGGCCTTCTTGCCGTAACTGGTGAATTCACCGGCCACCGCCTCAATGGTGGCGGCTTCTATGCCGCAGAGCTCGGCATATTCGGCGATGGTTTTTTCTCGGCTGGTCTCGAGCATGACCTGCAGGCTGCTCTTGACCTTTACCTCTTTGCCTTGGCCATCGGTTAGGGTCGCATCGACAAAGAGATCGCCGACAACCGCTTCCTTTTCGTCGTTCGGATCGAAGGCCACCGCTTTACCGTCCTTCATGGCCACCAGATACTCGAAATCAACTTCCTTGCCAGCATCATCCTTTCTTTTTTCCGCGGCCTTCAAACCTATCTCATGGGCCCGTAAGAATTTTCCCGGTTTGCCGTCCTTATCAATCTTGACCAGCCACGGGCCATTGCTCCAGCTCAGTTCCTTGGCGGCGGTCGCCGCTGCCTTATTGCAGCAGGCCAGGAATTTGCCGTCGAATTTCTTGTTTTCAAGGATCCACCGGGTCATGCCCATGGCAAAAGCGGCATCGGCGCCGGGGCTAATCGGCACCCAACGATTTGCCTTTGAGGCCAACTTGGTAAAACGGGGATCGAGGACGGTCATCTTCAGTTTGCCATCGGCCATCCTCTGGGTCATCCGCATGGTGCGGTTGGTCGGACCGTAGTTGCCGTCGAAGAGATTGGCGCCGATAAAGAGGATGTAGTCGCTGTTTTCCTGATCGGCCTGCCAATAGAATTTTTGGCCATCGCTGAAGGAAGTCCCGGTATACTGCTCGCTCATCGCCTTGCAGGCGAAGTACAGCGACCCTTGGCAGACTGTGGTATGGCCATGGGTGTTGGCGGTGCCGTAGGCGCCGGTAAAGGCGGCGGCGAAGTTTGACCTGCCGCCTTTTTTACGGCCCCAGAAATAGACGAACTGATTGTTCTTCGGCCCGAAATCTGGATGCTCCGGATCGATGAGGGCTTCAAGGCTGGCGGCATGTTTCTTCTTGAATTCCTCAATCGCCTGGCTCCGCTCCTCCGGTTTTTTCTTGCGCAGGGCGGCGGTATCCTTCTCCATCTCCTCGAAGACCTTTTTGTCTTTCAAGGCGTAGAGTTCTTTAAGTCCTGCGATCTTGCGGTTTTCCTCGCCTGGGACATTTTTGAACAACATTCCGCCATCCACGATCTCGTCGATGGCCTGGGCAAAGGGAATGGACTGCCAGTTGTTCTCCCCCTCTTGCCGACACGCTTTAAGACCCTCGTCACCCGGTAAGGATCGTAGGCGCCCTGATGACCGGCCTGACCTTTCGGGCAGAGCCCGCCATCGACCTTTACCGCCCCTTCCGGGGTAGCTTTCATTTCCAGATGAGGATGCAAGTTAAAAGGATTGTACGGGTTGCCGTCGATTTTCACCGCCACTCCGTCGAGGATCTTCACCTTGATGCCGCAGCCGGTATTGCAGTTGAGGCAGACGGAATAAAGGGTGTTCTCGGCCTTCATCAGCTCATAGGCTTCGAACTCGCTGAGTTCACCGGCCTCGACCCGGGCGATCAGGCCGCGGGCGAAATCGAACTGCGAGGCGACAAGAGCGGTACAGCCGGCTATGGCCGTGGTTTTCAGGAAATCGCGGCGGGTTACGCCGTTGGCAGTATTATTTGTCATAAAGCACCTCCAGCTTTTCATTGGCGACATAGAAGACACGCGGCGCGGTCCGCTCTTCGGGTTTCAGGATTTGCACGGGATTGGCTTTTTTAACTTTGGCGATCAGACTCTCGGGGTCATTTTCATCGCCGAAATAGCCGGCCCGGCCGACACAGGTGGTGATGCACACCGGCAGTTGCCCGGCCACCAGGCGATGCAGACAGAAGTGGCATTTGCGGGCCTTGTCGACCGGCAGACCTTTTTTGCTGCGCGTCCGTTTCTTGCCGTATTCAAACGACGGCATGATCTCATAGCGTTGCAGGGCGGGAGTACCCGTGGAATGGAAGCCGCCGTCGTCAAGGGTACGGGCATGATAGGGGCAGGCCTCGACACAGGCGCCGCAACCGATGCACTGCTCATAATTGATCTGGACCAGGCCCGCGCCGGGGCCTTCGGTCTCCTTCCAGGTGGCACCGTCCTTACCGGGGACGGGGCAGGCCTCGACACAGGGCGGTTCATCGCACTGCATGCAAGGCCTGGGGAGAAAGGTCCGGGTGACCTTGGGATAGGTGCCCTGCTCGTATTCGTGCACAGGCCGGTAGTAGAGCTTTGGCGGCAACTTGTTTTCCGAGACACAGCCGACGGTGCAGGCATGACAACCGACGCATTTGCGCAGGTCGATAAGCATCGCCCAACGCCGATCCTTGGCCGATTTTTTCATCGCCCGTTCAAGGTCATTCTGCATGACCACGAGAATATCTTCCTGGCTCATTGATTTTCCTCCTGTTTCGCTGGTTGAGAGCTCCTTGCAACTGTAGACCGAGGGATTACCCAGACTGATCTTTATTCAAACCTAATACCACAAAGCAGCATTTTTCGTGCCATGCCGCTTTTTGTTTAGATTGTTACGCAGAAGAAACACTTTTCCAACAATGGAGGAAATATTCATACAATATCAAATTGGTATAGACATTTCTTAAGGAAGAGGCGCAGACATGCCAAGGAAAACCAAAGGCACCGGAAAGAATCGTGCAAATCAGAACTGTTACTTCACTTTTCCGAAAAACGCGGTGTTACACCTCAGTAACACTCGGTCGCCAGACTCTCTAAAAAGGAGAGTATGAAAACGGGGTTAAAGCTCAAGGCGATGAAGGTTGATTTTCTCCCACAGGGTCTTTCTGCTGATCCCAAGGATTTCCGCGGCCCTTGAACGATTGCCTTGGGTGAGTTGCAGGATCTTGATGATATGATTCTTTTCTGCTTCCGCGATGATTTCCGACAGTGAGGCCAGAGAAGTCCTCTTCTGGCGGGTCTTGGCAATGTGGGCGGGCAGGTCGGCAGGCCTGATGGTTTTATCGTTGGCCAGCGCGATGCAGTGTTCGACGATATTGAGCAGTTCGCGCACATTACCTGGAAAGGCATAGTTCATGAGAATATCGACAGCTTCGGGCGTGAACACGACATTGGTACCCAACTGATCGTTAAAGCGCCTGGCAAAGGCATACAACAACAGCGGAATATCCTCTTTCCGGGTGCGCAGGGGCGGCAGAAGTACGGGAATGACATTGAGACGGTAGTAGAGATCTTCACGGAACCTGCCGGCCTTCACCTCCTCCACCAGATCCTTATTGGTGGCGGCAATGATCCGCACGTCGACCTTTACCGTCCCGGTAGAACCGAGGCGCTCGAAAGTCCGCTCTTCCAGAACCCGGAGAATCTTGGTCTGGGTAAGAAGCGGCAGATCGCCGATCTCGTCAAGAAAAATGGTGCCACCGTCGGCCAGGTCGAACCGACCGGGTTTCCTGGCACCGGCCCCGGTAAAGGCGCCCTTTTCATAGCCGAACAACTCGCTCTCGATGAGCTCAGCGGGTAGCGCCGCGCAGTTGACGCGGACAATCGGTTTGTCCTTTCTACCACTCTGATAATGGATGGTCGAGGCAATCAACTCCTTGCCTGTCCCCGATTCACCGAGAATGAGGACGGTCGAGGCGGTTCTGCTGACCTTACCAAGGAGAGCGAAGACCGCCTGCATGGCCTTGCTTTCGCCGATGATATTCGGGGCGCCGTAATAACTGCTCAGCTCTTTTTTCAGGCGGATATTTTCTTCGGTAATCGATTGAACTTCCAGGGCCTTGGTAACGGTGAGCAGCATCTCGTCGAGGTCGAAGGGTTTGGTGACATAATCAAAGGCCCCGGCACGAATGGCCGAAACCGCGTCCTTGATGGTACCGTAGGCGGTCATCATGATCACCGGAGTAAGCGGTGCTTCGGCTAGACTTTTGCGGAGAATATCCATGCCGCTTGCGCCCGGGCAGGCGGATATCGGTGATTACCAGCGAGAAATCGCCTTCGCCGAGCACCGCCAGCCCCTCATTGCCGTCGGCCACCGGGAAAACCGTATAGCCCTCGGCCTTCAGGGCGTCGGCCAGGGAAATACGCAGGATCTTTTCGTCCTCGACCACCAGAATACTTTTGCTCATGTTTCCTCCGGTATGACAATCGACACCTTGGTGCCCATGCCTTCGCGGCTTTCCAGGGCGATATTGCCACGGTATTTTTTCACCAGTTCATAGGTCATCCACATGCCGAGGCCGGTGCCTTCGCCGGCCTTTTTGGTCGAATAAAAGAGGTCGAAGACCTGGTTCAGTTTATCTTCCGGGATCCCCGTTCCACTATCCTCAATACTGATTTCCACCTGGCCGCTGCTGTGTCCGGCCCGCACCTTCAGGGTGCCGCCCGTCTCCATAGCCTGAATGCCATTGATCATGGTGTTCAAAAACATCTCCTCAAGATCGTGGGGGGCGACCGGAATGACAAGATCACCTGCAACCTCCTGCAGGTAGGATATCCCTTGCTTTTTCATGCGATAATCGAGAAACTTCAGCACCCGGGCAAGCACGTCCGCCACCTCGGCAGCGTTTTTCCTCGCCATCGCGCCGGCCGGCGGTATACAGCAGCTGCCCGACTGTTTTTTCAATACTTTCCAAGACCTTCCAAAATCAATTCAAGATAATTGCTCCTGAAGGCCGGATCATCACCCTGCCTCTGCAGGAGGCGCACACAGTTAAACAGGCCGCCCAGCGGGTTATTGATCCGATGGGCAACGCTTGAAGCAAGGACACCGAGGGTGGCGAGTTTTTCCGATTGCAGAAGTTTTTCGTGGGCCAGTTTCATCTCTTCGCTCGCCCGGCGGATTCTCAGAACCATATCGTTATAACTTTCCGCCAGGCGGGACAGTTCGTCGCTGCCGGCAACCGGCATGGTCTTTTCCCGCATCTCCACCTCGACCTCGCCCATGGCCTCGGCAAGGTCGATAATAGGTTTGATAAAACGGCGGCTGAGAAAATAGATGAGCACAAAGAGAAAACAGAGCGATAGTAGGGAAAGGGCGAGGATCTGCAGGATCATCCCCCTGATTTCCCGTTCGACCCCTTCCAGCGACAGGGCGAAGAGCA
>CAWDST010000019.1:0-40210 GCA_963804965.1 uncultured delta proteobacterium
TTTCTTGTTGGGTAGAGTTTGCTTCCGCGGTTTTTTAAGGTGACACCAACCATTCTGGAGATAAATAGTCTGTGGTTATTCCGATCGCTTTTTGTTGTCATGGCTTGATAACCCTCTAAGTTTAATTGTGGAAGAGTGGTTTGCCGCGAGTTGCTTGCAAATTATCAAGCAAATTATGTGCCAATACTAGATTTCCAGTCATTATAAATGTTTATGTGTAAAGTATCTTGGAACGGATGGGTCATCTTGATCAATAATTGCAAGAAGAGCCGGAGCAAGCGCAGAAAATGCTCAGTAGATCTAGAGACAGGTGAGGGATTGAAGGGGTATCGGATGTAGATCTCAGAAACTCTTCATAGCATTAGCCGGGGAGTTTGGTGTAGAACCGGAGGGAAAGTGACACAGGAGGGGAATAAGCCCTCTCTATAAGAAAAAGGAGAGGGCTCAACAAAAGACCATCGAAATTTCTCAAAACTGATAAATGTTCGAAAAATTCTTCTGCCGCGATGGGCTAGATGTTTACAAACATTTACGCCTGAATACCTTGGGTTGAGTTGCTAAGAGTGTTTCCAGAAATCCTCTTTTGCCGCACCACATTTTGGACAGACCCAATCCTCGGGGACATTTTCCCATGCGGTTCCTGGTTCTACACCATTTTCATAGTCACCCTCTTTAGGATCATAAATATAGCCGCACGGACATTCCCATTTCTGCATGACGCTCTCCTTGATGATGTAATGAAGTTAATCTAATTGACGCGTATGCATTTTAACGGGAATGATTGTTATTGTCAAGTTGCATCCATTTTTTGAAAACAGGATCGGCAATGCGAAAATGACACCACATACTCTGCAAATTGAAAAAATAAACAATAATGGGGGGATACTCACTCCATTTGATGAAAGCGGTTATTGAATCTTTAACCAAAAACTACCAATTTCTTTATTGTTATGGGTGGCGATAATAGGGTACCGAAGTCCTTTTTTCTCCTCGGAGAAGCGCATCCGTAAATCATGCTCGGGATAGAGGGGAATATTGATGTCGTTGCCGTCATTTTTAACTTTTGATGGTGAGAAGCCTTTTAAATTTGCGAAAATCTGGTTATCGAGACGGCTGATGTTGGATTGTATTCCTTTGATCACCACCAACTTATCCCTAGAGACGGTGATTTCCCCACCTTCGGAGACGGTAACCAGCTGACCGTTTACATTCAGTAATAAACGCTCTGCACGAAGTCCAGGCGGCAGCCCCTCTGTTTTTTTGGCTGAGACTTCTGGCTTAGCGGGCATCGCTTTTGCGGGTTTGTTGTCATTTGCCATGATGGAACCGACAAGCTTGCCGGTTTTTATAGCTATATCAATTGATCCGCAGGTCTCTGCATCTTTGCGCACGAGTACTTTCGTGGGCTTAACAATTCGAAAGGGAAATTTTGTGTCATTATGATTGCCCATGCCAACAAAATCGGCAGTCAATCCACGACGAGAGTTGGCGATTATATCGGTAATCATAACCTCGTCGCCGCTTTCGATTTGCAGTTCAGAGCCGTTTGGAACGGCGTAGGGCAATCCGCCGTTGACCGTAACAAGAACATAGCCGAGTTTGGTGTTTTCGATATGCAGACCAGGGGTCTCAGGAATGATACCGAATTCTTCCATAAAGGCATTGATCACCAGTTTTTGAAAGCCGACCTTTATTGAATTCGATTTTATCGATTTTGATGTTTCCACCCCGAAGGCTGGGATATTTTCTTGGGTAAGGGCATAATAAGTAGCGGATTTTCGCTGTTCAAAATAACGAGTGTTTTCAGAGACGGTGTTGTGGTTATTGGGTTGAAAGTAGTAGCGGCGATTTTCTATCTGCAGGTTGACTTTGTCGATTATTCGTTTAGCTAGGGTTTCGAGGTCTATTGCTGCTTGTCTTTTTTCACCATAATAGCTTTGGGCATCATAAATAATCGATTGTCCGAATCGGTCGGGGTTTTCGATTTCACTTTTCCACTCCTCATTGTAAAATCCGGAACCCTCATGGAGATTGAGCAGACAATCTGCCTCGCCGATCAATTTTTTAAGAATTGTGACAATCTCCTGTTCCATGTTTTTTGCTGCGTCGGATGTCTCGGAGAATTTCCGGTTCATGTCGCCGGTCATCCCATCACGTTGATTGAGCAGTATCGAATAGAAATTTGCGCGGGGCACAACGATGAGGTCGCCTTTTTTCAAACTGATGTCGGCATAAAGGTCAGCCGTCAGGTAACCCCCCGGTTCATCTCCCTGAATGCCGCCGATAATCATGATCGTTTTGCCCGGTTCTTTACCGAAAATTCGGTAAACATGCAGTTCATGTTCGGTATTTGCCAGATAAACATCGTGGAGGCTTTGATGGCGCAGGACATCTGCTTGGCTTACTGGACAAATGAAGAGCTCAAAGGTTGTAAAGATATAAACCAGCAAGCAAACTGGACCAAGTAGTATCATCATATTAATATATAATGCTTTTTTAAGCAGAAGGATAAACAGCAAACTCAGGAGAGGCAATGATTTTGCGAACTATATTGTCTCATTTTCTATCATCCAGCGACTTTTTTTGTTAACCAATTGCAGTGTTTTTTTACCACTGGTCTGCAGTTGATCAGATTTGTAGGTTTGTTGAAACGTGACATTGGCTCCGGTGGAAGTCCAGTCGATGGCAATGTTGCGTATTTTTACAGTTATGTATTTGTATCTCTGATTTAAAAAAATCTTTTTGGCGCGCCATTCGGTCTTATTCAGATTGCCGCTTTTAAAGGAAGGGCTGTAACAATTGATATAGGCTTCAATGTCCTTGGCCGTCCAAGCAGTTCGCCACTTCTCAATAAAAGCATACAGTTCTTCATTTTTATCAGGAGACGGTTTGCTGCTGGCGGGACGGCCAGTTTTAGTAACCGATTCTTCAACTTTTGTTATAGGAATATTGGCTTTTGCCAGGGCAGGATCGGATTTTGGTGTCCGAATATCGGCTTTTGTCACAGTATCGTTGGCTTTTATTGCGAGATCATTGGTTTTCACCGGCAGGTCGTTAATTTTGTTCGAATACTCATTTTTGGTTGGGCGTAAAGCCAGGATCGTAGGGGTTAAATCCTGGCTTTGCACTGCAAAAAGAGTTCTCCATTTGCCGGTGGGAGACTGGGTTAAATAAGCCCGTTTTCGTTCATTATACTGGGTAAATTTGTCCTCGAATATTTTGTAGCTGATGGAGATGACGATCTGCTCTCGTACCTTGAGATAAGAGAGGTTCTTTATATTGTCGACCGGAGTCTTCACCGGATTGTAGGAGAGTTTTTCAAGAATATCATTAAATTGGTCACTGTTTTTTTCAAGGAGCAGGGTGTTGTCGAGTAAGAGTTCAGATTCATTGTCGAGGACAATGATCGGTAGAGTATTGACGGCAAGATACGGCGCCAGTTCATCGAGATCATTGTTATTGAGGGTGATGCAGCCATTGGTGCTGTTCGGGTTGAGTTTTTTGTTGGTGCCGTGGATAAAAATGCCATTTCCGAGGTGCCCGGCGTAGGTATCGAAAATATTCGGATAGTCGAGATGAAAGGCGCGACTGCCGAAAACGGTAATTCGTTTGTCTTCATAAATTTCTGTTATATGGTAAATACCCTCGGGCGTTCGTGCATCTCCGCTGGTCTTCTTGGTGCCTGGATTTTCGCCTGTGGCACAGGTAAATTCCTTTATCAGCGTGAGACCATCTTTTTGTTCAAACAGTTTCAGTCTTTGGTGTTTTTTCTCGATTACAATAAAATGGGAAGGTCCATCGGTTGAATAAAAGAAAAGCTGGAGATGTTCTTCTGATTCAGACGATTGTGCGTGAGACGATAGTATTCTTACACAAAGGAGAACAAAACCGAGTGCAACTGTAAATATAAGACGATATATATATGAATTCATACAAAATAATGACAAAAATTGAAAACCGTTACTGTCGTCAGGAAGGAGCCTGTGAGAGGATGGTTTGTTACGCGATGGACCAACTTAGCTTATTCCAAAGATTTTGACAAATTCTCTTGGATAGACGTGAATTTTTTTCTTTTCCCAAAAATCTACTTGAGAGATTTGACACCGGCAGACCGTGTCGGTTTCCTCGTTGTTTTATGTTCTGCCAAGTGAACATAAAACCCCACAACTGCCAACACATGCTGAAAATTACCAACGCCGCATGCATGGCGGCGAGAAAAAGCTGCTCGGTTTCGGCGATAACTGGTCGTTTGTCGAGAAACCAAGCGAGTACTGCCGTAATCAGGGTCGTGGCTGTCAGCATACCGATGGTCCTCATGGTGGCGATCATACTGTTCTTCCCTGTTGCAGTTCTCCCGAATATTGTCTTTAATGCATATCGCAACATGTTGTGATTGTGTTGATTGTGCCGCATTTTCAGAAGTTGCTCGGCTAACTGTCAACAGGTAAATAATCAATGGTTTGAGGAATCGCAAAAAATATCTCTATGATACGGGCACTCATTTCTTTTCTGGCAAGCGCATTGACGGCAATGCAGGCTGTTCTCCTGCACACCGGGTCGAAGGGATTGTGTTTCAACGACGGCTGTGAAATTGTTGACAGCATGACCAACATATCTCCTTTTTTCTTCAATATCGCCGGATTTTTATTTTTCCAGACCCTTTTCTGGTTATTTCTACGTGGTAGGCAAGGGTCTGAATATTGGCACAAATTGGCTCGACTGATACTGCTCGCCGGCCTTGCCGCAGAGGCTGTGCTGGTGTTTTTTCAGCACGCCATCGCTACTGTGTTTTGTTCCTATTGTATGGTAATTTTTGCGATTATTGTTCTGTTGAATCTGTGTTGCGGCCTGCGCCAGTTGATCCGGGGGGTGGTGATATTTGTTGCCGTTCTTGCCGCCTGTTTCAGTCTGAAATTTGCTGCACCTTCAACCGGTAGGGGAATCTCTCTCGACTCAGGAAGTATGGCAATGGTGAACGGTGAAAGAGATGGAGCCAAACTGTATCTTTTCTTTTCAGCTTCCTGTAGTCACTGCGAAAAAGTGATTGAGGCCATCAACTCCGACAACCGCTGTACGGTACGTTTCAACCCCATCGAAAGGATTGAAAAATTTGCTGTGCAGGGTGCTGTCTTGTTTGCAGATTACGACCCGCAGATCAATCGAGCTCTGTTGCAGAGCCTATCGATTAGCGAGGTACCCATTCTCATGGCGAAGGTTGAGGATGAAACGCTGGTCCTCAAAGGAGAAAAACGTATCAGGGAATATCTGGGAAAAACTTGTGGGCAAAGCCGCAACGTCGACTACGGCGGCACCTCAAGCACGGTTCCCGGATACACTTTTTTGACGGAAATGCAAAAACCAAAGGAGGATGCCTGCTCGGTAAACACCGACTGTGATACCGATGTACCCCCGACTTCAACCGGTCAATAAGGCAGGTCGGTTGAAAGGGAGTAAAATTCTCGACACCACTGCAGCACGCGGTGTCATTTTAAGAGATCGGCGAGTTCCTCTTTGGTGAGCATCGATCTTGGTGTGAACCTGCGCCGGTTGGCAATAACGCGTTGATCGAAACGTTTCCGTCGGTCGACACCTAATCGCGTCTTGACTAAAGAACGCAACCATCCAACAAGATCGCGGGACTTTTTTTCTGCAGTGTTTCGTCGGTCACATCGACGTTCGTGGTTGGTACGGCGATCGGAGACCCTCCGACTGCTGTCGGGCTTTCGTCTTTCGGTTCCGTCCCAAATGTTTTTCGTAGGAACATTCATGGTGTTTTTTCATCAAGGCAGATGGAAAGCAATAAACGAAAAATAAATCGTAACTCTCTAAAGATAATAAAAACAAGTATACGAATGTAGTATATCTTCCGCAAGTACCTTCGGCCAAGTCGCATCGAAAAAATCAATTCATCACTGACCACACTCCACCTACCTGAATCTTTTTCAAGACATGCTATCACCTCATACCGTGGAGCATATACACCCTGGCGGATGTTGTCCCACATGTTCTTCAGACGAAGGTGGCTTGGGGATGGAAAATACTTTAAAAAAATGATGCATCATTCATAAACAATCTATAACCAATAGATATAAAACAATATAAACTATATTGAAATAAATTTCAGATCTGTTAAATATGGTGTCCGATTTACAATAAAGTGGAGAGTCTACTGCCGGGTTGGCGGTGCAGCAGATCAATCAGGTATCGGTAAAAAAGGGTGTGCCTGGTGTTCACAGGTGTGGTATTGCGGGACGCAATTTCTCGTCTGGTTTTTTATGGGCGGGACAAACTTATTGGCTCTAGAAAGAGAAGCGACATGACCTTAATGATTACTGCCCAGACTCAATCACTGCAGTCGATTGAGAAACTCAAAGAACTGAGTGGCGAAAGTGTGAAACTTTGCATGCAGTGCGCCACCTGTACCGGTATGTGTCCAATGGCCGAAGAGATGGATTTCAGTCCTCGCAAGGTTATGCACATGGCTCAATTTGGTCTGGCCGAAAAACTGGCCGACATCAATACCTACTGGAAATGTGCGTCATGCCATGCCTGTTCTGTAAAATGTCCCAGGGGTATCGACATCGCCAAGGTCATGGAGGCGCTGCGGCAGCAGATCCTGCGCAAGAGCCATAACTATATCGAGCCTTCTCAGCTGTCGCCCGCGGTGATCGCCGGGATGCCGCAGATTGCATTGGTTGCCGGATTCAGAAAATTCACCAGTTAAGGAGAGCGATGAAGATAAGTTATTATCCAGGCTGTACCTTGAAGAGCAAAGCCAAGAACCTGGATCGGGCGGCGACAGCCTCCCTTGAGGCTCTGGGGGTTGAGGTGCACGAGATCGACAGATGGAATTGTTGCGGAGCGGTACACTCGCTGACCGCCGACGATTTGATTCATCAGGTGGGGCCGGTGCGCAATCTTGTGCGCGCCAAGGAGCAGGGGGCGTCCAGGTTGGTAACCCTTTGCTCAATGTGCTACAACACCCTGGCGCGGGCCAACCGGATCATGAAAAATGATCAGGTGAAAAGAGATACCATCAATCGCTTTATGGATGAAGAAATCGACTACGCCGGAGAGGTTGAAGTTGTCCACTACCTTTCTTTTCTGCAGGAAACGATTGGCTGGGATGGCTTGCGGCAAAAGGTGAAGGTCCCCCTGAACGACTTGCGGATTGCCCCCTACTACGGCTGCACTTTGCATCGACCGGCGGAAATCGGCATTGAACCCTTCGGCAGTTTCACTGTGATGACCGGGATGCTCGAAGCTCTTGGTGCAACGGTTGTACCGTTTAGTGCCGCCGATAAATGCTGCGGCTCGTATCAGGTGCTCGGGTCGCCGGCCGGGGCAAACAGCGCCGCCGCGGCAATTGTCAACCTTGCCTCAGGGGCGGGTATCGAAGCCCTGGCGACAAGTTGTCCACTCTGCGAATATAACCTTGGCAAGCAGCAGCCACAGATGCTGGCGGCGGGCAGGATCGACAAAAATATTCCAACCTACTACTTCACCCAGCTTCTCGCCGTGGCCCTGGGCCTTGATGCAAAATTCTGCCATTTTGAGTTGAATGACAAAAGCAGCGTTGAGCTGTTGCAGAGTAAAAAATGTTTGGCCGCAGCGTAAGCGAAGAAGGACCGGATAACAGCATGTAACGCAATTTACCGTGCATTATTGGAGAGATGAATCATGTGTAATACAGACCAGAAGACGATCAAGACAACCCCGAGGGTAGCAACCGGAGATAGAGCGATTCTGCCGGAAGGGGCGAAAGCCATACCGGTGTATATCATGGGAAAAAGGTATGAGGTTCCGGAAACCTTGACCATTATGAAGGCTATGGAATTTGCCGGTTTTAAATTCTTGCGCGGTGCCGGTTGCCGTGGCGGTATCTGTGGCGCCTGTCCGACCGTATACCGGATGGCCGGGGATTATAAATTGCACTTCGGACTGGCCTGTCAGACCGTGGTGGCAGCTGATATGTATCTTGCCCAGATCCCCTTTTATCCGGCCAACCGCGCCGGTTACAGTATTGAGGAGATCGGCGGCCTGCCGGAGGCCATCCATGCCCTTTACCCGGAGCTGTTTCGTTGTGTCGCTTGTAACCAATGCACCAAGGCCTGCCCGATGGATGTCGATGTTCTTGGTTATATCTCCGCTCTCAAGCAGGGTAACATTGAGAAGGCAGCGCGACTGTCTTTTGACTGCATTCAGTGCGGCCTGTGCGCCAGCCGCTGTCTGGGGGAAATTCCCCAATATCATATCGCACAGTTGGCCCGACGGGTCTATGGCAAATACATCTTGCCCCAGGCGGAACACCTGAAGGCCAGGGTCGAAGCCATTGAAGACGGCAGGTATGAAACGATGCTCAGCGAACTGTCGGCGATGAGTAAAGAGGAGCTTGAAAAAAGGTATGTGGAACGGGAGCGTGAGCCGGATTTTGCCGAGAGAGGATCATGGCAGCCTCAAGAGACTCGCTATTTATAAGAGAAAACGATCGATCCTCTATTTCGATTAAGGAGATATAGAAATGGCTTACACACCAGAATTAAAAGAGCTGATTAAGAAAGTTGAGGCAACCCGTCCGGCACGGGTGGCCATGGCCAGGCGCAATGAAAACTATCCTGCCCTTTCCATGCAGGAGCGGGCTGAAGTTCTCTCGAAATTTCATCCGGATTATCAGGAAAGCGGTAAACGGAGAGTGGCGGTCGGTCCGAATAAGGGTGACGTATACCAGGAGGGTGTGGCAAAACTGCTTGAGTCGCGGTCAATGGTTCGTCCGGAGAAGGTTGACCTGAGGAAAATTGACTTTGACACTGATGTCCTGGTTCTCGGCGGCGGTGGAGCCGGCACCTCGGCGGCGATTATGGCGGCCGATGGTGGCTGCAAGGTTATCATTGCCACCAAGCTGCGTCATGGCGATTCCAATACCATCATGGCCGAAGGCGGAATCCAGGGTGCGACTCACGAGTGCGATTCCCCCTATTATCATTTTATGGACACCATCGGTGGTGGCCATTTTGCCAACCAGCGTGACCTGGTTGCGGCCCTGGCCAACGATGCGCCGCTGTCCATCGCCTGGCTGGAGAGCCTGGGGATGATCTTCAACAAGTATGAAGACGGCCGCACGGTCGTTCGTCACTGTGGCGGTTCTTCCCGTAAGCGGCTGCAGTCCTCGGGAGATATGACCGGTGCGGAGATTATGCGGGTGGTGCGTGACGAAGTACGTAACAGGGGCGAACAGATCACCACCCTCGAGTTCAGCCCGGCGGTCGAGCTTTTGCTCGATAAAGACGGCAAGTGCAGTGGTGCCATCCTCTACAATATGGAAACTAAAGAATTTTCTATTGTCAGGGCGAAGGCGGTCATTATCTCCACCGGTGGTTTCGGCCGTCTGCACATCAAAGGTTTCGCCACCACCAACCACTATGGCGCCACCATGGATGGCGTGGTTATGGCCTATCGCGCCGGTGTTGGCAACAAGGATCTCCATTCCACCCAGTATCATCCCACGGGCGTTGCCTATCCTGAGCAGAACGTTGGCCTGCTTATCACCGAAAAGGTTCGTGGTCTTGGCGCCCATGTGTTGAATATCGACGGCGAACAGTTCTGTTTCCCTCTCGAACCGCGGGATGTTGAGTCGGCGGAGTTGATTTGCGAGGCCATGGAGAAAGGCAAGGGGATCATCACCCCGACCGGACGTGTCGGTCTCTGGCTCGATTCACCGATGATCGAGGAGCTGCATGGTCCGGGCAGCGTAAAAAAAGAGTTGCCGGCCAAGTTTATTCAATTTGAGCGGCACGGCATCGATATCAGCAAAGAACCGATGCTTGTTTATCCGACCCTCCATTATCAGAATGGCGGTATCAATATCAACGGCAATACCGAGACCGTTGTTCCCGGGCTCTATGCGGCCGGAGAGGCGATCGGCGGGGTGCATGGGGAAAACCGCTTGATGGGCAACAGCCTGCAGGATATTATCACCTTCGGTCGCCGCGCCGGTAAGAATGCTGCTGCTTACGTCAAGGCGGGTGTTGAACTGGGGGCCTTGACGCTTGATCATGTGGTGAAGTTTGAGAAGGAACTCACCGATGCCGGAATTGACAATCCGGCTGTGGCTCCGATTCTTCTGCCTGATTATTCTACCGATGAAGTTGCCGAACGTCGTTGGCCCGAGGCCAGGACGGTGGCCGAGTCGATGAGCTGACATCCCAAAAAAATCACCGGAGGTATGGGCGATTGCGCTACTCCTCTGATAAACCGCTGTGGCTGTAAAAGCTGCGGCGGTTTTTTTATTTGTTACCTGGAGTGGGCGGAATTATTATCTAAAGGACGATAGAGTTACCACAAATAATGTGTTAAACTTGATTGCTAAAGAAACCCAAGATCGACCAGATGGTGTGATTTTCTGCAAAACAGGGGAGCTGTATGAAAAGCAATTTTATTACCACTGTTTACGGGCCGGCCGTCCCGGGTATTATCAAAGTATTAGCACAGGCTACTCGGAGTTTAGGCGGGGAATGGTTGACCAGTAAGATAATCAAACTCGATGGCCAATTTGCTGCCATAATGAATGTTATTGTTGAGGAAGAGCAGGAAAAAACACTGAAATCAATTCTCGAACAGAGATTTCCCGGCCTCAGTTTTGTCTATTCACCGGTAAATGCATCTCGCGGGAGGGTAACAAAAACCATCAACTTTGTTGTGGACTGTATCGACAGACCGGGCCTGACCGGGGATCTGAGCAGTATTCTTGCGAATTTGGATATCGGGGTGGAGGATATGGAGTGCAAAAGGTTCATCATGGATGGCATCGGTGACACCGTTTTTTCAGCTCGATTGACTCTCTCCGTGCCCCTTGATGCAGACAGCGAGATTATCGCCGAGGAGATTGAAACCCTGTCGGAGGATGTAAGGGTAAATATTCTTTAGGAGCGTTCGGAAATATGGCCATTTTAAACCATTTCCTTACGGCTCCTTATGCCGTTCCAGGTATTGCTCCGTCCGTGTTATTTTTTTGATAACGGCTTAGTCCTTTTTTAGAGTTCAGCCAGCCTCTTCGCAGAGGGCTCGATGCAAGGCACGTTGGGCTTGAAAAAAATGGTCGCGCTGCAGGGTGAACTGCATATTGGTCTGTCTGGTGGTCTGAGATACCGACAAAATATTGATGTTTTCGTCGGCCAGGGCCTGGGCTGCCTTGGCAAGGATGCCGGGTTTGGCGATATTGGAACCGATGGCGCAGACGATGGCCACATTCTGGGTGGTGACCACCTCGAAACGCTTGCAGCATATCGTCAACCAGGTCCTGCGAGCAATCCCGCTCGGCGATCAGAACGTCAATGGTATTGGCATTGGTTGCCTTGTTGATGTAACTGACGTTGTGGTCCTGCAGGACCTTCATGATCTTCATATCAAAACCGACCTCGCCGACCATTCGGGTATCGTGAACTTCCAGGCAGGTAACGGTATTGGAACCGGTGACAACCTCGATCTTGGAATGCGGGCAGATATAATCCTTGGTGATCAAGGTGCCGCTGTGGCTCGGGTCAAAGGCGTTCATCACCCTGATGGAGATACCGGCGGTTTCCAGCGGCTTTGATGCCTTGGGGTGGATAGCCTCCATGCCCACATCGGCCAATTGATCGGCAACATCGAAATTGGTGTTGCAAACCGGATGCACCTTATCCTCGCCGATGATCACCGGATCTCCCGAACAGAGGTGATATTCCTTGTGAATAACCGCCTCACCGGCATGGAGCAGGACGGCGATTTTTGAAAAAGTCACCTCCGAGTAGCCCCGGTCGAATTCACGCATGATGCCCTCCGTGCCCTTGGTATAGCCGGTGGCAACGCAGATGGTTTTCGATGGGTCGAGTTTGGCAAAGGTATGGCGAATACGTTCATCGATGGTTCGCTCCCGTCTTTCCTGCCAGCCGCTCAGGTCGACGTAGGTGGCGTCGTATCCGAGGTTTTGCAGGATATTGGCGCTGTTGAAGGCGCTGTGCATCTCGCCGATAGAGGCGAGAAGCTCTCTTGCGGCCAGTAGCACCTCGCTGCGGTTGACATAGCCGGACGAGATGACGTTGTCCATGCTTTTCAGAATGTTGACGGCAAAAGAGATGCGTTCGCAGATAAACCGGTCGGCAACTGCTACGTCAAGGCCAATACTCTCGAAACCGCGGTTCAGTTCGCAGAGCCTGTTCTGCAGGCTGATCATCGCCGGCTCATACTCTTCATTTTGTTCAAAACTCTGGTAGATTCCCGGTTGGCCGGTCTTCTTATGTTCCAGAAGTTCATTGGTCACCCCTGAATAGGCGGAAACCACATAGATTCTATTGTAGATATCATTTTTATCCTTGAGGATGACGTTCTGCAGCACCTCACCGAAACGGGACATGGTGGTTCCACCGATTTTTTCTATCCGGAGTATTTTCTCAATCATTATTTTTCACCGAGCCCGGGTACCGGGGCCTTTTTAATTGAAATGAAACGAATGTGTAACAACGCGGGAGTGAAAGCGCCCGTATCCTATCGCAAAGATTTTTCGCTGGCAACCCATTTCCTGTCGGCGAGGACGAATGCACTTTTTTCCGTTTTATATTCGAGTTGTTGCCTGAACTATTCGGGTCAAACATTCTTCAGCGGTGCTGGCACTCGGTGGCTGAATGAAGGAAAATAACCAATGCTGATAAAAAATCTAAACTCACAACATTTTCAACCGATACAGACGAGAATGAACTTCGGGTTTTTGAAAGTCAAGGACGACTTAACCGCGCTTCTACTCCATACCAGCAGCCAGGGAGGGCTATCTCATGAAAATTGCTGACTCTGCAATTCAACTGTATTCCAAAAATCTTTCGATAGAACAACACCAGAAGCGTGAGTCGCTGCTTGTTTGGCAGAACGGCCGGGAACCGAAAGTCAGCGAGACAAACGGTGGAAGAGGCCGTGAGCTTCATCCGGAAAGAGAGTTAAAACTTCGAAGGCAGGATAAGGTAGCCATTTCCTCTTTGGGAGATATGAGAAGACGCCATGTCCGGCCTGCCGAAGTTGATGTTTCTGAAGAGCAGGAAATGAACGGTGATCTCAACATGAGGATCCTTCGCGCCCTTTTTGAACGATTGACCGGCCGCAAATTCCAGATCATCGATCCGACAAAAGCCGTGACTCAGGAAGCCGAGACAACTGCGCCAGTGGTCCAGGGGGAGGCCGCAGCACCGGCAGTCGAACCCGCCAGTGAAGGGTACGGGCTGGTCTACGATTATCATGAATCGCACTATGAATATGAGAAAACCGAGTTTGCCGCCGATGGGCAAATTACCACTACAGATGGCCAGACCATCGATTTTTCCGTGAGTCTCAGCATGAGCCGAGAGTTTTATACGGAACAGAATATCAGTATCCGCGCCGGAGACGCCCTGAAAGACCCCCTGGTGATAAATTTTTCCGGGTCCGCCGCCCAGCTGACCCAGCGGGATTTCAACTTTGATATCGATGCCGACGGCACCAGTGAGCAAATCTCCTTTGTCGCTCCGGGAAGCGGTTTTCTGGCACTCGATAAAAATAACGACGGTCAAATAAACGATGGCAGCGAGCTCTTCGGCACTGCTTCCGGTAACGGTTTTGGCGATCTGAGCGTCTACGATCTTGACGGCAATAACTGGATCGATGAAAATGATGCCGTATATCAAAACTTGCGCATCTGGACCAAGAACAGTGAAGGTAATGATCAGCTGATAGCCCTTGGCAAAGCAGGTGTGGGTGCTTTATACCTTGGCCACATTGAAACGCTTTTTTCAGTGAAGGATGACGAAAATGCCTTGCTTGGCCAGGTACGGGAAACCGGCCTGGCGATCATGGAAAGCGGGCAAGTGATCACCATGCAGCAGATCGATCTGGTTGCTTGAAACCACCCGCTGGGCCGATTCTCAGCGCATCAATGATGCGGCTTCTTGTTGTTCTCCGACCCGGCAACAATGCTCTCGCCATAACCACATGGAAATGGCCTGGCACCTCATTGGCTTTCGTGGTAAATAGCCTATCTGAGATTGCAACTTTTGCGGAAATGAATCCGCAACAAGATTGCCAACTTGCCGACTCATGGACTTCTTTAAGCTCAAACTCTCGCTTTTCCTCCTCATAGCTATAATCGTTTTTGGTACAGGTGGATACATTGCAGTCGAAGGCATGTCTGCCTTCGATGCCTTTTATATGACCATCATCACCATCAGCAGCGTCGGCTTTATGGAAGTCCAGCCTCTTTCCAATATCGGTAGAGGAATCACCATCGTTATCATTGTCATGGGCATCAGCCTCATGACCTTTACCCTCGGCCAGGTGGCCCGTATCTTCGTCGAAGGTGAGCTCAGGAAAGTTCTTGGGAGAAGAAAATTGGAAAAACAAGTTGCCGAATTACAGGACCATTACATCATCTGCGGCTATGGCAGGATCGGGCAAATCATTGTTAAGGAATTGACGAACACAAAAATCCCCCTGGTGGTGATTGAACAGGATCCGGTCGGCATTGCAATCCTTGAAGAGGAAGGAATCCTCTATCTTAACATGGATGCAACCTCCGACGAGGCTTTGAAGACGGCAGGACTCGACAGAGCCAGGGGGTTGGTAACGGCGGTCAGTTCAGATGCCGATAACGTGTTTATTGCCCTTTCCGCTAAGGGTATGCGTCCGGATATCTTTATCCTTGCCCGAGCCTCGGATGTGAAGAATGAGAGTAAACTGCTTCGCGCCGGTGCTTCGCGGGTTGTCTGTCCCTATCAGATGGGGGGCAGGAGGATGGCCGAGATCCTCCATAAACCGACGGTTGTCGATTTTCTCGACCAGACGATGATGCACACCGAACTCGGTCTGCAGATGGAGGAGGCGATTATTTCCCAAAGTTCGCCGATAATCGGCAAGACCTTGGTTAGCAGTAATCTTCGTCAGGACTTCGGGGTAATCATCGTTGCCATCAAGAGAATAACCGGAGAAATGGTTTTCAATCCGGGGCCGGGGGAAACTTTCGATGCCGGTGATGTCATCGTCGCCATCGGTAAAAAAACGGAATTGCAGCGGATGTCCAAGGCCCTGCGCTAGGGAGAAGCAGGTATTACTGCCTATCGCTCCCTGGGCGGCAGGGTGGATCGGCATACCGCCTGGCAGGAAAGACCCTTGGCCACCAGTTCGCGGCATTGGTTCTCGGCCCCGTCAGGGGTATAAAACGCTCCGACATACAGGAAAAATGGTCCGTTTTCCGTAGCAAGGATATAGGGAAAGACCCCGGCTTCGGCGGTTTTAACAAAGGCCTTGGCCAGCTCTTTTTTGTCGTGGAAGACACCTATTCGTGCAGCATAGGAGGCATTTTTTATAGGTTTGCCGGTGAGACGGTGCTGGGTGAGAAAGGTTTGTGCAGAACCCTCGCTAGAGAACATCCCGGTGAACAACCGATATTTCACCCCTGAGTTGCCCAGGTTTACCCTTACCCAGAAACTGGTCAGGCCTTGCTTGCGGTAAAGCGCGATGGCATTTTCGGCATTGGTCTGTTTATCAAAGGTTGCGAGAAGGATGGAGAACGGATAGTGCCCCTCGGGGAGGATCGCAATTTCCAGATCGACAGTTTTTTCGGTTTTTGATTCACCCGGAGATCCTTTCACCTCTCTTTTGGATTTTTTCGCTATTGTTGGTTGTACCTGCGTCGATTGAGGGTCAAGTATTTGATTTTCTACTGTCTCACCAGTGTCGGTGAGCAGTCCGAGGCCACTCTTCGGGATGTTTAAGGTTGGCTGGCTGCCGGCTTGACCACTGTTGCTCTCCGTCTCCGGTCGAGGAGACATGTTGTTTTCCGGAATTGGCTCAGGATCCTTGGCTGGAGTAGTCAATTCTTCTGCGGCGATGATCGGTGTATTACTTGCCGCTGCCGGTGGCTCGGCAAGAATTGCTGGCGCAGGGTCGGGAATAGATGTTTCAACTTCTTGAGGGGCACCGACGCGGTCGTTCATTTCCGCGGGTATATTTTCAATCGGCTGAGCAGGGATTTCATGCCGGTTTGGTACCTGTGAGGTGATGAGCAGATCGATATTGAAGACGGCGAGAAGGGTGACTATAACGGCGCAGAGGACAAGTAAACCAGCAAAAGCTTTTTTCATCTGACTTCTTTTGAATGTTTAAGATGATCAACAAGGACAACAGTTTGAACCGCTTGTTTACCATGAGTTTGTCGGACGATCAAGACACCGATTTTTCGTATGGATTATAAATGGAGCGTCCATTACAAAATGAACGACTCGCTGCCGCAAGCCACACTGTCGCTCTTTCATTCCTGTTGACATGGTTTAGGAAAAACCTGTATTCTAACACCTCGCATTTTTAAATTTGTAGACCATTTCAGGAGGAAAGGTAAATGTGGCAAAATATTGAGGCAGCACCCGCCGATTCTATCCTTGGCTTGACCGATGCGTTTAGGAAAGATCCTAATCCACAAAAGGTCAATCTCGGAGTAGGCGTATATAAGGATGAGGCAGGCAAAACGCCGATTCTTGATTGTGTAAAGGCGGCTGAAAAGATTCTTCTTGAACGGGAGAGTACGAAAAGTTATCTGCCGATTTCCGGCGATCCGCTGTATGCCATGGAGGTGCAGAAACTGCTGTTCGGCGAGAGCGGTGAGGTCATCGCCAGCGGCCGGGCGGTTACCGCCCACGCCCCGGGTGGCACCGGAGCATTGCGGGTGGGTGGCGATCTGTTG
The DNA here is from genome assembly GCA_963804965.1 of uncultured delta proteobacterium. Taxonomy (GTDB): domain Bacteria; phylum Desulfobacterota; class Desulfobulbia; order Desulfobulbales; family Desulfocapsaceae; genus Desulforhopalus_A. Next base: position 16,730 of record CAWDST010000019.1, read on the forward strand.
AAAAAGTTTTATCCGGGCGCCAAGGTATGGATCAGCAAGCCGACCTGGGCCAACCACAAGGGTGTATTTAAAACGGCTGGATTTGCCCTGGTGGAATATGCCTATTACGATGCGGCAAACCGAGCTCTCGATTTTCAAGCCATGGTTGCCGATCTGACAAATATTCCAGCCGGCGACATCGTTCTGCTGCACGCCTGCTGCCATAATCCGAGTGGGGTTGATCTGACCGCCGACCAGTGGCAAAAGGTTGCCGCCATCGGGGCTGAGAAGGGCTGGATTCCTTTCCTCGATTTCGCCTATCAAGGATTTGGTGAAGGGATCGAGGCTGATCGATGCGGCATTGAAGCCTTTGCCGGGACCGGTATCGATTTCTTTATCGCCAGTTCCTTTTCAAAGAACTTCGGCCTCTACAACGAGCGTACCGGGGCACTGACCATTGTCAGTCCGACCACCGCCGATGCGGCGGTGGCGATGAGTCACCTGAAGACTACCATTCGGGTCATCTATTCCAACCCGCCGGCCCATGGCGGACTGGTGGTTGCAACCATCCTTGCCAACCCAGAGCTGCGCGAGCAGTGGCTGCTGGAACTGGCGGCCATGCGCAACCGTATCAAGGCGATGCGGGTAGCGTTGGTCGAGGGATTAACCGCACGCGGGGTGAAGGGTGATTTTTCCTCCATAACCAGCCAGCGCGGCATGTTTTCCTTCAGTGGTCTATCCGATGAGATCGTGCAGTGGCTGCGGACCAATAAAAGCATTTATGTAGTAGCTGGCGGCCGAATCAATCTGGCTGGCCTGACCGAGGCGAATATCCCTTACGTTTGTGACGCCATCGCCGAGGCGACAGGAAGTTAACAAACCCTACAAAGATATAACCAAGGGCCGCAGGCTTCATATTTTCGGCCCTTGGTCTTTGCAACGCCACCTACACCAACTCCTGTTCCGTTCGGCTGATGATCTCTTCCTGGTGGTCACGGTCAAGATCGACGAAGTAATCGCTGTAACCGGCCACCCGGACCAGCAGGTTGCGGTATTCGTCGGGGTGTTCCTGGGCGGTGCGCAGGGTCTTGGTATCGACGACATTGAACTGGATGTGATGGCCGCCGAGGGTGAAATAGGTGCGGATAAGGCTGCCCAGCTTGTCAAGATCCCGATCGGTGGCGAGTACGCTGGGGAGAAAGCGCTGATTGAGCAGTGTGCCCCCCGACTTCAGTTGATCCATCTTGCTGAGCGATTTGACCACCGCCGTCGGGCCGTTGCGGTCGGCACCATGGGATGGCGAGGTGCCGTCCGATTCCGGCAGACCGGCGACGCGACCGTTGGCGGAGGCGCCGAGCATTTTGCCGAAGTAGACATGGCAGGTGGTGGACAGCATGTTCAGGTGGTAGGTCGTCCCCTTGGTGTTCGGTTTGCCGTCGATGGCGGTGAACAGCGAATTGTAGACTCGCTGCATAAGCGCATCGGCACGGTCGTCGTCGTTGCCGAAAAACGGCGTCTTGTTCCAGAGCCGTAACCGCAAGGCCTCTTCTTCCTGGAAATTGTTGCGCAGGGCGTGAAGCAGCTGCTCCATGGTAATCGTCCCATCGTCAAAAACATGGGTCTTGATCGCCGACAGGCTGTCGGTGGTTGTACCGATGCCGCAGCACTGGATGTAGTTGGTGTTGTAGCGCGGACCGCCGTCGTAATAATCCCGGCCTTTTTCTATGCAGTCATGGATGACCACCGACAGAAAAGGGGCCGGACAGTATTTGGCGTACATCCGTTCGATATAATTGTTTACCCGAATTTTCAGATTGATCACATATTCCAGCTGCCTGGTAAAGGCCTGGTACAGTTCGTCAAAGGTCTTAAAGGTCGTTGGCTCGCCGGTGGCGATGGTGACGGTCTTGCCGGTCAGCTGGTCAACCCCGTTATTCAGGGTAACCTCCAGGATCTTCGGGATATTGAGATAGCCGGTGAGGATATAGGCCTCCTTGCCGAAGGCACCGGTCTCGATGCAGCCGCTGGTCCCGCCCTCCCGGGCGTCTTCGACGCTCTTGCCGACCCGCACCTGCTCCATGACCACCGCGTCGGTGTTGAAAACCGAGGGGTAACCATAGCCCTTGCGGATAACCTTGGTAGCAGCCTTCAGAAAGCGGTCCGGGGTCTTGCCGCTGATATGGACGCTCGGTTGCGGTTGCAGGAGATGCAGCTCGTCGGCAACCTCAAGGCAGATATAGGATACCTCGCTTACCGCGTCGGTGCCGGCGCTGTTCAGGCCGCCGAGATTGATCTGGGTGAAATCGTTGTAGGTGCCGCTTTCCTTGGCGGTAACCCCGACTTTCGGTGGAGCGGTATGGTTGTTGACCTTGATCCACAGGCAGCTGATCAGTTCCTTGGCCTTTTCCCGGTCAAGGATTGCCGTCGGCCAGATCCTTTTCGTAAAAGGGCTGCAGGTGCTGGTCGAGGTGACCGGGGGTCATGGCATCCCAGCCATTCAATTCGGTAATGGTGCCGAGGTGGACGAACCAGTACATCTGCAGGGCCTCGTGCAGGGTGCGTGGTTTTTCGGCCGGGACGCGCCGACAGATTGCGGCAATGGTACAGAGTTCGGCACGGCGCCGCGGGTCTTGTTCCGGTCTCAGCCTGGGCCTCGGCCAACTCGGCATGGCGGCGGGCGAAAATCATCGCCGCCTCGCAGGCTATACTCATGGCCCGCAGCTGTTCGGCCTTGTCGGAGGCTGTCGGGTCGTTCTGAAAATCAAGACGGGCAAGCCGGTCGGCAATCTTTGCTTGAAAATCGACCATGCCCATGTTGTAGATGGTACCGTCCAGGGCGGTATGGCCGGGCGCCCGCTGCTCCATAAATTCGGTAAACAGCCCGGCCTCATAGGCAATGCGCCACTCGTCCGGGATATTGCTGAAGATCCGGTCGCGCATCGAGCGCCCCTGCCAGTAGGGGATAACCTCTTCTTCATAGCGCCGGATGTCTTCTTCGGCGACCCGGTAACTGGCCATCGACCGAGAGTTGAGAATGCGCAAATCCGTGGCGCTATGGCAAGTCAGTTCCGGAAAGGTCGATACCGCCTTGGGCCTCGGGCCGCGTTCGCCGACCAGCAGTTCGCCCTCCCCGATATAAATGGTCTTATGGCTGCAGAGATGCCGAAAGCACATGGCTCGCAGGACCGGCAGTGAGTGCTTGCCGCTATTTTCCTTGTAAAAGGCGGTCTCGAGCAGGGCCCGTTCGATAGAAATCGACGGCTGCGCCTCGAAACTCTCCGCACGCAGCTTGGCTATGCGATCATTCATCCTATCCTCCAATATTGACATCGATTATATAGTTTTTTAAGAGATCGACCACACTCTCCATGTGTGCCTTGGCCGGGGCAGCGAAGGCCGCACCCTGATATGTCTGGCTAAGTTTTCGATATTTGGCTGTGGCGGAAGGATGGTAGGGCAGAACGTCAATTCCCTGGACTCCCTTGCAGCCGGCGACAAAGGCACCGGTTGCCCGGATGTTTTGTTCATCGTCATTGATCCCGCCGATGAGGGGGATGCGGACCCGGATGGCTTGACCGCTGTCGCCCAGTGTCTTGAGATTGTTGAGGATCAGCTCATTGGCAACCCCGGTATATCGTTTATGGATGGTGCTGTCCATATGTTTAAGATCATAGAGAAAAAGTTCGGCGTGACGGGCGACTTGCAGGAGTGTTGCGGTTTTTGCAAAGCCGCTGGTATCGACGACGCGGTGAATGTCCAGCTGGCCGCAGGCCTGCAGCAGGGCCAGGAGACTCGCCGGTTGACTGAGCGGTTCGCCGCCCGAGCAGGTGATACCGCCACCGGATTGATCGAAGAAAGGCAGTTCCTTTTTAATTTCGGCGACAATTTCGGCAATACTCATAACCCTACCGGTCGCCTCATGGGCCAGGGCCGGGCAGACCTCGACACAGTCGGCGCAGGAGGTGCATGTATCTTCGTTACGCTGGACACCTTCGTTGGTCCTGATGCAGAGCCTTTTCCGGGCAGCGGTCAAGACACTGGCCACAGCCGACGCATTTTTGGGCGAGATAGAGAATCTTCGTCGCGAAGTCTATGCCCTCCGGGTTATGGCACCACCAGCAAGCGAGTGGGCAACCTTTGAAAAAGATCGTCGTTCTGATATTCGGACCATCATGCAAGGCATAACGTTTGATGGCAAAGATGTTGGCGGAAGGGGCATTCATGGTATAAGTTAACAATAAATCTCATTCCCATGCAACAATAAAAGTCTATCAAAGGAGGAGTACAGAGGGGAGTACTCTCTTCGAAAACTCAATGAATATAGGACCTGAAGCGAATGTATACCATGAATGTATACTATTTCTATGCTCTTGTAAAAGAGAAAGACAGGCAAAATTTTTATAGAAGGTTAATTCTTTGGTAACCCCGAGGGAAGCGGTTGGTTGAATCTCCTTGTCAGGGTTAATGGCAGATAGGCGAAAAATAACAATGTAGCTGACAGAGAAGTTATGGAAATGGTACAGTTCTAGAAGCATTTTTTGGGGTGTGAATGCATAACATCAACTATCACCAATTAAAAAAGGGAGATAATACTATGAAATTGCTGGTGCTGTTGGGAAGTCCACGCAAGGCTGGAAACAGCGAGACGTTGGCCCGCAAAGTCGCTGAAGCGGTGGAACAGAGCGGTGGAACGGTTCTGTATAAGCGGTTGAACGATATGAGTATTCGACCCTGCCAGGGGTGTGGTGGCTGCGAGAAAACCGGCAATTGTGTTATCAAGGATGACATGTCTGAGATTTACCAGGCAGCCGATGAGGCTGATCGGATCCTCTTGGTTAGCCCGGTCTACTTTTATGCCCTGTCGGCCCAGGCGAAGAGCTGCGGCGATCGGTTTCAGGCCCGCTGGTCCAGGAAGTACCTGCTAAAGGAAAGGTTCCGTCAGAGTGAGGGCCGCAAGGGTTATCTCCTCTCCACCTCGGCCACCAAAGGTCCGAAGATCTTTGATTGCAGTATCTTGACCGCCAGGTATATCTTTGACGCTATGGACGTCCAGTATGGCGGCGAATTTCTCGTCAAAGGGGTGGATAATAGGAAAGCGGTTCTGGGATTTCCCGACGAGATGGCCAAAGCTGAACAGTTTGGCAAGGATATGGTAGCCGGTCGGGCCTGATCTGCTCCGGCTGAGTTCCTCTGCAGGTCTGCGGCCTTTGCCGACATTATTATTTATTTTCAGAACTAAGTCTGCTATGTATGGACCCTCTGATGCTTTGGTTAGAGGCCAAAGGGTAAAATATACTGCCGGAAGCACCACTTTTATTAAAAACTGATTCTTGAAAACAATGATTAAAGATTTGCCCAAACTTCAAAGCACCCATTTTGATCTCGTTATCGTCGGTGGAGGGATCCACGGCGCCGTTCTCGCCTGTGAGGCGGCACGGGCTGGCTTTCGGGTGGCACTTCTGGAAAAAGGCGATTTTGCCGGTTCGACCTCGGCCAACAGCCTGAAGATTGTCCACGGTGGTATCCGGTACCTGCAGCATGGCGATTTTCAGAGAATGCGCGAGTCGATTGTCTCCAGGCGGCGGATGATGGCCATGGCGCCCCACCTCGTCAAACCCCTGTCCTGCCTGATGCCTACCTACGGTCACGGCATAAAAGGGCGGGAGACTATGCGCCTGGCCTTTGCGATTTACGACCTGATCGCCTTTGATCGCAACCGAGGCCTGGCCGCCGAGAACCACCTGCCCCGCGGCACGGGTATTTCCCGCGAGGAGGTGAAATGGCTGGTTCCCGGCATTGCCGAGGAAGGATTGAGCGGTGGGGCGGTCTGGTATGACGCCATCGCCCTCGACACCGAACGACTGGTGCTCGAATACCTGAAGGAGGCGGTGTGCTACGGCGCCGTTGTTGCCAACTATGCTGAGGCCACCAAGGTCAACGTGGCTGGGGGGTGGGTATCGGCGGTTGAAGTACGCGATCTCCAGAATGATCACCAGATACAGGTGGCCTGCCGGGCGGTGGTCAATGCCGCCGGACCGTGGCTTGAAAACCTGACCGACCGCGGTGCCGGGAGCGGTGTGCAGCTGTGGGCCACCGCTCTGAATATCGTCGTCAAAAAACGGCTCTTTGAGAAATATGCGGTGGGTCTTGAAGGATACACCGATTTCACCGATAAGGACGCGCTTATCAAGCGTGGTAAACGGTTGTTCTTTTTTGTCCCCTGGCAGGAAAGATACACGATGATCGGTACAACCTACGCCCCGTATCAGGGAACGGCTGCCGACTTTTCCTTGACTCGTCGGGAGGTGGCGGAGATGCTTGTCGACATTAATAAAATCTATCCGCACGGCAACCTCGCCATGGAAGATGTGACATTTTTTCATGCCGGCCTTCTACCCATCAAGGAGGCGGATGCCACCAAGGCCGATTCGGTGCAGCTCGACAAGTCTTCGATGATTATCGAGCATGGGCCACTTGACGGCCGAAACGGTCTCTTCTCCATAAAGGGCGTCAAATACACCACCGCCCCTGATATCGCTGAAAAGATGGTGAAAATACTCGCTCAGGACAAATGGCTGGGGGCAAGAGCCCCCGGCAGCTATATCGCCCAACCGCCGCGCAATCTGCATTTCGGGCCGGTCATCAGCCAGCTTGGCGGGCAATACGAGTCGATCAGAAGCCATCTGCAGGCCCGGTATGGCAGCCGGTGGCGGGAGGTTTTCGGCTATTTCATCGAGTGTCCATTGCAAGCAGACCAGTCGCCCTGGCTGTTGTCGGAACCACCCCTGCTGCTTGCCGAACTACGCTATTTTATCCAGGAGGAAATGGTCGTGACCCTTGCCGACGTGATGTTTCGCAGGACCAATCTGGCGTCCGCCGAATGTCCTGACCGGCAGGTCCTCCGCCGGATAGCCGGCTTTATGGCGGAGGAACTTGGTTGGAGCGATGAGGAGCAGGAGCGGCAGATTATACAAGTCGAGCAGGTTTTCGCAATCTTAACGCATTGAGGCGGATGACATGTATTTGGAGACTGCCGATATTGAAACGGCAACTGCAGACTATGCGGCACGGTTCAGTGGGCCCGCCGGGGAATATTTTCTGGCAAAACAGACGGCAATCACCCTTGATCTCCTGCACCATCTGCCGGGGGCCCGGGTTCTTGACGTCGGCGGCGGCCATGGCCAGCTGGCCGAACCCCTGGTGAAAAATGGCTATGCGGTGACGGTTACCGGCAGCCATGACAGTTGCCGTCGGCGCCTCGATCAGCGTCTCACTCCGGGTTCCTTTACCTATCTGACCTGCGACTCGTTGTCCCTGCCCTTTGACGATCGTTCCTTCGATGTGGCCATGGCCTTTCGGCTGCTTGCCCCATGCCACGCGATGGCGGAAAATTATCGCCGAACTGTGCCGAGTAGCTGACAAATGCGTCATCGTTGATTATCCTGACCGGCGTTCCACCAATATCCTGTATGAAATGCTCTTTAGCATGAAGAAAAAAATGGAGGGTAACACCCGGCCCTTCACCCTTTTTTCGCGGGCCGAAATTGCCACCGCGATCGCCGAAAACGGCTTTGCCCCGCCGCTGTTCAAGCCCGAATTTCTGCTGCCGATGGTCGTGCATCGCAAGATAGCCAATAAAACCGTGTCAACGACCGTCGAGAACTGTTGCCGGTTGACCGGGCTTACCCAGCTGTTCGGTTCTCCGATCATCGTCAGAAGCGACCGACGGAAGGAGCCGTATGTGCCGGTCCGAATAACCGATAGACTCATGAGGAGCTGATTGTGTCAGAGACTTTGCCGACTGCCGGCACCATACTGGTTCTCGCCCCCCAGCCGTTTTTCCAGAATCGGGGGACCCCCATCGCCGTGCGACTGCTCGCCCTGGAATTGGCGCGTCTCGGCTATGACGTCCATCTCCTGGTCTTTCATGAAGGCGAGGAGGTGGTTATGCAAGGAGTTCAGCTGCACAGGATCCCGGCAATCTCGGGCATTAAGAATATCCCGCCGTCGCTGTCCCTGAAAAAAATTGTCTGCGATGTCTTCATGTTCTTCAAGGCTATCGGCTTGCTGCGCCGTTACCGCTTCACGGTCATCCATGCCGTTGAAGAATCGGCCTTTATGGCCATGGTGCTGAAGACCATCTTCGGCACGCCCTATATCTATGATATGGATTCCTCCCTGGCCCAGCAGGTGGTCGAAAAATTTGCCTTTTTCAGGCCCCTTGGTCCGGCCCTCCGGTTCTGCGAGGGCATGGCGGTAAAATCCAGCTGCGGGGTAGTAGCGGTATGCCGGGCCTTGGAGGACATCGCCCGAGGCCCATGCCCCGGAAAAACTGGTTGCGCGTCTTGAAGATATCAGCCTGCTGGAGGACTCGGCCTCTTCGGACGAAATTTTGCGGCAGCGTTGGCATATCACCGGGCCGATCATGCTCTATGTCGGTAACCTCGAAAGATATCAGGGCATCGATCTCCTTCTCCAGGGTTTTCAGCTGGCCCTTGCCCAAGGCTGCCATGGCAATCTGGTCATTATCGGCGGGACGACCGAAAGTATCGCTGCCTATAAAAAATATGCCGAGGAACTGCAGGTTGCCGGCAGTACTTTTTTCTGTGGTCCCCGACCGGTGGAGCTACTCGGCCATTATCTGGCCCAGGCCGATATCCTCCTCTCACCGCGCATACAAGGCAACAACACCCCGATGAAACTCTATTCCTATCTGGATTCCGGCAAGGCGGTCCTGGCCACCAACCTCCCCACCCACACCCAGGTGCTGACCGAGGATTTTGCCTGTCTGGTTTCGCCGACGAAAGAGAGCATGGCGGCAGGCATGGTAAAGTTGCTGGACAACCCGGAACTGTGCCAAAGGCTCGGGACAATGGGCCGACGGGTTGCCCGGGAAAACTATTCACTTACCGCCTTCAGGACCAAATTAACCGACTTTTATAGCAGGGTTTTCGATGACTTGCCTGCATCACCCATTCCTCAACCAACGAAAAATACATGAAAGTACTCGTAACCGGCGGCACCGGTTTTACCGGCCACAATCTCAGTAAAAGGCTCCTGCAGGACGGCCATCAGGTCAGATTGCTGGTGCGCAGCAAAAAACGGGTGGCCCTTGATCCGCAACCGGCTCTTGAGATTCAGGAGGGGGATATCAGGGACCGGACTGCGGTCGACCGGGCGGTGGAAGGTGTGACCAAGGTTTTCAACATTGCCGCGATGTACCGTTCGGCGGCCTCCGTCGATCAAGATTACCGTGATATTCATGTCGAAGGGACCCGGCATTTGCTTGAAGCAGCGGTCAGGTATAAAGTCGGACGCTTTGTTCATTGCAGCACGGTCGGCGTGCACGGCGATGTCAAAGTGCCGCCGGCGACCGAGGAGTCGCCCTATGCCCCCGCCGATATATATCAGCGGACGAAACTTGAGGGCGAGCTCCTCGCCCGTGACTTTGCCGCAAAGAACGGCCTGGCCCTTTCGGTTGTCCGCCCAACCGCCATTTATGGGCCGGGGGATATGCGCCTTTTGAAGCTCTTCAAACTGGCGGTAAAGAAGATCACCCCGGTCATCGGCACCGGCAAGATCTACTACCATATGGTGTATATCGATGATCTGGTTCAAGGTTTTATTCTGGCATCAGAGGTCGAAGCGGCCATCGGTCAGGTGTTTATCATCGGCGGCCAGGAAAATATGATCCTCGACGACCTATTGTCAACCATCGCTGGCATCACCGGCAGCCCGGACTACAAAATCCACATTCCGGCCATGCCCTTTCAGCTGGCCGGCTCGCTCTGCGAGAAGATCTGCATTCCCTTAGGAATCGAGCCGCCCATCTATCGTCGCAGGGTCGATTTTTTCACCAAGAGCCGGTCCTTTGATATCTCCAAGGCCAAGAGGTTGCTCGGTTACACCCCGAAATATGGACTACGGGAAGGACTGGCGAAAACCGCCCAGTGGTATAAAGAACAGGGGTTATTGTAACGCAGAGTATGCCCACGGCTGTTTTTTCCCACACTGCAAATCCACGAAATGGTCAGCGGGCAAAATCGGAATTTCATTCCGTCCTTGTTTGAGGAGAAAATTTCGTATATACTCAAGGAGTGCAGACCGGTAGTGTTGAGGGTCTCTTGCACTTGCCGCATTGCCGAACCAGAAAAGGGTGACGAAGTCATGGATGTGTTTGTCGCGCGACAACCGATTTTTCGGGAAAACAAGAAAGTATTCGCCTATGAACTGCTTTTCCGCAGCGGCATGTCCAATGCTTTTCCCGGTATCGACGGCGGGACCGCGACCTCCAGTCTCCTGTCCTCCTCCTTTTTTACGGTGGGGATAGAGAACATCTCCGGCGGCAAGCTGGTTTTCATCAATTTTACCGAAGAGCTGCTTCTTCGCGGTACACCGACGCTCTTTCCCGAGAGTCAGGTGGTGGTGGAAATACTTGAGGATGTGCATCCGACCAGTGAAATCATTGCTGCCTGCCAGGCCTTACACCACAAGGGCTATACCTTGGCTCTCGATGACTTTGTCTTCCACGACAATCTGCAACCACTCATCGACATCGCACAAATCATCAAAATTGATTTCCGCCTTACCCCGATAGCGGAAATTGCCACCATGCTTGCGCAATTGCAAGGCAGCAAATGTGAATTTCTCGCGGAAAAAATTGAGACCCATGAGGAATTCATGGCAGCAAAGGCCATGGGTTTCAGCTATTTCCAGGGATATTTCTTTGCCAAGCCGGAAATCCTGAAAAATAAGGATATTTCACCCTCGCAGTTGACGCTTTTGCAGCTGATCTATGAGGTCAACCGGGCGGAATGCCAACCGAAGAAGCTGGAGGAATTGATCAATCAGGATGTCTCCCTTTCCTATAAGCTGATAAATTATCTCAACTCCGCTTATTTCGGCAGGCTCCAGCCGGTTTCTTCGATACGGCAGGCGATTGCCTACCTGGGGGACCGGGGTATCCGGATGTTCGTCTCGCTCATTGTCGCCAGCCGACTGGTCGAAAATAAGCCCGACGAATTGCTGCGGACCTCGACTATTCGGGCCAAGTTTCTCGAACAGATTGCCGTCGAGTTGGCTATGGAGAGTGGTGAGCTTTTTATGCTTGGCCTTTTTTCGATGCTCGATGCCATGCTTGATAACTCCATGGAGTATCTTGTCGGCCAGTTGCCTTTGACCGCGGAGGTAAGTGATGCCCTGGTGAAAAGAACCGGCAGGTTGGCACCGTATCTGCGATTGGCTGAATATTTCGAAGCATGTAACTGGGCGGCGGTTGATAGTCAGCTGGCTGTCCTGAAGATTTCATCGGCGAAGGTTCAGGAATTTTATATTAATGCCGTAAGGTTGGCGGATATCTTTTAGCGGTCGGTCACCCTCCGTGGTGGGCAGGGAGCAGGATTGCCGGAAATCTTTAAGTTCTTAGCGATTTCACCCGGCCGACTGGAGCTGGTGGGCAAAATAGTATTGGGCCGAGAGCGGCTCTTCATTTTCCGACGGGCTGCCGGCGTATATAGCTGCCATCCGGCTGCATGTCCCAGGAAAAGGTGTTGTCTCTTTCAAAAACCGACAGGATTTCTTCGAGTTCCGCCTTTATCTCCGGGCTTTCCACGGGCATGATCGTTTCCATTCGCGACTCGAGATTGCGTTTCATCCAGTCAGCGGAGCCGATGAGGAAAATCGGATCACCGCCGTTTTCAAAGCGATAGATTCGGCTGTGTTCGAGAAAGCGGCCGACGATGCTGTACACCCGAATCGTATCCGACAAGCCCGGTTCACCGGCTCGCAGGCTGCACAGGCCGCGGACATTCAGGGAAATAGGTACCCCGGCTTGACCAGCCAGATACAGCTCCCGGATGATCTGCCGGTCCTGCAGCTGATTCATCTTGGCTTTGATCCCAGAAGGTTTACCGACTTTATGGTTGGATGCCTCTTGGCGGATGAGGGCGATAAACCGTTCGCGCATGTTATGGGGGGCAACGAGCAGCATGTTATATTCCTGCGCAGCGATGGCACCGGTGAGTTCATTGAAAAGTCTGCTCACATCCCAACCCAACTTGTCGCGGCAGCTGATGATTCCCAGATCGCCGTACAGACGCGCGGTGCCGGTGTGGTAGTTGCCGGTGCCGATATGGACATATCGCTTGATGCCATCGCTTTCCTCGCGGACAACCATGGCCAGTTTGACGTGGGTCTTTAACCGCTCCACCCCATAAACCACGTGGGCGCCGGCCTGTTCGAGCATCTTTCCCCAGGCAATGTTTGGGGCTTCATCGAAACGGGCAGTGATTTCGACCAGGACGGCAACCTGTTTGCCGCGCTGTGCCGCCTCCATCAATGCCTTGACAATGGGCGATTGGGTGGCGGTGCGGTAGATGGTCAGCTTGATCGCCAGAACCTTCGGGTCGGTGGCGGCGTGCTGCAGCAGTTGCAGTATGGATGTGTCGAAATCGTGATAGGGGAGGTGGATGAGGACGTCGTTCCTCTGTATTTCGGCAAAGAAAGCATTGAAGTCTTCGGGATGGATGTTTTGAAAATTCGGGTGGGTTTTCGGAATGTGTGGGGCATCGCGGAGGTCATTGCGTTTTTCGATCTTCAGTTCCAGAAGATCGCCGAAGCCAAGCATGCTGGTGGTGGCCATGGTCTGGGAGGGGTCGATATCCAGTTGTTCGATCAGCCAGGTGCGGAGCTCGGCCGGGGTGTCGTCACTGACTTCAAATCGCACAATGCCGGCAAATTTACGGAAGTTCAATTCGGCGGTTACCATACCGATGATACTGCCCGGCTCCATATCTTCGGTATGCAGTTCATCAAGGCGGGCACGATCCCAGGGGTTGTCTTTGGCGGCTCGGGTGACGCGAAAAAAATAGCTGGCAAAGGATACTGCTCTCGGAAAGAGGAGGCGTAGGTTGTTGGCGATAATTTCTCCAAGACGAACATACCCGCGATTATCGGGCAGAGCCACCCAGCGCTTGCGGTTGGCCGGCACCTTCAGACGGACGAAGCGGCTGCGACCGTCTTCCTGGGTGATAACGATGGCGATATTGAGACTGAGATTGCTGATAAACGGAAACGGATGGGCGGCATCGACGGCCAGGGGGGTAAGGATCGGCAAGACGGAGTCCTCAAAGTGCCTGGTGAGGAACTCCTTGTCCTCATCGCTCAGGGTATCGTAGGATTGCAGATGTATCCCTTCGGCATGCAGAGCCGGTCGCAGGACATTGTCGAAGAGGTCGCCGAGTATCCGCATCTGACGCTGCAATTCCTCCCAGCAGAGCGCCAGCTCTTCACAGGGGGTAAGCCCGTCATAGCTCTGTTTCTGCGGTTTGGTCCGGTTCTTCTGATGCAGACCGCCCATTCTTTTCATGACAAATTCGTCGAGAATCATCCCCATGATTCCCGCAAACTTGAGCCGTTCAAGCAGGGGCTGGGCCGGGTCCTCGGCGAGTTCCAGAACCCGGCGGGCAAAGGAAAGCCAGCTGAGTTCCCGGTTGATATAGGCGTCGCGGGCATCGACATCGCGTAAGGAGATCTCGTTCATGGCAGTTGTATGGATAGCTGAAGGGTTGGTTGGTACCACCGACGACTTGGCAGCGTTTGTTCGTCCTGTAGAAACACCTTAATATCGAAATGAAGATGTTCAAACGGCTTAAAAACATATGGTACCTTACATAGAAGCTGCTCTGCAAGCAATAGCGGGCAATTGGTGGAAAGAAAACCCTTGCCAAATCGTGGGCGACACACTAGCTTTTTGCTTTCAGTGTGATCAGATGCCGGAAAAAGATTTTCCAAGAGAACACAGGTATGCCAACGGAAATGTCTTCTATATCGCCCGCCTCAACCAGTTCTGCAACGGTTAAAGCCGTTCTCGTGTGGACTCTGTCGATCACGGTCAGTGTGGCGGCCCTTCTTTCTCCCGCCCTGTGGAATGGTTTTGCTCTGGTTTTTTTTGACACCGGTGGATACGTGCGCCGGGTACTGACAATGGAACTGACACCAGGTAGGTCCCTATTCTATGGCCTTTTTTTGTGGGCATCTTCCTTTGGCTGGTGGTCTTTGTATGGACCGGTATTGGTGCAGGCTCTGTGCAGTGTGTGGTTGATTCGCTTGATGCTGCGTTGTCATGATCTGCCGGCAGGTCCGCTGGCCACGGCATTCTTTTGTGCGGCTTTAAGCTTGTTGACGGGCATTGCCTGGTATGTCAGCCAATTGATGCCTGATGGTTTGGTCCCCCTGGCGGTACTGGCACTCTGGCTCCTCGGTTTTCGCTGGCAAAGATTGGCGCGGCTTGAGCGGGCCGGACTTATAGCGATAACCCTCCTGGGACTGCTGTCGCACATGTCAGGCATGGCTCTGGCTGTCGGACTGGCGCTGGTTATTCTCGTGGCTTGGTTTGTCGTGCACAAACGGGGCTGGCCTCTGCCGGTAAACTGGCTGCCCCCGGTAGCGGTGGTGGCCGCCAGTCTGGTACTCATGCCGATGCTCCATCTGTTTCTGGTAGGCAAGGCGACCTATACGCCCGGGGGGCCTGTGTATATCTTTGGGCGACTGGTACAGGCCGGCATTGCCCAACGCTGGCTGGCCGAGCATTGTCCGGTCCCCGGTATCAAGTTGTGTGCCATGCAGGAGCGTATCCCCCCTACCGGCGATGAATTTCTCTGGTCGGCCAAATCGCCGTTTCGGGATCTCGGGGAATGGAATGGCGCTGCCGACGCCGAGCTCGGCTATCTGGTGAAGGCCTGTCTGAAGGCATATCCGGTCGCCGTTGCCTGGACGGCCTTGCAAGCCACCGTCCATCAAATGGTCATGGTTAAATCCGGTGATCAGGTGGCGGAACATCATGACGATACCAAAAATGTTTTTACCAACCTCCTGCCACCACCCGTTGCCAAGGCATTCAATGCAGCGCAGCAGCAGCGGGGCGGCCTCACCCAGTCGCTGGTTGATACGGTGAACAAGGTGCATGTCCCGGTTGTCTACCTGTCTCTTTTTGGTCTGCTCTTGGTAATGAGCTGGGGCCTTCGAGTAAGGCGTTATGATCTGGCGGCATTAGCCCTGTTCATGCTTATCGCCCTCATTGGCAATGCTTTTGTCTGTGGGGCACTTTCCAATCCTCATGACCGTTACCAGGGTCGCCTGGCCTGGCTTGCGCCGTTGGTGGTGAGCATGGCGGTCCAATGCTGGTGGCAACTGAATGTAAAAAAACCACAAACTTGAAGTGTCCCGCTTGTCGGCGGTAATTGGGACGAGGAGAATGTGGAAAATGGAGCGCTGAACCTCAACTTTTTTGCCGACGCAGGGCCAGCTGGGTTTTCAAAAAAGACAGTGTCCCCAAAGGTTTGCCAAAGGGTTTGATGTTCACATCTCTTCTCGTCAGAAGTGCCTTGAGATCAGCGGCTGGAGTATCGCTTGCGCATTCTCCTTCCAGCATGGCACCGTAGGAGCCGATCCGCTGCTCTTCACCAGATAGCGGCAGCGGGTCGCTACCCGGCAGAAGCTTGATGCCTCGTTTCGCGGCGATACCGAAGGGCGAAGGCGTCGGCCAGAACACCGGCCGGCCGCCGTTGTCTCCGACAAACAGCTTGTCGGGGTTGGCATCCCTCAGAAACACTTCAACTGTCCGACCTCGCTTGCCCAGCCATTTGCCAGCCCCCCAAGGCAGTACCGCCAAGCCGCTCTGTCGGCGAATGGCATCGACGGTTACCGGCAGCGACACGCCATCGTCAATTTTGAAGATGGTGGCCAGGGCCAAAACCTCCAGCCTTTCCGCGGTGACAATTTGCCGGCCAGCCAATAAAAAAAGCCGGTCTTCCGGCCAACGGTCATGGACCGCAAGGAGAGAGTCCTCTTCTTTAGTGGGAAGGATTCGCCAGCCTCCCTGATTACAACCTTTGACTGTTGCAACCTGGCTTTTCAAACTGGAAAAATACTCGAAGGACTTCACCTCGGCCAGGAGAAGGAAGTAAGTCGCCGGTACACCTGGCGAGGTAGCCTTGCGTGGCACAGAAAAATTTGCCCTGGCGGAGGTCAAAAGATGGTCGAGGGTAAAGTTTTTCTGGATATGGACGTGGGCATCAAAGTAGATCATTGAGGAAACCTATTGTTATGGGGCATCATTGTGATAAGCCGTTGTCAAAAAATGCATTATTCAAAGTGAAACCGTGAGAGATAGGTGGCCAGAGCCTCCTTTTTATCCCCCTGCAGAGTTGGGCAGCTGTTGTGATCCTTCGCCCCTTCGACAACCCGGACGGCAAAGACCATGCAGGTTGGTTGGCCGCACTCTTTGCAGTTGGTTTTTGGCAGCAGTTTTAAGACATTCAGCAGAGCCGGCTGCTTGGCACCGGTTACGCTCGGCTCGATGTTTTCGCGGTTTTCCCAGGCGCTGTTGATCTCGCGCTGCAGCCAGGCGACGATCTTTTCCGCCTGCTCTTCGTCCTGCAGGGCATTGACGGCGATTTTACGGGGATGAATGGTGATCAGTTTGCCGGAACTCTTCAGGGTCAGGGTCGGCGGCTCTGTTATGTAGCCGAAGCCGCCGAGCATCGTATTAAGATACGGCAGAACTGCGCCGACATCATCGTGCAGATGGGCGAAACAGTGCAGGGTCTGGGCTCCGGCATTGCACTTCGACCGGAAAATTTCCAAGGTATACCCGCTCAGTAACATATCCGTCTCCTTGGGCGGTGAGCCGTATTTTTTTCTATGCTAATCAGCTCGGACGGACGCCTACAGACAGCGAATTCCGCCGAGATTCCACTGGCAGTGTCCGCATGGTACCTGACTGCCATAGCAGTCATTAGCGGAGAGGAGGTTGTCATTGACGAGTGTTGCACAAGGTCCCTGCGAGCAACTCCAACAGGGAGCATACTCATAGCTTCCGGCCTCGCGTCGAAACCGGCGATATTCATTACTTTGCCAGATTGCCAGCAGGGACTCGTTGCCGATGTTGCCGAAAGGCCGCTCCTGCACCTGGATATATTCCTGGAGCACTCGGCAGGTATAGTTGTGCCATAAAAAATAACAGGGCATTACCGCACCGTAGGCGGTAATGAAAGTGGCATTTTCGGCCATGAAGGAGCAGGATTTTTCCGCTTCCGACTGAAGGGGCGGCAGGAAAATCTCGACACCCTCTTTTTCTGCCAGAGTCCGGGCGACTGCAAAAAGCTGTTCAACAGCAGCCGGATCCAGATTCTGATGGTGAACCAGGCTTTGCAGATGCAGGCGAATATCTTTATTCCTTGCCTCCTGCTGCATCAGGGCGAACATCTTCGCCACCCCTTGATCTGCGGCAGTTTTGGAGAGTTTCAGGTAGCCTGCAAGGCCGCCTTTCAGGTCCAGACCTTCTCTGGCTGCAAGTTCGACATATTTATTGAACAGTTGGGTGGCAGCGCCGGTATTGGGATTAAAGATACTCTGCTCTTCGCCACCGGCATCGTAGTGGAGAAGGTGAGTGGTGATAATATAATCAACGCCACGCTCAGCGGCCCACTGCACCAGGTCTGGAAGTTCAGCAACTGTATCGCAGGTCAGGATCATTTCCAGGCCGATCCTGAAATTTACTGCTCCACCCCTTCGTGCTCGTGAGAGACTGGCAATTGCCGCATCAACCGCCGCTACCCCGTGGCCGCCCCGTTGTTCGTTTTCAGCCGGTGTCTGCAGACTGTCAAGAGACAAGCAGATTGTCGAAAGACCGGCCTGCAGGAGGTCATTGGCGTAGCTGGCGGTCAGCAACAAGCCGTTGCTTTGGAAACCGATCGACGCTCCGGGGTCCATGTGCTCCCGGGCAAATCTGATCATTTCCACAAGATCCGGATGCAGCAGAGGCTCGCCAATGCCATTCAGGATGAGCTTGCTTGCCTGTGCCAGGGCGGGTGCAAGCTGTTTAAACAGGTCAAGGGGCATGTCTACTTCAGCGATACAACTGCCCTCGGCCTGTTTGACACACATTTGGCAATGTAGGTTGCAACGGGTGGTGATTTCGACGTGGATCTTTTGTGGAGCCAGATCATTCATATTGCATCGATAGTTCGAGCGAGGTTGGGGCTAGCGAGCTGCCGAATTTGTTGGGAACCAGTGCCTGGTGCGGTTGCAAAACGAACAGACGGTCAGCATTACCGGCACCTCCACGAGAACGCCGACCACACAAACGAGAGCCGCCCCCGATTCCGGACCGAACAGGGTGATCGCCACCGCCACCGCCAGCTCGAAAAAGTTGCTGGCGCCGATCAATGCGCCAGGCGCGGCGATAGCGTAGGGCAGCTTCAGCCACTTCATCAGCCCGTAGGCCAGCGACGAATTGAAGTATACCTGGATGGTGATCGGTATGGCGATAAGCAGGACATGGAATAATCGGCCGGTGATATTGTCGGCCTGAAAGGCGAAGATCAGCACCAGGGTTGCAAGCAGGGCGGAAATCGCCACCGGGTGGAGG
The DNA here is from genome assembly GCA_963804965.1 of uncultured delta proteobacterium. GTDB lineage: Bacteria > Desulfobacterota > Desulfobulbia > Desulfobulbales > Desulfocapsaceae > Desulforhopalus_A. The sequence continues at coordinate 35,139 of CAWDST010000019.1, forward strand.
GTTGGCAGAAAGGTGCCGTTGAACCACTTGCTGCCTTTTGTTTTCAGGAGCCACATCCGGGTGATGATGCCGGCGGCCAGGGGAATGACGATAAACACCACCACCGAAGTGAACAGAACGCTGAAAGGGACGATCAGGTTCGAGGCACCGGCCACTAGGTATTTGACGATTGGCGCGAAAAGCACCAGCATCAGCAGGTCGTTGACCGAAACCTGCACCAAGGTGTAGCCGGGATCGCCGTCGGTCAGATAGCTCCAGACAAAAACCATGGCGGTGCAGGGGGCGGCGGCCAGGATAATGGCGCCGGCAATATACTGATCGGCCTCATCCGGAGATATCCAGGGACTGAAGAGCAGGCGGAAGAAGATATAGCCGAGCAATGCCATGCTGAAGGGTTTGACGATCCAGTTGACGAATAGGGTGACGAACAGCCCCTTGGGGTTTTTGCCGACGTTGACAACCGAGGAAAAATCGACCTTCAGCATCATCGGGTAAATCATCAGCCAGATGAGCACGGCGATGGGGATATTGATCTGCGATCCCTGGCCGAACTCCAGGCTGCGGAGGGCGGCAACGGCGTCGGGGACGACTTTGCCGAGGCCTATCCCCACAGCCATGCAGAGCGCCACCCAGATCGTCAAATACTTATCGAAAAAGCTCATTTTCTTGTCCATCGGCAATTCCTTCTTCTATCTTGATTCGCTTGTATTGTGATCTTTTGCCGATTTTGCCCGGTTATACCGGCGACAGATATCGGCCGTATTGCAGGCAAGGATTTCCGCCAGCTTTTGCCGGTCAGCCTTGATCTCCACCGTGTCGCGCACCGCTTCCCTGAGCCAGGAATTAACCTGGCTGGGAAACGACCCACTGAGGCGGTAATAAACCCAGCGTCCTTCCTTGCGACTTTGCACGAGACGTGCTTTATGAAGAATACTCATATGTCGGGAGACAGTCGCCATGGTGATTCGCAGCAATTCGGTGATCTGGCAGACACAGAGTTCGTCATGTTCGAACAAGGCGGCGACCACCCGCATGCGGTTGCCGTCGGCCAAGGCCTTTGCTGTGTCGAGTGCAGTTTGCATGGAGTGCCTCTTGATTACATATTTAACTAAATGACGAATAACCGTAGCGAGGGACTTTGTCCTTGTCAAGTTTTGTTTTGGATCCTTTGCTCAATAATTTGCTCATCTATCCTGTTTTGTTACGGCAGCCCACGCTCGTTCCAATGTTATGAGGTGTAGAAAAAATGGGGAAGCCTTTCGGCCACCCCCATTTTTGGGTTGGAAATAATCAAGAATTCCGTATATCAGTCGGCCGGTCCGCAGTCACCGCCTTCAATGGCGTAGGTATCGTTGTCCTGGTCGGTACATGCAGGAGGGGGGCCGGGGGACAGAAATAATTAGTCAGTGTCGAGCCGCCGGCATTCAAAGCTGTTTTTCCTGGATGAGAAGGACCTTTGTCCGAAGAATGGCATAATGAACCTAATTTTCAATAATGTCATTATGATTACATGAGGAGAGGCAATGAACACAGGATTCTACACCTTTTTGTTGTCAACCGCGGTTTTTCGGGGTAGTTTTCAGAACAGGTTTTATTTTTAAGAACCTGTGAGTGCGACCAATGTGTCTGTTTTTGCAGCAAATGCCATGAACAAGAGAATATCTATGGACGAGCCTGGCGAGCAAAAATCTCGAATGTCCGGTCCCTCGGCGTTATCAAGGAGGCTCTGTTTGGCCGGAGACAGTTTGACTGCCTGCAGGTGGAGGTTAGCTCGCGCTGCCACGGGCGCTGCAGCTATTGCCCGCACACCACGATGAGCAAAGAGTGGCAGGGGCGGGATATGGACCTGCAGACCTTCGGTCGTCTCAAACCCCTTATGAAACGCGCTGCACGGGTGCATCTGCAGGGTTGGGGAGAGCCTTTTCTCAACGCCGATTTCTTTACCATGGCATCCATGGCGAGGAGGGCGGGCTGCAAGATATCCACTACTACCTGCGGATTGGGCATGGACACCGCTCGGGCTGATGCCGTTGTCGAAAGCGGATTCGACATTGTGGCGTTTTCCCTGGTCGGCACCGATAGCGATAGCAATGTCCAGCGCCACGGTGTCGATTTCGAGCAAGTCTGCCGGGGCATCTCTACCCTGCGTCAGGCGGGGGCACGGAGCAAGGGCGGTGGTCCGGCGATTCACCTTGCCTATCTTCTTCTCGCCTCAAATAGCGAGGCCGTGACCGGTCTGCCGGAATTGATGCGGCGCCTTGGCGTAGCTCAAGCGGTAATTTCAACCCTCGATTACCTGCCTGAACCGAGCTTGCAGAAGGAGGCCTTTCTCCCCTGGGAAAAGGCCAAGATCGAAAAAACCGCTGCCCTTCTGAAGGCAACCGCCGCTGAGGCCGACCGTCTTGGCCTCGATGTGCAGTGTGAGTTTCCCGGTCCGGCGGCTTCCGGCAACGGCTGCCGTGAGAATATCGACCATTCGCTTTTTGTTTCCGCCACCGGAGGTGTTTCGCCCTGCGTCTTTGTCAATTTCCCGGTGGTCAGAGCCGATGCCCGACGCCGAGTTATGGGCAATGTCCTGGAACAGGATCCCCTGGCGATCTGGGAAAGTGTCGAATATCGCCTCTTTCGCGACCGGCTCCGCAAGGGAGATCCCGATCTGCCCTGCAGGTCCTGCCCCAAGCGCTTTCACCCTGAACCCCGATAAACAAGTCGGAGGGCTGACCCGTTCTCGGAATTTTTGTTTTAAGTGTTACGTAGGCGAAACATTATCTTTGAGAATGTCTGGTGTTTTTCTGTATACTTGGCAGAGAGAGGCATGGATCGATATTTGCAAAACAAGAAAGGAGCCGATTGCTTATAATTCAACGGGAGATCACCATGGAAAGGCGCGGACTCCTAGCTGCTGTTGTACTGTTGCTGCTTATGACCGGTGGATCGGCCAGTGCCGAGCAGACCTTGCGGGCAGGCGTTGCCAGCATGATCACCCCGGTCAGTGCGGTCAAATACTACCAGCAGGTCGTCGATTACCTCGGGGATGAAACTCGGCATGCCGGCCGAGATGGTGCATCGCACGACCTATGACGAAATCGACGTTATGCTCGAAGAGGGCAAACTCGATGTGGCTTTTATCTGCTCTTCGCCCTATGTCATCGACCAGAAAAAATTTGGCGTCGAACTGCTGGTCGCCCCGCAGGTAGGCGGTGCCGTCAACTATCACTCCAATATTATCGTCCATAAGGACAGCCGGATCGACAGCGTCGAGCAGTTGCGTGGTAAGTCCTTTGTCTTCGTCGACCCGAAATCCAATACCGGACGGCTGTATCCCGCGTATCTCCTGGCCAAACGGCAGGAGTCTCCGGAGCGATTCTTCAGTTCTTTTCTGTACAGCTACAGTCATAATAAATCGGTGGAGATTGTCGCCAAGAACCGGGCCGACGGGGCGGCCGTCGATTCCATCGTTTATGACTTCATGGTGGCAACCGATTCGCCCTATGCCGCCCAGACCAAGGTCATCCATCGCTCGCCGCCTTTCGGTATTCCGCCGGTTGTCGTGCCGTCGGATATCCCAGCCCATCTGAAACTGGCCTTGCGGGAGATCTTCCTGAAGATGCATGACGATCCCCTTGGCCAGGCAATCCTCGGGGAAATGCGCATTGAGAAATTTGTCGAGGTCCCGGACAGCAACTATGACCCGATTCGGGCCATGAGCACCTTCCTTGATAACAATATCCATGACCGGGAGGCGACAAGTGGACCGGCGGCCGGTTCTTTACGCGAAGATGACGGGATCGTCTATTTCGGCGTATTGCCAAAGGATAATCCGGTGACCACCTACGGCCAATACCAGCCGCTGGTCGATTATCTGACCAGGAGCACCGGCCAAAAGATTGAACTGCGTTTGGAAAAGAACTATCAAGATGTCGTCGACAGCCTTGGCGAGGGCCGGATCTTTTTTGCCTTGCTGGGCCCGCTGACCTACCTCGATGCCTATAAACGATTTGCTGCACCACCCATCGCCCGCAGCAAAACCTCCCGAGGCGAAACCTTTTTTCGCACAGTAATCGTCGCCGATGCCGGCGGCGGGATCACGGAGATGTCCCAGTTGGTCGACAAGAAATTCGCCTTCGGCGCCCTCTGGTCGACCTCAGGCAATCTCATCCCGCGCTATATGCTGGCCTGGGCGGGGATCCATCTCGACAATCTCAAGGAATATCGCAATTACGGCTATAACGACACAGTCGCCAAGAAGATTATCGGCAAGGAGTTTGATGCCGGGGCGATCAGCTAGTCCACCGCCGAACGCTACCTGCCCTATGGTTTGAAGATCATCGCTACTTCCGATCCGATTCCCACCGGCCCGGTGGCGGTTTCTCCGAAGGCCCCGTATCCTCTCGTTAAGAACGTTCAGCAGGCCTTGCTTGCTCTCTCCGAAAGTATTGAAGGTAGGCAGGTGCTTGAAAAACTCGATGCCGACCTGCGGGGCGGTTTTGTCGCCGCCTCCGATGCAGATTATGCCGGGATTCGCAAGATGATCAACGACGTCCCGTTGACCTGCGGCAAGACCTGCCATCCCAAGGTGTCGTTTTGATCCGGGGGACCGAATGAAGCTGTCGCTGCAGAAAAAATTCATTGTTGTCGCCTTTCTTGCGGTCTTTCTGCTGACGGCGGTCATCAGTATTCTGGCGGCGGTGAGGACCCGTTCGGCGCTCCTCCAGGCCAGTGAAAAGCAGGGACTCATGCTGGCGCAAACGGTCAGTGCGCTGATCATCAATGAACTCATTTATGAAAAGCTTGGACTGGTCGAGGAAGGCGGTCTGATCGACAACTATGTGCGGGAGTTGTACCAGCGCCGCGAACTCGACCTGAAGTATGTTGCTGTCCTCGATACCTCGCTGCAGGTCATCTCGCACAGCGATTTCGGTGAATTCGGCAAACGCTACACCAGCCTGCTGATCGAAGAGGCCCGGCAGTCAGGCTCCATCAGGATGAAGAAAAGCGCCGCTGTTACCACACATGGCAAGGAAATGGAGTTCGCCGCACCCCTGGCTATCGAAGGCAAGCACTGGGGGGTT
>CAWDST010000020.1:0-83224 GCA_963804965.1 uncultured delta proteobacterium
TGTTTTCCAAGAAGAAATCTTCTTGAGTTTCGACGTATAAATTATTATGGTGATGTATTTTCTAAGCTAATATTACATGATGCCAAGGTGCAATCCAATGACGGCAGGACGTCCCCCAAAATTTGATGAACCACGCAGCCCTATTACGGTAACGCTTCCTTGCCGCATCCTCCAGCAACTTGGAAAGGTGGATAGCGATCGAGGAAAAGCCATCGTCAAGTGTGTTGCAGGGTTTGCCGAGAAAAACCTCGGTGACGAGAAACGGGTCGAGATAATTAAAATTTCGGAAAAGGCCGGCTTGATTGTCATTGGCCGCTGCCGATGTCTGGAAAATATCCCCTGGCTACGCCTGGTCGAGATAGCACCGGCGGCAGGAGATAGTTACCAAAGGAGAGATCCTTTTTGTCGATCTCGACAGCAGCAAAAAAACCACCGAAGTTGGATGCTTGCCATTCCATTGCAGGCCGGAATCGAGTGTCTTCAGTTTCTTACCGATTCTTTCTGCGGGGGCATGATGGCCCTTAGAGCTTTCTGTTAGTTTTTTTCTGAAATTATTTGCTGGATGGGCACAATCTACTGATTGTAAAATATGAATTTTTTCTGCCCGTCCCCTGTCTGAATCAGGATAAAAAGACAAACCGGGAAACTGATCACCATTTCAACATAAATGACTGCCTAACAATGGCTCTACAGAACAAATCTTTTAACAAATTATCGATAATCATTCCGGTCTATAACGAAATCACGACCTTGGAAACAATCGTTGCCGCAGTCCAGGCGGTTCACCTCCCTTTGCTCAAAGAAATCATCCTGGTTGACGATGCGTCAAAAGACGGTACGATCGAGGTGATGCACAACAGGATCAACGCTCCGAACGTGGTGAAAATCTTCCATGAGATCAATCAAGGCAAGGGGGCGGCATTGAGGACCGGGTTCAGCCGGGCAACCGGTGATATCGTTCTCATTCAGGATGCCGATCTGGAGTATGATCCCCGGGAGTATCCGAAGCTGCTCGAACCCATTCTGGCCGGCAGGGCAGACGTGGTCTACGGTTCAAGATTCCAGGGAGGGGAAGCCCATCGGGTATTGTACTTTTGGCATATGATCGGCAACAAGCTGCTCACCCTGGTTTCGAATATGTTCACCAACATCAACCTCACCGATATGGAGACATGCTACAAGGTGTTTACCAGGGAGGTCATCGACAACATTACCATCTGCGAAAACCGTTTCGGTTTTGAGCCCGAGATCACCGCCAAAGTGGCGAAACGACGGTGTCGGATCTACGAGATAGGGATCTCCTATAATGGCCGCTCCTACGAAGAAGGCAAGAAGATCGGCTGGCGAGACGGAGTCCGCGCCTTCTGGTGCATCATCAAATACAACCTTTTGAAGTAAGGGCCCTCTATCAGAGTTTGAGCAGATCGCTAAAAGAGTTGAGAGTCAGCCAAGGACCCATGATGAATTTACCCAACATTTTTCTTGATACAATTCAAACTACTTACGATTAAAACTGGAACAACCTTTCTCAAGTTTGCTACAATCCCCGAAATTGTATCTTATGCGAGAGGACCATTTTGAATTTATCACAGGTTGTCGTCCGTCCGGTAGAACCTTCAGAAGAATCGACATTCCAAGAATTGATGCAACAATATCATTATCTTGGAGCATTGCCGAAAATCGGCAATACGATCTGGTATGTCGTCACCTGCAACAATGAATGGCTCGGTCTCCTCAGCTTTTCCGCTGCAGCCTTGAAGTGCGGTGCTCGTGATCGCTGGATCGGCTGGGGTTATCGTCTGCAGTATGATCGGCTTCATCTGGTGGCAAATAATTCACGATTCCTGATACTGCCAACCTGCCATTACAAAAATCTTGCATCAAAGATTCTTTCCTTGTGTCGGCGAAGAATCCAAAAAGACTGGCAAGATCGATTCGGATTTTCCCCTCCTGATGATGGAAACCTTTGTCGACCCCTCGCGTTTCATCGGCACGATCTATCGCGCCGCAAACTGGCAATTAATCGGCAACACCAAAGGATATCAACGAATTCGAAATGGCTACAGTAACACGCGGCAGGCATCCGAAGCTTGTCTTCGTGCAACTTCTGCAGCGCAATAGCCGTCTCATTGTTATCCGCTTCCCCACTTCCTCAACACTATGTGACAGGAGCACCAAGAATGAAACTTACCGCCGAACAAATGCGATCTCTTCCCGGTTTCTTCAAAACAATCCATGATCCTCGTCGCGCCCAGGGGAGAAAACACCCTGTTCATGTCGTCCTGGCCATCGCAGCTGGAGCGGTTTTATGCGGCATGCGCGGCTATAAGGCAATTTCCGATTGGGCTCAGACCTTATCTCCCAAAGCTCGCGACCGCTTTGGCTGTCGCTTCAGTCACAGAAAAAACAGCGTCCCCAGCGAAAGCACCATCCGTAATGTCCTGATTCGCATTGCACCAGTGGAACTGGACCAGGCCCTCCAGCAATGGAATGCCCAATATGGTGCAATCGACGACAGTCTGGCAATCGACGGCAAAACCATGCGCAATGCCGTTGACGACAGTGGCCGGCAGATTCATATCATGGGTGCCGTCGGGCATCAGAGCAAACAAAGCTACACCCAAAAAAAGTCGGCACCTTGCCGGTAAAAGGAAGCGACAAAGAAAAACGGACAAACGAAATCAAAACCGCTATCCCCCTCCTCGACTCCTTAGATATTCAAGGAAAAACCATCACCGCCGATGCCCTGTTAACCCAGTGTGAGCTTGCCAAATACATCGTTGAAAAAAGAAAAGCACATTACCATTTCACCGCCAAGGGCAACCAGAAGAAACTCCTCAAAGAAGTCGCTTCATTTTTCGAAAATGTCTCTTGGGATCCTGACTATACAACCAAGGATAAGCCCAACCATGGCCGAAAAGAGACCAGAAGAATCTGGGTAACCACGGAAACTCAATCAATATCTGAACTTTCCGCATGTCGCCCAAGCCTTCAAAATTGAACGAATAACATACCGAAAAAACCGTAAAAATTCACGAGTCGAAGCATACGGAATCACCAGTAAAACTCCTCAGTTGGCAACCGCCGAACAGATCCTCAGAGACAATCGTCAACACTGGAGCATTGAAAACAGCTGCCATTACATCCTTGACTGGAATTTCGATGAGGATCGCTGTAGAAAAAAATAATATGTTATTATATCAGTAGCATAGTATGTTTAAAATATTTTACAGTGCCATAAAATTCAAGAAGGATGGCTGTCAATATTACAACTACCGGGTCGTCGAATCCAAACGTACCGAGAGAGGTGTGCGACTCATTTTGTCCCGGCCCATTATACCGCTCCGATTAATCATTTGGCCAGATTATTTTTTGACCACGCCCTGGTTTACCGCACTCTCCGGCAACCGATAATACATTTCGAGCTCGGGCTCAAAGACATCCATCAGTTGCCGCTCGCCCTCCAGTTGTGGGTGGTCCGTGAATTTTTCCAAGGCAAGCTGCTCCGGTTGGGCAGGCGCTTGATATGCCTTGATGATCCTGCGGTCAAGAATCGCCCACTCGGCAACCAGGATCCGGTCCTGACCGTACTCTCCCTGAACCACCCTGTTGACCGCATAGGTATTGACGACCAGTGCTCGACTATAGGCACCGATGGCGTCCGGAGAGGGAATTTCCGTGGTCTCCTGTAAAGTTCCCTCGACGATAAGTGTTCCGGTTGCCGATACTTTGCCGGTACGCTCGCCGGCCAAGCGGCTGTGGGTGGTAATGTCCGCAAGGGTAAGCAGCCGATCATATATGGCAATCCCCGACAAAAGCGCCTGCAAAACGCCAGTCGAATCGCCAACGGAGAAGGATTCGAACGACGCTCCGGTAAAATCGACTTTCAACTCCTTTTTACCGACACTCCGACCGTTTACAAAAATCTCCAGATGTTTGCCGTCAAGATTTGCCACGAGATGGAGAGCTTTTCCGGCCACCAGAAGTCCCGGCCATGCAACCGGTGCAGCACCGCCGGCTGATCGTACCAAAAGAGCGTCTCCCTCCTGTGCCAACTGCAGCATCGTCTTTCCTCCTCCGGCAAAAGACAGGATTGTGCCCTTCTGGCTTATCTCCGGAGAAAGGACGAATTCGATACTCGCCCGCCCGGTCCTGGCCAAGGCCACGGCTATCTTTTTGCCAGCTTCGCCGGTTTCACCGAAACCGCCGGCAGTCGCCAGCTGCAAATTTTTGTTATACAGAGCCCGGCCGTGCAACTCAATATTACATTGGGAGAATCCCACCGGACTCTTTTCATCCAGTTGATTGGCGGCTTTCATGTTCTCCCAGACAAAGACCAGATGCTCTCGTGCCGCCGGCCAGTTCTCTACCGTCTCCGCCTCGCTGATTTTATCATTTTTTCCGGCAAGTTTGGCCTTATGTCCACCCTCAATCCACATATCAGGATAAAAATCGGCCCGCCCATTCTCGGTGACCTTTATCCAGTGCTCGACTGTCTGCACTCGTTCGTCGAAACGACCAATATAGATTTCGACCTTTTCACCACCACCGCCTATCCGGTTGCCACCTTCACCCTTCTCATATGGGCCGGTTATAACGAAAAAACGGGGATGGTTGCTCCAGCGCGGGTGATACACCTCAAAGCCGTTGATGCCGGGTGCTCCGTTAATATTTACCGTCCAGTCTTTGCCGGCGACCAGATCATGGATCTGAATATTTCGGTGCGAGCCGTCGAAGATCCACAGCAACTTGGAGTCATCGGGGCTGAGACTCGTCCAGCAGCCGTTGCCCAAACGTTGCCAGCGTTTGTCCTTGGTCCAGAGCACACCACCATCCGGCCAGGGGAAAAGCCCACCCAGCACCTGGCCGTCACGGGAAAGCTGTATATTGTCCCAGGCCAGATTGGTCTTGTCCCATATCAATTCCTTTTTCTTAGGTTTATCCAGGGGAAAGCGATATAGAGGTTGGGAGGTACCGTATTTATTTTCCGGCTGCTGGCCGGAAAAGCAGTACACCCAGGTAACCGTTCGGCGCAGCAGACCGTGGGGTTTGGGATCCTCCCAGACGGCAACGGCAACACCCTCGCCAAGTTCACGAGTTTTGCCGGAATCCCAACCAATAAGACTCATCTGCCTTGTCAACCGGTTGCTGACAATCACCTGCTGCCCATCCGGGGTGATAAGCGGTCGGAAAAAATTGCTTATATTCGGCAACAGCGGCCGCTCGCCCCGGCCATCCTTTGAGTCGTAACCGTAGAGCATGAGATTCTCTCCACGCGCCGAGAAATCCGCGCCATTGCCCTGATCCTGCAACCACGCCAACCGGGTATGGCTGCCGGTCCATTCACCGATGCGGTCAACCGCCTCGGTCAAACCGGGGTTGACGCTCAACAACATCGTCAGAACTCCATATATTGCAAACAATCTTTTTCTTAATTTCATCAACCGTCACCACGAATGTTGCTCTATTCGCCGCGCATGCGAAGAATCCGCGCCGGGCTGCCGGCAAGTACCGCGTAGTCCGGGGCATCCTTAGTCACCACCGCCCCTGCCCCGACTATAACTCCTTTGCCAAGTTTCACCCCATCGAGAATAATCGCCCCGGCACCGATCCAGCCGTTTTCGCCGATGACAATCTCACCCCGCGAATAGGCCCCCTGATCCATGATCGGTTGTTCAAGGTCGTCGTGGTGATATCGCCCGCCACCGATATAACAGTTGCCGGCGATAATCGTCGAAGCGCCAATGGTAATGCCGGAAACCGAGGCAAAAACACAGTTGAAGCCTACATCTACCCGTTCCCTAAAGACAATATGACCGTTTTTTCCAAGAACAATGCAATTGCGTGACAATACCACCCCGTCCCGCAGTTGAACCCCGATTGCACCACTGCCGCTACCGTCGAGAAAAACGTCATCGTCGATAGCCACATTGGCACCTAGAGAGATTCGCCCTGGATGACGAACCACCAATCCCCGTCCGAGGATGATACTAGGTCCCACCGACCGAAAAAGGTATTTAGCCGCCGTTTTTCGCACCACATAGCCGAGGGCGCCGCCGAGATCGGCGAACAGCAGGGCAAAGCATTCATAAAGGCACAGACGAAAGAAGGAGAGGTCACCAGTCGCCTTCTTTTTATATCTGGTAAAAGCCGACCCGCCGCCATTATGCAACTGATCGGCCAGGGATTTTTTATCTATTGCAATTACTTTATCAACCATTTTTTCATTCCCACACCCCTCACTCCTCACCCCCCAAACGCCTCACCGATGAAAACTAAGTTCTACCAAGAAACGACGCGGGGAATGCGCAGCAAGGCCTCGAAGATAAAACTATAAGTAGCCAGAAGAAACATCGGAGTCAGGCCGAGAAACAGCAAGCGCCGGGGTATGGCCCCACAGTTCCATCCGTATAGAATGCCGAAGATCGGAATAATCGGTATAAGGTAGCGTCCCTGGGGTTGAAAATCAAGGGTCCACGAATGATAGAGGGCGACCCCAATCAATCCGCAGGAAATACCTAGGGCGGCAATCGCCAGGCCACTGCCTACCAGCCCTCCGCCACGGAAAATAGCTGCAAAGAAAATCGTCAGAAGAACAACCCCCGACCAGCGCACCAGATCATAATAGACCTGGCTCCCGGAGATGGTAAAATAGCCGAATACTCCGAAACTGCTGCGAAATGTCTTCTCAAACCAGCGCTCGACCTGGACAATTTTTTCCAGGGTCGCACCGCGTGCTTTGCGATACAATGAGACATGTTTTTTGTGCAACTCCGTCCCCGGCTTGTACCAGGCGTGAGCCATCTCTTCCTGGAGGCGGACGATTTTCTCTTCACGGTCAAAACCGTTGACGAGATAATCGGCTCCGACTCGCAGACCGAAGACGCTCAAACCGACAAAAGTTATGAGTATTAAACGCAAAATTGCCGCTTTTTTCTCCCAGAAAAACTCTTCAGTAAAAAAGATTTTAACGGCAAGGACAAGATAAAAAAAGACGACAAAGGGCAGGTAGTTTTTTTTCAGTAAAAAGACAATACCAAGAAGGAAGCCCAACACTACGAGGCCGAGTAGCTTAGCCAGCCAACCATCACCCTTGAGATAACGGTGCAGGAGGCTGCTTGGGTCTATCAGTTCAACGGCGGCGAGAAAGGCAAAAAACAGCGCAAAGGCGTCCGATGCGCAGTAGCTATAGAGATACCAGATCTGCGACGAAACGAGAAAGGGCAGGGCCACCATCCGCGCATATCGATTACGTATCGTATACAGGACAATAAGGCCGAAGAGGCCGACGTTGAACAACCGCAGGGAAAAATATTCCGGAATGCTGAAAGTCTGCAGAAATTTGTGGAACTTCCCGGCAAAGAGATAATATATCTCGCCGTTATTTAACCGCGATACCCCGTAAGCGCTGAAGGTGTTGCGGATGCTCGGATCGTCAAGTACCGGCGGCAGCCAGTGATCCTGATAATATTTGATCGCCGACATGTGCACATATTCATCCGGATGACTGTTATCCTTACTGATACCGGCCATAGTTATGATCAACAGCCAGATCCCGAACAGTAAAACCGGAACGAACCGTAAATTGACCGCCAAGGGCGAAGCGCAGTGCAGCACGCAAAAGACTATGCCGGCAATCGCCGCCAGCCGCAGCAGCAACCAGCCAAGATCCAAACCCAGCTTTTCCGGGGCAAGCAGCAGCTCGAAATTGCCATCTTTGCCGGATGACAGGACCCAAAGTCCGTCGTTATCGACCCGTGATTCAACAATCTCCTGCAAAGGCACCAACTTGTCGAATTGCTCCGCGGTTGTAAGGGTGATCGGCGCCCATCCCTCCTGGCGGATAACAAGTCCCTTCAAGGTCGCCTCACCCGCGTAGCTGTGGGTATCGATGCGCAACCGGGCAACCTTACTTATATCGGTAAGAAAAAGGTTGTAATGTTTTCGTTCGGGGGTGGCGATAACTGCCGCCATGTTCTTTTCGGAATAGGGTTTATCGGCTGCTGCCCAATAGATCTTGAAGTCGGTCTTTTGAGCAACCGTCAGTTCGATCTCGACGGAAGCCGCATTGATAAAGAAATGGAAATACAACGCACAGGCAAGCAGGCAGGTGAAAAAGGTAAAGATTCTTTTCAACAGGCGATCTTTCGCTTTGTCCGGCGCTGCCAGGTGTTTGTTGTCAACACTCACGAAGGACTCCAATTGGTAGAGGATTAAAGATAAGTTCACGAAATGTAACAGCTATTTTGTAAAAGCTCTATTTTCCAAAAACAGGCGGGGAAGATGAGACGAAAACTGCTCTTTTTGCCCAATCAAGTACACCCATTCTCTAACGCGGCGCAGGGGTTGCACTGCCGACCTCTTCCTTTTTTAAAACCAGACCCCATTGTTCGTTAGTGGTTTTCAGAGTAATTCTCGAAAAGTTTTCATCTTGAAAGGTCCCGACATAGACAGATCCGGTATCGTTTTCAACCTGCAGATAACCGGTCTCCTTCGTAAGTCGCCAGAAACCTCGACCCTGTTTTTCAACACCGTCGCTCAGAGTAATATCATAGGTATGGCTGCCGACGGAATGAAAATCATATATACCAGTATAGGTGCGGATATCTTTATTGCTTGTCCCCATCGATTGCCATTTGCCAAGCAGGTCGGAAGCTGTCGGGAGGTTGAGATTGCCGTTCTTGCTGCCTTCGTACAGTACGAGTATCAGCGCGGAAGTGGCGATTCCGCCGAAACATATTCCCATCCTCAGGAAATATGGCAGTCCCTTGGGCCTTTTCCATACCGTCCGAACCTTCGATGCAGGCATCCCGTTCCTGTCAATTATTTTTTCAGCTTTTGCCCATGACACACCTGCAAATGCTGTATGACAGGGCAATTTTAATAACACAAAATATGCTCATGGCGAAAGACCTTGGCCAAACGTTGTTTACTACACCACCACCAGGACCATTGCAACTACTATTTTAACACCTCTGGGGCCGCCGCGGGCGACCCCTTATGAACCATAAAAAACATTGGCAGACGCCCCTCCTCGCCTTATATTGCTTGGAGATATCACACCGCCAACCTGACCAACAGGAACAGGCATTCAACCTTTGCAAAACTGGGGTAACCACATGAAAGACAAAATTTCAGCAGTTCGGGGAATGGAGATTCTCGATTCACGCGGTAACCCGACAGTACGGGTCTTTGTTGACCTAGATGACGGCACGATCTCCTCGGCATCGGTCCCCTCCGGCGCCAGTACCGGCGAAAACGAGGCCATCGAACTGCGCGATGGCGACAAGGACCGATACCTCGGCAAAGGCGTGCTCAAGGCGGTGGCCAACGTCAACACCATCATCGGCCCGGCGCTGATCGGCAGGCACGCCACCGAACAGGTCGCTATTGACCGGCTGATGATCGAACTCGACGGCACCGCCAACAAATCCAAACTCGGCGCCAATGCCATCCTCGGGGTCTCCATGGCGGTGGCCAGGGCCGCGGCAGACCTCCTGCGGGCTGCCGCTCTACCGCTATCTCGGCGGCACCGCCGCCCGCCGCATTCCGGTACCGGCAATGAATATCATCAACGGCGGAGCCCACGCCGACAACAGCGTCGACATCCAGGAATTCATGGCGGTACCCCTGGGTGCCCCCACCTTTAGCGAAGGCCTGCGCTCTGTGGCCGAGACCTTCCATAACCTGAAAAAAATCCTGAAAGCGCAAGGCCTGTCAACCGGCGTCGGCGACGAAGGCGGTTTCGCCCCCAATCTGAAGAGCAATGAGGAGGCCCTCGAGACCATCATCGAGGCCATCGAACAGGCGGGCTACGTCCCCGGCCAGGATATCGCCATCTCGCTCGACAGTGCTGCCAGTTCGTTTTCCACCGACCTTACCAGCAACTACGAACTTAAAACGTCCGGTGCCGGCCAGATGACCTCGGCCGACCTTATTGCTATGGCGGGAGAATGGGTGGAAAAATATCCGATCGTCACCTGGGAAGATCCGCTGGCCGAAAACGACTGGGAGGGATTCCGGCTGTTAACGGCCTGGTCGGTGACCGGATCGATATTGTCGGCGACGACATCTTTGTCACCAATACCCGCTATATTGAGCGCGGCATCAAGGAAAAAACCGCCAATTCGGTGCTCATCAAACTGAACCAGATCGGCACGGTGACCGAGAGCATCGATGCCGTGCGGATGTGCCGGGACGCCGGCTGGCGCTATTTCATCTCGCACCGCTCCGGCGAAACCGAGGACACCTTCCTGGCCGATTTCGCAGTGGCCATGGACGGCGGCCAGATGAAAACCGGCTCGGCCGCACGGAGCGAACGCATCGCCAAATACAACCGGCTGCTCGAGATCGAACAGGAACTGGGCGCATCGGCGCTTTATTACTGGTAACGAGTGCCAAGGTATTAAAGTGATCGTTCACCATTGACAAAAAGGTCAATCACATCAACTTTATCACATGAATGCAATGCATTAATATTTGAGCCGTTCCCAAGACATCACGACAAAGCCTACAAGGAGCTGTACCGATGGTCAAATTACCAAACGAAAAACCGGATCCTCATCGAGTGGCAGTTTTGCGATCATTGCCCCTTGAAATAAAAGAGCAAATCACCGGCGAGGAAGCCGAAGCGTTTATGTTCAACCGGGAACTTCCCGATTCCCTTCTTGAAAAACTGAAGGAGTATCTCACGGAAGAGCATCCATCACCCCGATAAAAGGGACTCTTTATAGTGCCCCCTTGAAGGGTATCAATCACTTAAAAAAAATCCTCGAAAAAAACGAGCGCCTTTCTTGTAAGCGACTAAAATCGTTTGAGGTGTTTTCACCAAAACTCATGAAAAAGGAGAAATACATGGCCGAGAAAAAACATACCCCCTGCCCAACCTGTCAAGGCAAGAAGATTATTGAAGGTGTTTGTGAGGTAAGCTCCGAATGGCGCGGCACCAACGATGACTTGCCCGACGACACCCAATGCACCCCCAACCAGACCTGTCCGACCTGTAAAGGCAAGGGCTACGAAGAATAAAGCCCCAACCGGAAGTCTCAACGGCTGCCTTCTCAAGGCGCCATGCATCCTGGAACTTAAGGTATCCGGCAAAAAAAATTTCCGTCCATATGTTCCCCTGGAGCTGTGGGCGGAATAGTGTTTTATTCTGTGCTGTGCGGCCACCTTGGAGATCAAGGTTGACAAGCGATGTGGCATGAATTGAAAATATGGGTCGATGCAGATGCCTGCCCGGTGGCGATCAAGGAAATCTTATTCAGGGCCTCCGAACGAACCGGCGTCCTGGTAACTCTGCTTGCCAATCAACCCATGCGCATTCCGAAGTCACCTTTTATTAAATTTCTTCGTGTCGCACCCGGTTTCGATGTTGCCGACAACGAGATCGCCAAGCGGCTCAGTGTCGGCGATCTGGTTATAACAGGAGATATTCCTCTGGCGGCTACGGTCCTTGCAAAAGGTGGCCATGCCCTCAACCCCCGTGGCGAACTCTATTCGCCGGACACCATCAAAGCTCGCCTGCAGATGCGCGACTTCATGGATACGCTCCGCGCCAGCGACATAGATACCGGCGGCCCGGCGGCGGAGAGTCAGAGCGATCGCAAGAATTTTGCCAATCAGCTTGATGTTTTCTTAACGCGACATGCCAAAAATGCTTGAAAGCGCATGCCACCCGCTCCTTTTCGACTGTGGCAAGAAAGAGCTGATTTCATAGTCAAAAGAGGTGCTGCATGTCTCCCCTACGCATCCGTTATCAAACCCTTGAATTTGGGGCAGTGGATATTCATCTGCGCACACTGCGCGACCGACAGGAATTTCTCGACCGCGACGGAGTGGCTGAAAATCTTGGCATCTGCTCCGCTGCATGGCCGATCTTTGGCGTGGTCTGGGGTTCGAGCGAGGTGCTCGCCCATCTCATGTTCGATTATCAGATTGCCGGAATGCGCATCCTTGAAGTGGGTTGCGGCATAGCACTATCGAGTTTAGTGCTCAATCACCGCCATGCCGACATTACCGCCACCGACCATCACCCGGAAGCCGGACCTTTTCTTTTGGAAAACGTGCGACTCAATAAAGGCAGGAAGATCCCGTTCTTCCGCACCGGATGGGCCGATAAAGCCAGTGGGTTTGGTTTTTTTGATCTCGTTATCGGCAGCGACCTGCTCTACGAGAGAGATCACGCCGAGCTGCTGTCGGGTTTTATCAATGACCACGCAAAACCGCATTGCGATGTCATCCTCGTTGATCCCGGCCGTGGCCATCACGCCCGGTTCAGTAAGAAAATGGTGTTCCTGGGGTACACACACAGCCAGAGCAAAGCCACCGATATCGAGTATCTGCACGAACCATTTAACGGACGGATTTTACGCTACCATCGCTAGGAGTCTATCGGATTATAGCAATTTTCCCCCATCTCTTCGTTATTTTCGAAAATTAATGCTCGCAATATTAACTATATGGCTGTGCTTCATTTCCGAAAATGCCTTGATCTGAGAAAAAATTGCTATAATCCGATAGACTCCTAGACGGTGGAATTGACACCCTTATCGTTCGGCAAAACCGAAAATCCATAAAAAAGAAATCGTTGCCAGTGGTTTTGTACTTTGCTATCCTTCGGTGAGAAAGGATTCTTCCCGGCACTCGTGGACCTATCCCCGGCCCCATCACCCCATTGCCAATCGCTTGGCAAAGGAGACACCCCATGGCTTTTGAAATCTGGCTGGCCTTTGTTGCCGCCTCGGCTGTTGTTCTGATTATTCCCGGGCCGACTATCCTCACCGTCATCAGCTACTCGGTCGCCCATGGCCGTCGGGCAAACATTCCGCTTGTCGCCGCCGTCGCTCTGGGCGACTCCACCGCCCTGGTTTTTTCCCTTCTCGGCCTTGGTGCCCTGCTCGCTGCCTCCGCCGTATGGTTCACGGCCATCAAGCTCATCGGCGGCCTCTACCTCCTCTATCTCGGCAGCAAATTGCTAAGAGCCGGGGCTGCCGCAACTGAGCTCGTCATGCCCGCACCTCCTGCCTCGCCCTGGAAACTCTTTGCCGACACCTACCTGGTGACCGCTCTCAACCCCAAGGGCATCATCTTTTTCGTCGCCTTCCTGCCGCAATTCATCGACCACACAGGTCAAGTCTCCGCACAGCTCTGGCTTCTGGCAACCACCTTTGTGGTCCTAGCGATCATCAATGCCACCCTCTACGCCCTGTTTGCCGGCTCCGCCCGAAAACTTCTCAGCTCGACCCGAGCGCAACGGCGTTTCAATATCGTCGGTGGGTCGCTGCTTTCGGCAGCCGGCATCTGGTCACTGTTTGCTAAACGCTTATCGACGTGAGGTAACTTCACCGGTAATCATCGTCGCCACCGGTTTCTCTAATCATTTTTTCCCCGTGAACCTCACCTTAACTGACCGACAAGAGGAGACAAAAGATGTCACAAGCCATTGAAATGCAAATCTTTTCCGATTATATCTGACCCTGGTGTTATTTCATTACCGGGCGTATTGAAAAATTACGACAAGAGTACGACATTACCGTCCGTTGGCGGGCCTTTCCCCTGCATCCGGAAACGCCGGAGGAGGGACAAGCCCTTGCGGAGTTGTTCCGCACCTCGCCGGAAAAGATCGCCGGGATGATCGCCCACCTGCAGTCCACCGCCCTGGAACTCGGTTTGCCGTTCGGACCAAGGAGCAAGACCTATAACAGCCGACTAGCTCAGGAACTTGGCCTGTGGGCTACGGCGTCAGGCAAGGGAGACGAGTTTCATCTGGCGGCCTTCAAAGCTTATTTCGCCGACGGCCATAATCTTGGCAAGATCCCCGTACTGCTGGAAATCTGCCGCAACCTCGGCCTGCCGGAAAAGGAGGCGGCACAGGTTCTCGCCGATCGTCTTTATAAAGATGCTGTGGACAGGGATTGGCAGGAGTCACAATTTAAGGGGATCACCGCAGTACCATCCTTTATAATGGGCCAACATAAACTGGTCGGAGCACAGAATTATGAGGCCCTCGAACAACTGGTGCGCCTGTATGGAGCCGTAAAAAGGGATCAGGCGAAGCAAGCAAACTGACCAAAGGGGATCAATGACATGAACACGGAAAAGGGCGATCTCATCACCCTTGGCCTTGAAGGGCGATTTAATGTCATTGTCCATGGCTGCAACTGTTTCTGCACCATGGGTGGCGGCATAGCGCGGACCATTCAGGAAGAATTCCCCGAGGCCTACACCGCCGACCTGGTCACCACAAAGGGTGACAGAAACAAGCTCGGCACCTTCAGTCGCGCCACCGTCAGCCGCAACGGCCGCGAGCTAACCATCGTCAATGGCTACTCGCAATATCATTTCCAAGGCGCTGGCGTGCTTGTTGACTACGACGCCGTCCGCCAACTTTTTGCCAAGATCAAAAAGGAATTTTCCGGCAAGCGCATCGGCTACCCAAAACTGGGTGCCGGACTGGCCGGCGGCGACTGGCAGATCCTGTCGGCGATCATCGACGAGGAACTGACCGGCGAAGACCATACACTGGTCATTCATACCCTGTGATTCGTAATAACCTCATCTATACCGTGATCGTCACCATTGCCAAGGATGTCCTCACCCACTACTACCAATCCGTGCTCGCCAGCCCCAATGAGGCCCAGGTGCTGATGCGTATAGCGGAGGAGGAAAACGAAAAAAGAATCCGTCGCGAGGGCGAATACCAGCAGATCTACGAACGGTTGACAGGGAGATAGCTTATACTACCCAAGGGCAGGCTGAGAGTCCAACCAGCCCTTGGAAATAGCACTCTTTGTCGGGACTCAGGCCTTGGACCTGCTCGCCGCATCCACCAAATAGAGAATCGACCGATAGGGGATGCCGCCGTGTAATGACAGGCCGATCTCACAGGTTTTGCTCGTCGAGTAACCGGCATCGCAGGTGCAGACGTGATCTTTCAGATCCTTCAGCGCCGAGGCATTAAGCTCCGGGAAATTAAAACCGCGATCCCCGGCAAAGCCGCAGCAGTAAATATCGGCCGGCATCACCACCTCTTTGGCGCAGGCCTGGGCGAGTTGCAGAAGTTTATTTTCAAGCCCCATTTTTCTTGTCGAACAGGTCGGGTGCACGGCCACCTTGACATCCAGCTGGGTGAACTGCAGGCGGTCCATCAGGTAATTGAGCACGAATTCGATCGGTTCAAGCAGTTGCAGTCGTTTATCGAGAGTTGCCCGCATCCGGTACAAACAGGGGCTGGTGTCGCAGAGTACGGGTATTCGCCCGTTGTCGGATACCGCCAGGAGAGCGTCCGACAACTCCTGCGATTTCCGGTCGGCCTGCACCATAAAGCCTTTACTTTCAAAGGCCTGGCCGCAGCAGAGACGATCGAGATGCTGTGGGTAAAGAACCTCATACCCCGCCTTTTTCAGCAATGAGCCGGTCTTCTCCGGCAGCCCCTCTCGCTCCGTCTCAGCCCGGGCCGGGCCGCCCATGGCGCGGCTGGCGCAACTCGGAAAATAGACGACCTGCAGAGAATGATCAAGCCCTGCCGGCAGAGTTTTGATTTTCCCGCCGGCGGTTGGCATTTCCCGGTTCCAGAGCGGCAGTTTCTTGAGGGTCGCCTTTCTTGCCAACATCGAAGCTGTTTCCATAAACGGCGTTCCAACTTTGTTATGAAGAGCATCGACACCATTCAAGGTCGTGCCGATGGTCCTCGCCACCCCACCAAAATTATCGGCAACCCACAGGGCGACACTACGAGCGAGCTTGCCGTTCGCCTCCTCGCGCAGAGCCTTGACCATCTTGCCGGTATCGATTCCCACCGGGCAGCGGGTCGAGCAGAGACTGTCGGCGGCGCAGGTATCCTTGCCCGGATACTGATAGGCTTTTGTCAGTGCCCTGACCCGTTGCGGTTCATCGCCGGCGACCATGCCACGGCTGATCTCCCGCCGCCCGACGATGCGCTGGCGCGGGGTGAAGGTCAGATCCTTGGACGGGCAGACCGGCTCGCAGAAGCCGCACTCAATGCACTTGTCGACGAGCTCGTGGGTCGCCGGCAGCGGCTTCAGGTCCTTGATGTGGGCCAGAGCGTCGTCGTTGAAAATGACCCCGGGATTGAGGAGGTTATGCGGATCGAAAATGGCCTTGATCTCGCGCATCAGATTGAAGGCCGCCTCGCCCCACTCTTTCTGAACAAAGGGCGCCATATTGCGGCCGGTGCCGTGTTCCGCCTTGAGGGAACCGTCATACTTTTCAACGACCAGTTTGACGACCTCGTCCATGAAATCCCGGTAACGCACCACCTCGGTCTGTATGGAAAAATCCTGGGTGAAAACGAAGTGGAGGTTGCCGTCCAGGGCGTGACCAAAAATGATCGCCTCGTTATACCCATATTTTCTAAAGAGGTCCTGCAGATCGAGGGCGGCATCGGCCAGGTGTTCGCCTGGGAAAGCAACATCTTCAATGATAACCGTTGTTCCCGTCTTGCGGACGGCGCCGACCGCCGGAAACAGCCCTTTGCGGATCTTCCACAAGGCGGTGTATTCGGCCGGGATATCAGTGAAGGTGATGGGACGGACTGTCGGCAAGTCCACGAGAGCCGCACGGATCTGGTTGATCTGAGCGGCAAGCATCTCGGAGGTTTCGGCCCTGGTTTCCACTAAGAGAGCAGTAACCATGCTCCCCAGCTCCCGCAGATACTCGGGCATACCTGGTTTGTCTTCGACCGACCTGCAGGCCGGCTCGATCGATCAGTTCAGCGGCGGCCACCGGTTGTTTCTGCAGGATCGGGATGGCCCGGCAGGCGGTCGGCACATCCGGATAAAAGATCAGGGCACTGGCCTTGTGACGGTGCTCGACAACGGTGCGATACACGACATCGGAAATGAACCCCAGGGTGCCCTCGCTGCCGATCATCAGATGGATCATGATATCAAAGGGATCCTCGAAATCGACCAGGGCATTGAGGCTGTAGCCGGTGGTATTCTTGATCTTGAATTTATAGCGGATCCGTTCGGCAAGACTTGCATCGCCCAGCACCCGTGCCCGCAAACTTTTCAGTTTTTTGAGGAGATCGCCGTGCGATCGGGTGAATTCTGCCCGACTTTTGTCCTCGGCGGTTTCGACCGCCGTGCCGTCGGCGAGAACCACCCGCATGCTGTCCAGCGTCTTATAGCTGTTCTGCTCGACGCCGCAGCACATGCCGCTGGCATTATTGGCGAGGATGCCGCCGATCTTGGCACTGTCGATGGAAGCTGGATCGGGTCCTATCTTGCGGTCGAACTCGGCGAGGATGGCGTTGGCCTGGCTGCCGATGATGCCCGGTTCGAGCTGGATTTTCATGGCCTTGTCAAACACCCGGTACTTGCGCCACCCCTGGCCGAGGCGGACAAGAATGGAGTCGGTCACCGCTTGGCCGGAGAGACTGGTTCCGGCGGCTCGAAATGTCACCGGCAATTTCAGTTTATGCGCCTCGCGAAGGATGAGCTGTACCTCCTTTTCGCTTTCAACATTGATGACGATTTTCGGGATCAGCCGATAAAAACTGGCATCGGTGCCGTAGGTGAGCGTTCGCAGAGGATCGGTGATGATATTGTCGGCGGTTATGGATACGGCAATCTTCTTGCGGAATTTTTCATATCGTTCTGGAAGCATGAGGGCACCTCTTGTTAGATTTTTGCCAGCTCCTTGATTTCATGGGCTAGAACCGCAAAACCTTTGCCGGTCTCACCCGCGAGAGCTGCTTCGATGGTTGTTTCATTGAGTGCCAGGAGATTCACCTGGTCAGATATTGCGGTTATCGCCTCGATGACTTTGTTTATGTCTTCATGGAAAAATAGTCAAATATGTCCAGGCCCTCTCTTAACGACTTGTCAATCCATCCGCTGATTGTCAAAACTCCAGAAAGGCGCTACTATCAATCGACATGTATTTATTTTCAGGAAATTTCCTATAACTACCAGCCAAATTGCAGGAGAGCACATGGTTACTTCAATAATTCTCATGAATGTGGAACGGACAAAAATCAATGAAGTGGCGGAACAGTTAAAAGCACTTCCCGGCATCTCCGAGGTGTACTCAGTTGCCGGCAATTACGACCTTGTCGCCATCGTCCGGGTGACCACTAATGATGAACTCGCAGACCTGGTCACCAAGCGGATGCACATTATTCAGGCAATCCAGAAAACGGAAACAATGCTTGCCTTCAAAGCCTATTCACGGCACGATCTGGAGTCGATGTTTGCCGTAGGAATGTGAAAGAGGCGGTATTTTACGGCATTCCCGGGCGTCCTTGGGTAAGAACGGCAGCCAAGGCGATTATTATTTGTTGATGCAGGCGGGGCAGGTGTTGACTATAAACCGAGGATCGGCACCATTTTCCAGGATGTCCCGAAACCCATGCCACTCCCCGTCATAAGGACTGAAAACCTTTTGACATTGGCGACAAACCTCGACGCCGTTTTCAAGCATCTCCACCTGGTTTAAGGCCTCCTTCAATTCGGCAACCGATTCCGACAGGGATGATTGGGTGCGCACCAATCGCTCGGCGACCCGAACTCTCGCCCGGAGCTCATTGTCATTAAAAGGTTTGGTCATGTAATCATCGGCACCGGCATCAAAGCCCTTGACGATGTCGGTCTTGCTGTCCCGGGAAGTGAGAAGGAGTATGTAAGGAGGATTGAGGACATCCATTTCCTTCGCCCGCCGACAAACCTCGACCCCATCCAACTCCGGCATTTCCCAGTCAAGAATGGCGATATGAGGCGCATCCGGCTTTTGCAGCGCCGCCCAGGCATCATTTCCATTGGTTACGCTTTCAACGCGGTAGCCCCAGTTTTCAAGACATACCTGGACCATCATCCGGGTAGTAAATTCATCTTCTGCTATCAGTACTTTCACGTCCTTCTCCCTCTATTTTTCAGCTCTCGGCAGAGCTCCCGCAAGCATCTCCTGTCCACAAAATTATGAGGAATCAGGAAGGGTTCGGCCACCCAAAGACAGTCGGGGAACTAACTGCGGCAAATCACAGCTATTTTCATTTCCACTTCTTGACTTTTTACCATCGGAATGGCAATACATCAACAGGTAATCGGCCCTTCCAGAAAAATGGCGGTCGCCCCGCCAGGCAAGGTATTGGCTTGGCTGATGTTACCATTGTCATTTACACCGGAAAGAGATTATGACCTCCCCTTTCGCCATAAAAACCCCATTTATTGCCGGTGTCCACCCCGATGCATCAGCCACCTGCAGCTGGTGGTTTATCTTCGCAAAGGCCAGACTTCTTGTGTATGCACCGGGACATAGGCCGGTTGCGATCTGCAGCCGGAGTCCCGAGCAACTTGGTCTGCAGCCGCAATTCAGCAGATATCTCGGTCGATATGCCTCCGCCAATTGTTTTGTTGCCGCTTTGGATGGCGAGCCGCCGCACTTTCAAGATATGGAGTTTCGCGATTTGCGCAGTCTTTTCGGAACCTTTGATGACGACATCTTCTGTCTTGCCGGCCGGGCGATCCAAATCGTCCACTGGCACCGGGAACACCGATTCTGCGGCAAATGCGGCACAGCCATGATCGATCGACAGAGCGAACTGGCGCGAAAATGTCCGAATTGTAATTTTATTAGCTATCCACGACTTTCTCCGGCCGTCATCATGTCAATTGTCCGTGACCACCACATTCTTCTCGCCAGAGCTCCGCGTTTTCCCGCCGGGATGTACAGCACCTTGGCCGGTTTCGTCGAACCGGGAGAAACCCTTGAAGAGGCGGTCGCTCGGGAAATTTTTGAGGAAGTTGCTGTCAGGGTTGACGATATACAGTACGTAGCCAGTCAGCCTTGGCCCTTTCCCCATTCACTGATGATCGGCTTCACCTCGACTTATATAAGCGGCGATATCCGTATCGACAGTACGGAATTGGAGGATGCACGTTGGTTTTCGGTGGAGGATCTTCCTGTCCTGCCCTCAACCATCTCCATCTCCCGGCTGCTCATTGAAAACTTTATTAGAGTAGAGACAGGTCAAAATCTATGAAGCCCCGCCCCCACCCCGGCCAGACCACCGTCATTGACAATATCCTTATGCAACAGGCCATAAAGGTATCCCATGACTGAAGCTCTTCCACCCTCCCTAAAAATTTTCGGCGATGAAGAATTGCAACAATATCGTGATCTCTTCCGCCTCGCCCCTATAGGTATTATCCGCACTGCCATCGACGGTCAGATCCTCGATGGCAACAAAGCCTTTGCGGAAATGCTCGGCTACGCCGACTTTACCGAATTCTGCCAACATATCGGCAACAATATCACCAACCTGTATCAAGAAGCAGAGGCTCGCCAAGGCCTGCTCGAACACCTTGCCACAACCGACAAACCTCTGCATTTTGAAAGTCGATGGCAAAAAAAGGACGGATCCTTTTTTGATTGCCGGTTACATGTCCGCACCGCCCGCAATGGTGCCGGAAAGATCTGTTATCTTGAAGGCTTTGCCGAAGATATCAGTGTGCAAAAAGACACCGAAAAAGCCCTGCAGAAAAGTGTCGAGCAATACCGCAGCGTCTTTGAAAATACCGGCACCGCCACTATCATCATCGAAAAAGACACCACCGTCTCACTCGCCAATGATCGTTTTGTCGCTCTTTCCGGATACAGCAAAGAAGAGCTGGAGGGAAAAATTCAATGGCCGGTCTTCATCGCCAAAGGCGAGGATTTGGAGAAAATGATCCGCTATCACGTCACCCGGCGACAAGGAGGCGGCAGTGCGCCAATCGAATACGAATTTACCCTTAAGGATAAATATGGCACCTTAAAGGATGTCTTTTTGCGGGTCGATATGATTGCCGGGTCAGAGGCCAGCGTCGCCTCACTTCTCGATATCACCTCCCTGAAGACCACACGCCGCTATCTCCTTGAGAGCACCTCGCGACTCTCCGGTATTCTCGAAGCCTTCGAAGGTTTTCTCTACATCTCTTCCTTCGACCATACATTGCTGTTCATGAACCGTAAGCAAAAGGACGCTCAGGCCTGCGAGTCCGACGAGATGGCCTGTCACAAGCGCCTGTACGGCCTCGATAGCCCCTGTACTTGGTGTGACGATGCCAAAGTGTTACAGGGTCTTACCGTAAAATATGAATTTCGCAATCCCCGCAACGGACGCTGGTACTACGCGGTCAGTTCGCCGGTTTATCAGGAAGAAAACGCCATTACCCAGAAACAAACGGTCATTATCGACATCCATGAACGAAAATCCGCCGAAGAGGTACTGAGAGAGCGAGAAAGCTATCTGACCAAAGAGAACCTGCGATTGCGGGAAAACATTCGCGACCGTTATAAATTCGGGGCGATCATCGGCAAGAGTTTGGCGATGCAGAAAGTTTACGAACTCATTTTGCGGGCCGCCGCCTCCCGTGCCAACGTCATTCTCTACGGCGAATCGGGTACCGGCAAAGAATTGGTGGCCAAGGCCATCCATGAGATGAGTGATCGGGCCGGTAAACCGTTCGTCCCCGTCAATTGTGCCGCCATTCCGGCTGGATTGATGGAGAGCGAGTTCTTCGGCTACCGGAAAGGGGCCTTTACCGGAGCGGAAAAAGATAAACCCGGTTTGTTCGATAGGGCCGATGGCGGCACCCTGTTTCTCGACGAACTTGGCGAAATAGACGAGAGCATGCAGGTCAAACTTTTGCGGGTATTGGAAAGCAACGGTTACACCCCTTTGGGCGGGCAGCAAACCCGCCAAGCCGATGTCCGCATCATCGCCGCAACCCATCAAAATCTCAGAACTTTGCTGGATAACGGCCGAATGCGCGAAGATTTTTTCTATCGTATCCACATTATCCCGATCACCATCCCGCCGCTCCGACAGCGCCGCGACGATATCCCTCTTCTGGTTGAACACTTTCTGGCCAAGTATTCTCCGGATGGCAAACCATCCCTCCTGCACGGTCAGGCTCTGGAAATGCTCCTCAACCACCATTGGCCTGGAAATGTCCGGGAACTGGAAAACACCATCCAACGCTATGTCAATCTGCATATCCTCGAGTTCCCCAATAGAAACGGGGGTGACAGAGTTGTTGACGAAAGGCCCTTCACACAAACCGGCGTTGGCTCTCTCTCGCTGCGCGAAGCGGAAAAGCGCTTTGAACGTGATTTCATTCTACGCCACCTCCAGGCCTGCCATTGGAATCGCACCCGGGTCGCTCAAATCCTTGGCATAGAGCGAAAGACGCTTTACCTAAAAATGCGCAGCTTGAACCTGTTAGAAGAAACAAATGAGTGATTTATTACCCATTTTGAGTTATTTTATTAATTATTGTTATATATTAAATAATATTTGTAAGTTACAAATACACCTGGATACATTTCGAGTTATTTTTTTCCCATCCAGTCTCGAGCTCCCACTGCACCTTTCTTGACAACATCTCGATATCTTTAAAGTTGCTCTATTTTCTCTTCTTGGCTTCATTTTTGCTACCACCACACCGCATCCTCTGACCATTGCTCGCTTCTCCTTTCCTCAAATGTCATGGAAAAGAGAATCCTGACGGCTCACCACCATAATTCTTCCTATCAAGGAGCGCATCATGAAGACTAAAATTCTCACCCCTACGCCTTCCGCCTATGCCTATCCCCTGCTTATTAAGACCCTCCTGACCACGCCGCTGATTTATGCGCCGAACCAAAAAATTATTTACCGTGATCAGCAGGAGTTTACCTACAGTCAGTTCGGCAAAAGGATCTGTCAGCTCGCCCATGCCCTGACAAAGCTCGGGGTTCAGGCCGGAAACACGGTGGCGGTTATGGATTATGACTCGCACCGCTATCTCGAATGTTATTTTGCCGTGCCGATGCTCGGGGCAATTCTCCATACCGTCAATGTCCGTCTGTCAAGCGAGCAGCTGCTGTACACCATCAACCATGCCGAAGACGATGTGCTGCTGATCAACGCCGATTTCCTGCCGATGCTTGCCGCCATCAAGGACAACCTGACAACGGTGAAAAAGATAGTCCTTTTAAGTGACAGCAACGACCCGGCAAACGGCCAGGACGCCGAATATGAGCGTATGCTGCAAGAACAACCGGAAGAATATACCTTCCCCGACTTTGATGAAAACAGCATTGCCACCACATTCTACACCACCGGAACCACGGGCCTGCCGAAGGGGGTTTACTTTAGCCACCGCCAGCTGGTCATGCACACCTATGGTGTTCTCGCGGGACTGTGCGCTTACGACAGCCAGGCCCGAATCAGCTCGGCGGATGTGTATATGCCGATAACCCCGATGTTCCACGTTCATGCTTGGGGAATGCCGTACTTGATGACCATGCTGGGATGCAAACAGGTGTATCCCGGACGCTATGAACCTGCTACCCTGTTGAAACTCATCACCACCAATGATGTCACATTCTCTCACTGCGTACCAACCATTCTCCACATGCTACTGTCTCACCCGTCGCTGGTGGAGTGTGACCTCACCCGCTGGAAAGTAATCATCGGCGGATCGGCCCTTTCGAAGGGCATGTGCAGCCAGGCGATGGCCCACGGTATCAACCTCTTCACCGGCTACGGCATGTCGGAAACCTGCCCGATTTTGACTTTGGCCAATCTCAAGCCGCACATGCGGGAGTGGGATGAGAATCGTCAAATTACCATGCGTTGCCGAACCGGACTGCCCGTCAACAATGTACAGCTGGAACTCTTTGACCCGAACGGTCAGCCGGTACCGCACGACGGAAAATCGACCGGCGAGGTTGTCGTCCGTACTCCCTGGCTAACCCAAGGGTATTTTAAGGATGAGGAAAAAAGTCGGGAACTCTGGGCAGGCGGATGGCTGCACACCGGCGATATCGGCTACATCGATAGCGAGGGATATCTGCAGATCACCGATCGCCTGAAGGATGTTATAAAAACCGGCGGCGAATGGATCTCCTCCCTCGAACTTGAGGATATCATCAGCCAGCATCCGGGAGTCAGCGAGGTGGCGGTCATCGGCATTCAGGATGCGAAATGGGGTGAAAGGCCGATGGCCCTGGTAGTCCCGAAACTTGGCAACAATCAGCCCCTGCTTGCTGAGGATATCCTGGCTGCCATTCAGGCCCATGTCGACAACGGCACGCTTCCCAAATTCGGGATTCCGGAGAAGGTCTTGATTGTCGAACAGATCGCTAAAACCAGCGTTGGCAAGATTAACAAAAAGCAGTTGCGCCGTGAATTCAGTTAACAACCAGCGGCAAGCCGTTCACAAAAAATAATTTGACCGATATGATGGCGGAAACGGCAAAAGGAACCGAAAGGAAATGGTTAAAAAAATGACCGAGTTCTTTCCTGACGGTTCCTAAAACTTTATCAAAAGATGGTTGCTGTTTGCGATCGAAACAAAAAAGAAAAATCGTTGCTACAAATGATTATGAAGGCTGGGGAGGGGATGGGCGGGGGATGAAGGGAATTATCGATTCTCTATTAACAGAAAACGGATCGTTTCTTTGCAGCCGCTTCTCCTGTATTTTCATACCGGAGAAATGAACCTACTGCTTTTCGCAACAATCCGTTTAACTGGGCATGTCGACATTTTCCACCCCTGCCATGGGCGGGGATGGAAATATTTTAACGCAATCGAATATTAGCGTTTGACGACATTGGCCGCAGCCGGACCTTTGGCACCTTCGACCACGTCGAAGCTTACCCGCTCTCCCTCTTGGAGAGACTTAAATCCCTCTGCTTTGATAGCAGTGTGATGTACGAAGACATCCTTGCCACCATCTTGCTCGATAAAACCAAAACCTTTTGAATCGTTAAACCATTTTACTGTTCCTTCAGCCATTGTAACTACTCCTTGTGCATTTGCATTATGCGACATTGTCGCACAGTTGTGGGGTTGGTTCCATTAAGGAACCATTGTGAACAAACTGAATGCATCGCATCGATACACTCAGTAATTGTATTTTCGGGATCATTCTTGTTATGCGATGCTTTGCAAACCGACTGTTTTCGTCATTCTTCACTGAAAACATTGTCGTTTCAAAGCCATCTTGAGAAAGTGTGGGAATTGCAAAGGATTGGATCGTCATATATACTTACGGGAGACTGGTTTATCTGCGCCGGGCACCTTTTTTAACTGGCGGTTTTGCCTCGTTACAGACCAGCGTGCGGTGTTTGTAGTCCTTTCCGTTCAAACTCTCCATAACTTTGTGTCCTTCCGACCGGGTAGACATCTCGATAAAACCAAAACCCTTGGATTGACCGGAAAATTGGTCAATAACCAGCTTGGCACTGACAACGCTGCCATATTGACCACAAAGCTCGGATAGCTCGGATTCGGTAATATTGTAAGGTAGGCTACCTATAAAAAGTTTCATGCTGGTTTCCTTCTTTAGAAATTTTCAGCAAAAACTTTTAAGGTATCGAAACTTATGGAGTTGCAACGTTAGATATCAAGAAAAGAGTGTGCTATTTTTTTATTTTAACTGATATATCCTACATGATGCCGGCACCTTTTACAAGGTAATTTTTGGTCTTCTCTCGTTATCTTAATTTTTTCCTGTAGCCCCCATCACAACAACCGGATAACAAAAATGGTAATGCGTAAGCAGCCGAAGAGTGCTATGGTTTTCAATCCATTATCGGTATTTTTTGTCGTTTGGTTGCAACTCCGGTCATTATTGCCCACTTCATGTTTTTCTCATATTTCCTATGGATATATTGATCTACGGAACTACTGAATTCAGCTATCTGCTGGCCGCAAGACTCCATCAGCAACATAATATCACCATTCTCCATGACAGCGGCGAATTGAGCGAGAAGTTCAGAAATCTCGACGTCAGCCTCGTTGAAGGAAGTGGCGGAGATATTGCCGCGCTGGAAAAAATTGAAGCAAAAAAATCCGACCTTTTCATCGCCTGCTCGACAATTGATGAAGCAAATATTGTCGCCTGCTGGACGATTAAAAAAATCGCCGACACCGAAACCATCTGTTTCATCGGCAAGGCATCGCTCTACAAGAACTTCTCCTCCCTCACCCATAACCATTATCAAACCCGCTACGATATAGATTCAATCATTTGGCCGGAACAGCTTCTCACCCAGGACATCTTCCGAATCATCTCTGTTCCGGAAGCGCTCGACGTAGAGTTTCTTGCCGGCGGCAAGGCCAAACTCTTCGAATACCGGATCAAGGAAAATTCGACGATCATCGACAAATCATTGCGAGATTGCCATTTTCCCAAAAATGTCCTTATCCCCGGCATTACCAGGGCAGGCAAACTCTTCATCCCCAACGGAGCGACGACCATTCGCCTACACGACAAGGTGTTTTTCATCGGCACCGGAATGGCCCTCGACTCACTCGCCGCAGATTTTTTTAAACATGATCGCAAGATCAAGACCGTGTCGATCATCGGTGGCGGCAGTGTCGGATTTATGCTGGCGGAAAGACTTGAACATACCGGAATAAAAGTAAAAATTATCGAACAAAGTCCACAAAGATGCGCCTTTCTTGCCGACACCCTGAAAAAAACTCTCGTTCTGCAGGGCAACGGAAACGATCTGGAACTACTGGAAAGCGAAGCAATCGCTGCCGCCAACGCGTGTATCTGCACCACCGACAATGACGAAAAAAACCTTCTGTGCTCCCTGCTGCTCAAACAGCTCGGTGCGAAACGGATCGTTACCAGAGTCGGCAACATTCAAAATTACGAGCTTTTCGAACATGTCGGCATCGACGTAGTAGTATCTCCCAAGGCCTCGGCACTGACCGAGGTGCTGAACCGCGTACAGGAAACGAACGTCGATGTCATTGCCCTCATCGAGGGCGGCAAAGGCGAGGTGCTTCGCCTTACCTTGCCCGACAATTTTCAGGAAATCCGCATCAGGGACATGCATCTTCCCGTCAATGCAATCATCGGCGTAATTATTAGGGGCCACAAGGTGATAATCCCCAATGGCGAGAGTTCACTCTGCCCACGCGATCGGTTAAAAATCTTCAGCATGAAAGAAGATTCCGACAGGATCAAAGAATTCTTTTTCTCATGAATCCGCAATTTATTTTCAGTGCCTTCGGTATAATCCTTATCGCTTTCGGGGCCATCGTCCTCCTCCCGATCCTCGTTGCCGTGTTGGAAGAGGATTACAGTTCAGCCCTGCCCTTTCTCACTGCTTCCCTCTGCTCCCTCACGTCTTGGTCTTTTTTGCCGCTGGCAAGGTCGTTTCAGTCGGAATTTTGATGCATTGAAACGCACCGAAGGGCTGCTCATAGTTACTTTGACCTGGATTGTCACGGCGGCGATCGGTGCCATTCCATTTGTATTTTTTGGGCTTTCTCCCCTTGATGCCTACTTTGAATCGGTTTCCGGCTTTACTACGACCGGGGCGACGATTCTTCTCGATTTCGCTCTCTACCCCAAGGCGTTTTTCTTCTGGCGCAGCCTTACCCAATGGCTTGGCGGTATGGGCATCATCGTTTTGTTCGTGGCCATCCTGCCTCAATTGGGGGTTGCCGGCCGGCGAATCTTCTTTGCTGAGGCACCAGGGCCAACCGAAGACAAGTTTACACCACGCGTTGCCCACACCGCCAAGGCGCTCTGGCTTATCTATCTGCTCCTCACCGTTTTGCAGATTTCCTGCCTCGTACTCGCCGGCATGCCGCTCTTTGATGCAATCTGCAACTCCTTCTCAACCATGGCTGCCGGGGGCTTTTCCCCGCACCCGATGTCCATCATGGGCTATCAGAGTTCGACCATTACCTGGATCGTTACCTTTTTCATGGTCCTCGCCGGCGCCAACTTTGCACTGCAGTATAAATGCTTTATCAAGGGCAAGGCTCGCTCTCTTTTTACCAATGACGAGTTTTTGCTGTACCTGGCAATCACTGTTATCTCCTCCCTGCTGCTTGCCGCCATGCTCTTCACCAGACACGGAGGCACCGTTTCCGCCAGTCTGCGGGACGGTGCCTTCCAGATTGCTTCGATTCTCACGACAACCGGCTTTGCCTCGGCGGATTTTGCCCTCTGGCTGGTGCCGGCTCAGGCTGTTTTGTTTGCGATGATGCTGGTCGGCGGCTGTGCCGGATCGGCGGGGGGTGGCGTAAAGGTTATCAGGGTGCTCTTTGTTGGCAGGTTTTTAAAAAGGGAGATCGATCAGATAGTCCATCCGAAAGCGGTCCTGCCTATCAAAATCGACAGGGTGACCGTCCCGGAGGACGTGCAGCGGCAGATGCTCAGTTTTGTCTTGTTCTACCTGGTGCTACTACTCTTGTCAGGATTATTGGTCACCATGATCGAGCAAAATGCCACAATCGGCTTTGTCGGCACGGCAGCGACGCTCGGCAACATCGGCCCCGGATTCGGGGATATCGGACCAATGGCCAGTTTCGGCAATCTCCACTGGAGCAGCAAGAGCATTTTCATCCTCGACATGATTGTTGGTCGCCTGGAGCTAATCCCCTTCATGGCCATGCTTTGCCCCGAGTTCTGGACCTTCAGTAGAAACTGAGGTCGATCCCGGATTGTGTTGTCATCAAGGATGCCCTTCGCCCTCAGCTCTTCGGTTTCAGGTATTTCCTGCCGACAATCATGTATGTCAGCACGGTAAGGAGAATGAGGGAGCCGAACATTTGGACGTTTTTCGTTTTAACAATAAAGGAAATGATCAGCACCAGTGCCGCGCAAGTCATAAAAAACAGTGGCCGGGGAATCTGTTTAAGGATTACCCGGCCAAAATGGGCAAAGCGTACATGGCTGACCATGAGCCCTACGGACAGCATTGCCACAATCCACAAATAGTCGGCAGGTACGACCAAGGCGGCCCCGAGCACGACGAGCGCACCGGCCGGACTTGGCAAACCATTAAAAATGCCGTAGGGCAGATCCGTCCGTTTTTTATCGACGGCGACAAAACGAATCAACCGATAGGCAACCCCGGATAAATAGATCAAACCGAAAATCCACGCCCAGGATCCGGCGGACAAGGTTATGACGTAAGCGGGAGAAAGACCGAAACTCACAAAATCGGCAATGTCGTCGAGATACGGACCATATTTTGTACCACCATGTTTTTCGGCCATCCGGCCATCGAACAAATCAAAGAGCTGGCCGACGATTATCGCAAAAATAGCCCAGGCAAAATGGTGGTTATGGGTCAGAACAAGGCTCGCAACGCCACAAAAGAAGTTGAGTGTCGAGAGAATATCGGCATACAGTCGATTGGGGATGAATTTGCAGATCACCGAAGCGGCGGAAAGGATAAGACAGGCTACCAGGACCTCATCGGCCATATCAATGACCCCTGAATTCCCATCAAGCAGAGCGCAGTAGATAACCAGGGAAAAACAGATAATGGCCTTGATCTTTCCAAAGTTGTTGGCTGCCCCGGAATACTTCATGAGAGCGAGGACATGTCTTGCTAAAAATTGCCCTGCCAGTTCGACCCCCACCAACATCCACACCAGGTCTATCCTCATAATTCCCAGATAGGCGAAACCAACCAAGGGTGGCAGATAGGTCAGTTTATCGCATACCGGATCGAGCCACTCTCCCCACGTCGTTGCCATATCACAACTTCTCGCAACAACCCCGTCAACACCGTCGAGGATGGCGGCGAAGGTGAAAATGAAAATGGCAATCGCCTGGTATCCGGCAAAAAAATAAAGGACAAAACCGACCAGCGCCAATGCCGCCCGCCAATAACAGATGGAGTTGGGGTGAAGGAGCCATTGATGGGTGGCAATATAGTCACGCATGGCAGGCCTATGGACCATGCGGGCAAACCAAATGTAAAATGTGGTACCAATTGACGCAGCAGCACTTATTATCAGTAATCTTTCCATAGAATATTGCGAAAAAATGGTGAACCGCGAGTCCCAGTAGCCTTCTGCTCCGTGCAAAGAGGTCTTCCCGCGTCACGCCTATTTAACACTTTGCCGAATTACGCGCACCATACTTTACCACCGGGGGCATCTTGTTTTCCACACTGCAACCTCTTTCAAAACCTCGGGCCGTTGTCGTCAAAACCCACCGATCATTCGCGTCAGACGGAAGTGGTTGGAAAAAACCGCTCGCATCACCAGCACGTAATTATACTGGGCCCGGGACAAGCTGGTAATCGCATCCAGCAGATCCGATTCCCGCTGCAGCCCCTCGTCATATTTGAGTTGCGTGATGCGGAGGTTCTCCTCCGCCTGCTCGATTGAGCGTTTTGCCACCACGACATTATCAAGGCTTACCTGGAAATCGATATAGAGATTATCCAGATCGTTGACCAGGGTGTGTTTCAGTTCCTCCAGTTCATACCGCTGGGCTCGGGTTTGCAGCAGGGACTTGGCGACTGTTGCTTCGGTGGTGCGCCCTTGGTAAAGATTGACAGACATTACCAGCTGAGCTCGCAGCTCTTCATCGTCTGATGAACCACCGCCGGTGACGACACTGTCGTCATAGCGTCGGAGACTGCCAATTGCATCGACTCGTGGATAGTAGCCGCTCCTGGCAACCTCTACCTGGGCCGAAGATGCGGCAATAACCGCCTCCAGTGCCTTAATCTCACTTCTCTCTGCCAACATTTTGGTCAGTGTAGGCAGCACGATCGACCAGCGGCGGCAGAATATTGAAATCGGCAAAATCAAGCTCGGCAAAAGTGATCTCGGTGCCGACCTGACGTGAGAGGTCATAAATGCTCTTTTTCAGTCCGGCGTCGGCGGCTTTGAAGGTGATATCGGCATTATCATAATCGACACGGAACTTGAGGAGTTCATTTTTGCCGATCAACCCCACCTGAAAACGGCTTTCCCCATCCTTATAAACCTTGCCCAGGGTTTGGAATGCCGACTCGGCGACATCCCGATTGGCCCTCCGTTCAAAAACCGCCAGGTAGGCAAGGGCGACATTCAACTGCAGATCCTGGCGGATGCCCTGCAGTTTGTAACGATCCACCTCTTGCAGCATTTCCGCCGACTGCACGTTATACTTGTCGCGAAAGCCGGCGAAGAGATTCATGCTGACCCTGCCCAAAGCGACCGAGTTTTCCCGTTTCTCCAGAAGAGTGTCGTCATCAAGGGCGTTAGCGATATAGGAGAGATCAATCGCCGGGTAGTAGCCGCCTTTTGCTCTGACAATCTCCTTTTCGCTCTGTTCGAGGATGGTCATATACTGCTGAATCACCTCGCGATTATCAAGAGCCATGGCCTGCATGCCGGCAAGATCCATGGCCTGGCTGAAGGTCGCACTCAGCACCAGGACCACAACAAGACTGCATAATTTCATCTGTCCAACTCCTTTTCATTATTTTTTTCCGACATCCTGGCAATATTGGTTTTTATCGCCCCGAGCACCAGATAGGCCGCTTGCTGACTCTCGTCACTGATTCCCCGCACCAGTTCCGAGCGCAGCCCCTCAAAAAGACTGATAACCTTGGCCCGCAGCCTCTCTCCCTCCTCGGTGAGAAAAACCAGACTCGACCGACGATCCTTGAGATTTCTGCGACGAACGATACGCTTTTTCTTTTCCAACCGATCAAGAATCCTGGTGATGTTTGCCGGACTTTTGCTGGAAACCTCGCCGAGAACACTTTGCGGTCGACCGACTTCAACCTCAAGCTGCTGCAGCAGTTGCAGTTGTTCCACCGTCAGGCCAAAACTCTTCAATCGCTGGTCGGCATAGCTGCGCATTGCCTGACCGGTGAGGGCTATCAGTCGAAGAAAGGATTCTTCACAGGAACTCATTCGTTGCCTCCTTAATAATTAACGAGTCAACAATTTATGCCCTCTTCCTCCTTCTGTCAAGAACTGAGAAAATTTGCAGAGAAGTTAACAGGCTATGGACAGATACAAGGATAGTCACTATCCTTGTCAACAGGAATTTTTCACCGACAATATCATGAAAGATCAGACACTTTACGCAGGAGGACAAAGCATGCGACACCTCACTCGGTTCATTGTTTTCCTTACCATCACCCTTCTCGGCGGTTGCGGTTACAATAGCCTGCAGGTTCAGGAAGAGGCGGTGTTCAAGGCCTGGGCGGACATCGAAGCGACATTGCAGCGACGCGGCGATCTCATCCCCAATCTGGTGGAGTCGGTCAAGGGCTACGCCAAGCATGAGGCGCAAACCCTGGAAGCGGTGATCAATGCCAGAGCCAAGGCCTCCTCAGTCAAGCTCTCCACCGACGATCTCAGTAAACCGTTGGCCATGGACCAATTTCAAGCAGCCCAGGGTGGCCTGACAGCAGCCCTCGGCAAGCTCATGGTGGTGGTCGAACGATACCCGGAGTTGAAGGCCAACCAAAATTTTCTCGATCTGCAGACCCAGCTTGAGGGCACCGAAAACCGTATAAACGTCGCCCGTCAGCGCTACAACAAGGCGGTGGAGGAATTTAACGGGGCACTCCGGAAATTCCCGGCAAGCCTGACCAACAGTATTCTTTTGCATCTTGACCGCAAGGAATATTTCAAGGCGGACGAGGCGGCCAAGTCGGTGCCCCAGGTTAAATTCTAATCGAATGTAAAAATGGAACACTGCAAACGGCTCATTTGTCTTTTTCTGATCTTTCTGGGCCTGGCCCTCACCTGCCGGTGGACTGAGGCCGCCAGCCTGCCGAAGCTGACCGGCAGGGTCAACGATCATGCGGCAATGCTCTCCCCGGCGACCAGACAACAGCTTGAAAATGTTCTTGCTCGGTTTGAGCAGGAGGAATCGACACAGTTGGTGGTACTGACCATTCCCTCCCTGGATGGCGCCGTCCTCGAAGAATTCTCTCTAAAGGTGGCCGAGAGCTGGCGTCTTGGGCAAAAGGGGCGTGACAACGGCGTCTTGCTGCTGGTCGCCAAAAGCGATCGAAAACTGCGGATCGAAGTGGGCTACGGCCTTGAAGGGTCGCTCACCGACCTGACTGCCGGACGTATTATTCGTGATATCATCACCCCCCGCTTTCGCGACGGCAACTTCGACCAGGGGGTAAGTGACGGTGTCGCGGCAATCATTGCCGCGGTTCGCGGCGAATTCACCGCCCCTGAGGGGGTCATTGCGGCTGGCTCTACCTCCTCTGATTCCGAGGGGTTAATCGTCTTCATCGCCTTTGCCTTTTTCTTTGTCGCGAGAGTAGTCGGAAAACATCGCTGGATTGCCGCCGCCATTGGTGCACTGCTCGGACCGGTTATCGGCCTCCTCGTTCTCGATTTTCCATGGCTGCTGGTTTTGTCTCTTATTCCCGCCGGTTTTGTTGCCGGCTATCTGGCCAGCCTGCTTTTCAGCGCAGGCCTTTGCTACCGGACGGAGCAGAGGCTCTTTCGGCGGTTTTTCATCGGGCAGCTCGAGTTCCGGTTTCAGTGGCGGGGGCGGTGGTTTTGGCGGAGGCGGTGGTTTTGGCGGGGGCGGTGCCTCGGGAGGATGGTAAACATGAAAAGCCTGGCGGAAAAGTTTTTAACACGGTCGGAGCAGGAACAGGTGACGGCGGTTGTCCACGAAATGGAGCAAACGACCTCCGGCGAGATTGTTCCGCTGGTCGTTTCCCGCAGCCATCGCTATCCAATGGCCAACGTGCTCTGCAGCTTGTTCCTGAGTATTCCCCTCGGCCTGCTGCTCACCGGTCTTCTTGGACCGGCGATTTGGCTCGGACCAAGGAATATGTGGCTGTTTCTCACCCTCTCTTCGGCAAGTTTTGCCATCTTTTATGCCTTGACCAGCCGTTCCGATCGGATAATGCGACTCTTTCTCAACCAAAGGGAAGTCGAACAGGAAGTCCGGGAAGGAGCGCTAGCCGCCTTCTATGCCGAAAAACTCCACAAAACCGCCGAGGAAAACGGCATACTTCTGTATATCTCAGTACTGGAACAAAGAGTCTGGATTCTCGCCGATAGCGGTATCAACAAGAAAATCGACGCCGCCGAATGGGATGCGGTAGTGGCCGATCTTACCGCCGGAATCAAGGCCGGGAACCGCTGCCATTCTCTCTGTGCCGCGATCAGGCGGACGGGTCAGATTCTCCACCGCCATTTTCCCCACCAGCGCGATGATCGGGACGAATTGCACAACCTGATCATCCGCTAATTGCCCCTTGCCCGACCTTTTTTCCACAGCCAAATTTGCGGTTCAAATAGCCCTCACACCCTTCCCGTCATAGTACACAGTACCGCAAATTTGTTACTTCGCCTGCATCGCCTTCTTCGCCTGCCCCAGCAACTCCTTGTTGCGAGCCGCGAGCTGCGACTCCTTGCCGGCAAGGCTGTTGGCCTTCAAGCAGAATTGCACGGTTTCACGATATTGCCCCTGACGATATTTCACCTGAGCCATGGTATGCCAGTAATAAGGATTACGCGGTTCGATGCGCAGAGCGCGTTCGAGCAGCATTTCCGACTCGGCAAGGCGACCTGATTGCAGTGCCGATTCCGCATCGGTAAAGAGGGCGGCGGCCGGTCCGGTAACCGGCTTATATTCCGAGGGCGGCGGAGGAACGACCGGACGGGGACCGATCGGTGGAGGTGTCGGACGGGGACCGGCACAACCGTTTAAGATCATCAGCACCAGAAAGAGCACGGCCAACAGACGACCTGAAGTGAGAAATGAGATTTGGCGGAACTTATTCATAGGAGGGCCTTATCCGGAGTGTCATTTAAACCAGCCGCTAATGGTCTCAAAGACTCCTGCTGCACCTTTTTCAACATCGCTGCCTGGTGAACTCTGCAAAGCAGGAGCAGCCACCGGTTGGCTGCCGGCAATAAACGGCAGCCGGGTGGCGGTGTTACCGCCGTTGCGGCTCTCGCCAAACGTGGTCCGGTCAAGTGCCATCCAGGCGATTCCCTCCGGTTCAACCGGTCTGAGGGGAGAAGACACCACCGCACGCATAATTTTCTCCCATACTCGGAGGGCACCGGCCGAACCGGAAAGACCGATGGAGGTGTTGTCGTCCCGACCGAGCCAGACCACCGCCAGGTGATCGCCGGTAAAACCGGCGAACCAGCTATCCCGAAGATTATCGGAAGTGCCGGTTTTGCCGGCCACACCATGGTCACGGAGCGGTGAAGAGAGGAGCGCCGTGGCCGTACCTTCGCTCACCACCCGCTGCAGGGCGTGGGTCAAGAGATAGATGAGCTCCGGGCTAAACCGTTGCTCCACCGCCAAACCATAGCGATTCAGCAGGCTGCCGTCGGCGGCCATGACACTTTCTATCGCCCGAAGAGCCGTAAAAAATCCACCGGCGGCAAGGGTCTGATATATCTGGCTGACCTCAAAAGGCGTCATATCGACAGCACCGAGAAGCAGCGACGGATACGGCGCTATTTCTCCGCCGTAGCCGAGATCATGGATGGTGGCCAGGACCTTGTCCAGGCCCACCTCCATACCGAGCCGAACGGTGGCGAGATTGTAGGAATTGGCCAGGGCGGTAACAAGCGGCACCCGACCATGTTCTTTGCGGTCATAGTTTTCCGGACGCCAATTGCTGCTGCCTTCGATATTTAAGGAAATCGCGGTGTCTTCGAGGGGACTGGCGAGGGTATAGCCTTTTTGCAAAGCCGCCAGGTATACCGCCGGTTTGACTAGCGAACCAATGGGCCGTTTGGCCTGCAAGGCCCGGTTGAATCCAGGCACAAGGGGGTTTTTACCGCCGGCCAGGGCCAGTACCTCGCCGTTTTCTCGGCCGGTAATAATCACCGCCCCTTCAAGGTTCTGATACTTTTGTTTGTTTTCAAGAGCCGCAATGGTTTCCTGCAGGTTTTTTTCCACTTGATGCTGGAGTTGCGGATCGAGGGTGGTGAGGATCCGCAGACCGCTGGTCTTGAGGTCCTCTTCCCGGTATTCGCCGGTCAACTGTTGCCTGATCAACTCAAGAAAGGCCGGGAAGCGGTTGAAACCGTGCTTCTGCACAGCGGTCTCGGTGACCGGTCTGGCCAGGGCTTCGGTGTAGACAGCTTTGTCGAGAATGCCGTGCCCGGCCATGGTTACCAGCACCAGGTTGCGACGGGCTAAACAATTTTCCGGGTTACGCCTCGGATCGTAAGAGGACGGCCCCTTGACCATGCCGACCAGGACAGCCATCTGGTCAGGACGAAGATCCTGCAGATCGCGGCGGAAATAAAACTGACTGGCCAGGGCAAAACCGTGCACCGCCCGATTGTCGTCCTGGCCAAGATATACCTCGTTAATATAGGCGGTGAGAATCTCCTCTTTGTCGTAATGGTAATCGACAATGAGTGCCATAACCGCCTCCTGAGCCTTGCGCCACAGGGTCCGTTCTCGGTTGAGAAAGAGATTCTTCACCAGCTGCTGGGTCAGGGTGCTGCCACCCTGCACGGTTTTTCCGGCCCGGATATTGGCAAGCAACGCCCTGGCGATACCTAAGGGGGCAATACCGTGATGCGCGTAAAAGTTCCGGTCCTCCATTACCAATAAGGTCTTGATCAACAACTCGGGGATTTCCTCCCGGGCAAGAATCAACCGGTCTTCGTGAACAATTGGATGAAAACTGCCGATGCGCGCCGGATCGAGACGGGCAAGAGCGACGGGTGTGCGATCATCGCCCGTCGTCAGGGTGGCGATATGTTCACCGGCAAAGGTAATAGTGAGCTGCCGGGAAGGTTCGGGACCAGATGGGTAGTGGAAGTCGCGGCTCACCAGGCGGATGGTCGAACCATTACGCCCATAACTGCCGGCGGCCTTTTCCTTTGTTTCCTTCCGGTAACCGGAAAGCTGCAACTCCTCTTCGAGCATCTCCGGGGACAATCTCAAGCCCGGATACAGCTCCAGCGGTCGTGCGTAGACAATGGCCGGCAAGGACCAGCGTTTGCCGTCAAACTTTTGGCGAATCTCGTCACTCAGCCGAAAAACATGGTAGCCGGCAAAAATGAGCCAAGAAAAAGGCCGACAACTGCCACCAATCCAACAATCGACCGGCGTTTTGATGAACGTTTCATTTCTTTTATCGGCAACCGGCGCTTGCCAGTTGTCCTGCTCCGCAGAGCAACGTGATACTTTTCCCAGCGGCAAGGCCAAGACAAGAAAAGCTAAAGCTGAGTTGAGCAGCTTGTCTGCTCGTACGAAACTTATACCCTTGCGGTATAAGAGAACAATCGGGCGTCATTTGACGCCCGATAACCCGGTATTTGTCTGCCGTTTTACTCTTTATCTTCATCGTCCAGGATGTCCCGGCACCAGGAAAGAGCCGCCATGGTCTGGGGAAAGCCGATGGTCGAGATGAGCATGAGAAGGGCGTGGTAGATTTCCTCCGGGGTGGCCCCGGCCTTTTTGGCCCTGCGGGTATGGGAGTGCACCGCGCCTTCAGAACCGGTTGCCGCTGCTGCGGCCAACTGGATAAGATGACCGGTTTTCTCGTCGAGGGGACCGGCACTCCGCACGGTAGTGCCCAGGTTTTCAACCGCTTTGATAATCTTCGGGTATTGTTTTGCAATAATTTCGTAGGTTTTCTTGCCGGTTTTCTGCTTTTTTTTCGCCATGCCATGCCTCGCTCTTACAATGAGTGTTCTTCGGAGCCCTTCCGCAGAAGTGACTCCGAGCCTGTGCTT
The DNA here is from genome assembly GCA_963804965.1 of uncultured delta proteobacterium. Classification (GTDB taxonomy): domain Bacteria; phylum Desulfobacterota; class Desulfobulbia; order Desulfobulbales; family Desulfocapsaceae; genus Desulforhopalus_A. The sequence continues at coordinate 37,470 of CAWDST010000020.1, forward strand.
CTCTTTCCTGAAGGTCATACCATAAGGGTCTCTGTGAAAGTAACAATACATCATTTTCACAGGAAAGAGAAAAACCGTTGATGATTGTAATCTCTCGGAAGATACGTTACCTCATCACTTCACCTTAACCCCGATATGCGGCTCCTAAACGACCATCTCCCAAAGCAGTGCCACGCGAACATTAAAAATATCACTGCGCCGCGGGCTGATGGTGAAGGATTCAATGTCATAGCGCTCGGCATCAAAGGTGTCGGCCAATTCGGTCGCCTTTTGCTCTATCTCGGCGGATAGCTCAGCAAGTGCCTGACGCAACTCTTCTATCTCCTCCTCCGCCCTCTTCACATCGCTCTTTTCCTTCACCACCCGACCGACGCTGCGCACTCCGGTGGCCGCCCGACCGAGATTGGCGGCAGACAAAGCCTTCCGCCCGAAAAAGGCGCCGACTACCGCCACCCCGAAAGAGACCAGGGAATCGGCGGTCTTAGCCTGGACATCAACTTTCTCCTTGTCGAGCCGGTCGAGGGCCCGGTTCATTTTCTGCTCCAGGCCGGCCTGACGCAGACGATACTTTTCCCGGAGCTTTTCGACAGCCTGGTCTTTTTGCTGGCGCAGGTAATCATTGAAACGCACCCTGAAATCGCCGGGCTGCTCATCCGCTTTTGACTCGAATGCCAGGCCTTTCACCCGACTCAGTTCCAAGCGGAAATTCTGGTACAGATAATCGCCAAGGGATTTGGCAAGGACCTTGCTGTCCTTCTGCTGGGCAATGACCGACGGCAGTGGATAGTAGCTGCCGCCACCGGGCGAATCGCTCCGGCAATCGTCCAGGGCAAAAGGTGTCGTTTCCGCCTTGCTCCAATCGGTGCGCTGGAAGTTCTCGTCGAGGTAGAGACGCAGCCGCACCTCCCTGACCACATCGATATTGCGACTGGCGCCGACAAATCTCACCGACGCCGAAGTCGCCAGCCAGGGTTGAAAACATATCTGCTCGCTTACCACATTCTGCAGATGGTAGCGCTGTTCGATGCCTTGGGCAATAACCGGCGGCATGCTGGAGAGAGGGAACTCGCCGACAACAGCCCCGACGCCGGGCATCTCCGGCGCGACCTGATTTGCCACTGGTTGCCTTTTCTTTTCCTCCATAAGTCTTTTAATATCGGTTTGCGAGATCGGCCCCTTGAGATACGACATCGCCCAGCGGGTTTCAAAAAGCAACGGCTCGTCGAGATGCGCTGAGCTGAGGAGAAATTGGCGGCCCTTCATGGTCGACAACAGTTTCCGTACCTTCTGGACATTGAGTTTACCGTCGCTTGCCCCGGCAATGCCCTCCACCACCCGGTCCTGATCCTGACTGGTCTGCAGGCGTCCGATAAACCAGGTACCGATATTCGCCAACCCCTTATAATCAAGATCTACAGGATTCTGGGTGGCCAAAACGACCCCGATGCCATAGGCCCGCGCTTGTTTAAGAAGTAGAAGCATCGGCTTTTTCGACGGCGGGTTGGCGGTAGGTGGAAAATAGCCAAAAATCTCATCCATATAGAGCAGGGCTTTCAGCGAGGCGGTGCCCTGCTGGCGACGCATCCAGCCGATAACCTGGTTGAGGAGCATGGTGACGAAGAACATCCGCTCGGTATCACTCAGATGGGCCAGGGAAAAGATCGCCGTGCGCGGTGCACCGCTGTCGCTGTAGAGGAGGCGCTGGACGTCGAGCGGCTCGCCCTGGGTCCAGGCAATGAAGCTCGGGCTGGCCAGAATGTTATTGAGAGTCATGGCCAGGGCCATACGCTGCGGCTGGGGATAAAAGGTGTCAAGGGGAAAGACGCCGATTTTGGCGAAGGGTGGGGTGACAATCCCGCCAATCAATGCCTCCATACTCAGATCCTTGCCCAACCTCCAGAAATGAAGGAACAGCGAACTGAGGAGGATATGCTCGCGGCTCTGCAGCGGATCACCGCTGACATCAACAAGAGCCAAGAGGCTGGTGGCAGTCGAACTCACCAGGCTGTTGAGGGTGTCGATATCGCCCACTGCCTCAGGGGCCGGGGCGGTAAAACTGCCGAGCACCGACACCGGCACCCCGGCGCTGCTGCCGGGCGTATAGATGGTCAGCTCGGTCTTGCTGCGCAATGCGGCGATACGCTCCGGTCCCTGGCCCCAGGCGGCAAGGCCGTTTTTCCAGGTCTCGGCGGTCTCGACGGCTAATTGCTCCACACTCATCTCTTTCTTGGCCGCCTCGGCCGGATCGATCCACGGGGCGAAATCGCCAGGCAGACAATTCGGGAAGGTCAAGAGCAGATTGCCCATATCTCCTTTCGGATCAATGACAATCGACGGCACGTTATCCATGATCGCCTCTTCGATAAGGCCGATCCCCAGTCCGGTCTTACCGCTGCCGGTCATGCCGATGATGGCCGCATGGGTGGTCATGTCCTTGTTTTTAAAGAGCAGAGGAGCCTGCAAAGGTGTGCCGCCGGCGAGATCAAGCTCCCGGCCGAGATAGAGAAGTCCGAGTTTTTCGTAGGGGTATTGGCCATCCATAGATCTTCTCCTTGCTGACTTTATTTGGGTGCCGGAGGGTTAGACTCGATTCAATTATTGATAAGACAACATTTTCAAGATTTCAACCGTTTGGCGACAGCATGTGGTCAACTCATGCCAGCATTTCCACCGAACCTTTTAATGATACGCTGCATCCTCTCCGCCATCTGATTTCAAGACCTTATGGCTGCCCAAAACAACAAAACCCAACCGATCATCAGGACGAAACCGCCGGTCGGCGTGAGAAAACCGAAGGGCTGGATGGAGACAAAACTCTTAACGAGCACACTGCCCTGAAAGAGGAGGGATCCACAGACAAAAGCCCACCCGGCTCGATGATAGCCTCCCTCCGGGTACTCTCTGCAGAGAATTGCCACAGCGATTAACGCTAAGGCATGAAAAAGCAGATAGTCTGCAGCTAGATTAAAATTATCGAGTTTGCCGTTTTTTTCAAGCACCGGTAACAATACGTGAGAACTTAACGATCTGGCTATCACTCCTGCCAGAGCCAGGATGCTGCCAATTGCGATGAAGTGGTGGGACATAGTATTCTCCAGAAAAAAACATTCGTAGCGAAGAGAGTATCGCCGCTGTGGCTGTGGTTAACTGACAGGATTCCGAGATATTTTTCAAGGCAATTGAAACAGGCCAGCTTCATGAATGCGGCATTTATCCCCACCTCCTTATGCAAAAATCGCTAACGATTCGTTTAAAGATGATTACATTTGCCATGCCATCATGAACGTCGAGAGGAGTCATGAGCATAAAAAATCTACAATTTTCGCATTTTCCGTCCACTTCAAAACAACTTTATGCACTTTTTTCCAAGAACGATATTCCGGCAGTTCCTCATTCTGTTTGCCCTTATCTCTGTGCCTTTTACGGTGAGCAGTGAAGAGCCAACTAGCACTGCCGAGGCTCCAACCTTGGTCAAAGCTGTAATGAGCGAATCAATCGAGAAATTTGCACCGGTTAACCCATCTATAGTTTTTTCCATAGAATTAGGACGGATAGCCTGTTTCACAGAATTCGATCCGGTACCGGAAAAATCCGTCATTTATCATAAATGGTATCGCAAAGACAGCCTTATTTCCTTAAAAAAACTGACTATCACCCCTCCGCGCTGGTCGTCTTTTTCCAGCATGCAGCTGAGAGATGCCGACAAAGGCCCCTGGCGAGTCGAAATTATCGATGAACATGATAAGCTTATTCGCAGCTTACGATTCAGTATAACGGATTGATAGAATGGACCTGCTGACCCATTTCTTCATCGGCCTGCGCTGGCAGGATGTTATCGATATCATCCTCAATAGTTATATTTTGTTCCGCCTTTACGTGCTTTTCAGGGGTACCGATGTGATTCGGATGGTCATCGCCATTGCCACCCTGTGGATATTGGAACGGATAGCACTGGGCATGGGCCTGATCGTAACCAGCTGGGCTATGCAGGGCATTATTGCCGCCGCTGCCTTGATCATCATCATCGTCTTCCGCAATGAAATTGCCGGCGTCTTACAACCCCGCAGCCTGAAGTCGTTTTTTTGGGGTATTCCGCAGCATCAGGTCCGTACCCCTATAGATATCATCGTTGGCAGTGTCTACGAATTAGCTCGGCACAAACTGGGCGCTTTGCTCGTTCTGCCGCTGAAAAAGGACATACAAACGGTGGTGCACGGCGGTGTTCCATGGCATGGTAAACTCTCCCAGGAAATGCTGCTGAGCATTTTCTGGCACGGCACACCGGTGCATGATGGGGCCACGGTCGTCCATGGAGACCGGATCGTCGAGGTCGCCGCCATTCTTCCCCTGTCTAAAAGCAGCGATTTACCGGCCTGCTTCGGCACTCGACATCGTGCCGCCGCCGGACTGGCCGAGCAGACCGATGCCCTGATAATCGTCGTTTCCGAAGAGCGTGGGCAGGTAACGGTATTCAAGGATCGAGCAATTATCCACATCAAGGACAGTGTTGAACTTGAGCAAGTACTGCAGGAACATGCCGGCGCGGTGACTGATACCAACGGTGCACGACGTCATATGGTGGAGCTCAGCATTGCCGCTCTGCTCTGTTTTGCCAGTATCACCGGTATCTGGTTCAGTTTTACCCGGGGCCTTGAGACCCTGGTGACCCTGGAGGTTCCGGTGGAATTCATGAACCGGGATCCCGGGATGGAGCTGTTCGCCGCATCGGCAAGCAGTGTCAAGTTACAGCTCAGCGGCTCGGGTTCACTGATCAAATCGGTGCGTCCCGACCAAATCAAGGTCAAGCTCAATCTGGCCAATGCGGTTGCCGGCAGCAACCAGATAGCTATCGCCAGAGACAGCATCGTCCTGCCGCCTGGTATTCAACTCAAACAGGTGGAGCCGGAAGCACTCGAGGTGAACCTTGATGTACCAGCGGAGAAAATACTGCCCGTTCAAGTGGATTGGACGGGCAAGCTGCAACCGGGGCTTATCCTGGCCGCTGCCCGCTTGAATCCCGACACGGTCAAGGTGGTAGGTGGCAGCCAAACCCTGAAGAATATCGAGACCATCTACACGGAAAAAATACCTCTGGAAAATATCGTTGCCGACGGCAATGTATCCGTCGGCCTGGTACTGTTGCCTTCGTCTTTAAAGCTGAAAGACGAGTCGAAAAATCGCATTGACTTGAGCTACATCATTACCAGGAGACCAACCGTTTCAACCGATTGAGCCATGTGAAAGACTGCTCGGATGATATTTGGCAAACCACCCTAAATCTTGATCTTCATTTTTTTTATAAAAAGATCGGTGGCTATGCCCACACCGAAAGCCCATCCCATATTGGGTACGGCCAGCGCGATACCAGCGATCAACAAGGCAATAAAATATTCTTCATTGGTCTTCAGGCTTCTCAGCAGCGGACAGAGCTCCAAGCCGGCAAATACCAGGAGGACACCGAGAACCGACTGGGGAATTATTGCCAGCAGGGAGAATCCAAGCTCGCCGAGGACCAGGGCTATGACTACAAAAAAGATACCGATCATAATCGGCGCGCCGCCGGTCCTCGCGCCAAAACGGTAATGTGCCGCCAAGCCGCCTGTGCCATGACACATGGGCACTGCACCTAACAATCCGGCCGGAAGATTCATAAGCCCCATTGAAAAGGCGAATTTCCCCGCTTTGGTTTTGGGAAGCTGGGCATTGCCTGGAAAGAGGCTGGTACAGGTATCGGCAGTGCCAACACAGGCATTGCCGATGGTGAGGGGGATTTGAGGAATGATCAGCATTATCGCAGCAGTCCAAAAATCTCCCAAAGTCGGCTTGATGAAATGCATGTCTGTCGGACCGAGAGAGAACGTGAGCTTGGAAAAACCGCCTAAGGCCATTCCGGAGACAATACCAACAGCCAGGGCAACAAGAGCCGCCGGAAATTTCTTGTTGTCAAGGAGCAGCAGGACAAGGCCGAAGACCACGATCCCAATAATCATATTAACCGGGTATTGGGAAAAATTTCCCTGCAGTCCGGACATGAATATGTCTTTATTTATAATGAGTTCTATACCCTTTTTGAGGAAGATGAGCCCCAGCGTCAGTTGAATCCCTCGAACAACCGCCTGAGAAAAAAGCTTGGCAAGCTGATCGATCATGCCAGAGAGGGAGAATACCAGAAGGAGGATGCTGAAAATGATTCCCGAGGCACCGATTACCGATTCGGTGATGACTGCTGGATAGGCGATAGCTATTGCGCCTACCGCTTTCAGTGGTTGCACGGGTATCGGCAAACGATAATAATATCCGGCCACCAAGTAAAAGAGTCCAAAGGTCAAAAAAACCGAGGATGGGCTCAATTTATTGATGAAAATCATAGCGACAACGATAGGCAGCAAAGTACCTAAATCGCCAAAAGCCCCGGCCAATTCGACCCTGTCGAAGCGGTAAGCGTTTACTTCTGACGAGGTTGTATCGCAACCAGCCTGCTGAGTTCCGCCCTTCTCGCCCATGCTCAAAGTCCCTTCCTCTGCAGTCTTATCCATCACATGCCCCTTTCGCAAATAGCTGAGTCGATAAAAGACAGATTCTTTGACACGAGTAATTTTTATTTCGTGTCTTCAATAATACCCTCATCGCTCTTCTTTTGTCAAGATTTGCAGCATGCCGAATCTGGGATTTTCAAAATGGTATGTTATGCCGCCGGATCCCCTGCCGCCTCGGCAAGAGTCGCCGAATATTTCTCGACAAAGCCGATCGGCCGGTAGCTGAGTTTGGCGTGACGCAGGCCTTCCTGCCCCAGATCCTGCTCGCGGTTGAGGGTTGTGTAAGGATCGCCGATGATCGAGGCGAAGGCCTGGTTGACGAACTGATAGAGACCTTTATAACGGTTGAGGGCCTTTTCAAAATGAATGACAAAACTGCTGCCGCAGGCCAATTCCTCGCCCAGTGAGTAGGCGGCAGGCTCGCCGTCTGCATAGTAAATGCCGCCACAGAGCTGCAGCTCCTCGCTTTTTTCAAGGGCCTCCCGGGCGGCCGAATAATCGCCGAGAGAATCGTGCTCCTGCCGCCAGATCTCCAAAATATTCAAGGCATCCGGCAGATACTCCTCCAGAAGGGGGCGCCCTTCATAATGGAAATTGTTGATGAACGCTTTAATGAGGTTTCTCTTTTTCTGGAATTTCCGACCGGTCAATTCGGCCAGCTCCCGGCGGAGATAGAGGTAGTCGAAATTATCCCGGTCCTCGGTAACGGTAAACCCCATGGCCTCCAGCAGCGGTTTCTGGGTTGTGGAAACGCATTTCATCCGTCCGTGGTCACGGATCAAAGTTTCGAGCAGCGACTTGTCGGGCAGACCGAATGGCGACATAAAAAATCGCCGTTCCTCATCCTTGCCCAAAATAACCAGGGTGCCATCCGACAACCTGGAAATCGAATAGTTATGTCCAGCCCTGAACAGGTAGATATTGGCAAAGGTAAACTCTGAAATACCCTCCGACAGGGATTGGAACCCGGGATGAAGCAACGGTCGCATGGCCAAAGTCACCGCCGCGGCATCAGGATATCCGGGAATCATTTGCAGCAGCGTGTCGGAGTCAGGTATGGAAGGGATCGTTATGATGGTCATATGGACGATAGAGAAGTTGAGGGTGGGTGGCAAAGGTGCTTTTCGAGCGGCTTCTGTAAATCGGCTGATCAATATAATAGCTACTCTTCACCTGGAACAACTATACTTTTCTGTTATTTTGAAAAATTATACTGCATATTAGTGGGTAAGGATCACCTCCCCGCGATATTTTTATCCGCCGAAAACTCACGAAAAACAAAAAAAGGAGATACACATGGCTTTCTGGGACCTTAACAACCTGCAGCTGCAACAGTTTCGACCGGGTATTATGAGCCAAGCTGCAATTGGCGGTACCCTGATCATGGTGTGCATGGAGATAGCCGCCGGCCAAGAGGATAAAGGCCACGACCATCCATTTGATCAATGCGGTACGATCATCGCCGGAGAAATCGAGATGTTCATCGGCAAGGAACGTAAAGTACTTACTGCCCATGAAAGCTATTTTATTCCTGCCGGTACGCGACATGGCTGGAAGACTTTCGACAAGGCAGTAAAGCTGCTGGATATTTGCCCGTCTCAGGTAACCGGGTAAAGGGACTCAGTGGCAGGCAGGCGAAGAAACCGCCTGCCCGCCAAAATGGCCTCTCCGCCTTCTCTCTCGGCAAGCACCGTCGGCATCCCCACTGAATTTCTATCCCCCTTGTGGACGGTCCCAAGACTCGCCTCTTCTGACAACCGTTCCGTTAATCAAAACACTGTTGCAACTACCGATACTTTTATCTTGACACGATGCACATTGCGTGAGATATTTCATGTAATTTAATGGTTCCGCTTGGAGTGACACCTGAGATCGGTTTGTATCTCCCCGACCTCATTGTTTTTCAGGTTACATATGGCATTCGTAGAGGGTTATCCGGGCAGCCTGGCGGATAACAAACTAGAGTCAGTAGGCGAATTGTTACATTAACACGGAGGAATACATGAAAAAACAGTTGATGCTCACATTCATTGCAGCGGTTTCGGCTATGACTTTTGTCATGAGCGCCGGCGCGGAAACCATTACTTTACGGTTTGCCCATCAAAACCCGGACACCGGAATCAGCACCAAAACCTGTATCGAGCCATGGTTCAAACAGCTCGAAGAAGCCACCGGCGGCAAGGTGAAAATCCAGCCCTTCTACGGCGAGACTCTGGCCAAAGGCAAGGACATGTGGAATGCCACGAAAATGGGTATCACCGATATCGGCTGGGCATTTCATGGCTATTGGCCGAATATGACCCCGGTGACCGATGTCATCAGCCTGCCTGCCATGTCTTTCAAGACTGCTGAAAAAGGCAGTGAAGTCCTTTGGAAGATGTATGAAAATACGCCGGAAATCCAGAATGAGTTTAAGGATGTCAAAGTCCTGCTTTTCTACACCAGCCCACCCTACACCCTGATTTCCACGAAAAAACCGGTGAAGACCTTGGAAGACATCAAGGGTATGAAACTGAGAATGACCGGCGGCCCACCAACGGAAATGGTCAGTGCCCTGGGCGGCGTGCCGATGTTGATCCCGATGCCGGACAGCTACCTCTCCTTGCAGAAAGGCGTTATCGACGGCATGGGCGCCCCTTGGGAGGCGGTCCATGTCTGGCGCTTCTATGAGGTCGTTAAAAACTATACCGAGGTACCCTTTCCGGCCGTCTATTTTTCGATCATCATGAACAAAAACAAGTGGAACAGCCTGCCCAAGGATGTACAGGATGCATTTATGAAGGTCGGTGGCGAAGCGGGATCGAAATTCTGGGGCAAGAACTTCTTCGACATCATGAAGGTTGAGGCAATGAAAAAAGTCGAAGAATCCGGACAAAGCGGCAACGTATTCGAGCTGTCGGCGGAGGAACGACAAAAGTGGATCGATGTCGGCGCCAAGCCGGTATGGGATAAGTGGGTCGCCGCCATGGAGAAACAAGGTGTCGCCAATGCCAAGAAGATCCTCGACACCACGCTTGAACTGGGCAAATAAGGGGCTAGTTTTATGCAGGCCAATGGAATAGAAAAAATGATTCAGTCCGTTGCCGGTTTTTTATCGGCGATTGCCGGAACAGCCTTGGCGGCCATGATGTTCCTCATGGCTGCCGATGTTGTCTGCCGATATCTCTTTAATTCCCCCATTCCCGGGGCCCTGGAGTTGGTCGAGTACATGATGGCGATCACCGTTCCTCTCAGCATCGCCTACTGCACCGCCACTCGCTCGCACGTCAGTGTGGAAATGATCGTGGAACGATTTCCCAAAACCGTACAGACCGGGATATCGATCGTCGTGACCATCCTCATGCTGATTTTTATCACCATCGTCAGCTGGCAAAGCCTGCTCAATGTATTTGACAGCTACCAATCGAAGATCACCTCCGCGGTTCTGCATATCCCGGCTTATCCCTTCGCCGTGCCGGTGGCTTTCGGCATGTTTTGCTATGCCGTCTTCATGCTTCTCCGATTGATTTTTGGCGATAAAAGGAGCTAAGCCATGGAACCTATTCAAGTCGGTCTTATTGGCATTATCGTGCTGCTTGTCCTGCTGTTGTCGAAGATGCATATCGGCCTCGCCATGGGCATGGTGGGCTTTTTCGGTTTCGCCTACGTCACCGGATGGGAAGCGGCCTTCGGAGTGCTGCAGACCGTTCCCTATACCACCTTCGCCAGCGACTCCCTGAGCGTTATTCCCCTCTTCGTTCTTATGGGTGCCTTTGCCTTCTCCTCCGGCATGAGTGAGGATCTGTACGCGGCGGTACGGACGATTTTCGCCAATCTCCGCGGTGGCCTGGCCATGGCAACGGTGGCAGCCTGCGCCTGTTTTGCTGCGATCAGCGGCTCGAGTATCGCCACCGCCGCCACCCTCGGCAAGGTGGCCATGCCGGAGATGCGCAAGTATAAATACGCCGATTCTCTGGCTACCGGTGCCATCGCCGCCGGCGGCTGCATCGGCATTCTCATTCCACCGAGCGTCATCCTGCTCATTTACGGCATCCTCACTGAGCAATCTATCGGTAAACTCTTTGCCGCGGGCCTTATCCCCGGCATCCTCCAGGCGGTTTTTTACATCGTCACCATTTGGCTTTTAACCAGGCGTAACCCGTCACTCGGCCCGCCAGGCCCCAGTTCCACTCCCAAGGAAAAGGTCGTCGCCTTTTTCCGCACCTGGGACGTCATCGTCCTCTTTCTTTTGGTTATCGGCGGCCTCTACGCGGGAATCTTCACCCCCACCGAGGCGGCGGGTATGGGGGCCTTCGGGGCCTTCTGCTTCGCCATTATCCGCGGCAAGATGAACTGGAGCAATTTCACCTCCAGTCTGAGTTCGACCGTTAATACCGCCGGCATGTTGTTCACCATCGTCCTCGGTGCCATGATCCTCGGCTATTTCTTTTCCGTCACCCGCCTGCCGGTCGAATTCGCCACTTATGTATCGGCACTGCCGGTCAACCGCTATGTGGTTCTGCTGTTTATCGTCATCGTTTATTTGATCCTCGGCTGTCTTATGGACTCCCTGGCCATCGTCCTCTTGACCGTGCCGGTCTTTTTTCCCCTCATTCTGCAACTCGGTTTCGACCCCATCTGGTTCGGGGTCATCGTCACGAGAGTTACGGAAATGGGGATGATCACCCCACCGGTGGGAATGAACGTCTATGTCCTTCACGGCATCACCAAGGTGCCGATGACCACGATCTTCCGCGGCATCTGGCCGTTTTTGATCGCCGACGTGGTGGAACTGGCCTTTCTCATCGCCATTCCGGAGATCTCCACCTTCCTGCCCAGTCTGATGTAATAAGAACTGCATGATGGTCACGGTGCACCCCATCGATAGGTGGCGGCAGCGGGATTCCGATGAAAAAGTTCAGGCGCCTCCATTCTGTTGAGAATGGAGGCGCCTGAACTTTTCGTTTTCTTTTTGGTTTAACGGTAATAAAGGCTGGGACTGCCCATGGTCAGCAGGGCCTTGTGCAGGTTTCTTCGGAAGTCCCGGCGATCCCATATGCCCTGGATGTGCCCGCGTTTCAGGGCGTTGCGCGCCGAATGGTAGTCCGGGGGGATGTCCGCACCGGTAGTCTCGCGGATGACCCGTGGCCCGGCAAAGCCCACCCGGCTTGACCTGATGGCGAACTGGTATGGTGAACAGCCGAGGAACGAGGCGACAGGCCCGGCATAGGAATTATTGTCATACACCACCAGATACAAGCCGCCGGCGTCGATATATTCCCGCACCGCCATGGTGCATTTCGGCATCTGGACCACCCCGAGGGTTCCCTCTTGAATACGGATGCCGCCTGTCGTATGGATATAGGCGAGGAGTGGCCGTTTCTTGCGTTTGGCAAGAGCACAGGCCTGGACGAATTTTTCCCCTTCCGCCGAACCGACGGTGCCGTTGCGAAAATCGGAATAGAGCATGGTGACAATAAGCTGAATACCGTTGACCTTGGCATGAAAGGTCATGTTGCCGGAACGCCAACCGGTTTTATCTTTGGAGCGCTGCAGACGCTCGGTAAAACCCGTATAGTTCTGCGGGTTACCGGCGCTAATCTCGGTGTTGAAATGTTTGATCGAGCCGGGATCGAAGATGTTTTTCAAATACCACTTGTGCTCCAAGGGGAAATGATGGCCGCAGGTCTCGCAGACTCCGGCAAATTCGCCATAGAGATCGGGGATCCACAGATCCTTGCAGCCGTATTTATCGGCATTGGGACAGGAGATGGTACGGTCCTCGTTGGCGAGAGGGCTGGTGTAGGTGTCGGTCAGCTCCAGCGGATCGACCCTTTGCGACAGACCGTCTTGCTGGGTGGTGGCGCCAGAGTAGGTGATCAGGCGCTGCGGCTTATCCTTTTCCTTTTTGCCCCACAGTTCCATGAAGGAGTTTATCGGTTCGGTAAGCCACCTGATCGCCACCGTGCTTTCCCCCGACACATCGTTCAGGACCTTCCGCACCTGACGTTTGTGGTTCTTCATGATATCGTAGCGCAGGGTATAATAAACCTTTTCCGTTTTCACCTTGGCCAGATTGTAGAACCCTTCCTCAGCCTCGACCATGCCGAGGTAGCCGTTCCGGCCAAGATCCAAATATTTCTTGGAACGGAGGGCCAGCAATTTGTCAATTTCAACAGGACTCAGGTCCCATGGCAATTCGAGTTGCGTTTCCTCGGTGGCCGGCTGATGTTTTTTGCGGCGTATCTCATAGGTGCGAAGGGCACTAAAACTCTTGGCTGAGAGCACCACCTTGTCGGTGGCCCGGAGCATTTCCGCGCGGAGTTTGGCAAAAAAGGTGAAGTCATCCCGGCGCGCCCCGAGCATCGGCTCATAGATGATCCGATCGATAGTACCCTTTTCCAGATTGTCTTTGGCGGTCAGCCTCAGCCGGTCGGCACAGACCTCAATCAATTCCCTTGGCACCTTTGAACCCTCGCGGATCTTGCCCTCGATCGCCGCCGCTCCCTCCGGGGAGATGACCGAGTAGTAGCCGTGCGAGGTCATCAACCGATAGTCGGAAAGGCCGATGGCCTCGGCCCCGCCGGAGCCGCCCTCGGAGATCATCGAGATCATCGGCACCCGCAGTTTGGTCATGGCATAGATGTTTCGGGCGATCTGCTGGGCCGCTCCCGGATCCTTCCTCGACCGGGTAGGAACCGGGGGTGAAGATATAAAAATGGATGGGAATGCCCTCGGTTTCCGCAACCTGCATATAGCGCAGAGCCTTTTCGTTGCCCTGCGGCCGACACGAACCGCCGTTGCGGAACTCCTCGCCGTGGCCGGTTTCCTGGCCGATGACCATAACCGAGGAGGTGTAGGGCTTGTTCTTCAGCCGCCGGGTGATGGTGGCCTTGGCGCAGATCATCGCCGGATCGACGTTGGCATCGCCTTCGCCGCCCAGTTCGGTGTAGTCTTCGTAGACATTTTCGAGGATGTCCTTCAGGCTGAAACGCTGGATGGAGCGGACGATTCGTACCCGTTCCATGGGGGTGAGGTTTTCTTCCGCCCGCTCTTCGAGAAAACTGATCGACTCGTTCAGTTTGCGGATCTCCGACTGGAAGCTCTCTTCACTGTGGTCGTAGAGGGTCATTTTCAGCTGGTCGCAAGTCTGCTTGAAACCGTCGAGATTGCCCCAGTTCGAATAGTCCTTGACCTGCAGCAGGTAGTTGATCCGTTCTTCTATCTTCAGAAGCTGCTTTTGCAATTCTTTCATAGTATTTTGTGACGGCGCCTAGAATGCCAGGAGCCGAGTCCAGATTGTTTTTCAGGTAGACGAGGTTGGTGATGATCGGGTTATTGCCTGAATCGATCCCCGGCAATGACCGTCTCATCGAGAAACTGCATGGCCTTGTTTTTGGCGTCGTCGACCGAATCACCCCAGACCAGGGCGAGGGCCAGATTGGGGTCAAAGTCGCTGGGAATCGGATACGGCCGATCAAAGGGGACATGGGTATACACCACCGACCAGGGGTGCGTTGGGAATTTAAATTCATTGATTGTGCCAATCCACGGAGCAAAGCCGCGGCGGGTATCTTCGGCAACGATGCGCAGCTCAATAGCCGCACCCTTGAATTTCACCGCGCTCTGTTTGTAACCGAGCCGATCGCCGAGACCCAGGCGGATCTGCTCGCGAATCAGGTTCGGCTGTTGACCGTTAATATAACTGATTCTCGCCGAGATATCGTTTTCCACCTGAATGCGGGTGTTTACTTCCAGGAGATAGGGTTGACCCGACCGGCTGACAATCCATTCCCAGGTGCCGACATTGTCATATTTGACGTGGTTGGCAAGCTTCAGCGAATATTGGACGATCTGGTCGAGGACCTTCTTTTCGTCAAAGTCATATTCGAAGGCCGATTTGTGAAAACCCGGCGCCGCTTCCACCCGTTTCTGCCGACCTGTCGACTGGATAGTGCAGTTTCTTGAACTGAAATGGATTCGCTCACCGTACTTGGAGCAGACCAGCTGCACTTCCAAGTGGTTATAATCACGCAGGCACTGCTCAATGAGCACGCCACCATCGCCGAACTGGCGTTTCGCATAGTTTTGCAGCTGTCGATAGATTCGTCGAAACCGCTCTATTTCGGTGACCTCCTCAATGCCCATGCCGCCGCCACCGGCCGCCGCCTTCACCAATATGGAGGGTTGTTCGACGCCGCTTTGCCGCTGGTTTTCAAGAAGCCCGGCGGCTATTTCCTCCGCCTCCATCTCGTTGTAGATCGGTGCATCAGTACCGGGAATGGTGGGAATACCCAGGTGTATTGGCCACCTTTTTGGTGTTGATCTTGTCACCAAGATCGCGGATGACCTCCCAGTTCGGACCGATGAAAATGAGGGGCCGATCTCGCTTTGTCGCTCTTCTGGCAAAACGGAAATCCTCGGAAAAAAAACCGTAGCCGGGATGGATGGCGGTGCAGCCGGTGTGGTCGGCCACCGCAAAGATATCATTCGGTTCGGTGTAGCTGGTAATCCGCCAGGCATTCTGTTCGGGGCCGCGGGTTTGATTCTGCCGGACATGTTCCGAATCTTTATCGGCTTCGGTATAGACGACAACATACGGAAGACCAAGATCCTTGCAGGCATTCATGATCCGTATGGCTATTTCGCCGCGATTGGCGATGAGAACCTTTCCTTCCAATCTTTTCCTCGCTGAAAATAATGAATGGTGATGAACTGCCTTACGCTGGAAGCCGCCCCTTACTACCACAAAGACGCGGGAAAGTACAGTGAACCTTGAAATCGACGCTACTATAGTCATGCACCGCCGATTAGAAAAGAAAAATTATCCCGCACCAAACCTTTCTCCTTCAAACATTCACCTATTTTCAGAATCATAGGTGTTTTCCTCCGTCCGGTTAGCGGTCTTTTGGCAGACCGAAATCGAAAAGAATTGCCACGAGAAGATTGATTTTTCCGGCCAGAATGTTATTTGTTTGTAGAATTCAGTTAATTCCTAACGGCTCTTAAACTGCCGCAGCAAATGCATGGCCTGTTACTATCAGGCTGCTAAACAACCCACACGATGAGCGAAGACAATACGAGTGACGTTCAGGAGTCCGACCAAGAAAACGGCGTCCTGAAACGGTTGAAATCACTATTAAGTTTTACCAAACCTGGAACCAAGGAAGACCTGGATCACGAAATCCAGGAACTGCTCGAAGAAGGCGAAGAGCATGGACTGATCACCTCCCTTGAGGAAAAGATGATCAACTCCATCCTCGAATTCCGGGAGACCTACGCCTCGGAAATCATGACTCCGGCGGCGGAGGTGGTCTCTTTCGATGAAGCCTCGCCGATGTCGGAGCTCATCGATATCGTCATCCACAGCGGTTTTACCCGCATCCCGGTGTATCGAGAAACCCCCGACCACGTTATCGGGGCAATTCATGCCAAGGATCTCCTCCGGATTTGTGCCCGCCCGGACGCCGGGCCGAATGCCGGGCCGGTAAATCTCGAAAGTTACCTGCGGCCGATCTACTTTATCACCGAAACAAAGCCAATTGTCGATCTGCTGCGCGAGTTCCAGAAACGCAAGCTGCACATGGCCATGGTTATCGACGAATTCGGCACGGTTCGCGGCCTGATTACCCTGGAAGATATTCTCGAAGAGATCGTCGGTGAAATCGACGATGAATATGACAACAACGAAAAACAGATCGAGATAATCGACGAGCAGACGATTCAGGTACATGCCCGGGTGGATATCGAAGTTATTGAAGAACATTTCGATGTGCAGTTTCCCGAAGGCTCCTACGAGTCGGTTGGCGGCTTGATTATCGATGTCCTCGGACGGCTGGCGAATGTCGGTGATATCATCGAAATCAATGGCTTCCGCTTTGAGGCGAAAAGCGCCGATGCCCGACAACTGAAGATGGTGCGCATCAGCAGGATTTCCGGGGAAGAAGCCAACAAGTGATGTCCTTTCTTCGTAACCGGTATTTCCTCGCGACGCTTACCGGCCTCAGCTTATGGATTTCTTTTCCCGGTGGCGGCGAAGTATGGCAACTGCTGCCCCTGGTCCTGCTCCCTTTGCTGTTCAGCCTGCAAGGCGGTACTCCCCGCCAGGCGGCACTTTGTGGACTGGTTGCCGGACTCAGCCACTTTCTCCTCCTGCTCTATTGGATTATCATCGTCCTCGGCACCTATGGCGGTCTGGCCTGGTACTTGTCAATCCCGGCACTGGTGCTGCTGGCGTTCTATATGAGTCTCTATTTCTCGCTCTTCGCAGTGCTTGCCCAGGCCATCCTCGCTGCTTTCCCAGCGGTCGCCGCCCTTTGGCTGCTGCCCATGCTGTGGGTCGGGCTTGACTGGCTGCGGAGCGTGCTGTTGACCGGGTTTCCCTGGATGGATCTCGGCTATGCCCTGTACAAAATCCCGGTTGCTCTCCAGATTGCCGATCTCGTCGGTCACCACGGCCTGACCTTTCTGATCGTTTTTATCAACACCCTGTTGCTGCTTATCGCCAAGCTCCGGACGTCGGGACGAAACCTTGTGCTGCTCCTCGTCCCGGCCTGCCTTCTGCTTGGTGGGGCCGCATACTACTCGCAGCATCGCCTCGCCGAGGTAAACGCACAGCACACCGCCGCCACAACGCCTCGGCTGACTATCGGCGTTGTGCAGGGTAATATCGATCAAAGTATTAAATGGTCGCCCTCGCAACAGGCCGCGACGGTGACCACCTATCTCACCCTCAGCGAGTCCCTCATGGCGTCCCGTCCCCCGTCCCTGATTGTCTGGCCGGAAACCGCCCTGCCCTTTTACCCCATGACCGGCGACCATATGGGTCCTTTGCAAAAGCTCGTCGAGGGTCGCGATCTCGCCCTTCTGACCGGCGCACCCTGGTATGAAATCCTCGACCATAAGGCGAAAAAAGTGCGGTTTTTCAACAGTGCCCTGCTGCTCGAACCGGATGGCGAATTCCATGGCAAATACTATAAAGCGCACCTCGTGCCCTTTGGCGAGTATGTACCGCTGAAACAGTTCCTGCCGTTTCTCGCTCCCCTGGTCGAGGCGGTTGGCGATTTCAGTGCCGGGACAATCGAACAGCCGCTTAATTGGCAGACTGCCAAGGCGGGGATCCTTATCTGTTTTGAATCGGTTTTTCCGGAAATCTCCCGGCAGTGGGTCAAGGCAGGTGCCAATGTCTTGATTAATTTGACCAACGATGCATGGTATGGTAAATCGAGTGCCCCGTATCACAGCCTGGCCATGGCGGTACTTCGCGCGGTCGAAACCAGGCGCAGCATCATCCGCTCAGCCAATACCGGCATCTCGGCCTTTATCACCCCGGCCGGTACCATAGACTCGCAATCGGAAATTTTTGTCCCCTGGGCCACCGCAAGGGAGGTATCCCTGGAAGAAGGTGAGACATTCTGGGTGGGTTACGGATATCTTTTTGCGCCAGTCTGCCTGGTTATCGGTTTTCTTTGCAGCTGTGCCGCTCTCTTTGTTCGACGACGGCGCGAAACCCAGGTATATTGACAACAAACGGTTATTCTACTTTAAGGTTGAAAACATGGTTATCGAAAGCGGCGCGGCAGTATCCAAACAAAAACTCGGAGATCTCAAGATTCGTCTTCTCGCTCTCAAGGAGCATCTTTGACTTAGACCGCAAAAAGGAAAAGCTTGAGGCCCTGGAACGGCAGACCCTGGCCCCGAATTTCTGGACCGATGCCGACACCGCCCAAGTCGTGCAGAAGCAACACGGCCAGCTGCAGGAGGTTATCGGCAGCTGGGAAGCACGCTGGAAACAGCTCGAAGATACCGAGCTGTTCCTGGAAATGGTCATGGAGGATAAGGATGCCGACCTCGAACTGGAGATCGCCCACTCCATAGAGGCCATGGAGGAGGGCCTGGCCCAGGCCGAACTGGAGTGCATGTTCAACGGCGAGCATGACGGCAACAATGCCATCATCGCCATCCATGCCGGAGCGGGCGGTACCGAGGCCCAGGATTGGGTGGCCATCCTGATGCGCATGTATCTGCGCTGGGGAGAGCTTCATGGCTTTAAGACCGATATCCTTGATTATCTGGCGGGCGACGAGGCCGGAACGAAAAGCGTCACCATCATGTTCAAGGGCCGCTCGGCCTATGGCCTGCTGCGCTCGGAACTGGGCATTCACCGGCTGGTGCGGATCTCCCCCTTCGATGCCAGCGGCAGGCGCCATACCTCCTTTGCCTCGGTCATGGTCCTGCCGGAACTCGACGACTCGATCAAGGTGGAGATCGACGACAAGGATCTGCGCATCGACACCTACCGTTCGAGCGGCGCCGGCGGCCAGCATGTCAACAAGACCGATTCGGCCATCCGCATCACCCATCTGCCGACGGGGATCGTTGTTCAGTGCCAGAACGAGCGATCGCAGCATTCCAACAAGGATACTGCCATGAAGATGCTCACCGCCCAACTCTACGAATTGGAAAAGCAGAAAAATGCCGAACGTCAGGAAGGGCTGGCCGGCGACAAAAAGGGCATCTCCTGGGGCAGCCAGATCCGCTCCTATGTCCTGCAACCCTACCGGCTGATTAAAGACCATCGTACCGATCATGAAACCGGCAACGTCGATGCGGTGCTCGACGGCAACCTCGATTCCTTTATCAAGGCCTATCTGCTGTGGGGGAAGTGAAGAAAGCTAGGAGTTAGGCGTAGGGAGCATTTCATGCACCGTTTATTCTGATAGCAAAAAGAAAAGGCCGACTCGAAAATGAGTCGGCCTTTGACATTTTGGAGATCTAAGCCTTACAGCAATTCGGTGATCGGGGTGAAGTTCAGGCCAAAGGCCTCGGCAACCGCCTGGTAGGTTACCTTGCCGTCGATAATATTGACGCCGCGGGCGATCTCGACATTGTCCTGACAAGCCTTTTTCCAACCTTTGTTGGCGATCTGCAGGGCATAGGGCAGCGTGGCATTGGTCAGGGCCAGGGTGGAGGTCTTGGCAACCGCCCCCGGCATATTGGCGACGCAGTAATGAACGACGCCGTCAACGGTGTAGACCGGATTGTCATGGGAAGTCGCCTTCGAGGTCTCGAAGCAGCCGCCTTGATCGATGGCCACATCAACCATGACCGAACCTTCCTTCATGACCTTCAGCATATCCTTGGTAACCAGTTTGGGTGCCTTGGCGCCGGGAATGAGAACCGCACCGATGACCAGGTCGGCCTGGGCCAGAAGCTCACGAAGCTTCGGCACACTGCTCATGATCGGAAAACAGTTGGCGGGCATAACCTCGCGGAGATAGCGGAGCCGATCGAGATTGGTGTCGAGCAGATAGACCTTGGCGCCGAGGCCACAGGCCATGAAAGCGGCATTGATGCCAACTACGCCGCCGCCGATAACCACCACGGTACCCGGCTCAACGCCCGGTACGCCGCCGAGGAGAATACCCCGGCCGCCCTTGGTCATCTGCAGGTAATTGGCACCCTCCTGGGCGGCCATCCGACCGGCCACCTCGCTCATCGGAGTGAGGAGCGGCAGGGAGCCATCCGCTTTCTGAATGGTCTCGTAGGCGATATTCACCGATCCGGCCTTGATCAGGGCGCGGGTCTGCTGCTCATCGGCGGCCAGATGCAGATAGGTGAAGACGATCTGGTCCTTCTTGATCAGATCATATTCCTGCGGCTGCGGCTCTTTGACATGCATGACCATGTCGGACTTGGCAAAGATCTCGGCAGCGGTGTTGACGATGGTGGCACCCGCCTGGACATACTCGGCGTCACTGAAGCCGCTGCCCTTGCCGGCATTTGTCTCGACGAGAACCTGATGCTTGTGATGGGTCATGACCTCAACACCAGCAGGGGTCATACATACTCTGTTTTCAGCGATTTTAATTTCTTTGAGAATTCCGACGATCATTGTGGTCTCCTGTGGTGAGCGGTTTTCCCGTTTGTCGGGGTTAAGTGAAGGATCTTCTTCCGTTTGTCGATCAAAGTATATAGGGCACTTTCAGGTTGTACCCTTTGTAGACGATAAAACTTTCCACCGTCTGCACGTCCTCGATTCTTGCCACCTGTTCGGTGATGAACTCCAGCAGGCTGTAACCTGGTCCAAGCAAAACTTGGAGTATTACATCATACCGGCCGGTAACAATCGCCGCCGAGACCACGCCGCGCAACAAGCTGAACTCCTCGGCTTTTTTCTGCAGTTCCATGTTTTTCAGTTTAACCCCCAGATACAGGAGGTTATGGCCGGCCAGGACATCGACCTGAACGGTACCGGAAAACTTTAGAATACCTTCGTCGGTCAACTTATTGACCCGGCTGCGAATGGTGTTTTCGGTGACCGACAATTCCTCGGCGATGAGCTTGAAGGATTTGCGTCCGTCTTTTAAGTGCCGAAGAATCTGGATATTTGTTTCGTCTATGTCCATTTTGGCGGGTATTCGGGTCAGGCAGCTCTTTATTAACAACGGGTTGCAATTAGCTATTTCACATATTTTTACAAAAAATTTGTGGTAATGTCAAAATAATTTCAATATTTTTTCGCAAAACATCAATTTTTACGTACCACGACCTCGCAAACCAGCAAACGTCATGCACCGCCCTGCTGTAAAAAACATTACCAACAACGGACACAGCCTTTTTCCGACTGAACAGGAAGAACGGGAGAGAAGTGAGATGAAGGCCAGAGACAAAGTTTCTTGAACAAAGGTGATTTTCTGCAAGCGGAGGTTGCTGGTCCAAGTTTTCCCCAGCTCCTACTTTTTAGCCTTCGGAAATTCAATTAGCCGCGAATTAGGGGGCAATATATCCCCTGTCATCGAAAGCTTTCGAATTCAGAGATTCACTCGCTTCCCGAAGATTGACAGGCTGAATTCCTTACCATCCATTTCTGCAATACCTGGAAGTTTCCCCCATTCGTCAAAACCAAAGGACTTAAACAGCCCGATACTGGGCCCATTGTGTGAAAACACGAAACCAACGACTGTCTTGATGTCCAACTGTTTTGTCAGCGTCAAGGCCTCGGCCATCAGGGTTCGGCCAAGTCCTTTTCCACGGTATTCGGGTGAAAGGTAGATGCTGATCTCGGCGGTACGGTCGTAGGCCGCTCTGCCGTAAAAGGACTGAAAACTGACCCAGGCGACAACTTTGCCGTCATCTTCATGGACCAGGAGCGGATGCCTGCCTGGGACATGCTGTCTGAACCACTCCTTCCTTGATTCGACGGTGATCTCCACGGTGTCGGCTGTCGACAGTCTCGTTGGAATGGTAGAGTTGTATATAGAGAC
This sequence comes from uncultured delta proteobacterium, assembly GCA_963804965.1. GTDB lineage: Bacteria > Desulfobacterota > Desulfobulbia > Desulfobulbales > Desulfocapsaceae > Desulforhopalus_A. The sequence continues at coordinate 59,251 of CAWDST010000020.1, forward strand.
TATGACCGGTAGATCGTGCTCGGTTGCAAGACGCATATTTATATCCTTCAACTCATTGAACGAGACTTATGATGGGGAGCCTTCCTTTTTCCTGGTTTCGGGCAAGGGGTCGATCTCCCCGCAAAGCCCCGGCTATAATGCCGCTAGCGTGCGGAGCATGCCCATGGTGGCTGCTGTTGCAACACCCGGGACACTGCCGGGCTGGTAGCGAAGTTGAAACGCCCCCAAGATGTCTTTTGTCGAAACCTGCACGACCTTGCTGACATCGGCAGGGGGATTGTCGGGATCGGCCACATAGGCGTAACTCTCGCCCCTCATGCCGTAACCGTGTTCCTTCGGGTAACCGCAGGCCTCCAGAAGTGCCTGGAGCTCTGATGTTGTACCGACCGGTTCGTCCCGTATGTCCTTCGGCCACAGTCCTATGCCGGCATCGGCCAGTTGCTGCCAGGGGAACTTCTCACCGGGATCGGCCTTGCGCTTCGGAGCAATGTCGGAGTGACCAACAACATTTCCCGGCAATATTCCGGGGTTTCGTGTGAGGATCATCCTGCACAGTTCGATGAGTGCTGCAATCTGCGCCGTCGGGTAGTCGTGGGTGTTGCCGTCAAGGTTGACGATCTCGATGCCGATGGATCTTGCATTCACCCCGGTTTTTCCACGCCACATTGACACCCCGGCATGATAAGCAACTTCATTGTCCTCCAGGATCTTATACACCGTGCCGTCCTCGGCAAGCACGTAATGTACACTGACTCCTTGCTCCCGAAGTACCCGCAGGGAGGTCTGCAGGTCGAGAGCCGTGTAGTGCAGGACTAGGGTGTCGACTTGCTCTGTCCGCGGGCGGTAGCTGTTTGAGCGAATCCTCGCATTGTTGATCGTCAGCATTTTCGGTCAAGGGGTGGTAAGGGTTTACTTGCAGTTCGAGCAACTTCAGCGGCTTTTTTCAGTTCTTCGGCCACTCACGAGAAAGACGGTAAACGTTCTCTTGCTCCCGTCCGGGGCCTCTTTGACGAGTTCGGTCGCCTGGCTGTCGTGGATATCGGTAAAACCGGCCTCGGCAAACATCGCCCGAACCGCCGCCCGCTCGAAACCAAAGTGAAAGACGCCGGTATTGTCGTCGTGGAAGAGGCTGCCATCCGGATCAAGATCGGCGATCGCCAGGATACCGCCAGGAAGCAAAGCCTTGTGAAGTTGCCGCAGCAGCGCCGCCGGTTGGCGGATATGATGCAGGGTCATGCTGCTGACAATGAGATCATATTCCCCGGATAACTCTTCCCCCTCATCAATATCGAGCAGTTGGGTCTGGACATTGGTCAATTTGCCGGCGGCGATCTTCGCCTGGAAAATATCGAGCATGCCCGGCGAACTATCGATGCCGGTGATAGAGGCTACCAGGGGTTGCAGCCAAAGGCTTATCAAGCCGGTGCCGCAGCCGAAATCGGCCATCCTCATCCCCCGGTGTGGAGCCACCTGGCTGATAATCGCCTCCGCCACCTCGCCGGCCAGCTTGACCCTCGCCGGTTTCTCGTCCCAGCTTGCCGCTACCGCATCAAAATCCTTTTTGTCGGTTGTCATATTGTTCTCCCTGCGTCGGCCATCATTATTACATATCTTGACTGCTCCCTTCTTTTTAGTAATGATCACCAAGGGTGAGGGCAAGGATCTTTTTCAAGGCCGGTTCACCAAGAGGCATGGAAATGGTGCACCGGCCCATGGCCTTTGCCGAGTGTGTAGGCGGCGCCGGCAGTGATTGCCGGATGATATAGTCTTTCGCCATTTGCACCGCGACCTCGATCGTCGCCCCCTTGGCCAGATTGGCGGCAATCGCCGAAGAGAGGGTGCAGCCGGTACCGTGGTTGTTGCTGGTGGCGATGCGTCTTCCCGGCAGGATGATCGTCCGCTTTTCCTCCGCGAGATAGAGGCAATCGTCGCAGTCGCCGGCTCCAGATGGCCGCCCTTGATGAGTACACTGCCGGCATCCAAGGTCTGCCAAGTCGACCGCCGCCTGCGCCGATTTCTGCCGGCGTCCGCGATATCCCGACCCAGCAGCACGGAGGCCTCGGGCAGGTTGGGGGTGATGATGTCGGCCAGGGGAATGAGGTATTTCCGGAGGGCGTCGATCGCCTCGTCCTGCAGCAGCTTGTCGCCGCTCTGGGCGACCATGACCGGATCGAGGACGATGCGTTGCACCCCATGCCGCTGCAGACCCTCGGCCACCGCCCTGATCAGTTCGGCGAAAAGAGCATGCCGATCTTCACCGCGTCGCAGCCGATATCCGGAGAGGACCGCGTCCATCTGCGCCCGAACAAAATCGACCGGCACGGCATGAATGCCGGAGACCCCGAGGGTGTTCTGGGCGGTGAGGGCGGTGATAACGCTCATGCCGTAGCAGCCGTTGGCGGCGATGGTCTTCAGATCGGCCTGAATGCCCGCCCCGCCGCCGCTGTCCGAGCCGGCGATCGTCAGCACCCGGTAATAGCTTTTTGAGTCTGTCATATATGTCTCTTCCTGTTAGTTTTTTGCGGTAATTGCAGCCTCAAGGCTGCTGCGGCGCTCCGGGGACAGGGAGCGGCAACGATGGCCGAGACCACCGCCACTCCGTCCGCCCCGGCCGCGATCACCGCCGCCGCATTGTCCACGGTGATGCCGCCGATCGCGACCAGAGGCAGGCTGACCGCCGCTCGGATCCGGCTGAACGCCCTCCAGCCCGAGGGGCGGAGCCGCATCTTTTTTGGTGGCTGTCGCAAACACCGGACTGATGCCGATATAATCGGCACCCTCCACCTCCGCCCGCACGCGCATCGTCCAGCGATTCGGCGGAAATACCGATAATAAGGCCAGCTCCGGCAATGCGCCGGGCGTCGGCGATGGCCATATCCTGCTGGCCGAGATGGAGCACCGTTCGGCTCCGACCGCCAGGGCCACATCCAGCCGGTCATTGATGATAAGAGGGATGCCGGCACGGCTGCAGCAGGTCCTTCAGAAGCCGGGCCTCGTCGATGAACTCGCGCGTGCCGCAATCCTTCTCCCGCAACTGCACGCAGGTGACCCCGCCGGCAATGGCCTCCCGGACAATTTCACAGGTCGACCGGCCTCGCGACAGGGTCCCGGTCGGTAACCAGATAGAGCGAATAATCAATCATGGCATCGTCCGCCTTCATGACACGCGTCGATAGCGGCAACGCTCGGCCACCTCTTCGGGCGAGACGGTGTAAAGGGCATCAAGCAGATTGACCATGAAAGTATCCGGGGCCGCCTGCCGGCTCTCCGGCCATTCTCCCCGGCGATACCGAAAAAGGCCAAGGCCGGTGGCGGCCGCCGAGAGGCGGATCCGGATCGACGGCGAGAAAGGCGCCGATGACCGCCGTGGCCGAGCAGCCGGTGCCGGTGACAAGCGGCATGAGAGTGTGACCACCGGAGATCCGGACCATTCTCTCTCCGTCGGTTACCAGATCGACCGGCCCGGTAATCGCCAGGGTCGTGCCCAGAGCGTGCGGGCCAGATCGACCGGCCACAGCTGCCGGCATCCTCCACCGAATGGATGGAATCCACCCCCTTGCCGCCGACGATTGCCACATCTGCGAGGGAGAGAATCTCCGAGGCATTGCCGCGGACCACGCTGACCCTGGTTTCGGCCAGGATTCTTCTGGCCGTCCTGGTGCGCAGCCCGGTGGCGCCAGATCCCACCGGATCGAGGACGATGGGTCGACCGAGGGCCGTGGCCCTCCTGCCGGCCAGCAGCATGGCCTCAACCCATACGTCGGTCAGGGTGCCGATATTGAGGACCAGGGCGCCGGCGAAGGAAACCATCTCCTCGACCTCATTCTCGGCATGGGCCATGACCGGCGATGCGCCCCAGGCCAGCAGGACATTGGCGGTAGTAGTTCATCACCACAAAATTGGTGATGTTATGGATAAGTGGATTGTTTGCTCGGATCTTTCTGCAGATTTTCTGCGGTCTTGCCGGCCAGATAGGACATGCTTCGCCTCGTTTCCTAAAAGGTTGACAGTAATGCACAGGAGAACGGGCGGACAAACGGGAAGAAATACACCAGGACAGGATACCGATGAGGATATTTCTGCAATTCCCTACGCTGGAACTAACCAGATCAGGTTCAATGGGTATGATCTCAGGCCTTGCGCCACCCCTGCAAAATACGCATATGCGTCAGCTGTCTATAAAAAAAGATGCCGTTGTTGTCAATCTTTACCTGAAGGTCGGGGATTTTGTCGTTGTCGCGCAATAATTCCTCAAGAAATATTGCGGGATCAATGAGAAGCGGGTAGCGTGATGCTATTTTGGCCGTTTGCATAGAGCCGCCGGTTTTCCGAAAAGATTTTTCTTAGGGACTCGGTAAATGTTGATATACCGAGTTCCTTAAGGGGAGGATATGGTGCGGATGAAGAGAAGGATCAGTGAACCGCTGCTGCTCGGGGTATTTTTTATTTCCGGGGTATCAGCCCTCATTTATCAGGTGGCATGGCAACGCTTGCTGTTCGGCGCCTTCGGGGTCGATGTCGAGTCGATCACCATCGTCGTTTCCACCTTCATGCTCGGCCTGGGCTGCGGCGCGCTTTTCGGCGGCCAGCTGGCTGACCGTTACGGCAGGCGGGTCATCGAAATCTTTGCCGTCTGCGAAGTCGGTATCGGGCTGTTCGGCGCCATCTCACCCTTCCTCATTCCGGCAGTCGGCGAGCGCTTCATGCAGCATAGCCTGCCGGTCATCGCCCTCGTCAACTTTCTGCTCATTCTCGCCCCCGCCACCCTGATGGGGGCGACCCTGCCGATGCTCGTCGCCTATCTCTTTCGCAGTAATGCCAACGTCGGAGTGTCCATCGGCAACCTTTACCTGTCGAACACCCTGGGCGCAGCCACCGGGGCGATCGCCACCGGCATCGCTCTTTTTATCTTTCTCACCCTCAACCAGGCGATCTATCTTGCCGCAGCCGGCAACTTTTTGGTGGCCTCGGTCATCTATCTGACCATTCGCGGGAAGGTGCCGGCATGATCTGGGCAGCGCGGTTTCTTTCGTTATGCACGGGACTGTTGAGCCTCAGCCAGGAGATCCTCTGGGTGCGCTTCGCCGGCTTTGCCTACAAGGGCGCACCTCAGGCCTTCGGCATTATCCTTGGCCTGTATCTGCTGGGCATTGCCCTCGGTGCCGGACTGGGCAAACGCTACTGCCGAGGCGAGAAAAATCTCTATAATGTGGCAGGCGTTCTGCTGGTCATTGCCGCCGCGTTCGATATGCTGCTGCCCTGGCTGGCCTCCGGGGCCTTTGCCTTCGGCAACCTCGTCGGCGGCGTGGTGCTGGCGGCAAGCGTCGTCCTCACCTCGCTCATCAAGAGCAAGATCTTTCCCATTGCCCACCATCTCGGTTCTTCGTCGAACACCGGCAAGGTCGGGTCATCGGTCTCCAAAGTCTATTTTGCCAACATCATCGGTTCGACCCTCGGCCCGCTGCTGACCGGTTTTGTCCTGCTTCAACTATTTACCCTGCAGCAGTGTTTCATGCTGATGGCGGGGCTGACACTCTGCACTGCCATCTTCTGTTTCATGGCGGGAAGTGTCGGCCGCTGCCGATGGTATCTGGCCGGAGGCATTGCGGTGACGCTGGCGCTGCTCTTTCTGCCCGGCACGATGATCAAAACGCTTGCCGAAAACACCGGCGGCAAGGAAGGTCCCTTCAAAGATGCCATCGAAAACCGCTACGGCATCATCCATCTGCTTGGCGCCGCAGACGGCGACGATTATGTGTTCGGCGGCAACGCCTATGACGGCCGGATCAACATCGATTTCATGCGCAACAGCAACTGGATTTCCAGGCTCTACATGCTCGCCGTGGTCAAACCACAGCCCAAGCGGGTGTTGATCATCGGCATGAGCGCCGGTTCCTGGACCCGGGTGGTTTCCGCCTTCCCCGGCGTCGAGAAGATCGACGTGGTGGAGATCAACCCCGGCTATATCGAACTGATCCACCGCTACGACGAAGTGAAACCCCTGCTGTCCGACCCGCGGCTGGAAATTCATTACGACGACGGCAGACGCTGGTTGAAACGCCATCCCGACCGGAGCTACGACCTGGTGGTGATGAACACCACCTTCCACTGGCGCGCCTACATCACTATGCTGCTCAGCCGCGAATTCCTGGAGGTGCTGAAAAGTCACATGAATCCAGGCGCGGTGCTCGCCTATAACAGCACCTACTCCTGGGATGTGTTCAAGACCGCTTCGACGGTGTTCGGCAGGATCGCCTGTTACGGCAATTTCGTCATCGCCGGCGATGATTTTTCCCTTCCCCCGAGGACGAGGCAATCAGGCGCGTTGCCGCCCTTCGTCTCGACAACCGCCCGCTGGTCGACACGACCCGCTCCGAGGTGGTGGCAAAACTGAAGGAATGCATGTGCAATTTCGAGCCCTACTCGGCGGTGGAAGCAAAGGCCGGCCGGCCTCTGGAGATCATTACCGAGCAGAATATGCTGACTGAATACCGCTATGGCAAATCGATTTTTCAGTCGATTGTCGATTGATATTGTGGAGTTGGTGTTATGTCCGGGCAAGAATGTTCGGGTGGACGTCAGTAGACAAATAGCCTACCCGAGGCTCCGGTCGGAACTCAATTACAACCCTTGCAAGAGATAAATCAGAGTGTGAGACGCTTCATGCAATTCGATCGCTGGCGACAGCAGACGAACGCGTTAAATTCACTAAAATTTTGAGGGTCACGGTTGAATGTTCTTTAAGGCAGTCAGCTTTACGAAGACCAACTCATTTGGCGGATCATGTTTGTTCTTGAGTTTGATCAGGACATCATTTTCGAAACAGGCATCTAAATCAGGAAGTTCTGTTTCTGGAAGAACGACATACAGCGTATTCTTGCCCTTATTTTCCTGGAAGTAATCCGCCAGTTTGGCCGGTTCATCGAGTCGGGTAACAGGCCGACCCGCATAAAAGACAATAATTGCGGAGTCGATTTGCCACTGGATAATCTGATCTCCGGCCTGAAGGGTTTTGCCGATCGATTGTGCAAACGTTTGCATGGATGCTCGGTAACTATTGGCAAATGGTTGGTAGGCAATAAAACTGGTAACAGTGACAACTAGCAGAACTGATACCTTCAAGAATTGAGTGGAGAACAGGCCTTCGGCCCAATTGGAATCTTTTAGTTCTTGACGGAGCAAGAGACAGGTCGGAATCGATATCAGGGAAATCCACAGTAAAGTTGAATACCCTTTGTTATACATGATCAACCCCAGACCGGAGACAGTAGACAAGATAAGAAATATCATTATGCCGCGTTTCCATACACCCTGAAGCCGCGGCATAGCCACTGTCTGGAGGGCACTGGCAAGCAGGAGGGAAAACACCGGGAGCGCCGGGTGGAGATAATGTTTACGGTAATGGCCACCCAAGGTGAAGATGATGAGCAGAGTTGCGCCTACATAGAGAAGCATCCGGGTAGGCGCCGACATCTTATCTCGGGCTTTCAAGAGCTGAAAGATCACCAAAAGGAATGATCAGGCTCACGGGAATCATGAGACTCAACAGGTGCAGAGGATAGTAAAAACTGATAATCTCCTTCCAGCCCGCAAGGTTGTGCAGCAGCGAACCGGAAAGCTGTGTTTCGGAGAGGTCGATGCGGAGTTCGAGTAAACGATGCTGCAGCAGAAACCACCAGGGAAGAACCAACGAACAGAAAATGGCGAGACCCACAAACGGTCGCAGCACCCTGAGTGTCCGCTTTCGGTCAGTACCGCCAAGCAGAAACAACAGCATGCCAGTGAGGAATACGGCAGGGCCTTGAGGTCCCTTCGTTAATGTGGCAAGACCTGCCATTCCCCAGCCGAGCCATCCATATAAATACTGTGCCTTTGATCCGTCCTCCGACTTCCACGCATACATCCAGGCAAACAACGTCAAAGCGCAGAATGTGGCATACAGGCCATCCGGCCGTGCATTGTGGAACAAGGTGATATATCCCTGCATAGTCAATATCAGAACCGAGGCCAGTCTGCCTACGTCGGGGGTGTATATTGTCTTCCCGGCATGATACGTTGCAAAAACTATCACAAGACCGGCCAGCAGGGATACCAATCTTCCGTGCCAAATCTGGACATCATCGCTAAACGGATCTAAGCGTGAAACCATTGCGGTCGCCCAGTAATTAAGCGGAGGCTTTTTCAACCTCGGTTCATTGTTGAAACTGGGCACGACCCAGTCTCCCTGTAATTCCATCTCCCGGGTGGTCTGGAGCACGAACACTTCATGGGTTTCGAGTGGGATAGACCCAATTCCAGTCAGGGTGATCGACCAAAGGCCCAGTAAAATCAAGGGCCATCGCCATGTTTCCCACGTTATTCTCATCACTTACCCTCCATATATTGAAACGGAACAACACACAGCTCGCAGGGCATCCCTGGCCAGCCACCTGGTGAGTTCCGGCAATGCCAGTCTGCTTTAGTTGTTTAGTAAAAATCGTCAATTTCAATCAGTTTGATTAAGTTACACCGTGCGTCCGAATGTCTGGCCGAAAAGAATGGCACAGTCCATAGTATTCACCACCGGCGATTGATGCAGCAATAAACCCAAAGCAAGACTAACAACATCCGGTATGGCAAGAACCGACCTCTTAAAAAGAGACACCATCCTCCCTTTGATCATATTGTGGGGGGGGTGTATGTTCGCCTGGTGACAGCAAAAAACCGAAGTTTATACTGCCAGCCTGAAATAGCGAGAATGTTATTTTGACTGTAACGAAACCAGTTCAACGTCAAAGATCAGCGCAGCATTCGGGCCAATTGGGCCGCCAACGGTTCCGGTCTCGCCATAGGCAAGGCTTGGCGGAAGGTAAAGCCGCCACTTATTCCCTTCTTTCATCAGTTGCAGTGCCATGGCCTGTAAGTATGTCAAAGCTCGCGCCTCGCGAAGACAGGTCGGGCGACCGAAAGGGTAGCGAAGAGAACGAAAAATATGACCTTCCTGGCGTTTGATGTAAAGAGTAGGTCCTTGCTCCCGGTTGTGTCTGATTACACCGCTGGTGCCGCCCCGACGCTCGTTCGGTGACTCCACACACTCCTGACACCCGCCACCAATAATCGAATCCTTTGTTCACCTTATCGTTCATGCCTCTCTGTCGCGTTATGTTAGCATAATTCTTGACAACGAAATATGTCGCCGGATTCGATCGATAAGTTCTACCTTTTCACGGCAACTCTGGCAATTATTTTTACGCTCTATTCAACCGCGGGCATTGCACCAAGCTCGGTCAGCACTGCATTGCCTTATTTGTTTTCGTAAGATATATTTTCGTCCTGGAAGAGTCGCCAATCCCGCGCGCATTTCGACAATCTTGAGAATTATCCGAATAACGACTCTTATGCTGCCGATACAAAAAGAACAAATCAGCTCCCGCTTCAAGCTCTTCCACGAACTCATGCTGACCAAGGTGCAGCGTATTCTCCTTATCGGCACCTCCTACGAGGCGTGGATCATGGAGGAGGATTGCCGGATCTCGGAACAGATCGTCAACGAATACCGCGGCCTCAATCTCAGCCGCCCGCCTCGCCTGACCTGGGTGTCGTCGCTGGCCGAAGCCCTGGAACACCACCCCGACCTGCCTTTTGACCTGGTTATAACCTTTTCTCGGGCGGTGGACGACAACGCCTTCACCCTCGGCCGGGATATTAAAATAGCCAAGCCGGAGATTCCGGTGGTTCTCCTCACCCACCAGGAGGCGCTGCCCGAGTCGATCCCGGCCTGGCACGAAAAGCTGAACTCCCTCGATCTGGTGGTCTACTGGTCAGGTCAGGCCGATATCCTGCTGGCCATCGTCAAAAACATCGAAGACCGTTTCAATGCCGTGCCCGACACCCGCACCGCCGGAGTCCGGGTCATCCTCTTCGTCGAGGATTCCCCCTACTATCTTTCGCTCATGCTGCCGATCCTCTACAAGGAGCTGGTGGTCGAGGTCCAGTCGGTGATCGAGGACGGCCTGAATGAGGAACATCGCTTGCTGTCCATGCGTACCCGGCCGAAGATCCTCCTCGCCCACTCCTACGAGAAGGCGCTCGCCCTTTACGAGCAGTTCAAGCCCTATGTCCTCGGAGTGATCTCCGACACCCGCTACCATCGCAACCATGTCCTCGATGGCTACGCCGGCCTGCAACTGCTCACCCATATCAAGCATGACCGCTTCGACATCCCCCTGTTGCTGGCCAGCTCGGAGCCGCAAAACGCCGAACATGCCAAATTGATCCCCGCCCTCTTCCTCGACAAGAATGCCCCTTCGCTGCAGGAAAGCATCCGAACCTTTTTCGTCGAACATCTTGGCTACGGCGATTTCGTCTTTCGCATGCCGGACGGCACTGCCTACGATCAGGCAACCAACCTCTATTCCCTCGAAAAGAAGTTGGAGACCATCCCCCAGGAGTCCTTCCTTTTCCACAGCCGCCACAACGATTTCTCCCGCTGGTTCTACACCCTGGCCGAGGTCGAGCTGGCCTCGCAGGTCCGGCCGCTGCGTGACTCGACCTTCGACACGGTGGAGGGCCATCGCCGCCAGCTGATCGGCATCATCAAGGAGCAGCGCATCGCCCGGCAACGGGGAATCATCGTCAATTTCGACCGGGAACGCTACGATCCCGACACCAACTTCGCCAAGACCGGCAATGGCTCGCTGGGTGGCAAGGCACGAGGGCTGGCCTTTTTTTCGGCGCTGCTCTATCGCAACCGCGAGATGCTTGCGCCCTTTGACCGTTTTGAAATCGTCGTGCCGCAAACGCTCGTCCTCACCACCGACGCCTTCGACGAATTCGTCCGCCTCAACCACCTGCACGACTTGACCCGCGAAGATGTTACCGATGAGGAAGTTCTCGCCAGATTCAAAGACACTTCTTTCCCGCCACGCCTCAGCGAACAGATCGGCCACTACCTCAGGGAAATCAATTATCCCCTGGCGATCCGCTCTTCCAGTATCCTTGAAGACGCCCAGTTCAAATCCTACGCCGGGCTCTACCACACCTGCATGCTGGCCAACGACCACCCGGATTTTGACTTCCGCCTAAGCCAGCTGGAAAACGCCATCCGCCGGGTCTATGCCTCCACCTACTTCCGGGCACCAAAGGCCTTCTCCAAGAGGGTCGGCAATCAGATCGAGCAGGAGAAAATGGCGGTGATCCTCCAGGAGGTGGTCGGCAGCCGTTACGGCCAGTCCTATTACCCGGCAATCTCCGGTGTCGCCCAATCCCTCAACTACTACCCCTTCGCCCGGATGAAGCCGGACGATGGCATTGTCAGCATCGCCCTCGGCCTCGGCAAGTCGGTGATGGAGGGCGAGAAGATCCTCCGGTTTTCGCCGCGTTTTCCCGAGATCCTGCCGCAGCGGAGCACCCTGAACGACATCCTGAAAAACGCCCAGCAGTGCTTCTACGCCCTGCCGATGGGCAGACAGGATGCAAGCCCCGAAGCAAGCGACGCCAACACCCTGGAGCGCCGGCAGATCACCGAAGCGACCGACGAACAGCCGGTGCAGTTTTTGGCGAGTACCTACGACCCGGCTGAACAGCGGATCCGCGACCAGTTCACCCCCCGGGGCATCCCGATACTGACCTTTGCCTCCATCCTCAAGCATAAAGCCTATCCCCTGCCCGAGGCGGTCGCCATCCTGCTCGACATGGGCCAAAAGGGCTTGGGCTGTCCGGTGGAGATCGAGTTCGCCGTCGATTTCCGAGGGGCATCACGGGGCAAAGTGCGACTCGCCGTCCTGCAGATCCGGCCGATGAGCGCCCGCGAGGAGATGCTTGAGGTGGATATCGGCCAGGGCGAACTGGATCGCGCCTTTTGTCTGTGCCACCAGGCCCTCGGTAACACCGACAACCGCACCATGCAGGATCTGGTGTATATCCGCCCGGAAACCTTCGACCCGTCCCGCACCGCCGATATGGCCCGGCAACTCGGAAAACTCAACGCCAACCTGGTGAAGGCCGGCCGACAGTACATCCTCGTCGGCCCCGGCCGCTGGGGCTCCGCCGACCATTGGCTGGGTATCCCGGTCAACTGGAGTGATATCTGCGGGGTGGGGGCGATCGTCGAGACCACCCATCCGGCAATCAACGCCGATCCGTCCCAAGGATCGCACTTCTTCCACAACATCACCTCGCTCGGTATCAACTACCTGAACGTCGGCATCCATCCTGGTGATCGCTTCGACTGGCAGGCATTGGCGGGATTGCAAGTGGTCGAGGAAACGACCCACGCGGTACATGTCCGCTGCCCGCAACCCTTTACCTTACGGGTCGATGGCCGAAAACGCATTGGGGTATTGCTACACTGCCTCAGCGCTTAAGACCGTGTCCAGACCGGCACCAGCAGCCACTGGGCGGCCGTTGTTCACGCTACCGCCAGAGATAAAGGATAGAGTTCCACTCGCGCCGTTAAAGCCGCGAGACGAGTTCTTCGGCAGTCAGGCGCGCCTGTTTCAGCCTGCTTCAGGATATGCACCAATGTCGTGCGGAGTATGAGACGGTGCGCAGGTACGGTCAGTTTGAGGACTTCGTTGGGTGTGTGTTCATGAAGACGGATATGACTTCTATTTGCACCATAGCGCGAGACATAGACAGTGTCAAATTCCCAGTTGGTGTGGCGCTGGAACTGCGGTACCGTTTGGAGATGGTGGGATTGGCTGAAATGCGGTAGGGCCAGCGTAAAAAGGAGCTACTTATAACCTCACCTTTCCCTGGCCAGTGCGTGGCGTGCCGGCTGCGATGTATCTTTTCTTGTCAGGGCGGTTTACGGTTCGGAGGTGTGATGGTGGCTGGCTGGCGGGAAACAGGTCTCAAGGTATACCGGCGATGAACCCAGTGAAATGGTTTTCGCACGAATTGCCTGCTGATGACCACGGAATTACTGCGGGCCATGCTGAATGCCACGAACAGCTATAGTCGTTTCCCTCTCCTTTCGCGTCTCCCCTGCCTTCTTCCGTACCCCTGACATGGGAAATGAAGATTTTTTCCAAAAAAGCATTGAAAAAATTGCTTATACTCTCAGAACACGATAGGCTAATTACAGGCTGTTGCAGGAACAGGATATAAGCGTTCGATATTGTGAGAACACCTGGTGCGTTGGGCCAGAACATAAAAACCGGTGAAGGTGGCGGATAATGGAGAATGTAATGATGTTGATGGGATTCGGTATTGCTGCGGTGGTTGCCTGTGTCACTGGGGTACTGTTGCAGAAGAATGGAAATGAGCTGAAGAAGAAGGATGAACTCATAATCGAAAAGGATGCCGAGATAGGCCGTCTCACTTTGCAGCTTGCCTCTGTCAGCACCGAGTGCGATGAAAAGGGGGCTGCTCTGGCCAAGTTTGAGCAGGAGTTTGAAGATAGAGTAGATGAGATCGTTCGGTCGTCGATCGAGAAAATATCCCACGCCGAGGAGACAAAGGAAGAGGCCATCCGCGCCGCCCAGGATAATTACGAGGCTGCCGCAGAAGTGCACGCCCTGCTGAAGGAGAAGGAAGAACTCATTGACCAGCTCCAGCGCCAAATCGCCGGCTGACCCTGCGTCGCTGGCTTCTCTCGCCTCTGGATATTCCCCAACCTGTCGCTGCTTATTGCCGCAACAGGTCTTTTTCCACCTGCCCGTCATGGGCGTTCATCTGTAGAGCTGAATTATCCGGTTTATCTTGCCTATACAGCCTGCAGCTACGGCGGGCGGCGCGCATGGTTTCGCGGCCCAGCGGCAGGTTGTCGACGTTACTCTAAGCCCAACGTGGTGACCTTGAGTATAAATTCATGAATAATATTTGCTGTGAGGTCTGAACATAAGCTAAGCCTTGCCAGAGCGAATCTCCAACTTCGAAAACATTTTCCCAACACATCCAAGGAAAGAATCTAAAGCAGTTTTCGGACATTTTGATGAGGTGTGGCCAGAATAAGAAGAAACATGCATCGCGGCGCAGGCATGATATTCGTGCGCCGTGGTATGCTGTTGCCACATTCTCGAGAATATTGCCCGTTTTTGGCGGAAAAAGGTCTTGGCAGCCTTGGTCCAATGCCAGGCTGTTGGCTACAGCCTGGAAAGAATTGCGCAACTTGTCGGAAAAAGGTAGTTTTGACGCATTGGATGGCTCTTCGTTTTCCGCTGTCCCGTTCTGCTATTACAAGCTTATTAATAAACTGACTTTTCACCTTCCCGTTTAACGCAACCGACCAATATACTCCGCCAGTATTTGCAAAACTTTTTCCGGCTGCTCCTGATGGGGTGCGTGACCACACTTGTCGATAAGAACGGAGGTTGTCTGACCCGACGATTTTGCAACTATCGTTTCTACCTGCCGCTCCGTACCATATTGATCCTGGCTGCCTTGCAGGACCAGAAGAGGGCAGGCAATTGATGGCAATACATATTCAATATTCCAAAACTTGAACCACTCGCTGCGCCAGGTGTCGGCCCATGCCCTGAAGAGAGCGTCGGTTTTAGCACCGTGATATTTAGCAAGTCCACGAAAGTGGCCTTTTTCGTAGGCTCCTACCGCTGCCAGAATGCCTCTTAAGGTTTCCGGCTCAACAAAAACATGCGCTGCCTCGGTAATAATTGCCTTGAGAAGAGCTGGTTTTTCGGCACCGAAAATAAGGCTAATGCTACCGCCATCGGAATGGCCAATCAATATGAACGGCTTACCAGGAATTGTCCTTTCAAGAATTTCCGGCAGTTCCTTCAGGGCATAATCATGCAGATAGTGAATAGTCCGAGTGCGGCAAAGAGGTGACGAATTCCCATACCCCGTTCTGTCATACACGAGCCCCGAACAGTTGACCATGCGACAAAGTCGATCCGGAAAGTCTTTCCACATGGCAGTACAGCCCAGGCCTTCGTGCAGAAATACCAGGCAGGGTTTATCTCCATCACCTTCAATGGTGCGAAGATAAATTTCTATGCCGCTTTGTAACTGTATGATTTCGATCATTGAGTGATATTTTTCTTCAGTTTAGCCGCCACGAGGCTGCGCCGTACTCCGATTGTTATCCTTGCATTGATTTTCTTTAACAAACCACTCAGGGAAAGGTAATAGTAATCCGATCATCACCACCTTCATGCCGTGATTTGATCTTCAGATCCATACTGCTGTTGCGAATGCCGAAGGCAAGGGTCGTTTTCTACTTATCTTTTTCGATACGGGTCATCGCCCGCATCGCCTCGACGATCTTCCTGCCGACAGCCGGACCGGGGGAAGGCAATTGGCCTTGCCGGTATTCAACCGTCACCTTGACATTGCCGTCCCTGGTGGTAGTCAGGGAAATTTTTTCGCTATTGCTGTTGTTGCCGTGCAAAGCAGCGAGGGCTATCCACTTCAAGGCGGCCTCTTCCTCCTCGGGCACACGGTTGAGATCGAACATCCCCTTCAGCGAGTCGGTAGTAGCAATTCAATCGCAGAGTTCTTGAGCTTTCAAATGGATATTGGCAGAGCCTTTCGTGACGCTTCTCATTGTTTTGTTGGGTCCCTTAGGCATTTGAATACAAGCCTGGACATGGTTTCTGACATTGGTACGGGACCGTTTCTTTCAGGATAAACACCTTTTTACCTAACGCAATGCCCACACACACAATCCAGTCCTTGTCAGGAGGTAAGGTCAACCAAGCAGCCGAACTCCTTAACGGGACTTGCCAGTGGAAATCTTGTAGAATTGAGCTTATTTTCTGCCTTGACCGTTGGCCTATATTTGAGCGTTATTGGTAGCAAGTTTTCATGCAAAAGAATTGTGCAATTTACCGGAGCCATTTCTTTCTTTTCACTATGTGCAGATACTCTTGTCACCGAATCCATTTCGCACTTGACGATGAAGCCTCTCTCTTGATAGTGTTTGCTCTATTGATTTCCCGCATATTGAGACTGGCAGTGCAGATGCAATCTGCATCGCAATAAACTCCGGCGAACGGCACTGAGTTCTGGCCCGAATCCTGGAGCTCCTATCCACTCTAATGCCCTGAATAATGACAAGGGGCGAGCTGGAGTTGCGGTATGAAACACGTCATCATTGGCAATGGCATCGCTGGAATCCATGCGGCCGAGGCCATCCGTGAACTGGATGCAACTGCTGCCATCACCATGATCGGCGATGAAACCTTTCTTCCCTACAGCCGTCCCATGATCAGCCATGTCCTGGAGGGCTCCCAATCCCATGCCAAACTGCCGATCCGGTCGGTAGACTTTTATAACGAACTCGGCATTGAGCCGATGCTTGGCCAGCGAGCCGCAGGCATCCTAGTGGAGTCGTGCCAGGTGGTTCTGGCGAATGGGGTAAAAGTTCCCTATGACCGACTACTTATAGCCGCTGGGGCTGATCCCAGGCCAATCAAGGCTGATGGGCTGGGGTTGGAAAACATCTTCTACATGCGCACACAGGCCCATGTTATGGCCCAGGTGGCCGCTCTGGACGGCGCTCGCAAAGCGGTGGTGCTCGGCGGTGGACTGGTGGGCTTCAAAGCCGCCTACGGACTATTGAAACGTGGTCTTGCAGTCACCATGCTTATTACCTCCGGGTATCCCTTGGCTATGCAGGTAGACCCTGTGGCTGGCCAAATGATTCTTGACGAAATGGTTCGCCATGGCCTTACCGTCGAAGTCGGTGTTACCGTCCAGGGCTTTGCCGGAAGTAAAAGGCTTGAGGCGGTGGTTACCGATACTGGCCGTCGTCTGGACTGCGACCTGGTGATTATTGGCAAGGGAGTCCTGCCGTGCAGGGATTTCATACCCAGAGACAGGGTTGAGGTGGATCTGGGAGTTGTAGTGGATGAATATCTGCAGACCAGCGCCGCAAATATCTACGCAGCCGGAGACGTGGCGGAACTGCACGATCTAGCCAGAGACTGCCGCTGGGTAAACGCGCTCTGGCCGGAAGCAGCCAATCAGGGCCGGGCGGCTGGTTACAACATGGTAGGAAGACGGGTGGCCTATCCCGGCAGCCTCAGCCGCAACGTTATGCGGGTCTTTGACCTGGACGTTCTCACCGTGGGTAATGCTAATCCCTGGGACGAAAACGGGTTGATCACCATTTCGACTGGAGGACCGGCCGATCGTCTGTACCGTCGCCTGGTGCTAAAAGAGGATCGGCTGGTTGGGGCGGTGCTGATCGGCGATATCGAACAAGGTGGGGTGCTCCGCGCCTTGATTGAGAACCGCACTCCTTTGCGTCTGCCCGCCGAAAGGCTGCTGCGGTCCGGATTTAATTTCGGTCAGCTGCTTTAGTCCCTTACTTGAATTACGCGTATCATAAAGGAGGAGCCATGAATCAAGTCGTTGTTCATCCTGAACGGTGTGTGGGCTGCATGCAGTGCATGTTGACCTGTGCTACGGCCCACTCGCGCAACGGCACACTGTTTAGCGCTACGTTGGAACGTCCGCAGCCAAAACCTCGCATCCATGTGGGTGCAGGCCGTTTTAACGAGGGTTTCCCCAACCGCTGTCGCCATTGCCAACCCGCACCCTGCCAGGCCGCCTGTCTGGCAGGTGCCATCAACCGGATAGCCAACACCGGCACGGTAATGATCAATCCGGACCGCTGCATCAATTGTGCTTCCTGCGCCATGGCCTGTCCCTACGGGGTGATCCGCTTTCATGAGGATCCTTTTGGCCCGCCAAATCGGCCGATAGCCGTCAAATGCGATAACTGCAGTAGCCGGGTAGCCAAAGGGTTGATTCCCGCTTGTGTCGAGGTGTGCAAAGCAGGCGCCTTGACCTGGGAACCGGTCGATGTAGCCATGCGGCGTAAAAATCGTGAGGTTGCCAGGGCTATGACCGGGGAGGCTGATAATCCGAATGTCCCCGCCGGAGTGGCGCTGCTGAAGTCCATCAAACGTGCAGAACTCGAATTGAACGAGCGCTGAGATGATACCATTTTGAAGACAAGGAGAGACAATCATGTTTGCTCAAAAATCCAGCCTGTCGGTCACCAAAGACTGTGATCTGCTCTACGCCAAGGCTCGCAAGGATGGTATCGAAACTGTCTGGGAACGACACGAGGCCCAGCAACCCCAGTGTGGTTTCTGCGATATGGGGCTTTCCTGCCGCATCTGCGTGATGGGACCGTGCCGGGTAGATCCTTTCGGTGAAGGTCCCCAGACTGGCGTCTGCGGCGCAGATGCCGATATCATCGTCGCCCGTAATCTTTGCCGGATGATTGCTGCCGGTGCCGCTTCCCATTCAGACCACGGTCGTGATCTGGTTGAAGTGCTTGCCGGGGTCGCCGATGGGAGCGCCATCGGTTACAAAATCCGGGATGAAGCAAAACTCAAAAGGCTTGCCATAGAATACGGTATTGTCGTCGACGGCAAAGAAACCCTGGCCCTCGCAGGTGAACTGGCCCAGGCGATGATGGAGGATTACGGCATGCGCCGCAAGGCCATCCAACTCGTCGATCGCGCCCCGCAGAAGCGGCGCGAAGTGTGGAAAAAGTACAATCTTATCCCCCGCGGCATCGATCGGGAAACCTCGGAGATGATGCACCGTACTCACATGGGTGTGGACAACAACTGGGTGACCCTGCTCCTCCAGGGGATGCGTAACGCGCTCTCGGACGGATGGGGCGGTTCTATGATCGCCACCGAGGTCTCGGACATCCTTTTCGGCGTGCCTACCCCGCGGCCGACTATGGTCAACTCAGGGGTGCTCAAAGCCGATCAGGTCAACATCGTCGTACACGGCCATAACCCTGTTGTCTCGGAGATGGTTTCACTGGCCTGTCAGTCGCAAGACCTGCTGGATCTGGCAAAAACCAAAGGAGCTGTTGGTATAAATTTGGTTGGCGTCTGTTGTACCGGCAACGAGCTGCTTATGCGTCGCGGTATCGCCATGGCCGGCAACCATTTGATGACGGAACTGATCCTTTCTACTGGTGCGGTGGACATGATGATCGTTGATTACCAGTGCATCATGCCGTCAATCGGCAAGGTAGCCGGTTGCTACCATACCAAGATGATCAGCACCAGCGATAAGGCCCAATTTCCACAGATGGAACATGTAGAGTTCCATCCGGGTAATGCTGAGAAGAAGGCCGTTGAGGTAGTTCGTACAGCAGTAGAGAATTTTGCCAACCGCAAAGGCGCCCCCTATATTCCAGTGGAGCCACAACCTGCTGTCGGCGGCTTTTCCGTGGAGACCATCATCAGCGCCCTGGGCGGCACCGCCGACCCGTTGATTGATGCCATCAAGACCGGCAAGATCCGCGGTGCGGTAGGCATTGTCGGTTGCAACAACCCGAAAATTAAGCACGACTACGGTCACGTTACCCTGACCAAGCGGCTCATTGAAAACGATATCCTGGTGATCGATACCGGCTGCGTCTCGGTGGCCAACGCCAAAGCCGGCTTCAAGTTGCCCGAGGCAGCAGAAATGGCCGGGCCAGGACTGCAGGCGATCTGCAAGGCGCTGGGTATCCCGCCGGTGCTGCATATGGGTTCCTGTGTCGATAACGTCCGCATCCTTGTGCTGGTCTCGGCCCTGGCCAATGCTCTGGGTGTGGATATCTGTGACCTGCCGGTAGCCGGCTCGGCGCCGGAGTGGTATTCCGAGAAGGCGGTCACCATCGGGGTCTACTTCGTTGCCTCGGGGGTCACCACCCACCTTGGCCCGATGCCTCCTATTACCGGATCCATGAACGTGGTCAAACTGCTCACCGAAGGCCTTAAAGACGTGGTAGGTGCCACCTTTGCAGTCGAGCCCGATCCGGAAAAGGCGGCAATTTTTCTGCGCCAAACCATTGAGGGGAAACGCCAGGCGTTGGGTCTCGATAGTCGCACTGTCGGATAAAAACAGTTAAGATACAAGCCTGGGTGTTTTTAAGGACACCCAGGCTATATGTATGCTCCCATATCTTATCTGAAGTGGTCATTGATCAATGATTTAACCTGACAATATTCGTAATCAAAGTGAACTTTAGGTCTCGTTCTCCGTTTTATCCTGCTGCTCCGACCGGCACGGGAGAGCGTCATTCTCTCAGCAAAAAAAACAGCTTCTCCGATAATCTCGCCTGCGGGTATGAATTCCATGGTGTCGTATATTGCCTTCTTCTTTTATGCCGAGCAGTGCAAATCAACGGCGCGGGTTTCTGCGTCTGCTGGATTTGCCTTGTTAGCTGCTGACGTTTAAGTTTCGTGCATCAAAGACTTCCTTCGCCGCAAAAAGCCCATTTAATGCTGCTGGAAAGCCAGCATACACCGCCATTTGAATCAAAACTTCAATGATTTCCTGTTGGCTACAGCCAACATTAAGTGCACCATGAATATGCACTTTTAATTGGGACGTGGCTGTACCCATGGCAGTTAAGGCTGCTACCGTCGCTATTTCACGGGATTTTAAATCTAAGCCTGGGCGGCTATAAATATCTCCAAAAGGAAACTCTACGAGCAAGTCCGCAAACTCCGGGGCAATATCCTTTAGGGATTTCACTACCATTTCACCTAGTTCGCCATCAATTTCAGCTAATTTTTCCCATCCGATTTTATATCTTTCCGATTTCATGATTCTCTTTCCTTTGTTTATGAGCTAACAAGTTATTCAGCTGGCTGATCTTTATATGTCCCCGCTCGTGCAGGGGCGGTTGCATGTTTTCAATACCAACAATCAAGTTCCTTTATCTCATTAACCTGAAAAAGCTAGTCAAATTGTATAGCGCATGGAAAAGTCTACGAAAGCAGCCCTCCTATCAGTCCTCGTTTTCCCCGGAACAGGCTATTTCTATTTAAAGAAGTACATCGCTGGAATTGTTTTATTCAGCGTTTCAACCGCCTCTCTATATTTCATCGTTTCAATGGCGGCAGAGAGCGCTTTGCAGATAGTCGAAAAAATACAGAGTGGAACTGTCGAGCCCGATATCGCCACAATTATACAAGCAGTATCAACCCAAACAGATAGCGCTTATTTGCTTGAAATCGCTTCTGCCATATTCATTATTTGTTGGGTAGTCGGGATTATTGATTCCTACAGGGTTGCCATTGTCCGTGAGTAACAGCAGCCTTTCGCCGCTTGCCTTTTTAATGTGTTTCTGAGCGGAGATGCTTCAGTGCGTATTTATAACATACCTGTCATCTGTATACTTCCGGTGACGATCTTTTGGAAAGATCGTGGACTCTGGGGAACAACTTATTTTACTCTGTATCGAGGACTGCCATCGCGAATGATGGCAAACAAAAAGCAAGAACCCAAAATGTTCCATTACCCGCCATTTCTTTCGAGATAATTTCGAATTTGCAAAAGAGCCAAAATGCTCCTTTTTGGGGAGTGATGTTTGGTCATTCTCAAGGGCAAAACAATCAGGAATAAGTCAACTAACCACACCGAGCACTTGGTTTACATTTCCAGTTTGAATATTTGGCGGAATAGACAGTCGGAGGATGTGACACACGGGTAAAGGTTTTGGCGAGAAAATCTTGCCAGATTGGAGTGAAACAGCTACGCTGCAAGTCGAAATTGGAGCGATTCGGGTCAGAGAGCCGATTTTTTAGGGCTGCCGGAAAAAACAGATACTTATCACCAGCACCATATGAAAATACTAATCGTTGACGATCTCTATGACGCCAGACAAATACTTCGATATATGGTGGAAAATAATGGCCATGTAGCAATCGAAGCCGAAAATGGATCGGACGCTCTGATGATCGCCAAAAGCTCACCACCCGATTTAATTATCTCCGATGCCCTCATGCCGGTAATGGACGGGTTCCAGCTCCTCCGGGTGATCAAACAACAACCGGAACTTTGTACAATACCGTTTGTATTCTATTCCGCCACTTACAAGGAAGAGCAGGATGTCCGGCTGGCAATGTCGCTCGGTGCCAACGCCTACCTCTTCAAACCCATGAAGCTCGACGAATTATGGGAACAAATCGAAGACATCCTTGACAAGGCAAAACATACGATTCAAAACCCGACCGAACCCATCAAGGAAAACGCCGAATACCTGAAACGATACAGTGAGCTGGTGGCAACCAAGCTTGAGAAAAAAGTGTTGGAACTGGAAAAGGCTCTGGCGGAACATAACCGGGCGGAGGAGGCTGCAAAAAAGAAGGAGGAAGAATTTCGGGCCATAGCAGATTACACCTATGACTGGGAAAGCTGGATCGCTCCGGATGGTTCCCTTGTCTGGGTTAACCCGGCAATAGAAAGGTTTACAGGTTATTCCCCCGAGGAATGGTTGAGCCAGCCTCAGCCTCTTCGCCATGTACTCCTCAAAGAGGATCAGGCCTTTGTGCTCTCCCTTCACGAAAAGGGTCTTAAAGAAAGGCTTTCCGGTAATGATATCCCCTTCCGTGTCCGGCATAAAGACGGATCTATCCGCTGGGCAGCCATCTCTTATCAACCTATTTATGCTGCGACTAATGACTTTCTTGGCTTACGCACCAGTGTCCGCGATATTACCGAACGTAAGCACACGGAAGAGCAGATCACAAGGTTGGGTTTGCTCAAAGAGCGCCTCATCAATGAACTTCGTCTCAGCGAAAAACAAAAACTTATCACTGATGAGGCAGTAGCGATCTTCGGTGCCGATTTTGCCAGAATCTGGCTGACAGGAGAGGGTGATCTCTGCGAGAAGGGCTGTTTTCATGCCCAAGCCAAGGAGGGTACGGATGCCTGTCGCGACAGAACCAGTTGCCTCCACCTCGTGGCCAGTTCAGGCCGGTACACCCATATTGACGGCAAGCATCGGAGAGTTCCCTTGGGCTGCTATAAAATAGGGCGTGTCGCCTCCGGAGAGGATGTCCGGTTTGTCACCAACGATGTCATTCACGATCCCCGGATAGACGACCATGAGTGGGCGCAGGCCCTCGAATTGGTCTCCTTTGCGGGGTTCAGGCTTCACTCCGCAGAGGGCAAGCCTATCGGTGTATTGGCACTATTCAGCAAACAGGCCATCACCGCAATCGAAGAGGAACTGATCGCAGGATTGGCCGATTATTTATCGCTTACGATCCTGGCAGACAGGGCCCGTGAGGCACTCCTCGCAAGCGAAACAAAATTCAGGACCCTTTTTGAGAATGCCAATGATGCCCTATTCCTCTGGAAAAAGGACATTCTGGTCGACTGTAATACCAGAACATTACAGATGTTTCAGTGTTCAAAGGACCAGATTATCGGACATTCCATGTACAGGTTTTCACCGCCACTCCAACCTGACGGGCGTGACTCAAAAGAAAAAGCCCTTGAGAAAATAGATGCGGCCCTTGCGGGGAACCCGCAATTCTTTGAGTGGAAACACTGTCTGTACGATGGGACCCCTTTCGATGCGGAGGTAAGCCTCAACTCCGTGGAAATTGGCAATGAACTGTTTCTCCAGGCTATCGTTCGCGATGTCAGCGAGCGTATACAGACCGAGGAGGCACTGCGAAAATCCGTTGAAGAGATCCGAACCCTGCGCGGCATAATTCCCATCTGTGCAAACTGCAAGAAAATCCGTGACGACCAGGGCTACTGGAACCAGGTGGAAGTCTATATTCGAGACCGTACGGAGGCACGATTCAGCCATGGCATCTGCCCGGAGTGTGTGAAAAAACTGTATCCTGATTTCAAGGCGTAACCCTAATATTCGTGTAGAGCAACGCAGTCATTAAGCGGAAAAGGGCCCCAACGCCTCCCCCAGCGGTGATTTCAATTGCGCCGTATGATGATGGTTGGCCTGACTATGAAGAGCCTTTTGTCAAAGTGCGATCGCTGTGATAGCCAGTGGAAGTGTTACCAAACGAGCGCTTGCCTGCGATGTTGCTATATCAGCTCGGTGATGGTTTGGCAGTGGTAATTTCTGGCTATGACTAGAGCATAGTGGGCGCACGAAAAAATTTACTAGATTGCCGCGGAAAGGAGCCGGTCTTTATAGGGAAACCTTAGAAAGCAGCTACTTCTCACCATCACCGCATTTTCGAGCAAAATCCTCCCTCTTCACCCGCTGTAAGAAAAAGTTCGGAGTGGTCATGCTATTCTCTTT
>CAWDST010000021.1:0-168441 GCA_963804965.1 uncultured delta proteobacterium
CGATGATTTTAACTATTGGTTTTTCCATTTTAATCCCGACTATCTTTGAAATGGACTGAGATAAAACAAGTGTTTCGAAAGCGACTCAGCCGGCAAACTTTTGAAACTCATAAAGAGGGAGAGACGATCGACAAGGTTGTCTTTTGCAAAGAGCTTGGAGGGAATATTTCCAGATTTCAACTTCCATGGATCCAGGCGCATGGATGGTTAGCTCCTTCACCTCTCCTGTTAATCGCATCTCCTGCCAATCTTCAGCATCCATCGCATTGGTTGGGTGAGGAAGCTCGGCGAGCATACTGCGGCGTGACAATGCCGACTCGCCTGCAAGTGTCAAGAACGATATGTTGCGAAAGATATGAACCTTAGTCCGTTTCTTTAGCGGAGACTGCATCAGGTCGAGCGTATTTTCTCATAAGGACCTTTTACCTGTATTAAAGCGGAATAGCCGTTCATATAAGTCGCTTGAGGTTATAAAAGGAAATGGAAGGATGGAGGTAAATGACTTCATGCCGCCATATATCTGCGACTTGTCGTATATGTTTACGGATAGTTGCCGGGGTGAGTTCTTCTTCATCCCGTTCTTCCATCACAAGGCAGGGGGGTCCTTTTAGGTCCGTCTTCACTGAAGAAGATAGCACCAATTGGCAAGAGGTGATGGAAATACGAAACCAAAAAAAGGCTTTATCCCTGTGATTTCGGGATAAAACCTTGATTTTTCTCTGGTGCCGGAGGTCGGAATCGAACCGACATGGGATTGCTCCCGCTGGATTTTGAGTCCAGTGCGTCTACCAGTTTCACCACTCCGGCGTAGGAATCGTTTATACCTCACTTGGCGGTTTACCGTCAAGGCAAAAGGTAATGGTTAATTATGGTTGTACAGTTTCGAAAAAAATATGGAGGAACCTTTCTTCAGCCCCACTGCCTTCTACCATGTCAGAAGCGCCTATCGTGATTCACTCCTTCACCACAAGAAACGCAGCGCCATTCTGTCGTTTGTATTCTTTGTACTGTTTCATGACCTTGGTTACGTATTGCTGGGTCTCGGGGATATCCGGAATGCCGCCGGTCCGTGTCACCAATCCCGGCCCGGCGTTGTAGGCTGCCAGGGAAAGCGTCAGATTGCCATTGAAACTGTCAAGAATTTGCCGCAGATAACGGGTGCCGCCATCGATATTTTCCCGAGGATTGAAGGGGTTGGCGACATTCAGCTCACGGGCTGTATCCGGCATCAGCTGCATAAGCCCCAAGGCACCGCGCCGCGACACCGCCCGGTGATCGAAATCGGATTCCGCCTGAATGATTGCCTTGATCAGCGGTGGATCGACCTGATAACGACGAGCAATGCGGCCAATGTCCAGGTCATATAGCGCTGCATCGCCCGAACCGCGGCCCGTTCCTCCACCGCCCATCGTTGCCTGAAAACCACTGTTCTGATTGAGGGAATAGGGCTGGCAGTTGCCGCCTACCGGGGCATTGGTGAAGTTCATCGTTCCCGATTTCTCGCGACAGATATACATCGTACCGCCCCATGCCCCTGAAGCGAACGCCAGCATTGTCACGGTTACAAGCAGCATACACTTTGCAACACAGTGAGACGATAAGAAAGGTCGGCAAGTGAAGCGGAGAATTCAGGGTGTCTCTCATCTATTTCTTTCGTTTTTCCCAGTCGGCAAGAAACTGCTCAATGCCGAGGTCGGTAAGCGGATGTTTGGCAAGTTGGGCAATAACTTTGAAAGGAATCGTTGCAATGTCCGCGCCGATAAGGGCGGCATCGAGCACATGCTGCGGGCTTCTGATACTGGCGACAATGATCTCACTCTGGTAACCGTAGTTGTCATAAATGGTGACAATATCGCTGATCAGATCCATGCCCGGATTGCCGATATCATCGAGACGGCCGACAAAGGGACTGACGTAGGTGGCTCCGGCTTTCGCTGCCAACAGCGCCTGAGCGGCCGAAAAAACCAGGGTGACATTGGTTTTGATGCCTTCTGCGGTCAGTTTTTTCACCGCCTTCATCCCCTCAACGACCATCGGGATCTTAACAACAATATTTTCAGCAAGCTTTGCCAGCTTGCGTGCCTCGGCCAACATTCCCTCAGCTTCAAGACTGACCACCTCGGCGCTCACCGGACCGTCGACGATTTTGCAGATTTCGGCGATTATCTCTTCAAACGGCTTGTTTTCTCTGGCTATCAGCGAAGGGTTGGTGGTGACGCCATCGACCATCCCCATTTCCACGCCTTTTTTGATTTCTTCTAAGTTAGCGGTATCGATAAAAAATTTCATTATTAGTCTCCTTGGTTGGTTCTAAAGGTATTGCAACACTCCTGGCTGCAAAAATAGAGTTTTTTGCCCTGCCACTCAAACTGGACGGCCTGACGGCTGGGTACGAGTTTTTTGCAGACCGGATCTTCCTCCAGGGTGTCGCTGAGCGGAATATCCGCCGGATGCGAACGGCCTTTCCTTGCCGTGGCAGCTGGCTTTCGGTCTTTGAAAAACAGCCTGTAGGCAATATAGAAAAGAATCACCAGGATGATTATCCGTAGTGGACTCAAGTTGTCCTCACTTTTGCAATTCTCCTTTTACGGATGGCCGATGAAAACAGCCGCCTATTCATCCCAATGACCTGATATTATTTCCTGATTTTTTGATTCCCCGGCCATGATATGGTTTGTCAGCAGCTCTGCCATCTCGGCAATAGTCATACCGGTGACGCAATCCCTGAAGTCCGGTTCAAGCTCGGCAAAAGGGGCGAGGACAAAAAGCCGGTCACCGATTCGCGGATGGGGTAAGGTCAGCTCCGGGGTATCCATGACCAAAGTGCCATAGTATAACAAATCCAGGTCCAGACTGCGATCCTGATAGCCAAAACTATTGCCGTCTCTTGTCCTGCCGAATTTTTTTTCTACCTCCAGCAGAGTTTTCAATAGGTCGAGGGGAGGGAGAGTAACCTGCAACCGCCCTACGGCATTGGTAAACCAATGCCGACTGTTCATGCCGACCGGTGCGGTCATATACGGACTCGACAGGCCATCCAAGCGAATCCCCGGAACATTGCCGAGAGTATCCCACGCCTCACGGAGAATTGCTCGACCGTTGCCAAGGTTGGAACCCAGTCCAATGATCGCCTTCTGTTCTCTGACCATTCTCAGGTACTAAAAATCCTTTAAGTCCAGGACATCGAACATCGAGTAGATCCCGCATTCCCTGCCGACAACCCAAGCTGCGGCAGTGGCCGCCCCGCGGGCAAAATGATCGCGACTGTGCGCCCGGTGCACCAGTTCGAGGCGCTCACCCGGACCGGCAAAAAGGACCGTATGCTCGCCGACGATATCGGCGGCCCGGATGGTCTGAATACCTATCTCCTTGGCGCCCCGCTCGCCGATGATACCGTTGCGCTCCAACACCGCCACCTCACGGAGGTTTCTGCCAACCCCATCTGCCGCCATCTCGGCGAGTTTCAGGGCGGTGCCGCTGGGGGCATCTTTTTTCTTGTTGTGATGGGCCTCAAGGATTTCAATATCATAATCATCACCGAGAATCGCTGCGGTCTTTTTCACCAGCTTGAACAAGACATTGACGCATACTGACATATTTGGGGCTTGGACACAGGGGAAGTTCTTGGCAAGTTCCCGTAGTTCCGCCAAGTTCTCCGGGGTGAGACCGGTGGTGCCGATGACCATTGCCCGACCATGCCTGGCGGCAACCCTGGCAAATTCCATGGTGGCCTTATGAAAGGTGAAATCGATGATTACATCGCCCTTGTCGATAACCGACTCGATGCCATCGCCGATAGTCACCCCATTTGCCGATCCGACTGCCAGGAGACCCGCATCCTTGCCGATGGCCGGGTGGCCCGGCGCCTCAAAGCCAGCAACATATTGCAACCGCGGGTGGCGACCTACCATATCCGCAACTCGCTGGCCCATTCTGCCCGCCGCCCCGGCAATTATCACCTTGATCATCTCTCTGCTCCTTTATGCCTGAAATAGAGTTCAGACAACCCGTGAAGAGTTAAAGAAGGCCGATGTTGCGCATCGCCGCCTGCAATTTTTCGAGGTTCGCATCACCCATCGGCGCCAGGGGCAAACGCGGCAGGCCGCTACGAATCCGACCCATCAACTCCAGACCCTTTTTGGCCGGAACCGGGTTGGGCTCGATGAACATCAGTTTCATCAGTTCGAACATCTTATAATGCAGTTCGTTGGCCTTTTTAATATCGCCGGCCAGCGCCGCTTCTATCATTTTCGCCATGCCTTGCGGATAGACGTTGGAGATCACCGAGATGACCCCTTTGCCGCCGATAAAAACGGTCGGCATCGAGGTGAAGTCATCTCCGGACAGGACAATGAAATCCTTGGGACAGCGACGAATAACATCGGAGATCTGTTCCAGACTGCCGGAGGCCTCTTTAATGCCGATGATATTATCGATTTCCGCCAGGCGGGCGACAGTCTCGGGCAGCATGTTGACCACCGTACGCCCCGGTACGTTGTAGAGAAACATCGGTATATCGACCTTTTCGGCGATCTCCCGAAAATGCAGATACAGACCTTCCTGGCTCGGCTTATTGTAATAGGGCACCACCGACAGCACCGCATCGGCCCCGCTTTCTCTTGCGCTTTCGGTAAGTTCGATAGCCTCCAGGGTGTTGTTCGCCCCGGTTCCGGCAATTACCGGAACCCGGCCGGCAACCGTCTTGACGGTCAGATCGATGACCCGTTTATGTTCGTCAAATCCTATCGTTGCCGACTCACCGGTGGTGCCGCAGGGTATGATGCCGTGGGTGCCGCCGGCGATTTGCATCTCTATAAGGTCAATCAGCCCCTGTTCGTCCAACCGGCCGTCGATAAACGGGGTGACAAGTGCAACAAGCGCTCCATGAAATTTTTCCATAACTCCTCCCGATCCTAATTTTGCACTCTCGCTATCTGCACGATCCATCAAAGCAGCGCTTCAGCGGTCAAGTTTCCGGTACAAACCAACCTTGTCGGTCCCTGCAGGAAAACATTTTCCGCCACCGGCCCATCAAACAAATCAAACAGTATCGTCAGCATTTCCCCGCCGGAGGTAATGACCTCAACGGGTGATTTCATTCCCTTTTGGATTGCCGCCAACAGCGCCGAAGCGACCGCACCGGTGCCGCAGGCCATGGTCTCGGCTTCGACCCCACGTTCATAGGTGCGCACCTTCAGCCGGCCATCGGGCTGCACCTTGACGAAGTTGGCATTGGTTCCCTTCGGTTCGAACAACTGGTGAAAGCGCACCACCCTTCCCCAAATTTTCACCGGAAGCATCGTCATTATCGACAAAGATCACCGCGTGCGGTACGCCGGTATTGACATAGTCGACCGCTCTGTCCTCGTCGCCGACCGACAGGGACAGGCCGAGGCGAAAGTCGTGCGGCGCCGTCATCTTGACTCGCACCATCGCTTCTTCCTTGCCAACCTCCGCTTCGATGATTCCGGCCAGAGTGGCAAACTTCATCTTCTTACCGGCAATCCCGTGCCGATAGGCAAACCGTGCCGCGCATCGTGAGCCGTTGCCGCACATCTCGGCTACCGAGCCATCGGCGTTATAGAAGTTCCAGGCGAAGTCGGCGACAGACGATTCTTCGATAAAAATCAGGCCATCAGCGCCAACGGAAAACATTCGCCGACAGATCTTTCGTGCCAAATCGGCTTGTTCTACTGGCGGAATACCCAAGCGGCGATTATCAATAATCACAAAATCGTTGCCGGTTCCGCTCATTTTCTCAAAAGGAATGGGAAAATCAACCATCTCTTTCGCTCCTTCTCTTTTTCATTGTACATGAGCCACGAACATTTTCAAGCTGAACAATGCCCAAAACTCCAGGTTTTATAACCTTAAGAGACAACAGAGCCCTCCCACCGCATCGATTGCAGCAGGAGGGCAGCTTGTTACAAACCACGAGTGGGTTAAAATTCTGCTGTCTTAGTTCCTGATCGTGGCTTCTTTCGATTTACTGCTTTCATTGGCGGGCGTAGCCCCATCAATGGCGGTAATCGCATAATAGTAACGAACGTCCTCGCGTGCTTTGCTGTCGACAAAAAGGGTGTATTTCGGTTCCACTTTACCAAGCATCTCATAACTGTCCTGATCAGATGCCCGACGATAGACCCGATAACCGGCGAGATCCGCGGCATCGCTGCGGTCCCAGAAGACTTTGATACCACCATCAGTCCGCACTGCAGTCACACCGCTCGGCGATATCGGCGGAGTCAGATCGACGGGGGTGGTTGCCACTTCCTTGCTCACTCCACCTTGCGCCAATTCATTTTGGAAATCCGTCAGAGTCTGCACGGAATAGAAATATTTTTGCCCGTTGTTGACCTGACGGTCGGTATAGCTTGTCGCCGCCTGCGGATCGCCGACCTTGGCAAAATCCTTGCCGTCCAGACTGCGCAGTACCTGGTATTTGACCGTCATATCTTTACTGGTGGTCTTCAATGTCACCGGTTGCCATGCAAGGGCTACCTGGCGATCCCCGGCAGTCACGGTCACTTTTCCGGTGGCTGACGCTGGCTCAAACCAGACAAAGGTAATGATATTGGAGTCACCACTGTCGGCAAACCAGCTGGTACGGGAGCGAACCTTGAAAAAATACTTATGACCGGAACGTAACAGATCGATATCGTAAACGACCTTCCTTCTCGTCTGACCGTCCAGCGGTGAACCGCCATCTACCTTGACCGGTTCGGTAAACGGCACGGGACAGTTGCCGCAATAATCGGCGAGGGGAACTTCCGCCCGAAACAGTTCGAAGGAAGAAATATCGTCAAGGGTCGAGCCTTTAATAGTTTTAACCGGATACGACCAGCTGAGTTGTACCCCTTTGTCGTTTACCGTATAGCGCAGGTCATCGATTGCCAGAGGGACAACGCTGTCAGGCGGCACCGGCTTGTTTTTAAACCCGCATCCACCCGCCAGAAGGATCGATGCGCCAAGAAAGAAAACGCCCACCACCCGCACCAAGCATCTATTTTTCATCATCCAATCCCCAGTTGTTTTTCCGCTGCCAGTAACGCCTCTTCCACTCTCTGTATACCGGTTCCTCCCGTGGATATCCGGCTATTGACCGATCCTTCGATACTCAAGACTTCATAAACATCCTTGCCGATCACCTCGGAAAACTGTGCCAGCTCACTTATACTCAGGTCGGGCAATTCACAACCCTTGTCGAGACAATAGGCTACTGCTCTACCGACAATACCATGGGCCTCGCGGAAGGGCACATTTTTCAGCACCAGATAGTCGGCCAGGTCGGTTGCCGTCATGCAGCCCTTCCTGGTCGCCGCTGCCATTCGATCCGTCTTGAAGCTGAGGTTTTCCAGGAGTTCGGCCATAATGGCAAGAGAGGCGGTGACGGTATCGACGGCATCAAAGACCGGTTCCTTATCTTCCTGCAGATCACGGTTATAGGTAAGCGGCAAGCCTTTCATCAGGGTAATGAGGGTCATCAGGCTGCCGACGACCCTGCCGCTCTTTCCTCGAATCAGTTCGGGAATATCCGGATTTTTCTTCTGCGGCATGATTGACGAGCCGGTGCAGAATTTGTCCGCGATATCGACAAAATCAAATTCCTGACTGGACCAGAGGACCAGTTCCTCGGATAACCGGGAGAGATGCAGCTGGATCATGGTGCAGCAGCTGATGAACTCGATGGCAAAATCGCGATCGCCCGAGGTATCCATGGAATTGGCGGTAACTCCGGCAAATCCAAGAGTTCTCGCCACCTGCTCCCGGTCGATGGGCAGCCCGGTACCGGCCAGGGCCGCGCATCCGAGAGGCGAGAGATTGAGGCGTTTGCGGCAATCGACCATCCGTTCCCGGTCACGGCCGAACATCTCGAAATAGGCCAGCATATGGTGGGAGATCAGCACCGGCTGCGCCCGCTGCAGATGGGTATAGCCCGGCATGACCTGACCGAGGTATTTCCGGGCCAGCAGCACGAAGGCCCGGCGAATCCCGTCCAGGAGGCTGATCACCTCGTCGCACTGGTCACGCAGATAGAGCTTGAAGTCGAGGGCCATCTGATCGTTTCGGCTGCGGGCGCTGTGCAGCTTCGCCCCGGCCGGACCGATGCGCTCGACCAGGGCCTTTTCGATATTCATATGAATATCTTCCAGCTCCCGCTTGAACTCGAAAGGTTCCCTGGGCTATCTCATTTTCAATCGCTGTAAGACCTTCGAGAATCGCCGTCAGCTCCTGTCGGCGAGAGTATGCCGCTGATCGGCAAGCATCGCCGCATGGGCCTTGCTGCCGGCGATATCGTATTTGTAAAGCCGGGAATCGTAGTGGATGGAGGCGGTAAAGGCCTCGACCGAGGCGGCGGTGCCTTCCCCGAACCGTCCTCCCCACATCTTTGCCGATCCGCTTTTTTTCTGCTCAGTCATTGGCGATCCTATTTGCTGCACCTGCCCTGCAGGGCGTTGATTTTCAGACGCAGTCCGTTGAGCCGGATAAAACCGGTGGCATCACCCTGATTGTAGACAGTATCCTCTTCAAAAGTGGCAAAACTTTCCTGGTACAGCGACTGATCGGACTTGCGGCCGACCGGGGTACAGTTCCCTTTGTACAGTTTCAATCGCACCATCCCGTTGACCGTTTTCTGGGTGTCATCCATGGTCGTCTGCAGCAGTTCACGCTCCGGCGAGAACCAGAAACCGTTGTAGATCAGCTCGGCATAACGCGGCACCAGAGAATCGCGGATACGCATCACCTCACGATCCAGGGTGATGGTCTCAAGGTCGCGATGGGCAATGCGCAGGATGGTGCCGCCCGGGGTCTCATAGACGCCATGCGACTTCATGCCGACAAAGCGGTTTTCCACCAGATCGAGACGACCGATGCCATTCGCCCCGCCAAGCTTGTTAAGCTCGGTGAAAGAGGGCCAGTGGTTCCATGGCTGACCCCGTTCAAGTGCCACCGGATTACCGCCGGCAAAGTCCATCTCCAGATAGGTCGGTTTATCCGGCGCCTTTTCCGGGGAGACGGTCAGCTTGAACATCGCCTCATCCGGTTCGTTCCACGGATCTTCAAGGATTCCACCTTCAAAGCTGATATGCAGGAGATTCTCATCGGAGCTGTAGGGCTTTTCCTTGGTAACCGGCACCGGGATATTGTGTTCTTTGGCAAACTCAACCAGCTTCTGCCGGGAATTGAGATCCCAGATCCGCCAGGGGGCGATGATCTTCAGATTTGGGCGCAAGGCCGATATAGGCCAGTTCAAAGCGCACCTGATCATTGCCCTTGCCGGTTGCACCATGGCTGACCGCGTCCGCACCCTCGTCCAGGGCGATACGCACCTGCTCCTTGGCAATCAGCGGTCGGGCCAGCGAGGTGCCGAGCAGATACGATCCCTCATAGATGGCATTGGCGCGAAAGGCCGGGAAAGATATACTCTTCGACAAATTCCTTCTTCAGGTCGGAGACAATGACCTTTTCGGCTCCGGTGGCCAGACCTTTCGCCCGTACCGCATCCCAGTCCTCTTCCTGACCGATATCGGCGGAATAGGCCACCACCGAGCATTGATACTCCTCGGCCAACCATTTCAGAATCACCGAGGTATCAAGACCGCCGGAATAGGCCAGGACAATTTTCTTAACACTCATGAGGAAACCTCAAAATATGATCTTTTTATATAGAGCAAAAAGATAAACAGCTTTATCCAATCAGACTTTCCAGAATCGCCTTGTGGATATGCATCTTGTTTTCCGCCTGATCAAAGGCGACGCACTGCGCCGATTCGAGTACCTCGTCGGTTATCTCTTCCCCTCGATGGGCTGGCAGACAATGCAGGACAATGACAGTCGGCGGGGGCCTTGGCCAGCAACTGGCGTATTGAGCTGATAAGCGACTGAAGACCGTGAAGCGCTTTCCTCCTGCTCGTCCTTCCTGGCCCATGGAGGCCCAGACGTCGACATTGATGACATCGGCGCCGCAACCGCCTGCTCCGGATCATCGATCAAGGTGATCGGTTTGATCGGCTATCTTGCGCACTTGCCGCCAGAATGGTCGGATCCGGCTCATAACCTTCCGGACAGGCGAGAATCAGTTCAAAACCGAGAATCCCGGCTGCCTGAATCCAGGAGTTGGCCATATTATTGCCATCCCCGACCCAGGCGATCTTCAGGGTCTCGACCTTGCCCTTTTTCTCAATGACCGTCATGATATCGCTGAGCATCTGACAGGGATGATGCAGATCGGTCAGGGCATTGATCACCGGCACCGTGGCATATGCTGCCAGTTCCTCGACCACCTCCTGACCAAAGGTCCTGCACCACCATGCCATCGACATAGCGGGACATGACCCGGGCCATGTCCTTGAGCGGTTCAGACCGGGCCAGTTGGGTATCTCGGCCGGAGAGAAAGATTACCTGCCCGCCGAGACCGTACATGGCCGCCTCAAAGGAGACCCGAGTTCTGGTCGACGGTTTTTCAAAGATCAGACCAATGGTTTTGCCTATCAGCTGTTGATGAATCATTGCCGGCCTGTTTCTCTTTTTTCAGTTCGATTGCCCGATCAATGAGACCCATCAACTCATTTTCGTAAATTCCTGTAATGACCTGAAATGCTTCGGCACTCTGTGCACCTCTAAAACAAAATGGGGATGACCCCTTCGGTTAACTCCCCGTATCAGCCCTTACTGTCTCTATTTTCAGGGGAGAAAGATGTAATCTTTACCTAAAAGAGTGGTGATTTGCAAAACATTTCCCCCTATCTCCTTGGCTCCGCCCGATTTTGTAACGATCGACTCTTTACAACTCGGCCAGCACCTCCGCCAGGGCTGCTATGAGAGTGTCGATTTCCTCTGTTGAAACAATCAGCGGCGGGACAAAACGCAAAGCAACATTGCCGGCAAAGTTCATGAGAAAACCCCGTTCGAACATCTTGGTAACGATGGCCGGTCCATGGGTTGTGCCCTGTTCTGTCAGCACCGCACCCAGCAGCAGGCCCATTCCCCGGACGGATCCGATAAGCGCTGGAAAACGTTCAGCAAGCTTCGTCAATTCTCCTTGAAGATAAGCGCCCTTGCGCCGCACCTCGGGGAGGAAACCATCGGCCAGCATGACCTCAGAGGACCGCCACGGCAGCAGCTGAAGCCACTGGATTGCCGCCAAAGGTGGAGGCATGGGTTCCGGGGGTAAAGGCGGCGGCAATTTCGGAGCGGGTCATCATTGCCCCGATCGGCAGGCCGTTGCCGAGGGCCTTGGCCAGGGTCAGGATATCCGGGACAACGCCCAACTGCTCGTAGGCAAAGAGGGTGCCGGTCCGGCCGAGGCCGGTCTGAATCTCATCAAAGATGAGCAGCAACCGGTGCCTGTCGCACAGCTTTCTGATACCCTGCAGATATTCACGGTCAAGCGGCCGCACCCCGCCCTCACCCTGCAGCGGTTCACAGAGAATCGCACAGGTACGGTCGGTGATCAGCGCCTCAAGTGCATCGAGATCGCCAAAGGGGGCATGCAGAAACCCCTCGGGCAGCGGTTCGAAACCTTTGTGGAATTTCGGTCTGACCGGTTGCCGCCACGGTGGCCAGGGTCCGGCCATGGAACGAGCCGGCAAGGCTTATCACCTGATAACGACCCTCTCCCGAATAAATCCGGGCCAGCTTGATCGCCGCCTCGTTGGCCTCGGCACCGCTGTTGGCAAGAAAGATCTTCTCCGCAAAGGAGTTGTCGACCAGTAGTTCGCCAAGACGTATCTGCGGTTCGGTGTAATACAGGTTGGAGACGTGGACCAGTTCGTCTGCCTGGTGCCGGATAGCCTCAGTTACCGCCGGATGGCAGTGACCGAGGGCACAAACGGCAATGCCCGATAAAAAATCCAGGTATTCTTTGCCGTCGGCATCGATGAGACGACAACCGGCCCCTTTGATCATCGCCGCCGGGTATCTGGCATAGGTGCCGATAAATACCTTATCGCCCCGTTCCTTCCATTCCTTGTTCGTGCACGTGCTCATCAGAATATCTCCGTTCCAACCCCTTCTCGGGTGAACATTTCCAACAATATGGAATGCTCCACTCTGCCATCGACAATACAGGTCTTGGCTACGCCGCGGCGCAGGGCCTCTTCGCAGCAGCGCACCTTGGGGATCATACCGCCGGCGATGGTGCCGTCGTCGATCAACCTCTCTAAGTCATTTTTAGGCAGGGAGGAAATCAGTTCCCCAGCTTTATTCTTCACCCCGGGGACATCGGTGAGAAGAATCAGTTTTCTCAGCCGCCAGCGCCCCGGCGATGGCCCCGGCAACCAGATCGGCATTAATATTGAAAGCCTGGCCATCTTCGCCAACACCCACCGGTGCGATGACCGGGATAAAATCGTTGCGGCTGAGGCTTTCCAGCACCCCGGTATTGATCTTGGTCACCTGTCCGACCCGTCCGACATCGATGAGCTCCGAAGGGGCATCGTCGTCCAGCGTTTCTTCCGCCTTCTTACGCCGCACCTTGAGTTTTTTGGCACACACCAGATCTCCGTCCCGTCCGGAAAGTCCGACCGCCTTGCCGCCGCAGTGGTTGATCAGGCCGACGATCTGCTTATTGACCTGGCCGACCAGCACCATCTCGACCACATCCATGGTTTCCCCGTCGGTAACCCGCATCCCCTGGACATAACTGGCTTGTATGCCGAGGCGGTCGAGCAGGTTGTTGATCTGCGGACCGCCGCCATGGACGATAACCGGATTGATGCCGATCTGTTTAAGCAGGATGACATCAAGGGCAAATTGTCTTTTCAGATGTTCATCGACCATGGCATGACCACCGTACTTGATAACAATGGTTTTATGCCGGAATTCCTGCATATAGGGTAAAGCTTCGATGAGCACTTTGGCCTTTTCAATACTCTCTTTTACGGTTTTTGCCATGGCAACCCTTCCTATCACTCGATCAATCCTTATATTTTATCGTAATTTCAATCAACTAAAGCCGCGTTTTCCGGCCCGGAATGAGGCAGTATTGTACTGATTCATATGCGGTAAGTAAAGCACTCTTTGTTTTTCCACCCTATACCATGACTTTACATTTCCGGACCTTTACGCTACGATGGGCTCGGCAAAAGACAGGCTACGAATATTATTTCTCCAAGCGGAGGGTCAAGATGAAGTTGAACACCCGATTTTCTTTGCTGCTCAGCATACTCTCTCTCGTTTTTTTGGGAAGCGCCGGCGACATCATGGATGCACTGGCCGCCGATGCGCCGATTCACATCGAATCGAACCGCATGACTTCGACCGAGAAGTCCAATTCGGTTGTGTTCACCGGGGATGTCGATGCCAAACAGGGTGACGTACGGATTCGTTCCGATGAGATGACGGTTTTTTACACCGCCGCCGAAAGTCCAGGCAAGCAAAAGGATAAAAAGAAAGCGACCCCACAAACCGAAAAGAAAGCCACTCAGCAGGTTGAAAAATTGATCTGCATCGGCAATGTTGAAGTCACCCGGGGAGAATGGCTGGGAACCGCCAAAAAAATGCTCTATCTCTCCAAGGAGAGACAGGTTATACTTACCGACAACGCCAAAGCGTGGCAGGGCCAGAATATGGTCAGCGGCGATAAGATCATTTATTATTTGGATGAGGGTCGCTCCGAAGTCATCGGCGGCAGCAAGGCGACAACCGCTGGCGACAGCGACAGCAAGAAAAAGCCTTCCCGGGTCAATATGACCATCCTCCAGAATTAGCTCAACCCCATGTCCATACTTGAAACTCGCAACATTGTGAAACGCTACGGTGCCAGGACTGTAGTCGACGGCGTCAGCCTGCAGGTCCAGCCGGGTGTTGTGGTCGGCCTCCTCGGCCCTAACGGTGCGGGAAAGACCACGACCTTTTACAGCATAGCGGGATTTATTCGCCCGGACCGGGGGAGTATCCTTTTTGCCGGAGAGACCATAACCGACCTACCCATCCATAAAAGGGCACTCAAGGGCATCACCTATCTGGCCCAGGAACCATCGGTTTTTAAAAAACTGACTGTCGAAGAAAACGTCCGGATTATTCTCGAACCCCTCGGACTGAGCAACCACGAGATCAATGAGCGGATCGACGAATTGATGGAGGACCTGGGTATCGAGCATCTTCGCCGTAATAAAGGTCATGCACTGTCCGGTGGGGAACGAAGGCGAGTAGAGATTATGCGGGCACTGTCAACCAGGCCGAAATTCATCCTTCTCGATGAACCCTTTGCCGGTATCGACCCGCTGGCGGTCATCGATCTGCAAAAAATCATCCGCAAACTCAAAGAAAAGGGACTTGGCATCCTCATCTCCGACCATAACGTCCGAGAGACTTTACAGGTCTGTGACTTTGCCTATATCATGAACGCAGGACAGGTACTCACCAGCGGTGTTGCCGACGATATCATCGAGAGCGAAGTCGCCCGGAAAATGTATCTCGGGGAAAACTTTCGCATGTGATTGCTTATGGCCCTTGAACTAAGACAACAGCTGAAGCTTGCACAGAAACTGGTAATGACGCAGCAGCTGCGACAGGCCATCAAACTCCTGCAATTGAACAGGCTTGAGCTCTCTGATGCCCTCCAGGCGGAAATCGAACAAAATCCCGCTTTGGAAGAAGATCTTTCCCCGCCCGAAACACTTGAAACCTCCTTCTCACTGTCCTCGACCATCGAGGAAAAATCCATTCCACTGGAACCGGAAATTACCGAAAGTTTCAAAGTTTCAGAAGGGTTGGCGGATATCAATTGGGAAGACTACGCCAATAATTTCGACTCCAACTTCTCCTTTGCCCACGAAACTCCGCCCGCCGACGCCCCCTCACAATTTGATTTTATCTCCGAAAAACCCGGGCTCTCCGCCTATCTGCACTGGCAGTTGGCACACAGCAACTTAGATGTTCAGGAATGGGAAATCGCCCAGTATATCGTCGGCAACCTCAACCGCTACGGCTTTCTTGAGGTGGAACTTGAAAAGGTCATTGCCGAAACGGGATGCGCACGTGACGATGCCGAATATATCCTCGAAGTCATCCAGGAACTCGATCCACCTGGTATCGGAGCTCGAAATGTCAGCGAATCCCTCTATTTGCAACTCGAAAGGCTGGGCAAGGGAGACAGCCTGGCCGCGGAGATCGTCCTGCACCACCTACCACTCCTCGAAACCCGCAACTACAAAGCCCTGGCCAAGGAAACCGGACGAAAAAAGCCGGAACTCGAACGGGCCATTAATTTCATCATCGCCGAACTGACTCCGTTCCCCGGCCTGCCCTACGCCACGGATATCACCAACTATGTCGTTCCCGATGTGTATGTCCGTAAGGTGAACGATGAATATGTCATCCAGCTGAATGATGATGACATCCCTCGCCTGAAGCTGTCGTCTCTTTATCAGGAAATGCTGAAAAATGAAAAAAACCTGGCCAAGGAATCCCGCCAGTATATCCAGGATAAACTGAAAAATGCCGACTGGTTTATCAAATCTCTTTATCAGCGACAGCGCACTATCTACAAGGTCATGGAGTCCATTCTCCGCTTTCAGCGCGACTTTTTCGAACGTGGAGCGGAGTATCTCAAACCGCTGATCCTCAAAGACGTCGCCGACGATATTGAAATGCACGAGTCGACGGTCAGTCGGGTCACTTCCAATAAATACGTGCATACCCCTCAAGGCATCTACGAACTGAAATATTTCTTCTCGACCGCCATTTCCCGCGAGGGTGAAGACGACATGGCGGCGGAGTCGATCAAGACCCTGATCAGGAGGATGATCCAGGAAGAAGATAAGGGCGACCCGCTCAGCGATAATGCCATTTCCGAAAAACTCGCCGATGAAAATATCAAAATAGCCCGGAGAACAGTGGCTAAATACAGGGAACAGCTGAAAATTCTCCCGGTCAAACATCGCCGACACGCCAAATAGTCCGGTATGAGCTTTCTCGAACGGATATTCTTTTTCCATCAGGAAACTTGTCAGAACCGTTTTCCCAACTCCAGATCACTCGCGGAAAATTTTGAAATCTCCATAGCCACTGCCAAACGTGATATCAGCTATCTGCGAGACCGCCTCCTCGCCCCTTTGGCCTTTGACACGAAAAAAAACGGTTATTATTACACCGAAGAGACTTTCCATCTCCCTTTCGAGGAAAGTCCGCGCATTGTTTTCCTCCTGGCCATGCTCAACAAACTGGCCGATGAAGCCGGACTCGGTGGCTTGCCGGAGGTACGACAGCTAGAACAACGACTGGCAACGCTGATCTCTCCCGAATACGGAAAATTGGTCGATTCCCTCCAATGCCAGTGGATAGAGGTGGAAACCATCGATCACCAAATTTTTGCAACCATTATTGAAGGGGTGGTGAAAAAGCGACTTCTCGCCATTACCTATCGACCGATCGGCGGTATAGGGACGGCAAGAACCGTGGCCCCGCTACAGCTTATCAACCATCAGGGCCGTTGGTATCTCTTCGCCTTTTGCCAGCTTCGAAGGACCAATCGACTTTTCCATATTGCCAGGATACAAAGCGCTACCGTGACTCGCCAACCGCTGCCCCTGGGCCTCAATGTCGATAAAGAACACCTCATGCAATCTTTTGGCATCTTTCAGGGCGCCCCGCGTTACCTGGCGGAAATTCTCTTTTCCTCCACCGCCGCTGACCTCGTTGCCAACCAGTACTGGCATAAGGACCAGGTCATCAAACAGGTTGAAGGCGGGGTGGTGGTTCAATTACCGGTCAATGACGATCGCGAACTGGTGATGAAAATTCTCCAGTATGGAGCTATGGCCAGGGTGCTCGCTCCGCCTGAACTGGTGCAGCGGGTGAGTTCAACCATAGAGGCTATGGCAAAAATCTATCAGTGAAAATAGTTAATATAGATCCTATTGAAATAATTGAAATTTTTCTACAGATTGCCAAAGTGGCAGGAAAATAACTAAAACAGACAGCAAATTTATGATAGTATTGCAGATGATTTCAAGAGGCTCTGGCAATTTTTTGCTCGTTACTCGGCAATTACTACTTTAATAGGAGATTGAAACAATGAAATACGCTTTTATAGCCTTAATTGCATGCTACCTTCTTGTTTATGGTTGCGGTCCGGACAATTCTCAGAAAACCGACGTTAAAAAAGATCAGGCAATCCATACCACCACAAAAACACCACCCCAGCCTGCTCAACCGACACAGGCAGCACCACCGCCACCGCAGGATAGCGGCTCTCAACCGGTGGTTAAGAACGTTACTCTCCCTCAACCCGCACAACCACAAGCGGAGGTTAGCCAGCAGCTCCCGGTAACCGCACCGGAACAAAAGACCGGTGAAGTAGCCGAAATGGCCCAACAACATCCTTGCAACATGATGGTTGAGCAACAGGGTGCCGTTGAACTCACCCAACCGGATGAAGAAAATATTGTGGTCATGCCATGCGGCTGCATGTTCGTCAAGCACAAGGCGGCAAATACGGCTCCCTGCCTGAAACTACGGCTTCCCCCCTGCCCGATGATGGGCGAGAATCAGTCCGAAGACGGGGAAGACCTGATAATGATGCCCTGTGGACGGGTCTTTGCAAGACCTCCTCTGTCGGATGAAGATCCCGACCTTGATCAGTCTCAGATGATGGAAACGCCCGGCCAAGGCGCAACACAACCGCAGGGGACGGAAGAGTCTC
Source organism: uncultured delta proteobacterium (assembly GCA_963804965.1). Classification (GTDB taxonomy): domain Bacteria; phylum Desulfobacterota; class Desulfobulbia; order Desulfobulbales; family Desulfocapsaceae; genus Desulforhopalus_A. Next base: position 17,651 of record CAWDST010000021.1, read on the forward strand.
AAGAGGATCTCACCAGTGCGGTGCGGAGAATGGTCGAGACAACCAACGATATGGTGTTGGTGACCAAAGAGCTGGTCCTTGCCACTCAGGAAATGCTCAAAGCAACCAAAGGTGCAGTAAACCAGGTTGCGGATACCAGCACTGAAAACCTCCAGAACGATCAACCAGTACAAACCACCAGGCAAGTAGCTGTAGCCGGTGTTAAAAAACAGCCGGCAACCAGGGAAGAAGAAGCGACTAATGCCATGGAAGATGCTGTAATTGCTACTCAAAAGGCCCTTGAAGCAATGAATCAAGCCACGCCTAAGACTCTTCAGCCAAATCAGTAACAGCTTGTCAGTTTCCTTTTGGCCCATTGCCGACAAGACCCTGTCGGCAATGGGCCTCTTCTTGTAAAAAGAACCACCCACCCACGAGCAACAATGCAAAGTTCTGATTGCCAAACTGCGTATTGGCAATTACAATCTTGGCCGACCCCTTGCCCGAATCCACTAATCGGGATAAGCCCCTTCACGAAATAACTTTCCGCTCAAAAAAAGCCACAAGGTTATTTCTAAGGCACTAGCCGGAAACGTTTGACACCCCAACAATTTTACAACCAGCCCTGTCCAAGGGAGTTCAGTATGTCCGCCCGACCATTCCCTTCACTCTTACCCGCTATCTGGCTTCTTTGTCTCTGCTGCGGCTTGTCCTCCTGTGCCGGTTTGATCACCGGCACGGTCATCAAACCGGCCATTGGCAACCTCCAACAGCAGCAGGACATAGATCTGGTCTGCGAGGGTGCCCCGGCATATCTGCTGATGCTCGACAGCATGCTCGTCTCTTCCCCTGAAAATACCGATCTCCTGCTGACCGCCGCACAATCTTTCAGTGCCTATGCTACCGCCCTGGAAGAATGCGGCGGCACCGATCAACGCATCGATGCCATGGCCAACAAGGCGCGGCATTACGGTCAAAAATTACTCAGGACCTTGTTGCCCGTAGACAGTAAAGGAAAAGGTCCGGAGCTTGACCAGCGTATTGCCAAACTCCAGGCCGACGATGTTCCCGAAACATTTTGGGGAGCTTCCGGCTGGTTGACCTGGATCCTTAGACAAAAAGGTTCACCGGAAGCGATTGCCGATAGCGTCCTGATCGAAAAAATCATGGCCAGACTGCTGGAACTCGACGAATCCTTTCAAGGGGGCAGCATTCACCTCTTTTTCGGCGCCTATCATGCCGCGAAACCGGAGATGTTCGGCGGCAAACCTGAGCTCAGTGCCAACCATTTTGACAAGGCCCTGGCCATCTCCAAAAGGCGGTTCCTGCTCACCCATACCACCTATGCCGCGACACTGGCCAGGATGACCATGGACCAAGAGCTCCACGATCGCCTGCTCCAGGAGGTTCTGGCCTTCCCGCTGGACAGCGCACCGGAATTCGGCCTCAGCAATCGAATCGCCGTGAACCGCGCCAAGAGGCTGCTGAAAGAAAACTATTTTCAAGAATAGCCCCTGAATTGCCTATTCCCCGGAGACCCCATGCAACGCGTAGCCACCCTGATCCTCTGCACGATTCTGTCCCTCATCGGCAACTGCCAATGGCTCCAGGCCGCCCCCAAACATCTCTTTAAAATTGCCAGCCTCGCCCCGGCCGGATCGGTCTGGGTCGAACAATTTGAGAATTTTGCCAAGGAAGTAACTGAAAAAACCGGCGGTGAGGTGGGATTCCGAATCTATCCGGGAGGCGTCATGGGTGACGACCAGGCGATGTTCCGCAAAATGCGGGTTGGCCAGTTGCATGGCGGCGGCTTTACTATGACCGGGATCGCCACAGTCGTCCCGGATTTTCGGGTTATGGCCATCCCCTCACTCTTTGAATCCTATGAAGAGGTCGATTTTGTCAAAGAAGGGCTGATTCCCTCCTTCAAGGAGCGATTCCGCGAAAAAGAGTTGGAGTTCATCGCCTTGACCGAGGTGGGGTTTATCTACGCCATGTCGACCATGCCCATCAATACCCTGGAACAACTGCAACAGTCGAAAAATTGGAGCCCCTCCGGCGACCCTATTTCCGAGAGCTATCTCAAAGCCCTGGGCATAACACCCGTCCAGCTGTCGATACCGGATGTTCTGTCGTCCCTGCAAAGCGGCCTGATCGAAACGGTCTATAATTCCTTGTACGGGGCAATCGTCCTGCAATGGTTCACCAAGGCCAAGTACCTCATCGATGAACCGTACGGCTATGCCTACGGGGTATTTGCCCTCGACGGGAAGAAATTCGCCGCCCTTTCCGAACCCCAGCAGCAGGCCATACAAGCGGCGGCGGCTATTCACTTTCCGATCCTGCTGAACAAGACCCGGGAAAGCAATGAAGAATCGCGGAAGGTCATGCAGGAGCGCGGTACGGAATTCCAGAAATTAGACGGAACAACCGCCCAGGTGATGCAGGAGAAAAGAGAGCAGGCGGTCAGCCAGCTGATTCCAGACTCTCTGTCCAAAGCTATCTACGAACAGACAACAAACCTGCTCAAAGAATATCGCAAGAAGGCCGGGGGAAAAACCAATTGACCGATCCGGCAGCTTTATACCCGGCCAACAGGATCTTGACCATTCTTGATGCGGTTGAAGAGAAGCTCCTCTGCCTGCTGCTGGCGGCGATGATCATCCTCGCCTGCCTGCAGATTTTCCTCCGCACCGTTTATTCAGGCGGACTGTTGTGGATCGATCCGCTGCTCCGCTACCTGGTATTATGGTGCGGACTGCTTGGCGCAGTGAGCGCTACCTCCCAGGGTAAACACATCGCGCTCGACATCCTCGGCAAGCGAATTCCCCCAGCCGTTGACCCGTGGCTGTCGCTCCTCACCCAGCTGTTCAGTACCCTTGCCGCAGCCGGGCTGACCTGGGCCGGTTGGCTCTTTTTGGCCGGAGAAATCGAGGCCGGCGGTGAAGGTCCGCTGGCGCTGCCGCTGTGGTTGTGGAACGGCATATTCCCCCTGGCTTTTGGCTTGATCGCCGGCAAATCCTGTCTGCTTTTCATTATGCAGGTCAGGGCCTTGGCGAGCAACACCCACCCCCCGGGCAACCAACCGTTATGACCGCCCTGAAAATCCTCATCCTGACCCTCGCGGTCATGCGATCTCCGCTGTTTCTGGTTATCGGGGCCTTGGCATTGCTGTCTTTTTATTCGGCGGAAATCGACATTTCCGTGGTGGTCATCGAAATGGCCCGGCTGGCCGACACGTCCTTACTGGTCTCCCTGCCGCTCTTTATCTTTGTCGGTATCCTCCTGTCGGAGAGCCAGGCCCCACGCCGCATGCTGCAATTCTCCCGGATCTTTCTCGGCTGGCTGCCTGGCGGCCTGGCGGTGGTCTCCCTCATCGTCTGCGCCGTCTTCACCGCCTTTACCGGTGCCTCCGGGGTGACTATTTTCGCCCTCGGCGGTCTCCTGCTGCCGGCGCTCCTCGAAGATGGGTATCAGGAAAAATTCTCCATGGGGCTGATCACCTCTTCCGGCAGCCTCGGCCTGCTCTTTCCCCCCAGCCTGCCGCTCATCCTCTTTGGGGTTATCGCCGAAGCGCGGATCGACCACCTTTTTCTTGCCGGCATCCTCCCGGGAACCCTGATGCTCCTGCTGCTCATAAGCTATGCGGTGGCGAAAAGTCCGGCCCGCCCGGCAAGACCAGCCTATAGTGCGCAAGAAATCCTGCATGGATTGCGGGTTATCGCCTGGGAACTGCCATTGCCGGTCATCCTCCTCGGCGGTATCTATGGTGGTTTTTTTGTTCCCGGTGAGGCTGCGGCGGTTACCGCTCTTTATGTCCTGGTAGTGGAAATGTTCATTCACCGTGACATCCCGCTGCGAAAGCTGCCGGCGGTGATGAGCAAATCGATGGTGCTGTTCGGCGGGATACTGGTCATCATCGCAACCTCCATGGCCTCCACCAACTATCTCATCGATCAGCAGGTGCCGATCAGACTCTTTGAGTTTATTCGGAGCTACATCGACGACAAATACACCTTCCTGCTCCTGCTCAATGTCTTTCTGCTCATCGTCGGGATGATGCTCGATATCTTTTCCGCTCTGGTGCTGATCGTCCCCATTATTCTGCCGATCGCCGAGGGCTATGGCGTTGATCCCATCCACCTGGGAATTGTCTTCCTCACTAACCTGCAGATCGGTTACTGCACCCCGCCGGTGGGTTTAAATCTCTTTCTCGCCTCCTACCGTTTCGAAAAACCGATCGCCGAGCTCTGCATAGCAACCCTGCCCTTTTTGGCCTTGTTGTTCCTCACCCTGCTGATCATCACCTATCTGCCGTGGCTGAGCACGGCGCTGATTCAATTTTTGGGTTAGCGGCGTTCATTAATCCAGTTGCAGGACGCCCACATAAGGGAGATTTCGATACCCCTGGGCATAATCAAGGCCGTAACCCACGGCAAATTCGTTGGCAATGTTCACCCCGCAAAAATCGATCTGGATATCAACCAACCTGGCCCCCGGCTTATTGAGAAAGGTGCAGGCTTTCAAGGAGCGCGGGTTACGGTTGCGCATCATACGAATAACCTTGCTGAAGGTCCGCCCGGTATCGACGATATCCTCAACGAGGAGCACGTCACGGCCCTCAATGGACGAGTCAAGATCCATAACAACTTTGACATCTCCGCTACTTATCGTGCCATCCCCGTAGCTTGAAACGGTCATGAAATCGACCACCAGAGGAATTTTAATCTGCCGCACCAGATCGGCCATAAAGATAAAAGAACCCCGCAACAGGCCGATAACCATCAGTTCCTTGTGAATCCCGCGATAGTAGGCGGTGATTTCGGCACCAAGGCGCGCTACTGTATCGCGTACCTCTTCCTCGGAAACGAGCACTCTCGTAATTTTCTGATCTTCCACAATATCTCCGCATACACCAAACACGCTCTTTTTTGCCGCCCGAAATACACACCGGACTGTTTCCCCCTCATCGTCTGTTACCTACCATCTTTGGCTGTTTTTTCAACAAAAAGGAGAGACAACAAACTGCAAACACGTTCGCCGGCGGATAACCCGGGCATATCCAGCATGAGGTGGTCGATCGACCGTGTGAAGATCTCCTGGCCGCAACCTTTTACCGACCCCACGAAACGATCATTGAAATTCCTTTTTAAAGGATACAAACTCATTCTTCAGCAGCTCAATCTCTTCCTTCAAGTATGCCACCGATTTTTCAAGTTCGGCAATGCGCTCATTTTCGGCGACCGCTGCAGGCATACCCGGCTCCTGGCGACTATAGGTCAGTTCGATATTTTCAGGTTCGCCTGACAGCAGATGAGCAAAACGCTGTTCTTTCTGGCCAGGTTGTCGTGGCAATTTTACCAGAAAACCGATCTCCGCGAGATTATCGAGGTACTGCAAGACTTCCTCAAGGTTTTCAAAAGAACAGAGCCTCTCAGTACGGTTTCGCAACTCTCCAGCTGTCTGCTGGCCGCGAAGGAGCAAGAGACAGAGCAGCGCCGCTTCCCGCCTGATTAAATTGTTTTGCTTGGTGAAATCGTGCCAATATTTGGCGACACGGCTGGTATCGCTTTGCCCGACGAGACGCTTTTTCTTTAAGGATTGCAAAGCACTCATCACTGTCTCGTCATCCAAGGAAAGGACTGGAAATCTATTGGTTTTCTGATTACAGGCGTGAGTGAGGGCATTCAGCGACAGGGGATAATATTCAGGGGTGGCCAACTCTTTTTCCAGCAAACAGCCAAGAACCCTGACTTCAATTGTGTCGAGAATGATATCCATGGGTCGTTCCTCATTTTTTATCTATGATCTGCTTCTCAATGTAATTCCGGCCTCTGAAACGGTCTGAAGTGCAGTGTGAATTATGCATCTTGCAAGTTATCCCCTGCTTTATTCCTGAAATCAAGGAGTCGTAGTCCTCGGAATTCTCTCAGGCTTTTGTATTGATAAAGGAATCCGAACCTGCCCGGCTTCTTTTGAGCACTGCGGTCAAGGGGTCTTCGCTGTTTTCCGTAAAACTCATCCCGTGTACGAAGGTATTGGTAATGGCATTGTCAATTTCATCTTTGAAGGTGGCGAGAAAATCGGATACCACTTTTGACTCGCAATAAAAGCGGATATAAATGCCATCTCCACTAGCGAGAAAATCTATCTTGAGATTGCCGAGCGGTGAAAGTTTGAGAAAAAGAGAAAAGTGTTTTGGCATCTCCCTTCCTTTTCTGTCCTCGCCTGCTTGATTCTCGTAATCCTCAACAACGAGATAACCCTGCTCAAGGAACGGCAGTGGAAGAGGCACTACCAAGGCATCCTGGCGAAGTGCCTGCAGTTGTGTCAACTGGAAAAACTCCAGTGTGTTCAGGGCATGCTTGCCGCTCTCGACCAACTTGCTTTGCTCGGCAAAGTTTTGCACCAGCTCCAGCAGGGCGAACTTAACCGTTTGAACCGCTGCTTCTTTGTTCCCCGCAGCCATTAAACTTTCCAGGTTCAGGCCAAGCTTGTTGACAAGCTGCTGCAGCAGATCGCCGCCCTTGGTTTCGGAGCCGCCTGCTCCGCCCAACGAGGCGAGGATAGCCTCCGCCTGCGATTGGCTCAACAGACCACTCTGCAGACTGTTGGTTGAAAAAAGCTGGAGCAGACTTTCCGGTCCCTTCAAAAAGAAAGCGAGTTCCGCCAAACCAGACTTCAGCGTATTGAGAATGTTTGACGAGTTCGCTGCACTCAGCAGGTTATCCGGTTGCAGCTGCAATTGCTGAAACAGCTGTTTGAAAATCGCCTCCTTCGTTCCCTGGCCCGCATTGATGTTTTGTTGAAGCGAAGAGATACGTTCGAACAGCTGTTTATTTGCTGGAGAGAGTTGGTCAAATTGCGATAAACCAGTCTGGGAAAGTTGCCCCTTACTCTGAAATAGCAGGGCAATATCCTGGAAGGCCGATTTCACCAAGGTAAGAACAGCCTGACCCTTGCCTTCCGCAAAAAGATTCTCTGTCTGCACCCCCAGTTGTGCGAAAATCTGCTGCAAAACCTTCGGCCCATAATCGCTTGCCGCCAAGGATTGCCCGGGGGTGCCCTGTTGTGCAGAGCTCGCTTCCTGTCCGGGGATATTTTGCTGTTGCAGGAGAGCGAACTGCTGGAGAACCTGCAAGCTTGAACCGCTCAGATTCGGCAACTGGGATGGCGTAACTTGCTGCAGAAGTGTGAAAAATGGAACAAGGCCCTGGCTGTTTGCGGTTGACGCCAGGGAACGACTGAAAAATCGGCTGACCGTATCCTCGGTTATCTGCAGCTCAATCTTCGGGTCGGTCGACAAGACCTGAAGGTTCAAAGTTTGTCCACGGGAAAGGGGAACCCGCGATTGCGCCACGAAGCGACTGCCACCAGTCTCCAGAGTAAACTGATTTGCGGCGTTTTCTCCCACGACAACCGCCTGAAACGTTTGTCCCGCTGAAAAGGCGGAGAACTCAGGCCCTGCTGTTAAGGGTTTTGGTCCTGTTCCGGTTGGTATCCCGGTTGCGATGGGGTGGTTAATAACGGATAACGGAGGAAGCGTCTTCATGACCATAATTTCAAACGCCAAAAGAGCGCGTGTCGTTTCAAGAAACTCGCAAGGTGCCGTTTTCTGGAAACGAAACGGCTATTTTCTCATATCTTAATAAAAATACCGGGGCAAAGCCAATGATGATTTTGCCCCGGTAAAACAATGGCCCTGGAAAGAGCAGAGATACATTCCTCCCGCCCTACTCCAAGTGGTCGATGATGTCGATCAACTACAGCCCTGCCGGGCCGCCTTTTCCATCTCCTCCGGACTGACGTCGCGAATATGAGTGGCAACGGACCAGCGATGGCCAAAGGGATCTTCAAGGATGCCATAACGATCACCCCAGAACATATCGGCAACCGGCATGGTGATTGTTGCTCCCGCTTCGACCGCACGTTTTGTGAAGCTGTCGACATCTTCAACATACAGGTGGAGAGTGACCGGCGTCCCCTTGAGAGACTTTGGTCCGAACGATCCCCAATCGGGGAATTCGTCGACCAGCATGACCACCGAATCGCCGATGCGGATCATCGCATGGATGAGCTTGCCCTGGGGACCGGCAAGCCGCCCCATGTCGACTGCGTTAAAGGCCTTTTTATAAAACTCGATCGCCTCGGCCGCACCGGCGCAAACCAGGTGCGGGGTTACCGTATACATCCCGTCCGGGATGGGTTTGATTGGTTGGGAGCTCATAGATTGTTACTCCTTTTGCTACTCTTTATTGAGAAAATTCTTTGCCTGACTACTTGGATGTACCCACCTCGATTATTCTGAAGCGCTCGACCCCTTCGCTTTCGCCGACTATGAGTTCCTTGGCTTCGGTGAAGGGGCCATCGACAAAGGTTCGTTCTTTCCCGGAGTATGTAATACGCCAGCCTTTGCCGCTCGACTGAAGTCCGGAGGCGTCGCGCAGTACTCCGGCCTCTGCCAGTTCCTCATGGTATCCGGCCATTTCGACAAGCAATGCTTCTTCCGGCATGACCCCTGCTTCAGAACCTTTGGTAGCTTTAACGATAATCATGAATCGCATGGTGTGACTCCTTTTGGTTTCTCTTTCGAGCAGGCGAATGTCTGCTTCGTATATCAGTCGAACGCGGAATGACAATTTCGACATTCTCAGTGATTTTTTTTTGAACAATGCCGGTCCCAGCAGGCCTGCAGGCCCAGGAGGGGACGATCCCGGTAAAGAAATCCTTCATCGCATTCCATCTCCGAGGGATGATGTTTATGTTTCTTTAATGGAAAATAAGACTGGAGAAATATTGGAATCGCCATCGGTTGACAATCCCGCCGATCAGCTGCGTTACCGGGTGGATGAGATCTACCGGAGTGAATCGCGGTGCATGCTGAAGTATCAAGCGTCGCCGTGACCGACTGGGCGAGGATTGTCGGATTATTCGACCTGCTGCTGATCGATCCATCCCCCGTGGTCCAATTGAACCGGGCGGTGGCGGTGGCCATGCGGGATGGGCCGGAAGCCGGCCTGCTCCTGATCGATACCATCCTGACCGGCGGCGAGCTGACGGATTACCATCTGGCGCACGCCGCGCGGGCGGATCTCTGCCGATGTCTTGGGCAATCAACGCTCGCCCGGGTTGCCTACCAGCGCGCCCTTAGCCTGACGCAACAGCCACCGGAGCGCCGCTTCCTGCTGCGGCGACTCGAGGAATTGTCGTCCTGAGGCATAAATTTTTTTATCCCTTGTCGAATTTGATCATTTCCGAACGACTACTGAGCAGTCGAGAGGATTCTGGTGGCACCTAAGGCATCGGGCCTTAGCTTGAAAGTCATCGCATGGAGACGCCGACACCAGCAGTTCATTACGAGCGTCCGAAATAAACAATGGGAGGTTTGCCATGGAAAGATATGTCGACGGTTTCGTTATTCCGTTACCGAAAGATAAAGTGGACGAATACAAACGCATCGCGGAAAAAGCGGGGGCACTCTGGAAAGAGCACGGAGCCCTGGATTTCTGGGAATGCATAGGCGACGATCTCGACATTAAGGACATGGTTTCGTTTAGAAAAGCAGCCGATGCCGGCGAAGGTGAAACCGTGGTATTTTCCTGGATCGTTTTCGAATCGCGCGAACATCGCGACAAGGTCAATGCCGCGGTAATGGCTGATCCGCGTACAAACGAAATATGCACACCGGGTTCCATGCCCTTTGATTGTCAGCGCATGGTTTACGGGGGCTTTAGAAATATCGTCCACATGTGAGGAGGAAGCCATGAAATATATATGTCTCGGTTATATAGAGGAAGGCTGGTGGGAAGGACTGTCGGAAAGCGAACGGGAAGCCCTCATGGACGAGTGCTTTACCTACGACGATGTCCTGCGCAAGGGTGGCCACTTTGCGGGTGGAGAAGCCCTGCAGAGTGCCGGAAACGCAGTTACCCTGCGCTGGCGAAACGACAAGGTATCGACTACCGATGGCCCCTATGCCGAAACCAAAGAACAGTTGGGGGGAATTCTCATTCTCGAAGCGAGGGATCTCAATCACGCGATCCAGTTGATGTCGAAACACCCGGGAGTGAAGGCAGGCCCCTTCGAGATCCGGCCGGCCGAGGATTTATCGGCCATGGTAGCGGAAAGTGCGCGGGCGCCGATCGGCAACCCTTTAAAAAGCATATGCATCGCCGTTTGGAAAGCGTTGAGATCAGCAAGCTTGCCGGCGGGTGGGGCAATCGAGGTGCGCCCCATCCTGCAGGCGATTAAAATTCCGGCGGCTCCGACTCGATCTGCCCCACCTCCTTAAAAAACATCGTCACCCCGGGACTCTCGTTCTGTCGCTGCAGGTACTCACTTCTGCTGCCTTCGACAAAGCCGAGCTGCCGGAAAAGGTCCTGCAGTCTCGGATTTCTGGTCAGTGAGATAAACCGATTGTAGCCTTCGGCGAGCATGGTATGGATAAAGGCATTGACCGTGTACACTCCGATCCGCTGATTGCGAAAACGGGTAGAAATAGCCAGGGCTCCCAGCTCCACCGTCTGTTCGTCGATGATCTTCTGTTCCACACAACCGACCGTAATACCGTCGATGGCGGTGACAAAAAACCGCTCCCGGTTGCGACTCAGATATTCTTTGCTGCGCGGCTTGAGAAAACCACCGCGCTTGTAACTGGTGAGAATGCGGTAAACGATAGCCACTTCTTCATCGGTCAAAACACGCCGGAATTCCTCGGTAAAGTTGTTAGCAATCATCGTCCCCGTACCTTCGACGGTGAACAATTCATGCTTGATTGCGTCTTTACCGGCCGGCAGAATATGTACCCGCTCACACCCCCCCGCCTCGATCTTTTCGCAGATGCGGTTCATGGTGTCGCGAAAATTGACGTTGGCAATGAAGTCGCCAAAATCAGCGAGGGACTCGCGCACCCGCCTGGTCGTCAGGGCGTTGATCTTGTTGCCTTGCCGATCACTCAGATAGCGTCTTTCGAGAAAGATAAGTTTTGCAATGCTGTCCGGGTGGCTGAGCACCGCCTGGTAAAAATCCATATCCGGGACGACCCTGATAAGATTGGTCGCCGGCAGCTTCATCTCCAGTTCTTTCAATAGCTTCTGGTTGGCAAAACGATTGGGAAGGTTATGAAACAGGCTGGTATTGATATTCTTGCGAACGAGAAATTTTAAATCGGCGACAATTTCGACAAAATGATCCCGGAGAATCCCTTCCCGACAGGCGATACACACCCTGCGACCGGCCAAATTCTTTGCATATTCTTGTAAATAGAGTTGCGGCATGGTCACGTGGCAAAAAGGTCAGCGTTTGTTAAAGGAATAATACTTCATGGCTATTTATAAATACTATCAATATCTTAATAAGTATTTCCCGAAGGGAGCGATTCAAGACTGTCTTTTTTGATCCCCTAGAATTACCTATTCCTGACTTTTCTGAAAGGAAAAGATTTGATTTTCCATGATTTTCCCGACTCATCGGTAAGTGTACTCCCTGCTTCATACTTTCAAACCATTACAGCTTTGTAATGCTCACGAAAGATTGTGGTAATGATTGCGATATATAGTCACTCATCAAGACGCTTCCCCGGAGTCTCCAACAATCGCTAAAAGCGCCGGGAAAGTGCTGCAGAACCCGCAACTTCGTAAACATTATCAAATTATTGAGGATGTCATGCTTGACAAACCGCCCCACATCATCAACCTTCCAGCCCCGTCGGCAACGGATCCACCGTCGCAATCCACCGATGTTTACACCTCCATCCAGCGGATCAACGAGGCGGTAAGCGGGAGTTCCGGATGGATTGCTCCACTCAAGTACGAACTGGCAAAGGTCATTGTCGGCCAGGAGCATCTTATCGAAAGGTTGTTGATCAGCCTGCTGTCAGGCGGTCATATCCTCCTTGAGGGGTTGCCGGGTCTCGCCAAGACCCTGGCGGTAAAGACGCTGGCGGCAGCGATCCAGACCGATTTCCGGCGGATTCAATTTACCCCGGACATGCTGCCCGCCGATATCATCGGCACGGAGATCTACAATCCGCGGGAGACCAGCTTCGAGGTAAAAAGGGGTCCGATTTTCTCCTCCCTTATCCTCGCCGATGAGATCAACCGGGCACCGGCCAAGGTGCAATCGGCCCTCCTTGAGGCCATGCAGGAAAAACAGGTGACCATCGGCGACCAGAGTTTCCCTTTGCCCGAGCTGTTTCTCGTCCTGGCCACGCAAAACCCCATCGAGCAGGAAGGCACCTACCCACTGCCGGAGGCCCAGGTCGACCGCTTCATGCTCAAGGTGGTGGTCGGCTATCCGAGCCGCGCCGAGGAACGGCGGATTCTTGACAACTTCGAGAGGACCGATGCCGAGATAGAAGTCGCGCCGGTTGCCCATCCGGGCGATATCCTGGCCTCGCGCAAGGTTGTCAACTCAATCTATATGGATGGCAAGATCAAAGACTACATCGTCTCCTTGGTTTACGCCACCCGCGAGCCACAGCATTACCAGTTGGAGTTGCAGCAGTACATTGAAACCGGCGCCTCCCCCAGGGCGACCATCAATCTCAAGGTAGTTGCACGTTGCCTCGCTTTTCTCGCCGGTCGGGGCTACGTCACCCCGGACGACGTCAAGGCGGCGGCCCTCGATGTCATGCGCCATCGCCTGCGCATCAGCTATGAGGCCGAGGCCGAGGGTATCAGCAGCGAGGATATCATCCGCAAGATTCTCGATACGGTCCCGGTTCCCTGAGAGGCGGCATACCCACCATGGATGTCCAACTTACCAGAGAAATTCTCAAAAAAGTCCGGCAGATCGAGGTGCGGACCAAGCGGCTGGTCAACGACAGCCTGGCCGGCAGCTATCACTCGGTCTTCAAGGGTCGCGGCATGAACTTCGACGAGGTCCGCGAATACGTGCCGGGTGACGATATCCGAAGTATCGACTGGAATGTCACCGCCCGAACCGGCATCCCGCATATCAAGAAATTCACCGAGGAACGGGAGCTGACCATCATGCTGATGATCGATATCAGCGGTTCCGGTGATTTCGGCTCGGTGCACAGCTCAAAGCGGGAATTGATGGCCGAGGTGGGCTCGGTGCTGGCTTTTTCGGCGGTACGCAACAACGACAAGGTCGGCCTGGTGCTGTTTTCCGATGTCGTCGAACTGTATATCCCGCCCAAAAAGGGCCGTGGCCATATTCTCCGCCTGATTCGCGAGATCCTCTATTTCCAGGGACAGGGACGGAATACCGATCTCGGCGTGCCGCTCGATTTTACCAATCGAGTCATCAAGAGAAAATGCGTGGCCTTTCTTATCTCCGACTTCTGCCTGCCGGGCGATTTTGACATGGCCCTGCAAACATTACGGCCTAAGTTGCAGATCAGCAACCGACACCATGACCTGATCAGTGTCATCGTCTCCGATCCCCGGGAATTCGAACTCCCCGATGTCGGCTGGCTGACCCTGGAGGATGCCGAAAGCGGCCAACAGGTAGAGCTGAACACCTCCGACGGCGAAGTCCGGCGCCAATACCAGGCCATGGCCAAGGAGCGGCAGAAAACCTTGCAGAGGGTCATTCGCTCCATCGGTATCGACCTTCTCGACCTCTTCACCGATACCTCCTACCTCCCGTCATTGCTGAGCTTTTTTAAAACCCGACAGGGGAGGATGACATGAAAAGATCGATCCTCCTCCTTCCCTGGCTGGTGGTTCCGGTCGGAACCGGAATCGTCCTCGGGGCCGACTCGAACGAGGAGACCCTTACCCTGCAAAACAGCAACCAGCAACAAACATCGCAAAACACCGAGGCCTTACGCGATATACATGGCCCACTGCCGACTTCCGAATACCCGCCCTACCTGATAGAAGCGGTAATCGCCCTGCTCGCCATCCTCCTCCTCGCCCTGCTCTTTTTGCTTATGAAACGGCGGAAAAAGCCGCTGCCGCCGCCCGTTCCCCCGTGGGAAACGGCACTGCGGGAGCTAGAGGAAGCCCGGCAGCTGATACGTGACGGGCAAAGCCTCTTGTATATGGAACTGGCCGGGCAGATACTCCGCCGCTACATCGAATTGCGCTTTGCCATCCGCTCGACCCGGCAGACAACCAGGGAATTTTTCGCCGGTCTCAAGGGCTCGGGTGGCACTCCCCTGGTCGACTACCAGACGGAACTGCGGGCCTGCCTGGAGCAGGCCGATATGGCCAAATTCGCCCATCTGATCCCCGACAGCCAACATCTCGAACAGATGGAGATGGCGGTGCGCACCTTTATCACCCGAACCAGACCGGAAATCCTGCCACCCGGAGGAAGATCATGAGATTTCTCCATCCGCACCTCCTGTGGTTTCTTGCCCTGCTGCCCCTCTTGGCCGTGTTGCACGGCCGGCCCGGGGCAGCTCCGGCACTGCTGTTTTCCTCAACGTCCCTTGCTGCGACTCTGGCTGGGGCAAGAAAAGCTCGACCAGGTTCCCTCCTCCTCCTTCTGCGCCTGGCCGTTCTTGCCCTCCTGATTCTTGCCCTCGCCAGACCGCAGCAAGGGAATACCACGACAGAAATTAAGGCCAGCGGCATCGATATCATCCTTGCCGTCGATGTCTCCGGCTCCATGGAGGCTATGGATTTCACCCTCGACGGCAAGCCGGCCAATCGCCTTGAAGTCGTGAAAAAGGTTGTCGACGAATTCATCAACGAGCGACCGAGCGACCGGATCGGCCTGCTGGCCTTCGCCGGCCGCCCCTATCTGGTCAGCCCTCTCACCCTCGACCATGATTGGTTGCGCAAGAGGCTGGAATCATTAAATCTTGGCATGGTCGAGGATGGCACAGCCATCGGTTCGGCGATTGGCAGCGGCATCAACCATCTGCGCGATCAGAAGTCCAAATCGCGGCTGCTCATCCTCCTTACCGACGGTATGAACAACGCCGGCAGCGTCCAGCCGCTTATTGCCGCCGAGGCCGCCGAAACGCTTGGCATCAAAGTGTACACCATCGGCGCCGGCACCCGGGGCGAGGCGCCAATGCCGGTAACCGATCCCTTCGGCCGACGAAGACTGGTCCGCGCCAAGGTCGATATCGATGAAGATACTCTCACCAAGGTGGCGGAAAAAACCGGCGCCGTCTATTTCCGGGCCACCGATACGGCTTCGCTTACCAAGATCTACGATGAAATCAACACCATGGAGACGACCACCAAGACTATTAAGAAATTCGAGGAATACCGGGAACTCATGCCCTTTCTGGTAGCTGCCGCGCTGCTCCTGCTCGGCCTGGAGATTTTTTCAACCCGTAAAAGACTGCCGTAACCCCGAGGAACCCTATGGAAGTATCGCAACCTCTCTGGCTTATCGGTGGTCTTGGCGTCTGTCTCGGCTTGGTTTTGTTCTTCCGCTCCCTGGCCGCGAAACGGCAGGCGGACTTGCAAAAATTTGTCGCCCGGCAGCTTCTCGGCCGCCTTACCGGCAATATTTCAACGACCAGGCGGCATCTAAAAAAACTGCTCCTGGTCGTTGCCGTGTTTCTTTGCTTCGTCGCGCTGGCCAGGCCGCAGGTCGGCTACCAGTGGGTGGAGGTGCAGCGCAAGGGGATAGACCTGCTGTTTGCCCTCGATACCTCGAAAAGCATGCTGGCCGAGGATATCAAACCCAACCGTCTGCAGCGGGCGACGCTGGCCATTCTCGATTTCGTCGAAAAGCTGGAGGGCGACCGGGTGGGCCTCCTGCCCTTTGCCGGAACCGCCTACCTGATGTGCCCGTTGACCATTGATTACGATGCTTTTCTCCACTCCCTGTCGGCGGTGGGCACTGATCTCATTCCCCAGGGTGGCACCAATATTGCCGCGGTCATTGACAAGGCCGGGCAAATCCTCAACAATGCCGCGAATCATAAAATCCTTATCATCGTCACCGACGGCGAGAATCTCCAGGGTGATGCCATCCAGGCAGCCGAGGCCGCTACCAAACAGGGCTTAACAATCTATACGGTAGGCGTTGGTACCAGCCAGGGCGAACTTATCCCCATCAAGGGCGGCGGTGGCCAGGGCTTTGTCAAGGACGCTGCCGGCAATTTCGTCACCTCCAAACTCGATGCCACAACCCTTGGGCAAATCGCCGAAAAAAGTGGTGGTCTCTATGCCCCGCTGGGGCCGGCCGGCGAAGGGCTGGAGACCATCTATCAGCAGAAATTGTCACTCATCCCTAAAGAAGAACTGGCCGAACGTCGTCATAAGGTTCCGGTCGAGAGGTTCGAATGGCCTTTAGCCCTGGCCGCCATCCTCCTCATGATCGAACTGCTTATCGGCGAAAGAAAAGCTGCCCTGGTATTGCCCCTCCTGCCATTCGGTAGATTTGTTCAATTTGTCAAATCACTGTTCAGCAAAATGAAATGGCCACGGGCCGGCAAGGCCCTTGTTCTCGCTTTCCTTCTTCTGGCATCTATGAGCGGTAATGGTTACGCTTCAGAAGGGGAGGAGGCCTACGGGCGCGGCGACTATCTGCAGGCCTCCGAGTATTACCGGAAAAAACTGGAAAAGAAGCCGGACGACCCGTTGTTGTTATATAATTTCGGGGCTGCCGCCCATAAAAACAACATGTATGACGATGCCATCGCCGCCTTTAGCGGAGCCCTGAAAAGTGACAAGATCGACCTCCAGAAAAGGTCTTATTACAACCGGGGCAACAGTTATTATCAGAAAGGCGTGGAGCTGTTGCAGGCGGATCCGCAGGCAGCGGCAAGCCAATGGCGACAGGCCCTGAACTCGCTGAACTCGGCACTGGAACTCGACCCTGCCGACCCTGATGCCAAACACAATCAAAGCATCGTCACCAAACAACTGGAGGAGTTGGAAAAACGGCTGGAAAAAGAGAAACAGGAGAAACAAAACAAGCAGGACGAGCAGCAAAAGCAACAAGACGGCGATAAAAAAGACCAAGGACAAAAGCAGCAGCAAGAAAGCGGTTCCGACGAGGAAAATACCAGCCAACCGTCCCCTGAAAAGCAGGATGGTGAAGAATCGGACAAAACGGGTGAAAAACCAACAGCAAAACAGCCTGAAGAGAAACAACTTGAGAAAGCCCAGGAGCAGCCAGTCGGCAGCGAACAAGGAGAAGAAGACCGAAACAAGGCGGAGGAACAGGCAGCGCGTGACGCGTTGCGCCAACAGCTGGGCAAGATGACGAAGGAAGAGGCGGAGCGGTTGCTCAATGCCTTGAAAAACGAAGAGGGCAACCTGAATTTTGTACCGTCAGGTCGCAGGGCAAAGGAACTGGAAATCGACAGGGACTGGTGATGCAACGACATTACAAATCATTCTATTTCCTGGCCTGCCTGATGATCCTTTGTTGCGGGGTCGAGGCCCGGGCGGATATCAGCCTTGAGGCGTCTCTCAGCCAACTCTCCTTCCCGATCGATCAAGGTGCCATGTTGACCATTACGGTGAACGGCGCCAGCCGTATCTCAAACATCGAGTTGCCCGAAGTTGCCGGAGTCAGCTTTCAAAACCGTGGTCAATCAAGCCGGATCAACATCATCAATGGCTCAATGACCTCCTCTCTCTCCAACAGTTATCTGATCCAGGCGCAGAAACCGGGAACTTACACAATCCCCCCGATAAAAATCAACGCCGGCGGTGAAACTGCCACCACCAAGCCCCTCAGTTTCGAAGTAACCACCGCCTCAACGAACAACACCGCTGGTGGTACAGAACGTTCACCGGAGGAGGTGGCCTTCATCCGTATCCCGGAGATTGGCGAACATTACCCAGGTGAAATTGTGCCAATCAAGATTAAGGCCTATTTCAATCAAAAATACCGATCCGACATCAACTCCTTGCCGACCCTGCACGGTGACGGAGTGGTCATGCCGCAACTACGAGAAAAGCCGACCCAAACTCAGGAAAAGATCAACGGCATCCCCTATCATGTTCTGTCCTGGGATACCACCCTCACAGGCATAAAGGCCGGCCACCACCCCCTCACTTTCAGTATGGAAGCCTCCCTTCTTGTCCCTCAGAAAAGACGGCCTCTGTCACCTTTCGGCGGCGGTCTTTTCGACGATTCGGCTTTTAATGACCCCTTCCTCGACAGCTTTTTCGGCGGCGCCCAACGCAAGCCGATTGAGGTGACAAGCCCCGAGGCAGTCTTCAAGGTCATCTCTCTGCCGGTTGCCAACCAGCCGAAGGATTTTGGCGGGGCTATCGGTGATTTTACCTTCAGGGTGGTCGCCAACCGGCAGGATCTTGAGGTCGGCGAGCCGCTGAAACTGAATATCGAAATAAGCGGCACCGGCAATTTTGACCGGGTCGAGGCGCCCGCCTTTCCGGAAAGCCCCGACTGGAAAACCTATACTCCGACAGCGACCTTCACCAGCCACGGCAACAGCTACTCCGGGGTGAAGGTCTTTGACCAGGCTGTTGTTGCCAAAAACGATGCGGCAAAAGAAATTCCCCCACTTTCCTTCAGCTATTTCGACCCGCTGAAAAAGGACTATATCACCGTGAGCAGTGCGCCGATCGCCATCAAACTGGCGAAAAGCGTCGTGACACCGCCCCCACCGCCAGTCCCGCAAAATGCCCCGCTGGTGCCGAAAAACCAGGATATCCCGGCCAAACCGACCAGCGGGCTTGCGCAAATGGCGCCACTCAATCTGCAGATCGGCGATTTTCAGCGAGAAATCATACCGATTTTTCTGAGAAGCTGGTTCCTTGCTGTTGTCATCCTCTGCCTCGTCATTCTCGTGGCTCTGTTTACTCTCCAGCTGCGCCGACAAAACTTGATTAAACACCCGGAAAAAGAACTGCGACGGCAAAAAGGCCACCTCCTCGCTCACCATCTGAACCTGGTCGAAAGGGCTTGCAACTCAGGAAATAGTTACGAATTCCTCGCTTCTGCGCGAACCGCCATACAAAACCAGCTGGGCCTTTCCTGGAACCTGCAACCAACCGCCATCAGCCTTGCAAGCCTGAAAGAGAGGCTTGGCCCGGAATCGCCCCTGGTGGAAATTTTTGCCGCCGCCGATTCGGCTTCCTACGGTGGGGCCACGCTGTCCCAAGATAAGATGGAGAGCTACCTGCGGACAATGAAAAAGGTGTTGGAGGAGCTGCGATGAACGGGCAAAAGCTTTGTGGCATTCTTCTCATCGTCACCGGCCTGCTGCTTTGGCAGAACGTCCCCAGCCGCGCGGTCGACAAAGAAGAGCAGCTTTTTCAACAGGGCAACGAGGCCTACAGCCGTGGCGATTATGAGCAGGCAATCCGCCACTACGAGGAACTGGTCAACTCGGCCGGTTTCTCACCGGCGGTCCTCTTTAATCTTGCTAACAGCTATGCCCAAGCCAGCAAACCAGGTCGGGCGGTCCTCAACTATGAGCGTGCCCTGCGCCTTGCCCCCACCGATTCTGATATCACCGGCAACCTGGAACTGGTGCGGAAAGAGAGTGGCCTGTTCACCGGCGATGCAACAGGAGCCGACCGGCTGTTTCATCTCCTCGGGCTGGACCAGTGGGCAATACTTGGGCTCACCGCACTGTTCTGTTTCACCTTTTTCCAGATCGCCGCGCACAAATACCCAATAGGAGGAAAAACCGGCATGGCAGTAAGAATTGCCTGTCTCCTGCTGCTCATCATCGCCGTGACGGGAACAGCCATCCGTTACCAGGGTTTCAAACCGGCCGTGGTCATCGCCGCCGATGCCCGGCTGCTCATCTCCCCTTTTGCCTCGGCAGCCTCGATCGGGGCCATCCAGGAGGGGCGTTTGGTCTATCCGCAGAAAAATCATGGGCCCTTCACTTTTGTCAAAGATGAAACCAACCGCCAAGGCTGGATTGTATCCTCCAGCCTGGAAGCCGTCGTCAGGTAGGGTGCATTCCATGCACCATCGTTTGCAGAAAACCATCGCCAGTTGTAATTGTCCTCACAAATACTTATGGTGTACGAAAATCTACAGCTGTTCTGTCCTACTCAACCTCAACATAGGTGTCCTCCAAGGTGATGGTATGAAAATTTCTCTGCAATTTTTTTGTGGTATGCTGCTTGCCGGTCTCGGCATGCTGTTCACCGGCACGCCGATAGTGGCCGCCGATAACGATGAAACAATTCTTATCGGCCAAATTACCCACGTCGAAGGCAAACTGCTGCGTTACATAGAAGAGGAAAAAGATTGGGTCGGCACGGTCAAAGATTCGCCCTTCGGCCTGGACGATGCCCTCTATTCGGGAGATGAAGGCAAGGCCGAGATTATCATGCCGAACAAGACGTGGTTCAGGGTAAGCGGAAATACCCAGTTTCAGCTCATTGCCCTGGACCTTGATGCCACAACTGTTGATGTGGCATCAGGACTTGCCCGCTTTTATAACAAGAGTGAAGATGCCGTTATCAAAGTGACCACACCCTACGGTTATGTGGTGGCGCCGGCGGGGACGGTTTTCGATCTCTACGTTGGCGACGAGTCCCTTGAAGTCATCGCCGTCCGCGGCAACGTCGATTTTGTCCATGATAAATCCAAGTCGAGGTATGAAGTTTGGGAAGGAGCTTCTTCACTTATTGCCGACGACAACGAAACTGCACTGGGAAACGGCATGGTCGATTCCCAGTGGGATGACTGGAACGGCCGGCGTGAAGACATTTGGGCACAGCGTCTGCGAAGCACAATGTATTCGGATCTCCTGCCGGAACCCATTCGTGACAATTCCTATGTCCTTGACGAAAACGGTGAGTGGGAGCGTGTCTATTATGAGGGTACCTATCGCGATATGTGGCGGCCTACTCGTATCGATTCGGGCTGGCGACCCTTTACGGCGGGGCGCTGGACAGTCTATTACGGGGACAACTGCTGGATTCCCGATGAACCCTTCGGGTATGTCACTCACCATTATGGATCGTGGGTTTATGTCGATTCCTCCCGCAACTGGTACTGGATGCCGCCAACTGCCCGTTTTGTCGAGAGTGGCCCTCGATTTTCCATCAGTTTCGGTTGGTATCCGGGCCGGGTCGGCTGGCTGCACAGCGGTCCTTCCATTGGCTGGGTACCGCTTGCACCCGACGAGGATTATTATGGTTATCGGCACTGGGGCAGGCGAACCGTTATCGTTTCCAACACCTCAATCGTCAATATCAACATCGGTCGTTACCGGTATATCGACGAAGTGACCATCGTTCATCGTGATCACTTTTATAGCGGTAAGCGCTATACTCCCTATATCCAACGAAATATCGACAGAGATGTTATTATCAACAATTACCAGCCCACCACGGTTATCAATACTACGATCATTAATAATATCAATATCGATAAACGCCGCCATACCTACAATGACCTGGAAGTTACCCGCAAACCGCATACCATGGCCATCAACCGAATCAACGACAATCAACAAAGAAAAAGGGAGTTCGGCCCAGCCGGTCGGGAACGAATCGAGAAAGATTTGATGCGCGTCAACGCGAAAGCCGAGCCTTCGCCGAACGTGGAAGTGCGTAAGCCGAGGCTGGCAACCAAGCTAGTGGATTCCGACCAAGTCGCAAAACCTTTCAACACCCTGGCGCTTGAGAAAAAAGAGATAAAACCAAGGGATCGCGAGCGACCGATTTCTACCGAGAAGGCACAGCGACTGGGCACGAAGGGCAAGGGAGAATCAGGCCAGATAGAGGGTGCTCGTATGCAGGACGATAAACGGCCTGCGCCTGCCACAAAAGACACCCGTAATCAGAGGTTTGAGCAAGCTGATACTCAACCCCCTGCTCAAGAAAGAGAAAAGCAACGCTGGGCTGATGAGCAGACACAACGGGGCGAGGCGGGTGATGCCGACAAGAAGTCTCCAAAACAACGATTGAAATCACCAAGGGAAGCACAAAATCAGGGAACGGAAACTGGCAACCCATCGCAAGAATGGGAGAAAAAGCAAAGCCGGGAGAATGCCTTGCCTAAAATCCAGGAACAATCACCACAACCGGCAACAAAACTTCAATCGAGAAAACCGCAAGAGCCGCAAAAACGGGAACAAACACCTGCACAAAGGGGTGACAAGGAGAACTGGCAAAAAAATAGTGGGGCAGCAGGTGAACCGATCGACAGAAATCAAGAAGACAAACCGCGTCTCAAATCGCCAAGAGAGGCTAATACGAAAGAGACGAACCAGCCTGACCAGCTTCGTCAAAAGGCAGACAATCAGTTACAGAAAGAACAAAAAATGCGGCTGCAACCGGAAGAAGGGCAACGTCTCCAAGAGCAGGAGTTGAAACAACAAAAAGTGGGACAGCAGCGGCAGGAACAAGATCTTCAAAAACGACAGCAACAGGAAGAACAACGACAGCTGGAAAAAGAGTCACAGCTGAAGCAGCAAAAACAGGGGCAGCAGCGGCAGGAGCAAGAACTCCAAAAACGCCAGCAACAGGAAGAACAGCGACAGCTGGAAAAAGAGTCACAGCTGAGGCAGCAAAAAGAGGGGCAGCAGCGGCAGGAGCAAGAACTCCAAAAACGCCAGCAACAGGAAGAACAGCGACGGCTGGAAAAAGAGTCACAGCTGAGGCAGCAAAAACAGGGGCAGCAGCGGCAGGAGCAAGAACTCCAAAAACGCCAGCAACAGGAAGAACAACGACGGCTGGAAAAAGAGTCACAGCTGAGGCAGCAAAAAGAGGGGCAGCGCCGACAGGAGCAAGAACTCCAAAAACGCCAGCAACAGGAAGAACAACGACGGCTGGAAAAAGAGTCACAGCTGAGGCAGCAAAAACAGGAGGCCGAGCAACGGCCGCCTCAGGAAGCAAAACAATTACGGCAAAAGCAGGATGAGCCTCCAAAACAACAAGAACAAAAACAGCCTGTTAAACAAAAGAATAAAACTAAACAACAAGAAGAGGAAGAGGAAGCGCAGCGGCAACAACAACAGAAATTTCCCCGAGGAGGGGGTTGATAACCAGCTCGCCGGGTCTATAGTCATCAGGCCCGGCTGTGCATTCCCCGCTTCGGCGCATTTACCAAGATGAGGATCATCCAAGAGGTGTTTCCGTACCACCTGGTTTTGTCAGTCTTCGGAAGGACTGAGCGACCGGCGAAATTCCTCAAGGCGTATTGCCGCCTCGTCAAGATCTTCGGCGGAGATATCCAGGGCAAAGCGGTACTCGCTCATGCTCTTGCTATAACGTTTGTCGTAGTATTCAACGAGGAGGATACGCACAAGTGCGGGCAGGTTGCCCTGCCGTAGCAGGTCGCACATCCTCTCCACCTGTTCCGCCCCCATTTTCTGTTTCAGCGATCTGAGGATGGTATCGATTTGTTCAACCATTGCTTCGCCCGTCACCGGATAATCCTCGATGATTCTGGCGATGCGGGTCTCCAGCCGACAATGGATATTCACCAGAATCGCCTCTTTCATAGCCCCTGCCAGGGGCTTCGGGATAAATACCCTGCCGATTTTCCGGCTTTCGCCCTCAATGAAATACGGTGCCTTGCCAAGGGTGGCTACTCTCTCCGCCAACCGGCTTTCAAAGGTCCGCTGGTTGCTCGGATGCCGATCAAGTCCTCCGAACAGGGAGCTGCGATGACCGGCGAGATCTTCAAGGTCAATGGATTCAGGAAGTCGCTGGAGAATCCGCGTCTTGCCGGTGCCGGTCAGGCCATGGATAACAATCAACCGTGGCCGAAAATTCTCCAGGCACTGCAGGACATTATGGCGATATTCTTTATACCCGCCCGCCAGTTGACAGGCCGTAAAACCGGCCTGGCGCAGGAGATTGACCACCGACCGTGAGCGCATTCCACCTCTGGCGCAGCAAATGGCCAGGGGTTGTTTTCGAAAAGGCTGAAAAGCCGACAGCAATTCTGGCAATTTTTTCTCGACAAATTCAAAACCCTGATCGACCGCCTGGGCATGCCCGCCTTGGCGATAGATCGTGCCGATCAGCCCGCGCTCATCTTCGTCAAAAAGAGGAACATTGCTGGCCCCGGGAATGGTTCCGTCCAGAAATTCCCCGGCCGATCGAACATCGATGATCCGGTGACCGGTGGCAAGCGCCTCCTCCAGATGAAGAACCCGATCGGGTCTTTCGATGATTATTGAACGATCCGGAACTGTTGCTATTTTTTCCATCATTACAGATTACCCATTACATATTGAATGATGGAGACGGCAGTCAGCGTTGCGGTCTCGGCCCGGAGGATGCGCGCACCAAGACTGACCGTCGTCCACCCGAGCTGCCGCGCCAGAGCGGCTTCATCGCGGGAAAAGCCGCCTTCCGGCCCGAGCAGCAACGCCACCGACCGAGCCTCCGGCAGGGCGGCAATATCCTGAAGATGGACGTCTTTTTCCTCCTCCCAAAAGAGCAGCCGCAGGGTCGCATCGCTATCCCGCAACAGATCGGCCAGATTCACCGGGGGATCGAGTTCCATCAGTTTAGGCCGCAGACACTGCTTGCAGGCGGCAAGACCGATGCGCTGCCAGCGCTCGTGCCGTTTGCGGTTCTGTCCCGGTTCGGCCTTGCCCTGGCACCTTGAGCTTTCAAAGGGGCTGAAGCGAGTTACTCCCAGTTCCGTGCATTTCTGTACGACCGTGTCCATTTTCTCGCCCTTGAGGATGCCCTGACCGACCCAAACGGTCTTACCGGCTCCCTCATTTTTGGCGACAATACCGATAATCTGCGCCTCCACCTGCCTGCCGGTGGTAACAATAGTCGCCTGGTATACCGTCCCCTGTCCGTCAAGGAGTTCTATGGCACTCCCCGCCGACAGCCTGAGTACCTTGACGACATGGCGAGATTCCTCGTCCGGGAGGAAGATGCTGTCTCCTTTGCGGCTCTGTGGATCAAAAAAGAATCGTCGCATGACATTCCTTACGCTGTTGGTTTGCCGGTACGAGGTTTTGTAAAACCTCCACCGTTCCGGCTTTAATCTCTTTCAAATTGACATTATTCCTTACATTCCGTAAGTATTGAACCAGCGACCTTTGTTATCACCAACGGCCCCTAAAAAGAGCTCCGTTTATCAAGGCAGGCAATATCATCATTCCCCTTCGCGCCGAGGAAAGTACCAATGCCCAGCGACAAACGTATTCAGGAACGATTTTCCCTCAACCTCCAGGCCAGAATTTCCTACCGACACAGCGAAGACCAGCTGCCGGTAATCGATACGGTTGCCGCCAATATCAGCTCCGGCGGCGCCTTCCTGAGAACCTCCCACCCCTTTCCGATGGCGGCCAAGGTGCAAGTTGAGTTCCTTGTCAGTTTTGACGATTTGAAACGGCTGAAATTCATCCTCTCCGTGGAAAGCCTGAAAAATCTCACCGGCAAGCACCTTTGGGTCAGTGCCACGGCCATCGTCATCCGCCGAGAGGCAGACGGTATCGGTATCATCTTCGACACCGATTACCAGTTCACCCCGATGCGCCCGGTCCATCCCGAGGAATAGCCGCAAGTCCTTGTAATTATCCCTTTTGGAAGCGTAATGCTGCCCACTCCTTACGTTCTTCCGCATCGAGGAGTTTGAATCCCTGGTCGATAAAGAATCTTTTTATATGAGCAACCTGCTCACCGACAAGGATGCCGGAGAGGATCAGGAAGCCGCCCACATCGGTCAGTCTGGTCAAATTTTCGGCCAATTCAAGAAGAACGTCGTGGACGATATTGGCAACCACGATCTGGTAGGAGCCGGACAGCTCGCCCAGTGGCGTCAAACTGACCAGCATACGGTCATCGAGGCTGTTTCTCTTCACATTATCGCTTGCCGCCGCGGTCGCCTCGGGATCATTGTCGATTCCTAAGACACTTGCAGCCCCGAAAAGCATCGCTGCCATGCCAAGGATGCCGGTACCGGTGCCGACGTCAAGAACGCGCATAGCACTGCCGGCGACAAGGGTCCGGCGCAACAGTTCCAGGGAAAGGCTGGTTGTCGCATGATGCCCGGTACCAAAAGCCATGCCCGGATCCATGGTGATGACCGCTTCGCCGACGTTCGGCTGGTATTCTTCCCAGGTCGGGGCAATAACCAAACCGGGCACAATAGCAAAAGGTTTGAAGTGTTCCTTCCAGGTGGAACTCCAATCCTCCTCCTCAAAAAAGGAAGCGGTAAGGGTCGGCACCGGTACGGCAAAGACCTTTGCCAACTCACCAAGATATGAAGAGATTCGGGTGACAATCTCCTCTACCTCCTGGGGATCGGGATTGGCTTTTTGCAGATAACAGGTCAAGGTGCCGAAATTCGGCTCGTCCACTGCCCCGGTCTCGACGCCCGCTTCAAGAACACCGACAAGGAAGTCGCCAATCGGCTCGACCAGCACGGGATCGGTTTCAATGGTAATCTTCAGCCATCTATTGACGCTCATCATCAACCTCTTTGTCTCATGGACTTTTATATCTCAGCGCACCGTATCACTCGCCTACACTCCGAAAATTGTTTTTCGTATGACAAACCCCGGCGATAACGTTACAATATTCGGCAAAAATCGATCCTTACCAAAAACCCGCAAGCAGGGGAAGCATTTTGCAATCGTTGTCCGACCCTTTTGATCACTTCACCGCCTGCCCGGATTGTGATCTTCTGCTGCACAAAACGCAAGCTCCTCCAGGTTGCTCGGCAGTCTGTCCCCGTTGCGGCAAAACGATCAACAAAAGTACGGCAGCTTCGATCACGAAAGTATTGGCACTCAGTATCGCCGGCCTCCTCCTCTACCTGCCGGCGATGCTGCTGCCCCTTATGACCTTCAGATCGTTCGGGTTCAGCGGCTCCGCCAATATACTCGAATCGGTTCTAAACTTTTATCGAAATGATTACTATTTCGTTTCGCTGATGGTGCTGCTCTCGGCGGTAGTGTTTCCGCTGATCCTGCTCACTACCATCTGCCTCATCTCCTGGCAGCTCCAGAGAAAAAAATACCCTTCCTACCTGGCAAGCCTCTTCCGGATCCATCTCCATCTTGAGGAATGGGCAATGATCGAGGTGTATCTGATCGGCATTCTGGTCACCATTATTAAAATGTCCCACAATTCCGATATCGATTACCACTCCGGAATAGTCTGTTTTGCCTCTTTGGTGTTGATGACTCTGGCTATCGGCACGGTCGTCGATCGCGATCTCTTCTGGCAAATGATCGAGGATCAAGGCCACGACACCCAGCCGGAAACCACGGTTCACCACCAACCTCAGGAGATCAACCGCACCGCCGCTGAACAAGGCCTGATCCTCTGCCACACCTGTCATAAACTCTCCCCGGACTCCCTTGCCGGCACCGCCTGTCCTCGCTGCCAAACCCTTCTCCATTCGCGAAAACCGCACAGCGTTGCCCGCACCTGGGCCCTGGTTCTCACCTCGGCAATCTTTCTTGCCCCCGCCAATCTGCTGCCGATTATGGAAGTCGATTTCTTAGGGATTCCCGACCGGTCAACGATCCTCGACGGAATAATCTATTTTTTTCAGGATGGTTCCTATTTCATCGGGCTGATCATCTTCACCGCCTCCATCCTCGTGCCGATCTTCAAGATCGTCGGACTGGTCATTCTCCTTCGCGCCGCCCGGCCCGGCCAGCACCATTTTCTTGTGCAAAAAGCCAGACTGTTTCGCTTTATCGCCTTTATCGGCAGATGGTCGATGCTTGATATCTTTGTCATTGCCCTGCTCAGTGTCCTCGTTGATTTTGGAATTTTCACCTCTATCCATACCGCACCGGCAGCCACCTATTTTTCCTTTGTCGTTGCCGCGACCATGTTCGCCGCCAACACCTTTGATCCACGCATCATCTGGGACGCCTGCACCCCCGGAGAGGATGCCAAACCCCAAGAACAACCAGCAACACTGCACGGGAAAACGCTATGACCACCGCTCAAATCAAGAAGAATCGCGGCATTTCTGTGATATGGACCCTGCCCCTCATCGCTCTGTGCATCTGCGGCTGGCTGGTCTATTCCAGCTATAAAAACGCCGGGGTGGAAATCACCATCTTTTTCACCGATGCCTCCGGCATAGTCCCGGGCAAAACCCAGATCATGGCCAGGGGCATTCCCATCGGTCTGGTCACCAAAATTCATCCCGATCTGAAAAATCGACAGATCCAGGCAAGGGTAAAAATGGACAAGTCGGTGGAAGATCAACTCGTCGACGACACCCTGTTCTGGATAGTCCGGCCGGAACTGTCGGCAAGCTCCATTCATGGCCTCGACACCATCCTTTCCGGCAGTTATATCAACGTTCAGGTCGGCACCTCGACAACCCCCCGGCGAGAATTCGCGGGCCTTGCCTCGACCCCGCCGGTCTCTCTTGAAACCCCCGGATTGCACTTGAAAATCAGGGCCGAAGTTCTCGGCTCCATCCAGACCGGCACTGGCATCTATTACCGGAATATTCACATCGGTGAGGTGCAGAAGTACCAGCTTGAAAAGGATAAGAATATTCTCATCGATGTCTTCATCAAACCGGAATACGCTGGTCTGGTGCGCGAAGGCAGTCGCTTCTGCAACGCCAGCGGTATTCAGATAAGCGGCAAACTGCCGTCCCTGAAAATTCAGGTTGAGTCCCTCGCCTCGCTGCTGCGGGGCGGAATCCTCCTCCACACCCCGGAACAGCTGGCCACCACCTCCCAGGTGCAAAACGGCCATATGTTTTCCCTCTATCCCGACTTTCAATCGGCCAACTACTGGATTGCCATGACCCTCACCCTGGCCTCCAGCGAAGACATCGTCGAGGGGGCGACCAAGGTCATGTACCGTGGCCTCGAAGCCGGTTTCGTCAAGGAGATTCAAATAAATAATGATAGCCAGCGGACGGTTACCGCCCATATTCTCCTCGATCCAAGGGCCGAGCTGATCCTCCGCGAAGGCACAAAATTCTGGCTGGTGAAACCAGAAATCTCGCCGTCAGGGTTCAAAAATCTGCAATTGCTGCTGTCCGGGGCTCATATCACCTTTCAGCCGGGCGATGGCGCCTTCAAGGACCACTTTGATATTCTTTCCGATGCACCGCCGCAAATCCCCCTGCGACCCGGTAAAACCATGGTGCTGAGCGCCGACGGCCCTGTCGATCTGACTGCCAAATCGCCGGTTTATTTTAAAAATATCCAGGTGGGGGAGATCGTCGATATCGGCATTGACAAGTCCGGTATGAAAATCCGCGCCACACTGTTCATCTATCAGGATTATCTGAAGTTTCTCAGCAAAAAAAGTGTATTCTGGGTGCAATCCGGTGTTGAAGTACATGGCAGCCTGACCGAAGGAATGTCGCTTGCTACCGGCCCATTGGCGAAGATGCTCCAAGGCGGGGTGATTTTCACCACCCCGGATATTGAAAAGAAGAAACGTAGCCAACCGGAAGAAGGTTTTGAATTCCGCCTCCACAACAGTTACAAGGAAGCCGCCGCAATGGTTGCCGACCTGCAACCTGCCGGCAAACGGGTTCTGCTGATTGCTCCGGATGCTGAGTCGCTGACTGCCGGCTCTCCTATCCTCCACAAAAAGATCAAGATCGGCGAGGTGGAGAGCTTCCGGCTTTCTCCCGATCAGCAATCGGTGCTCATCGAGTGCTTGATCTTTGACGAATTTAAGAACATCGTCCGACACAATACCCGTTTTTACAATACCAGCGGCCTGCAGGTCTCTGGTAGCCTTGAAGGCATTACCCTGCAAAGTGGCTCCCTACAGTCGGTACTCAACGGGGGTATCGGTTGCATCAACTCCTCTCCGGGCGGACCATCGGCACCGCCCGAACCCTATCCGCTTTATGCCAACCTGCAGGATGCCCTGCACGCCGATGAAAAAGAGTTAACGGTCCTGCTTGACAGTTCAAGAGGCCTGAAGGAAGGTGCGAAGGTCCGTTATAAGGGTATTGACATTGGCAGGGTCAGTTCTTTGCAGCTCGGTGACCAGCAGAAAACCATTATCGCGACGATCCGCATCAGTGAAAAGAGCGCAACGCTGTTTCGAAGCAACACAAAAATCTGGGTGGAACAGGCGGAAATCAACCTGTCCGGGGTTAAAAATGCCGAGACCCTGGTTTTCGGCTCCTATCTCAATATCCTGCCGGGGGATGGTAAGCCGATACGGAACCTGCAAGCACTTACCGAACCGCCCTTGACCGAGATCGCCAGTATCGATGGCCTGGGGATCATCCTCGAAGCCGGTCATCTCGGCTCCCTGGCCTTCGGCTCCCCCATCTATTACCGGCAGCTGCAGGTCGGGGAAGTTACCGGCTACGATCTCTCGCCATCCTTTCAGAAGGTTCGGATCTTCGCCACCATCAGACCGCAGTATATGGCCATCATCCGTAAAAACACCAAGTTCTGGCAGGTCAGCGGCACAAGGATCGAAGGCGGCATCTTCTCCGGGGTGACCGTGTCGGCGGAATCCCTTACCGCCATCATCCGCGGCGGGATTGCCCTCGCCACCCCGGATGGTGAAGGCAGCGGACCGACGGTTGCCGCCGGCCACCACTTCCCCCTCCACGACCAACCGGAAAAACAGTGGCTGGATTGGAGCCCCGATGTAATTTTGCTGAACCAAGACTCAGTAAAGAAATTACCGACAAAAAACCAGTTGCCGTAGAGGAGAGAAAGCCGACAAACACACAACGGTGGTTGCCCGAGTTGCAGGGTCTATGGTAAAGAGCTTAGGTGACAATCAAAACTTTGTATGACAACCCTGTAAACGGACCAAGGCCTATATAAAGAATTTTCGTAAAAAACAACGAAAGATTCCTTGTCGAGGTACTGATCCCAGCCGATTTAGCCAATAAGGAGAACTCATGATTAAAAAGATCGTACTGCGCGATGATGAGATGCCCAGCCAATGGTACAATGTCGTTCCGGACCTTCCAGGTGGCCTGCTGCCACCGCTCGATCCGGAGACAAAACAGCCGATGGGGCCGGAAAAACTTGCCAAGGTCTTTCCCATGGGCCTGCTCGAACAGGAAATGTCCAATGCCCGCTTTATCGACATCCCCGAGGAAGTTCAGGAGATACTGAAAATATGGCGGCCGTCGCCACTGGTCCGGGCCAGCAACCCTGGAGAAGGCCTTGGGCACCAAGGCCAAGATTTTTTTCAAGAATGAAGGAGTCTCTCCGGTCGGTTCGCACAAACTGAACAGCGCAGTCGCCCAGGCCTACTACAACAAGCGGGAAGGCGTTAAACGCACTGACCACCGAAACCGGCGCCGGGCAATGGGGCAGTGCCCTGTCGCTTGCCGCCAATAAGTTCGGGCTCGAATGCAAGGTGTACATGGTCCGGGTTTCCTTTGACCAAAAGCCCTACCGCAAATCGATTATGCAGACCTTTGGCGCCACTGTCGTTGCCAGTCCGAGCAATGAGACCAATACCGGCCGGGCCATCCTCGCAGAAGATGCCCGACACCGCCGGCTCCTTAGGAATAGCCATCTCCGAGGCCCTGGAGGATGCCTTCTGCACGGGAGGATACCAAATACTGCCCTGGGCTCGGTCCTCAATCACGTTATCCTCCACCAGTCGATCATCGGCCTTGAGGCGAAAAAACAGATGGAGATCGCCGGAGAATATCCGGATGTCATCATCGGCTGTTGCGGCGGCGGCTCGAACTTCGCCGGCCTGGCAACTCCCTATCTCCCCGATTATCTGGAAGGCAAGAAGATCCGCTTCGTCGGCACCGAACCGGCCTCCTGTCCGTCGCTGACCGCCGGTAAACTGGCCTACGATTATGGCGATGTCGCCCAGACCACGCCGCTCCTCTACATGTACACCCTGGGACATGACTTCATTCCACCGGGCATTCATGCCGGCGGTCTGCGCTATCACGGCATGTCGCCGATTGTCTCAGCTATGGTGCGGGAAAAAATCGTCGAGCCGGTGAAGCTGCAGCAACTGGAGTGTTTCGAAGCGGGTGTGCTCTTTGCCAAAACGGAAGGGATTATTCCGGCCCCGGAAACCTGCCATGCGATTCGTGGTGCCATCATCGAGGCCATGAAAAACCCGGACGAACCAAAAACCATCCTCTTTAATTTCTCCGGCCATGGGTTGATCGATATGGGCTCCTACGACAAATTCTACGCCGGACTGTTGCACGACTACGATTATCCGGCTGAGGCTATCGCCAAATCGATGGCCAACCTGCCGAAAATCTGAAACCTGCCTTCCAAAAGTCAACAAAAATTAAGGCCCGTCATCCTGCATGGATGACGGGCCTTAATTTTTCGAGAAAACGATTTCGTTTGGTAAAACCGACAGGAATAAACACCTTTCTTGTTTAAGAAAACTTCGTGCAGATACCTGCTCCGTTTGCCTGGGTTAAAAAGTATAGCGAAGAGCCAGGGAGAGCAGCGAAGACGTCTGATCCATACCGGCACCGTCAGGAAAATAGTAAATAATACCCTCGTCCCGGAAATGCCACTCGGAATCCCCCTGCATGGTGTCATATCGCTGGTAACTGTATCCCAAATCTATGGCAAAGTTCGGGTTGATGAGAAAACTGCCGGAAACATCAAAGGCGATCATATCGCCGTCTTCGCCTTCATCATAGGTGACCAAATTACGTAAATAATGATTGTCAGTAGCTTCACCCTCAACAAGCGGCGCGTAAATAAACCGGCTGCTCAGTTCGAAGGCGTTGAATTTTGCCGCCATCCCCAGCCCGAAATAGAGGGAGGTAAAGGTCTGCTCGTAACCGATAGTGACAATACTGTCGGAAATGGATCCTGTAGTATCGCGAAAACCACCTTCCGAATAGATGTAGTCACCGCCGTATGCCTCCCAACCAAAATTGTCACGCTTATAACCGCCAATGGCCTTCAGTGCCAAAGTTTCGGTGCGGAAAAAAGAAAACTCGACATTGAGATCGACTATGCTGCCTTCCGTCACATCGGTGTTTTCATGGTGTGACCAGTCCGTCCAATCCCCTCCCGGGGCGGTCCAGTCATAATTATCCATGGTTCCCTCGCCGTCAAAGGCCTTGAACCAGCCGTTAAAATTGAACGCCAGCCAATCCCGGAACTTCATTTGCGCCCCGATTCCGATCATGAAGAGATTGTCAATCTCCCAGGTCAACTCGCTGGCCTTGTGGTTTCCCTTTGTTGGCCAATAAACCAGCTCCTTGGATTCACCCGTCAAATATCCGGAGCCCATCTCCAGGCTGAAAGATATCGGCGAAGCAGGTTCTTCCGCCACAACCTTGCCGCTTTTACCAGGGGCAACTGCGACAGGCCCGGTTGCCAAAGCACTCTGTACCCAGGAACACACCAACAAAGATGCGGCAAACAGGCTTGTACTGCCGGTTATCATTATTTTCCGATTCATTCGTCCTCCTCAATAGCTATGGATGGTTGTTTCGAGGCTTCGCTTGCAGAACTTACTCATTCTACAATATAGATTATCGTTTGCCAAAGGTTGCATCAGAAAATTTGCCAGGCTGCATTATTTTTTTCATCGTTTCTATCATACCGCAAGACGATCGGCGGGTCGCTACAAAAGGTATGTGTAGCGCTCCTTTTACCGGCGTTGGTCCGAACAGCGAAATCGCCACGCAGCATTGCCTTGCAA
Organism: uncultured delta proteobacterium; assembly: GCA_963804965.1. GTDB lineage: Bacteria > Desulfobacterota > Desulfobulbia > Desulfobulbales > Desulfocapsaceae > Desulforhopalus_A. Next base: position 51,067 of record CAWDST010000021.1, read on the forward strand.
AACCCATGCAAATCATTACATTCAAAGCAGTAACCGAACTCCAGGTATTCCACCACTGTCCCGTGCGCTAAGGCCTTGCCCATGAGAACTCCTAAGCCCCACCATCTTATTTATGGAAAACTTATCGATTACCTGAACGGCGAGGAACTCACCGACACCGATGATGAACGTATCCGCCAGAGACTCTGCAAGTTGATGGTCGAAGAAAAGGGCTATCCCAGGGATTTGCTGACTCCCAGGCTGAGAATCGACACCTTGTTTTCCAGATGTTTTGTTGTTTCGACTATCGAACTGACCGTATCTGTAAATGAAAAACAATTCATGATCCTTCGTTATGGCCCCGGTTCTCTGGTCAGTCGGGAACGCGCCGCTATTGCCGCTGCCAGAGTTCTCCACCCTGACTATCGTATTCCACTTGCCGTGGTCACCAACGGAGAAGATGCCGAACTTCTGGATACTTCGACTGGCAAGATTCTCGGATATGGGTTAGATTCAATTCCCGATCATGCCACTGCCGTAAAAATGCCGGAACATCTGCAGTTCCTTCCACCGCTCGACGCTATGCAAAGAGAGCGGGAACTGCGCATTCTCAATGCCTTCGACGTTGAGCGGTGTTGTTCTTAGAAATTATTTCTAATCAAAGACTCTCAATCATTGAAGGGAATGCCATGACACCCACCGAAAAACTGGAGCAAATCAAGTTGGAAAAATCATACCGCTCTGCAACAACCCAACTGGCCGGACCAACTGGCAGTCGACCAGGTCCTTACCGATCTCTCCACCCTGCCACCTCTGGTCTTCGCCGGAGAGATCCGTTCCCTCAAACCGCTGTTAGCCCAGGCTACAAAGGGAGAGGCCTTTCTCCTGCAGGGAGGCGACTGTTCCGAGAATTTTTCCCAGGTCACCGCACCGAATATCCGGGAAACCCTGAAGGTTCTGCTGCAGATGGCCGTTGTTCTCACCTATGCCGGTGGTAAACCGGTCATCAAAATGGGCAGGATTGCCGGACAGTTTGCCAAACCCCGCTCATCCGACACGGAAACCATCAATGGTATGAGATCTGCCTTCCTATCGCGGTGATATGGTCAACAAAGCGGAGTTCACCCCGGAAGCCCGCATGCCCAATCCGAAATACATGCTCAAGGGCTACAACATGGCGGCTTCAACGCTCAATCTGCTGCGCGCCTTTACCCGGGGCGGTTTCGGCTCTCTGCAGCGGGTGCAGGCCTGGAATCAGGAATTCGTCACCCAATCACCGATGGGCCGGTCCTACGAACGCATGGCCAAACAGATCGAGTCAGGCCATCAAATTTATGGAGACCATCGGTATCTCCGCCGATACCCCGCAGATCAACCAGACCGAGCTGTTCACCTCGCACGAGGCTCTGCTCCTCGAATACGAGGAGGCCCTGACCCGCGTCGATTCGATCACCGGTGACTGGTACGACTGTTCCGCTCACATGCTGTGGATCGGCGAGACGAACCAGACAGGTCGATGGTGCCCATGTCGAATTCCTGCGCGGTGTCCACAACCCGATCGGGGTAAAAATCGGCCCAAGCTACGACCTCGACGATGTCAAACGGCTGATCCAGGTGCTCAACCCTGACAACGAAGCCGGGTCGCCTAACCCTCATTACCCGCTTCGGCATGAAAAAGATTGAAAAGGCCTTGTCTCCACTGCTGCGGGAAATGAAAAAGGAGGGTTTCCATATTGTCTGGAGTTGCGACCCGATGCACGCCAATACCTACACCGCCAGCTCCGGCCATAAGACTCGAAATTTCAACGACATTCTCTCCGAGATCACCTGTTTTTTCGAGACGCACTGGTCGGAAGGCACGGTTCCCGGCGGGGTCCATTTCGAAATGACCGGCAACAATGTCACGGAATGTACCGGCGGTGCCCACAATATCGTCGACGAGGAACTGGCCGACAATTACCTGACCTCCTGCGACCCCCGACTGAACGCCGAACAGAGCCTCGAAGTCGCCTTCCAGATCGCCGACATGATCAGAAGCTGATCACCTTCGGCAATTTTATCAAAGCATCGGCGGAGTCCCACGGAAAACGTGGCACTCCGCCGTTTTCATTACCAAGATTACATTTCAGTAATCTTTCTTGACGACCCCTTGTTCCCGTTTACAGTTCTCCGAAGAAACAACAAACTCTGTTTCCGGAAGAAAACCTGTGGCAGGTTCTTTCGCCTTTATTCACAGAATGCCAAAACAAGGAGAATTGCAATGAACTTTAAAAAAAACCATCTTTCAGCGCCCGGCTTGCTGGCCCTCCTGCTTCTCTGTCTGACGCTGATCGCCGGCGAGAGCATCGCCAAAACTGAAAACGAGAGTGACACCGCCATCCTCGACAAGTCGTCCAAGGCCTTTGTCAATGTCGTGAAAAAAGCAAAACCGGCTGTCGTGCACATCAAGGTGGAGAAAACCAACAAACCTGGCTACCACGGTGGCCAAGGTGCCGAGGAGATGTTCAATCACCCGTTTTTTGAACAGTTTTTCGGCCCCCAGTTCCGCGGCCGGCAGCCCCGTCAGCCGGAATTCAAGCAACGCGGCCAGGGATCCGGTTTTATTATCAGCGAAAAAGGTCATATCCTGACCAACAATCATGTCGTTGAGGATGCCGATGTCGTCACGGTCGTTCTCTCCGACAATCGTGAGTTTGTAGCCAAAATCGTCGGCACCGATCCGCAAACCGATGTCGCCCTGCTGAAGATCGACGATCCGGCCAACCTTCCGGTCCTCCCGCTCGGCGATTCGAATGCCCTGGAGGTAGGCGAGTGGGTTATTGCCATCGGTAACCCCTTCGGACTCAGTCAGACAGTGACCGTCGGTGTTGTCAGCGCCACCGGACGCTCCAGGGTCGGTATCAACGAATATGAGAACTTCATCCAGACCGATGCGGCCATCAATCCCGGCAACAGCGGCGGCCCTCTGATCAACGCCCGCGGTGAGGCGGTCGGTATCAACACCGCCCTCTTTTCCCGCACCGGCGGCTATATGGGCATTGGTTTTGCCATCCCCATCAACATGGCCAAATCGATTGAGAATCAACTGCAGAAAAAAGGCAAGGTTACCAGGGGCTGGCTCGGTGTAGTTATACAAAATGTCGACAAAAATCTGGCCGAATCTTTCGGCCTGAAAAAGGTGGAAGGCATCCTGGTCAGCGAGGTACAGAACGACTCCCCGGCGAAAAGTGCCGGACTGCAGCGGGATGACATCATTGTCCGCTTGAACGACTCCCCGCTCGAAGACGTATCCGATCTGCGCAACCGCGTTGCCCTTTTGCCGCCGGGCAGCAAGGCGATGCTCGATATCATCCGCGATGGCCGGGAAAAGAAAATCCAGGTGACCATCGGCGAACAGCCATCCGGTTTCAGCACGACCGGCAAGACGGTCAAAGAAAAGGAAACCATCGATAAATACGGCCTGACCCTGCAGGAATTGACCCAGGAACTTGCGGAAAAATTTGAATATAAGAGCAAGAGCGGGCTTATCATCAGCGACGTCCAGCCGGGCAGCCCAGCGGACTTTGCCGGTCTGAAACCCGGTTATCTGGTGGAAGAGATCGACAAAGTGAAGGTACAGAACCTTGACGATCTGAAAAAAGCTCTGGAGCAAGGAGGAAAATCAGGCAAGATACTTCTTCGTGTCCGTTTCGGTGACTACTCCACCTATGTGGTGCTCATGAGCAAATAACGGTATGAGTGGGCCGTAGCCTGTTCAGTCGGCAGCGACTGGCAAGGCTGCGGCCCGGTCCTCCGGTCGCCCCGGCTTGCCGGCGATCTCTCTTCGTCTTCCCATAGCGATACGCTCAACGATTTTGATGATCACCGGCAGTTTGTGAAAATCTTCAGTGGATATCCTGCGCAATACGACATCGGTCTTGGCAAATACCGTTGCGGTGCGTCTCTGCTCCCCGCCAAAATAGGCCATCTCGCCAAAGATCGTACCCGCCTCGATAATTGAGAGGAGTTCGCCTTTACCATTGATTGTCTGGGCCGTTCCGCTATCCAGGTAATAAATACCATCCGGCATGCTGTCTATCTGGATGATGATCTCGCCCTTTTTCCGCCACTCAAGCTTAAAATATTTTTCCCATTCGGTATCGACCACCAGGGCATGATAGAATTCCGGATTCATCGCCCGTAACAGCTGTTTTGACAAATGAAAGAGTCGGTCGCCAAGAGAATCTCGTTTTTTTTCCATCAGTTTCATGCCGGTAATGACGAAATCCTCAGCCGGCAACGGGGTCTCCCGGATATATTCGAGAATCCGCTCGATCGCCAGATCCTCTCTGCCAGTTATCGTTCTGAACAGGTTTTTGACCTGGAGCAGTTCCTCCCGTACCCGCGGAAAATCCGGGACAATTCCCAGCAACTGATTACCGCCGAAATATTCCATCGCCTGGTTTTTCATGCGAATAAATTCCAGCAGTCGTGCCTCCTCAACATCTGTCGGACAATTGTGTAATCCCGGGATGTAGAGGGTAAAGATATTTATCGGATGCTCGACACTGGTCAGGCTCACCTTGGCGATGCTCACCAGATAGCGGTCAAAACCTTGTTGGTACTTGGCTACCTCGCGGTCCATGAGGAGATGGGTACCAAAATGACCGCACAGCTCTTCAAGGCGATTGGCAACGGCAAAACTCGCACCAAATTTGGCCATTCGAGTACCAAGCTGCGCCTCAATGATGCGACCGAGCAGGATCCCCATCCGGGTTGGTGCCAGGTCCCCTCTGCTGATGGCGTCGGCGATCCGCAGCCCTGCCTGCAGGGCCCTGGTGCACACCCCGGAACGATCTTCCCCGGGTCGCTTGTCAAAAATCACCAGGCAACCGTCCCCGGCGGAAGGTTCAATCTCCAGGGGAAAGTGCTCTTCCCGATAGAGAATATCGTGAATTTCACCGTGGTAATGAATAAGGAAATCCCTGATCTCCTCCGGTTTCATTCCCAATGATTTCCGTGAATACTGAACCATGTCGGTCATCAGTATCACGACTTCCCTTTCCAGGCCGTTTTTCATCTCTGTCCCGCCAACACTTTGACGGATTTTTTTGCGATTGCTACTACCTTCATCATAATTTCCAGCCCTGGGCGGTTGTCCTTAAGGCTAATCAGCTCATAAGACCGATAAAGGTAATAGCAGCAAGCACGACAACAAAAAACACCGCAATCTTGACGTTAACAGAATTATCTTCAGGGTGATGATCATGGGGGGCATGTGACATGGGTGAACCTCCTGCTTGCTGATTTTTATACTCTTCTTGAAGTTTCCTAATGGTTCCTGAAAATTCCCTGCAATACATCATGCAGGTTTGCAACGCCGACGAGTTCGATATCCGGCTTCCAGGTCAAACGCTCTTTGTTGCCGGCCGGAAGGACAAAACGGCTGAACCCAAGCCTCTGCGCTTCACGAATCCGCACATCGACGTGACCTATGGCGCGAACCTCGCCGGCCAGGCCAACCTCGCCGCAAACCACGGTGGCCGGAGGTATCGGCTTTTCCAGAAGACTTGAGGCCAGGGCGCAGATCACCCCCAGGTCGAGGGCCGGTTCATCAATGTGCATCCCTCCGGCAATGTTTAAAAAAATGTCATGACCATAGAGATCCATGCCACCCTTTTTCTCCAGCACCGCACAAAGCAGCGACAGTCGCTGCTGGTCGGCACCGATGGCCGTCCGCCGGGCCGTTCCGAGATTGGTCGGACTGACCAGGGCCTGAACCTCGACGAGGATCGGTCGGGTTCCCTCGACACTCGGCAGCACTACTGAACCAGGTTCGTTCAAGGGTCGTTCGGCGAGAAAAATCTCCGACGGGTTGCTGACCTGGACCAAACCTTCTTCCTTCATCTCGAAAACGCCGATCTCGTTGGTTGAACCGAAGCGGTTCTTGACCGTGCGCAGGATGCGGAAGGCATGGCTGCGATCCCCTTCGAAGTAGAGGACGGTATCGACCATATGCTCCAGTACCTTCGGGCCGGCAATGGACCCGTCCTTGGTGACATGGCCGACGAGGATGACCGGAATATTCTCCTTCTTGGCCATGCCGAGCAAGCGGTAGGCCGATTCCCGAACCTGGCTGACCGAGCCGGGGGAAGAGGCGAGTTCGCCGCAGACCAGGGTCTGAATAGAATCAACTGCCAGGAGACTCGGCCGCATGGCGCAGGTCATGGCGATGATTTGCGTCACTTCATTTTCGGTAGCAAGAAACTCGTCGGCGCGGATCGCATCAAGGCGCTTGGCGCGCATCTTGATCTGCCTGGCCGACTCTTCACCGGAGACGTAGAGCACTTTTTTATTTTGTGAGGCAATGGCCGCCAGGAGATGGAGAAGCAGCGTCGATTTGCCGATGCCCGGTTCACCGCCGATGAGCACCACCGAGCCGGGAACGATGCCTCCGCCGAGGACCCGATCCAGTTCCTCTATGCCGGTGCCGATCCTTTCTTCGTCGCCGTCGGGGGCCAAGGCCAGCGGTACCGGTTGCGAGGAAGCTCCGGAGGCATGCTGGCGAAGATCGATAACTTCCTCGACCAGGCTCTCCCATTCGCCGCAACCCGGGCAGCGCCCGAGCCACTTGCCGCTCTGGTGGCCGCATTGCTGGCAAATATACACCGGCCGACGCGGCTTTTTGCTGATAGTATTCATATAATTGACGGTTGCCCCGAAAGTAAACTTCCGGAGGCCTTTACACTCCACGAAAACAGTCTATACTTTGCTGAGTCCTGGCGCAAACTTGCCGAGCACGCGGGCCCTTGCCTTGAAACTTTGTTATTGCCGATTTTCCCAAGAGCTGCAGGGTGCTTTACTCTTTCACAGAACCCACTTGTTATACCAGTAAATACAATGCAAAAGCAACCGAATGTCACATTTTCGCCAAACCCAGCGTGGATTCCTCTGTCCCGTTCCTTGTTACTGATGATCAGCCGGAAACAACTCTTCGGCTGGAGCCTTATGCTTTTTCTCGTCACCATCCTCCTCACCTGGTTGGGCTATCTGGTAACCGTTGATTTCATGGACGGTCTGACCGGCAGCTTCATGGCGACTGCTCCGGCCACCGATACCCTATGGGGCTGGATTAAACATAAAGGCTGGTTGGTCGGGAGTTGGCTGTTTCTCATTGTCTCAAGAATCGTCGCCTTCTATTTCGCCTTTCTTATCGCCTATACACTGACCACACCGGGATATGCCTTTCTCAGTGCCGCCGCCGAGAAACTGCACGCCGGTGAGCTTTTCGACGCCGATGCCGGTTTCACCATGGCGGGAATTATCCGTGATATTTTGGAAGGTATCAAGATAGCCCTGTTCGGAATTGGGGTAACGGTTGCCGCCCTTATGGTCAATTTCATTCCCGGCATAGGCCAGGTGGTCGTGGTTCTTCTGTACTCCTTTTATTCTACCCTGATGTTCATCGACTATCCGGCCTCCCGCCGCCGCTGGTCCCTTGGGGAAAAACTCGCCTGGTTACGAAACCACAACGGCAAAGCCCTGCGCATCGGTCTGCTGCCGGCCTTAATCAGCATGATCCCGGTGGTCAACATCTTTGCCATCGCCCTGCTGTTTCCCCTCCTGACAATCCACGCCACCGTGAATTTTTCGACAATTGAACTGGCACATAAGTATCCCATCGCATCCTCCGGAGGACAAATTTATGGGAAGAGAGATTGAAAAAAAATTTTTGATCGCCGACAATAGCTGGCAAGGACTTGCTGCCGGCAAGGCCTATTGTCAAGGATATCTGAACTCGGAAAAAGGCCGGACGGTGCGGGTGAGAATCATTGGGGATCGGGGCATCCTGACCATCAAGGGACCGAGCGACAGCGGTGCACGGCCTGAGTTCGAATACGATATCCCTGTGGATGATGCGAGGGAAATGCTCGACCTGTTGTGTTATAAACCTCTCATTGACAAGATCCGCTACTGCATTCCTTTTGCCGGATTTATCTGGGAAGTCGATGAATTTCAGGGTGAAAATGAAGGATTACTGATGGCCGAAATTGAACTTGAATATGTCGGGCAGGAATTTACCAAGCCTTCATGGATCGGCCGGGAGGTTACCGGGGATAGCAGATATTACAACGCAAATCTGGTGAAACATCCCTATACCGTATGGAAGGAATGATGGAAATCTTTCACTGCAGACATGCTAAAACTATTTTACTATTCATCTCTAAAGTTCTAGTATGGGAACGGTTGTCATCAAGAGCGGTACATTTGCATCATGACACCATCGTTTACGTCAACTGACGTGCATAGGCGCGGGTCCCCAAAAGGATCTGCATTGATAAATATTACAGGAGATCAACGCGATGAGAAAAACGAAGAATCTGATTGCTGCATTCTGTGGTGCAACCCTGTTGCTGGCATCGATGAATGCCATGGCGGCAGAAAAGACCCTGGTGTTCTGCTCGGAAGGAAGCCCGGAGGGTTTTAACCCGGCCTTTTATACCGCCGGAACGACCTTTGACGCCTCTTCCCGCACCCTTTTCGACAAACTCTCGGCCTTTAAAAGAGGCACCACCGAGATTGAGCCGGGACTCGCCGAAAAATGGGATATTTCCGCCGATGGCCTGGAATACACCTTCCATCTTCGCAAGGGAGTAAAATTCCATACCACCGCCAATTTCACCCCGACCCGTGATTTCAATGCCGATGACGTCGTCTTCACCTTTATGCGGCAATTTGACAAGGAACACCCGTATCACAAGGTTGGCGGCGGCAAGTATGAATACTTCAACAGCATGTCCATGCCGGATCTCATCAAGGAAATCGTTAAAGTAAACGACAATACCGTCAAATTCGTGCTCAAGCGCCAGGAAGCACCGATGATCGCCAACCTGGCCATGGATTTCGCTTCGATCACTTCCGCCGAATACGCCGACAAGATGCTGAAGGCCGGAACCCCTGACAAAGTCGATTTCGAACCGGTCGGCACCGGTCCCTTCCAATTTATTGCGTACCAGAAAGATGCCTCCATCCGTTACAAGGCAAACCCCAACTACTGGCGCGGCAAGGCTGCTATCGACAATCTGGTTTTCGCCATTACCCCTGACCCCTCGGTACGTTATCAGAAATTGAAGGCCAACGAGTGCCAGGTAATGTTCAACCCGAACCCTGCCGATCTTGAAGCAATGAAAAAAGATCCGGTTGTCAACCTGCTGCAGAAAGAAGGCCTGAACGTCGCCTATCTTGCCTACAACACCTCGATCGCCCCCTTTGACAATCCCAAGGTTCGCAAGGCTCTGAACATGGCCATCAATAAAAAAGCCATCCTCGATGCCGTTTATCAGGGCTCCGGCAAGATCGCCAAGAACCCGATTCCGCCGACCATCTGGTCCTATAACGAAGCCGTTGTTGATGATACCTATGATCCGACCGCCGCCAAAAAGGCTTTGGATGAGGCCGGCGTCAAAGACCTGAAGATGAAGGTCTGGGCAATGCCGGTGCAGCGCCCCTACATGCCCAATGCCCGTCGCACCGCCGAGATGATCCAGGCCGATTTCGGCCAAGTGGGTGTAACGGTCGAAATAGTCTCCTATGAGTGGGCTGAGTACCTGAAGCGTTCCAAGGAAAAAGATCGGGATGGCGCAGTTATCCTCGGCTGGACTGGTGACAACGGTGACCCGGATAACTTCCTCGCTGTTCTCCTCGGTTGTGATGCCGTTGGCAATGCCAACCGTGCCCAGTGGTGTCATAAGCCTTTTGACGAACTGATTCAGAAAGCCAAAGTTACCGCCGATCCGGCAGAGCGTACCAAGCTTTACGGCCAGGCCCAGGTTATCTTTAAAGAACAGGCTCCGTGGGCAACCACTTGGCCACTCCGTGGTCTTCCAACCCGTTCGCAAAGAAGTGGTTGATTGGCGTATCGACCCCTTCGGCGGCAACATCTTCTATGGTGTTGACCTGAAGTAAGCGCTTGACAGAGAGGCCGGGCAGAATTTTCTGCCCGGCCTTTTTTGTATGCCGACACTTTTTCCTGAGACTCTTCATGTTTGTCTATTTTCTCAAAAAATTGATCGTCGTTTTGCCGACCTTTTTCGGGGTCACCCTGGTGGCCTTTGTGTTCATTCGCACCCTGCCCGGCGATCCGGTCATGCTCATGGCCGGAGAAAGGGGTATGAGTCCGGAACGCCATGCCGAACTGATGGCCGAAATGGGTTTCGACAAACCGATTCTCGTCCAATACGGGCTGTATCTGAAACAGCTGGCCAGTGGCGATTTCGGCACATCGATTATCACCAAGCAACCGGTGTTGAAGGAATTTGCCACCCTGTTTCCGGCAACGATCGAACTGTCGATTTGTGCAATGATCATTGCCGTGTTCTTCGGTCTGCCGGCCGGAATGATTGCCGCCACCCGCCGCGGTTCGGTTTTTGACCATAGTGTCATGACCGGCGCCTTGACCGGCTATTCGATGCCGATCTTCTGGTGGGGGCTCCTGCTCATCATCTTCTTTTCCGGGATCCTTGGCTGGACCCCGGTATCCGGTCGGATTTCGATGCTTTACTTTTTCGAACCGGTCACCGGCTTCATGCTCATCGATAGTTTGCTCTCCGGTCAGGCAGGGGCCTTTTCTTCGGCCATGTCGCACCTCATCCTGCCGGCCATTGTCCTCGGCACTATCCCCTTGGCGGTTATCGCCAGGCAGACCCGCTCCGCCATGCTTGAGGTGCTGAGTGAAGATTATGTCCGCACCGCCAGGGCCAAAGGCCTCGGACCGATGCGGGTTATCGGCCTGCATGCCCTGCGTAATGCGATGATCCCGGTCATCACCGTTATCGGCCTGCAGGTCGGTGTGCTCTTTGCCGGGGCGATTCTCACCGAGACCATCTTTTCCTGGCCGGGCATCGGCAAGTGGATGGTCGATTCGATATTCCGCCGTGATTATCCGGCGGTGCAGGGCGGCCTGCTGCTCATTGCGGCAATTGTTATGATCGTCAATCTGGTGGTTGATCTGCTTTACGGCCTGATCAATCCGCAAATTCGCCATACGGATTAATGAATTAATTATGACCGAAATCGCTATCCAGGAAGTTGTTGATAATCGTCCGACCGGATTTCGCGCAGTGCTTGGCGAATTCTGGTCCTATTTCAGTGAAAACCGCGGCGCAGTTGCCGGCTTGATATTTTTCATCGGCGTTATTGTGGTTGCCGTCTTCGCCGATTTTATCGCCCCGCATGCCCCGAACCATCAGTATCGCGACGCCCTCCTGCAACCGCCGTTCTGGCAGGACGGGGGCAGCATAAAATTCCCCCTCGGCACCGATGCCATCGGCCGGGACATGCTGTCGCGGCTTATCCATGGCGCCCAATATTCGCTGTTTATCGGCTGCATCGTCGTGTCGCTGTCTCTCGCCGCCGGGGTTATCTTCGGGCTTTCCGCCGGATTCTTTCGGGGCCGGGTCGATACCTTCATCATGCGCATCATGGATATTGTCCTTGCCTTTCCCAGCCTGCTGCTGGCCCTCGTTCTCGTTGCCGTTCTCGGACCAAGTCTGATCAATGCGATGATCGCCATTGCCATCGTCCAGCAACCGCATTATGTCCGCTTGACGCGGGCGGCAGTCATGACCGAGATGACCAAGGATTATGTTACCGCCGCGAGGGTCATCGGCATCCGCTCGTTACGGCTGATGTTCGTCACCATTCTCCCGAACTGCATGGCCCCGCTCATCGTCCAGGCGGCGCTCAGTTTCTCGACCGCCATCCTCGATGCCGCGGCCCTCGGTTTCTTGGGAATGGGCGCCCAGCCGCCGACCCCTGAATGGGGCACCATGCTGGCCGAAGCAAGAGAATTCATCCTTCGCGCCTGGTGGGTCGTAACCTTTCCGGGAGTGGCTATCCTCACCACCGTCCTGGCAATCAACATGATGGGCGACGGGCTGCGTGACGCCCTTGATCCGAAACTCAAACGTTCCTAACCGCACCATGCCATTACTTGAAATTGACAACCTGAGCGTCGCCTTTCAAACCGCCGGTGGCCTTTTCACCGCCGTCGACCGGGTCTCCCTGCACATCGAACCGGGGGAAATCGTCTCCATCGTCGGCGAATCCGGCTCCGGAAAATCAGTCGCCATGCTCGCCCTGATGGGTCTTTTGCCGTGGACCGCAACCGTTACCGCCGATGTCCTGCGCTTTGACGGCCAGGATCTTACCACCATCACCAAGCCGGAGCTGCGCAAAATTATCGGCTGTCAGATGGCGATGATCTTCCAGGAACCGATGACCAGTCTCAACCCCTGTTTCACCGTCGGCTTTCAGTTGACCGAAACCTTGAAGATCCACCTCGGCATGAACCGTGCCCAACAGAAACGGCGGGCCATTGAACTCCTCGAACTGGTCGGCATCCCCGAACCGGAAAAGCGTTTGTCGGCCTTCCCGCATCAACTGTCCGGCGGCATGAACCAACGGGTAATGATCGCCATGGCCATCTCCTGTAACCCGAGACTGCTCATCGCCGACGAGCCGACCACCGCTCTTGATGTCACCATCCAGGCGCAGATCCTTGACCTGCTCCTGAAACTGCAAAAGGAAAAAGGCATGTCGCTGGTCCTCATCACCCATGACATGGGTGTCGTCGCCGAAACCGCCGAGCGGGTTTTTGTGCAGTACGCCGGACAGCAGGTGGAGCAGCAGCCGGTCAAGGGACTCTTCGCCAAGCCGCACCATCCCTACACCCAGGCCCTTTTGAACTCTTTGCCGGAGCGGTCGAATTCACGCATCCTCCCGTCCATCGCCGGCATCGTTCCCGGCCAGTTCGACAAACCGCAGGGTTGCCTGTTCTCGCCGCGCTGCCACTACGCCACCGATCTTTGCCGGGAAAAACCGCCGACCCCGGCATCGGCCGATTTTGGCTATGCCCTGTGCCATTATCCCCTTCTCGAAGGGGTTCCGACCAACTATCCCGAGGAGGTGCGCGCATGAAAGGTGACGTCGTTCTTGACGGCCAAAGACCTCACCCGCCATTATCACGTCGATCGCGGCACCTTCAGGAGCCCGGCGATCCTCAAGGCCCTCGACGGGGCAACCTTCACCCTCGCCAAAGGTCATACCCTGGCGGTGGTCGGCGAATCCGGCTGCGGCAAATCAACCCTGGCGCGGTTGGTGACGATGATCGAAAAGCCAACTTCAGGTTCGCTCAATATCGGCGGCATAGATATTGCCACGGCCGATAAGGCGACTCTCATGGGTCTCCACAAAACCGTGCAGATCGTCTTTCAGGACCCCTATGGCTCGCTTAACCCGCGGCAAAAAATCGGTCACGCCCTGGAAGAACCCCTCCTGGTCAACACCCCCATGGATAAAAAGGCGAGGCGGGAGGCAGCTCTCAACATCATCAATCTGGTCGGTCTCCGACCGGAACATTATGATCGCTATCCCCATATGTTTTCCGGCGGCCAAAGGCAACGCATCGCCGTGGCCAGGGCCCTGATGCTCAATCCGAATATCGTCGTCCTCGACGAACCGGTCTCGGCCCTCGACGTCTCCATCCAGGCGCAGATTCTCAATCTCATCGCCCGCCTGCAGGAACAATTTGATTTGGCCTATCTCTTTATCAGTCATGACCTGTCGGTAGTCAAACACATCGCCGACGAGGTCATGGTCATGTATCTCGGTAAACCCGTGGAATCGGGAAGCCGCGACACCCTCTTTGCCAAACCGCACCACCCCTATACCCGAGCATTACTCTCTGCTACACCGGTTGCCGACCCGTTCCGGGTCAAGGAGCGCATCGTCCTGCACGGCGAACTGCCCTCGCCCATCGCCCCGCCCTCCGGCTGCACCTTCCATCCCCGCTGCCCGTCGATGACCGATATCTGTCGGGATAAGGCCCCGGAGCCCCAGGAGATTGACGGCTGTCGGGTAGCCTGTTATCATCCGAAAACTTACTCGTAACAGTGGTCTGTGATGAATCGCCGCCAGTCCTCTGCACACAGCTGTCCTGCTGCTGATAACATATTATCTCTCAATCTCATACCTGGAGTCGTGTTATGAAATACTTGCCTGTTTCAAAAAGCCACACCATCCCCGCCCTCGGCCTTGGCACCTGGAAATCGAACAAGGGGGAGGTTGCTGCGGCGGTCAGCGAGGCGATCAAGATCGGCTACCGGCATATCGATTGCGCGCCGATCTATATGAATGAACAGGAGGTAGGAACGGCGCTCGGCAACGCCCTGCAGTCGGGTCAGGTGAAAAGAGAGGAGTTGTGGATCACCTCGAAACTCTGGAACAATGCCCATGCCAAAAAGCATGTTCGACCGGCGCTGGAAAAAACCCTGCGGGAGCTGCAGCTCGACTACCTCGATCTCTTTCTCATCCACTGGCCGGTACATTTTCAGCCGAATGTCATGTTTCCAAGAAGCCCCGAGGAATATATTGCTCCTGCAGCCATCCCGATCGGCGAGACCTGGCAGGCCATGGAAACCCTGGTGGAAAAGGGACTCTGCCGATACATCGGGGTATGCAATTTCAATCTTGGCCGTCTCCAGGAGTTAAAGAGACAGGCAAGCATTCAACCTTTGATGAATCAAATCGAGCTGCACCCCTATCTGCAGCAGGTGGAGATGCTGGAATACTGCAAGGCGAGTGGCACGCTCCTTACCGCCTATTCACCGCTTGGTTCCGGCGACCGCCCGGCAGGCATGAAGAAGGCCGATGAGCCGTCCCTGCTGGCCCATCCGACGGTCATGGAGATTGCCGCCAAGAACAGCTGCAGCCCCGGCCAGGTGCTCCTCGCCTGGGCTTTGGCTAGAGGAACGGTGGTCATCCCCAAATCGGTCAATCCCGGCCGCCTGCGGGAAAACCTGGCGGCGGCCGATCTGTCTCTTAGCCCCAGCGACATCCAGGCCGTCAATGCCCTGGAAAGCGGTTACCGGTATGTTGACGGCTCATTCTTCACAAGTCCCGGATCGCCTTACACTATTAAGGATCTCTGGGGTTAAGGGTTGAGTAGCTCGCCACCCGTTCACCTATTGGCCACCAACAACTTCCCAGTCGGTGGTCCTGTACCCATAAAAGGCCCCAGTTCTCCGGTCATTACAGCCGAGGATCAACAGCAATACTGTACCCCAAGGCGCCAATCGCGCTGACAAACAGCTTTTCTTTGCCGGGGTAAATTGCCAGATACCTGTCGCCGGCAGGCATGCAGAGGCGGCTGGTGGTTTTATTGGTCAGCACCTGGTTACGCATTTCCGGACTGCATTCAATGAGATTTGTCCGGCCGACCTCGATAAAAGCCGTAGAACGTTGCTCGACTTCCCGGAAAAGCAGTGCGAGTTCTTGACTCAGTGGTGCCGAAGATGCGGTGACAAGAGTCGTCTGTATGTCGGCAAGGCTCTCGCCACCGCTTATTGCCTGCATAAGCGTTGCCGCCGACAGCCGCCACCTGTCAACCTCCAGCCTCTTGCCTATTTTATCGAGAAACAGCGTTTGTCCCTGCGATATCTCGACTGCGCCGACAAAGACAATATCCCGACCGTCAAAGTCATAGATGGCTGTAGTGACCCTTGCCACGGCAAAAGCATCTTTATGCCCGAAAACGTAGGCACCGAGATCGTTGACGCGGATATACTGCAAGCCATCGCAGTGGCTGAGGAACTCTAAATCATCGGCGCCCCAGCAGGAACGAAAGTCAGGACGTGCATCGCGAGGATCGGTATAGGCAACATCAAGGAGCCCGAGCGTTGCGCAATATTCAAACAGATAGAGCAGCAGGTAGCGAAGCTGCAACAGCGACCAGGTATCATTATAATCGATGTGCCCATACTGCTGATCGGAGAAATAGAGCTTCCATTCGTAATTGGTCATGGAAAAGGCATAAGCGGCACGCGATTGCGAGAAGCCGGTCAAGTTCCTCGATGGCAATCGATTTACCTGGCGTCAGTTCTTTCAACAACGTATTGATCATCGGTCGGCGCTTGGCAGGGCTGGTCATGGTACGGCCACCGCTTGATTTTTGCCCCTTGATCGCCGTAACTCTTGAAAATTCATCAATAAGCGTGCTCTTTTCCCATTTGCTCCAGATGGTCTTGATACCGGCGGCCAGGTCGTTCTTCCGGGCCTTTACGCCGCCTGGGGTCAGCTCCAGGTTGGTGCCGGCCATCTTTGCCAAGCCGCCGCCCTGCAGTAAAAGGGGCCAGGCAAAGGCCTGCATGGGACCGATTTCCTCGTCGTCATACCAGTCGCCATGGGAAAGCTGTCCACCGATGAGAGTAAGGCTTGCCGCAGTGGCCCGGCCGGTCTTGGCGCCGACCCGGATTTTTTTATCGCCGGCTAGTTGCAGTACCATGGCGGCGTTGGCAAGAGCCGCCCCAGAGGTCTCTCGAACCGTACATTCTTCGCCGGGGCCGACTTCGAGGTAGCGAATCTCATCGGCGGGCGGCTGGGGGACGATATCACGCAGTTTTTTCAAAAGCTCACCGGGGATTCTGTTGTCAATTATAAAAAGGGTGAGCAAATCGGCCTTGTCGGTGCGCGGCCCCTGCTTGTCTTTCGTGCTCAACCAAGGGGAAGCGGAGTATTTGGCATGAAACATTTGGCCGTGGAAAAGGCCGTCCCAGGTGTGCGTCGTCTCCTCCACGGCATGTCGGGCAAGGGGTGAAAGCTTGGCAAATATCGCCTGTGTATTCTGCAGCAGAGCGGCAACAAGTGTCTTGATGCGCTCGGCCTTGATCCCCGGCACTTCCGAAGAGATGGCAGCGACCAGTGGTTTCAGTTCATCCGTTCTAAAACTGGAATTGAGTGTCTCGGCCAACGAATAGTTCATTCCTGCGATTTCCATGATTTTTTCCCTGTGCAAAAGAGTTCATTTCCTGCTACAAATTTTTGTTTGCGGCGTAGTATTGCCGGTCTACCGAAAAATGGCAAGTCCCAGTTGCCGGCATTGGTTTATTTCATATGTGGTCGGTAACCTTCGGCGATTACAGCTTTTTCCGAGATTCTTAGCGAACACCTCACCTCAACCGGGAAGTCTTTACCGATGAACCCCACGACAACCGATATCTCTTCAGCAAAAGAAAAGTATACCGCTCTGCCTCCAACCTTGAAGGCCATAGTGCAGCTTCTCGCCGTAAACATTGAATCTTGCCACCCCGATGTGGTGCTCTCCTTCCTGAAAAATCGGCAACTTACCGATGATGAGGGCCGGCAACCGACCTCTGCCGCTCTTTTGTTGCTGGTCAACGAGTTGGCGGCACAGGGGCTGCTGCTGAAAAACGGCAAAGGCCTCTCCTGTCCGGAATCGATACGGCACCTGGCCTTCGAGGAAGCCCTGACCAAGGGGACATTTTCCGTTATCGTCCAACACCTGCAAAAAGTCCTGCAGCTGCCGGCAAAACTTCCGGATAAATATCGTCATCAAGGCAACTACCAGCGGCTTCTCCGTGATTTCCAAATATCTCTGTTTCGCAACGGCTCCCTGGAAGAAGTCAACGCCCTTGCTCTATCATTACGCCTACAGTCAATTCAATGACGACTACTATGAAAACAACCCGTTTCTTACCTTTCTTAATCGGCCTTTTTCAGTAGACATCATCGAAAAAATCGACCCCGGCATCCGGCTGAAGGTATTGGCGGATCTGCTCCATGCAGCAGATAGTTGCCTGGAGCAGGCTGTCGATGTCGTCGCATATATCGTCGATAAGTATTCCGAGGAGATCCCGAAAAAAACCCAAGCCTCCGCCATCCTCATGCATCACTTGCAGAGCGGTGACACCATAAAATTCCGTGCACTGCTCGACCTCCTCAGCGGCGACGATTTGCAATTGGCAAAGCTGTACTGGATCGGGAGTCTCGCGGTCGTCAGCGGCGATTTCCCGAAGGCCCTTGCGGTTTTCAGCCGATCCGACCAGCTGCTTAAAAAACTGACCGGCAAAAAAAAGATGGTGCTGACCAATTATGCCGGTATCTTTCAGCTGCTGACCCTTTTACAGGCCGACGAGCCAACCGCCCTCAGGGAGGCCCTCGATTCCATCGCCTTTGCAAAAAAGAACGGCGCCAACTATCCGCTTCTCCCCCTCATGGAACTCCTTGTGCCGATTTTTCAAGACAAACTCGGCATGGTCGTTTCTGCTCCGTTTGCCAAGAATTTGCAATATTTTCGTAAAAATCCGCTGGATATCTTTTTCTTCCAGCTTTTCCACTTCTGGGTGAACGGCGCAAAGAACACCAACGATATCCTCCTTCTTCAACAAACCAGAGAAAAGGCTCTCACCAGCGGCCATACCTGGATTGCCGCGGAATTGTCAGCTTTGCTGGCCGCCCTGGGTCATGACCAGAAAACCAACCGGGCGACGGCGGCAAAACTTCATGCCTCCTGCAGCACCACAAGCTGTGTGGAGATCATCAAACTGCAGTCGCCATGGGAAAAGGTCCTCAACTCGCTCCTGCATATCAGCACCCCGGAAAAGGCCAGCAAAAATGAGGTGGTGGCCATACAACGGCTGATCTGGCTTTTCAGCTTCAGCGAACAATACCACTTCTATCATATCGAACCGAAATTACAGAAAATGACCGGCAAAGGCACCTGGACTCCCGGCAGTCCGATGCCGTTAAAAAGGCTGTACGCCGAGTATCACGAGATGCCGGGTCTCTCCGAACAGGATCGCCAGGTTTGCAGGGCTATCAAGGAGGAGCATGTCCGTTCCAGCTGGGGAAGTTCCAGCAAGGCCATCCATGTCCTTGACAAGGAATTGGCCCTGCCCGCCCTGGTGGGACACCCCCTGCTCTTTCTCGAAAGCGCCGGCGAGGTAAACGTCGAACTCGTTCCGACCGAGCCGGAACTGCATTTTCGGGAAGAAAAGGGTGAGTTGCAACTGACCGTCGTTCCGTCGTCCTGTGCAGACGAAACCGGCAATTTGCTGGTGGTTAAAGATACTCCGACCCGCTTTAAAATCGTCCGCTTCACCGCCGAGCACAAGCATGTCATCAACCTGGTGGGCAAAGGCCTGACCATTCCCAAAAGCGGCGAAAAGCTTGCCCGGCAGGTGGTCGACAAGCTTTCAACCTTTATAGCCGTCCATTCCGACCTTGACGGGGCAAGCTGGGCCACCGCCGTAGCCGCCGACAGTCGCCCCCATGCCCATATCCTGCCCTGTCGCGACGGCATCAGTCTGGAATTTCTCGTTAAGCCGATCGCCACTGGCAATTCCAGTTTCAGGCCGGGAAAAGGCAGCAAGAGCGTGACGGCGGTGATGGATGGCAAAACCGTCCAGGCTGTGCGTGATCCAGCCGAAGAAAAACACCGACTGGCCCGGATACTTGAGGCCTGCCCGACGCTTTCTCGTCTGGAGGCGGGTGATAACCTGTGGCAGGCCGAAGAGCCCGAGGATGCGCTGGAACTGCTGCTGGAATTGAAAGAATGCGGCGACGATGTGGTTATGGAATGGCCACGCGGCGAAAAGTTCGCGGTGCGCCGGCAGGTCAGCTGGAACAGCTTTTCCCTGCACATCGGCAAGGACCATGACTGGTTCAAGGCCACCGGCACGCTTACCATTGACGACAGCCAGGCCCTCGATCTGCGCCGACTCCTGGAGATGCTCGACCAGGCGACCGGCCGGTTTATCACCCTTGACGACGGCAGCTTCCTGGCCCTCACCAAGTCGTTGCATAAACGACTACAGGAACTGCGGGCCTACTCGGAAAGTCACGGCGAGGGCGTACGCTTTGCGCCGCTTGCCGCCCTGGCTCTGGAGGATTTCACCCGGGAAGCGGGGCAGCTGCACAGCGATAAGGCCTGGCAGGAGCATTGCAGACGCTTGGCCGCAACCGACACCCCGGCGCTCCCCTCGACTCTCCGGGCCGATCTTCGCGACTACCAGGCAATCGGCTTCCGCTGGCTGGCCCGCCTGTCTTCCTGGGAGGTGGGCGCTTGTCTTGCCGACGACATGGGCCTTGGCAAGACCGTACAGGCCCTGGCGGCGATCCTCCTTCGCGCAGCCAAAGGCCCCACCCTGGTGGTGGCACCGCTCTCGGTCACCTCCAACTGGCAGGATGAAGCCAGACGTTTCGCCCCGACCTTAAACGTCATCGTCTTTGGTCCGGGTGACCGCAAGCAGGTCGTCGAAAATTTGCACGCCTTTGATCTCCTGGTCGTCAGCTATGGCCTGTTGCCCCTTGAAGCGAAACTGCTCGCCTCGGTGCAGTGGCAGACCGTGGTCCTTGACGAGGCACAGGCCATTAAAAACAAGCAGACGAAACGGTCACAAGCGGCCATGGGGTTGCGGGCCAAATGTCGGATTATCACCACCGGCACCCCGCTTGAAAATCACCTTGGTGAACTGTGGACGCTGTTCAACTTCCTCAACCCCGGCCTGCTCGGTTCGTTCAAAAGGTTTAACGAAAAATACGCCATCCCCATCGAGCGGGATCAGGACAAAGATGCCCGCAACCGCCTGCGCAAATTGATCCGCCCCTTCATTTTACGGCGCCTGAAAAGCGATGTCCTGCAGGAACTGCCAGCGAAGACCGAGATCACCCTGGAAGTTGAAATGAGCGCCGAGGAGCAGCTGCTCTACGAAGCTCAGCGGCAAAAAGCCCTGACAACCATCGACGCCCACAAGGGCGAAGAAGCAGGGCCGCAACACCTGCGCATCCTCGCCGAGATCATGAAACTGCGCCGCTTATGCTGCAATCCGAGCCTTCTCTTACCCGAGGCGGGGATCGCCTCCTCCAAGCTGCAGGTGTTTGCCGACACCCTGCGCGAACTGCTCGACAACAATCATAAGGCCCTTATCTTCAGCCAGTTTGTCGACCACCTCGGCATAATCCGCGGCTATCTTGACGCCGAGAAGATCAGCTACCAGTATCTCGATGGTTCGACGCCGATCAAGGAGCGGAAGGAGCGGATCAGTAATTTTCAGAACGGCAGCGGCGACGTCTTTCTCATCAGCTTAAAAGCCGGCGGGGCGGGACTGAACCTCACCGCCGCCGACTATGTCATCCACATGGACCCCTGGTGGAATCCGGCCGTCGAGGATCAGGCCTCCGACCGCGCCCATCGCATCGGCCAGGACCGGCCGGTGACCGTCTACCGCCTGGTGATGAAGGACTCCATCGAACAACAGATCGTAGACCTGCATAGACAAAAACGCGATCTGGCCGACAGCCTGCTCGAAGGCACCGATGCCGCCGGGAAGATCTCGGCGCCGGAGCTGCTGGCTTTGTTGCACGGGGAGAAGGGGTGAGCGGCTTGGTCCCGGCGGGGTGTTCTTGGGTACACCGGTCGCCTGCAGCCCGATATATTTGTAAATCTGTTGTTATAATTTCATCCCCAAGACGGGTAAACTGAGCCACCCAGGACGCGCCGGTCATTGGCTGCACCGAACTGGTAGAAACGGCAGGTGACAGCTGCAACGGACGCCGATTCTTCGATTGCCTGTACCATTCAAATCAATCAATTGTTCTTAACGAGTCCCTGCTCGCCTTACACCGTCGCAGGGTCTCTGGGGTTAAGACCCCTTACCGGCCACAGATTCTTGCCGCCACCGCCAGTGCCTCGTCGAGCATCTTGCCGCGATAGCGGTGGCCTAAACCGGCGGCAAGCATTTCGTAGGTGAGCAATACCCCTTCCCGGGCCACCGCCGCCAGAGCCGCCAGGGCCTGCTCCGAGGAGCGGACCTTCAGCTCGGCAAAATCGAGATCGACAACCCTAGCCCGGGTTTCCGGCAGGGAAAGCCTACTGTCTTTGACGACCAGCGACTCCTCGGTCAGCATGCCGAAGACCTTTTTCCGCCGGGCCACGCCTTCGTCGGCCACACACAAGACCACGGCGGGCGTACCGATCCCGGTATAATCGATGGGCTCTCGGTCAAGCACCACCTCGGCGATGGAATGGCCGCGCAGCACGGTGATCGGATAATCGTTTTTCTGGCTGACATGGAGCCCGCCGCTCATCCCGGCAAGGCAGAGGATTTCGCCAACGGTATTGATATACTGCCCGGCCGAACCGAGCAGCAGCACCCCGCAGCGCTTGGCGATGGGCGCGTCACAGATCATCTCGACACTTACCGGCAGCGCAGCGGCCGGGGCACTGCCGGCCAGCCGGCGATAATGGGCACCATACTCCTCGCGCTCATTGGCCGCCACCGGTCCGGCAAGTGTTAAACTCTCTTTGATATCCTCTTCCATCTGCGCCAGGGTGGTCCGGTTTCTCTTGGTATAACGTCCCGGACAAAGCCCCCAGATATCCATCAAGGAAAAACCTGGATAACGAAGGGCCTGCACCAAGGAGTCAACCAAGGTCCGGCCGGTGGCCAGGGTCCGGTCAACATAGGGAGCACCGGCGGCAACGGCGACCCGGCAGATATCGAGCGGCGCCTCCAGCTGGCTGAGAAAACCGGAGGAGGTTTGCCCCGTTGTCGGGGTGGTGGCCGAGCATTGCCCGCCGGTCATGCCGTAGTTGAAATTATTGAGTACCAGCAAGGTGATATCGAGATTGCGCCGGCAACTGCTGAGAACATGGGCACCACCGATCCCGAGGCCACCGTCGCCCATGACGACAATCACTTTCAGCTCCGGCCTGGCCATTTTTATACCGGTGGCATAGGTCAGGGCGCGACCGTGCAGGCCATGAAAGGCATGGGTGTTGAAAAAGGTGTCAAAGAGTCCGGAACAACCGATATCGCTGACGATTGCCACCTGGTTACCCTGGAGTTCGAGGGTCTGCAGGGCCTGGTCGAGGCTGCGGACCACCGCTTCATGACCACAGCCGGGACAGAATACCGGCGGACGTTGCCGGTTCAACAAACTGGTCATGATCGCACCTTCTCGACAATATTTGCCGGGCTTATCAGTTCCCCATTCATTCGGCCATAAAAACTCACCGGGATGGAACCGGCCAGCCGCTCGATCTCACGGACATATTGACCAAGGTTCATTTCGATGACGATCACCCGGCTTTTGCCACGCAGATGCCGGCGAATACACTCCTCCGGCACCGGATAGAGGGTCTTCAATACCAGCAGGGCAACCTTGCTGCCGGATGCCCGAAGCTCCCGTACCGCCGCCCTGGCCGCCCGGGCGGTCACCCCGTAAACCACCAGGAGGATGGCATCGTCCGCCGCGCCGTCGTATTCATAGTAGGTGAAGTCGCCGACTGCGCCATGCAGTTTCTCCTCCATCCGCAGGATCGCCGCCTCGATGGCCGATGGATCGGTGGTTATATAGCCGTCCTCGCCATGGGTTGAGGAGGTCTGCCGGGACAATCGTTCTCCGCCTATCGGCAGGAAGGGCGGAACCTTTTCACCTTGCAGGGGGGCAAAAGGCTGCCCGGAATGATCGGCCGGGCAAGGCCTGCGCTCTTCGACTTCCGTCGGGGCCAGGCCCTGGAGATCGATACTCTCGCGGGTCATGCCGATCTCTTTGTTCGAGGCAATGAAGACCGGGCAGCGGTAGCGTTCGGCAAGGTTGAAGGCCTCGATGGTCAACTGGTAACAGTCCCTGACATCGACCGGGGCGAGGACAATGACCGGCATGCCGCCGCTATTGCCCCAGCGGAGAAATTGAATATCGCCGTCCGCCCCTTTAGTTGCCGAACCGGTGGATGGACCAAGGCGCTGCACATCGACGATTACCAAGGGGATCTCGCCGCCGATGGCAAAGGAGATCTGCTCGCTGTACAGGCTGATCCCCGGCCCGGAGGTGGCGGTCATAGCCTTCAAACCGGCCATCGAGGCCCCCAGGCAAAAACCGATGGAGGCGATTTCATCCTCGCCCTGCATGCACACGCCGCCGGCTGGCGGCAGGAGCTGCAGCATCTGTTGATAGATGGATGTGGCCGGGGTGATCGGGTAACCGGCAAAAAACCGGCATCCGGCCGCCACTGCCCCTCTGGCTATCGCTTCATTGCCTTCGAGAAAACTTTGTGCCATGTGCGACTCTTCCTTGTGAAATCCGTCAGGGATTGACGATTTTATGCGACTCGAATTCCCAAAACCCTATCCTGTTTCGTTCCGGGTCACAACATTTTTCTTAATTGTTGGTAATGAATCGAAATATCAATTATATTTTGAGACAAAAACAGCAAAAACGATGCAATGCGCACCATGGAACTGATAGATACTCACTGCCACATCGATATACGGGCATTCGCGGCGCGCCTGGAGAGTCTTCTCAAGAACGCCAGACTTAAGGGGGTTACCAGGATGATTCTGCCCGGCGTCGACCGTGACGGCTGGGGCCGGATCATGAGCCTCTGTCGCCGGGAAGAGGGCTTGTTCGCCGCCCCCGGTTTGCATCCCATGTATCTGGCTCTTCATCGTCCCGAGTACTTAGAAGAACTTGAGGATTTAGCCGCAGGTGGGCAGATTGTCGCCATCGGTGAAATCGGTCTTGATTACCACGTGCCCGGTCTTGACCGGGCCATGCAACAGCAACTCTTTGAGCAGCAGCTGAAAATCGCCGACACTGCCGGCCTGCCGGTCATCCTCCATGTCCGTAAGGCCCACGACCAGGTTCTGGCAACGCTGAGAAGAAAGCACTTCCCCCATGGCGGCATCGTCCATGCCTTTAACGGCAGTCTGCAGCAGGCCGGCCAGTTTATCAAACTCGGCTTCCTCATCTCCGTCTGCGGGACGATCACCTACGACCGGGCGAGACGCATCAGAAATATTGCCACCGAACTGCCTGCCGAGACGCTGGTGATCGAGACCGATGCCCCGGATATCCCCCTTGCCGGCCACCGTGATGAAGATAACCTGCCGGAATACCTGCCCGAGGTGCTGGCCGCCCTGGCAACTCTTCGCGGCGAAAACATTGAAATCACCGCCGAGTACACTTCCGCCAACGCCAGACGGGTGTTGGCTCTGCCGACCTGAGCAAAGCCGATAGGGACAGCATCCTAGCCCTTTGCCTTTCCGACAAAGGTTGTTATACTCTTCGAATATACGTCGATGCACCCTTGTGCATCCCCCTATCCACCCTTACTGCAAAAGAAAAAACTATGTTCGACGCTGAAAAACTCCTGGGTACCGTTTTAAGTCAGGTAATGGGTTCTGGTTCCTCCCATAAAAAAAAGCACAAAAGCTCCCTGCTGGGCAGCCTTACCTCCGGTGCCGGGCTGATGACCGCCATCGGTCTCGGCATAGGTGCCTATGAAATTCTCAAAGAAAAAAAGCAGGTTCGGCCGCAGTCTTCCGGCTATCCTGTTCAACCTCCTCCTCCACCGCCTCATGCGGCACCTGCTTGGGGTGGCGCATCGATGCCGCCTCCGCCACCACCGCCACCTTCGACTTTTCCAGAGAATCCACCCCCGGTTGCCGCCGCTTCTCCCTCGCAGATAGACCCTCAGGAACTGGCCATTCGCATGATCCGGGTCATGATTGCCGCCGCCCACGCCGACGGAACCCTTGACGAGGAAGAAGAAAAAGCCATTCTCGCTCGACTGCGAACTACCGATCTTTCCCAGGAAGAACGGCTGTTCATCCTCGATGAACTGCATCATCCGAAATCGATTGACGAACTGACTGCCGGAATTACCGATCCCTCAATCGCCAAAACCATGTATATGCTGGCAGTCAATGCCGTAGCCATCGATAGCCCCGGCGAACGTGCCTGGCTCGACAATCTTGCCGCACGCCTTTCGCTCAGCAAGGCGATACAAGGTTTTATCGAGGAACAGCGCTGAGAGGATATCTAAACGGTTACCGGAAATCTTCGAGAAATCCCGGTAAAAAAGTCTCCATCCCGGCATGGGGCGGCGGTTGGGCCGGCGTCAGTCCCGGCGTATAGCCGCGTTTACGGAACGGCGCCAGCAGGCGGGCATTGCGACTGACGATATGGACCGGTACCGACCAGGATTCACCAGTACCGGTGAGTTGCACATTGGGTTGATGGTCACCGATAATGATGACCAGGGTGTCTGCCCGGACATACTTTGCAAGGTAGTCTCCGAGAACGGTAAATTCGTAATCGAGGGAGCGGAGATAGGCCTCTCCGGCATTTTTGAGATCCGGCCAGGTGATCGGATAGAAGATCGGCTGCAGATCGTTATAGATCCTGCCGTCGCCAATGGCCTGCCAGTCAGCGATGTACGGCGGCTGGATATTGAAGGCGGCGTGGCTGCTAACTAGGGCGTAGCGGACAAAAAGCGGCTGGCGGCGGTTCTCCATTTCCCGGCGGTTCACCCAATCGAGGACGAATTGATCGGGCATCGGCGCCCACCCGAAGGCGGGGCCACGATAGTTGAAATGGTCGGCGTAGTAGACCTGTTGGTAGCCGAAATAGGCTCCTTCCGGATACGCAAACTGGGTGCCGGGCATAACCGAGACGGTGCGATAACCTTCCTTATTAAAAATTGCCGCCATGGACGGCAGGGCGGAACGGAGCAGCGCGGTGTTCTCGAGATCATCGCCGATGCGCAACCCGGATTCAAGGGTGCCGTGGGCCAGCCACGAGGAACCACCGTAGGTCGGCGAGCCCAGGAAGGAAGAGACCGCGCCGTAGCCATGCTGCTCAAGGACCCCGGCAAAGCAGTCCAGTGTCGCGGCCATCGTCTGGTGGTACTCAGGCCTGCTAAAAACGATGCGGCCATAGGACTCGATTATAAACACCAGGACATCGGCATCCCCCAGACCTTTGAGGGAGGCGGGATTTGCTTCCCTGTCCCTGGCCGCTTGTTCTACCTTGGCGACAAAGGACTGCTGTTGTTCAACTTGCCGGTGCATGAGGAGAACCTCCTGGCCGAGGCGAACCAGGGCTGGGGTTTCGGTTGGCTTCCAGCCTAAAACCAAGGCTGCGCCGAGGATAAGTCCCGATCCTGTCAAAAACGCTCGGCGAAGCCGGTCAACAGCCAGCACCCTGGCCGCCGCTTGCCAGGCATACCAACTGCAAGCCATAACCGCCAGCGCCACCGTCACCGCGCCCACCGCCAGCAGCAGGAAATCGCCACTCCGCGAAGAGGTCTTGAGCAGATCGTAGAGGCCGAAAAGATACCCGGAATCGATGTAGAGGTTGAAGGGCCGGTCGAGATACATGGGCATGGCAGCATCACCGACGCGAAACAGGCGCAGGAAGAGAAAAAGTGCCCATACCGGCAAAATTGCCCAGAACACGGCCGGTTTCGCGCAGCGGACGACCAAGCTTATGGAAACGAGCAATATCCAGACATCGACGGACGGCAGCAGGAGCCGCCAGGAAAAGAACTGGTTTGCCGGATAGTCGAAGTTGAGAAGAGTGCTCAGAAAAAGAAAGGCGGTGCCAAACCTCAGCAGCGACGGCCAAGAAAGGTTCTTGTCGGTCATAGCGAGAGTGGAAGGCGGCGAACCAAGAAATCGAGATGACGGGCAAAAAAAGTCAGTGTTGCCGCCCCCACCTGCTGGCGCCGTCGGTTGGCCCAGGCATGGAGAGCGAGCGGCGGCAAGCAATTTTTACCCGCAAGCTCCTGTTCTACCGTGGCAATGATGGCCTGGAGAAAAAACCCTTCATCATCTCTGTAGCGGTCGCTCTCGGGATGAACCAGCCAGTCCGAACTACCGGCAGCCAAAAGCTGCAGACCGGGACCCTGCAGAAAGGTCAGCAATCGCCGCCCGGTGCGACTCGCCCCGGACAGTCTCGCCTCCATGGAGGCATGATAGAGATCGAGGATCTTCTTTTCCTCTTGCCCGTCATACTCGGGAAAGAAGACGGTTTCTCCGTCGAAATTGCAAGTGAGGTAGGCAAGCCCACGGTCTTTGAGCCGCAACAGCAGCCCTGGCAGCAAGGCGGGAAAATTGATGAGATCAAGGACCGCATGGGCGATGAGGAGATCAAACAATCCCAGGCCATCGCAGCCGTCGGCAAGCTCTTCCGCCCCGGCAACGACAAAAATCAGCGACACCTCGGCGTTTACGGTTTGCAGCCGACCGTTCTCGTCATCCAGCCAGGACAGATGATGGCCGTGCTGCTCAGCCCATTTGGATAGGTAATGCCTGGCCTCCCGGAGGTGCCCGGCAACACAGTCGGTGAGCACATAGGTCACAGGCCCTGTCAGCAAACCCCAGTCTATGAGCCGTGCCGGCATGGTGCCGATACCGGCACCGATCTCAAGAATCCTCAGAGGCGCGGGGCGACCGGCCGCCGGCAGGGCCTGGCGCAGGGTTTCCCAGACGTGCCGGTTCTGAGCCCGGTCATCGACGGTCTTTTTGGCGGCAAGATACCGGGGAGAAAAATCGTTGCCGCTCACCGCCGGGGCAGACCAAGGTAGAGGTTTATCCGAGCAATTATCGTGCGGCATGGAAATGTCCTCGTCGTACAGGATCGACGGTTCTGTCCTCGTCTCGCCGTTCGATCATCTGTTCGAGAAAGCTGTTAATGGTGGCTGTACTCTCCCGCCAGGTCGGCCGGCTGGCATTGGTCGCCACGGCGGCAAGGGACATCCGCCGAAGTTCCTGGCGATTTTCATGCAATTCTCTCAGGAGCGGTGCCAAGGCGCCAAGGTCGCCGGGGTCGAGGAGAAAGCCGTTGGTACCATGGACGATGGTCTCGCCCGCCGCTCCCTGCCGGCTGCCAAGAGCCGGCAGGCCAAAGGCCATGGCCTCTAGCATGGCAATACCGAAACCCTCGTAGGCATAGGGCATGCAAAAGAGCTGGCTGGCGTGCAGCAGCGGCACCAGGTCTTGGTCCTGACAGTGGCCGAAAAAACGCACGGAATCTGTCAGATCGAGCTGTTTGACCAGCTGCTTGACCTCGCCGACATGGTCGGGAGCAAAGTCGAGGCTGCCGGCAATCGATAAGCGCCAGAGGTTGCGGTCAACCCCGGCCAGGGCGCGCAGTAACGGCAGCAGGCCCTTTCGCGGAATGACCATGCCGAGAAAGAGCAGTTCAAGCGGTCCGGGGCGAAAGGCCCGTTGGTCGATGGCCTCGGGTGAAAGGGGCTTGCCGAAGCGGTCGCCGGCCGGATAGGCGACGACCTCCGGCCGCTTGCCGCCGACCAGCGCCGCCACCGTCCGCCTGGTGGTCTCGGAGTTGTGGATAAAACCGTCTACCGAGGCCAGATAGCGCCGTTCGGGGACGGCCAGCAAGCGATTGTGCAGACGATTACGCGGTTCGCGACAGAGGACATGGTGGATGAGGGCCACGACAATGGGCCCGCCCCGACGACGAAGCCGTTCATTAACGAGAAAAAGCGAGGGATGACAGAGTTCATCCTGCACCAGAATGTCAAAGCCGCCAGCCAGCAGGCGGCGGGCAAGTCCGGACAACACCCCCTGAGCCATCCGCCCCAGATACCAGCCGCCGGGGAGACTGATCACCTCCACCTCATGGCCCAGTTCCACCAAGCCTTGGGCGACGAACCGGTCATACAGATAGCCGCCGGTCCTGGTCTCCAGGCTGCCGTAGATGACCAGACCGATGCGCATCAGAGGACGGTGCGGTAGGAGGTCCAGGCGATATCGTCTTCCCAGATGGTAACGGCCAGGGCGGCAAGCGACAGATGGCCGAGACGATCCCGAAAGGCTGCATGGATGACGGTCGCCAACCGTTCGATACTCGGGTTGAGACCGGCGAAGGCATCAAGTTCATTCAAGATTTTACCACGAAAGAGGGCGGTGATTTCCTCCAGGTGCCCCTCCACCTCGACGATATCGACGAGAAAACCATGTCGATCGAGGGCCATAGCTTCGAGGACCAGTTCCATCCGGTAGCGGTGGGAATGTTCGATATTCTCATCCCCCCAGTCGCCACCAACGAGATAATGCCGGGCACTGAATTCGCGCCGAACGCCGAGACTGTACATGACCTGTTGCTCCTTGGTTATGATGAATGCGCTCTCACTCTTCCTGCTCGGCCCCGTAATCGAAGATCACCTGGATCGTTTCCCCCGGGCTGCGGTCGATAAGGTCATAGGCCGAGGCCGCATCGCCCAGGGCAAAACGATGGGTTATGATGCCGGCGGGCCGCAGCTGACGGAGCATCTGCCAGGCGAGCTGCAGCCGTCGTTCCGGTCGCCATCTGCCGGTCAACCCGGGGGCAAGGCTACTTACCTGGGAGCTGATCAGCGAGATGCGGCCGCGATGGAAAAAAGATCCCAGATCGAGCCCAACCTGCTTGGTACCGTACCAGGAACCGACCACCACCCGCCCATTGTACCGGGCAAGGGCGATGGCGGTGTCGAGCCCGGCCGGATTACCCGACAGTTCGTAGACCAGATCCGCCCGCCCGCCACGGCCCGACTTGGCGCCGAGTTTGGCAAGGAGATCCGGGTCGGCGGGGTCGAAGCACCTTCCAGCGCCCATAGCCAATGAAGCCTCGCGCCGTAGCCGGTGATGATCAAGGGTCGTCAATGCCGCCAGCGGAAAACGGCAAAGCAGGGCGGTGGTGAGAAGGCCGACGATTCCCTGGCCGACCACCACCACCTCTTCGCCGATCAGCGGACCGCCGTCCAAGAGCAGGGTAATCGCCGTTTCCATATTGCCGAGAAAAAGGGCATTTTCATCGTCCAGGTCATCGGGAAGAGGATGGAGGGCGGCCGGCGCCACACAAAACTGGTCCTGGTGCGGCTGAAAGGCGAACACCCGGCGGCCAAGCCAATTTTCCGCCACCGCCGCCCCTTGGGCGAAGACCCGGCCGACCGCGCAGTAGCCGTAGGCAAGAGGATAGGCAAACGGCCCGGCCAAGGCGGCAATCGTCGCATCGACCGCCACGCCCGCCGGCCACTGACCCCGGTAGACGAGCATCTCCGTGCCCGGACTGATCGCCGAAAAGCGTGTCCTGACCAGCACTTGATCGGCCGCCGGTCGCGGCGCCGCAGCTTCTCGCACCTCCACCCGCCCCGGTTCGACAAACTCCAGACGATGCTGTTTCACGAGTCCTGCCACCGCGGTTGGGCCCAGAGGACGATATCCGGCCCGCAGCATTGGTAGGTCACCGAATCGAGATGCAAAAGCGAACCGTTGCCCGCCGCCGGCCTGTCCAGCACCGGCAGGCCGCCCACCAGCCGGGGAGCAATGGTGATGATCATCTGGTCCACCAGGCGGGCCTTGAGAAAGCTGGTAATGACCTGACCGCCGCCCTCGACCATGATGCTCCTGATGCCTCTCTCGCCGAGCAAGGACAGGAGGTTCGGCAGATCGACCCGGTCGCGGCGATCGCGGTGGCAGCGGAGGAGCTCGGCACCCCGGCCTTCAACGGCACTGGCCCGGCCATGATCGCTGCGGTCGGTGCAGGCCAGCCAAATGCGGTGGTCGGTGCGATCAAGCAGCCTGGCCTGCAAAGGGATGCGCAGACTCGAGTCGAGAACGATGGGTTGGGGGTTTGTCCCTTCGACGAGACGGACGGTGAGCTGGGGATCATCGACCAATAAGGTGTTGATACCGATGACAATGGCGTCGCAGGCGGCACGTATGCGGTGAGTCAGAATCATCGACTGGGGGCTGCTCAAGCAGAGCTGCTGTCGATTCCTTGTGGCGATGCTGCCATCGACACTCTGGGCGTAGGAAACAGTCACCAGCGGTCGATGATGGTGCGCCAGAAATTCCTCGGCTTGACGTGGCCACTCGGTGAACCACTGGTCGGGATGGCAACCACGGTAGCCGCCGATGGCCGCCGGGTCGTCCCGGCCAAGGCAAAGCGAGAAGTCGTGCAACTGTCCCTCTTTCATGGCTGTCCTTTGCTGACGTTATAAAAATTCCGCCATCCTGTTACTCTGATATGTCACTGATGATACCGGCCTTTTCCCGACAAGTCAAATAGTTCATGGTTAGGGCGAGACCGCCCAGACAGAAAACCAGGTCACGGAAGCGAATGATCAGGCAGAGACTGAGCCCAAGGGCACTGCCCAGCCCTTGGCTTGCGGTTAACCAGGGCAGAGCGGTTTCGAGAACACCGATACCCGCCGGTAACGGCGTGAGAAAGGCAAGGCGGGCGACCAGCACTACCGCCGTCAACTGGCTAAACGACAGGGGAAAGCCAAGGAAAAACGACATCAACCAGAATTCGGCAAAAACCGCAAGCCAGTGGCAAAGCGACAGCAGATTGGCTAGCAGAAAGTTGCGGCGGTGGTGGCGAAACAGCACCTCCGCCATGGTTTCACCTTGACTGACGGCATCGATAAAGGGTCCGATTTTGCGAAATCGCCGACACCGGGCAACCAATCTTGACAATGGCCTGCCGCCGGTGAACAGGGCGGTGAGGAAAACGACTACCGTCACCAGCGCGGCAAGGGCCACAACCAGCCTCCCTTTGACAACAAAGGGACCGGCACCGGACAAGGATAGGCAAACGAGGCAGAGGCTGACAACCACCAGGCTCGCGGCAAGTTCAAGCAAGCGGTCGACCGCCACCGACATTGTCGCCGGTGGCAGAGGAATTTCCCGCCGCTTGTGCAGCAGGTAGACGGCGAGAGGTTCACCGCCGAAATGCGGACCGGGGGTGAGATAGCTGACGGCATTGGCCGCACACCGATACCTGCAAAGAGCGAACATTCTCACCGGCACACCGAGAGTCCGCAACAAAAGCCACCAGCGGGCGGTCATCACCGGCAGTATCAGCAGGTTGAAGACGAGAAGGACCAGAATGGCCCATGGCCCAAGCCCGGCCAGAAGCCGCCACACCTCGGTCCAGGCCACACCTCGCAGGGCCTGCCAGACGAGAACCAAGCCGAGGAGGACGAGAAGCCAGCGCCAGCCTTGATGTGTCCAGAGCCTGGTCGTCCTGAACCCCAGCCTTGGATCATCTCCTGCTGATTTGCCGAGGAGGTTCATCGGGTCGCACCGCAGGGCGTCATTTTCTTGCCGTTACGGCGATAGAGGAGGTTTTCCTCCGGGGCCCAGAGCGACCATGCGCCGGTGCCGGTCACCAGCAGAGTCACCGCCGCGATAAATAGGACCATAGCCGGTATGGATGTCCCGAATGGCGACAGGTTGCTGCCAAGCAGCAGGGAGAGTATGAGAGCGGCACTGCGTCCCATCAGACCGCATCCGGTAAGCAGACAGCACATGCCGAGAGCCACCTGCCAGAGATGCGGGGCCTGGTAATGGTCGGGGGCCGTCAGTATTGCCAGGCCGGTGATGACAATTATTAACCGCAAGAGCAGTGGCAGTCTCTCTGTCCACAGCCTGCCGATCTTGATTTCCCAGGCTGTTTGCTGGTTGCCGTCGGTTGCCGCCCGGCAGGAAACCACCAGCCAGTCGCGCAGAAACCCGAGTAGCAGCGGCATCATAAAAATATAGGCGGCGATAGCGGTAGATTGGCGGTGAAGGAGCGGCAGAAGGGCCACCCCCACCAAACCCATCTGCAAACCGGCGAGGATGCGGGCGTAGGGCCGCGGCTGCAAGGCAACCAGCGGCAGACCCCTTTTGCGGCGCCACCAGATGCCAAAGATGAATGGATAGTAGGCGAGACCAACGAGGAGATAAATGGCCGGCAAACGCCCGAGACCGACCGCCAGGAGCGAGGCAACCAGGAGCCCGGCGGCATCGGTTACGATATCCAGGCGCTTGCCGAGCTCGGTCACCCGGTGCTGCCGCCTGGCTACCGCGCCGTCCAGCAGGTCGGCCAGGGCAATTCCCAGGTAGACGAGGCCAGGAGCCCAACTCAGGCTCTGCGGCAGCCCATGTCCCGTGAGGGTTACCATCGGTAAAAAGCCGGCAAGGGTCACAACCCCGGCGGTGCGGCCAAGGGTGATCCAGTTGGCCGCGCCCAGGGTGGGGAAAGGCCGGTCTTCCTCACCTTGGGCGTGATTGTCGCGCAAATGGCCGGACAACTGCCATTGCACGTGGACTGCCACCAAAAACCCGGGTAATAGAGCGAAAAACACCACCGGTCGGTGTTGCAGGAGGGGTACATTGACAGCTAGGGTTATCAGCCATGATGCAAGCAAAAGGAGGCCCGCCAGCCATAGCTGCCGTTGCAATCGTCTTTGTACCATCCTCCTCTTCCCCCGATGTGGCCAGTGCCTGTGGATAATCCTCGCTTTGCCCTGTATCATAGCATGGTTGTCGGTCAATGCCTACTTTTGCCGGCGATTGCGGTCGGCTGAGGCTTTGCTCGCCTCCGGAGAGGCCTTTTACTTGGTAAACAACTGCACAAATTCGCCAAATCCTTCCTTATGCAGATCGGCGACCGGCACAAAGCGTAATGCTGCCGAATTGAGGCAATATCTCATCCCGGTCGGTGGTGGCCCGTCGTCAAAGACGTGACCGAGATGGGAATCGCCCTGCCTACTGCGCACCTCCGTCCGCACCGAGAATAACTGCCGATCCTCTTTCAGGGCGACGTTGTCCTTTACCAGCGGCCGGGTAAAACTCGGCCAGCCGGTGCCGGAATCGAATTTATCGAGGGAGCTGAAGAGCGGTTCGTTGGAAACGATATCGACGTAGATGCCATCTTTTTTATTATCCCAGTAGGGGTTGTTAAAGGGCGGCTCGGTGCCGTCTTCCTGGGTCACCTTGTATTGCAGGGGGGTGAGCCGTTTTTTCAGATCTTCTTTATTCATATTTTTTCCCATGGCATTTTTGCTCCAGTCAACACTTTCCAGAAAGGCGTCCCGTCCCGAGCGACTTCGATAAAAGTTGTAACGGATTGGATTCTTTTTATAATAATCCTGATGGTACTCCTCGGCCGGGTAAAAGATGGCGGAGGGCAGGATCGGGGTAACAATCGGTCCCTTGAAGATACCTCTGGCGTCAAGTGCTGCCTTGGAGGCCTCGGCCTGGCGTCGCTGATCGTCGCTGCTGTAGAAAATTGCCGTACTGTAGGCATGACCGCGATCGACGAACTGGCCGCCGCCATCGGTCGGATCCACCTGATGCCAGTAGGTGTCGAGCAGCTTCTGATAGCTGACTTTCTGCGGATCGAAGGTTATTTCCACGACCTCGATATGACCGCCGGCCATATAGTTGTCATAGGTTGGATTCTTGGTTGTCCCCCCGGCATAGCCGGAAACCACGTCCATTACCCCATCGAGCTGCTCGAAAGGTTTTTCCATGCACCAGAAACAGCCGCCGGCAAACATCGCCTTGGCCACCTCACCGCCTACCTGCTGCCGCGATTCGGCGGCGGTCGCCGATGGTGCCATCTGATCAAATCTGCTGCCAGCAATGCCCGCCAGGATCAGCAAACAGGTAATAATTATAAGTGCTTTCATTGTCTTCCTCACCGGAGGCTTGTCGCCTCTCTCGTTCTTTCGCAGTTCATTGACCACTACCGGAGCCTTTTTCATGGTCGGTCGGAACAAGTGTGCGAATATAGGTCTGCGCTTTTTTCAGGGCCTCTTCCATCTCGCCAAGCTCGATCTTTTCGGGATCGAAAACGGCGGTATTGATTTCACTGCCATTATGCCATCCCTTGTCCACCCGGACGATACCCTTTCGCCCTTCCAGGGCGTCTTTACCGACATCGTATCAGCCGACGACAAAGGTCGCCTCCTGTAAAGCTGCTCCCGTGTTTCCAGGAGATGCGCTCAGGTTGCTCGCCCAACCCAGCAATAATACCGCCACAATCATTGTCCATTTTTTCATGGCCGAACCTCCTTGTTGTCATAAAGATTCTTCCCTTTCGGGGTTTTGCCAAGAGGTCCCTTCCTCTTACCGACAACAATAGACATTCGGTGTGAAGAAAGAATAAAGGGATTGTAAAGATCGGGTAAAGAAAACGATCAATCAGGCAGAATAAACCAGATATGGGTATTATCCCGCGGCGCTGTCGGCACCGATCAAACCACCGTGGGCCTCGATCAGCTCCTTGGTGATTGCCAGACCAATACCGGCACCGCCACCTTCCCGTGACCGGGACCGGTCGGCGCGGAAAAAGCGTTCGAAGATAAAGGGCAGATCGGTGGGGGAAATTCCCGGGCCGCTGTTGTGAAAATCGACCTTGATCCCTTCCGGCACGCGGCCGAGGGTAATGGTTACCCAACCACCCGGTGGGGTATATTTGCAGCAGTTGTCGAGCAGATTCTGCATGGCCTGGAGCAGTTTGTCGCGATCGGCGGAGACCCGCATCTCATGATCGTCGCAATTGATCGCCACACCAATCGCTTTTTTCTGGAAATTGAGCCGGTGCAGCTCAACCATCTGGTTGACCAGATCGCTCAGAATAATCACTTCCCGTTGCAGATAGGCCCGGGCGGCATCGGCCCGAGCGAGCTGCTGGAGGTTTTCGACCAGATGGACCAGCCGGAGGTTTTCCTGCTGGAGCATCTGCAGGGTTTCCGGCTGGGGTGGCAGGATGCCGTCGTTCAGCGCCTCCAGATAGCCGCGAAGATTGGTCAGCGGAGTGCGCAGTTCGTGGGCGACATCCGCCACCATGGTCTTGCGCAGCTGCTCGATTTTCCCGAGTCGATCAGCCATGTTATTGAAGGCGATGCCCAGCTCGCCGACCTCGTCGTCGGTGCTGATCTCGGCCCGTAGGGAAAAATTACCGGCGGCGACCTCTTTGGTAATGGCGGTCATCTGCAACAGTGGTCGCAGCACCCTGCGGGTGAGTAAAAAACTGAGAACAAAGGCGACTGCCAGGGCGGCAAGACTGGCCCACATCAGATACTGATGGATGGAGGTCAAAAACATCTGGTGGATCTCCTTTGGCGAGACATCGTAAATCTTCATCAGCTCCATGAAATATTGGGCTGCGAGCTTATCGACTGCCAGCCAGACCACGAGAAAAATGACGCCGACAACCGGCAGGTTATTGGTCAAGAGCAGCTTCCAAAGCAGACGATTCCTCATCCTCTCACTCCCCGTCCAGCTCGGCGAAACGGTAACCAAAACCGCGAACTGTCAGGATCCGCACGGGATTGGCGGGATCGTCCTCGATCTTTTGCCGGAGCTTGCCGATATGGACATCGATGACCCGGTCGACCACCGTCTCGCCACGTCCATAAAACCGTTCAAGCAGCTCGTTTCTTGAAAACACCCGCCCCGGCGAGGACATGAGGGCCTGAAGCAGCTTATACTCCGAAGAGGTCAGATTGACCGGGGTGCCGTTGACGCTCACTTTGTGCTTTTCCTCATCGAGGATAAGTCCGCCGTGCAGCAAAAGCCTCTTTCCCCGCGCCGGCCCGGGCAGCACCCGGCGAAGTATGGCCTTGACCCTTTCCACCAGCTCCCGCGGACTAAAAGGCTTGACCACATAATCGTCGGCACCGAGAGAGAGCCCCATGACCCGGTCGATCTCCTCCTCGCGGGCGGTCAACATAAGAATCGGCACGTCGGAAAACTTGCGCAGCTGCCGGCAAATTTCCCAGCCATCAACCTTCGGCAGCATCACATCAAGAATAACGAAGCCGGGCTCCCGCAGACGCGCCTGACGGAGCGCCTCCTCGCCGTCGTAAGCGGCAATAGTAATAAAACCCTCCCGTTCCAGATAGGTAGCCACCAGCTTCGAGGTATTTTGATCGTCTTCGACTATGAGGATGGGACGAGTGAGAACCGGCATGGAAAATTCTCCTGGTTGCGAGCAGCAATATCCCTTGTCCGCCGCAACCGAAAGACATGGTTGGTATGAAACGTTGTCATGGTTTGTCCTGAAACCTTAATTCACCATTCTCGGTAAATTCAAACATCGGCCCCCAGACCACTTCCCAATAATAACCATCCACATCGGCAAAGTATCCGCTGAATCCCCCCCAAAAGGTTTGCTGCGGTTCCTTGACAATTTGCGCCCCGGCCGATCTTGCACGTTCGATGATGGCCATAACCTCGTCCTTGCTGCGGGCATTGTGGGCGAGGGTGATGCCGGTAAAGCCGCTGCCGGCCACGGCAAGTTCCGGCGAAATGTCTTTTGCGAGATTTAGAAGCGGATAAAGGGCAAGCCAGGTTCCCGGCAGTTCGATGAAGGTTACGCCTGCATAGGACAGGTTCGGCGGCGTATCGAGAACGGCTCGATAGAACGCCGTCGCCTTCGGCAAATCGGCCACACCAAGGGTTACCACGGTAAGTCTTGGAATCTTCATACTGCCTCCGATGCAGGTAAATTTTGTCTTTGCATGTCACAGTTTCACACAAATAAGAACATGCCACCCGGCAAACGAAATCAATCTTGCCATCACCGCTCCGCTCAATTCATCCTCAACGGCAATTACCAGAGAAGGCGGGGTAATCATAGTTTGAAGAGAGAAAGCTGTTTGACCTGTGCTGGCTTAGTTTTCGGCAACAACACCTCGGCGACAGTATAGCCGGCAGCAACCAAAGCCACATCTTCATCGGAGGTTTCCTGGGCTATAGTTCCATCTTTTGTCGATTCGAGCCGTATCACCTCATGGGGGTCAATACTCTCGTCTTGAAGCAGAGCCTCGCTGTGGGTGGTGATAAAGACCTGCCGGCGATATTTGGCCTGCCGTTGCATTCTCCATATCAATTTATGAATCTGGCGAACAATATCTTCGTTCAGCGATAATTCAGGTTCTTCCAGCAATAACAAGGAATCGCCTTCCAGGAGACTCCACATAATACCCAGGAGACGGAGTGTTCCATCGGAAAACTGATCCTCCCTTTGCCATCCTGCATCAGGGCGCCAATGTTCATACAGGGCCTCAAGATGAGGTGTTCCCGTTATACCGTCTCGAATGAATTTGAGATTACGCATATTTGGCACGCAAATCTTTAACACCTCATTGATTTTCGTGAGACGCGCAGTTTGTGTTTTGTCTGGCGTTTTTGCAATGCGTTCGAGAAAGGCCTGGCCAAAAGGATCGTTTTCAATACGATACCCGCTCAGTTGATCGGCATTTTTCAACAATTGTGGAACCAGATGCAGATAAGATATGTTAGTAAAAAATTCGACAATCTGACGAAAGTCTTTATTGGTATTGATTTGCTCCAAATGGGTCTGTGTCAGTCGATCAATATCTTGCTTGTCATCGGGATCCGGTCGATTTATGAGGAGGATATTGGTTGTTAAATCAACCACTTTTTCCTGGCTGACCAAGAGTCTTTGCTGCCCCTTTCCTTCACTGCGAAAAGCAAGGGTATAACTCCAAATCGGCTTGCTATCCAGTCGTTCGGAAAGCTCTACTTCGATAGATACCTCAGGATCTTTCCTCGCCAACAAACAGCGCAACCTGGTTATTCCACCTCGATCCTGTACCGCTTTTTGCAATCCACCCCCTTTGGGGTTGGCAATATCCCGAAGAAAACGTATCACATCAAGAAAATTTGACTTTCCGGAAGCATTCGGACCGATGACGTAAACCCGTTCACGCAGTTTGACATCGACCTTTTTAAAATTCCGCCAGTTTTTAAGTTTTATTCTTGTAATCAACATACTTATCGTCCTCTAACGGAAAATGGAAGTGCGCAGGTCGCTTCGGCTTCTGGAAAAGATTGATAGAGCGTATCAGTATCCCATCCCTATGGATGTAACATTCATTTACAGTGTTTTCTCTTTTTTGAACGACAACGACTTTTTCTATTCAGCATTTCCATGTAATAGAATTTCAAGATTTTTTCTCACAATAGCTAAGAAATTAAGGCTTTACAAGAAAAACAGTTGGATATTCTGCCTGCAACATTTAGGGGGTATGCTTTCGATAGGTCGAGTGCTTTTCAGGCCAGATTGCCTGATGGCATACCCATTTCCACCACCTTAAAAATTCTCTCAAAATCCGGTCGATCGGCGGGACCGCTGCCGATATGGTGGAATCGCACCCGACCCCCGGGATCGATCAACACATCGCCACCGCGCTGATGAATATCGGCAACCGAAGGCAGCATCTTCCGTCCCTTCAGGAGGAGTTGCAGATAGACCAGCAGGGTGCGCGGCCCCCAGAGATCCCAAAATCCCGCCCGGAGCATGCCAAAATAACGGTAGAGTTGTCTGTCGCGATCGGAGTAATAGGCGAACTGCGGAGTTACTTCTTTGGGCGGCGGCTCAAAGGTGATAACCATGACCTTTATCCCCAGGCATACCATGCGCTCTTGCTGCTGCCACAACTGTGACAGGTGCTCCCGGCAGGGCAGTCAAGCGAGGTGGCGGTGAAAAACCAGAAGCAGCCAGCTCCCACGAAAATCCGCCAGACGAACCTCGCTACCGTCCCGGTCGGTGACCGTCAAGGGCGGGATTTCCTGCCCGACTCTCTTTCCAAGTATGGCGCCCATTTTCGCTTTTTTCTCCGAAGGATGGAGTTGTCGGGATCGTTCCCTTGGCCAAGGCCGCCACCAATTGGCCGGCACGATGGATCCGCATCGGTTCATGCCGTAGGGCATGATGCCAATGGTGAATCTCAATGACATTACCCGACATTTTGGTATAATGCATCCTTCCGATGCTTGCCACCAAGGGAATATCACCGAACAAACTAACCCCTTCACATCCCTTCATACACTGCAAAATTAAATAGTTACCGCATGAGCAGACAGAATATCATCCTCACCGGCTTCATGGGCTCGGGAAAAACCACCGTGGGCAACCTGCTGGCCAAACAACTCGGCTATGACTTCGTCGATACCGATCACCTGATCGAGGAGCGGGTCGGCATGACCGTTCAGGAGTTGTTCAGAACCCGGGGCGAGACGGTGTTTCGTGATATGGAGGCGGCGGTAGCGCGGGAACTCGGGGCAAAAGAAGGGCTGGTGGTCTCCACCGGCGGCCGGTTGATGCTCGACCCCGGCAATGCCAAGGCCCTCGGCAACAGCGGCCGGGTGTTTTGCCTGGTCGCTACTCCAGAGGAGATTTTCAAGCGGGTTTCGACGGATGGCGGAACCAAACGGCCGCTCCTTGAGACTGCCAATCCGATGGACCGGATCATCGGCCTGATGCAGGAGCGGGAGGCGGGATACGGACAGTTTTCGCAATTGGTGACGACGGCCAAATCGGCCGATGAGGTAACTCAAAATTTGATAGGTATTTTCCAGGCCAATCCGGATCTTCGGGTGCCGATTACCGCCAAGGAAATGCAGTATGAATATTTCGTCGGCGGCGGCTTGTTGCCGTTTGTCGGCAAACTCGCCGCAATACCTGGACCGTCGGTCATCATCACCGACAGCAATGTCGGGCCTCTCTATGCCAAGAGCTGCGGTGAGGTCGGTGCCGTCATCACCATTCCGGCCGGGGAAGAATTCAAAACTCTCACCACGGTCCAGTCGGTCAGCGAGCAACTGGTGGAACAAGGTGTCGACCGAGGCGGCACCATCATCGCCCTGGGCGGGCCGGTGGTCGCCAATATCGCCGGTTTTGTCGCCGCCACCTATATGCGTGGCATCGACCTCGTGCACTGTCCGACCAGCCTGCTGGCCATGGCCGACACCAGCATTGGCGGCAAGGTAGGAATTAATCTGCCGCAGGGCAAGAACCTTATCGGCGCCTTCAAGCAGCCCAAGGCGGTGGTCGCCGATATCGCCACCCTGCAGAGCCTGTCTCCGGAGGAGTTCGCCTCGGGCATGGCGGAGGTCATCAAACACGGTCTGATCGGCGATCCGTCCCTCCTCGATAAAATCGAGCAAGGCGACTGGCGAAGAAAGATTGGTGAATTGCAGTCCCATCTGCCGGAGTTGCAGGATATCGTTGCCCAGGCGATCCGGGTGAAGATTACCATTGTCCAGGAAGACCCCTTCGACCGCGACCGCCGGGCCATCCTCAACCTCGGCCATACTTTCGCCCATGCCATCGAGACTGTCACCAGTCATAGCCTGCGGCACGGCGAGGCGGTGGCGATTGGCCTGGTGGCGGCAAGCAACCTCTCGGCACGGCTTGGCCATTGCCCGGTAGAACTGCAGGAGCGCATCGAAGCGGTGCTGACCCATGTCGGCCTGCCGGTTCGCATACCGCCAACCATCGACCCGGAGAACCTGTACAAGATAATGCTCCGCGATAAGAAGAAGAAGGCGGGAGTCCTGCGCTTTGTCCTGTTGAAGGGGATCGGCGAGGTCTTTATCGAAAGCGACGTGCCCTATGAGGCAGTCAGGGAGACCATCACCGAACTGCGCGGTCCAGACAGATGCGCTTTTTGTCCTCGATAACGAAGAGTTTCACCGATTCGCCGGTGAGCAGGGCCAGATCCTTCATGATCGGACGGGCCAGGGAGATCAGGGTATTCGACCTCTCATGTCATATGTATCGGACAATAGCCTGCTTATCATGCCCCGTAGAGGAGCTCCATGCCGGTGCGCAGCTGACTGATGGGGATCTGCCCCGGCGCCGAGGCCTTGCTGCCGATAGCAAAGGTGATGTCCGAACCGAAGAGACCGCCGGCCAGGCGAGTTATCAAGCCTTCCCGGCCCATGGCCATGGTGACGATAGGAATGGTCACCGCCCCGTTTCTCGATTTATTGGTGGCGGAAAGCAGGGTCAGGACGTCGGCATAGCTCTTCGGCATGACCGCAAGCTTAGTGATGTCCGCCCCGGCGGTCTGACCCTCCAGGAGTTTGGCGATGATGAAAGCCTCATCGGGGGTCTCTTGAAAATTGTGATGGGAGAAGATGAGCTTGCTTCCGCAGGCTTTGGCCGCTGCCCGGACGGCGGCAAGAAATTCGGCGCCACTGCACAGCTCGACATCGACCAGATCGAGCTCACCGGCTTGCATGAGTTCCGTGATCAGTTCCAACCTTTTTTCCTCCGGGATGGCCTTAAAACCACCTTCCCGGTCGATCCGACAGGTGAAAATCAGGGGAATATCGCCGATCTCCCGTCGTAATTCGCGTAGTGCCGCAAGGCATTCGTCCACCTCGGTGACCTGGTCAAAGGCGTCGATCCGCCACTCCAGGAGATCGGGCCGAAAAGCCACCAGTTCTTTTGCCTGGCCGAGAAGGGCGGTACGATCCTTCGCCACCAGTGGCAGACAAACCAGCGGTTGAGCGCCGCCAATCACCTTATTCCGTACCGTTACCTGAACTTTGCTCTGTTGTCTCATAGTGTTCTCGTAGTTGTTGTCGTTGCTCTGCGTTTTGAGGGTAAGGCTGGTAATTTAGTCCCTTAGAAAAAGCTCATTCCGGTACCACTTTCGGCACGGTCTTTGAAAAGGACGGGGCATCGACCTCGCCGGATTATGCGGCGATCGCCAGGGCCTGCGGCATTGAGGGGCGCTGAGCTGAACCCATTATGCGGCGATCGCCAGGGCCTGCGGCATTGAGGGGCGGCTGAGCTGAAACCGGCCCTTTAGCGGGCCATCAAGCTCAACAAGCCGATAGTCCTCGACGTGCAACCCGGTGTCGACCACCGGCCATTGGAATATCCTTGACATATATTCCCCCGGTAAGCATATCTCTCATGTCAGTACCGACTGATGAGAGACTGAAGGTAATCTTCTCCACTTGGGGGCTGCATGGAAGTCATTGTCACAATCATTCCGATCTTTGTCATCATCATCCTTGGATGGGTGGCGCGGAAACGGGGATTTATTACCGGCGAGTTTCTCGAACCGGCCAACCGCTTGGTCTTTCATCTGTCCATCCCGGCAATGATCTTCAACTCCATCGCCAAGGCCGACTTCCATAAGGAGTTCGACGGCCGGGTCCTGGTCCTGACCCTGCTTTCCGCCGCCTCGATTTACCTGCTGGCCGAACTGGTATCGCGACTCACCCACATGGCCCCGGCCCGCGCCGGGGCCTTTGTTCAGAGTTCCGGCCATGGCAATCAGGGCTATATCGGGCTGCCGGTCGCCCTCTATTATCTGGGGGCGGTTGGCCTTGCCAAGGCATCCATCGTCTGCGGTTTTCTGATGATCCTGCAAAACATCTTTTCGGTGGTATCCCTGCAAATGCACGGCACCGCCAATGCAGGTCTACCGAGCCCGAGGACCCTCATCGGCAAACTGCTCGGCAACCCGGTTATCCTCGGGGCGATGGCCGGAATTTTCGTCTCCGCCCTGGCCATACCCATCCCGAGGGTCATCGGCCGGATCCTCGACATCCTCGGCGGCCTCGCCCCGCCCATGGCCCTGCTGCTCATCGGCGCCTCACTGTCGCTGGAACTGATGCGCAAATATCTGCGGCCGACCATGGGAGCGGTGTTGATGAAGCTGTTGATCCTGCCGGCACTCGGCCTGTTACTCTTTCACCTCTTTGCGGTCAGCCCCACCGACTACCTGCCGGCGCTGATCCTGCTCGCCTCGCCCACCGCCACCGTCGCTTATGTCATGGCCAGAGAGATGCGCGGCGACGCCGATTTCGCCGTGGCCACCATCTCCGCCAGCACCCTGTTTTCATCGCTGTTCATCATGGGTTGGCTGACACTCGTCGCGGGCTTTGCCGGCCAGCCTTGAAAAATTGGTAATTTCCTTGTTAAAACTTCAATAGCGGATCTAAGCAACGGCACGGAGCTCATCAAGCGTTGCAGTGCCGTAGCCAAAAAATTTGGCGTAAAAAGCACCCGCTCACTGCAGGTCGTGCAGCAATCGCTGATACTCCGCAGCATTTTCCACCAACTCCCGCCCTGCCTGGATAAGCGAGGCAACCTGCTCGGGTTCAAGCTTGAAGGTCGTGGGCACGGCCATCATTTTCCCGCGCTCCCCGGGGTCTTTGATATCCCGCAGGTTGGCCTCGATCAAATAAAAATCGGGATCTTCCGCATAGGGACTGTTGCCGGTCTTTGCTGCTTCCAGTGCCTCTTCACGCCAATGGCTGAAACTTGTACGAAGCCAGGTCATGGTCTCAAAGGAGTTGCTATTCATGAAGACATCAACAACCGCCGTCGCCATTTCCGTAGTGCCCGGAGGCTCGCCTGATCGATCGATTTTTAAATCGGGTGCGACCTCGGCGCTCACCACCAGAAAAACTACTTTACCGACATCTTTCAAGCCAAGTCTCTTAAGCAACGGCGCAAGTCCGCCACGTGAAAGACCCGATTCCAGTGGCCCGCGCAGGCCGAGATTGTCGGACACTCCGCCGTCGATGAGGTGTATCCACGGGCGTCCCTTGACCTCATCGGCATCGAGGTAAGATACAAAATCTCTTGCCCGGCGCTGTGCACGCTGCACCAAGGTGGGATCCATAGCCCTGTTCCGACGCTCGCCCGATGCGCCGAACGCCGTCTTCAGCCAAGAGGGCCGGACATAGCCACACCGCCCTGCATGATTTTTCAGCGTCACCGGCCCGA
Source organism: uncultured delta proteobacterium (assembly GCA_963804965.1). Taxonomy (GTDB): domain Bacteria; phylum Desulfobacterota; class Desulfobulbia; order Desulfobulbales; family Desulfocapsaceae; genus Desulforhopalus_A. The sequence goes on from CAWDST010000021.1 coordinate 96,019, forward strand.
AAAGAATCGGCACAGCACTGGAGGCCGCGACCGCCCGAGCTATGGGAAAAGAGGAAAGGTCGGTACAGAGAGGGTCAAGTTGATCCTGGGTGAATTGAAAATCGGCACCCATGGCCAGATCGGTTGCATGAATAACAATCATCGGCCGATGCCCTTTCACCAAAAGATCGGCGAAGGTCTTTCCATTAAATAGCCGCTCCTCGATGATCAAGCTGAGACGGTCAATCCGGTCATTGCGCGACCAGCCGAGAATCTGCATCAGCCCGGTCATGGAAAAGTAATGTTCCCACAATTCGCTCTGAAAATCGGCATAGAGAAAATTTTGCGGGAAGCTGGCGAAGAACTCATCGCCGTGTAGTCCATAATAGGCCGCGGCATAGCTGCCACCCGATACTGAATTGATGACATCGACCTCGTCAAGCAGCCGCCGCTGAGCACCATTCCACTTTATAGACGTGTCGCGCAGCTTTTCCAATACGCCATAGGCAAGCGCCGCCGACCGTGTACCACCGCCGGAAAAAGCCACTACGACAAACAGGCCGTCGCTGTTATTCGGACCGGATTTAAGATTCTTGAATCGGTAGCCATATGTTGGATTAACCGCTTTCAACCACTGATTATTTTGCAACGGCGTCTCCAGATTGGCACAACCGCCGGCAAGGAATAAGAGAAAGATCGCACCAAGCAGTTGCAGCCGCGGCCAAAACCTGCGCCTGCCGCCGAACGGCATCAACTGGACAGAGGTTTGCAGAGTATTGGTGAGGGCCGCTCGGGTAAAAAAGGCGAAAGCCATAGGATACAAGAGAACTCGATGTAAAGACTATTTATATTGAATATTCCAACTAATAGCATCAAGACTGATTACCGGAAAATTACCTTTTTCATTTTTGTTTTACAATCTGTTTATGTCATTGGTCGGAGGGCCGTCATCCACAGGACAATGGGTGGTGTTGACAAGCGTATTTCATAGAGGTATATCAATCGTTCTTAAGAAGTGCATCCACGCGCTGGTTACCTCAAAGGCCCACGAAAAACCTTCCGATACATCATTATGGATTCTAACATAGCCCTCATTATTGCAGAATCGGCAGTATTGACGACATTGCTCTCGGCAATACTGCCAATGTTTTTCATTCGCTGGCCTTATCTCCAGAGCCGACTGTCTTTTTTCCTCCTTGGAATTGCCGGTTTGGCGGCTTCCTGGGGTGGAGGAATGGCCTTGCTGTTACGGACGACCGAGCAGGTAGTCCTGCCCATCGGACTCCCCTGGTTGCATGTCTCACTTTGCCTTGATCCGCTCGCCGGCTTTTTCCTTTTTGTTGTCGGATTCATTACTTTTATCGCTGCCTGTTATGGCCCCGCCTATATTCGCGAATATATCGGCGGACAACACGGTATCGGCCCTCTGACACTGTTCACGGGACTCTTTGTGAGTGGCATGTTTCTGGTACTCTTAGCCGCCGACGCCTTCTCCTTTATGCTTGCCTGGGAGTTGATGTCCGTCGCCAGCTATTTTCTCGTGGTCTTTCAGCATAACCGCCCGGAGAATCGCCATGCTGCCTTTATCTACCTGCTGATGGCGGTGGTGGGCGGCGGATTTTTGTTTCTTGCTTATGGTGTTCTCGCCGGCTTCTCCGACGGTTTCAGCTTTGCCGCCATGAAAGCTGCCGATCTGAGTCCGACCTGGGCGACCATCGCTTTTACCTTCGCCTTTATCGGTTTTGGCTTAAAAGCCGGTATTGTTCCCCTGCATGTCTGGCTGCCACTCGCCCATCCAGTAGCCCCTTCCCATATCTCGGCCCTGATGTCCGGGGTAATGCTTAAGGTCGCCGTCTATGGTTTCATTCGCTTCGTCTACGGCCTTCTGGGGGATGTTACCTGGCAGTGGGGTGTAATTGTCCTCTTGGTCGGCTCGGCATCAGCCGTTCTGGGGGTGTTGTACGCCCTGATGCAGCATGATCTCAAGCGTCTGCTGGCTTATCACAGTGTCGAGAATATCGGTATTATTTACATAGGCCTTGGCCTTTCGATGATTTTTTATGCCACCCATCACCTGGAAATTGCTGCATTAGCCTTAATCGCCGCCCTGTACCACTGCTTGAACCATGCCCTTTTCAAGAGTCTGCTCTTTTTCGGAGCCGGCGCCGTCCTCCAGCAGAGCCATCAACATGACATGGAAAAAATGGGCGGACTGATCAAGAAAATGCCGGTCACCGCCACCTGCTTTTTGATCGGTTGTATCAGTATTTCCGCGCTCCCGCCCTTTAACGGCTTCGTCTCGGAATGGTTGACCTTTCAGGCCGCATTGCAAGGGCCGATCCTCAAGAGCGGGATTCTCGGGGCCATGATTCCCGTTGCCGCAGCCATGCTTGCCCTGACCGGCGCGCTGGCGGCGGCCTGTTTCGTCAAAGTATATGGCATCGTTTTTCTCGGACTTCCCCGCAGCCCGGAAATTGAAGGGGCGAAAGACCCCTCATTCGGCATGCAATTCGGCCAGATAATCCTTGCCCTCTGCTGTCTTGGTTTTGGTATTTTTCCCACCTGGACCGTCCGGGCGATTAATGGCATTCCCGAGGGCCTTATCGGTGGAGGTTTGTCGAGCGCAACCGACAATGGCTGGTTGTGGCTTACCCCGGTAAACCCTCAGACCGCCTCCTATGGCGCACCAGCGGTCCTATTCGGGATTCTGGTGAGTTGGTTGATTGTCTTTTTATTTCTCCACCCTCCCCGGCATGACAAGAGCATTCGCATTGCCCCTGCCTGGGATTGCGGCTTTGGGCCGCTCAACTCGCGAATGCAATACACCGCATCGTCGTTTGCCATGCCCATTCGCCGTATCTTTTCCTTTATCTGGCTGATTGTCGAAAAGGTTGAACCGGCCCGCCAAGGCAAAAGACCGTACTACATTCTGAGAATAGACGACCGGCTGTGGCTGATGCTCTACGTTCCCATCGGCAAATTGATGTTGAAAATCGCCGAGAGAACCTCGCATATCCAGGGAGGAAACCTTCGTGTCTATCTCTGCTATTCCTTTTTCACCTTATTGTTTCTCCTGTGGGTGATCGTATGACAGATTGGTTCTGGGCGATTTTCAAAACCCTCTTCGTTGTCCTGGCCGCACCCCTCATGGCGGGGTGGGTCAAGTGGCTGAAATGCCGGTTACAGAACCGGAAGGGACCGCCACCCTGGCAGCCTTACCGGGATCTGCTGCGGCTTTCACGCAAACAGGTGGTTCTTGCCGACGTGGCATCGCCGATATTTCGAGTGGCTCCGTATATTGTTTTCAGTGTTACCATCCTGGCGGTTTCGACCGTCCCGGTAGTAACCGTCCAGTTACCGGTTGCCGCCCTGGCAGATGTTATTGCTCTTGTCGGTTTTTTGGCCCTCGGACGGTTTTTTCTTGCTCTTGCCGGCATGGATGTCGGCACGGCCTTCGGCGGCATGGGCTCTTCCCGGGAAGTGACGATCTCTTCTCTCGCCGAGCCGGCGCTGCTCATGGCCTTTTTCACCCTCGCCATGAATGTATCGAGCACCAATTTATCAACAGTCATAGCGAACCTTGGCCAACGGGATTTCACCCTGTATCCCTCGCTCATCTTTTCATCGATGGGCCTGGTGCTCGTGGCCATCGCCGAAACCGGACGCATCCCCATCGACAATCCGGCAACCCATCTCGAACTGACCATGATCCATGAGGCGATGATTCTTGAATACAGCGGCCGCCACCTCGCCTTGATGGAGTGGGCCGCCATGCTGAAACTGACCCTCTATTCCCTGCTTATCGTTAATTTGATTGTGCCGTGGGGGGTGGCGCTGACTCTTGAGCCCGGTGATCTTGCCCTGGCTACCCTGGTTGTCACCGGCAAACTGCTCCTTTGGGGATTGGTCCTGGCCGTTTCCGAGACCATCCAGGCCAAGATGCGGCTGTTCCGCGCCCCACACTATCTGGGGCTGGCCTTTATCCTCAGCTTGCTTGGTATGATGAGCCATATTATTCTCGAGGTGCAGTGAGATGCTGATAGCTACCTTATCCCTCCCCGAACAGCTGGTTCTGACCCTGGCAGCCTTGATACTATTGTCGTCCTTCCTCCTCCTGGCGCAAGTACGCCTTGACAGTCTCATCAACACCTTTGCCCTGCAGGGGTTGTTGATATTCTTAGCAACCGTGCTCATGGCGTTCATCTCCGGCAAGTATCACCTGCTTATCTCAGCTGCCTTGACTCTCTTTCTCAAGGTCTATTTTATTCCCGGACAATTGCGCAAACTGGTCATTCGTCTGGATATCCGTCGCGAGGTGGAAGTCATCGGCAACCCTTCGCTGATCATGCTTTTTGCCGCGGCCCTGGTGCTCTTCAGCTATTATGTAGCCTTGCCGATCCGCGAACTGTCGCTGTTATCGACGCGTAACACCATCGCCATATCTTTAGCGGTGGTGCTGATCGGCATGCTGATCATCATTTCCCGACGCAAGGCCGTCGCCCAGGTGGTCGGCTTTATGTCCATGGAAAACGGCCTGTTTTTCGCGGCGGTGGTATCCACTTACGGCATGCCGATGGTGGTTGAGTTGGGAATCGCCTTTGACGTGCTTGTCGCCGCTATTTTATTCGGCGTGTTCTTCTTTCATATTCGCTCGGAAATCGGCAGCCTCGACACCGATCGTCTCAACCATCTGACCGAGGTCGAAAAATGAATGCCCTTGGCGCCACCTTATGCTTCCCTCTTGCGGGCATTATTATCCTGGCCTTTATCGGCCATCGGCGGGCGGCAAAAACCGTCAATCTGCTGGTCTGTACAGCAACCTTTATCACCGCCCTGCTGCTGGCCACCCTGATCTTTCGCCAGGGCCCGATCCTTTCCGCCAACAAGCTTTTTTATATCGACGGCTTCAATGTCTATCTCATTTTGCTCAATGCCTTCGTCGGCATGACCACCGCCATTTTTTCCGGGCCCTATATGGAGCATGAAAAGGCCATCGGCCGAGTCAACGACGGAAGTATGCGACTCTACTACGCGATGTATCAGGGCTTTCTCTTCACCATGCTCATGGCTTTGTCGACCAACAATCTCGGGATACTCTGGGTATCGGTCGAAGGGGCGACTCTGGCGACCGTGCTCCTGGTCAGCCTGTATCGCACCCATGAATCCATTGAAGCAGGGTGGAAGTATTTCATTATCTGCGGCGTGGGAATATCGCAGGCGTTATTTGGCACTATCCTCGTCTATTTTGCCGCGGTAAAGATCATCCCCGGCTCGGAAGATGGTTTACTTTGGACGGTTTTGCAGCAACATGCGGCACGGATGGATGCCGGGGTTATGGCTCTGGCCTTTGTTTTTCTCCTCGTTGGTTATGGCACCAAGGTCGGACTGGTGCCTCTGCATAACTGGCTGCCTGATGCCCACTCCGAGGGACCGACGCCGATGTCCGCTATTCTCTCGGGATTGCTGCTGAACATTGCCCTCTATGCCGTCGTCCGCTTCAAAATGCTGGTCGACCCGGCTCTCGGCACGCATCTTGCCGGCAACCTGATGATGGGTTTCGGCATGCTATCTTTCTCCGTCGCCGGACTGTTGCTGCATCGGCAATATGACGTAAAACGGATGTTCAGCTATTCGTCGATCGAGCATATGGGCCTGATGACCTTTGCCTTCGGCATCGGCGGACCCTTGGCCACCTTTGGTGCGTTGTTGCATATGATTGTCCATTCACTCACCAAATCGGCAATTTTTATCACGGTCGGCCATGCCACGCACATTGCCGGCACGCAAAAAATGAATCAGATACGTGGTCTGATCCGTACCCAACCTTTTGTCGGCTGGGGGCTTCTCATCGGCACCTGCGCCATTGCCGGCTTTCCGCCTTTTGGTGTGTTCACCAGCGAATTTCTCCTCTTCACCGCCACCATCAAAAGTTACCCGTGGCTGGCTCCGCCGCTGATTTTGGGCCTTGCCGTCGCTTTTGCCGGATTGTTTCGTAATCTTCAACCGATGGTCTTCGGTGAACCACCGGCTGAGCAAAAGCCCGTTGTTGCCAACATGTGGCCGGTTTTCATCCATCTCGCCGTGGTACTCTGGCTCGGTATCTCCATCCCGACGGTACTGGCGCAGTGGCTGAACCAGGCAACTGTCATGCTGGTCGGAAAGGGGGTGCTATGATCAGTCAGGCACATCTCGGATGGCAGCTCCTTTCCCCGGACGTCGATTCCCTGGTTATTTTGCTCAATGAAGCCGGGATTCCGACCAAGGCGGAAACCGCGCTACAAGGTCCGTGCAAGGTTGTCGCGATCGATCCCGATTTCTGGGGCAAGGCAGCGGCCGTGGCTGCGGACAAGCGTGTACGCTGGTCCGCCGTATGGGGTGAACACCGTCCGCCGGAGATCCATATTTTCGCTGGGCTGGCAGGCAGAAATGGCCATCTTCTGCTGCACGCCATCGTCCCCGACCAAGATGGGGAGCTGCCCTCCCAGACACCTTTTTATCCGGCCGCCAATCGACCGGAAAGGTACCTCCGGGACATGTTCGGAGTCAACTTTCTTGACCATCCGGACCAGCGCCGCTGGATGCGCCATCAGGCGTGGCGGGAGGGACAATATCCCTTGTTGAAAACGTTTCCGCTGGCCGGAACACCAGAGGAGATGACCCCACCCGATTGTCTGTATCCTTTTATTCAGGTCGAAGGCGAAGGCGTCTATGAGATCCCGGTTGGACCGGTTCATGCCGGGATTATCGAACCCGGCCATTTCCGCTTTCAAGCGATGGGTGAAGATATTCTCAGCCTTGAGGAACATCTCGGGTATGTGCATAAAGGCATTGAGAAATGTGCGGAAGGGCGGGATGTCCGAGGACTTGCCCGTCTGGCCGGACGGGTATCGGGGGACAGCACGGTGGCGCACACCTGGGCGGCTTGCCAGGCCTGCGAGTCGGCAGTCGGCATTGTCCTGCCTCGGCGGGCGCTGGTTATACGGGCGATCCTTGCCGAAAGGGAACGAATAGCCAATCACCTTGGCGATATCGGCGCCTGCTGTAACGACGTCGGCTTTACTTTCGCCCAGGTGCAATGCAGTCGCTTGCGGGAACTTTGCCACCGACAGAACAGTGCCATCTTCGGTCATCGTTTGTTGATGGACGTCATCGTTCCCGGTGGGGTGAAGCGTGATCTCAACGCCGAACAGATCGAACTCCTCAATGAGCATATCGAAAAGTTACGCGGTGAATTGCGGGAATTCCTCCCCCTTCTTTATGAATACCCATCTCTTCAGGATCGCCTGCGTACTACCGGCATGTTGCCCCTTAAAAAGGCACGAACTCTCGGGGTCCTTGGTTTTCTCGCCAGAGCCAGTGGAGAATGTTGGGATCTGCGGCGAGATGCCCCCTATGGACCGTATGAAAACATGGTTGTTACCGTGCCCCACTGTTTGGAGGGAGATGCCTCCGGCCGCTTGCGAATCCGTGGGGACGAAATCCTCGTCTCTCTCGATCTGCTAGAAGAAATGTTGAAAAAACTGCCGTCCGGCGAGATAGCGATCGAGTTTCCAACCGTCCAGAGAGATTGCAGCGGTATCGGTTTCATTGAGGGCTGGCGCGGGGAAATCCTTGCCTATGTCCACCTGGACGATGGCGGCAGGGTTTCCCGGTATTTCCCCCGCGATCCCAGTTGGCTTACTTGGCCGGCACTTGAAACTATGATGGAGGGCGTTATCGTCCCCGATTTTCCCTTGTGCAACAAATCGGTAAACGGTTCCTATTCCGGCCACGATCTGTAAGCCGACGAGTTGCCTTACACCCAGGTCATGTTGAGCTTTTTAAAGGAAGAATATGTTTGGAGTTCTCAGCAGAATTTTTAAAACCGGCTGTTTAACGGAGCAATTACCGGCGCAGGACGAGGCGATACAGCAGCTCGGCTCGGCCTGTCAAAGGGAGATAACGCGGATTTTCGGTAAAAGCATGGCGATCAGGATGATCGATGCCGGTTCCTGCAATGGCTGCGAGCTGGAAATGCATGCCTTGAATAACAGTTTTTACGATATTGAGCGGTTCGGTATTCACTTTGTCGCCTCACCGCGCCATGCCGACCTGCTCCTGGTCACCGGACCGGTGGCCAGGCATATGCAGGCCGCACTGAAAGGCACCTACGATGCCACCCCCGACCCCAAGCTGGTCATCGCCATGGGCGACTGCGCGGCGAATGGCGGCGAATTCGGTATTTCCTATGCCAGCTGCGGCGCCGTTGGCAATGTCATCCCGGTCGATGCGACAATTGATGGCTGTCCCCCCAGCCCACTGCAGCTTCTCCAAGGCATCTTGGAACTGCTTGGTCGATGTTCTGAGCGATAGCGCAGGCTCTCTTGCCGCAAATTCAGGCAATTGTTAACCACCAAATTCGACAATTCCGCTGGCGACTGCCTCGCCATCAGGTCTTTTCAGAGAAAATTTTCCACCCCACTTCCCTCCCGCCTTTTTCATGGCGAGATTGACGGTCACCGGGTTTCCGGGGCGGATGATCCCCTTGAATTTGATTTTTTGACAAAGAGCCGGCGCAAGACCATGTCCCACTGCACGCTCCGCGACAAATCGCACGGCGGAGAGCTGAACTATTGCCGGCAGAATGGGATTGCCCGGGAAATGCCCCTGAAAACCTGTAAAGTCGGGCGGAAAGCGGAAATCCGCCGAGGCGTCCAGTCGCCGTTCCTCCTTGCAGGCAAGCCTCAGCTCAAGACAGCATCCAGAAAGGGCTTCATAAAGAGAAGCTTCATGAATTTCATTCATTTGTTACTGGGCGCATACAACTCTCAATGATTCGGTCATACTCAAATGTTTGTTTTAATTCTTATATCACATCGGACAAAATTTTGGTTCAGATAGTTATATTTTTCGCTTAGAGCGAACGGGCAGCAGGTTTCCATGGAACAAAGCTGGAGAAGGCCACCAGCAGACCGGCCACAACCAGTAGACAGCCGGTCCATTGTATTGCCGATAATCGTTCATCAAGGACTATACGCGCGGTGATCAATCCAGCCACGGGCACCAGGAGCGACCAGGGTGCAACGCGATTGGCCGGATGCCTGGAAAGCAGGTAACTCCATGCACCGTAGCCAAAGATCGTGGCGCCGAAGGCAAGATAGGCCACTGAAAACAGTGAAACACCATTCAGATGGGTAAAAGCGCCAATAATTCTGTCCGGGGTTTCGATCAGGTATGAAAGGAGAAGAAGGGGGACTGGCGGTACCAGCGCCGACCAAACCACCAGACTCAACATATCGAGTTTCTTACCTTGAGAGGTGGAAAATGCCGATGCTTTCCTTACAACGATGTTTGACATCCCCCAGCATGCGGCTGCTGCAAGTGTCAGCATGAGTGCCCCTGGAGTCATTACGCTTGCCTTGCCGGAGACACCTCCCACCAGATACAGGCCAGCTGCTGCAAGTCCAAGTCCGGCGAGCTGCCTGAGGGTAACGGATTCACTAAGCAGCGTAACTGCAAAGAGAAGGGTGAAAAAAGCCTGTGCCTGCAGAACAACTGAGGCTATCCCTGCGGGCATGCCGATGTGCATCGCGTAAAAAAGACAACCAAACTGTCCAACCCCCACGGACATGCCGTAAGCCAGCAGGTAACGTAAGCTTACCGCCGGCATTTTCACAAAAAAAACAGCTGGAAATGCAGCCAGGAGAAAACGAAGGGATACCAGAAGCATCGGGGGGATTCCGTCAAGGCCAAGGCGGATTACTGTGAAGTTTGCTCCCCAGATTGTTACCACGAGAAGGGCAATTGTTATATCTTTACGGTTCATTGCCGTTCATCAATGCCTCTCAACCTGCTTCCCTGAAGTAAAAATTCCACAAGATCAGAACCATTGCCATCTTCAGTTTAACATGATGTGCATCATATGACAGATTGTCTGCCGCAATAATAATTCGCCGCTTCTACAGAGTCGTGATGATATCCTGTGTAATTATTGGTGTTTATATCGTTACCATCTGCTATTTATTATTACAATTGGTTTTTCATTTGAAAAAAGGATGTTTTGCAGATGATAATCTACCTTAGGAGATTTTTTCGGATGACAACTTGGAGATGGGCGGAACGAAAATGAGTGCTTACTCTATTCAAAATATTGGGGAGTTACCGTATCCATGGGAAACCCGCCGACGCTCATCTATTTACTCAACGTGGAGAAAACGAAATGTCAGAACTCAATCAGCGAATACTCGACATCATTCACAAGCCTCAGCTTTCCTCACTGGCAACAGTCACCGAACAGAATAATCCTTGGGTTCGGTACGTGGTAACTGTAGGGGATGGCAACTTTATTCTTCGCTGCGCAACCTTCGCTGATTCCCGCAAGGTGAAACAGATCCAGAACAACCCCAATGTTCATCTGACCTGCGGCGTCAACTCCTTTTTGGCGATGCAACCCTATCTACAAATCCAAGCAAAGGCACGAATCACGGTGGACAAGGAGGAGCGTCACAATTTTTGGAATGATATGCTGGCGCCAATTTTCACTGGTCCGGATGATCCCAAATATGTGGTCGTTATCATCGAGCCCTACCGTATTGAGTACTGTACACCAGGATCTTATGTTCCCGAAATTTGGACAAGATGAAATGAAAGACATACACCACATGAAAGAGGCAAGATCCTTCCCCCGCATAGGCACCTGCAGCTGGAAATACGAATCCTGGCAGGGACTGGTGTATTCCCGGGATAAAGGGATAAATTATCTCAAAGAATACAGCAAACATTTCCAAACCGTCGAGGTTGACCAATGGTTCTGGTCACTGTTCAAAGGGAACGCCGTCATTTTGCCAAAGCCAGAAGTTGTAAGAGAATACGCAGCATCAGTACCACCGGGATTTATCTTCAGCATCAAGGTCCCCAATAGCATCACTCTCACCCATCAATACAACAAACAGAAAAACACCCCTCTGGTTCCCAATCCACATTTCCTCTCCACTGAACTGATGGAAAGGTTCCTGCAAACTTTGGAGCCACTTGGTGACCATATCGGACCACTTATGTTCCAGTTCGAATACCTGAACAAAAACAAGATGGCCAGTCTCAGACATTTTACCGATATGTTCGAGGTTTTCCGTCGGGGTCTTCCTGAAGGTTTTCAGTATTGCATCGAGATCCGGAACCCGAATTATCTGAAGAAGGAATACTTTGATTTCCTTGCCGACCATCATCTGGGTCATGTTTTCCTGCAGGGATACTACATGCCTTCAATCTTCGAGTTATACGAGAAGTTCAAAGATCGGTTGAGTGATCCAGTGGTGATTAGACTTCATGGTATGGATCGAGAGGGAATTGAAGAACGGACGAAGAATATTTGGGATACTATTGTCGATCCAAGGGATGATGAGCTTTTGCAGTTGAAGAGTGTTGTGAATGATCTTCGTGAACGGCAACATCAGGTCTTCGTAAACGTAAATAATCATTACGAGGGTTCTGCACCTCGGACGATAGAGAAGATCAAAGCGCTTCTGCAATAGCTTGAAAATGAAATGTAACAAAGTCACCTCTCTTCTAACAGGATTTTGTTGAGCAAATTATACCATGTCTTCGGTTGTTGTTTTGCTACAGAGGAGAGATGTTGACTTTGGCTCCACAGGAGATTTTCAGGAAAATCAAGAATCAATCATATCAGAGATACTCCATTACCCACCATTTTTTCTGAGATAATTTCGAATTTGCAAAAGAGCCAAATTGCTCCTTTTCGGGAGTGATATTTGGCTCTTCTCAAGCCCAAATGATCAGGAATAGTGTTAACTTGCAGGTTTGCTTAAATGGTTAAGGTTGCCAGTACCATCCTCTTAAAATTTTTTCTGCAAAAAACAACTCTGAAGAAAAAGGAATTTTCCGGAAAAGACCTTCATGGGTTGATATTGACCTCGTTGCTGAATGACCACCGGTTGGTCCAGCGCCAGCTATTGGTTTCAGCGTAAAAGAAATTGCGAAAACTGTCGGTAAAAGGTAGCTTTGACGTATTAGCGGATGCCTCTTCTTTAGAAGGGTTTTTCAGAAAACCATTCTAAAACGAATACTTATCATCCAATCCGGTCTAGAAAAACTGGCCTTTTCAAGTTATGTCAGCGCTGATGATCAACCCTGACAGAGCATTTTCATATAGATAGGAACTTTTTTCAAAGGGAAATAGTATGCCCTCAAATTATTCTTTCAAGCTCGCCATCACAGTCGCATTACTCAGCTTGTCATCAATCGTCGGCCATGCCTTTTCAGCACAATCGGAGGCGGAATGGTCGAGCAGGTATAGCTCCGGCTATTTTCTCTCAACCGACGCCGAGTTTGACGGCGGCAGGGAATTTTCGAGTCAGTACTTCTTTATCTCTGGCAGCACACAGAGAACGATTGGTAACGGTTCCTCAATTGGCCTTGGGCTGAATTATACGGCCATTGACTACGATTTTTCTGGCTATGCAATAATCCCTTGGGAGCGTGCTGATTTTCTGACACTCAGTGCCCCCTTGACCATGGCGGTAGGAGAAAAGGGACGCTTCAATGTTCTCGGAAGCATTGGTACTGCCAGTGAGGGTAGTGCCGATTTTGCTGAAGGGGTAGCCCTGAGTGCTGTCACATCGTATATGCACACATTTTCCCGAACGCTGAGTCTCGGCCTCGGTTCCGGCTACGTCTATGGGCTCGAAGATTCGAGATTCTTTCCAATGCTGCTGGTTCGTTGGCAAATTGCCGAGCACTTGCTCCTAGCCAATCCTTTTCGCCCAGGTCCCTTTGGCCCAGCAGGACTGGAACTGAGCTATCGATTCAATGAACTGTTTGATTTTGGTCTCGGTGGCGTCTATCGGAAGATACGCTTTGCCCTTGATGCCAACTCCGTAGTTGCTCCATCTGGTTTTGCAGAGATAGGGGGCATTCCGGTGTTCGTGCGGTTCGGCTGGGCTGTTACCCAAGCCATTTCATTTGATGGTTACCTTGGTATGACCTTGAATGGACAGATGAACATCGATGATAGTAATGGCCATGAATTGACCCAGGAAGATTACAACGCGCAACCGATCATCGGCTTGAATATCTCCGGACGTTTATAAAGCAGGCCGATAAATCTGGTCATCCTTACCGACCTCCTTCTGTGGAATTTGAGAAGAGCAGAAAGGTTTACAGGGTATGATACCATAAAAATGCAAGATTGTTGGCTGGTTGTAGTTATTGGCAAATCAGGAAACACCTTAACCAGACGATTTTACTATAGCATTTTTCATATGACTTGATATCATCTTTTTTAAAAATTCATCATTTTTTCTCACTAATCGACATCTACACCTTGGTTTTCGTCAATTTGTCCATCCTCTTCCCAATACTTATCTTCTTCAGCTACAATCTTCGCGTTTAATTTTCGACATGTTTCCGGAGTGACTTGCGAAAAAGCTAATGGTAAATTATCCCGGAATTTCTGGAGGGTAAAATCACAATGTTTCGCCATATGATTTTTAACTACCCCCCAACATATTTCTATGGGTTGAAGCTCAGGGTGGTATTGAGGAGTACGCAAAACCGAATGCCCGGCGGCCACGGCTATTTTATCGATTCTATACTCGGGTTTCGGCTCATATGTCTTGCACAGGGCAAACAATTCAGCTTTCAATAAATCTTGCCCCCATGGAATTTCTTTATCATCGAGCCATTTTCGCAAATCTTCTTTGACTGTGTTCGATTTTGGAAATGAAGTTTCTTCTGTCGCATTGTGGTAACTGGCATTATCCATTATGATAATTGAGTTTTCAGGAATATTGGGCAACAACTGCTCGGTAAACCATCTTGAGAAGTTGACCCAGTCCATTTGGCCATGGTAATCACCAGTTTTTTTCTTTGCCTCAAAAACCAATCTTGCATTACTGACCCACCCGTTGGAAGTGATGGCATTGACAACGATTAAGCGATCTCCCTTGCCCGATGGTTTGTTGACATCAGGACCATCCTCATCAAAATACCAAGTGAATTGGTGTGAGTGGTTTTTATTGATAAAGGTTTCATCGAGGTAAACTTCGGGGCGTATGCACGCTCCGTCGGGCCTCCGGTTTAAGCGTTTTTGCCTAAGGTATCGTCTTCTTGCAAGAATTACATAATCTCGTTCTTTTAAAGCTGATCGACGTCTTCCGGTTCCATAAGTGAAGCCCCATCTGTTCAAGGCTCTCCATAATGTTGTAGGAGGAAACTCATACTCCGAATTAATTTTTGCTAAATAATCACGGACAAGATCAACAGATACATGTTGGCCTTTGAGGTTCTGGCTACGAATATATTGCCGAATAATAGGTTGCAAGCTGCAGGGGATCAGGTATTCCGGCCGGCCTCGTGCTTTAGGTAAGTCAACCGGAATATTTTGCTCGTTCTTGTTGTATTCTGCCATTATCCTGCGGACCGTTGCTTCGCCGATGCCTATGGCTTTTGCTGTTTGTTGTATGGTCCATGCAGCTTTCAATTTGTTTTGGCGTTTTTCGATATCATAGAACTGCTTCAAATTGACAACAAGTTGTTTCATCCCTTGAGTAAATTCTTTTCCTTGGAATGCCATTTGCTAAACCCCGTAAAAATATGGACAATATCTGTCGCAACTTATACGGAATTTGTTAACTATTTCAAGATGGCTGTCAAGCAATAAATATCAAGTCATATGAAAAATGCTATAATAGCTTTACGTTGGCAGTGCAAATCTTCGACATGAGCCTGCATGATACTGTTGTGGTATCTGGCAACTGGCCGTTTCCAATAGTCACTTGATTTATTTCTTATAAAAACGTATATTATTGACGTATGAATACCATTAAATGGCATGCCAAGGCTTTGAAGCAACTGCGCAAGATCGACCGGCAGGACAACGCCGCGATCCGTTCCGCCGTCAATGCCTTGGCTGGTATGCCCGATTGCCAGGGAGTGAAGGCCCTGATCAATCACCGGTGTGGCTACCGGCTACGGGTCGGTCGTTACCGGGTGCTGTTCGACTTTGACGGCGAGGTGAGCATCGTCGAAATCCAGGAGGTAAAGAAACGCGATGAACGTACATACTGATATCCAGATCATCCACGACCGCAACGGTGCCCCCGCATTCGTGGTGCTACCTTATGCCGACTGGTTGGCCAGTCGCGACCAACAAGAAAAACTTGTTCCCAACGAAGTTGTCAATCTTACCTTCAATCGCGATTGGTCGCCAATGCACGCCTGGCGTGAGCACCTCGGACTCACCCAGGCCGAGGTTGCAGCAAGGGCGAACATGACCCAGGGAGCCTACGCCCAGATGGAGAACAGCGCCAAACCACGCCGCGGCAGCCTTAAAAAGATAGCCAAGGCCATGGGGTTGAGTGTCGAACAGATCGATTTCTAAACTGCGGTCATTATTTCTCGTCGACTTCCGAAGGGAATACTTATCCGGCTCCATTTACGAAGTACCGGTTGCCTGATACAATATTCATATCAAAAGTGGTGATCAGGAACAATCAAGAATCCAAAATGCTCCATTACCCGCGATTTTTTCTGAGAAAATTTCGAATCTGCAAAAGAACAAAAATGCTCCTTTTTGGGAGTAATTTTGGGGCACTCACATGGCCAAAACGCTCAGGAATAAGGTAAACTGTGGGGTATTTTCACAAACTGAGGCTTGCCATGGCAAATCTATACCTGCTGAAATGCTGATTGAGCTGAAGACAAATATGATATCTGGACGTTGGAAGACATCCAGTTTGGTCACATCATATGCACCCTAGGCATCGATCACCGGGAGATACCTAGGGTAGAGGTCTTTGATTCTATTTTTTAGCCTTTGTTTTTGCTTTCGGTGCAGCTTTGACAGGTTTTGGGTTCTGATCCTTGAGAGCTTCCCCTGTGTGAATTTACTGCTGGTTTTGGCAGCTATTTTAATTTCTTTGCCGGTCTGCGGATTCCGGCCTATGCGGGCGGCGCGGTTTACCGCACTGAATGTACCAAATCCTACCAAGGCTATCTTATTTCCATCCTTGAGAGCAGCCGTGGTTATACCATGTACAACTCGTCGAGTCTTTTGAACAATTTTTTACGCACTGTTTCAAATTCTTCGACCTTAACATGGGCTGCTGCAGGGTTGTTGGCGTTGTAAAGGTCGACCGCCTCACCTACTTTTGTGTGTACTGCTTCATGGAGTTGACCTATCTCTTTGAAGAGCTGAAGAGAAGACAGGGTAGTAGGTGCGTTGTCATACCATTTGCCGAATTCGCATTGGTGATGGTTGGGAATAGCCTTCGAATCCATGGTGGTGTAACCGCTGAGTGCACTGGTTAATTTCATTTTCCAGTTGAAATGGGCATCCTTGATACGGCCAATATCAAACTGTGCTTCCCTGAAGCTGAACTGCGTGCATAATCTGGTCAAGATGGCCAGCATTATACTTCATTTCAATTGCAAGCTCTTTTACATCTGAACTGCCGGCAGCGACTTTTTCCGCCTCTACCTTAAGGACTGCAATATCACGGGTAACCTCAGTGTTCGCCGTCGATGCTTGAGCGATGTTTTCCGTGACTTCATGCATTCCAATGGATGCCTGGTTGACGTTGTTGGCAATTTCCTTGCTCGTCACGGCCTGTTCTTCGACCGCTGCCGCCATGGCAGAGACGATCTCGCTGGTTCTGGTGATAATCTCAGTGATTGTGCTGATGACTTTGATGGTCTGTTCACTGGATTTCTGTACGCCTTCTATTCGCCCCTGAATTTCTTTTGTGGCTGCAGTTGTCTGCTTGGCAAGATCCTTGATTTCGTTGGCGACAACAGCAAAACCTTTGCCAGCTTCCCCGGCACGGGCGGCTTCGATGGTAGCGTTCAAGGCCAGGAGATTAGTCTGGTCGGCGATTTCGTTGATGGTCTCGGTTACTTTATTGATTTGTTCCGCCGCTATCTCCCAGCTCCCTGACGCTCATCGATGCTTTGTTGGCTTCTGTGACAGCCTGTTCGGTAATTACCCTAGCATTTTCGGAGCCGGAGGCAATTTCAGTAATGGTAGCCGTCATTTCCTCTGTAGCGGCTGCCACCATGCTAACGTTGGTGCTGGTCTGTTCTGCAGCAGCGGCAATGGCTGACATATTGGTATTCATTTGTTCGGCAGCAGCCGAAACGCTGTGACAGTTTCCGGACATATGTTCAGCCAGTTTAAAGAGCGCAGCCGACAAATGAGTGAGTGAATTTGATGAAATATTTATGGTTGAAGAGCTGGCGTGAACCCGGGTGCACATGTTATTGAGGCTTGTGGCAAGACTGTTGGCAGAGCAGGCAAGCTGGCCCAACTCATCTTTCTGGTCAAGGGTTGAGCGGCTTTTCATGTTACCTTTTGCGAGGTCATCGGTGACACTCACCAACTGGCGGATGGTTCGACTGATGCTGCGGGAAATGAACAGGCTGAAGACTATTCCAAGCGTAAGGGAGATGGCTGCCAGGATAATTACCGTACGTTTGCCGGTATCGGCTGAGTTGTGCAATACTTCATTTGCGTTTTTAGAGTAGGTACCAAGGGTGGTGCCGACATCCCTGAGGATTTTTTGTGTCTGGGTCATTGCCGGTTTTGTGGTGTGTCTCGAAAACTTCCTGTGCTTCGGTGAGTGTCGCTGCCTTATCCTTGCCTTGAGCAAGAGAGTTGATTTTCTCGATTGACTGGTGCAGGTCGGCATGGGGTTTTTCCATATCACGGAATAAGGGGATGAGTTGTGGCAGATGTTGCTCAGCCTCTTTCCGTCCTTCCCCATAGAGCATTTTTCCAAGATTACAGAGGCGTGGGTCGGTCTGCACCTCCATGCTCTTGAGGTTCTGATCGATGAAAAATGAACTTGCTTTGGTCATGAAGGCGTGGTGATCAATTTCCCTGGCAAGAATTTCCGTGTTGAGTTTTGAGGCAAATTCCGATTTGTCAATGTCCCTTACTGTTGATCCAAACCGATACCAGCTTACTGCCGCAAGACTGATAAGAAGAGTGAGAACAATACCGAAAGCTAAAAGGAGTTTTGCATTAATGGAAATGTCCTTAAGTCGCATACGATTACCTCTTGTTGAGAGAAACAGTTATGTTTTTAGTGGCCCCAAGTTATTTTCAATTAAGAATCAAGAATTTACCAGGAAGATCGCAGTAGAATGTCACGAACTACAATGCGGATGCTATCATAGTAAAGAAAGAAAAGTCCAATTCAAATGAAAGAAAAATTTATTAATATTTGATAAAAGTGATGGATCTGGAAATGATCGATTAGACAGTTAGTTTCGGAGATAAACCCTCTCCGCCCAGAAATCCCCTTTAACATCAATACGTTACATCACTCAATCCTGTAAGACCCTCCAGAAAAAACAATAGTTTTCACGCCGAACCCCATAAAAATATTGGCATTTTGGAAATATTTATGCTTGACATGTAAGACCCTACTGATATTATGTCTGCATGGCGCATTTTCACATTAAAACCAAAAAGGGAAGACCCTACCTCTACGTCCGGGAGATTGCCAGGGTCGACGGCAAGCCCAAGGTCATTTCCCAGATCTACCTCGGCTCGCCGGAAAAGGTCGCCGGTCTGCTTGGCGGCAAAGAGGCTGAGGTCCTGAATTTGAAGGTCGAAGAATTCGGTTCTCTCTGGCTGGCACATGCAGATCGATCGGGATATCGATCTCTGCGGCATCGTCGACAGTGTCGTTCCCAGGACAGAGCGGGAGACGGGCCCTTCGGTCGGTGAGTATTTTCTCTATTGCGTGCTGAACCGGATGGTGCAGGCGGTCAGTAAGAACAAACTTGCCGATTGGTACCGGAAGACCGCCATTCAGCATATCCGGCCCGTCGACCTGGACGAACTGACCAGCAAGCGCTACTGGGAGAAATGGGAGCGGGTCAGCGAAACCGCTCTGCAGGCGATTGCCCGCCGGTTTTTCGAGCGTATCTGGCAAGTCGAGGCGCCATCCGCCGATTGCCTGCTCTTCGACACCACCAACTATTACACCTACATGGCCAGTCAAACCGACTCAAAACTTGCCCAACGGGGCAAGAACAAGGCCGGCAAGCATCATCTGCGCCAGATCGGATTGGGACTGCTGGTCGCCCGAGATTCACGGTTGCCGTTGTATTACAGCGTCTATCCCGGCAATATCCATGACAGCAAACATTTTGAGGCGGTGATGGATGAGATGTTTGGCGTTGTCTGTGGCCTCAACAAAACCAAGGAACGGCTGACCGTGGTCATCGACAAGGGGATGAACGCCGATACCAATTACGCCTGGATCGATGACCATCCACGGATGCACTTTATCACCACCTATTCGACATATTTTGCACAGGAGCTGGCGGCAACGCCGCTTGATCGCTTTGAGACTGCCGATACGGTCGAAAACCGACGATATATTGAAGAAGGACCGGAAAGAAGAGTGCCTGTTGGTATATCGAACCAAGGGCGAGTTCTGGGGTAAAGAACGAACCGTGCTGGTCACCCATACCCCGGCTTCTGCCCGCAAACAGGCCTACACCTTTGCCGATAAACTGGAGGCCATGCGCCAGGAGTTATTGGCGATGCGGGCCAAGGTCAGAGACAAGGCACCACAGTGGCGAAACGAGGAAGCGGTTCGCGAACGATATGTTCGATTTTGCGAGCAGATCCACATGGATTCACAATTGTACGACCTGGAATTCGGCCAATCCCCTGATGGCTTGTCGCTGAGCTTTCGCAAAAATGTCTATCTGGTCAGTCGGAAACAGGCGATGTTCGGAAAAAACATCATCATTACCGACAATACGGATTGGCTGACCGGCGATATCATCGAAGCGAGTCTTGCCCGCTGGCAGGTTGAGGACCGGTTTCGTCTCAGCAAAGATGACGATCTGGTGGGTACGAGCCCGGTGCGGCACTGGACGGACAGCAAGATCAGGTGTCATCTTTTCACCTGTGTCGTGGCCATGACCTATTTGCGCCGGATTGAATTAAAGATGGCAGCTGCCGGACAAAAACGATCGATCGAGGAGATCATGGACGACATGCGGCATCTGCATTATGTCCTGAGTGTAAAGAAAGGGAGCCGGACACCTGAGCGCCGCCTGGAAACTCCCAGTAAGACCCAGAGCGAAGTCCTATCGGCCTTTGGTTACCACGTTGACGAGAGTGGGGTCTTACAGGGTCCCGCCCGCTAATCCCTTATTCTGCAAGGGCTCGCGGCCCGCCGCGCCGTTTATCTCCGAAACTCCTGGTAAAAACGCAGTAAAAGAAATGAAAGGCAAATCTATCAATCTCTATCTCCACAATAGATTTTGGTATAATCAATCATTTTCATAATATTCCCAATAGACCCAAGACAGTCACCTTGCTCTCAAAAGTGAAAAAGCCGGCGCTGCCTCTTACCTATACTTTTCAATTACCGGATAAGAAAGGATGATGGCCTCAGGAACAATCAAGGGTCCACATTACCCCATTAAGGCACAATTTATTCGAAACTATTGTTGAATGTTCAGGGGTTCAAAATGCTCCTTTTCGGGGGTGATATTGAGCTCTTCTTAAAGCCAAAATAGTCAGGAATAAGGTTAATTCTTGTGCTCAGAAGTCAGGGTTGAGATGTTCATGGATAGTCTCAAATCCAAAATTTCGTTTTCTATGTTAGGATTTTAGAACCCACGACGTGCCTGGATACAGCAGATCTCTTTACAATTGATCATAATTTGATACTGAGAGATTTGCGTTGCCAATCCCAGCGAATGCTCATGCGAATATCCCCCACTGTGCAGCTGCCGGCATTTCACCGATCAACACTGTCGTTACGCCGGGTCCGCTGATGACACCGGGATGACCCGTTTGGTCTCCTGCACGTGCGGCTGGAGGCATTTCTAAACTTCTCCTCTCACTGCTAATTGATTTTGACCATCGAACCCTCTATTTGACAGAGGCTACCCCCTTTGATGCTTGTCGTATTTCCCTTAATTTCAATCCTCCTTCCGTCAAGGGTGATTTGCGGCACCTTGATGTCAATGCTTACTTCCGACTCTAATGTAATTTTTCCGGAAGTTTCGAGTTTTACTTTGGCAGTTTCATCAGCGGTGACGATCATTATCTCTTTCTCACTTTGTCGTTTGGTTAAACACACAAGGTACAACTAATCTCATCGATTCATTTGACCGATAAAGGAAAGTAAACCCTCAAATAAAAAATCAACCTGGAGCGATAATAAAAAAGGAGGAACCATGAAAATTGCTGCGACCGCGGTCGGCATGGATGCAGCACGAACCTACAGGGAAGTAGAACAACGTATATCGGGCTTCGGCCTAATGAATGGTACGGATACCCCGGCAACGGCTAATGATTTCGGTATCCGCCTGTCCCGCACTCTGAATAGCTCAAGTCTTACTCAAAGCACTAGTCAATCAGTCGTAAGCCGGGTCAGCGACGGTTGCCCGCTACCTATGCAGCATGATGAAGGTTCTGCCTCCAACGCGGAAAAGGTTTTGTCGCAGTTGACGGAACAGCTGATCGGGCAACCAGTTATAATCAGGGAAGTTAAAAAACATCTTGAACCTGCCTCACCTTCGAAGTCTCCACACATCTCGCTCAATGTTGCCTTGCCTTTACAGAGGGCGGAAGTAATCAATAGCATTGTTTACAGTCAGGAAGAAAAGGTCATGTTTTCAGCGCAAGGTGCAGTGCAGACTACCGATGGCCGTGACATTTCTTTCAATCTGGGGTTGTCTATGGAACGGAAGACATTGGTAACCGATTCGGCTGCTATTGGCTTCAACATGTTCATCGACCCGTTGGTCCTAAGATTTGACACCGGCACAGCCCTGCTGAGTGACAGCGTTTTCAGCTTTGATCTGAATAGTGATGGCCAAAAGGAGCAACTTGCCTGTCCCGGCAGGGGTTGTGGTTTTCTTTCCATTGATCGTGACAGTGACGGGGTGATCGGCAATGGCTTAGAGCTGTTTGGCCCAACAACCGGAGAAGGTTTTGGTGAACTTGCCGGATTCGATAGCGACGCAAATCAGTGGATCGATGAGAATGATCCCATCTTTGATAAACTTCTAATCTTTAGCCCGGATGGCCAGGGTGGAGGGTCTTTGCAGTCGCTTAGGCAGGCAGGAGTCGGGGCGATCAGTATTGTCCATGCCGGTACCGATTTTCAAATGGAAAGTCAGGAGGGCGTAATCCTGGGACGTGTAAAGGCGAGTGGCATTTTTCTCACCGAGGCCGGCGAGGTTCGTTCTCTGCAGGAGATCGATCTGGCTACGCCTGCAACGGATGCAGCTTTAGCGTCGGGGGCATGGCCGACGATCAATGAACAGCAAGAACTTGCTCTGCAGGCTCTACGGGATATAATTGGTATGCAACAGTTTCGGCTTAAGATAAGGCTTGCTGAACAGCGCTTGGAAAACGCGACACAAAAAGTCGTGCAACGGCAATGGCTGCTTGACTGGTTGCAGAACCGCAGCCAGTGGCAGACCATGACCAGTGGTCGAAATGTTGAGAATAAAGATGCGAAGGACCCTGGAAGCTTTTCATCACTTCTGTCTCTGTAGTCTCTCCCAAATACTCCCGGGAAAAGGTGCAATACCTGTGCCCGGGAATCTGTATCGAACGGCTCCTTATAAAAAGGAGAAGTATTGGCGCTTGATTCTTTCATTAACTGGGCTGTGTTTTTTCATGGTTTTGTACCCCTATTTGAAGTCATTGTTTACGGTGGGTTTGGCGCTCTCAACTAATCTGCCCTGGCGTGAAAGAAGAGGTGAAGGGGCAGACCCTTGAGGAACTGATCCTCTGGTACCGCGACAATTCCGAGCTGTCCCTAAAAGACGTGACCCGGCAGCTGGCCTCCGACCTCGGCATCTCCCGGTCCCAGGTTTATCAGCAGGCACTGGCGCTCTGGAACCGATGAATCTTCGTGATATCCAAGCAAGAGCGTATGTCCTGCGCTGAACGTGAGCGACGATACTATGCGGCACCCCTTATCGGACGGGCGGAATGATGGTGCGGTCGAGGCGGAGCACCCAGCCGTTGTCGGCATGGGTGAAGGTTCGCACCTCAACCCGGTCTGGATAGAGGTAAAGCGAGTTGGTCCAGATGGTGCCCCGGTTCATGTCTTTGTTGTGGATGTTGGTCACCCTGCCATCGTAGAGATTGATGGCCGAGGCGAAGCTATCTTCCCAGGGTGGGGTGTGGGTGTGGCCGGATACCCACATGAAGACCTGGGGATTGTCGCGGAGGATGGCGTGGATCTCCTCGTGGGGCTGGGCGATGGCGTTGGGGGTGTTGATCCAGTGGCGGTAGTTGTGCAGGGTACCCTTGAGCGGCCCGTGGTAGGCGATGATTGTCGGTGTCCCGCGGTCGTTAGCAAGCTCTGCCTTCAGCCAGGCGAGTTGCCGCTCCGACAGCCCAAGCTGCCACTCGTCGTGGTCGGTGGAAAGAAAGACCAGACGGTACCCGCCCAGGCTCCTGACATAGAAATGCTCGTTCAGGTCGAAGACCTTGCGGAACACGGCGAGCTTGGCCTCGCGGGATTCCTTGGTGCCGGGCGCCAGAGGGCCGCCCGGTTCCGCAGGGGTGGCATAGAAGTAGTCGTGGTTGCCGGCGATGGCCGCAAGGGGTTTGCCAAGCCGGGCAAAGAAGTCGGCCACCGCCCGGTATTCGGCGTCGGTGCCGTAATCGACGCAGATATCGCCGACGGCGATGACCAGATCGACATCCGCCCAGGAGTTGATGGTATCGAGCATCCGTTCCTTGGCAGGCAGATCACTGCCCGGCAGATGGGGGTCACCGAAGATCACCACGTGATGATATGCTCGGTCCCGCGCCTCCCCTACTGTCGGCGCGACCCAGGAGAAAAAACCTGCGATCAGAAGCAGTAAAACAACCACACAACGCATTGAAATGGGGATCTTCCGCCAGAGCACTGTGATATCCATACGACCTCCTCGTTCCAACCTGGCTTTACTTTAGGTCCGGCGTCTGTCTTTGGCAACGTTTTAAGTAGACAGAGAAACTGCCAATATGTTAACTGTAAAAACCGTCATTCTGATAATATCTCCTTATTAATTCAGCCATTTATCAATCATGTTCTGGTGTTTTAAAACACTTGAACAATTGATTTTTTTAAACCATCGAGGAGATGATTCATGCGTAAACCTTCAATACACATCAGATCGTTGTTATGGACAATTTTTGTACTCGGACTCTCTACCTGGACGGTTCCTTTTGATCGAGCAGCATCAGCAACCGAAGGTGGCGGCAGCGCCGATCCGAACGGAGCGGAGGATTTCATGTCGGTGAGGTGATGGTGATGGTGATGGTGAGGTGATGTCGAGTAGACCGGCTTCTCCGACGGAAACAACGCATCCACAGCTAGTCTTTTATTGACGCCTTGCCGCACGCGGCTACTACGTGACTGCTGTATTTGCCTTGTCCCTCACCGTTGTCACCGGCCCCTCTCAGAACCGTGCTTGCGCTATTTACGCACACGGCTCCTCACATGGTCAATTCACAGAGAAGTCCGAACATACTGACCATGATTCGTGGTTTCGGCAGTGGAAATCGCTTCAGCATTTCATTGAACTTTTCCCAATTGAGACAGCTCTTCTTCCCCCTACGGTTCAGCCACTTAAACAGCAGCTTCTTCACTTCCTCGCCAAACCTCGCGATTCCGCGCAGAATTGTCGGTTACACCGTAGTAGTTATAATGACCTCTCAATTTGGCTTTGGCTGTTTCCCAAAGTTCCTTGGTCTTCAAAGTCCTGGCCTTCTTCAGCCATTCCTTGAAGATCTTCAGCTTGGCGATAAACTTCTTGCGGGCAGTCACCCGCTTCATCCGAAACCCTTTGCCGTCCCTCCTTGTGCCGCAGTAGTGGGTCAAGCCCAGAAAATCAAATGTCTCGGCCCTTTCCCCTCTTCTCTTGGCATTCTGGACGGCGAATCTCCCAAACTCCATCACCTTGGTCTTCGTCGGTTCCACCTCAAGCCCGAACTTACCCAGCCGTTTGCCCAGTTCTTCGCGAAACCGTTCCGCGTCCGGCTTGTACTGAAAGCAGACAACAAAGTCATCGGCATAACGAATTAGCCGGGCATAGCCGGTGCAGCTCTTGCGGTAAACCTTCTCAAACCAGAGATCAAGGGCATAATGCAGATAGATGTTTGCCAGCAGCGGCGAAATAACCCCACCCTGCGGGGTTCCCTCGTCACTGACCGTTACACTCCCATCCTCCGACTACCCCTGCCTTGAGGAAACGCTTCACCATGCGCTGAATTCTCTTGTCCCCAATCCGGTGCGCCAGAAATTTCATCAGCCATTCCTGGTTCACATTATCGAAGAAGCCTTTGATGTCCGCCTCGACAATGTGGTTGATCGGCTTGTTCTCCACCGTCTCGCTCAACGCCCTGAGCGCATCATGACAGCTTCGGGCTGGACGGAATCCATACGAATCTTCTATGAAATCCTGCTCGTACACTGATTCCAGTATCCGAACAAGTCCTGCCTGAACAAGTTTGTCTTCAAAACACGGTATCCCCAAGGGACGTTGTTTGGTGCTGCCCGGCTTTGGAATATATTTTCGCCGGACAGGTTGCGGTATGTACGCCATCCGGTGCAGCCGCTCTATCAGGTCTGACAGATTGGCATCCAGATTCTCGGCGTACATATCCTTGGTCATTTTGTCGATGCCGGCGGCTGCATCCTTCCTCAGCCGCTTAAAGCATCCCCGTAACAGTTCCTCGTTCATCAGGTGATACAGACTGGTGAACTTGAATCCCGGCTCTTTACGGGCCTTCTCTGCTATGCGGTGCAGTTTCGTTTCCACCGGTTCCCCGCTTCTGTGAACGGCCGATGTTTCCTCACTCCGCGCTACCATGTGTAGCCTCCTTTCCTCCAGCAGCATTACCCGCCTTCATCGGTACTACGAGGCTATCCGACTCCCTGTGCCTCATTTGCCTTCCTCCCTCTTCAGTTGTCCGGCATACTCTCTATTTCGAAAGAGACACAGGGTCTCCCGGGTTGCCGTGTAATCACTAATGTCAGACATGCCATGGTCTCAGACCCCGGGGAAGCGACATCACCTTGCCTTTAACGGCGATGTCCGTGTTGACTTCCACTTCTTGAACAGTGTCGTCCTTCCCGACTCGAGCAATTACGGGGCTCAATCCCTTCAACCTTTCGGCTTACGGCCTGTCTGCTCGCTGTCCTACGCTTAAAGCTCTATGTTACCATACAGCCTCCAAGGACTCGCTACCCGGTGGCTGGCCTAGCCTTCCGGGGCGGGCTTCCCACCCGCTGGATTACACGACCTTGCCCGGCCGCACAAGTAGTTGCTTTCTTCGGGCTTCCCCCAAAAAGCCCTTTCAAACGCAGGGCCATCCGATCCGATGCTTTAATGCTACCCTTTCAAGACAAGTTTTTTCAATAATTTTGACTTCAACCGAGAAACTGGCAATAGACACAGTAAAACAAGACATTCTCCATCGAAAACAGCGCATTTATCATCATTTTTTGACAACAGTAGTCCGTCACAGGTAATTTTATTGTCACCGCCGATTAAAAGCTGACCCATTTTGCGGATCCAACCTGACCCATGCAAAGTTGCCTGGATTTGATAATGGGATGAGAGGAACACCGAGTTGAGTTTGGAGATATAGGGGAAGTAAAAGGCGGCAGGGCCGCGGCGGGCGCCCGCCGCGGCCCTGCCGCCTTTTGTGGGAGGTCGAGCTGGGGTTATTTGGCGGAGTTGAGCCGTCGAGATTCGTGGAGCCGCCAAGAGGGCCCCTCGATTGAGATAATAATCGAATGATGGATCATTCGGTCGACAGTGGCGGTGGTAATGACGGGGTCGCCGAGATAATCGCCGAGCTGTTTGAAGTCGATGTTTGTGGTAATGATTGTCGAGGCTTTGCAGTACCGGCCATCGATAACCTTGTGAAAGAGACAGGCGTTGGCGGCATCATGCTGTTCCAGGCGATCGAAGCCGACTTCGTCGATGAGCAGGATTTCCGGGGCGAGAAAAGATTTAAGCTTTTTATCCAAGCTATTGTCTGCCCGGCCTGCGAGGAGTTCCTTGAGCATAGTGGTGGCGGTAACGTAGCGGCAGCGGTAGTTTTGTCGGCAACCGATGAGGAGTAGAGCCTTGGCGATATGGCTTTTGCCGGTGCCGGAGTTGCCGGCGAAGACAAGGCCCTGCTTGCGCTTTGCAAACTCCAGGGTGGCGAGATCCATGATCTGTCTTTTGTCGATGTTTTTTTGAAAGTCAAAATCGAAGTCGGCGAGGAGTTTCCTGTCGGGCAGTTTGGCTTCTTTGATCCGCCGTTCGGCCCGCCGCTCCGTCCGGGCATCGTTTTCCAGGCTGAGCAGGCGCTGGAGAAGTTCGGTAACCGGGGTGGCCTCGGCGGCGGCCCGGCCAAGTTCATCGTCGAGGACGGCGGCAATCCGCTGTAGCCCCAATTCGAGAAAGAGTTGCTGGAGGTGTTTGCTCATGGTTGTTCTCCGTTTTGGGTAATATCAAGAAGGAGGTCATACTCAGCGAGAGACCGCTGGTTGATCTCCGGCAAGACCGCTCCAAGCTCACGAGCAGCCTTCTGGTTGCGGATGGACTCCAGGGTCCTCGGCTGCGCCTTGCTCTGGAGGATACGTTCCACCGCCTTGCAATCGTAAGCATGATAGCGGCAGGCATGGCTAAGGGCCAGGTCGATGTCGTGGCAGTGATACTGCTCTTTTTGCCTGAGAATATGGCGGGCATGGAAACCGGCGTTTTTCTTCTCGCTGTTTTGCAGTCCGAGGAGGAACTCTTCGGCATGATCACCGAGAGCCTGGAACTGATCGCGGACCGGTTCCAGACCATAGCGTACTGTTTTGCCGCCATGGATGGCTTTGCCATCCAGCCTGATTCCGGCGCCGGTCGGCAACCGTTCGTGGCGGACAAGCAGATCAAGTTCCGGTGAGTAAATGAGGATTTCTTTTTCTGTGGCCTTCATGGTCAGGATATCGGCCACATACTCATAGGGGACCGGATAACGGTTGGTTTCGAAGGCGATGTAACCCTCGATATCGCAGACCCGCAGCGCCACTTCACCTGCGTCATAGGGGTGAACCGGCAGGGGATGGAGTGCCGCCGCCTCTTGTTCGAGAAAGAGTTCGAGTGGCGGTCGGCCGGTGGTTTCATGGAGATGGGTGTCGCTTTTCTCCCTCAGCCACCACCGGGCCTGTGCTCGAAGATCGTCGAGATCCCGGAACTCCCGGCCGCAAAGGAGGTTGCCCTCTATGTATTGAAAAGGTCTTTCAATTTTTCCTTTCGTTTCCGCCCGTCCTCTGCGACAAATGACCGGACGAACGCAATAATGGGTAATAAAAGCTGCAAAGGCCGGGTTGATGATAGGCCGGCCCGCCTCCCAACGGAGGACCACAGTCTTTTCGCTGTCGTAGAGACACTGAGCCGGGACACCGCCGAAGTGGGCAAAGGCGTCCTGATGACGGCGGATCAGGGTGAAAAAATCGCGGCGCAAAGTGAAGTCGATGAAGTGCCGCCGGGAGAAGCCAAGGATAGTGGAAAAGCACTGGACCTTCATCGTCCCGGTTGTAAACTTTATGGTGTAGGGACTCCAGTCCATCTGACCTTGCAAACCGGGTTCGGTCTCGAAGCGGATGACCGGTTCTTTTTTCGGCTGGGGGCGGATTCGTCGCAGGTGATCGCGCAAGATACTGATCCCACCGTTATAGCCTGCGGTAACCAGTTCTTCATAGAGCCTTTGCCCGGTGATCTTCGGATACTTTTCCAGGAGTTGTTTGATCGGTTTTTCATAAGCATCAAGCTTGCTGCCGCGTTTTACCGGTTTATCGCACAGGACGGTGTCCTGCCCATGGTCCCGCCGGGCCCCATGTTTACGAAGGATCTGTCGCACGGTATTGCGACTCACGGCAAAATGTTTGGCCAATGCCCTGATCGACCACCCTTGCCGGTTATGCATAACGACGAGGTGTTGTTCAAAATCCTCCCTGTTTTTAATCACCCGCACCATTTTGCTCCTTTTCTATTTGTCGTAATTCCTGGTCGACCAGGGCCAGACCGGCACCGACTTTACCGCACGCCACCCGGAGTCTTCTCTCCGCAACTGCATCGTATCTTCCAAATGTTGTAGAGGAAAGCAGCAGTGCCATATCCAGACATTGTATCTCGAAGGTGACCAAGGTGCGTAACAGCGTCTTCGCCTCGGGACCAAGACCCTTTTCTTCGACCGGATCGAGTACGACGTTCTCGGTGTTTTTGGCGAAAACGGTACGCGGATCATGCAGAAGGAGTGGCCAATATGATGGGAGGCGACTGAGCATGGCGCTGACGACCTTTCTGGTCTCCCGCCAGGTTAGGTGGTGGGTCTTGATGCACTCAAGAACTTGCAGCTGGTTGCAGCGCTGCAACCGCGCCAGCTCAGACCCAAGGCTCGGCGGCAAGAGTCCCAGCCGAATCCGTTCCTGGGCCTCGTCCGACAGTCGGGCAATCAACGCCACCCGCCGACTGACCCAGCTCTTGTGACGCCCCAGCAACCCGGCGATCTCCACCTGGCTGAGACCATCGTCATGGCACAGCGAATGGACCACCAGCGCCTCTTCCATCGAACTGATGTTACGACCCACCCGATTCAACTGCAGAATCGCCGCCTTACAGCCACGAGGACCCATCTCCAGACGGCTGACAGAAAGCTCTTGCATCGCAAGACTCCGCGCTGCCCGAAGCCGTTTGAAGCCATCCAGCAGTTCATCCTGCCCTGCTTCAAGC
Organism: uncultured delta proteobacterium; assembly: GCA_963804965.1. Taxonomy (GTDB): domain Bacteria; phylum Desulfobacterota; class Desulfobulbia; order Desulfobulbales; family Desulfocapsaceae; genus Desulforhopalus_A. Next base: position 125,758 of record CAWDST010000021.1, read on the forward strand.
CGGCAAATCACCACCGGAGTCAACTGGCCATATTGCCGCATCGAGTTCAGGATTGTCCGCTCCGCCGATGGATCAACTATCCGCAAGCCCTGGAACCGCTCCCCGATCGCTGTTATCGCCAGAGGCTCCGACTCCTGTTTCAAAAGTATTCCCTGCCCCATGATGCACCTCTTCTTTGTAGTGGTTGCATCAGGATACCGAATTGACACCTGTTCGGCTATCGCCTCTTGAATTGGTAGTCACTGGTAGTTGTCGACAATATTTATTTATTTCAGTGTGTTGACTGTTTATCACCTCTTTAAATCGATGAATCGGTTGTCGTAGCAGATACCTTATGATTACCAAGTGTTGAAAGTTTATCACCTCTTGAACAGGTATTGCCGGTAGTGACACTGGCACAGTTTCATCAAGTGGTTTGGCAGAGCCATTATTCTCAGGAGGATCACAAGAGGTCAGGCACTTTTCCAGATAGATCTCTTCAAAATACGAACGATTCTTCCGGTTCCATTCACGGCACTTCTTGCCATGCCATTGCCGCTGACATTCCTTGTCGCCGCAGGCCCTTTGCCTTTCCCCAAGACGTGGGTTCGGCCAATACCATTTACCGCATATTCGGCAGGGCCGTTTTCGATTCCTGTTCGTTGGCCTCATCACTCCTCCCCTGATTGTTACGTATCAGGAAGGTATGATAGAACTTCACAGAGCAACTTGAAAATCAATAGGTGGGACTTGAACAGAGATTCTTGAGAGGGTGATTATTAACGATCAGGTGGGTCAGTTTATCGGTGGTGGGTGGGTCAATTGTTTGTCGGTGGTGACATATTGTGTAGTAAGTCGAGAGGGTGTTTAAAAGATAACGGCCATCAGCACTGTCCATGCAACCGAAAACCACATCACACTGAGCAACAGCGTTAACCGCCTCAAGGGTCCAGAGATTACAAGGAAGAGGCACAACTATTGTTCCAAGTTCAATTCTGTTGATGGCGTCTGCGAGCACATCAACTTTCATGCGCCCTTTTTGAGCATCGGCCTTAGTGGAGTTATAAACTCGATTAATATTCCGTTCTTCAAGTTGGTCTGGGTCAACCAAAACCAGCTCTCCGACACCAAGCCTAGCCAACTGCTCGACAAGCGGACTTCCTGTTCCTGAGCACCCAATGACAGCTACAGATAACCTTTGGAGCCGTTCAGTTGTACCCGCGCCAAAAAACTGGGCATGAGATGCACAAAAGTCGTTAGGTATGCTGGTTTCAGTGTCAGAATACCAGCAGTAAATGTCTTCTCCGACAACACTGATCAAGTCCAACGGGACGAGTGTACCGCTTGCCGAAAGTACGCGTCCAAAAAGTTGACCGTTGGGCAGCATAACTACGCTTCCTACTGGAGCGGTCGATTCTGTCCACCCCCGTATTGATGGAAGCAACTCATTGTCGCTTTCGTCATCCACCTCCGAAAATTGCGAATAGCCGCTGGGATGGCTGTGGAATTTAACCACAGCCATCTTATAAATCTCTGCCCGATCAAGCAGTGGTGCGAGTAAATCAGTTTTCCACCTGACTCTAAGGTGGCTACGCTCCTCGCAAGCAGAGTATGGGACTGAATAGATTTTTCTGACCATCAGCCTATGGCGACGATCGCCAGCACGTTGACCGCAGAGGGCTATCGCAACAGCCTCTTTACCGTCACCTGGAAACAACAAACTCCTTAGCTCCAAGTGCTGCTCTCCGGTGAGGCTCAATGTAAACGTAGTAGTCATTTTGCAAACTCCCGACAAAGCCAGTCTTCAATGAGGGTGACATGTGAAAACAGGTCATCTTGGTCAGGTTTCCAGGGGTTTGCTTCGCTGCGATGCCTCGACCATCGTTGATAATCCTTACCATCAATTTTCTGAATAACGTCTGCCGCTCCAATCTTTTCCCCATCAACCCGCTCAAGAAAGGGGTAAAAATACACCATGTCCAAAGGAGCGTTTGGGTATCCAGTTTCCATTCGAATGGCAGCAATTACGCAATTACAGTTATACTGTTCAGGCACAGGAAAATTGTGGAGTAGAACCCACTGAGACCCGTCCACAATTGTTTCCCATGACAGGCCATAGTCCTCTAAGAACTGAATATCACGATCAAGTAGACCAAACTGACGCCGCAATTCCATATTTAACCCTCCGTCTGATCGCGGGGGAGTGCCTTGAACTTCTCAATCCCAGGACTACGAAGGTTGACCGCCTCTTCGAGATCGATTTTTGTTGGTCGATGTCCCGCAATCTTAACGCGCAGTGTATAGTTTTCAGGTGGCGTTTTATCAGCAAGGACTAACACTTCACGTCCCGTGATTATCGGGTTTTCAACGACATAAGCTTGGCCATTGACCTTAAGGCGATAGCCGCGACAATGTGGAGGCTGCTTGCCTTTTTGAGCGTACTCTTCAAGATCTGCGATTTCTTCGAGAATCTCTTCTTGGATAGCCGCTACTACTTCATCTTTGGGTCTGTCTACATTTTCTTCTTTCATAAGGTATTTCTCCTGTCTTTTCTGCCCAGCTGCGAAATGCATTGCTGGATTTGTCTTACTGTTATATTTAATTGCTCCAGAGGGAGGGTTACTCAGACATAAAAAGAATAAATTGTCTGAGTAACCTTATCGTCGGAGCAATATATTATTAGAAGGGAGAGTTTATGCTTCAAAATGATGCTCCAGATTCCAAGTCAATGCCTAAGAATATAGATGAAGCGATCGCTTCGTTATCGGAGGCAGATTGCTTGCGCTTGCTCAAATCTGCAAAATATTTGAGTTGGCCAAGTAAATATACTCCTGAAGAGTTGCTTGATCAGGCAATATTCAAAGCCCTCGACGGTGCACGCCAGTACAAACCAGAGCTCAACTTGATGAGCTTTTTGTTCATGATCATGAGGAGTTTGGTTTCTAGTGATTGCAAATCACAAAGTCGACACCCAGCGTTAAGCTTGGATGCAAAAAAGCCTGACAGGGACGAATCTTTTGTGGAAGATTTGCAAGATCCGCGTCCATCACCTGAACTCATAGTCGAATCCAAAGAAAACGCGTCATTTATAAGAGAGTCCATTCTTGACCTATTCAAAGATGACACTGTGATTCAAACTGTTGTTGAAGGGATAATGGAAGAAATGGATCCAAAGGAAATTCGTGATCTTACCGGGTTGGACGATAAAAGCTATGCGTCAACACGTCGACTTATACGAAGACGAATTGACAAAGCTTTTCCAGGGAGGTGGAGGGATGAATAATAATCGTAGAGAGATGGACATTTTAATAAATGAACTGCTCGAAGATGTCCTAAAAGTAGGTGACAAGGAAATCATTGCAGAGGCCATTGAGGATGGCATTGATGTCGGCCGAGCTGTTTCAACAGTACGTTCATTAATAGAGAAGAACAGATTTAAAATAGCTCAAAAAAAGATCAAATCGAAAAGTACTTCTGAATTTGGACTTTCTTCTAAAAAAGGAAGAATAATTGACATAAGTGAAGCAAGAAGGAGAATAATCGGCGCACTTGATAAAAATCCTACCTATGAAGGGAAATATACCATGGCTGCTCGTTCAGGAGAAAGCTTGCCTGACGAAGATGTCATGGGTTGGTATGAGGACATGATTGAACTTGGACTCATTAAAGAGGACCCAAATTCTGATGACAAGTAATTCAAGAATAGAAAAATGTGCTGAGAAAATTATTCAAACTCGATGCATAGCAACACCAGAAGATATAGACCTTGAGGCCATCGCATTAACACTTGGTGCTACTGTAAAAGAGCGACCTTTGGTTGGATGTGAAGCTCGTATTGTCGGCCAAAACAACAAAGCAATCATCTCAGTAAATAGCGCAAGTAGCTATGAACGGAAGAGGTTTTCCTTAGGACACGAGCTCGGACACTGGCAACTTCATAGAGGAATGAACTTCGCTTGCATGCAAGAGGATATTGGTAATCCGTCGGACAAGTCAAAGCGGAAGGAACGCGAAGCTGATGAGTTTTCAGCAAGCTTACTTATGCCATGGTTCTTGTTTATGCCAATCGCAAAATCCTTTGCCCATGCAAATTTCAAGGCTATTTCAGAACTATCCAGCCGATTTAAGACAAGTTTTATTTCCACAGCAATCCGTTTTGTTGACAGCAATGTCATCCCAGCGATAATAATTTGCCATGACCAAACAAAACGTCAATGGTTTAAACGCTCAAATGATATACCTGAACGGTGGTTCCCCCAGGACACAGTCAACCACGAAAGTTCTGCTTTTGATATACTTTATGGAAGGGTCGGGAATGACACTCAACAACAGAAAGTCAGCGCGTCGGCCTGGTTTGACCGTGTCGAAGCTGCCGATTATGAAGTTCTTGAACAATCAATGTCATATGGAGGCGGTAAAAGTCTCACATTAGTAGAGTTTTTTGAAGAGGATATGCTTGAGGAGTAGGGATTCCACGACCACAAACAAGACTGGCGGAAAATTTTCACCACGGCACAGAAAGACGGTCCACGACATCCCTTCTTGCTAGCACCCTGGAGCAAAGTTCCCATCGGTCCTGGTCGGGGTCAATTGTTGCCTGGTATAGCATCTCGAAGACGTCCCGTGCCTGCTGCCTGAGATGAATATATTCGTCCATCATTTCTTCGAGTTTCTCAATACTTTCAATCCAATCGTCCTCGATTGTGTCTGGCAGACCACCGAAAATATCATACCGATCTTTCATGCGACCCGAAATCACCTGATACACCTTTTCATCCTGTGTCTCATGATAGACCAGATTGAGCATATCCACGTTACGTCGTGCCTGACCAAAACGTTTGATGCGCCCTAGCCGCTGTTCTAAGCGTGAGGGGTTCCATGGAAGATCGACGTTGATGAGTGTGCCAAGAGTCTGCAGGTTTAAACCTTCGCAAGCGGCGTCGGTCGCCAATACCAGGCGGATTTCCCGCTTCTTCACCGCACTCTTGATCTCTTCACGTTCTACAGATGCAAAATCGGCTTGCCTGAACAACCCACTTTTACCTGTCCCCGCATAAACGCCAACCACTTCGCCGGCAAGCTCTTTTGCCAGTTCTTCACCAAGAGAGTATGCTGTGTCGTAATACTGGCTGAATATAATACAGCCGTGCTCAAGCCAGGTTTTTCCTTCACTGCGTTGAGTGGTCAGAAAGTGCTTTACCGCAGAGACCTTTGGATCACGGGCTTCCTGTCGCGACAGTTCTGAAACGATAGTATGCAGGTAGCCCGCCTCTTCACTGGTAAGTGTGCTCACTGCCTCTTCCAACAAGTATGTGTCTTCTTCCTCGAGTGTCTCCCGACGCAGCATTCTCTCAGCCGTTGCCCGCCCGGAGGCGAAGCTGGAACAGATCCGTTGGAGAAGCAGGGTCTTCATGAATCCTGCCGCTTTGGTGCGTTGTTGGAGTGCTGTGGTGAACGATACAGCTGCCTGGTAGGCAAGATCGAAGGGCAGGTTTGTCAGAAGCCCTAAGCCACTAAAGCCTACTCCAGAATAAATATTAGTGGGTAAATCCGGATTGGGATGGATATTCACTCCGACTCTTTTCCAAAAGCCCTGCATCCTCCAAGGTTTGTCGACGGCGAAGAACAGTATGGCGAACGAAGGGATTATTTTCTCTCAGGAATCCGGGCTCTAAGGATTGGCCGACGGCCTGTTGCTCAAGGAAACCCAATGAACCAAAACCTTGATCGGAATAAAAGATCTGTTCCGGCATCCCCAGTTGTAGACGCAATGTTGCAAAAAGAGAATTTTCGCTAGCTGGTGGTAATGGATTGCGCAGCCATTCCCAGGCATCTTTTTCTTCTAATGGCGTTTCATCGCCTTTCACCACTGGAAGTGCTTTTCCATAGTCGCTCCATCGACTATAAAGTTCACGTCCGAGAACAAAATCCGCCCCGGCATTTATAATGCGCAGCAGATCCCACAACTCGTGGACGTCCGTCTGGATCGGTGTTGCTGTGCCAAGTAGAAGGTTCTTGGTACGCGGCCCGATTTTCAGCATAAAGTCGAGCAGGTTGTTCGGTTCTTCCTTCCTTTGGCCAAGACCGCCACGCCGGCGGGCCTTGTGCGCCTCGTCAAGAACCACTGTCCCATATTTGCGGTCGAGCAGGTATTGACGTTCATTTGAGTCATGAAAAATCAGACCGGTGGAGACGATGGCAATGCGGAACGGACAGCGAGTGATATCCTCAGAGCCGCGTGTCTTGATAATATGCCCCTTGGGATCAATCCACACCTTCTTGGCGGAAGACCAGACCGCGCTAGGGATACCGAGTTTGTCGAATAGCTCAACCTGCCATTGCACCGTCAGAGTTGAAGGACAAAGGATCAATACTGGACCGTCGTCCAGAAGCGCCGAGATCATCGCACTTGCCGCCAGTGACAGCGTCTTGCCGACTCCTACCTCATCGGCAAGCAGGAGCCGCGCCTTACCGTAAGTCTCCCGGTGCTGCAGGAACATGGTGACAAAGGAGCGCTGCCATGACTGAAGCTGCTCACCACCACGGTAAATGGGGCTTTCGGCTAATGCTGCGGCGGGCAGTTCTCCAGTTCTTACTTCATCGAAGCGGATTTCCACACGATCTGCGACGCGCTTGATCTCTTCAATGATGGCATCGGGCAGGGGATAGGCGTCCTGCCAGAGTGCATCAAACTCCTCTTCGACCCAGGCAACACCTTGCGGAGAGAGGTCTTCCCAGAGAATTTCGTAGTTCTGGGCAAAAGCACTTTTGGTCTCGTTGATGGAGCCAAGAAAGCAGGTCTTGATACCGTCGGATGACTCAATAACGCCTGCTTTGCCGTGGATGAACACCCGATCCTTAGGCACCACTCGGATTTCAACCCGGCCGCTGGTTAGCAGCGTCATGAAGCCGCCGGTAACGGTCCCGATGGAGCAGCGCTTCCACCTCGGATGGAGCCTCGTTCCAGCGTTCTTTAAGTGCCGTCTCGCGGACATGCTTCGATACGGCTACATCTGCTGCGTCCAGTTCGCTGTTACAAACTATCTGTACTATTGGGATGGAAGCGATCTCTTCGCCAACCAACTCGAAGATCGAACTGCGGAAATAACCGGCGATGCGCTTATACGACTTTGCTCCCCGGAGTCGATCAGCAAGAAAGGCATGATCGAGCCTCTGACGACGCGAGGAAAAACGGTTGATGGTGGTCATACCGTGTGGGAATGTTGAAGCCATCCTTTCTGTTCAAGAATGTCCCAGGCGATTCGGATATGTTTTTCCTGGAACATTCGTTTACGATTGCTCCAGGAATAGGTTTTGTTGACCGCTTGGTCTGGAGTTGTGGCTCCTTCACGGTTCGCTACCCAATGAACAGTGGAAAGAAGTTCCATGCCGAAAGGTGTTTCGAAACCGGAAATGAGATCGATCACCCTTTGAAAGTGGCTCTGGGTTGTGGGATGAGCTTCAAGAAAACTCTCAGCCTGCGGAAGAACGTCGGGAAGTAGGTTAATCTGCCGGTCCGGATTGTCTTCCGCGTCACCGTACCCGGATATGAAATAACCCTCCATAAGGGTCAAAACATGGCGAAGGTTTTGTGCATAAGGTCCATAGACTGCCTTGTTGTACTGAAGTTTTAGATTCTCTCCAGCTTCCTGCATAAAATACATCAACTTATGGATTTCCAAAAGTGTCACAAAGGGGTCCATGACTGCCGCAAGATAGCGCCGCATCAGAACGAGCAATGCCGCCCGGCCGATCGTCAAACCCGGAACTTTTTTGGAGTGGACCATTATTCCGGCAGGAGGCGCTCCCTTTGGTTCATAAAGAAGAACCTGTATATCATTAAGGTTCTGAAATGCTTCTTCGATTCTTGCACGGACATCAGCCCAGTGTAAACCTCCAAGTCCACAACCAAGAGGTGGAATAGCAACGGAGTGAATACCTCTTCTATGCACTTCCTCAATCAATGCCTGCAATCCAGTTTCAATGTCCTCCATCCGGCTCTTGCCTTTCCAATGGCGTTTAGTTGGGAAGTTTATCACATATCGGGGATTGTGCAGCCGATTAAGATCATAGATAAACATCTTGCCCGGCTGCAATTCTTTCTTGTCACATAGCGTCTTGTAGTGCTTGAAATTCTCGGGAAAGACCTTCTTAAATTGGAGGGCAATCCCACGACCCATCACCCCGACGCAATTGACGGTGTTAACCAATGCTTCTGCATCTGCGTGTAATATGTCGCCTTGTTTCAGTTCAATCATGAATATCTCCTCACTCTGTGATTAATAATACCATGCCCTTTCGATAGTCACGACAGGTTTATTCTGGGTATTCTGGAGGATATTATTAACCTTGGTTTGCATTGCCGCATCAATTACACCTATTTTTTCCACTAAATGCCAGGGGCAGGCATCGTGGAGAAGAAACTCCGCCTGCTTTCCCTCCTTGACTTGCGTGTCCCTGAAAACAGTCGCTTTGACGGCATTCCAGTCGATCTTGTCCAACTCCCCGCGGTTCTTGTAGAAGGAGGTAAAGCGAGTTCCAGCGTTTCGGTCGGAAAAGGCCCAGTGAACATCATTTTTTTCCGCCCAATGGATAGACACCTCCATGTCGGCCTGGAGATGGAGAATGGGGCCTTGACCTCCATGGTATGTTATATCCGGAAGATTGCCCATATGCAGAATATACAGCATGATCGACCGCGGGCAGAAATAAAACGGGACATATTCCCCGACCTTGGTGCCAGGGTGGCATGGCACATCATTTTCAAAAAGTCTCCGGCGCTTGATCTCGGTCATGCCGATGGAAGTCTGACCATCACCCTGCTTCAGCCGCCGTCCATCCGATTCAAGGAAACCTGATGCCACCATTGATGCCAAATTATCGACATGCGTGATATGGTAGATTTTCGGCTGGACTGGTGGTGGTGTCATAGAATCCTCTCTTACCCCAACCGCTGGTTCTTAACAAGTTCGCGCAAAACCCGCGCCGCACTACCTTCTTTGGGATGCAGGGCATCGAGGTGCCTGGCCAGGTAGTCAGCAAGTTCAACTGCCAGATCACGTTGGGTCATATCACCATAATAGTTTGGTATATTGAGAATCAGGTGTGCCAGAACCTCATTGCCATCCATGTTATTTGCCAACTCCATAATTGCATAGAGAACGGCACGTAGTACGGACTGATTCAGTTCAGAGCCTTCGCTCATCTCGCTGCGGCCAAACTCGACGGCTGTTTTCAATCGAGCGTGGTTTGCTCGTTGGTCGCCCATGAGCACATGGAAATCACGGACCTTGAAGGCCTTGGCGAAGTTCTGGTAATTGTCCAAAGTCTTGGTACCGCGTGCTTCCATATCGAGCATCTTGAGATAAAACCGCTCTGCGCCAGAAAGCTTGTCCCAGTGGGCTTTGGGAAGTCCTTGGGGAACCAGGCACTGATTGGCGGTATCAACTGCAAATGCGATTAGGCCATCCACAAAGGTAATTTCGCCCCTGACTCGTGGCCGGATTGCCTCGGCGGTCATGTCGCGGCCATCAATAACGGCGTAGCGGGTAAGCACACGTAGCGCGGCAGCGTAGCCGGCCATCTGGATATCGGCATCCTCAAAGACGTTCTCGTCACGATAAAGCCCTTTGGCATCCTGATTGAGGCCGGTGAGCGCATTCACCTGCGCTTCCACCTCCTCCTGAATCTCCCAGGCGAGGTCGTCTCGGGTGGTCTTGTGTGTGCCCTGGCGCTTACGAAGAACCAGCAAGACTGTGCCTTTAATATTGTTTCCTCCACGCAGTGCACTTTCCGTCTCAGTCACGACGTACCAAGCGGCAGTTACCTGCAGGCCGGAAGCCCAGACAATGTTGGCCATATCGGCCCAGATAGAACCGGACTGATGGGTGAACATGATGACCTGCAGACCGTTATCCGGCATACACTCGGCCATTCGTTTGTAGGCTGAAACCATTCCACGCCGAAAGTCTTCATCTTCGCCCCTGATCGCAAGTGACCGACGACTGTCCCAAACCCAATCGGCAAATTCCGGTGGTGGGTTCTTGCGGAGCCAGGATACGAAAAACTCTAAAATCTCTTCGTACTTGACAGCATCGCCATAGGGCGGGTCGGTTATAAGGATATCTGCATTAATTGAAAGTTCATTTGCGGGATGGCATGACACCTTTGTGATATCAGAAGAAACAGAGGAAGGTAGCTCGGCAGAAAAAAGGTGAAGGAGTGGAAAACTTGCCCTGCAACCATAATTATAAAATGTATTCAATGCCTGGTTGTAAAATACATGAGCTGGGTTGTCGCTGGCACCACCGGTGCGACCACCCTCTCCTGGCTTGCTTGATCCTGCCTTTGATGTTGTCCATTGGCAAAGTTTACTGGTGTAGTCCAGTATTCTGGCCAGGCGCAGCAGAGATTCCCCATCTGTCGCCTCCTTACGCAGTAATCCAAGAAGCATCAAATGCCTAGCTGGAAACAGGTGGTGCCAGTACGTCCAGCCACGGGTTCGAATGGGTTCATCGGTCTTGCCTCCCGGCTCGATGCGCATGTCTGGAATCCACCCCTTGGCCTGCCAATCGGCGAAATGATCCTCTACATATTTATCAACAACACGATCTCGTTTCAGGTCAGCCTTTGTTACACCGGTAAACTTGTAGTCAAATTTCTTCCCGGTGTTTTTGGGCTTCATCCAGTGGATAGCGTAGAGACGCTCCTGGAAAATGTCATCTGGCTGCGGTTTGAAGTCAGAGTGTTGCCATAATCGGAGATTGTTGCCCGAAGGGCCGTTAGCATTTCGATAGTCACCCCGTAGGGTGGAGATCTTTGTACGATACTCCCGGCCAGCTACTGCATGCATAAGATAAGGATCTTGCCCACGACCATCCGAACGGAGTGTTCCTTTTGCGGCAGCGGCCAATTTGTCGGCTGGAACCCCTGACTTCACCATAATATCGTAACGTTTCTCGGTAGGTACTGGAATCAGTTCTATAATTGCTTGTTTTCCAAAACTTAAAATTCTTGACGGGAGTAGCGGCACCATCCATCCACTTTGCGGACAGCGGACTTCCAGGCAATAAAGATAGGCTTTTGCTCGCCATCCACTGCCATCTGTTTCCACACCCAGCCTGTCGATCTCAGCTCGAACCTTTTCCACCAACTGGCGCTGCTCTTTTTCCTTTTCGGCTCGATCGGAAGGAGTTCCACCCACGATATAGAATGATCCCCAGGTGAGCATACAGGCAACAGGGTTGAGATCTGAGGCATAGACATCACACCCAAGGCGTGCGGCTTCAAAAGGTATTTGTCCTGAACCGCAGAAGGTGTCAGCCACGCGAGGAGGGCGGCCGAAGCGCATGATACCGAGTTGCTTAACCAGCTCAGGCATTGAGTTAGCGTTTGTTTTAAGGTGGCTGTTTACAGCATCCCAAATATGGTCATGAACGGTTTCCATTACCTCTTCAGGGCGGCTTACCAATTCCCCTGATATGCCCTGTCGAGTGGTGTTGATGTCCTCTTCCAGGCGACGCAGGTCCTCGAGAATGGCCATGGCTCTCGGGTAGAGCATTTCCGCCTCGGTCGTCGGCAGAATCGATCGACCGAGCCGGTCGAACAGGCGACAGTTGAGTCGCGTTTCCAGGTTTTGAACGTGCTCGCTCACCGTTGGCTGGCTGGTGTTAAGCTGTTCAGCAGCTTTGGTAAAACTTTTTTCCTTATATACCGCAACGAAGATTTGCAGGTGACGTGTTTCGATGGCCAGATCCCTCATTTTTATAACAGTTCTTGGTTGAATGCTTATTTAAAAGCTGATTATAGTTGGGATGGTCGTGATTTACCAGAGAAAAACCGTTACAGATAAGGCCCCGGTCATTTTGATTTTATTTCCGTAGAAACTGTTGGCGACGTCAGAGGATAGTTGATGCAGGAATTAATTATTCCTGGATTTGTGCTGAGGATAGTAAAGGCTTCGCTTTTGATGAGTTGCCAAGCACCAGTGGGGGGTTGCTTTGGTGTTCAGTGTGGGGGAGAACATGGGGGAAAGGAAATCTAGGTGTAAAAAAAGGGGTTAAGATTTAATCTTAACCCCTTGAATTTCTTATGGTAGCGGGGACAGGATTTGAACCTGTGACCTTCGGGTTATGAGCCGCGGACAGTCTGCAAACCATTCGGGGCTTTTCTGCCTCGGGTGCCATGTTGATTCTCAATCATGTCAGGAAAAACTCTTCCGTTCTCCAAGATTGTAGCCGACAACGTCTTCAACCAGGTATGTCACCAGCCTAGCAATTTCGAACAGGAAATTCCTTTTCGGCTGAAACGGTCATTTCTCAGCCATGTTCTACCCCGTGTTTGTCGGTACGAATCTTTTTCCACTTCATTATTCACCATTAATAGAACCCTGAAAATAATTGCCGGGCAGTCTGCAAGGGTTCGCAGTTCTTCAGGTGCCAATTCAGCCGTGTTTAACTTTCGATCCCTCTTGGTCAACCTTCTCAAAATATCAGAAGCCGGCGAACTCATGGAGCCGGCAAAAGTTTCAACACGAGAGGCCGGCTCGCGTTTTGTCTTTACCATTCCCGTTGATGATGTGGATGCAACATGTGCTGACTTGGCCAGGCACGGCGTCAAGTTTTGAACGGGCCAATGGATCGACCGTGGGGGATTCGAACAGCAAGCTTCATGGATCCTGCCGGCTACATCTGGGAAATTGCAAAGTAGCCGGCTCAGAATTGAAGACTTGTTTTGATTCAGTGATGTTCGATCTTCGGCATGTCGATCTTCAGTCGCTGTATGACCGCCTTGCCCATCTCTTTTGGTGCTGAGCACTTTCGTGCCGGCGGAGGCGATGTCTTTGCAGCGCAAGCCATCATTCAGCGCGCGCTCAACCGCCTTTTCAACACGCGCTGCTTCGCCGTTCAGGCCAAACGACCAGCGCAGCATCATCGCCGCGCTCAGGATCATCGCAAGCGGGTTGGCGATGCCCTTGCCGGCGATGTCGGGCGCAGTGCCGTGAATCGGCTCATACAGCCCGCGCCGGAGGCCATGCTGGTTGCGCTTTTCGCCGAGTGAAGCGCTGGGCAGCATGCCCATCGAGCCGGTCAGCATCGACGCTTCATCGCTTAGCACATCGCCAAAAAGATTTTCGGTCGCGATCACATCGTAGTTGCGCGGGTTGCGAATGAGGAACATGGAGCACGCATCGGCCAGCACGTCCTCGTATTGCACATCGGGAAATTCCTCGCGCACCTCGTGCGCCACAGTGCGCCACAGCCGGCCGGTTGCCATCACGTTGGCCTTGTCGGCCTGGGTCACTTTGTTGCGGCGGTTGCGCGCCAGCTCGAATGCCATGCGCATCAGCCGGCGCACTTCCGCTTCGCTGTAGGCCGTGGTGTCCACCGCGGTGCGATTCGGCTTGCGGCCATAGTTGCCCTGCGGCTTGCCAAAGTAGCAACCGCCCGTCAACTCGCGCAGGATCATCAGGTCGACACCGCGCACGATCTCAGGCTTCAAGGTCGAAGCATCGATCAGCGCGTCATACACTTTCACCGGCCGCAGGTTGGCGAAAAGCTGTAGCCCCTTGCGCAGGCCGAGGATGCCCTGCTCGGGCCGCACTTTGGCCGTGGGGTCGCTCCACTTCGGCCCGCCCACCGCGCCGAACAACACAGCGTCGGCAGTTTTGGCCTTTTTCAAGGTGTCAGCCGGCAATGCCTTGCCTGTGGCATCGATGGCGCAGCCGCCCACCAGGCCGTTGTCCAATGCCAGATCGAGATTGAGCGCTTTGAGAACATTGATGGCTTCGGCGCACACTTCAGGGCCGATGCCGTCGCCAGGGAGCACTGCGATTTGCAACTTCATATCCTGTCCATTCAACCACGAAGCGGCGCGTGGAAAAGCCGGCTGTCAGACAGGCTTGCCGCGCGATTCCTGATACCGCACAATGGCGTCGGCCAGAGGATGCGATGCGTCGACTTGCAGCATCGTCAACGGGATGATGACGGGCATATCGTTCCTGGGCAGCACGAATGCCACCATGATGCCGATGCGTGGATCGGCATACAGCGTGCTGAACGCTTCGTAGAACTTGCCGGCCTTCATGCCCTTGGGCTTTGGCTTCACCATCTCGAGGACATCTTTGCTGGCTTGAAACGACACCGCCGGCTGCACTGAGTTGATGGCCTGAAGCAGCCGGCCGGCGCCGGGCTCCACTTGCTCGGCTATTTCTATCATCTCTGCCTCCAGCGCATCAACCTCACCTTCGAGGCTATCTTCATCCTCGAATTCATACTCTTCGGCATCGCCGGAATCAATTGCGCTGAGCATATCCAACACGCGCTCATCCCCTAACTCGGCGATGCTGCCTTGCGCGCCCGCGGCCTGTTCGATGCGCTCGGCAAGGCCGGCAACCGGCCATGACAGCGTCATGCTGCTGCCTTCATGCACCGCCGGCAGTGCCATCACGGCTGATGCAGGTTGAGGCTCGCCCTCGCCGGCCATCATGCTCGCCACCACAAACTGCGGCAGCACGCGCAGCGCAGCGGCAGAAATCTTCATGTCGATCACATCCGGCGACGCGATGGATGCAGGCATCTTCACATGCAGGAACATTGGGAATGCCATCATGTCCGCCGGCGGCAGGCCGTGTTTCTCCATGTAGTCAACATCCTCAATAGCCGCCATCGGCGCTTCGTCGAATGAGGTGGTCAGCCAGACCAGGCCGCGCCGCATCTCCATCGGATGACCCGACGACAGCACACTGATCACGTCTTCCTGCGAGTTGTAAAGCACGATGCCGAATTCCTCGCCGCCATTGCCCATGATCGAACAGTAGCGCGCCGGCTCATCGCCATAGCGCACTTCGATGATGTCATCGTTGAACACGTATTGCCACACCGCTGAGCGGTAGAACGAATCGGCGGCATCGAAGTATTCGCGGGTGAGCGCCGGCGATTCTGGCGCAATGCGCGCAATGGCCGGCGGTCGCGCGCCGGGGTTCATGTATTGCAGCAGAGATTGATACAACTCGTCGCACATCGGCAGGTCGTTTGCCGGCTCAACGGCGACGCCCACTTCACCCATCGCGTTCTGAACCTCTTCCAGCCGCGATGCCCAGTCGAACAACACGCGCGCCGGCCGCTCAGGATGCATCTGCGGTTCAGCGGGCAAGCCAAACTGCGAACCCATCGGCTCGAGCATGGCTCTCAATAGCGCCTGAATCACACCGTCGATGCTGGTCTGGCTTTTGGGCAGGTCGGCGCTTCGGATGATGCCCGTCGCGGCATCCGCAACGATGATCATCGGCGTGCGGACGATCTCACCGCTCTTTGTTTCCGTCCACGATGGCGCCTTGCGCACCGAGCATTCCCACACCGCATCGCTCTGCGCCAATGCGCCGGCCTGTTTCAGTAGTTGCTTTGTTTTGGTTGGTCGTGCCATATGTCACCTGCTGCAGGCTTGTTCGCACCCTGCGCCATGCCCAGTTTGTATCACATTCAGCCTGCCTTACTTCGCCAGATGAACCCGCCGGCCGTCCAGCATGCCGGCGGCGCGGTATTGGTCGCCAACACGCTCATACGTGAGCGTGCCGGCATTCAGCCCGCTCACAGCCACTTTCATTGTCCAACGATCTGCATCCGGGTCGAAACTGCCGCTGCCCGTGACTGCGAAGCCGCGCGAGAAAGCGCATTGATCCAGCTTGAAAAGGACAATGTTGTCATTCATTGCGTCTGAACCAAAGGCAGCGCTGCCGCCTTTGTCGCAGCCAATGGCTTCTTCGCCGGCCAGATTCCAGTTGAAAAATTCCGGCGTGTTGTAGATTTGATTTTCAAGCGCGATCATGGCATCGAGCGCATTGTTGTAATCGCGCGCATCCGCCGGCGCCAATGGCACGTACTCACGCGCCAGCACGCCTTCACAACGCGTCACCGCCTTCGCCGGCATCACATCATTCACCAGAAAGTCGCCCGTCATGTCATCGGGGCAGGCATTGCCGCGCGCAAAAGTGACATGCGCGCCACCCTGGGTGGTGATGGCATAGGCATTGTTCAGGCGGTCAGCCACCGCTTCACCCTGTTCGATGGGCGTGGTCGGGTCGGCAGTGGCATTCAGCACCAGCGTGGGGATGAGCGTGGCAAAGCCGGGATCATACTGCGGCACATCGCTTGCGCGCGGCCAGAACGCACACGGCAAATCACCGTAGAAGATGCTGTTCATGCGCGGCACATCCTGATCGGCCATGTCGCCGGCCTGCAAATACTGCGCTGCGCGCTGCGCCGGCGCGCCGTTGAAATACTCGTAGTCGTTGCACGTCACCGCGTAGTAAGCCGCGTCGCTATAGCCGGTGTCTTCAACCGCCTCAAGCGTCTCGGGGTCCAGGCCAAGCGAAGCATAGTACAGCCGCGCCAGTGGAATCAGATTGCCCTGCGCGGCGGCAGCGACGGCGCGCTGCGCCAGCATGCGATCCGGCTCTGAATACAAATACGAGGACACTGCGGTTTCAACATCGGACAGCGCGATGCTGCGTCGCGCCGTCTTGCCATCGGGCAGGGGAAAATCGAACTGCGCATCAGTCTGGCTCAATCTCGCAGCCAATGCGTCGTAGGCTTTCAGCGCATCACCGCCGGCGTCCTTGCGACAGCGGGCATCGCGGTTGCACGCCTGCAATGTTTGCGCCAGCACGTCGTTGAATCCGCGTGTTGTGCTGAGCAAGAACCCGGCGCCATCCAGCGCGAGATCGACGACGCCATCCAGCACCATCGCCGCCACACGGTCGGGATGCGCAGCGGCATACCATTGCGCAAATTGCGTGCCGTAGCTCTCGCCATACAACCACAGCTTGTCCTCGTTCATCAGTTGGCGAAAGGCTTCAAGGTCTTCCACCGCCTGGCGCGTGCCATAGAACGGCAATTCATCCGCCGGCGGCAACTGCATCAGGCACGCATCGACAAACGCCTTTGCGGCATCGGCAATGGCGCGCTTCTGCGCCGGCGTCTGCGCGCGCCCATCGGACTGGTAATACGCGGCCACTTCGTCGGGGCAATTAAAGCCGCCCGATCGGCCGACGCCGCGCTGATCAAAAAACACGATATCAAAGGCATCCCGAATGTCATCAGGGTAACTCTCGGCATAGCTGTCTGCCACTTGCAAACCGGATGCGCCAGGCCCGCCCACCGCGGTGACGAGCATGCCGCGGCGCTTGGCCGCATCTCGCGCCGGCAACATGCCGAACACGACATCGATCGTTTTGTCCGTCTGCGCCGGCTGGTGAAGGTGGTCGAGAGGCGCGCGCAATGTGATGCATTCAAAGTCGCTGTCGGGGCATGGCTCACGAGCCATGATCGCCGGCGCCGGCGGGGCGGCATGCACCTGCGCCGGCAGCCAGGCAGACATCAGCACACAGCACGTGATTGCGTGGATGAACTTCCTCACGGCGTTGGCGAGTTGGGCTCGATCAACCCTTCGGCCTTTAGTTCAGCCCACAACGCAGCCGGCACTGCTGTATCCAGCGCGGCCACATTGGCATGCACTTCTTCTGCCTTCTGCGCGCCCAGCACGGCCGCCTTGACCGCCGGGTGCGCCAGCGCGAAATGCAGCGCGGCCACGCGCAGCGGCACGCCATGCCGGCTGCACACCGCGTCGATCTTCGTTGCCTTCGCCATGATCTGCGATGGCGCATTCTTGTATTGATATCGCGCGCCCTCGCGCGGGCCGGTGGCCAGAATGCCGCTGTTGAACACGCCTCCCAGCCAGATTGAAATGCCTTTTCTGCCGCAGAAGTCGAGAAATTCGAGCGAGGTTTGCTCGAGCAGCGTGTAGCGGCCGGCGAGCAGGAAGCAATCCACATCGGCATGCCTGGCGAATTCGAACTCCATCTGCCATTGATTCATGCCGGCGCCCACCATCTTGATCACGCCTTGAGCGCGCAAGTCATACAGCGCGGGAAACGCTTCATCAAGCGCCTGCTGATAAAAGTCAGGTTGCGCCGGCGGGTCCTGGTCGGGGTCATGCACCAGCACGCTATCGAGCCGGTCTGTCTTCAACAGCTTCAGGCTGTTCTCCACGCTGCGCAAGATGCCGTCGCGAGAGAAGTCATAGCCATCGATGGTGCGGCCAGCCTTCGTTTGCAGCACATATTGATCGCGCGGCACGCCTTGCAATGCGTCACCCAGCGCCCGCTCAGCCTGCCCTCGCCCATACAGCGGCGCAGTGTCGAAGAAGGTGATGCCGCAATCGAGCGCGGCGCGCACAGTGCTGCCGGCGTCGGCCTGCTCATCAATCTGGAACAGGCCAACCAGAAAGCCTGTGCCCAGGCCGATGCGCGTGACTTCCACCTGGCCGCGGGGCGTCGTGTTGTGAGGGATGGGCATCTTGTCTCTGGCTCACCTGAGCGAATCCATCGCCATCAGCGCCGCGCCAATCACGCCGGCCTGCTCGCCCAGCTTCGCCTCCACAATCTTGATGCGCTCAATGCCGTTCTTGTTGATGGCGTGCTGGCGGGCTGTGTCGCGAATCTGCGAGATCAGCCATTCCCCCAGGCCCTCGACCACGCCGCCGCCATACACCAGCATTTCGGGATCGAGGACGTTGATGAGCGCCGAGGCATGCAAACCCAGGTAATGCGCAGCGCGGCGCAGCACCTCCAGCGTGAGCGGGTCGTTCTTGCTCACAGCCTTGGCCAGCACGCTGCTGGTGATGACGTCGCTGCCCTTTTCCTTCAGCAGATCAGGCAGCACCGATTTGCGGCCTGCGGCGATGCCGGCGCGCAGTTCACGGTCGATGGCGCTGCGGCTGGCAAGCGCCTCGATGCCGCCGCGAATGCCGCCGCCCACCGCAAACGGGCCATCGGCCAGCGTGACCATGTGGCCGACCTCGCCAGCGCTGCTGCGGTAACCCACCCAGGGTTGATCGTTGATGATGATCCCGCCGCCGATGCCGGTGCCGACAAACACGGCAACCATGCTGTGTGAGCCTTTGCCGGCGCCGACGCGGTGCTCGCCCACAGCCGCCACGCGCACATCGTTCGACAGCGTCACAGGCACGTTGTGCCATTGTTTCAACGCCTTCGCCAGTTCGATGTTGTGCCAGCCAGGCAGGTTGGTGAGATAGACCGCAATGCCGCGCGTGTTGTCCACTATGCCGGGCGCGCCAATGCCGATGCCTGCAACGCGATCCTTTTTGACCTTGGCCGCGTCGATGGCCTCGTCCATGCTGCGCTCGATGCGCTCAATCACCACTTCAGGGCCTTTGTCGGCCTGTGTAGATTTCTTGGCCGTGCCCAGCACATTGCCGTGCGCATCAACCACTGCCGTCAAAATTTTCGTGCCGCCAAGATCAATGCCGATCGCATATTTCGGTGCCACAGTAATCCTCGGAGAGATTGGAGATTAGCGATTGGAGTTTGCGTGATCAATCTCCAATCGCTAATCCCTAATCTCCAATCTCCAATCTGCTATGTCGCAATGTTAAAATCTTGCATCCCTTTTTGCAAAGCGAGCGGTATATCTTCTCATGCGCGTCCCAATTTCGTGGCTAAAAGACTACGTTGACATCACCTTGACTCCAGAGGCGCTGGCCGAGAAGCTGACGCTGGCAGGTCTCGAAGTGGAGAGCATCGACCTCATCGGATTGCCCGGCAGCGAGTTGCCGTGGGATCGCGACAAGATTTTCGTCGGCCAGTTGCTCAAGGTGGAGCGGCATCCCAACGCCGACCGCCTGCTGCTTGCCACCGTCGAATATGGCGCAGGCGAACCCATCGTTGTGGTCACCGGCGCGCCAAACATTGCGCCGGGCGACAGCGGCCACAAGGTGGCGCTCGCGCTGAAGGGCGCGCGGCTGTATGACGGCCACAAGGAAGGCAAGGTCATCACCACGCTGAAGGAAGCCTCACTGCGCGGCATCAAAAACGACAGCATGGTGTGCAGCGAGAAGGAACTCGGCATCAGCGAAGAGCACGAGGGCATCATCATTCTGCCGGCAGATGCGCCGGCCGGCGCCCCGCTGGCCGACTACATGGGCGATGCCGTGTTCGATATCAAAATCCTGCCGAACATCGCCCGCGCCGCGTCGATCATCGGCGTGGCGCGCGAGGTGGCCGCCCTCACCGGCCAGGCATTGCGCATGCCAGCGCTGGATTTCACGACTGCCGGACCAGCCATCGAAGACGAGTTAGCCATCCGCATTGAGGATGCCAGCCTGAACCCGCGCTTCACCGCCGGCATCGTCAAAGGCATCGCCATCAAGCCCTCCCCGCACTGGATGCAGCGCCGGCTGGCCATGTGCGGTGTGCGCGCCATCAACAACATCGTCGACATTTCCAATTACGTGATGCTGGAATTCGGCCAGCCCACGCACACCTTCGATCTGGATGCTGTTCGCGTCGGCCCCGGCGGCAAGCGCACCATCATCACGCGCGTGGCGCGCGCCGGCGAAAAGATGGTGACATTGGATGGGCAGCCGCATGACCTGCTGCCAACCGACATTCTGGTTTGCGACGAGTTGGGCGCGCTTAGCGTGGCCGGCGTGATGGGCGGCGCAGAGAGCGAAGTAAAGGACAGCACGACGAGCGTGCTGCTTGAAGTCGCTTCGTGGGATCCGATCAGCATTCGCAAGACCGCGCGCCATCACAACTTCAGCAGTGAGGCGGCATTCCGCTTCCAGCGCGGCGTGCATCCCTCGCTGGCGATGCTGGCGCAGCAGCGCGGCTTGCATTTGTTGCAGCAGCATGCCGGCGGCGCCATCGATCAGGGCATTCTCGACGCGTATCCCAATCCGGTGCAGCCGGCCACTGTAAAACTGCGCCCCGACAACGTGACCAAGCTGCTCGGCGTGGCAGTGCCGGTGGATGAGATGGCGCGCATCCTAAGGGCGCTTGAATTTCACATTGAGAATGATGAACTCGACATTCAACATTCAACATTCCTCACTGTCACTGCGCCAGACCACCGCCTCGACATCGAGGGCGAGCACGACTTGATTGAAGAGATTGCGCGCATTTACGGCTATGACAAATTGCCGGACACGCTCATGCGCGATGAAATTCCGCATGCCGCCGGCAACCCCGAACTCGATTTTGAAGAGCGCGTGAAGGACATCCTGGTCAGCGCCGGCTTGCAGGAGATCATCACCTATCGCCTGACCACGCCGCAGGCTGAACAGCGCATTTTCGCGCCGGGCACGCCGGCGGACGACCGGCCGTATGTCACGCTGGTCAACCCGATGACGCCGGAACAGACTTCCATGCGCCACACGCTGGTGGCCGGCGCGCTGGAGACGCTGCAAAACAACCTGCGCCACCATGCCCGCGTGGCGGTGTTCGAAGTGGGCTGCGTTTATCTGCCGGGCGAGGAGGGCAGCCTGCCAGACGAACTGCCGCGCCTGTGCATGGCGCTCAGCGGCGTGCGGCATGGGGCATCATGGCAGGACAGCAGCGCCGCAAGCATGGACTTCTTCGACATGAAGGGCGTGATCGAAGCGCTCCTCAAGGAACTGCGCATCGACAGCGCAACCCTTCAGCCGGAATCCCACCCCACGTTCTACCCGGGCCGCGCGGCTGCCATCCAAACCAAAGACGCGCAGATCGGCCTGTTCGGAGAATTGCACCCCAAGGTTTGTGAGCAGTGGGGATTCGACCCAAATGCGCGGGTGATGCTGGCCGACATCGATCTGGTGGCGCTGCGCCAGGCTGCCCGCGGCGCGCGCGCGATCCAGGACGTGCCGCGTTTCCCAGCCACGGTGGAAGACCTGGCCATTGTGGTGAATGAGGATGTGCCGGCGGCGGATGTGGAACTGGCGTTGAAACGCGCGGGCGGCAGCCTCTTGCACAGCGTGTCGCTGTTCGATGTGTATCGCGGCGAGCAGATTGGCGCCGGCAAGAAGAGCCTGGCCTATTCACTCACCTATCAGGCCGACGACCGCACACTGGGCGACAAAGACGTGGAGAAGTTGCGCGCCAAGCTCATTCGCGCCGTCGAAGGCCAGCTCGGCGCGACCATCCGCAAGTAGTTTTTTCGCGCAAGCTTACAGATCAGCAGCAACGCATGGGTTGAAGGCCTTGCGATTGTGCCGCTTGCGTCTTTGCCGTGTCTTTGCCGTGAAGGATCCTATGTTAAGAATGGCGCAATATTTCATTTCCATTCTTTTGGCGCTCGCTTAACGATTCCTCAGCAATGCGGTGTAATGTAACCCCAGCGACAACCCTTAAGAATTCATGAACAACAGCAACCGATCCGCCTGGCTCATCGTTATTTCCGGCTTGATTGTGGCATGCCTGTGCTTCGCCACTGCCGGCGCCGGCCTGACCTATATTGCGCTGCAAGCCTCTGCGCAGGGCAGCATCTCGGCGCGGCCCGGCGGTCTGCCATCGAGCGGACGGACGACATCCGCGCCGGCTGCAATGCCCACCGTGGCGCGCACACCGGTCGCCACCAACGCCGCCATCAACAGCACCTACCAGACGCTGGCCACGTCCGTGTTGCCTCGTGAAGACCTGGCCGACATCGCAGTGCGTTTCAAGGGCGTGCCGGCAAGCGCAGCGCAGATCAGCTGCCCCACCCTTGAGAAGGGCTACGACATTGGCGATACACGCACATTCACATTGAGCAACCAGGACGACAACACGCAGTTCGTCGCCACTGCGCAACTGGAATACAAGACGCCGCATGCCTACATGTGGGTGCAGACCGAGCCGGAGCGCGTTCGGCTGAATGCAAACAAGCTGCGCCAGGCCGCCGATCAATTCGAGCAGAAAATTTACCCAATTAATCGCGCATTCTTCGGCAATGAAGCGTCGCCGGGCGTCGATTGCGACGAGCATGTGCATGTGCTGCATGTGACTGGCGTGGGCCGCACCGTTGGCGGTTACTTCTCATCCGTCGACGGCTACCCGCGCGAGGTGCGCTCCGATTCGAATGAAGGGCAGATGTTCATCATGCATGCCGAGCGCGGCTACAACGGCAGCGACCCAGGCAGCGAGAGCTACATGAGCACGCTGGCGCATGAATTTCAGCACATGATCAGCTTCAACCAGACGCACGCCTCATCTCTGTGGCTGGAAGAAGGCGCCGCGCAACTGGCCGAGCGATTGAACGGCTATGCCGACACCGTGACCAGTGTTTATGACTTTGCGGCCGTGCCGGAAACGCAATTGAATACCTGGGGCGAGGGGACAGCCGGCGGCAACAGCGCGCACTACGGTGGCGGCTACCTGTTCTGGTCATATCTGTATGATCGATTTGGCGAGGACACGGCAAAAACACTGGCGCGACATCCAGAACGCAACCCGCAGGCATTCATGCAAGTGTTGGCTGATGAGGGCGTTACGAATCCCGACACCGGCAAGCCGTTCACGTTCGAGGAACTCTTCGCCGACTTTTCAGTGGCCAACTATGTGGGCCGGCAAAAGTTGAGCCCGCCGGAAACCGCTACAACTATGCCAGCATCGACGTGCCGCCGATGAGCACGCGCAACAATCTGGGCAGCGCTGATTACCCTTTCGACATCCGCGAGGCCGTGCCGCAGTTCGGCACGCACTACTACGAGATGAAAGGCAACAAACCAGTTTCTGTGACTTTCGCCGGCTCAACCATTGTGCCGCTCCTGCCCATGCAGGATGCCGATGGCACATTCTGGTGGTCGAATCGCGCCGACCAGAGCAACTCGCGCCTGACCCGCGAAGTTGACCTGACCAACGTCAACGAGGCCACGCTGAACTTCCGCACCTGGTTCCGCATGGAAGAGGACTACGACTACGCCTATGTGAGCGTGAGCGAAGACGGTGGCGCAACGTGGAAGACGCTGGAGACGCCGGCATGCACCACCGACAACCCGCAGAATGCCAACCTCGGTTGTGGATACAACGGCGCGTCGGGTGATGGCGACTCGCCGCAGTGGATCGATCAAACGGTCGACCTGACATCGATGGCCGGCAAGAAGTTCCTGTTGCGCTTCGAGACGATCACCGATGCCGGCGTGAACCGCGAAGGCTTTGCCATCGACAATATCACCATCCCCGAGATCGACTTCACGGACAATGGCAGCAGCGACACGGGCTGGAACAGCGAAGGGTGGTCGCGCGTGCAGAACGTGTTGCCTCAAAGCTGGGTGGTGCAGGCCATCCTCACCGGGCGCGACGGCAATATCACGGTGAAGCGCATGCCTTTGACCAACAACACCGGCGTGCTGCCCATCGACCTGGGCGGCAATGTGCGCAGCGCGGTGCTGGCCGTCTCACCCACCACGCTGGTCACCACTGTGCCTGGCGCATACGACTTGCAGATCAGGTAGTGGGTTTATTGGCTGATGGTTATTGGCTATCTGCACGTTGCCCTTTCAACGCATGCACGACTGCGGTGAATTTGGCAAATAGCCAATAACCAATCGTCAAGCCAATTGCCGGCGCACATCGTTGCATGTGTTCGGGTCGGACACCAGCAGCAGCACATCGTGCGGTTCCAGCACTGTGCTGCCGTTGGGCACAAACGTTGCGCCCTCGCGGGCAATCGAGACGATAAGCGCCGACGACGGCAGCCCCAGTTCAACGATTTGTTTTCCGGCCGCCCGCGAGGCTGCGCTCACCGGGATTTCCACAAGCGCATTTGCCACACCCTCTGAAAGCAGATTCATGCGCGGCGCCGGCGGCGTTTGCAGCTTCAGCCAGCGCGCCACCATGGAGATCGTCGTGCCTTGCAGCAACACCGACACAAGCACGATGAAGAACACATGATTGAAAATCGTGTTGGCCTGTGGCACGCCGGCGATCAATGGGAATGTCGCCAGAATGATCGGCACAGCGCCGCGCAGGCCGACCCAAGAGACCAGCAACTTTTCCCGCCAGTTGAAGCTGCTGAAGGCGAGGCAGATAAACACGGCGATGGGCCGCGCCACAAACACCAGCACCAGCGCAGCGGCGATGGCCGGCACTGCCACCGCCGGCAATTGGGATGGGAACACCAGCAAGCCGAGCGTGAGGAACATCGCAATCTGCATCAGCCATGCCATGCCATCATGAAAGCGCGTCAGGCTGCGCTTGTGCACAAAGTCGTGCTGGCCCATGACGATGCCGGCGATGTAGACCGCGAGGAAGCCGTTGCCGCCCAGCACCGCCGTGCCGGCATAGGCCGCAAGCAACGTCGCAATCGTCAGCACCACATACAACCCATCCGCCTGCAGGCGAATGCGGTTGATGACCTGCACCGCAAGCCAGCCTGTGGCCAGCCCCAGCGCAGCGCCGGCGCCCATTTGCCACACGAACTGCGGCACGAGGTTGACTACTGAAGCGCCTGGCGTGGTGATGAGCAGCGTCAAGCCCATGGTCAGGAAGACATGCCATCGGGTCGTTGCTGCCAGATTCCAGTTCCAGCAGCGGTTCGACATTGCCTTTCAACCGCATCTGGCGCGCGCGCATGGCTGTGAACACCGCGGCTGCGTCGGTCGATGACACAATCGCGCCGAGCAGCATGCCTTCGAGAAGCGAAAACCCGAGCACCTGCCAGGCGAACAAGCCCATCACGCCGGCGCTGATGAACACGCCCACGGTGGCAAGGAGCAGCGCGCGCGGCATGACTGGCCGCACCAGCTTCCAGTCCGTGTCCAGCCCGCCGGCGAACAGGATGAACGCCAGCGCCACCACGCCGACAAACTGAGCGACAAATGGGTCATCGAAGTAGATGCCGCCGATGCCATCGGAGCCGGCCAGCATGCCGATGCCCAGGAAGATCACCAGCGCCGGCACGCCAAGCCGGCCCGACGCCTTGCTCGCCAGCACACTGACCAGCAACAGCACAGCGGCAATCAACAGCACACGATCAATCAACATGACAACCTCATTGAAGATGATTATCTCGAAGACAATGGTGAATGATAGGGCAGCAATGAAGCAGATTTGAGATGAGAGCCGGATCAATCTTTGGCGATTAGCGCAGTTCTAACGACATTAGGCGTAAGATCAAGCCACTGAATTTGTAAAGGAGACAACATGACGAGTGGTTTTGGATTTCTCAGCGTGATCGGCTGGCTGCTGCTCGGTGCGCTGGCTTTGTACATGGCCTTTGTGATTTCGCAGCGGTCGCAAGGCCGGCCAGTCAAGTTTTCAGTGCTGTTGATTGCCGTGCTGCTGATTGGCGGCCTGACGATGAACGTTCTGAGCAACGGCCTGGTGTCCATTCCGCCCCAGGAGCGCGGCATCGTGCTCAACCTGTTCACCGGCTATCGCGCGCCGGCGCTTGAACCCGGCGTGCATTTCATCACGCCATACATCGAGACGGTCAAGCGCTACAACATCGGCCAGCAGACCTACACCATGTCCAAGACGCCCACAGAAGGCCAGACGCTCGGGGATGACAGTGTGACCGCCCGCACAGCCGACGGACAGGAAGTGTTCATCGACGCTTCCGTGGTGTATGAAGTCAATCCCGATCGCCTGATTGATATATTTGTGCGCTACTCGCAAGACCAGTGGCAGGACATTCTGGTCCGCCCGCAGGCGCGCAGCATCATCTACAACAAGGTGGCCCAGTATCGCGTTGAAGAGGTCTACAGCACCAAGCGCGATGCGCTGCAGAAGGCCATTGAAGACGAGATGCGCGCCGCATTGGACGCCAATGGCTTTCAGTTGAGTTCGCTGCTGCTGCGCAATGTCACCTTCAACCAGGAATACGCCAAGTCGGTGGAAGACAAGCAGATCGCACAGCAGAACGCTGAGCGCGCGCGATTCCTGGTGGAGTCCGAGAAGCAGGAAGCCGAGCGCGTGCGCGTGCAGGCGCAAGGCCGCGCCGATGCTGCGGTGACCTCAGCCAAAGGCGAGGCCGAATCCAACGTGATCAACGCGCGGGCCGAAGCCGAAGCACTCAGCCTGATCGCTTCACAGTTGAAGGACAACCCGAACCTGCTGGCTTATCGCTACATCGAGAAGCTCTCGCCTGGTGTGCAGACCATCTTCCTGCCCAGCAACCAGCCGTTCCTGCTCGATCCAAAGTCGTTCGTCGGTCCGTCGGACGGCAGCATCACAACAATACCCTCAGCCAATGGCACCGCGCCCACACCGGCGCCTCAGCCGCTGGCACCCGCGGTGGAGCCCACGCCGGCGCCAACGACTGCACCTTGATAGACGCACAGCCCCGATAACAATCGGGGTTGTGTCGTTTTCCATGCCGCGCAATTGCACCTACACTTGAGCGTGCCATGAAACTGATCACCTATGAAGCAAACGGCCGCCTGCGCACAGGCGCACTGCGCGCCGACGGCAGCGCTGTCGACGTGACCGACGCCGGCAGCGTGCTCGACATCCTCACCCAATCTGTGGCCCGTCAAAAGGCCGAAGCGCTGCTGAGCGGCGCATCAAGCACAGTGGCGCCGGCATTGCGCGCGCCCTGCACGCCGCGCTCGTTCATCTGCATCGGCCTGAACTACATGGACCATGTGCGCGAGACCAACAGCACTGCGCCGACGCGACCCGTGATCTTCGGCAAGTTCGCCAATGCGCTCGCCGGCCCCGGCGACACCATCGCCTGGCACGCCGACGCCAGCAGCGAAGTGGACTATGAAGCTGAGCTGGGCGTGATCATCGGCAAGCCGGCCAGCCGCGTGTCGAAGGAAGATGCGCTGAGCTATATCGGCGGCTACACCTGCGTGAACGACATCAGCGCGCGCGATGTGCAGTTGACCGACAGCGGCAAGCAGTGGATCCTCGGCAAGACCTTCGACGGCTTCTGCCCGATCGGGCCGGCGGTCGTCACAGCCGATGAAATCCCCGACCCGCAGGCGCTCGACATCAAGTGCGTCCTGAACGGGCAGACGGTGCAGCACAGCAACACGAAGGAGATGATCTTCGACATCGCCACGTTGATCGCGCATCTCAGTCATTTCATGACGCTGCAACCCGGCGACTTGATCGCTACCGGCACCCCGTTCGGCGTGGGCATGAGCCGCGACCCGAAGCTGTGGCTGAAGGACGGCGATGAGGTAACGATCGAGATCGAGAAAGTCGGCTCACTCACCAACCGCTGCAAAGTATTGTGAATTTTTTTAAACCACGGATTAGAGGATTCCTCGGTTTACTCAATGCTTAATCTTGAAATCCTTTAATCCGTGGTTTTACTTCTGCGCCAGCCACTTGGCGATGACTTCCTGGTGGGTGCGGAAGGGCATCGCCGGCAAATCATCCGGGGCGACAAAAGCAACGTCGGCGGCATCATCGCCGGCCTTCAGCGTGCTCACGTCAACGGGCTTCGCGCGATAAAACACGATCAATCCGCTGCGCGGCGGTCCTTCGGGAAACGAGAACACGCCGAACAGCTCGACCAGCTCAATGACCAGTCCGGTCTCCTCGCGCGCTTCGCGAATGGCGGCATGCTCGATATCCTCATCGGATTCGACAAAGCCCGATGGCAACGCCCAACTGCCGGCATGCGGCGCGCGCCCGCGCTGGATCAACGCCAGCCGGCCATCATGCTCGATCAGCACCCCCACACACGGCACAGGATTATCGTAGTAGATGTAGCCGCAGTTGGGGCACACATCGCGCATCCGCCCGTCCAGGAAGCGAGGCTTGCATCTCGGTGCCGCAGTGAAGGCAAAACACGCCGCAAATATAATCCACGCGTGACCCCGCCCCGACCGCCCACCGACCTGCGCAAGCAGCGCAGCGAGATGAACCGCCGGCTGCTGCTGCTCGTGATGTTCGTGCTGGTGATCATCGGCGGCATGCTCATCGCGGCCATCTACGGGCCAGCAGGCAGGGGTGCTGGCCGTGTTGTGCCTGGCCGCCGGCGCCGGCGTCATCGCACTGTTGTGGCTGATCTTTACGCTGATGGGCAAGTGGGCCGGCGAATGATGCGTCGTTAATCGCGGCGAATCAACACGCGCTCAGGTTGCTCTTAACTAAAGGGGTAACCTACGGCCAGCAGCCGCGCTCTTGCGGCAAGGAAGGAATGCATGATCAATACCCAGCGAGTGATGACGGCCGCCGGCATGGTGGCAATGCTCACACTCACCGCCTGCGCCGGCGCGCCCATCAGCGGCGCAACCATCCGCGACATGCTCAACAACCGGCAACCCACGTCGCCGGCCAATGACCTTTCACCGCAAATCCAGGCGCAACTGCGCGATTTCGATTTTGCGGTGAACAGCCTGAAGGCGATGTACATCAAGCCTGAAGCCACCGGCAACGAATGGGAAAAGGTTGCCGATGGAGAGCGCAACAAGATCATCAGCGCGAAAGACGAGACCGGCGAGCAGCTAGGCAACAGCCTGCGCGCCATCGTCGACAAGATCGGCGATGAAGATCTGATCTTGCAGGCCGCGCCTGAGACGCAGGCTGCCGCCACGCCACGCTTCTCCGGCATCGGCGTGCAAGTCGACCTGCCGCGCGAGGGCAAAGACCGTTTGCTGATTCTCACGGTGTATCCCGATTCGCCGGCCGACCGCGCCGGCATCAAGGCGCACGACGCCATCATCGCCATCGAAGGCGCGCCAGTAAACAGCAGCACGCCGGCTGGCCAGATCATCAGCAAGCTGCGCGGCGAAGAGAACAGTGATGTGACTGTGACCGTGCGCACACCTGGCCAGGACCCGCGCGATGTGACGATCACCCGGCGCATGATCGAACCGAACAGCCCAATCGTCCACAAGTTGCTGCCCGGCACGAACATCGCCTACATTGCGCCCGATCCCACAGACATGTCGTCGATGCGCGACGACATCACACGCGCATTGCGAGAGTTAAGCGCGGAGCAGAACATCGACGGGCTGGTGCTCGACCTGCGCATCTTGCGCGACAACAACTTCCCGTTGAATGACGCACTATCCTTGTTTGTGAACGGGCCGGTTGGGCATGTGCAGGTGCGCAACAAGAAGGAAGCGATCGACGTGGCCGGCAAAAGCATCGGTGGATCGCAGGAAGTGCCGATGGCTGTGCTGGTGAGCGAGCAGACCGCCGGCCAGGCTGAAGCATTCGCCGGCTTGCTGCAGGACGCCGGCCGCGCACAGATCATCGGCACGCCCACTCGCGGCTTGCTTGCACAAACCAGCCCAATGACACTGCCGAGTTCGCAGATCCAAATGCTCATCCCCGTCGGCGACTACGTGGGTTTGAAGAACAATTCATGGCGCGGCAAGGGCGTGCAGCCCAACATCGTCTCTGATAAATCATGGGAAGAGTTCACGGCTGAAAACGACCCGCAGTTGATGCAGGCGATTGACGCGCTGACTGGAAAGTGAGAAGGGGAGATAGTGAGAAGGGGAGATTTGTTGTCTCCCCTTCTCACTTTCCCCATTCTTCAAGGCGTCGGTGTCGGTTGCTCCACACCCACAACGGTTGCGCCTTCGGGCGGGGTGAAGCCCTCGCCAAAGCGGAAGACGTTCTGCCAGGGCACATACTTGCTGACCACGCGCTCATTGATCAGCGTCTCGCCATTGCGCACGACTTCGCGGGTAAATGAGATGGTTGCGCCATCCACAGCGTAGTCGACCTGCTTGGCCTTGCCAGCCGGCACCTCATTGTCCGAATCCTTCTCATACACATCTGGCCCATGCGGAACGGTGTTCTCAATCGTGCTTGGGCTGATGTTCACCACGCGGCCATCAGGCGTGCCGTAAAACCGAAAGGTCAGCGTCACACGCGCAGGGTCGTATGCTGTCTCGATCAGCAGATGGCCTGGGGAATCGTTCTTGAACTTGAAGTCTGCGCTCGGCGTAAACACAGCGGCATCGAAGCCTGGCCCCATGCCATTCTCGTAATACTTCACGCGATACCCATGCGGATAGCGCTCCAGAATGGGGAAGCCGGCGCGCAGCGCGGCTTGATACACCGTCGTGCTCACCTGGCACACACCGCCGCCCACGCCCTTCACGGTCCGGTTGCCCACGATGATCAAGCCGACCTCAAAGCCTTGCTCCTCGCTCACATCACCGAGAAACTCATTAAAGGAGAACACGCCGCCGGGCGGGATGACCACGCCGTTGAAGCGCGCCGCAGCCACGCGCACGTTCGCAATGCGCGGAGCGCCCGACCCCTTGAAGTAGGTGGTGGCCTGCGTAATGAGTTGCGTAATGCCCAGGTCTTGAGCGGTGGCGGTGGCCGGCACTGGCGCCGGCGTCACATCCACGGCCACCGTCACCTCGCGCTGGTCTGTCGTCCGCGCCGCAGCTTCCATCGCGTTCAAGGTCGCTTCCATGTTCATGGCGCGGCCATCTTTTGAAGCAGCCGCATTCACAAGCTTGCCGGCATCATCATCGTAGGTGAACTTCGCATTGACCGGTGATTGCGCCACTGCGCCGGCCAACGGCTCAATCAACCCGCGCATCTTCTCGCGCTTCATGCGCACCTTGATCTCCGGCACACCGTTTTCGCCGGCCACTTCTTCGATCACCACAAAATCTGGCATCTCGTTCTGCAAAATACGGAAGGCTTCCATCGCCGGCTGCGGGTTGCCGGCGTCGTCCCATTTTGGCACCTTGATCACGAGGTCGCCGCCGACAATGCGCTTGATCTCTTCGGCTGCGGCAGAAACAGTGGGCACGCGCGGATTGAGCGTGGCATAGGGCAGGGTAATCTCCGCCGGCTTCGTTTGCAAAATGGCCGAGTTCACCAGCTTCAACGCATTGCCCTGATCCAGTTGCAGGCCGGTCTGCGCCGCAGTCTCCCTCAGCGCGCTGCCTTCGAGGATGACTTGCGCATCCTGCGGCTGGCGCTCAGTCTGCCGCGCCACCTGCCTGAGAATGTGTTGCGCCTCGGCGTCATCGACCCGCACCACGGGCGATACATCGATGCCATGCCACCACGCCTCGAAGCGCTGGCGAATCTGCTGCTCCAGGTCGCCGGAGCGGCCGACGCTCATGGCAGCCTTGGTTGTCTCTGCCGGATCGAGGCCAACGCCGAAGTCGGCCGGGCGATAGATGAATTGTTGTTCGCCGGCGCTCAGCTTGATCGACGGCGAGTGAAAATACTGTGATTGCGCTTGCGCCACGAAGAAAATCTCTTCAGGCGCCATGCCGCTCACATTGATGCCTTGCAACCGCACGCCAGGGAAAGCGCGGTTCTGGTAGGTGAAATGATGATAGCCCAGCGCGCCGGCAAGGCTGACCACGCCCACCAGCACGATGGCCAGCAGCAGATACGCAGGACGAAAGATCGCTCGAAACATTTTCCGATGTGTGATTGAGTCATGAAAAACCCGACACTTGTCATGCTGAGCGAGGCAACGCGCCTCTGCCAGACTCGACTCACATGTCCATTCGGCAGAGATCCCTCAGCATGACCACGCTGCGCGACGGGTTGAACTCAATCAAGCCAATTCTATCGGCTCATGCTGTGTGCTTGCTGATTGAAAGGGCGGTGATTGGGCTACGATGAAAGGCGTAAATCACGCTTATTGCTCATCTCTGTTCGCCGCGACACCCTCCGGCGACGCGCGCGTCCCGCCCAGCGCTTCTTTCAGCAAGGCGCGTGCCGCATCGGCCACGCCCGCCCAATCACCCTGGTCAATGAGGTCTTTTGGCAGCGCATTGGCATTCAGGCCGACAATTTGCGCGCCGGCAGCCAGATAGGCCTGTGTCTCACCCGGCAGCAACATGCCGCTCACCCACAAGGGAATGTCTGGCATGGGGCCGCGAATGGCTTTGATGTAGGCCGGCCCGCCCACGCTGCCGGCAGGAAACACCTTCACCACATGCGCCCCCACGCGCCACGCGGTCATGATCTCGGTGGCGCTCAAGCCGGCGGGGATGGCCACGACGCCGGCTTCGCGGCATGGCCGAATGATGTCGGTTTCGCAGATGGGCGAGACGATGAACTGCGCGCCGGCCTTGATGCACGCGCGCGCATCGGCTGCGCTGGTCACAGTGCCGGCGCCAATCATGCAGTCATCCGGCGCGGCTTCGGCCACCGCCTTGATCACATCCAGCGCGCCGGGCACAGACATCGTCACTTCAACGCACTTGAAGCCGCCTTTTAGCAAGGCCTGCGCCATGTTCATCGCATGCTCCGGGCTGGGCACGCGGATGATCGCGGCGACCTTTTCTTCGAACATCTTGCGGAGTCGTTTTTCAGCAGGCAGCATGTTGGTCATGGGTAATTCGTAATTTGTAATTGGCTAAGTCGCCTCACTCGCGCAGTTGCATTGCGAGCAGCTTTTTTGCACATAGCCAATGGCGAAGAGGCGCAGCCAAGCCACGCCTCTTCGATATGCTTCATTCGGTTTCGTGCGTCATCACGCCTGATGACGCTGTTCCATCGGCAGGTAGTGCATGTTGGTCGGGCCGATGTACTCGGACTGCGGGCGAATGAGCACGTTGTCCTTGTACTGCTCAATCACATGCGCGCTCCAGCCGGCGATGCGGGCGCAGGCGAACATCGGCGTGAACAGGTCGATCGGAATGCCGACGTAATACAGCATCGACGCGCTGTAAAAATCCACGTTCGGATACAGTTCGCGATGGCGCAGCACCGCTTCCACAACGGCCAGCGACATGGCGTAATACTTGGGCTCGCCGGTCATGTTGCCCAGCTTCTCTGCCCAGTGGTTCAGGTGAATCGAGCGCGGGTCGCCGTTCTTATAGATGCGATGGCCGAAGCCCATGATCTTGCGCTTGGTGACAAACGCGCTGTCGACGAATTCATCGACCTTGTCGAGGTCGCCCACCTCCAGCAGCATGTTCATGGTGGCTTCATTCGCGCCGCCGTGAAGCGGCCCCTTCAGCGAAGCGAATGCCGACGACACCGCCGAATGCAGGTCGGCCTGCGTGCTGGCCACCACGCGCGCAGTGAAAGTGCTGGCATTCATGCCGTGGTCCGCCAGCAGAATCAGGTAGCCATTCAATGCTTCAACAAAGTCGACTTCGGTCTTGAGGCCAAGCATGTAGAGCGTGTTGGCCGCATGAGAAAGGCGCGGGTTTGGCGCAATGGGTTCCTTGCCCATGCGCAGGCGCTGGTAGGCGGCGCAGAGCGTCGGCAATTGCGCGATCAAGCGCACCGCTTTGCGCTGCGTTGCCTCCAGCGAGATGTCCTCGATCTCGGGGTCGTAGAAGGACAGCGCAGAAACAGCCGTGCGGAGTGCTTCCATCGGCACTGTATCGCGGGGCAGCGCGCGCAGCAGGTCATACATGGGCGCCGGCAGCCAGCGGTTGGCCACCAGCCGCGCGTTGAAGTCGCCCAACTCACTGCGGTTGGGCAGCCGGCCGTTCATCAGCAGGAATGCCGTCTCTTCATAGCTGGCCTGCTCTGCCAGTTCGTGAATGTTGATGCCGCGATAAAGCAGCGTGCTGTTTGGGCCATCGACCGAGCTGATCTCGGTCTGCACGGCCACAATCCCATCCAAACCCTTGACGAAGGGCTGTTTGGCTGGCGTGCCACCGCCGTTTTTTGCAGCAGCAGCAGATGCAGTTGTCATGCCTTTTCTCCTGTCGTGTATTTTTACGAACGATTTTTTCGGCGCCGTATGCGAGGCGGCTGCCGCGATTGCCGTGAAGCGATGCTGGGTTGCATTATAGGAGTGAGTTCATTTTTGCTCAGGTCGCGCCATTGGCCGGGTTGCAGGCCGGCGAGTTCCACTGGCCCAATCTGCACGCGCACCAGCCTCAATGTTGGCAGGCCCGCCGCGGCAGTCATGTGCCGCACCTGGCGCTTCTTGCCTTCGGTGAGAATCAGTTCCAGCCATGCGGTGGGGCCGTGCGGGGTAATGGGCTTGTCGCGCGCCGGCAGGCTGGGTGCCTCGCTCAAGATGCGCGCCTGGCACGGCAGCGCGCGGTAATCCTTGATCTGCATGCCGCGCCGCAGCGGCTCCAGCATGGCATCCGTTGGATCGCCCTCCACTTGGGCATAGTAGGTCTTGGGCAATTTATGCCGCGGATCGGTCAGGCGATGAATGAACGCGCCATCATCGCTGAGGATGAGCAGGCCTTCGCTGTCAAAGTCGAGCCGGCCGGCGGCATACACGCCTTTAGGCAACCCAAATTCGCTGAGCGTGCGTTTGGTTGACGAAGAAACCCTAAGGGTCTTTTCATCGGTCGAATCTTCTGTTGGCGCGAAGACCCTTAGGGTTTGAGGATCACGCTCCTCATGCGTGAAGGACGACAGCACGCCATATGGCTTGAACAAGGCAATGTAACGCGGCATGTGTTTGGTATCATCTCGCGGGCGTCACGCCTGTCAAGCCACAAGCAACCCCTGCCGGATGCATAGCCGGATGCATACATTCTGCCTGGCTGCGACTAACGACTGACGACAGCGAGGGAAGGTAATACTCATGAGAATTCTGGTCACAGGCGGCGCCGGCTTCATCGGCTCCCATCTTTGCGAACGGCTGCTTTCCGAAGGGCATGACGTCGTTGCCATCGACAACTACATCACCGGCTCGCGCAGAAACGTCGCGCATCTCATCAACGAGCCGCGCTTCACGCTGATCGAGCGCGATGTGATCCAGCCATTCAGCGTGGAGGGCTCGCTGGATGCGGTGATGAATCTGGCGTCGCCGGCGAGCCCGGTCGGCTACCTCGACAACCCCATCGAGACGATGCTGGTGGGCAGCCATGGCACGCACAACGCGCTGGAGATTGCGCTGCAAAAAGGCGCGCGCTTCCTGCATGCCAGCACCAGCGAGGTGTATGGCGACCCGCTGGAACACCCGCAAAAAGAAAGCTACTGGGGCCACGTGAACTCCATTGGCGTGCGCAGCGTGTATGACGAAGCCAAGCGCTATGCCGAAGCGCTGACGATGGCTTACCATCGCAAGCATGGCCTTCGCACGCGCCTGATTCGCATTTTCAACACGTATGGCCCGCGCATGGCGCTGAACGATGGCCGCGTGGTGCCGAATTTTGTGAAGCAGGCCGTGAACAACGAGCCGCTTACCGTGTATGGCGATGGCTCGGCCACGCGCGCCTTCTGTTACGTGACCGACCTCGTCGATGGCATGTTGCGCCTGTTGTGGAGCGATGAAGCCATGCCGGTGAATGTGGGCAACCCGCGCGAGATGACGATCCTGGAATTTGCGCAGGCGGTGAAGGACGCCGCCGGCCCTGAATGCAGCAGCGAGATCGTGTTCTATCAGCCAAAGAAAGAGCGCACCGCCGACGATCCGCAGCGCCGCCGGCCCGACATCACGCGCGCCCGCGAAATCCTTGGCTGGGAGCCGCGTGTTTCGCTCGAAGACGGCCTGAAGGAAACCATCGCCTATTTCAGAAGCGCGGTGCCGGCGTAAGCCCTCACCCTGACCCTCTCCCGCCAGGCGGGAGAGGAGATCAAAGCGTCAGCACGCGCACCAGCGTGGCCAGCGCGCCGATGAAAAGTATGGCGCTCAATACGCCCAGCGAATTGATGGCCAGCAGCGTGCCGCAGAGCAGCAGCGCGGCAAACACCAGCGCCCATGTCAGCCGCGACACGCCGGCCTCGATGCGCTTGAGGTCACTCGTCGATGACGGGTTCAACTGCGCCCGCACTTCCAGTTGCCCATTCAGCGCGCGGGTGAAGAATGCCTCGCCCTGGTTCGGCAATTGCACGGTCTGCCGCAGCAGCCGCGCGCCTTCGCTGAGCACATTGCCGGCGGTGCCGCGCACAGTGCCGGCGCCGGCGATGTCTTGCGCAAACGGTTGCAGCGCCTTCCACGGGTTGAATGTCGGGTCCAGCGCGGTCATCATGCCCACGAGAATATTGGCCGCGCGGCCAAGAAACAGCACATTCTGTGGAATCTGAAACG
Source organism: uncultured delta proteobacterium (assembly GCA_963804965.1). Taxonomy (GTDB): domain Bacteria; phylum Desulfobacterota; class Desulfobulbia; order Desulfobulbales; family Desulfocapsaceae; genus Desulforhopalus_A. Next base: position 162,408 of record CAWDST010000021.1, read on the forward strand.
GCAGCGATGACAGCAGATCGCGAAACTCGGTGGCGAAGCTGTACATCTCGTCGAAGTCCACATCGCTGATGTCATCGACCGCCACGCCCCAGAATCGGTCGAACAACATCCCGATCGCCTGCTCCACGCGCGTCAAATCGGCTTCCGGCAAAAAGAAACCCATGCGCTGCGCCGATGCCGTCCAGCGCCGGGCGTCCTTCAGTGCAATGGAGATGATGAACTCGCGCAACTCATGCACAAAAGCCGAGGGAATGCGGCCCATCATGCCGAAGTCGACATAGGTCAGGCGGAAGGGCGTGCCTGTTTTTACACTCACCCGCCACGCGCGGGCCAGCGCAGGATCGAGCGGCTGCACGAACAGATTGCCCGGGTGCGGGTCGGCATGGAAGAAGCCGTGCACGAACACCTGCTGCAGATACGTGTCGAACATCTTGTTCGCCACTTCGGCGCGCGAGACGCCGGCGCTCTCCAAGCCCTCAAAATCCGTCACCTTGATGTCTTCGACATTCTTCAACACGATCACACGGCGGGTGGTGAATTCGTGATACACCTTCGGCACGCGCACGCCGGTGTCATGGGCGAAGTTTTGATTGAAGTCTTCGGCATTGCGCGCTTCCTGCAGGTAATCCAGCTCTTCGAACACGACCTCAGAAAATTCTTTGACAAGCGCATCGAGGTTGGCCCGCCGGCGAATCGGCTTGTACCACTTCAGCCAGCCGGCGATGGTCTTCAGCGAGCGCAGATCGGTGCCGACGATGGCATTCATGTTGGGCCGCTGCACCTTGACCACCACGCGTTGCAGTGTTGCAGCGCCATGCTTGCCCGGCCCATCAATGTCCGAGCATTTGAACCACTTGTGCCAGTCGCGCTCGTCGTCGATGATCCCCCGGTCCACGTACTCCTGCCAGAGCGGGGTGCCGCGGTAGGCGCAGAGACGATTGAACCCAAAGGTGTCCAGCTCGAGCCGGGCGGCGAAGCGGAAGCTTTCCCGGATATCCGCTTCGGTCTCGTCGGGCGAGCCGACCACAAAGAACCCGTGCACCCGGCGGATGCCCTGGCGCTTGGCCTCCTTGACCGCGTTCTCGATCTGCGCAAGGGTCTGCTTCTTCTTGAGCCGATCCAGGACCTTCTGCGTGCCCGCTTCCACGCCAAACGCCAGGAAGTTGCAGCGGGCCTGCTTCATAATGGGAAGCTGGTCAATGCCAACGGCATCCACCCGGCCCTCGCAGCCCCAGTTGAACTGCAGTTTGCGTTCGATGATGCCCTGGCAAATGCTGCTGATCCGGTTGCGGTTAATGAGGAAATGATCGTCGGTCAGGTAGATTGAGCGATAGCCCTGATCGTTGAGTTGCTGCAGTTCACCGAGGACATGCTCCGGCGAACGGCAGCGCCAGCGGCCGTCCGACAGGGACGGGATATCGCAGTAAATGCAGGAGTAAGGGCAGCCCCGGGAGGTCTGCACGGTGCAGAACTTGTCCAGCGACAGCACGGCGGGAACATCCAACGGCAGGGACTCAATGTAGTCAATCGGCAGAGTGGTGCGGTCGGGATAGGGGAACTGGTCCAGGTCCCGCAAGAGGGGACGCGGCGCGTTCACCACGACTTCGCCCGCCTTGCGCCAAACCAGCCCCGCCACTGAGCCGGGAGTGTCGAGGTGCTCCAGGTAGTCGGGCAGAAGCTCCTCGCCCTCGCCGCAGCCCACGCAGTCAATGTCCGGACAATCCTTCAGGATGCGGTCCGCGTTCAGGGTGGCAAAGGCGCCGCCCACGATGATCGGAATCTTCGGCGCCTCGGCCTTGAGTCGCCGGGCCATGCGCTTGACGCGCCGGGTAAGTGGTGGTCGAGAGGAAAGAGAGTGCAATGACGTCGGGTCGTTCCTGCGGCAGCCCGGGCGATGTGCTCCGCCTTCATCTGCGGGTGGCAGGTGTCAAACAGGCGCACCGGGTGGCCCCGCTGGCGGAGAACCGGGGCCAGCGTTTGAATTCCCAGGGGCGGAAATGCCATCACCTTGACCCGCCCGTTGTCAGACTTCGACCGGTCCAGTTCCGTCGGGAGCACCCGGCAGAAGTTGTCGTCGCCGACGTGAACAAGAAATGCATTCATGGCTTGGTTCGTCATTTGCCGCCGGCGACGCCATCGCTCGCGGAAAACGAGCCATGGCACCCGCGCTGGCGGCGGTTAGCAGCGTTCTATGACGGCATGATATTCCGGGATGCCATGAGGCAACGACTGGGGCGTTTACCCATTGCCAGGAGATGGGCCGAAGGCGGAGGGTAATGGTGCGGTCATGGCACAAACACTCAACCATGAGGCCTGCCTCATCGCGTAAGGTGTCACTTCGAACAGAACGAAAAACATAAAAAAAGGATCAGCATGAAATCGACGCAACTCGCCATCGCCTGCCTCGCCACCCTCGCCTTGGCGGTGGGCTGTAAACCGTCGTCGGAACCCCCGGCGACCGAGACCCGCCAGGCCACGGAGCGGCAATTCGACGAGGTCAAACAGGAAACCAAAGGAGGCTGCGCAGGCGATGAATGACTACGCTTACGCACAGAAAACTGAATTCGTGGCGAACATGCAGGTCCAATTGGCCGAGATCAACCGGGAATTGGATCAATTGGCCGCCAGGATTGAAAAAGCCTCTGACGCGGCCAAGGCCGAAGCCACGCCCAAACTTCAGGCGTTGCGCGAACAGGTGGCGAAGTTGAACACGCACCTGGATGAAGCCAAGGGCGCCACCGAGTCCACCTGGGACGACGTCAAAGCCGGTTTCAACCAGGGTTACAGCGATTTAAAGGACGGCTTCAACCAGGTGCGACAGTGGGTGAGCGAGAAGATCGCCCCTTGAGCGCCGGACGGCACTTCCGGGATTCTCTTGAGTTTCCCTGGTTACATGTTTCCGCCGGGGGCGGCCGTCGCGTCTTGCACGCGGATGGGCAGCTCCCCGGTGGGACGATGCCCAACGCCCATGCCTAAGCTCAAGAGCAGCAGCGCCGCCGCCAACGCTCTGGTCGGCCTCTGGACCATCGCGCTGAGTGCCTTGATTATCGCCACGCTCTATTTCGGGCGTTCGCTGCTCATTCCGCTGGCGCTCGCCGCGTTGCTCGCTTTTCTCCTCGCGCCCTTCGTCACGCGGCTTGATGGCTGGGACGCGTTGGCGCGGTGCTGCTCGCGGTCTCGCTGATTCTCGCCGCGACGGCCCTGGCGGCTGGGTGCTCTCCCAGCAACTCGTCGATCTCGCGATCAAACTGCCCGATTACAAACAGAACATCCAAACCAAACTGCGGTCTTTCAAAGTGTCGGCTACCGGCCGGTTTGCGAAGTTTTCGGAGACAGTCGAGGAGCTGAAGAAGGATCTGCCTGGCGCGGAGGAACCTGGACACTACCCAGGTGCCGGGACAACCTGGGACGGCCATCCTTACCGCGTCGTCCGTGAAGCCCGCGGTGCCCGTGCAGGTGATCGAGATGAACCGGGCGAACCCCTTCCAGCTCGTGCAGATCATCATCGCTCCGCTGCTGGGGCCGATCGGCACGGCCGGTCTGGTGGTGCTCCTGGTGATCTTCATGTTGTTGAAGCGTGAGGACTTGCGCGGCCGCCTCATTCGGCTGATCCTCGGGCAGGGCCGCATCAGCGCCACGACGCGGGCGATGAACGACGCAGGAGCCCGGGTGACGCGCTATCTCCTCATGCAGCTGATCGTCAATGTGACCTATGGCATTGCCGTGGCCATCGGGCTCTATTTCATTGGGGTGCCCAACGCGGTATTGTGGGGCACTTCCGCGGCCATGCTTCGCTTTATCCCCTACGTCGGACCGTGGATCGGGGCTTCCATTCCCATCGCGCTGGCACTCGCGGTCTCGCCGGGTTGGATCATGCCGCTGCTGGCACTCGGCCTCTTCGTCGTGTTGGAGTTGCTGAGCAACAACGTTATGGAACCGTGGCTCTACGGCTCCAGCACCGGGGTGTCGCCGATTGCGCTCATCTTCGCCGCGGTCGGGTGGACTTGGCTTTGGGGACCGGTTGGCCTGGTGCTGGCGACGCCCATGACCGTCTGCCTGGTGGTCATGGGACGGCACATTCCTCGACTTTCGTTTTTCAGCGTGCTGTTGAGCGATGAAGAGGCCCTCACGCCGGCCGAGGATTTGCTATTATCGACTGCTTAGACCGTCGGCGAGCAGGACGAGATCGAGTTGGTGGAAGCCTACCTCAAGGCCCACTCGCTAACGGCACTTTACGATTCCGTGTCCGTCCCGGTCATCTCCGCGGTCGAAATCGATCACCGCCTGGAGCTCCTCGATAACAGAAGCGCGCTCGTCGGCCAAGGTCTGCGCGACATCGTCGACCTCGGCGCGTCTTCCGTTCCGACGAGGATGGACGCGAACCCGGCTAACACCACGCAGACTCTCCTGCCCGCTCGCCGCGTTTCTGTCTGCCGGCCCGGGCCGAGCGTGACGAACTGGCCGGCACGATGCTCGTGCAGTTGCTCCGACAGCAAGGCATCGAGGCGCAGAGTGCGCCTTCCCAGCTCGAGGTCGGAGAGTTGATCCGCCTCGTCGAAAAGGGCGATCGCTCATGTGGTTTGCATCTCGGTGGTGGCACCTTCCACCGTCCTGCACGCGCGATACCTCTGCTCTGGAACTGCGGGCTCGCCTACCGGACCGACGGATCGTGGTGGGACTTTCGGGCGCTACGGAAACGTCGCCGACGCCGCCACGCCCGTGCGCGATTCCGGTGCGAATGAGGTGGTCACTCCCTGGAAGACGCGGTGCGGCAGTTCGCCAAGCTGGCGCCGACGCCGGTCGAGGAACCGGCGCCGGAGGTGATCCCCCATAGCGGCGCCCGTCGTTCCGGCCTAAGGGTGGTGTCGTGATCGAAGACGTATTTTCACAAGTCGGAGGCCCAGCCCATCGAATACCTTCCCAGCCAGACAGAGCACGATCCCTGGCACTTGCGAGACGAATGACGACTCCGGTCTTCGCCTGCCCTATCCCGGGGTGATGGCTCGCCCCGGCCACCGCGTTGACGCCAGTCCCGCAGGGTTCTTACCGCGCGGTTGGCACTCCTTCCCGACCCCGACAAAGTCTTGCGAGTGAATCGATTCACCGAATTGACCGCTCAGATTCCCAAATTGTTCCTGGCCGGAACCCACGCCGCCCTGAACAGGCACACCTCCATCGAGGTTGACCTGTCTGACACGGTGGTCATGGACTCTTCCGCTCTGCGGTACACTCATCGCCCTGCGCAATTGCGCTCACCGTCGAAACAGCGTCGTGCGCCTCGTCGGCCCCATACAGCCGTTGCGACGACTGCCTCGGGGTCATTTGCACGTGGACGGAATGTTCGAGATCGTTCGGACGGTCGGGTCAGACCCCATAGTGCGCCCGCCCAGCCCGGCTGAGCGCTTTAGTATCAGTGAGAGAAACCGGAGCACCAACTGAAACACGAACGCCCTTGTTAGAACACCGCCAAACCGTTGTGGAACAAGAGCAAACACCACGACCATGTCGCACCAGGGCATGATTGGCGCGGTTCGCTTCGAATTCACCCATCCACCAGCCACACCGTTTGCACCGCGGGGACGTTCAACGATACCGAAGTCAGGGAGCGCCTGCAGCCCGCTTGCGGCTTTGGCTGGTGAATCGAGTGGGGGGTTTACCCCATAGCGAGGCCCGTCGATCCGCGGCAATCTAGTTACAGACTGATCATGATCACGTCGTTACCAGAGCCATTTCGCCATCCAATCTGATTATTCCAGAGCTATGAAGCCCGATCCGCCCCCATCCGACGTGTTGCTGTCGCAGGAAGTGGCGGACCTGGCGCCCAAGCGCAAATGGTTCGGCTACGCCGCCGTGGCTGCCAGCCTGGCGGTCACCTACGCCCTTTGGCTGGGTGCCATGGGGGCGGCGGATGAATGGTATGACAATCCGTGGATATACCCCGCGAAGGTCGGGAGCCATGGCACGCTCATTCTCATGTGCTGGGTCTTCATTCTGGCCACCCGGTTCCGTTGGGTCGAGAGGCTCTTTGGCGGGC
>CAWDST010000022.1:0-90044 GCA_963804965.1 uncultured delta proteobacterium
CATGCCATTGGTGGTGCAAATGCCGCACCATCCCCTGCCGGGCCGCCCTGGTGGGCGTGGTAATGGGCCCGGTCCAGCGCTGGTGAGGATGGCCGGAGACAAACGCCGTACCAGAACTGCTTGGCCCGTTCGATTGCCGTGATCCATCGCCCGGCAGCGACGGATTGGACCGGGGCCGTATCGCCGTCGAGCAGACAGTCGCGCCGATTCACGGGGCAGCCTGACCTTCGGACAGCCTGCACCCGCCCGTCCCGGATAGCCTGGAGCAGCCCGGCGACATGCGCACGCCGTGTGATGGAACACCCTCGGATCGGCCTCAACCATGACGTGTGCTTCCAATTCGGCCATATCGGCTGGTACTCCAGCAACAGTCAACGCCCCGGCTACCGCCTGACACAATCTGTTGTAGGGAATGCGAATCTCATCCTGTGACATGGCTTCCTCCTGTATTTTTAAGAACTCCTACCATCCTCTCAAGATTGGGATGGATACTCCGCCCCTTCTCGGTCAGTGAATATTCTACCTTGGGCGGCACCTGAGAATATACCTCGCGATGGGCCAGACTATCGGCTTCCAACTCGCGCAATTGTTGCGTCAACATTTTCCTGGTTGCTTACTCATATGGTTCAAATAAGATATTACATTACATAAAGGGTACTACGTTACAGAGTAGTTCGTTATTGACGCAAGGTTCCTTATGATTATCTATAGACAAAATGATAGCGAAAGAAAAGTATCGCTTCAAGAGAATCCATAAACAGGAGGAAGATCTGTGAAAGCAATCGCATTCAACGGCAGTCCCAACAAAAAGGGCAATACCTACCATGCCCTACAAATGGTCACCGAGCAACTTGAAAAAGAAGGAATCGAAACGGAAATCCTTCATGTCGGCAATAAGGCCATCAGAGGCTGTCTCGCCTGCGGCCAATGTGCCAAGAAACAAAACGAGCAGTGCGTGCAGACTGAGGATGAGGTCAACGGCTGGATTCAGAAGATGAAGGAGGCCGATGGCATTCTTTTAGGCTCTCCCGTGCACTTCTCGGCGGTCGGCGGCACGATGAAATCGTTTCTCGATCGGGCCTTTATGTAACCGGGGTCAACGACGGAATGCTGCGCCACAAGGTTGGCGCCTCGGTGGTAGCGGTGCGGAGATCCGGCGGCTTGCCGACATTCAACCAGCTCAACAACTTTTTGTGCTACGCGGAAATGATGGTGCCGACATCCAACTACTGGAACGTCATCCACGGCACCCGGCCGGGCGAAGCACTCCAGGACGAAGAAGGCAAGCAGATCATGCGGACCCTCGGCCGCAATATGGCCTGGTTGATGAAACTGGTGGAACACGGCCGGGAGAGGATTGCGCCGCCGGAAAAAGAAGGCAAGATCTATATGAGTTTTATCCGCTGAGGCGGGCACCACAGCACACCTCCAAACTGTCAAAACCAAGCGAAGCAACTCTTGTTTCGCTTTGGTTCCCGTGTGATGGTCAAGGGGAGACTTTCTTCAGCTATCGATCACCGTGTGGACCGCTTTGGAAAGAACATGCAAGGTATAAGGCTTCTGGATAAAACCCTGAACTCCCAGGCGAAGTACTTCTTCGACCCGTTCATCCTGTTTGAAGCCTGACGAGAAGAGGACCTTCAGGTTCGAATCGATCTTTTTCATTTCCAGATAGGTCTCCTTACCGGACATTTTCGGCATAAGCATGTCCAGCAAAACTACGGCAATTTCCCGGTGACGCTGCCGGAAGATATCCAAACCCTCCTGGCCATCAGTCGCCAGAACAACCGAATACCCGCAGGTACTGAGAATTTCCTTGGCGGTATAAAAGGGATCGAAGATCTTCGCCACCGTCCTGGTGTCCATCCCGACACCGGAATCCTGCACACTGAGAACACAGTAGGGAATGGATTTGGCCTCCAGGTGGGTGATACGAAAATCCCGGTCGGCAAGGATTGGAGGAAATGGGGGTGATCATAGGAATGCCGGCTGCCTGGAGCACCGGAGCCATGCCCAAGGAGTGCGAACTCCTATTTGCGCCGAAAACGGCAACAGCCTTGTCCTTGATTACCTGAAAAGCGGCATTTTTACTGCCAAGGGCCGAGCTCTGATTGTCGAACTCAAGGACCTCAAGGGGATGTCCGAGAATACCGCCACCGTCATTCAGCTCTTTTACTGCCAGCTGGATGGCCGAGAATTCCGGCCGTAGACCGGAAACTACCACCGCCTGTCCGGTCTTCGGGAAAATGGCGGCAATTTTCAGGGAATCCGCGGCATGGAGCGAAGAAGGCAGAAGGAGCCATAACAACACTACCGGCCAAGGAATGAAGAAACGGAATTTTCCTTTCATGATGGTTCCCTGCCTCTTGTATGGAAATGATCACTGAGAAAGAGGGAGATTCAGTTTTCTGCAGGGTCATTTCTCAGGAGCATAGAGGGATAATTTTTCCGCAGCAATTATCCGCACCCGTTCGGGTGAAAATACCTGATCTCGCTGAGCTCGCAGGCTGAGGTGATGCTCCATGAGCTGATGACTGACATTTTCAAGCGCCATCACGGATTGCTCAAGATTCTTGAAGGAAGACGCCAGCCACAGATTGACTGCCAATACCATCGGACAAAGGACAAGCAATACTTTGCCAACCGACAGCCATAATTTTCTGTCAACCGACCGGGAAGTGACCTGCTGATTATCTAATTGTTGCAGAAAGCGCGAATTTACCCTCGGTCGGTAACAGGGTTGCGCCGGATAATGAAAATTCATTCTCCCTTCTCCTTGAGTCTTTCCGGACATCATCAGATGATGCCCCTCTTCTTGATACTTGCCTTATGCTCTCCGAAATGTTCGCGCCCCACCTTACGTTCAACACTCCACACATCTTTGTCCCAGATCTCAACCCGATCGATCATGCCGATCAGGACAATATCCCTTTTCAATCCAAGTTCAGCCCTGAGGGTCGGCGGAAGCAGAATCCGTCCCTGCTTATCCAAGACGCATTCACAGCTTTCCGACTCGAAGTATCTGATAATCTTGTCTAAATCTTCAGACTGACCTGCATCTTCAGCCTTGAGTTTATTTTCGAGGTTTTCCCACTCTGCTAAAGGATAGGCTCGTAAATGATTTTCCCAGGGAATAACAATGAGGATCTCCGACTGATACTGACGCAGCACCTCTCGGAAACGACTGGGAAAACTCAATCGTCCCTTCTCGTCGATCGTATGATCGTATTTGCTGCGAAACCTGCTGCTGACCATTACGCACCATATTGCACCACCATATCCCACTTTATACAATATTTAATTATCTATACCAGAACCGGCACTCATGTCAAGAATATATACACGTAAGTTCAGTTAAATAGACATACTAGTTGACGAGACATTCAACAACTGCCTGTTGCGGTTTTTGATCATTTTCAGGCTGCACGATGTGTTCTGTGAAGCAGGAAGGCGATCAAAACCCGAATACATCGGCAATACGAAATATGTGCTAATTTACTGTTATTTAAACTGTATTAAAGAATATACAACTGATCGATCTCATGGATGGAGATGAAAATGGTGGTTTAAAATGGGATAAATGGAGAGATGCACATACGAAGAGGATCGGATATCCGAACACTGCAGGGAAGATGCGGCTTCTGCCATTACTCAGCTCGGTTAGCGCCGAAAATTGCATTTTAATCGGGAAGGATATCAAACACCGACGCTTGCCCACCTACCTGGTGGCCATGTGACATCAGGGCAAGGTTCGGAGTCTACGTCCAAGCGTCTTTTCGAGCAGTCGCAGGGCGTCGAAGTGAAGCTCTTCCCTACACCCCCAGCCACTCCAAAATCCCCTCCGCCGCCATCCGCCCTTCGGCAATGGCGGTGACAACGAGGTCGGAGCCGCGCACGGCATCGCCGCCGGCAAAGACCTTAGGGTTGGAGGTTTGATAGGGGTGTTGGCTGGTGGCTGGGGCCAGGATAAGCCCCCGGTCGGTGAGGGTAATGCCGTTTTCGGCAAGCCATGGGGGTGGGCTCGACATGAAGCCGAAAGCCATGATAACGCTGTCGGCCTCGACAACGGATTCGCTGCCGGGAATCAGTTCCGGTCGGCGACGGCCGCGGGCGTCGGGCTCGCCGAGGTGGGTTGCGACGGCCCATACGCCACTGACCTTACCGTCCGTGTCGGTGACGATACTCAGGGGCTGGAGGTTCCAGAGGAAGCGCACCCCCTCATCCTCGGCGTTTTTAGCCTCCCTGGCTGAGCCCGGCATATTGGCGCGGTCGCGACGGTAGGCACAAACGACGTCGGCAGCACCCTGGCGAATCGCCGTTCTCAGGCAGTCCATGGCGGTATCACCGCCGCCGAGCACCACCACCCGTTGGCCGGCAAGGTTGATGTAGGGGTAACGGTCGCGCCGTGCCCCCATCAGGTGGTCGGTGTTGCCGATCAGATAGTCGAGGGCTTTATACACACCCGGCGCCTCTTCATTGTCGAGGCCGGCATGCATCGGCGTATAGGTGCCGGTGCCGACGAAGACCGCGTCATACTCATCAAGCAGTTCCCCAAAGGTCAGGTCTCGGCCGATCTCCACCCCGAGACGGAAGACAATACCCATATCGGTGAAAACCTTGCGGCGCAGTTCCATGACCGTCTTTTCCAGCTTGAAGGCCGGGATACCGAAGGTCAGCAGGCCGCCGATCTCCGGATGGCGATCGAAGACCGTCGGCGCAACGCCGTTTCTGATCAACACATCGGCGCAGGCCAGCCCCGTCGGCCCGGCACCGATAATCGCCACCCGTTTGCCGGTAGACCTCACCTTGCTCAAGTCCGGTCGCCAGCCCATCTGCAGGGCGGTATCGACAATGTATTTTTCAATATTGCCGATGGTTACCGCCCCAAAGTCGTTATGGAGGGTGCAGGCCCCTTCGCACAGTCGGTCCTGGGGGCAGATCCGGCCGCAGACCTCGGGCAGGCTGTTGGTCTGGTGGCAGAGTTCCGCCGCCTCGATGATCCGCCCTTCGCTCGCCAAACGCAGCCAGTCCGGGATATAGTTATGGACCGGGCACTTCCATTCACAGTACGGGTTGCCGCAGTCGAGGCAGCGGTCGGCCTGCATCTGCACCTGCCGTTTCTGAAAGGGGTGGTAGATCTCAACGAACTCGTGACGTCGCCGTTCGATACCTTTTTTATGGGGATCAACTCGCTCCACTTCAATAAACTGGTAAAGATTCTGACTCATAGCATCTCCCCTCAATAGACAATTGCCAGAGTTTCTTGCGGCGAGGTGCCCCGATGGCCAAGCAGCGTCGCGACATCCGAGGTCTTTGGCTTGACGAGTTTGAACAAGCCGGCATAGTGTTCGTCAAACCCACTCAGCAGCCGTTCGGCTCGACCACTGCCGGTTTCCAGATAGTGGCTGTTGATGATGCCCCGCAGGTGTTCCTGCAGTACCGCCCGGCCGTCTAAAGAAAGGACCTCGACCATCTCCGGGTTGACTCTGGCGGTGAAGGCGCCCTTTTCATCGAGGACATAGGCAAAACCGCCGGTCATTCCCGCCCCGAAATTGACCCCGGTTTCGCCGAGAACCGTGACGATGCCGCCGGTCATATACTCGCAGCCGTTATCGCCGATGCCCTCGACCACCGCCTCAGCCCCGGAGTTACGGACGGCAAAGCGTTCCCCGGCGCGGCCCGCCGCATAGAGCCTGCCGCCGGTTGCCCCGTACAGACAGGTGTTGCCGATGATAACCGCCTCATGGCTTTTGTAGGCGACGCCCAGCGGTGGACGGATGGTCAGCTTGCCACCGGCCATGCCCTTGCCGACATAGTCGTTGGCATCGCCGGTGAGCACCAGATGCAGACCGCCGGCGTTCCAGGCGCCGAAACTCTGACCGGCGCTGCCGGTGAAGAGCAGATGGATCGGGTGTTCTTCCATACCTTTATTGCCATGCAGGGCGGCAATCAGACCGGACAGCCGGGCCCCGACCGTTCGGTCGGTATTGCGGATGGCAAAACTGCCGCCGCCCCCGGCGCTGGTCTGCACCGCCTCACTAAAGCGCTCCATCAGTTCACTGTTCAAGGCCCCCGGATCGGCGGGAACGTTAGCTTCCCGGCAAAAGAGGCCGCTACCCTCGGGCGGTGGCACGGATGCCAAGATCGGTTGCAGCACCAGTTTTTTCTGTCTCGGCGTAATACCCTCAATCTCCTGCAAAAGATCGGTTCGGCCAATGAGATCGGTGAGCTTAGCCACCCCCAGTCCCGCCATGAGCATCCGCGTCTCCTGCACCATAAAATGGAAATAGTTCATGACCATCGCCGGTACCCCCGCGAAATATTGCTTTCTAAGGGTCTCGTCCTGGGTGGCGACGCCGGTTGCGCAGTTATTGAGATGGCAGATACGCAGAAATTTGCAGCCGAGGGAGATCAAGGGCCCGGTGCCAAAGCCGAAACTCTCGGCGCCGAGAATCGCCGCCTTGACGATATCCCGGCCGGTCTTCAGCCCGCCGTCCACCTGCAGCCGCACCTTATGGCGCAGGCCGTTGGCGACCAGGGCCTGCTGGGTTTCGGCAAGGCCCAGCTCCCACGGACAACCGGCATATTTCACCGAGGTCAGAGGGCTGGCGCCGGTGCCGCCGTCGTAGCCGGAGATGGTGATCAAATCGGCATAGGCCTTGACCACCCCGGTGGCGATGGTGCCGACGCCGGGTTCGGACACCAGCTTGACGCTGACCAGGGCCTTGGGGTTGATCTGCTTGAGGTCAAAGATCAGTTGCGCCAGATCCTCGATCGAATAGATATCGTGGTGCGGCGGCGGCGAGATGAGGGTCACTCCGGGCACCGAATAGCGCAGGGCGGCGATCTGGGCGGTCACCTTATGGCCCGGCAGCTGCCCGCCCTCGCCGGGTTTGGCGCCCTGGGCCATCTTGATCTGCAGGACCTCGGCGTTCATCAGGTAGTGCGGGGTGACACCGAAGCGGCCGGAGGCGACCTGCTTGATCTTCGACACCCGCTCGGTGCCGAAGCGGGCCGGATCCTCGCCCCCTTCGCCGCTGTTGGAGTAGCCGCCAAGGCGGTTCATGCCGATGGCCAGCGCCTCGTGCGCCTCCTGGCCCAGCGCCCCGATGGACATGGCGGCGGAATCGAAGCGGCGGTAGAAATTCTCGGCCGGTTCCACTTCATCAATGGAAATCGGATTTTCCCCGACCTTCAAGCGCAGAAGATCACGCAGACAGGCGACCGGCCGGTTATCGACGAGGCCCGAGTAGACCCGATAGTCGGCAAAAGCGCCGGTGCGCACCGCCCTTTGCAGAGCCTGGACAACATCGGGATTGTAGGCGTGGTATTCGCCGCCGTGGATATATTTAAAGAGGCCGCCGCGGGACAGCGGTTGATGGCCGCGCTGCCAGGCGTGCCTGGCCAACCGTTCCTGGTCGGCCTGGAAGTCGGAAAAATCCGCGCCCTCGATACGACTGACGATCCCCGGGAAGCACAGATCGACCACCTCGCGGCCCAGCCCCACCGCCTCGAAGAGCTGCGAGCAGCGGTAGGAGGCGATAGTGGCGATACCCATCTTCGAGAGGATCTTCAAAAGTCCCTTATCGACCCCCTTGCGGTAGTTGCCCATTGCCTGGCGCAGATCGACCTTTAACACCCCCTCTTCGACCATCCTGGCCAGCGACTCATAGACCAGATACGGATAAACGGCGGTCGCCCCCATGGCGAGCAGCACGGCAAAATGGTGCGGATCGCGGACCGAGGCGGTCTCGACGAGGATATTGGTGTCGCAGCGCCGGTTGTTTTCAACGAGGATTCGCTGCACTGTGCCAACCGCCATGGCCGCCGGCATGGGCAGGCTATCGACAGCAATGGCCCGGTCGGAGAGAATCAGCAGCACTGCCCCGCCCTCCGCCGCGGCAAGCGCCCGGGAAGCGAGTTCCCGCACCGCCGCGGCAAGACCCGTGGCCCTTTGGTAGTTGAGGTCGAGAACCACATGTTTATAATGCGTCTGACTGAGATCTTTCAACTGCTGCAGATCGCTGTAAACGAGCACCGGCGATTGGAACATCACCCGGTAGGCATGGCCCTCCGCCTCGTCGAAGACGTTCTGCTCCCGGCCGATACAGGTGGCGAGCGACATGACGTGCCGCTCACGGAGCGGGTCGATGGGCGGATTGGTGACCTGGGCAAACATCTGTCGGAAATAGTCATAGAGGCTGCGCTCGCGGCTCGACAGCACGGCCATCGGCGCGTCATCGCCCATGGAGGCCACCGGCTCCTGACCGGTCTCGCCGAGTACCGCCACCATCTGCTCCAGCTCTTCATTGCTCCAGCCGAAGAGCTTTTGATAAAGGAGCAACCGGTCGTCGTCCAGCTCCCGGGCACCGGTCGGCAATTCCGGGTCGTAGTCGAAGGAGCGGAGATGTCGGCAGCATTTATCCATCCACTTTTTATAGGGATGACGGCTTTTCAATTCCCGGTCGATGTCCCAGGAGGTCCAGCGTCGGCCGGTCAGGGTATCGATCACCAGCAGTTCGCCCGGGCCGACCCGGCCCTTCTCCAGCACCTCGTCCGGCTGGTAGTCCCAGATGCCGACCTCGGAGGCCAGGGTGATGAGGTTATCCTTGGTTACTACATAGCGCGCCGGCCGCAGACCATTACGGTCGAGACCGCAGGCGGCAAAGCGGCCGTCACTCATAACGATGCCGGCCGGGCCGTCCCAGGGCTCCATATGCATCGAGTTGAAGTCGTAAAAGGCCCGAAGATCTTCATCCATATCCGGATGCTGCTGCCAGGCGGGCGGCACCAGCAATCGGAAGGCGCGGAACAGATCCATGCCGCCGGCAAGAAACAGTTCGAGCATATTGTCAAGAGCCGAGGAATCCGAGCCGCTGCTGTTGACAAAGGGCGCGGCCTCGGCCATATCCGGCAGGAGCGGGGAACGCAGCTTGTAGGAGCGGGCCCGCGACCACTGGCGGTTGCCGGTGATGGTGTTGATTTCGCCGTTATGGGCAAGGTAGCGGAAGGGATGGGCAAGCGGCCACCTGGGCAGGGTATTGGTGGAAAAGCGCTGGTGAAAGAGGCAGATCGCCGACTGCAGGCGATAGTCCGCCAGGTCCGGATAAAACTTCGGCAAATCGACCGGTTGACAAAGCCCCTTATAAACGATAACAAGGCCGGAAAGGCTGGCGATATAGAAATCCGGGTCATCCGTCACCCGTTTTTCCACCCGCCGCTTGACCATATAGAGCCGACGCTCCAGGTCCTTCGATCCCCAGCCGAAGGGGCCGTTGAAGACCACCTGGGCAATGGTCGGCATGGTTGAGCGGGCAAAACTGCCGAGCACTTCTGGCTCCACAGGCACCTCACGCCAGCCGACGACGGCCAGGGTTTCCCGCGCCAGCTCCTCGTTGATGATCGTTCGACCGGTCGCCGCCCGGGCGGCGTCGCGGCTGAGAAAGACCATGCCGACCCCGTAGCGGCCGCCCAGCGTCCAGCCCATTTCCCCGGCTATTGCCTGGAAGAAGCCGTCCGGTTTCTGCAGCAGCAGGCCGCAGCCGTCGCCGGTCCGGCCGTCGGCGGCAATACCGCCGCGATGCGCCATGCGGGCAAGCGACGAAATGGCGGTGCGCACCAGCTTATGGCTGGCCTCGCCGGTAAGGTGGGCCATCAGGCCAAAGCCACAGTTATCTTTTGCCAGTTCCGGATTATAGAGCATCATTTTCGCCTCTTGATCCTTGCAACGGAATAGCCTTCAGACAAACCGCTTCATCATTTCATCAATCGCCCCATCGACGGTATCCGGGCTGATCCCGGCCCTGGCGCAGGCGGTTTCGACGTGCTGTCGTTTGACCGCATCCGCCATATCACTCGTGCCGCGAAACAGCCCCATCCGCCGCCCGACCTGGTAAATCATCCGTTCCTCCGGCTCCATGGCGAGAAAACCCTTGACGATGGCGACCATTTTTTCCTTGTCACGCGGATAGGCACCCTGGACATCTTCGAAGAGGTTGAGGATATGGTCGCTGGCCAGTGAACTGGTAATTCCATCGAGGCTTTCAAGGAAAACCAGGAGCTCCCTGGCCGTTTCCATATCGCCGAGCTTTTGAAATTCGCCGCGCTGACATTGCTGGTAAAGCTCGACGTGGTCGGGAATGGCCAGGCTGCGCAGGCGAATAAAATCCGGGTTGATCTGGTTTAAGGCATCGGCGCTCTCCCGGGCGTGCTCAAGAGACAGCTCCCGGCCACCGAGACCGGGCATGATATATTCGGAGAGTTCCATGCCGGCCCGCTTGACCTTTTGTCCGGCGAGAATGTGGGTCTTCTTGTCCACCCCCTTATGCACCCGGGCCAGAACCTTATCCGACCCCGATTCCATGCCGATATGGATGCGGGAAAGACCGGCCTCGGCCAGTAGCCGTAGATGGTCGTCGCTGATCCTGGCAACGGTATGCGACCTTGCATAGGAGGTGATCCGTTCAATCCAGGGAAAACACCCTTTCAGGTGGCGAACGATGGTCAATAATCGCTCCGGCTTAATGATCAGACTGTTGGCATCCTGGAGGAAAATCGACCGCATACCGTTTGCCGCCCAGTGCAGGGCGGCGTTCAGGGCGGTATGGTCGGTCTGTCCGTCCATGGCCCGCAGCCGGGTGATATCGTCTGGATAAACCTTACCGCTTCCGGCGGCGCTCCGCCGAATCTCCGCTATGTAACCATGCACCCGGTCGATGTCCTCCAGCACATGATGCAACTGGCCGCAGGGAAAACTCCCGGTCCTTATACACCGGACAGAAGGTGCAGCGGTTCCACGGACAGTTGCGGGTGATACGGATAAGCAGGCTGCCCGCCTCGCTCGGCGGCCGTGATCGGTCCCTGTTCAAAACCCTGGTAGGCAGCGGTCTGCCGACAATCGTTAACTGTCACATTGATCTCCCACTGAAATTCTCTTCACTGATCCTGATTTCCCAGGTTATATCCATAATTTTTCGATACATTGCACTTACCCCGCAGTATTTATCCTGCGACAATTCCACCGCCCGACTCAGTTTTTCCCGGTCAAGACCTGCTCCGGTAAACTGATAAATGAGATGCATCGACGAATATACCGCCGGAACCTCATCGGTCAGTTCGCTTTCTATCGTCAGGGCAAAGTCGTCCACCTCAACCCTCATCTTTTTCAGAATGGCGACAACATCGACACCGGTGCACCCGGCCAATGCGACCATCATGAGCATTTTCGGGCTCGCCCCGCTATTATCGCCGCCATGTGCGGCCGAGGCATCGGTCCGCACTTCGTGGTCGCCGAGCCGTGAAGCAAAAGCGAGACCACCCTGCCATTTGCTGGTAATTGAGCTTTTCATTGCGTTTCCTTGGTAAGGGGTTGTCCGCTGCCGATGTTATGGTCTTGCCTTTCAGGAGAATAATACACGATTCTCAGATGAGAACCTGAAAACCTTCATGGCACATGAATTATTAAGGCGACACAGTTAAAATAAATGGGACATCACCTTTGACAATAAGTAGTTGATCCATGCACATGTGGCATACCAGGAAAAACTGTTGGTAATCAGAAATATACTACCAAGTGAAACAAGTGATTTTTCACAAAGACTGATGCAGGTTAAGGCTCAGATTGGAAATTATACAGGCAGGAAAGGACGGAACCCTTGGAGTTGCCTACGGCATAGGCAGAAAAATTCGCTATGTTTTACCCCCTCGTTCGGTTATGATTTTTTTTGGAAAGATCTTGACTTTTAGGGTATCAGTTTCTGCTTCTATGCGGAACGGTTCAAGGCGAAGTTTTTGCACCGCACTGCATGCCCATCTCCGGGATTTTCAGGAGATGTTTGCTTCTCATAAAATCAATATGACCTTTTTGTGTTGCTAAGTTTTTGAGGCAAATCCGTGTTTCAAGATACAATAGACACCTTCAATTTGGGAATTGGAAGGGAAGGAGTACCTTAGATTTGGCAACATTAATCGTAAAACTTGAACCGGCGTTTTGGTTTCCACTATTGACGACCTACCTCAGAGCAAACCTTACCCGGCAATAAAGGTACGATTCTCCAGGAACGTAAAGATGAACTTGAACTTTCTGAGTTTCTGACTTCTTTATCGACCTCGGGATGTTGGTGTAGAAAAACATTTAAAATTTTGGTGTTCCCGTATTTGCTATGAGCAAAATGAGTGTCAAAATCAGGTACTCCGGAAAATGTCTGAGGAGCATGGATTTCACAAATCTGAGAGAGGTCTTTCGGCGAGCCTTTCATCTGTAATGTGTAACTGTTCTATCACCAGTTCCAACGCAGAATCCAATGTCTGCATCGTTTCGGTCGGAAGATTCCGCAGTGCTTTCGGCAGTACACCTTCTGTAGGGTTAGGGGCACTTTTTATCAGTTTAATCGCCTCTTCCGACAAACACAATCCAACACGGCGCTGATCTTCCTTACTTCGTTTCTTGATAATCAGCTTGCTGGTCACCAGTTTCTCCACAAGCTGGCTGCATGTAGATTGATGGATGGACAGCCGTGTCGCCAACTCCGATACACCAATTCCGGAAGTGTCGGCAATTTCCTGCATGATCCACAACTGTGATCCGGTTACTCCGCAAGTTCGTTCAACCTCGCGAAAGTGCCGGCGTACCGAGCCATAGATAATTCGAAACTTTTTCAGCACTTGAAGTGAGAGTTGATTTTTATTTTGATCTCTCAAAGTAGACCTCCTCTATTGGTTTTCAATACTGTGTGAATTTTTGTGAGAATTATAAGGCTTGCATTCTAAATTTGCATCAACTATATTTACATAAATATAATTTGTTTCAATTATTATGTAACATAGGGAGGGCAAACGATCTCTGAAAACCCAATCTGGCTGTTTTTCCATCGTCCACTCTGTCGCAAAAGAGGAACGGATCAATGAAGCAACACGCATTTTCTCGACTGCAAGCCGTACAGTTGCCGTATCTTGGGGTAATCCGAAAGGATGCAATTGTGTTGTTTGGTGAAGTGCTGGCAGACATGTTCCCGGACAAGACCGTTCTGGGCGGTGCACCGTTTAACGTCGCAAGGCATCTTAAGGCTTTTGGACAAAACCCGGTCATCATAACACGCCTGGGGAGTGATGATCTGGGCGATGAAGTTCTGAGAGTGATGTCGCAAAATAGCATGGAAACTCTCGGTATCCAGCGTTGCGCCGAGTGCCCGACGGGCCGGGTGCGGGTGCACATCAAAAATAGGCGACACCACTTCGAGATTCTCCCCTCACAGGCCTACGACTTTATTGATCAGGTGATGTCGGACCTGGCGGCGCTATCTGTACAACCTGTGCTGGTCTATTTTGGCACCCTGGCCAACGGCAAGAGGTCTCCAGTCAAGCGCTCATGTCTTTGTTGCACAAGGTTGAGGCAGCGAGGTTTCTCGATATCAACTTACGCACACCATGGTATGACCAAGAGACACTGCGGCAATCCTTGCGACTATGCCGATATTGTGAAGTTGAACGCTGACGAACTCACCGTGTTGGTGGAAATGTTCGGGTTGGCGGGGAGTACACCGGAGGATCAAGTGAGGAGATTGCTGCATATATTTGATATAGAACGCAGCGGTAGTCACGTGTGGAGAGGAAGGGGCTTGGCAGATCAATCGGGCCGGCGAAATAGTTAAGGCGGGTGCACAGCACAGGATTGCTCCAAATCTCGTAGATACGGTAGGCGCCGGTGATGGATTTTCCGCTGTCTGCATTCTCGGCACTCTGCGACGGTGGCCCATGATTGCCACGCTGGAGCGCGCCAATGCTTTTGCCTCGGCGATCTGTCAAATCAGAGGCGCAGTTCCCGATCACCCGGATTTTTATCTGCCATTTTGCAGGGAGTGGGGTTTATGAAAAAACAGCCTCAGGACCCTCAAACATCTTTATACATCCTCTTGATCAGCGTTCATGGACTGATTCGCGGTAACGATCTTGAGTTGGGACGCGATGCGGATACCGGCGGCCAGACGAAGTACGTGGTTGAGCTTGCACGTGCCTTGGGCGAGCGTGCAGGATGTCGAAAAAGTGGTTTTACTGACTCGGCGTGTCATTGATAGCCACGTCAGTCCTGATTACGCACAGGAATTCGAGCCACTGTCGGAAAAGGCAAGCATTGTCCGTATCGAATGCGGCGAACAAAAATATCTCCGCAAGGAGATGCTGTGGGATTCGCTTGAGAATTTTTCGGACAATACTTTGTTTATCTGAAAAGCCAAGATCGCATCCCGGATGTTATCCATAGCCATTACGCCGATGCCGGCTATGTCGGCTCACGGCTTGCCCACCAGTTGGGCGTGCCGCTGGTGCATACCGGCCACTCGCTGGGCCGCAGCAAACGACTGCGCCTGGTGGCCAGCGGTAGCAAACGGGGCGAGATTGAAACGACCTACAATATCTCTCGCCGAATCGAAGCAGAGGAAACAACCCTGGGCGTTGCCGAACGTGTCATTACCAGCACGCAACAGGAGATCGAAGAACAATACGGACTCTATGATTTTTACCAGCCTGAACGGATGCGGGTGGTTCCGCCCGGAACCGATCTGGATAAATTCTTTCCACCGCATGGGGACGAAAAAAACAGCAATATCGCATAGCGAACTCAGGCGCTTTCTGCAACAGCCAAATAAGCCGATGATTTTGGCGCTGTCGCGGCCCGATCCTCGCAAGAACATTGTTTCACTCATTGAGGCCTACGGCGAATCACCAGCGCTGCAACAGATTGCCAATCTGGTGGTTGTCGCCGGCAATCGCGATGACATACTGGATATGGAAAGCGTTTCAAGCAGTGTCCTGAATGAGATTCTGCTGGCGATTGATAAATATGACCTGTACGGCAAAGTGGCGTATCCGAAGCATCACCGGCCGGAAGAGGTGGCTGTTCTCTACCGCCTTGCCGCTGCTCGCCGTGGTGTTTTTATCAATCCGGCGCTGACCGAACCTTTCGGTCTGACGCTGCTTGAGGCGGCTGCCTGCGGTCTGCCGATCGTCGCCACCGAGGATGGAGGTCCGATTGATATCATCAGGAATTGCCGGAACGGCTGCCTCATCAATCCTCTCGACAAGGAGGCGATGGCTGAAACCCTGCTCATGACTCTGACCAACAAAGAGGAGTGGCGCCGATTGGCAAAAAACGGCATGCAAGGCGTGCGACGACATTACTCCTGGCAGGCGCATGTCGGAAAAATATCTGGCGGTCATCCGTCCTTTGGTAGAAAAGACCGAGCCGATACTGAGAACGAGTCCGCGCAGACGGTCAGGTATCCTCTTTCGCGATAGGGCGATATTCACCAGTCTCGACCTCAACCTGATCGGTGACCGGGAATCATTGTCGTTATTACTGCAACTCATGCAGAAGCATCATAAATCGACAATTTTCGGCATTGCCACCGGCCGTCGTCTCGATGACGCGCTGGTCAAACTCAAGTTCTATAACATTCCTCAGCCTGACGTTTTGATTTCCGGACAGGGCACGGAAATCCATTACGCACCTGATCTTACCAAGTCGACAAATTGGGCACGGCACATCAATCACCTCTGGAACCCTCAGGAGGTGCGGGATATCCTCGCCGAGATGCCCGGGCTGAAGATGCAGCCGAAGATCCACCAGAGCACCTTCAAGATCAGTTATTATATCGATCCGGGAGTAGCGGATGTGCAGGAGATTCGCAAAGTATTGTTGCGCAACGAGCAGGCGGTGAACACCGTCTTTTCGTTCGGGCAGTTTTTTGATGTGCTGCCGGTGCGGGCTTCCAAGGGACTCGCTCTTCGCTGGTGTGCCGAACAGCTCGGTTTCCCTTTGGAGAATACCCTGGTTGCCGGTGTCACTGGAGCCGATGCCGACATGTTGCGGGGCAACACGCTGGCCACGGTTGTCGAGAATCGCCATCGCAGCGAATTATCCGATCTTGCCAATATCGAGAATATTTATTTTTCGAACCAGGAGCATGCCGCCGGCATCCTGGAAGCGTTGGAGCATTATAAATTCTTTGCGGGAGAACAGGAGAACGAAGCATCATGAACCGGTTTTTGTTGTGCACCGATCTTGACAGGACCTTGCTCCCGAACGGTGCACAGCCCGAATCGACGACCGCCGGAGAACGATTCAAAAGGCTGGTAAGCCGTGAGGAGGTGTCGCTTGCCTATGTGACCGGCAGGCATCAGGCACTCATCGAACAGGCTATTGCCGACTATTATTTACCGCACCCTGATATCGTAATTGCCGACGTCGGCACGACTATCTATCAGATCGACCCTTCCGGCTGGCAGCGATGGGATCAATGGGAAGCGCGGATCGCTCCAGACTGGCGTGGTCTGTCGCACAGGGAGTTGTATTGTTTGTTAAGCGACTTAACCGAACTTCAATTGCAGGAAAAGGAAAAGCAGAACCGCCACAAGTTGAGCTTTTACCTGCCGCTCGAAACGCACAGGGAACCTTTGTTCGCTGAGATGAATATCCGCCTGCTCCGTTCAGGAATCAAGGCCAACCTCATCTGGAGTGTTGACGAAGAAGGCGGAGTTGGTCTGCTCGACGTCCTGCCGGCGAGCGCCAACAAGTTGCATGCCATCCGCTTTGTCATGGAGAAACTTGGGTTCCAGAACGACAACACGGTGTTTGCAGGAGATAGCGGCAACGACCTGGAAGTGCTGACGAGCGACATTCCCTCCGTTCTGGTGGCCAACGCCGAAGACCGGATCAGAAGCTGCGTCTCCCACGCCAATACGGCGACGAGCTACATTGCCAAGGGCGGTTATCTTGGGATGAACGGCAATTACTGCGCCGGCATCCTTGAGGGAGTTGCCCAGTATTGGCCGGAAGTGGATCAAATACTCCGTGAGATGAACTTAACTGAAGGCTGATGATGTATGAACAAGCTTCCCACGCACTGCTGAATGAAATACTCCATGAACTGAAGCACGAAATCGGCAACTATCGATTGCGCCATTTTTACACCCGTCTTGGGGCGAACTTCTACGCAATACATTCTTTGTTCCGGTTGCTGTATGGTGAACGGCACGATTTTAAGGATCAGATGGTTTGTCTGGTCGAGACGCTGGCCTATCGCTACATCGAGCGTGTCCCCCATCTGCGGAAATCGGATCTGGCCCGCGAACGGAACTACAACTGGTTCCTCAGCCAGAAATGGGTAGGTATGGCGCTCTATTGTGATCGTTTTGCCGGGGATCTGCAAGGCCTGCAAGGAAAACTGCCCTATCTGCAGGAACTGGGCATCAATATGCTGCACGTCATGCCGATGCTCGATTGCCCGCCGGACAACAGCGACGGCGGCTATGCGGTGCGCGACTTCCAAGAAGATCGATCCCCGCTTTGGAACAATCGATGATGTGGAGACTCTCGCAACCGCACTCCAGAAACGCGACATGCTGCTGGTGCTCGATGTCGTGGTCAATCATACCTCGGAGGAGCATGAATGGGCAAAAAAGGCGCGTAAAGGCGATAAAAAATACCAGGATTACTACTACGTCTTCGATGACCGGGAAATGCCGGATATCTACGAAGAGACCATGCCGGAAATATTTCCGGTGACCTCGCCCGGCAACTTCACCTGGGATGAAGCGATGGGTAAATGGGTGATGACGGTATTCAACAGCTACCAGTGGGATTTGAACTATCGCAACCCATCGGTGCTCATCGAAATGATCGATATCATCCTCTTTTGGGCCAACAAGGGGGCAGACATCCTGCGCCTGGATGCGGTCGCTTTCCTGTGGAAGAAGTTGGGCAGCACGTGCCAGAACGAGCGCGAAGCGCATCTCCTCCTGCAGTTGATGAAGGATTGCTGTCAGGTGACCGCGCCCGGTGTGCTGTTCATTGCCGAGGCTATAGTCGCCCCTGCCGAGATTGGCAAATACTTCGGCGAAGATGCGATCAACGCCAAGGAATGCGAGATCGCCTACAACGCAACCTTCATGTCACTACTCTGGGATGCGGTGGCTACCAAGAACGCCAACCTGCTCAATCGCGGAATCAAGGAATCTACCCGGAAAACTGGCACGGGCGACCTGGCTCAACTATGTTCGCTGCCACGACGACATCGGCCTGGGGTTCGACGATAACGATGCCAGGTTATCCGGCTATGACCCCTTCCAGCATCGGCGATTTCTGGTTGACTATTTCACCGGCAAATTCCCCGGTTCGCCCTCCAGAGGGCTGCCGTTCGGCGACAATCCCAAGACCGGTGATGTGCGCATCTCCGGGTCTCTTGCTTCACTTGTCGGCCTTGAGGCCGCGCTCGAAAGCCAAAATGAAGCGGCAGTTGGTACAGCGATCGACACTATCATCCTGCTGCACAGTATGATTCTCTCGTTCGGCGGGATACCGCTTCTCTATTATGGAGATGCCATCGGTACACTTAATAGCCTGGAATATCTTGCAGATCCCTCAAAGGCCAGCGACAATCGATGGATTAATCGCTCAAGCTTTGACTGGGAAAAGGCAAAAAAAAGAAATCAGACCGGCACGGCGGAGCAAAGGATCTTCAGCGCCCTGAAAAAAATGATAGCATTGCGCAAGGAAACAGCGGTGTTCGCAGATTTTGACAACCGCCAAGTGCTGCCTGTGGACAATCTCAATCTCTTCGTTTTTTCCCGCACTGATCCGCATAGCAGTCGCAACAGTGTGCTGGTGGTCGGCAACTTTAATGTCGAACCGCAACTGCTCTCGGTCGAAGCTTTGAAATCGTCCGGATTCTTTCTGCAGGACAAGATGAAAGACCTCTGTTCGGGCGAATGGTTACAAACTGAAAATGAGTCAATCGTCATCCCGCCGTTGTCATATTATTGGTTGATTGACTGATATCCCATGATGATTCCGGCGATCCGACCCAAACATCTATCGGAATAATGTTTTTCAAAGGAAAAAAATTATGCATATTCGCGAAAATGTCAGTCTTAACCTCTACGTAAGAGGAATGAAACAATCCCCGACCATCGTCATCAACGATCTCAGCAACTGCTTGCAACAAGAGGGCAAGACCGTTTATCGTCTTGGATTGGGGCAGTCGCCATTCCCCGTGCCGGTGCCGGTGGTTGAAGCTCTCAAGCAGAACGCCCATCAAAAGGACTATCTGCCGGCGGCGGGACTCCCAATACTAAGAAGCGCCGTGGCAAACTTTCACCGACAAAAACACGGTGTTGAGATTTCGCCCGATCTGGTGATGATCGGTCCCGGTTCTAAAGAACTGATGTTTCTGTTGCAACTCGCCTATTACGGCGAACTACTCGTGCCGACTCCCTGCTGGGTTTCGTACATTCCGCAGGCCAACATGCTCGGGAGAAAGGTCGTCCTGCTGCCGGCATCGTATGAAAATCGCTGGCGCATCCTCGCCGAGGACCTGGAGCGGTATTGCGCCAGCGAAAACGATGACTACCGGCCGAGGATTCTCGTGCTCAATTATCCCGCCAATCCCGACGGTTGCACCTACACTGCGGGACAGTTAGAATCCCTGGCGGAAGTGGCTCGCAAGTACAAGGTTATTCTATTGTCCGACGAGATTTACGGAGAATTGCATCACCAAGGGAAACATATTTCGGCGGCGTGTTTTTACCCTGAAGGAACGATCATCAGTTCCGGCCTATCTAAATGGTGCGGTGCAGGCGGTTGGCGCCTCGGCACCTTTGCCTTCCCCCAAGGAATGGGATGGTTGGCCGATGCCATGGCGGCGGCAGCCAGTGAGACCTTTACCTCGGTCAGCGCTCCGATTCAATATGCGGCAGTATCAGCCTTCCGCGGCGATATCCGCATCGAGCGCTATCTTTGGCACACCAGGCGCATTCTTGCTGCTCTCGGCAGACAGTGCGCCTTGCTTCTGGCTGAGGCCGGGGCTCAAGTCCACGCTCCGGAAGGAGCCTTTTATCTTTTTCCGAGCTTCGCCCAGCTTACCGAAAAACTCGAGAAACGTGGCATCTACAGCAGCCTGGATCTTTGCAAACGACTCCTGGCCGAGACCGGGGTAGCCACTCTTCCAGGCGAGGTTTTCGGTCGGCCTCCTGGCGAACTCACAATGCGCATTGCCTATGTAGACTTTGACGGCAGCAAAGCGCTCTCGGCCAGCGAAACCACACCCCTCGACAAACCACTGCCACCGGATTTCATCGAACTCTGGTGTTTCAACACCCTGAAAGCCATCAACCTTCTCAGCGACTGGCTGCAACAATGAACACAATGCATCCAAGGAGGCTAACCATGATCGATTTCGCAAAATATTCACCGCAGTTTTTGGCAGACAACCTTCCGATACTTTTTCAAATGGCGAGACAGGCAGATACCCCTGACGACCTGAGATTGGAGCTGTCCACCCTTGTCCATCGCATGGAGTTTGAGATGAACGAGGGGTATCAAGCATATACCGACAGACGGATCATCCTTGTGCGCGATTGCGCCCGAATCTTAACCCGCATCCTTTCCAAACGTTCGGAAGACATGGCGAAATTTTCCTTTGCCGGCGCCATCTGGGACCTCGCCCGTGACACGATCCGCCCCGATCTCCAACCCGGTTTTTTCGCCGAGATCTATCACCTCTTCCGCGGTGCCCAAGGCAAGAGTTCCGGCGGGTACCTCTCCGAGCTTCACCTGGAGCCAAGCCAACACGAAGGGCGGGAAGCGGCAGTCGAACGCTCCGGCCAACTCGACGCCCTCTCCCTCGAGGTTGAGGGACGAATGCAGCGTTACGCCTCGGGCCTTGAACCAGAGGTAGTCGCCGCTCGCCATCGGCGGCAAGAAAGCATCAGGAGCACCCTTGGCGTGTCGTCGATACAATGGAACGATTGGTCATGGCAAGCCAATAATATCATTCGTGATACAGAGCAGCTCCAAACTTTGATGGCCTTGTCCGACGAAGAGCGCCAGGCCATCGACAAGGCCAAGGCTTTGCAGCTGCCTTTTGGCATCACTCCCCATTACCTGTCGCTGATGGACGACTCGACTCAATCGAGCCGTGACCGGGCCGTCAGGGCTCAGGTCATCCCTCCCTCCAGTTATGTCGATTTGATGGCCGTAAATGTCCAGCGCGGCTCATCCTGCCTCGATTTCATGCGGGAAAGCGATACCTCGCCCATCGATTTAATCACCAGGCGTTATCCGAGCATCTGTATTCTCAAACCCTTCAATACCTGTCCCCAAATTTGCGTCTATTGCCAGCGCAATTGGGAGATCGAAGACGCTATGGCCCCCGGGGCCTTGGCGCCGGCAAAGCAAATCGATGCCGCTCTCGCCTGGATTGCCGCCAGACCCGCCATTCACGAAGTTTTGATCACCGGTGGCGATCCCCTCGCCATGCCAGATGAAGATCTCGAACGAGTTATCGCCGGAGTGGCACATATACGCAGCATTGAACGAATCCGAATCGGCACACGCACTTTAGTCACCATGCCGATGCGATTTACTGACAACCTGGTAGAGATGATGGCGCGTTATCGAGTGCCGGGAGTTCGCCAACTGGCGGTGGTCACCCATATCCAGCACCCCTACGAAGTAACGCCGCAAACTCTTTCCGCTGTGGAACGTTTGCGAATGCACGGAATTCCGGTTTATAATCAGCTTGTTTACAATTTTTTCATTTCCAGACGTTTCGAGGCGGTGCGCCTACGTCGCGTGCTGTCACAAATCGGTATCGAACCCTATTACTCCTTTAACACCAAAGGCAAGGAGGAAACGCTCGCCTACCGTGTTCCGATCGCCCGTCTGCTTCAGGAGCAAAAAGAAGAAGCACGGCTTTTGCCGGGGCTTTCCCGTACCGATGAGGCGGTCTACAATGTTCCCGGCATGGGAAAAAACTACCTGCGCGCCCTGCAGCATCGCGATCTCATTGCCATTCTCAGCGACGGAACGCGGCTCTACGAATTTCATCCTTGGGAAAAAAACATTTCCAGACAGCTGAACACCCATATCAGCGAAGACGTTCCGATCCTCGACTATCTGCAGCGCCTTGACGCCATCGGCGAGGACACCAACGAGTATGACAGCATATGGTATTATTATTAGTCGATGGGGTAACGCCATGACCCTGCCACCATTACCAAATGCCCACGTTCCAGCCGTGCTCGCACTCACCGGAGCCGCCCTGGTACTCTTCACCCGAGAAAGGATCCCGGAGCGTAAACAGCCACTGACCGATGTCTCACCGCGAGTATTTGCGGCTCATCTCGCCCTTCTGGAAAAAAGTCCGGCGGTCGACAAGACTTTGGCAGAGGTGCGGAAAATGGCCGGCGGCACCCTGAAGGTTACCAGTATTGAACGTGGCAAGGGCAAGTTTCTTCTACCTCTTCCGGAAATTGTCCTCCACCCCGGCGACCATCTCGTCATCCGTGACACTCCAGAGAGGCTGAAAGAGTACGAAAAGGTGCTGCAAGGGGCCCTCTACCCAGAAAAATATGAAGATGGGCCGGTTGCCGAAGATCACCCGCTCCAGGCTGAAAACCAGCAAGTTGCAGAAATCGCCATAGTTGAACGTTCGAAGATTCCGGGAAAGTCTCTTGCCGATTTACGATTTGCCGAACGATATGGCCTGATTACCCCTGCCCTGCACCGCTCCGGACAGGATTTCGATCGCTTTCATGACGAGATCGGCGATATCACTCTTAAGGCCGGTGATGTTCAGCTTGTCCAGGGACCGTGAGAGGAGATCGGTAACCTGAAACGGTGCAAGGACTTTCTCGTACTCGATGCCACCACCGACGTATTCTCCACCAGCAAGGCACCACTGGCCTTAGGGATTATGATGCTCATCGTCGGATTATCGGCCTTTGATATCCTACCCATTGCCGTCAGCGCGCCCTGTGGGGCGCTGTTGATGGTTTTTTGCGGCTGCCTTACTTGGCGAAACGCCACGGATGCCCTGAGTGCCCCGGTTATCTTTATCGTCGCCGCCAGTCTAGCACTGGGAACGGCCTTGTTGAAAACAGGAAGCGCCGACTACCTGGCGTCGATTTTCGTCACTCTGGTCGGCGACGCCCCATCCGCCGTCTCTCTCGCCAGCCTCCTTCTGCTCATGGGTCTGCTTACCAACGTGGCTCCAACAACGCCGCAGCAGTCATCGGCACACCGAGCCGATGCGTGAGGCTTTGGTGAGTATGGCCCTCAAATACAACATCAACATTGTCAGTGGCAGCGTGCCGATGATCGGCGAGGATGGCAAGTTGTACAACATATGTTATTTGTGCCGCCGAGATGGGACTTGGGATTCCCAAGAAAAGCTCCACATCACTCCCGCCGAGGATTTTCACTGGGGGTTCACCGGAGGAAACCAGCTTAAAGTCTTTGACACCGATGTCGGTAAGATCGGCATTCTCATTTGCTTTGATGTCGAATTTCCGGAGCTTGCCAGACTTCAAACGCTGCGCGGCATGAAATTGCTCCTGGTACCCTTTTGGACGGACACCAAAACCGGCTATCTGCGAGTAAGGCGTTGTGCCCAGGCGCGCGCTATTGAAAACGAATGTTTTGTCGCCATTTCCGGCAGCGTTGGCAACGTTCCCAAGGTGGAAACCATGGGTATTCAGTATTCGCAATCGGCTGTCTTCACGCCATCGGATTTTTCCTTTCCTCATGACTCAATCGCCTCGGAGGCGACGCCGGGAATCGAGACCATACTTGTCGCCAACCTCGACCTCGACCGAATCAAGGAATTGCGCGCCAAGGGCAGCGTGCGCAACGCCGAGAGCAGGCGCACCGATCTGTATAACTTGAGTTGGACCGGAACCTGAGCGTCGACGTTCAATACGATTTCAAGGTTAGTGCGTGTGGAAACAAACACTGAACCGCCAGAAATTTGCCCAAGGTTGCACTGGAAGATTTATTGCAAAATAACGAATAGATATCCGAAGAAATTCCCAGCCCTATCATCTGCCTGTAGCTGCTTAATACTCCCGCCTTACCGGTTAGACATCAGTTGGTTTAAGTATGGGCAGCGGTTCCCAGGTGATAAAGGGGGTTATTCGTCGCTTGAATCGGCCGAGATCATCGTAGTGCAGGACGTCGAACACGCTCTTATCTTGACTGAAATACTGGTTGGCCCTGTGGCGCGTGGCGTAAGACGGTATGAGTCCGATATTGTCTTGAGCGAGTAGGCGCTTACGAACACTTTCTGGATTGGAGATTGAGATGGGCATTTTTGCCTGATGAATTGCCAGGAACATGCGTATCGTCTCTATTATTCTTGAAATGGATTCGCCGCGCAGCTCGATTTTAAAATTTTCTTTTTGGTACAAGGATGGACGCGAAACGGCAAGGTCAATATGGGTTGTGTTGCCCCCTCTCTTAATCTCCCATGGATGGCCGCCACCCTCCCGTTTTGGATGCGTGCCATCAATCCATGCTGCAAACTCTTTTTCAGAAGCAGGATCAATATCCAGAAGCCCTTCGTGTCGACCATCGGCATATCGCCTATACATTTCTCGACCGGACAAGGATTTATCGATTGTATCCTCCTTGCGCTTCCCTGCAACATAGGCGATTTTGCAATATGTAAAATAATCGGACACAGTCATGGTCGAGACTTCCATGTTTTCGGCTTTGAGAAAAAAGCCGTCTTCAACCAAACGCACAAACCTCCGCGTCCGCTCCTTGCCCAATTCAATATCCAGGCGGTACAAATCAGAAAGAGAGTTGCGTATAAGAGCATTGGAAACAATCCCGTATCTGAAATGCAAAGGATACTCAATTTGAATTCGTTTGTTGGCTTTTATCCAATCTTTACGGACAATTTTCAACCATTTGCGCGCCGATTGAATGAGTGGTTCCCATGTAACAGCCAATTCACCGTGATTATCAACAAAACAAGAAGAAGTGCGCAGCAATTCCATTGCCCGTACGCCGACTTTCGGTTCGACTTCTAAACTGCCACTCTTGCCGTTGACATGAGTAATGTAGAAGGTTTGCTGGTATCTAGTGACCTTGAGATGTTGCCATTGTTGCTCTTGATGCGGAAACAAAACATTCCAGACGTGGTCCAAAACGGACAACTCATAGGAAAACTCATACAGCTCATTCACAAAAGCACTAACCGAAGCTGTCAACTCCATTACATTTTAGTATCCAACTTTCGCAAAATATTAAGCAACCAAGACCAACAACCCTTTGCGGAGGGGGCGAAAATTCTTGACACTAGACTATCATAATAGTCTTATTTAATTTGAATATTATTGTCAATGGGTCCGGAAGTTGCGTACTGCTTTCGGAGAAATTTTAGTTAGTCGGGCCGCTAACTCAAGCTGATGCTTTGGGAAGCGGCTTTTTTTATTTCCGTCTACCCCCCTGCGCATCAGCTTGTTATCACGACGATTACGCCTAAGCGCGGTTGCCTGTCAGGTCGACACAAGAGAGCGGTTACCTACTTGTCTCCTCTGACTCTTGACTGACATCAAAGCATAGATTTCCCCTATTCGGCACCACCGTCAACCGGCTTTACCATCGCCTTAAGGTCGACGCTCCATGGGCAGTTGTTTCTGGACCCGCATGATCCGCTCGGTTTGCTCCCAGTCCTTTTCATCGATTGTGCCGAGGGCATGGGCTGCATTTAGCTGAATGAGTTCGCGGGTGATCTTCAGCCGCTCTTCCAGGATCGGACGCGGCGTATCCAGCTCGTACTTTTGCAGGGTTTTGATGGCTTCCTCTTGATTTTTCGGATCAACCGCCTGCTGCCGTCCGGCAAGCAGCGGCGTCAGAAACCGCTTCACCTTCACCAGTTCGGTTTTTTCCGTCAAGGTTAGCGCTTCGGTGAACTACGCAGTTGGCCACGAATTTCACCCCGAAACCCGCCGGATTGAAAAAAGCGGTCGCCTCTCCTGCCTTGCCCAGTTGTCCCTCGAAAAGCGGTCCCTGGGCATTGCCATAGACCGGCCAGAGCTGAACCAGGCCCCGGCAAACCGGCGTCACTTCCTGGTTTACTGCAAAATGAAAAACTCCTTTGTTGTTAATTATTCCCCGGTCGCCACCTCGTACTCCGCCCCACGCCAGGCAAAAATTCCGCCGGGATGGCGATACACATTTTTGTAACCGAGCTTTTTCGCCCAGACCGCCCCGTTGTGGCTTCTCGTGCATTTGACGAAGCCGCAGTAGACGATGATTTTTTTGTCCTTATCGGGGCCGAGAAGTTTCAGGTAATCTTCCTGGCTTTTGCCGTCGGTTTCCTTGACATCCCACTCATTCATGTCGGGAATGGGAAAGAGGAACTGTTTGGCTGTCGGGATGTGCCCTTTCTTGTAGCTGTCCTCGAAGGGCATGGTGTCGATGAGGACAACATTTTCACCGGCTTTCAGTAACGCTTGCAGTTCCTCGGTGGTCATGAGATTATAACCGCCCTTCACCACCTCCCTCACCAACTTGACGGCTCCGGCCTCCTTTTCAACCTCGTCCTTAAACTTGTCGGTGCCGAGTGCATGGGCACCGGAAGCGGCAAAAATTGCCAGGATCACTGCTACCAAAATTTTCTTCATTGTCGTTCTTCTCCGTGAATTTAGTAATTGACCGGTACCGATGGTACCAGAGCGAATAGACAAGCGGTAAAAACATCATTATGTCGCGCAGCAATGCCGCACGCAGGCCGTGAAAGGCCGAATATTCCGGATCCTCCGGACCGAAACAGCCGCAGTCGATATCCAGCCCCATCCAGATCGAATAAGTGAGCAGGGCGATAAACATGAGCAGCAAGATGGCACAACCAAGCTTGCTTTTCCAACCGTTGAAGAGCAGGCCAACGGCCAGGAATATTTCCGCGAGCGGGAGAATGATCGCTGTCGGCAAGAGCAGCATATCAGGGAGAATGGCATAAGCACCGATGATTTGCGCAAAGCCATGCACATCGAAGAGCTTGGGAACAGCGGCAAACAGAAAAACCAGACTGATGCCCCACCTGGTCAGGCGATCAGTCCACAACAATATTTTTTGTCTGTTCCCCCTTACCATCACGATCACCAGCTGCTTTGCCAATTTGCGCATAAACCGAAATATCAAAATACTGCACCAATTTGCACAAATTTCAGCCGTTTGTCCAATAGGTAATTTCAATGAACATTCGCCAATCGATTGTTTTGATCGATGACCGGCATTGCCGGAATAATTATGGAAGGAAACTACCGAAGAAAAGAAGCGGTGGGAGTTCTGTAATCCGCTAGGCAAAGGGCCGGAGGGACCCGCCGGCCACCCAGGCTAGACATGCAGCCGAGAGACTTGATGGTGATGGTTGTATTTGTAATAGGAATGGCAAATCCCCTCGTCGGATATCATACAAGGACCGACCGGATTTTGCGGGGTGCAGGCCATGCCGAAAGCCGGGCAATCGGGCGGCAGGCCACGTCCGGAGATAATGGCGTTGCATTGGCACATACACGATTCCAGGCCCTCTTCGAAGCGGACATTGAATCTTTTGGTGGCATCGAACAGCGACAGCTCATCGCGGATAACGAAGCCGCTCTGCTCTATGGTTCCCAGGCCGCGCCAATCGGTATCGACGGCAAAAAACACCTCGGAGACCATCCTCCGTGCCTTACGGTTGTCGGCTAAGGAATAGCTGAAGGCCGAATGGTCGTCAAAAAGCGATTCGCCGTTCCTGATCTGCTTGACCAGACTGACAATTCCCGTCAGGATATCAACCACCTCAAAGCCGGCTATATAGCAGGACAGGCGATGCTTTTTGGCAAGTTGGGTATAAGCCTTGGTATCGGAAATGCTATTGATGTGGTCGGAACAGAGCAAGCCCCGGATATTCAGATCAGGGTCGAGCATCAACAGATCGATGGTCGGCGGCAACAGCCGGATGGAGGGAATAACGCAAAAATTCTCTATGCCGAGCCGAGCGGCTTCGAGAATAGTCTCGGCGACACTCGGCGCCGTTGCCTCAAAACCAACCGCCGGGTAAACCACGGTATAATCGGGCTCTCGACGGGCGATATCCAGCGCATCCATGGGCGAAGAAATGACCTCGATCCTCGCCCCTTTTTTCCAGATCGTCGCCAGCGATTGTTTGCTGCCGGGGACGCGAATGAGATCCTCGCAGGCAGCGGTAATCACCTTCGGCTGGGTGGCAATCTTGATAAAGGCATCAATATGGCCGGCCGGCATAACACAGACACTGCAACCGGGACCAGCCACCAGTTCAAGCATTTCCGGGAGCTTCCGGCGAATGCCGTGTTTGAGAATGGCCCTGTTCTGGGTACCGCAGACGACCATCAGTCGAATAGGCCGGTCAACGAGTTTATGCAACTCTTCAAGCAATTCTTGCTGTCGATCCAGATCCTTTGAAACGTCATCTGCTTCCATTCGGCACACCTTCTCAGACCGGATAAAACGGCTGCCCGTTTTATCCGAGTCAAATCTCAAAACAACTATTCAGCAGCCTCGGCCTCAGCCTTCATGGCCTTATAGCTTTCTGAATCGACGACCTTCTCACGTTCGATTTTTTCAATCTCCGCCCGGCTGACATGGAACTTCCCACAAGCCGGACATGTGCCGTCAAACTCATCCCCGACGGCGCGAGCCTTGAGTTCATCTATCGTCATGTGATCGAGTTTTCCGCAAGATCCGCTGGGATTCTCAGCCCGAACCTGCACTCTTCTGGTGTTTGGCATGGTAACCTCCTGCATATATCAACCTCTTAGCTGCTGAGGATGACAATGAATAAGTACACTGTTTATACGAGATTATCGACTAAAAAGACAACAGAGGTCGAGCCTTTTATGCTTTTATCATGCAACAATCCTGTCTATTTCCTTTCCTTTTGAATCGACAATGCTGACTGCAACCGGAATGCCGCCATCCAGGCGGTGAGTGGCGCAGGACATTCAGGGGTCGTAGGCGCGCACCGCCATTTCCACCTGGTTCAGCAAACCTTCATTGTACACCCCGTCTTTGATCAGCGTGGTCGCCGCCTGCTTAACACTCATATTCATCGGCGCGATGTTGTGCGTTGTGCCGACGATGAGGTTGGCCTTGGTGATGCAGCCATTGTCATCGGTGGTATAGTCGTGGATCAGCGTTCCCCGAGGGGCCTCGACGATGCCGACGCCCCGACCGGCCTTCGGCTCGACCTTGGCGCGCACCCGCGGATCGGTGATGCCTTCCCATTCGAGCAGTTCGATGGTCCGCTCGCAGGCGTATACCAGTTCGATCAACCGGGCATAATGATACAGCAGGGTCTGCTGGGCGGGACGACCAAAGGAGGCTCGGAATGCCTCAAGAGCAGCCTGGGCCTTGGGAGTGGAGATCTTGTCACAGACGTTGATCCTCGCCAAAGTATTGGCCCGATAGATCCCCTTCGGAGCGGACAGGGTCATATCAAAGCCCTCGTTCCAGAACTTGGCATAGGGCATCTTCGAATAGCCCCAGGGCTCTACGTGTTCGCCTAAATACTGAGTGTAATCCTTTCCTTCAAAATCGACATAGCTGCCGTCGGCCTTCATCATCCGTTGCTTGCCGTCGTACAGCCGCAAAGAACCGTCGGTTCGATCGACCGTGCCGAGGAAACCGGTCTTGATGACCCCGAGGTCGCTTATAACATCGAGGTATTTGGAGAAAACGTTATTAATGGCAAAATCGAGGGCGAAACAGGCGAAGTCGAGCAATGTCCGGGTACCGGAAAGCAGCTCCAGTCGTTCTTCCTCCATCATCGGTTTGGCAAACCCGCCAACAACGCCGGCAATCGGATGAATGGCCTTACCGGCGAATTTGTCGAGCATCATCTGCCCGAGCTGACGCATCTTCACCACTTGGGTAGCCAGTTCCGGCGCCGCTTTCACCACGCCGATAACATTGCGCACCGAGTAGTCGGCATCCGGTCCGAGGACGAAATCGGGAGCGGCGAGGAAGAAAAAGTGCAGGATCTTGTCATTGATATGGGCCATAACCTGACACATTTCCCGAAGCTTATAACCGGTCTCGGTGGGTGTTACCCCAAAGGCGCCATCAACCGCCTTATTGGAGGCGAGATGGTGCATCCACGGGCAGATGCCGCAGATCCGGTTGACAATGCGCGGCACTTCCTCGGCCGGCCTGCCTTCAATGAATTTTTCAAAGCCGCGCAATGACTGAATGTGCAGGAAGGCATCCTGAACATTACCGTCATCACCAAGATGTATGGCAATCTTGGCGTGCCCTTCGATCCGCGAAACCGGGGCGATATTTAAAACTTTTCCCATGTTAATCCTCCTTATCGACCTGTTTTTTGAGCGGTCGAAGTTGTCCGTGGGCTCCTGAAAAACGCAGCAGCGACCGGCGGTCAACGACTGATTTATAGTCAATCCCGTTACTGGCCAGAGCATTCATCATATCGAGCAGCTGATTGCCGTCTTTTCGCACCGGACCGAAGCAGCCCCGGCAGGGCACGCGGGCGCTGATGCAGGTGGGCGCACCGCGCTTGGCACACCCGGCAGCGGTGACCGGACCCATGCACAGATAGCCTTGTTCAAGGAGACAGCGCATCTCGTCGATCGGTGCACCCGGGGTGAATTTGGCGTTGGTGAGAAAGCGCTTAATCTTGTCAACATCGCCCTTGCCTTCCCTTTTGGTCGGACAGGTGTCGCAGACGCTCTTGCCGGGCAGAACCGGTGGCCGGCCTTCCAGTAAGGACATAAGTACCTCGGCGATCAGCTCCGGATTGGGCGGACAGCCGGGCAGCTGCATATCGATTTTCACCTTCTCATCGCAGGCATAGACCCGGTCAAGCGGAGCCGGGACCTCGATGGTGGGAATCTGCGCCCCGGGATCGGTGGTAACGGTCTGGTAAATACCCTCCCAACTTTCCTGGCGGTTCTGGCCGTTCATCAGCGCCGGAATACCGCCATGCGTCGCGCAGGTTCCAAGGGCGATAAGCACTTTGCATTTCTCGCGCATCTCTTCCAGCACTTCCAGATGTTCATGATTGCTGACACCACCGGTGACGATGCCGACGACCGCCTCGGGGATCGTCAGCGTCACCCCTTCGCCGCACTGGCCGAAATATTTATGGTCCATCAGTACCGGGGCGTGAACGATTTCCAGGGCCTCGGTTATTATTGGAACGAGAGCTTCACCTATATTCAGGATGGCGATTTCGCACCCCGAACAAGATCCCAACCACTCCAAAGCAGTAGTTACACCCATCTCTTTCTCCTTTTATACCGCAAGGGTATAAGTTTTGTACGAGCAGGCAAGCTGCTCAACTCAGCTTTATGCCGTTGGGGCATTCTGACTGTTTACCGACCCCAGTCTCTTGATCCGGTCAGTCATCTCGGTCACTGCCGCGACAAATTTGTCCGGTTCCGCCGAGGAAACCCAGTTCAGACTGAATCGTTCGGCCTCATAGCCAAAATCCTCCAACAGTTCGACAATCATGTCGGAGCGGGTCATTGCTTTATAATTACCATCCAGGTAATGACATTCACCGAGGTGTCAGCCAAGCACCATGACCCCATCCGCACCCTGGGATAAGGCATCCATGATAAATTCCGGATGGACCATTCCTGAACACATTACCCGAATAATCCGCACATTATGGGGATACTGCATCCTGGCAGTGCCCGCGAGATCAGCTGCGGCATAGGAGCACCAGTTGCAGCAGAAGGCAACAATTTTAGGCTCAAAACTCATGTGATCTACTCCTTTTTTTGATAGTAAAGAACCCGGTCAAACCGCCAAGGCGGCTTGAATCTGGGCGCTGATCTGTCTCATGCTGAAACCGGAAACCAAAACGCCCCGCTTCGGACACGTTCCCTGACACAAACCGCAACCCTTGCATTGGGCCTTGTTCACCGTGATGAGCTTACCGGCAGCTCTATCCCCCTCTGCCGCCCTTTCCACCAAGGTTATGGCATTGTAAGGACAGACATCGACGCACAGGGCACAGCCGTCGCAAGAGTTCTCATCGACGGTCGCCTTGATGGCATCGAGTTTTACCTGAGTCTTTGACAACAGGGTCGCTGCCCGCGCCGAAGCGGCCAGAGCCTGGGCCACCGACTCCTCAACCGGTTTCGGGTAATGGGCAAGGCCTGCGACAAACATGCCGTCCGTCGAAAAATCGACTGGTTTCAGTTTGGCGTGTGCCTCCTGGAAAAAACCATGGCCGTCAACCGGCACCTTGTAGAGTTTGCCGAGATCGGCGGCATCCTCCTTCGGACGGATCGCCGTGGCGAGAATGACCATGTCGGCCTTGATGCGCAGCGGCCGATGGAGAACATGATCCCAGACCTCGACGTCAATGTCCGGGCCGTTTTCAGTGACCTTCGGCTTGCCGTGCAGCTCGTAGTTGATAAAAACAACCCCGAGTTTTCGCGCCTGTTTGTAGAGGACTTCCCGCTGGGCATAGGTGCGCATGTCACGATACAGGACATAGACGTTGCGATCGGGACTCTCTTTTTTCAGGGCCATCGCCGACTGCACGGAATGGGTGCAGCACACCTTGGAGCAGTACATATGGTCACCTTCCCGCGATCCTACGCACTGGATGAACACGAATCTCTTCGCCTTCTTGACATGCTTTTCCTTCATTTCGAACAACTTATCAAACTGCACCGAGGTAACCACTCGGGTGATACTTTCATAGTTGTATTCGTTCGGGATATAGGCATCTCCGCCGATGGCGACAATGCCGGCGCCGTGCTCGATAACCTTGGTACTGCCGTCCGCCCCGGTGATCGTTGAGCGGAAATTGCCGACGAACCCTTCCACCGCGGTCACGGTATATTCTTTATGAATGATGATTTTGTCGTTCCAGATGACCTTGTCGATCAGTTTGGCGACCTGGGTCGGCACATGCTCACCCGACCAGGTGTGTTTGAGATTGAGGGCATTGCCGCCAAGGGTGTCGGATTTTTCCACCAAATGTACCTCAAAGCCCTGTTTGGCCAGATTGAGGGCGGCGGTCATGCCGGCAACTCCGCCACCGATAACCAAGCCTTTCTGGATAATTGGCACGGCAATGGGTTTCAGAGAATTGCCAAAGGTAACCTTGGCCGCGGCCATCCGCACCAGATCCTTGGCTTTGGCTGTCGC
This sequence comes from uncultured delta proteobacterium, assembly GCA_963804965.1. Taxonomy (GTDB): domain Bacteria; phylum Desulfobacterota; class Desulfobulbia; order Desulfobulbales; family Desulfocapsaceae; genus Desulforhopalus_A. The sequence continues at coordinate 32,993 of CAWDST010000022.1, forward strand.
CGCCTGGGGATTTTTGCTGTGAACCCAGGAATTGTGATTCCTGATATTGGCCATCTCCACCAGATATTCGTTGAGCCCGGCCGCCTTCAAGGTCTCGCGGAAAAGCGGTTCATGGGTCCGCGGCGTACAGGCGGCGATGACAATGCGGTTCAGATCTTTTTCCTGGATGCGTTTGGCGATCATCTCCTGGGTGTCCTGAGAACAGGAGAAGAGATTCCGTTCGACATAGACCACATCCGGCAGGGTAGCGGCATACTCCTCCACCGCCTTGACATCGACGACGCCGGCGATATTTGATCCGCAGTGGCAGACAAAAATGCCGATGCGCGGATCTTCCTTGGAGATATCCTTCTCCGCCGGAAAACTTGCTTCACTGGTCAGTTCGTATCTGGCCGGTGCCAGCAGATCGGCAACCGCCGCCGCAGCCGCCGATCCCTCAACGACGGATTGGGGAATGTCCTTCGGTCCGGCGATCGCGCCGCAGGTGAAGATACCTTCCCGCGAGGTTTGCACCGGGGCAAAGTCGGAGGTGGCGGCAAAATTATCGGCCGTCAGTTTGATATCGGCGGTATGGGCCAAATCGAGCACATGCTTGGGAGTCTGCAGGCCGACGGAGAGCACCACCATGTCGAAAAATTCCTCGATCTGCCGGCCATGCTCATTGACATAGCGCAGACGCAGATCACTGCTTGAACCATCGGTTTCCACCCCGTTGACCCGGCAGCGAACAAAACGCACCCCGGAATCCTCTTTGGCACGCTCCAGGTACAGGTCGAACTCCTTGCCGTGGGTGCGCATATCCATATAGAAAATGGAGGTCTGCAGTCCGGGAACATGATCCTTGGCGATAACCGCTTCCTTGATTGCATACATGCAGCAGACCGAGGAACAATAGCCGTTGCCGCAGAGGTTCTCGTCGCGCGAGCCGACACACTGCAGGAAGGCAACCTTGCTGACCGCCTTGCCGTCGGAGGGACGGATCAGATGCCCTTCGGTCGGACCGGAGGCGGACAGGTACCGTTCGAGCTGCAGGGAGGTGATGACATTCTTGTACACCCCGTAGCCCCAGACCTTGGCCTCGGTCGGGTCATATGCCTCAAAGCCGGGGGCCAAGACGACCGCCCCGACATTGATTTGATGCATCTTTTCCGTATCATCAAAATTTATCGCCCCGGCATCGCAGACTTTTTCACAGAAGCCGCAGGATCCCGGTTTCTGCAGGCGGATACAGGAATTGGCGTCAATCTGGTATTTGAGCGGTACCGCCTGGGCGTATTTGACATAAATCGCCTTACGCTTGCCGGTTGCCGCATCGTACTCGCTGTCCACTTTCTTCGGACATTTCTCGGTGCAGGCGCCACAGGCGATGCACTTGGTCATGTCCACATACCGTGGTGATTCTTTCACGGTTACCGAGAAATTCCCGGCAACCCCGTCGATTTTGGTGACCTCGCTTAGGGTCATCAATTTTATATTTAAGTGCCGACCGCACTCGACCAATTTTGGCGCGATAATTCACATCGAGCAATCGTTGGTCGGGAAGGTCTTGTCCAATTGCGACATGGCCCCGCCGATGGCCCCGGTCTTTTCAACCAGATACACATAGTATCCGGAATCGGCGAGATCGAGGGCAGCCTGCATCCCCGTAACTCCGCCGCCGACAATCATTACCGACCCAACTTTCTTTGTGTCCAGCATGATAGGTTGTCTCCTCTATTGTATGTAGCACTATGCTATTGTTTGTTCGGCATGATCAAAGAATCAGCAACCAGTTCCCAGATATATTTAACTTCGATGTTGAGATCATATTCCTTGTTGAGGGATTTCATCATCTGATCACGGCAGTTATGGCAGGGTGCGATAATCAATTTCGCTCCGGACTCGCTGATCTGCCGGGCCTTGATCCGACCATAAAAGACCCGCTCATCGGAAAACGGCATAGCCCAGGCACCACCGCCGGCACCGCAACAATAGGCACCTTTCCGGTTGGGGTTGAGTTCACGGACATCATCGCAACAGGCCTTGGTAATATCCCGGCCTTCTTCGAAATAGGCCTGACCGAAAGCTTTCAGGGATTTGCGACCGTAATTGCAGGGATCGTGGTAAGCAACGGCCATGGAATGGACCGCTTTGTTGAGCTGAATTCTGCCTTCCTGGATATATTCAAGGAGCAGATCAAAGACAGTGACGATTTTAAATTCGTTGAGTGCTTCGGGGTACCACTTGACCAACCCGGACCGGGTGGCAAAATAGGCGTGGCCTCACTCCGGGAGGAGGAGAACCTTGCAGTTCAGCCTCCGCATGTTGTCGACGATCCGGCCGACCACGGTTTTCATTGCTTCGTCGTCACCGGAAAAAAGGCCCCAGTTGACGCCCTCCCAGTTCTCGGAGGAAATGGTAAAGGATTCTCCGGCGGCGTAGAAGATCTTCCACCACCACTTCATGTCGTCCGGTTCACCGAAAGGTTCCTTGGAGTTGACTGTTACCAGGACCCGCGCCCCATGCACATCGATGGGGGTCTTGAAGCCGGGGCAGCAATCCTCGGCCAGCTCCTGACCAAGATCCTCACAGAGGAAGACAAAATCATCTTTCGGGATACCCAGGTTGTTGCCGCGCTCAAGGCACATGGTAACCCCTTTGTGGATCGGACCGGGGACCAGGGAACGTTTGCGCGAACCGCGGATCTTCCGCATCAACGCGGTGATCTGAATATTGGCGGGGCAACTCTCCTCGCACTTGCCGCACATCGTGCACTTCCACGGCCAATTCGAGGCGACCAGTTCCTCGTCCATGCCGAGCACCGCCATGCGCACGATCTTCCGCGGATCGAGACCGTCAACCCCGGAAATCGGACAGGCGCTGGCGCAGGTACCGCAGGTCAGGCAGGAATCGGCCCAGGCCGGATCGACAGCGATTTGACTCTTCAGGCCATTGATTTCCATCGGTGCCACATCCGTCACCTCCAGGGCACCAAGGGCCTTCTGGCTGACATTATTGGACGGGCCGACATGTGGTTCGCGGCCGAACTTTTCGCAGAGTTTCTGGTAATCATGAAACTTCATAAGGTACTTGCGCCCCGGACCTTCCTTGGCGGAAAGGGTACCGGCGTTGATCCAGTTCCTTATGGTATTTCGATGAACCCCAAATTCTTCTGCAAGGTCGCTGACTTTAAATTCATACATCATAAAAGGTCACCTCATTTTGCTTGAAAAGAAAGAATTTGTGAGAGTTTTTCACACGCTTCGCTAACAGCTTGGGTCATGACGGGAGAGAGCCCCGGGGCGATTTCCTCGGGGATAAATTTGATCTGGGCGGCAAGGATCTGCACCTTGATGCCGGTGTTCTCGGCGAGTTCCTGCAGGAGATTGACGGTTGGAAACTGATGAAGGGAGAAATCGTGGATCTTTTTGGCCGGGATCTGCGATGGCAAAATCTCGAAGACCTCACCCGGCTGGCGATCGGTAAAATCGACGGCGTCGAGAACAATGATTTTCTCCGGCCGCCCCTCCTCGGTCAACAGATAGTCGAACAGATATTCACGGACACAGGTGCCGGCATCGATTGCCTGAACACTCTCCGGCAATTGATAAGCTGCCTGAAGTTGTTCGATAACCGCGGGGCCAAAACCATCATCACCCATGATGAGGTTTCCACAGCCGAAAATCATTGTTTTGCTTTCATTTGGTCGCATTGTGCAAAAAGTGCCTCCATTAGTTTTTGGGAATAAATACCACTCGGCAAAAAGAAGTGCAAGGCGGTTTTTGCATGAAAAAGCAATACCTCCAGCATGATCGCGAAACCATTAGCATATTATGCACACTTTTTCTTAAGGTTTCGTTAAACAAAACTCATATCTACGGCATTGTCGTATAAGATACCGGCATCTGGAGATTTCCCGGACGCGGAAAGGCGTGAAACTCCGAACTATCCTAGATAGCCCTCGGCAGGGTTTGTTTGAAAAAAGTGCTCGGGCAACCAACTGTTTTGTGGTTCCCGAGCGAGAAAGAGAGGGGATGTTGTGGTAGTAACCCCCCACAAGGAGGGATAAGTACCTTCACGAAATTCATTCTTAAAAAGCAAGAAAAAATTTCTAAGGTGACTAATAACCTTGCGGATTGTTCTTCTGCCAACGCCAGGTATCCTGGCACATCTCAGCCAGACCGTACCTGGCCTGCCAGTCAAGTTCCTTCTTTGCTTTGCTCGGATCGGCATAGCAGGCGGCGATGTCGCCCGGGCGGCGGTCGACAATGCGGTAAGGGATTTCTCGGCCACAGGCTTCGGCAAAGGTCCGGACCATTTCGAGAACGCTGTACCCCCTGCCGGTGCCGAGATTATAGATCACCACCCCGGGCCGCTGCAGCAGCTTATCAAGGGCCTTGACGTGGCCCTCGGCCAGATCGACAACATGGATATAGTCCCGTACCCCGGTACCGTCCGGCGTCGGGTAGTCATTGCCAAAAACCGAAAGCTGGGTCAACTTGCCGACGGCAACCTGGGCAATATAGGGCACGAGGTTGTTGGGAATACCGCCCGGGTCTTCGCCAATCCGCCCGCTTTTATGCGCCCCTACCGGATTGAAATAGCGCAGCAGACAGACATTCCACTGACCGTCGGCCCGGTGCACATCGCCAAGTATTTCTTCGACCATCAGCTTGGTCCGGCCGTACGGGTTGGTACAGGACAGAGGAAAATCCTCGGTGATCGGCACCGTCGCCGGATCGCCATAAACGGTGGCCGACGAACTGAAAATGATATTTTTCACGCCGTGGGCGGCCATGGTCTCGGCAAGGATGAGGGTGCCGGTAATATTGTTATGGTAGTAGAGGAGCGGTTTCTCAACCGATTCACCGACCGCCTTTTTGCCGGCGAAGTGGATGACCGCGTCGATCTTCTCGCGGCACCCGGCAAAAATCTCGTCTAGGCCCGCCCTGTCCAGCAGATCAACCTCAAAAAAAGTCAGCTTTTTGCCGGCCAGTTCTTCGACCCGGCGCAGTGACTCGCGACTGGAATTCGACAGGTTATCGACCACCGTCACCTGATAGCCGCAGCCGAGCAGGGCAAGACAGGTATGACTGCCGATATAGCCCGCTCCGCCGGTTACTAGAATGTGCATCCTTCCCTCATATTCATCGATAAACTTTTTCTCTTACATTGCTCTATGCGCATTGATTTCATCCAGCAACGCCTTTTCCACAAACGAATCAATGGAGAGCTTAACCGAAATGTAATTATATCCCGAGTATTTATAACATCTCCATAAAATATTTTTGCTTTATCATTCGATTCAACTATGCCAACATATCCTTTATATTCCATCATTTTGTCACCCCCCGCATTTTCCAAAAACCGTCGCATGGAAGTCACTGCACCTTTATCTGGTACTGTTCGTTGGTACCGCTGTCAAGAATGTTCACTTAAGAAGAGAGTTTTTTATTGTCCGGTACCGCCTCTTTTTTGTCAATACCGCCATTTGGCTGGGCTTAGAAAACTGGTAGGATAGGTTCAGCAGCAATAAAACAACCAAGGAAAACTGCTTTTATACACAAAGGAGAAACACATGGAGGCACTCGATCACTGCACCGTCAGCCGAACAATGCTCCGCCGGATGGCCGACGGGGTCGGAATAGCGGCATCGCGCCTGAGGATTCCCGAAAACGGCAATATTCTGACATTTTGATGGCCATGGCAATAGTCTCCTTCATATCATCAACATGAAAAAAACATCTTGCCAAACATAAAAAAAGAGGATAGCCTGACCCCCACAAGGATGAAGGAGGTTCGACTATGCCCTATCTCCCGAAGGTTAAAAACGACATCTTTATCAGTTATCGACACGCCTCAAATGAGACCCATGACAGGTGGATCGATAGCTTCTGCCAGGAACTCCAAGCAAGACTGGCCGAGCTGATCGGCGAGGTCACCATTTGGCGGGATAAAGCAAAACTCGTCGCCGGGGAACAATGGCGGGTAGAGATAGCGGAGGCAATCGACTCGACGGCGATCTTTCTGGCGATTATCTCCAGAACCTATTTCGATTCGGATGTATGCCGGAAGGAATTGAACCATTTCCTGGGACGAATCAAATCCGCCACCCAGCAGGTTCACGGTCCAATCGTCCCGGTCTTCAAGCAACCGCCCAAACCTGACCAGGATCTCCCCCGGGAGCTTGCCGAAATCCATCGCCACGAGTTTTTCAAGTGGGATCCCCTCGGTTCACATCATTTCCGGGAGTTCAGCCCGGCCAAGGGAGATGAATCGTTCCTGTTTTGGGAAACACTGGAAAGGCTCGCCCAGGATCTGATGGATACCCTGGAAAAAATCAGGGGCATCGACACCCCTCCAGCCGGGACAATTTATCTGTCCAGAGTCGGCCCCGAACTCCATGATGTCCGGGAGAAGCTCCGCTCGGATCTGCGACAGCATGGCTATCAAGTTCTGCCGGACCGGGAATACTTCTGGAATTCCTCAGAGATCAAGGAAAAAATCACCAATACCATCAGCACGGCGGAACTGTGCATTCATTTGATCGCCAAAACCGCATCCATCGAAGCTGAAACTTCGGAGCGGGCACGATTGCAGCTGCAACTCGCCACTGAAATCATGGCCAGAAGAGGCAAACCGCCGCCACTCGTCTGGCTGCAACCGTCGGACACAATCGACGCCTCGGCGAGGCCGTTAATCGACTACGTCGAACAGGATCTGGCAAATGTGGGAGTCGAATTCATTGAGGACAGCCTTGAAGAATTCAAGACCCAGATATACGCCAAACTCCCCTCCCGCCCACCCATTCAACCATCCGCGCCTTCTTCCGGCGACGTCGCGATGATCGTCGAGGAGAGCGATATCGCCGCCACCGGCGAGATCAATACCTTTTTGGTCAATGAACTGCACCTGAACCCGAAACGAATAGTCTTTCTTGGCTGTGCCGTACGGGATTTCACATCCCTTCACAAGACACTGTCGAGCTGCGGCAAATGCCTGATCTATTGGGGCAAACAGTCGGAAGAGTGGATTTGCGAGGTATTGGCTCACGAGGCCCTGACCGCACACATCGATAGCAGACGGCTTGGAGTGTATGCGGCGGCCCCCGAAACAGCCGAAAAGGCAACCTTTCTCACCACCAAAGCGCGAACGATATCAGGCACAACGGGAACCAGCAAGGACCAGCTGCGGAGTTTTCTCTTATCCGAGGAGATCAGGTCATGAATGGAGTTGACCAACTCGTTTCACAAAATCCGTTTCCTGGTCTTCGCCCCTTCGGCGAAGGCGAGGACGACCGTTTCTTTGGCAGACGGCAGCAGATTATCGACCTGGCGGAACGCATTGAAGATGTCCAATTCCTCGCAGTGGCCGGTTCTTCAGGCTGCGGCAAGTCGTCGCTGGTCCGAGCCGGCCTGTTGAGCGAACTTACCCGTCGTGCCGCGAATGGTACGGGCAGCCAGTGGCGTTTCGCGATCCTGCGCCCTGGCAATACGCCGATAGCCAACCTGGCCGAGAATCTCTTGCCGGTTATCAGCCACAGTGGCACCGGCGAACCGCTGCACACCGGAGCGCTCCAAGGCAGGCTGCGGCAGGGTGGTTTAGGTCTGGTCGAGGCGGTGAAAATGGCCAGGCTCGAAGCAAATGTTCGAATTCTGGTCGTGGTCGACCAGTTTGAAGAAATTTTCCGTTTCAAACGGATGACCGATGCCGACGAGGCAAGGGCATTTATCAAATTGCTGCTCAATGCGGCCGAGGATGCGGCGTCGCCTGTCAGCGTGGTGATTACCCTCCGCTCGGAAACTCTCGGCTGCTGCGACGATTTTCTCGGCCTGCCCGAGGCCGTCAGTCGCGGGCAGTACCTGGTCCCCAAACTCACCCGAGAGCAGCACAAGGAATCAATCACCGGCCCTGTCGAACTGCGTGGCTTCACTGTCGCCCCGCGCCTCGTCCAGCGGATTCTCAATGACGTATCCAATAACTTCGACGATCTTCCGGTGATGCAGCATGTCCTCTCCCGGACCTGGTCCAGGTGGGCCGAGGCTTGCGGCGGTTCTCGCCCACTCGACCTTGAGGACTATCAGGCGGTCGGTACGGCAAAAATGGCACTTTCTCAGCATGCCGACCAGGCCTTGCAGTCGTTGCCGGGACTCGAACGGGTCGTTGAAAAGGTCTTTCGCGCCCTCACCGAGCGCGTCTCCGACGGTGTCGAAAACAGACGTCCGCTTGAATTCGACCGACTCTGCCGGGTGGTTGGCGCGGATCGCAAGGAAGTAGTGCGAGTCGTCGAGCGTTTTCGCGAACCGAATACCGGTTTTCTCATGCCGCCAAAGAATGTTGCCCTCGACGACAACCCGGTAATCGACATTTCGCATGAAAGCCTTATCCGCCAGTGGCAACGCCTGCAGGATTGGGCTCGGGCGGAAGCTAAGTCCCGGGGGATATTATTGCGGTTGATCGAAGCGGCTAAGCTGCATAACGCCGGAGAGGGTAGCCTCCTGCATGGACCGGATCAAGACAAGGCGCTTGATTGGCAACAAAATTTTCGACCGAACGCTGAATGGATAGAACTCAACACCGGTGAAGACGGCAAGGCAGCACTGGAATCGATTAATCGTTTCCTGGCATTGAGCAGTTTCGAGACTCGCAAGGCAAGGAGGAACCGAATTTTTCTGCTTTGGTCTTTGCGCATCTCAATCTTGCTCGTCATCGTGGTACTTGTCACTGCTCTTATCGGCTTGTTCAAAAATCAGAGACTCACTACGGCAAACAGCCTTTCACGAAAAGCGTTGATGGAACAACGAGTCAATCCCTATAAGAGCGCACAATTTGCCGTCGACGCGCTCAGCCAGAACCCCGAAAATCAACAGGCTCTCTTTGCCCTCAGGCAATCGCTGGCATCCTTGGAGATTGCCCATACCGTCGACATCCGTCAATTCAAACAAGCAGTATCGGCTATCCGCTATTCTCGCGACGGATCCCTTTTGGCCATCGCCAGCGGCAATGAAAGCTGGGTTCACGATGGGATGACTCTTAAACCGAGGAACGGCCCTTTTCAGCGGGATGCCGGGATAATCGACGCATGGGTGGTGGCGAATGATACGCTCATTACCCACACCAACGACTGGCAGGGAAACGCCCATGTACAGCTGCAAAAGTTCGCCGAACAGACGCATCGGCAAATATCCTGTGAAGCTAAGGGGGATAGCGTCTATTCAGTCAATGTCAGCACCGACGAGCGGTATCTCGCCGTCGGTTGTCGCTTTGGCGAGACCCACGTCCTGGATCTTACAAACCCATCGTCCGAAACACAACTGTACCGACGCCCTGTGAATGATCACGCCACAGTCACCGCTCTTGCCTTCTCCCGCGGGTCCGATGATGTATACTTGGCAAGCGGCTATGGAAATGGCCTTATTAACATCTGGAAACTTGGTCAATCAGACCCTTGGATAGGCGAAAGGTCTGATCCGGGAATTTCACAGATTTTTCATGACGGGGCAATCCGCAGTCTCAATTTCCATCCACAAAGACCCGACCTTTTGGTGACCTCCTCCGACGACAAACTCGCGGTTGTCTGGAATCTTGATCTGGACGGTCGTCGGCTTGCCGATGCATCGAAAAACACCTGGATATTGAGTCATGAACGACCGGTTGTCGCCGCCAGGTTCATTTCCGACCAGAACAATACCGTCATGACTGTCTCTGACAAAAGGGTCCGCTTCTGGAACAACGAGGCTGGCGATCACCGGCAGGCGCGCACCCACCAGGACTGGGTGAACGACGCCAATGTTTCAGCCAACGGGGAACTGCTGGTAACCGCCTGCAGTGACGGCACCGCTCAACTCTGGTCAACCCGATCGGCTGAGTCGATTATCGTGCTTCGTGGCCACCGGGCCAATGTAACTCGGGCCATCTTTAATCCGGTAAGGGATCAAATTGTCACCGCGAGCGATGATGGAACGGTACGCTCGTGGAGTATCAATCCTCCACGGTTGCTTACCGTTTCGCCAAGATGGCTGCTCAGCGCGGTTTTTGACCATGCGGGGCAGCGAGTGGCGGTGGGTGAGGAGGGCGGTTGCAGGATAATTTCCCTTAATAATACCGAAGTGGAGGGCACTGCGGTTCTTCAAGCGTCCACCGACAATGCAGTGTTCCAGTACACCTATCTTTCCTGGAGTCATGACGACAAGATACTTCTCGGCCTCAAGACATCCCCGGACATAACATCGCCGCCCCAACTGGTTCTTTGGGATGTCGAAACACTGCAGGAGATTACCCCCGAGCAACTGACCAATTGCCGTGCGGCGGTCTTCAGTACAGAAGGCAACGAACTGTTGTCGATCGACAGTGATGGCCTGATCGGTGTCTGGGATACAACGCACCTGACCGATAATAATTACACACCGATAAAATTCGGCGGACCATCAACTTTCCGAACGCAAATCGCCTCAAGCCCTGACGGGCAGTGGATAGCTTCTGCCGAGGGGACGCTGGTATCGCTTTGGCAACACGGAAATTTTACCGATCCAGTGCAAACATTCAGTGGCCATGAAGGAAATATCACCTCTCTGCAATTCAGCAGCGATAGTAAACGGCTGCTCACCGCAAGCCGAGACATGACCGCCCGAATCTGGTCCCTTGGGTCCCTTGATCCGCCCTCGGTTTTGCTTGGCGGACATACCGCGTCACTCAATTCTTCCTCGTTCGATCCCACCGGTAAATTTGTGGTAACCGGCAGCGCCGATAGCACCATTTGTGTATGGAGTGCCGATAGCGGTGAAAAACTCGTCGTTCTGCGCTGGCATGGCGAAAGTGTGAATCAGGTGGAATTCAGCCCCGATGGCAAATCGATCCTCTCGGCAAGCGACGATGGCACGGTAAAACTTGGCCAGTGCGACACTTTTTTAGCCCCAGGCCAGGAGAAGCTCGGTCAACGGCTAAAAGAATTGGCAATCGTCAGCGAAGAGGACCCGAAAAGGATCGCCGGCGAAAATGAACTGTTCAACTGGTCGTTTTTCTTTCCGCAAAAGAAATGACCCGACACCCGGGATACCCATGGTGAACAGAATTTACTCCGCCTCCAGATCGATCTCCATAAAATCGAACCACACGCCGTTATGCATCGCATGGTCGAGTTCGATCTGCACGACATCGACATGCCGGTCTTCGATCACCAGGAATTTTTCGAAGATTTTCCGGACCTCTCCGTCGGTTTTGGCGCAGGCACCCCGATAAAAGGCGGAGGTCTCCTTCTCCATCTGCAAGGCGCTACCCAGGGCCCTTTTTATATCGCCAAGCATTTTTTCGGGGATCTTTGCCTTGATGCTCTTCATGCTCGCTTCGATCTGTTCTTTAGCGGGAATGGCGGTGGTCAATCTGGCGATATCGATTGTCCCTTTTGCCTGTAATTGCGCCAGGCTGTAATGCAAAAAATCGACGTGCCCTTGCTCGTCTTCGGCCAAGGCCCGGAACATTGCAATCCCACGTTCATCATCGAGGATTTTATCTGCGGCGCGATACAGGTCGCGAATCTTTTCTTCATACTGCAAAGCGGTTTTGAAAATAGCCAGCGAATCCATATGCATTCCTCTTTAACTGTAATGGGTTATGAAAAGAACCGGTTGTTTACAGGCAAGTGCCTTTGCAGTTTATTGCCAGGCAACGCCTACTCCAGCTTCGTCAGATAGGCATCCTTGGTAAGCCACAGTTCTTCGATGCGGTACATATGCCAATGGTCATGCATCAAAACGTGTCTTGCCAGAATATAGAGGGAATAGAGATCATATTCCGGGTGGGTTGCCATCCTTTGCCAAACAGTGGCATCGGCCTTTTCAAGGAGCAGCAGTTGCTTCCTGCGATATTCGCCGAACTGCAGAAGGGCGGCAGGCACGCTCATACATGCCGGGGCAACCGGTTCGTCTCCGGCTTTACCGGGAATGAAAGGCACAAACTGCGGATGCTCTTCGTTCATAAAACGCGAAAACGATCAAGAAGCATTGGCTGAACCTCGGCCAAGTGACTGACATGCTCGGCAATGGTCCAGAAGCCCTCGCCCCTTCGTCGGTTTAATTTGTCTTCAGGGATGGATTTGACGAATTCACTTAAGATCCCGGGCGATTTTCCGAGTCCTGCCAATAAATCGGCTATGTCCTGCATCATTGTTGTCCTTCGCTCCCCTGCATGAGGTGAAAATTTATTTTGTCTTCAAACTTTTGCCGATATTCCAAGCCTTGCCAAGGTTCTCGCCAACCGACCAGTAGGTATTATCCGGCATTGACAGCGTGAACGGATTGATCTTTTTGATATCCAGCTTGCCATCCGTCAGATATTTTTCTTCCGTGAAAACCTCCTTTGGCTCACCTATATAGAGTGTGTCAAAGGGCAGCTCGACGGTCTTATATAAGGAGCATGATATACAAACAGGGCACTCTTTTATGAGCGGCGCTTTGCCCAAGTCGCCGTAGAAAACTTCAAAAAGTTCTGATTTATCGGTTTTGCCGCCGGAAACCAGACCGCAATAATCGGTTTTTTCAAGCATTGAGACATCGGGAATGTTGATGCTGAATTCCTTGTTTTCATCAATGCCCTTATTGGTATGGTGCGGTCCCAAGGCTATGGCAAATAAGGGCGGTTTGAAATTGACTCTTGTCACCCAGGCTACCGCCATAAAATTTGCCCTTCCCCCAACAACAGAGCCTACCAAAACCATCGGCATCGGGTAGAGAAAAGCGGCACCACTGTCAATCGTGATTTTTTTCATAGTTGCCTCCCTTTTTACTGAGTGGTTGTAGATCATGGAAACGGATTTACTTGTCTGATTCTTTGAACTGCGGTTGCTACTAAACCCCTGCTTTCTTGTGCGCCAAACGTCTCTCGACATAGCCATTGACAAACTCAAGCGCCTTTCGCAGAAGGGGCGTATTGGGCATGGTGGCAGCGAGCCGGGCTATATCATCTCTCTCTTTGAGAATCTCCAGGGTTGGCAAAAAGTTAATATCGAAAACCCAACTCATCTGCAACACTTTAAATTCGTTTGCAGTCTTCAACTTGGCATAATCCAGAATCCGCCCCTCGAACAGCATGCTGTAGACCTCCTCGCGAACCAGGGGGTCCTCCTTCAGTCCGAGGGTAACGACCGGATCCCGCAGGGCTTCAGCCACTTGAAAGTGTTCATTCATAACCCGGAAAATATCTATTTTATCGGCATCACGGATAAGTCGGCAATGAAGGCCGGTTTCGGAATCGAGATTTTCCGGAAGACCAAGCCGGTTGTGAAAATAAATTGCCCGACCGATACACTGGCGCTCGGTAAAATTTACGGTATGGAGAACGCGATGACGATTCAGCTCCCAGAGCGAAAGCTTTGCATGATTTTCCGAACCGACATCGCGAAAGGTCCGGTACTTTCGATACTGGGGGAAACGGCCGAGATCGTGAAACAAGGCTATGACAAAAGCGATTCGACGGTCATTTTCCGTTAGACCAAGAGCTGCGGCAATCCGGTCAATGATCGTGCACACACGGAAGGTGTGCACCTCCTTGAGGTCAAGATTGCGCTGATATGAGAGTTCATCTTCTCGAAAGGCCAAGACATGCTGTTTAAACCAGTCTTGAAAAAAACGGTACTGCTCGTCGTTCATAGTGAAATGCTTTGCAGCGGAATAGATGTGATTGCGAGCCATCTCAGCCGACGCGGCTGTTCGTGCACCGCTTCTATGTCGTTGAGAGAAACACCTCGGACGGCATATTACACACGGTAGTCGTAATGGGGGCGATGGTGACCTCCCCCAGATATTCCAGCACGGACTCCCGTGTCAGGATAAGGACAGGTCGCTTTTTATACCGCAAGGGAATAAGGTTCGTTTGAGCAGGCAAGCTGCTCAACTCAGCTTTATCCGGCAACGCAAATTTATACCACTGTATTTCGCCACCATTCATTCGTCACCCCAAACCTGCCCACTTTTCCCAAACCGAAAACTCATCGTTTGCAACGGGATTTTATTCGTACCCCAGACAGTGTTGGCGTTCTTGTTGCTCAATGTTAATCCACATGAAAGGGCATGTCAAATGCACTGGTGTGCCACTTCTGTTTCATGTTCGTCGACACAAACTTGTTATAATCTCTTTTTTCAGGAGCCAAAAAAAGGTACATTTGAACCGGTTGCCTGTGGCGACCATTGCTTTGAACAGCAAAGACACAATCTAACCCCGATAAACGGGATAAGTACCTTCACCCAGGGAGTCATCATGCCTTACGTCAATATCCGGGTCGCCGGGACCCTCACCAAGGAACAGAAACAGAAAATCAGCAAGGGCGTCACCGATGTTATCTGCAAGGAGGCCAATAAACCGCCGGAAGCCGTGCTGATTTTTATCGACGAAGTGGCCCACGAGAATATCGCCAAGGCCGGCAAGCTCATGGAACCGCCGAAATAATCGGCCATGCGGGAAACGACGCCGGCGGAGGATTACCCCGGCGTCATCTTATTTTGTGGAACTACGGAAGCATCGCCAGGTATTCTTGTTCCGTGACAATCCGTACCCCGAGGGTCTCAGCCTTATTCAGCTTTGCGGCCCCGACCTTTTCACCGCAGACCAGGAGATCGGTCTTGCCGGTGATGCTCTCGCCGATCTTGGCACCGAGGGCTTTTGCCTGTTTTTTCATGTCCTCCCGGCTGCCGGTCTGCATGGTTCCGGTAAAGACGATGAGTTTGCCGGTCAGCGGCCCCTCTGCCGATCCCTCTTCTTCCGTGTCAAGCGGGGTGGCAAGGAGATTAAAACCCAGGCCGTACAGAATATTGAATAAATCCTCTGTCGCCTTCATCCCGGCGAGCATCTCTTCGGCGGTTTTTTCGCTGAAGCCCTTGATGGCAATTATTTCCTCCCGCCTGAGCGAAAAGACCCGCTGCAAAGGATAGGCGGCCAGCAGTTTTTCACAGTTGCCCATACCCATTCGGTAGATGCCGAAGGCGGCAAGGAAACGCCAGTCCTCGATCGGCAGAACGAGACTGCGCTGCAGCTGCGCGACCATATTCTCCGCCTGTTTCGGGCCGAAACCGAGGCTGACGAAGTCCTCTTCCCTCATTCCGTAGATCACCGGAATCGAGGCCTTGCCGCCATCGTAAATCTTCCGCACCGACGACGGCCCGAAGCCGTCGATATTGCCGAGAACCTTGAAAAAATGCTCGATGGCATGGGTAATCTGGGCCGGACAGTTCATATTGTTGATGCACAACAGATAATCATTTTCCCAGACCAGCGGCGAGCCGCAGCTCGGGCAGGCGGTCGGCAGCTCCGGGGCAACCGGGCTCAGGACCTCTTCTATCTTCGGGATGACCTCGCCACTGCGCGACAGCCGGATGATCGCCCCCGGCCCCACCCCCTTTTCCCGCACCAAATTATAGTGATGCGCCGTCGCCCGCTGGATCAGGGCGCCGCTCAGCCGGGTCGGCTCGACCTCGGCCACCGGATTGACCCGACCGGAACGGGAGGTCTGGGGGATGACTCGCAGGACCTTCACCTCGGCGGTCTCGGTATTCTTTTTATAGGCTATCTGCCAGCGATGGTGGTGTCTGGTCGCGCCGAGATGGTCGCGGAGGCGCTGTTCGCCGATCTCCAGGACAATACCGTCGATATCGTAATCGATCTCACCCCATAACCTTTCGACGATATCTTCAAAGTTCGCCGTCAGGTCAGCCCAAGTACCCTGCCAGGAGGGCAGCAGACTGAAGGGAAAAAAGACCGCCTGTCCGGAGCGGATCGCCTCGATGGCCGGGGCTTCGAGCTCCTTCTCCTTAATCAGGCTGGCCTGGAAGTTACGCGAATTGTCAAAAAGCGACGCCAGATGGTCGCGGAAATAGCTGCGACTGACGACGATCTCGCCCGGCGCCAAGGCCGCGCTGCCCGCCCCCCGCAACCTGCAGGCCACGCTCGAAAACCCGGGTGATATCGGTGCCCCGCCGGCCGTCGCCGCGGGTGTAGAGGGTCTGCCCGTCATCGTAGGCGGCGAAGCCATCGAGCTTCGGCATGACCCGAAAAAGCAGGGTGGCAAAGGCAATGCCGCACTCCCCCGCCGCTTTTTCGATCCGCTTTGCCCAGTTGACGATGGTCGCAAAGTCGTAGGCCTTCTCGGTCGATAGCATGCGCACCGGCAGTTCGACGGTCTTGGCCAGGGCCAGCGGTTCCGGTTCGACGGTATGGAGAAAGGGATGGTCGGGATAGCGATTCTTCAGTTCGGCAAGAAAGGTGAAGTCATACAGGGCGTCGGAGATCAGATTCTCGCCGCCACGGTAGAGCAGGTTGGCGATCTGCAAAAATTCCTCAAGCTGCTCGTCGGACAGCTCCGCGACACCGATCTCTCCAACAGCGATTGCCGCTGCCTCTTCTTCCGACAGAACCGCCAAGGTGTACCCTGCCTCAGCCAGAACACCCCTTTGCGCCTCGTTTAAACCGTCAATATTTCCCATCGCTTTTTTATTCCTTGTCCTGTACCCTGCTGGTCAAATCCCGTTTACAACCCCTGTTACAAAGCAGTTTGTAATACTTTTTTACCAAGGAAACAACCGGAGGAAGTCATGTCAGTAATAGATTTACGCAGCGATACCGTCACCAAACCCTCCGAAGCCATGCGCCGCGCCATGGCCGGTGCCGAAGTCGGCGACGATGTGTACCGCGACGACCCGACCGTCAACCGTCTGGAGGCATATGCTGCCGAGCTCCTCGGTTTCGAGGCGACGATTTTTACCGCCAGCGGCACCCAGGCCAACCTCATCGGTATCCTGTCGCATTGCGGCCGGGGCGACGAGTACATCGTCGGCCAGGGGGCGCACACTTACCGGTACGAAGGCGGCGGTGCCGCCGTGTTGGGCAGCGTCCAGCCACAACCCATCGAATTCGAGGCGGATTCGACCCTGTCCCTTGCCAAGGTCGAGGAAAAAATCAAACCGGATGACATCCATTTCGCCAGAACCCGTCTCCTCTGCCTGGAAGATACCCAGAACGGCAAGGCCCTGCCGCTCCCCTACCTCGCCGAGGCCGCGGCCTTCGCCAAGGCCAAGAACCTGAAACTGCACCTCGACGGAGCACGGCTGATGAATGCGGCGGTCAAGCAGGGGGTTGGGGTGGGGGAAATATCCCGCCATTTCGACTCGGTTTCCCTGTGTCTCTCCAAAGGCTTGGGGGCGCCGGTCGGCTCGCTGCTGGCCGGGAAGAGGGGTTTTATCGAGGAGGCGAGAAAGTGGCGGAAGATGACCGGCGGCGGCATGCGCCAGGCCGGGATCTTGGCCGCAGCCGGACTTTACGCCCTGGAAAACAATGTCGAACGGCTGGCCATCGACCACCACCACGCCGAGGTCCTGGCCGAAGGACTTGGCCGGTTTGCCGAGCTTTCGGTAGACAAAAACCCGGCCCAGACCAACATGGTGTTTTTTACCGCCAAGGCGGAAACCACCCGGGCGCTGGCGGAGTTTCTCGCGGGGCGGCAGATCCTTATCAGCCCCGGCAAAACCACCCGGTTAGTTACCCATCTGGATATCAGTGACGGAGATGTCACCACTATCCTTGGAGCATTCGCTGAGTTTTTCGCAGCCCGCCGAACTTGAAGGCCAGTTTAGACCGAACTGACGGCGCAGACGGAGGCAACGCCATCCTTGTCGAGGCGATCGAAAAAACTCTCCAGCACATCGACCGACCATGCCTGCTTTTTGCTGCAGGGATCACTGGTCCACAACCAGTGAATGGACGGGTCGAAAAGCGGCCACGACGAACAAGCGACGCCGTGCAATGGCGGTTTGAGGGTCGTGCAGGCCTCGGCGGCGGTCGGCAACCGCCAATTGTCCCTTCCCTGCCAGCAGGTGCTGTTGAGGTGCGCAACATATTCCCCGGCCTGGTGCCAATCAAGGGCAAAGCCTGCGCCAAAGCGCTGCCACTGGAGGCGACTGTTCCGTTCCAGGGCCACCAGCGGACCGACGGCGGCGAAATCCTGCACCGGGTAGACAAGGGGCCTGAACAGTTCATCAAGTCCCAGGCAAGCCCGGATATCCTTCAGCATCAGCCGGGTCGGTTCGCTCCGTACCGAACGGCAGGACAAGGCGGAAAGCTGGTCTCGACCGCAGACAATCGGCTTTTCACTGAGCGGTAAGGCCTGTAAGGCAAGACGCATCTCCTGGGCGGTTTGAAACCTGTCCTCCGGCCGCCTGGCAACACTGCGCTGAAACCAGCCATCCCACAAGGGCCCAACCTCGGGATTTGTCGCACTGGCCATCGCCGCTCCCTGTCGGCCGTCAAAGAGACACCCGGTCAGCATGCGCAAGCCCAGGATGCCAAGGCTGTAGAGATCGGCCCGGCCATCCGCCCGCTGCGGGTCTTTTTCCTGCTCGGGTGCGGTATAGAAGGGTGAACCGACCTGCATCCCCGGTACCGCCGTCCTTTCTTCGCCGCGCACCCGCGACAGACCGAAATCGATGATCTTCACCCGGTCGTCGCTGGTCAACATGAGGTTATAGGGTTTGATGTCGCGGTGGACGATCCCGGCAAAATGCAGTCGTTCCAAACCTTTCAGGGCGTGAATCAGATAGGTCTGGGTTTTGGCGGCGGAAATCATCCGCGATGGGGTCTCCACCCGGTACGATTCGCCGATAAAAGCACCGAGGGAATGGGCAAAATATTCGAGAACGATGAAGGGCTGCCCCTCGTGCTCGTCGCAGTCGAGGATTTTCGCCACGTGGTCGTGACTTATGCCACCCATGATTTTCGCCTCGGCGACAAAGAGCTCTTTCAGCCGCTCCTCACCCACCAGCTCGGCAAAGAGGCTGTCGCGCGGCTGGAGGATCTTCAAGGCCACCAAGCGGCCGGTGACCGGGGCCCGGGCTTTGTAGACCATGCTCATCCCGCCCCGGCCCAGGCGGCCGACCACCTCATATCTGCCGATTGTTTTCATATCCTAAGCCAAACGGCTGGCGTAACCATCCGGAAATCCCCTGTCCCTGATTTTCCGCATGGTGGTATGGTAATCGTAGGCGACAAACACCACCTCCAAAGTGGCCGCGGCCATATCCCAGAGGAGGTATTTGGCGCGGTTGTCACCATCCCGCGGCTGCCCGACGCTGCCGGCGTTGATGATATACTTTTGCCCCGGCAGCAACAGAAGACTCTCCTGCCCTAAAGGCCTGCGAACGATTGTCCCGTGTTCCTGCCGGACAAGTTCCAATTTATGGGTATGGCCGAGAAAGAGGAGGGAAAAGGCGGCGGTGGCGAGGAGAGCCGCCAATCTCTCATCGGATTGCCGGTTGAGATAACGAAAGACCGAAAAAGGCGGAAAGCCATGGACGAAGTAGGCCTTATCGAAAGACAGATACTTCGGCAGGCTGGAACAGTAGGCAAGATTCTCCTCGGACAGCAAGGCAGCGGTGACGATATTATTTTCCTCCGCCTGGAAGTTCATCCATCTTCGAGCGGACCGATCAAGGAGGGCGAGCTCATGATTGCCGAGAACCGACACATAGCCAAGGTCGCGTATCCGCCGCACCACCGCCTCCGGGTCCGGTCCGTAACCGACATTATCGCCCAGGCAAACCACCCGGTCGGCGCCCCGCCGGGCAAGGTCGGCACCGACCGCTGCAAGGGCTTCGAGGTTGCCATGGATATCGGCGAGAACGGCGACTTTCATGCAGTCTTCACTCCCCCTTCTTCTCTTCCAGCTCATGCCAGCGAGTATAGAGCCGTTCCACCTCTTGGCGGGCCGCTTCCAGGTCCTGCCAGCAGGTGGCCAGCATTTCCGAGGCTGACACGACATCGGGGCGGACCATCATTTCTTCCAATTCGGCTACTCGACTCTCCCCGGCGGTGATTTTCTCCTCGATCTGGTCGTATTCGCGTTGGTCGAGGTAGGACAGCCGGCCTTTAATTTTGGGCGAAGGTGGAGCAATATCCCTCCTGTCAGGGCCTTTCTCCCGAAGGCTGTCCTTATCCCCCGACTGCGGCAGATCACTCAACCACTGCTCGTAATCGGCATAATAGGTGACCCCGCTGCGCCCGCCGAAGCCGAGCAGCCGATGACAAACCCGGTCGAGGAGAAAACGGTCGTGGGTGACAAGGATCAAGGCCCCGGGGAACTCGGTGAGGCTCGTCTCCAGGACATCGAGCGAGGCGATGTCGAGGTCATTGGTCGGTTCATCAAGAAGAAGGATATCCGCCGGCTGACGCATCAGCGCGGCGATAAGGATACGCGCCTGCTCACCGCCGGACAGCTGACCGACCGGAGTTTCCAGTTGGTCCGGGCGGAACAGAAACTTCTTGGCCCAGCTCGCCACATGCAGGGAACGGCCGCAATACATCACCGCATCTCCTTCAGGCGCCAGAGCCCGACGGAGAGTCACCGTTGGATCAAGGGACTCGCGGTTCTGTTCGAAGGTGACGATCTTGACGTTATCGGCGGTCTTCAGGGTTCCGGCATCCGGCACCACCTGCGCCTTGCCGGTCGCCCCGGCGATGATTTTCATGAGTGTCGACTTGCCGCAGCCGTTCCTGCCGAGGAGCCCGAGACGACTGCCGGGAGAGAGGATGATATCCAGGTCGGCAAAGAGCTGGAGCTCGCCATACGACTTGGCCAGTCCGACCGCCTCAAGAAGCTTTCTGGTCTTTCGCCCGGTTGCCTCGAAATCGATCTGGACGCTTGAAATCGAGCGGTTTCTCGCCTTCACCTCGGCCAGCTCGCCGGTCAGTTTGTGCGCCTCGTCAATGCGATACTTGGCCTTGGTGGCCCTGGCCTTCGGCCCTCGCCGCAGCCACTCGATCTCCCGCCGGGCTTTGTTGGCCAACCGCTCCTCTTCCTGCATCTGCCCGGCCAGAAAAAGCTCACGCACCTCAAGAAATTGCGAGTAGGGACCCTGAACCTGCAGGGTTCCCTCGGGATAGAGCGAGGACAATTCGATGATCCGGTTGGTGCAGTTTTCAAGAAAATGGCGATCGTGGCTGACCAGCAGGTAGGCGGAGGGGGCAGCACCTCCGGCAAGCATCTTTTCCAGCCAGAGGATACCTTCGATATCCAGATGGTTGGTGGGTTCATCCATGACCAGCACATCGGGGGCGACAAGCAACGCCCGGCAGATCGACAGGCGCTTCCGCCAGCCGCCGGAGAGGTTTTCGACCAAGGCATCGGCATCCGGGAATTCGGCCCGACTGAGCAGGCTGCGAACCCGGTTGTATTTGGCGTTCTCGTCGAGATCCTCATCCTTTATTGCCGTCATCAGGGTGGCGGTAACGTTTTTTTCTAGAGAAAAAACGTCTTCCTGGGCCAGATAGCTGAGGCGGACAAATCTTTGCCGAACCACCTGCCCGCTGTCGGCCTCTTCAAGGTCGCAGATGATTTTCAGAAGAGTTGATTTGCCGGAACCGTTCGGGCCGATAACGCCGATTTTCTCGCCGCTGTTAACCACCAGATTGATATTTTTGAAAAGATTTTGCGCGCCGAAGGCTTTACCGAGGGCTTTACACGTTATCAAATTTGCCATGATTAAAAAGAGAAAAACTCCCAGACCATTCCGTCCGTAACCACTGGAATATTCACGACGGATAAATTTTATATTGAGTAATTACAATTTGTTATTCGACATGTGCGGGTGTGTCTTGGTGGCTTTTTATTGTTGCTTAATTTATTTCTCCTTAGTATAAGCTATAAAATTTTGAGAGCTTCATCATACTTTTTGTTTTCGCTCTTAACAACAGTTTTGGATTTCTATAATGGATGAGCGACTTCATATCATCATCGCCGGCAACCGGGGCAGGGTTATACGGTTGCCGCTATCACGCCACAGACTGCTTTTCGGTCTTTGCATTTCCCTGATTATCGGCCTTTCTCTGACTGTCGCCAGTATCTTTTCCTTCGCCCTTTTCGCTGAGAACCGGACGATCGCAAGCCAACTCGCCGAACTGCGCGAACAGCTGCGCACCAGTGCCGAACTGATCGCCGAGAGCAAGAGGGACAGCGAAGAACAGCAGCTGAAACTCAATTTGAAAGTTGCCAAGCTCGAACTCAGCAGCGTCAAACAGGCGGTTGCCTTCCAGGCGGAGAAAGAAAACCTCCTGTCGACAGCCGTCAATGAATTGGCGGAACGAAGTGAACTCATAGAAAAAATGATCGACAGCATCGGCATCGAATTGCCGGTGGAGGTCAAAGAAGGCAAAAGCAACAGTGGCGGTGCCTTTATTGCACAACCCGAATCGAACCGCAACGCCCTGCTCAATCGTGCCGACAAATACTTAAAGGCTATCCGCTTTCTGCCCTTTGGTCGACCGGTTGACGGCCCCATTACCTCCGAGTTCGGCAAACGCCTTGACCCGGTCAACGGCAAAACAGCTTTTCACACCGGCATCGATTTTCGCAGCAAACCGGGAGACGACATCTATGCCACCGCCGACGGTGTGGTGAGCAAGGCTTTCTACAATGGCAGCTACGGCAATTATGTCCTTATTGACCATGACAACGGCTATTCCAGTGCCTTCAGCCATATGAAAAAGTTCGTGGTTCGTCCCGGGCAAAAGATACACCGCGGCCAGCTTATCGGATTTGTCGGAAATTCAGGGCGATCGACAGGCCCGCATCTCCATTATGAAGTCACCCTCGACGAGAAACCAATCGATCCTTACATGTTTATGAAAGTTGCCAGCTCACCTGAATCGCCCGGCCCTACTTCGGAGACACGATAGAAATGGGAATGTTTGCTAAAAATATTACTACTGACCAGGAAATGAAAAAGGTCGAGAGTGAAGCAATCTCCTCGATCATCGACAAAACCATGATCATCACAGGAGGCATAACCTTTAAAGGAAAGGCCCGAATAGACGGGGTCATCAACGGCAATATCGATGGAGAACATCTGGTGCTCAGTGAAACCGGACGCATCAACGGCGATATAATCGTCTCCTCCTTCAACTGCTACGGGACCATTGAGGGCAACATAAAAACCAGTATGCTGACAGCCAGGAAGAATTGTTCCATCAACGGCAAACTTGAAGCAGGGAGTTTGACCGTGGAGTCAGGGGCGGCGATCCAGGGTGAGATTAAGGTGGCAGTTGATGGTCTCAAGTCGACAGACCACGACGATGGTGTATCGAGAGATTAGCAGCCGTTCCGGGCATTCCTCCGGCCCATATTTTTTGTGAAACGGCCTACATACTTGCACATACGAGGCAACGGGTTGCAATAATGACTTTTCATCCCAAGGTAGTCAATCTCTTAAAATGCCCCTTTTGCGGCAACGAAAAGGATTTTTTCGAGATCACCGATGACGTCATCACCACGACGCACTATGTACAAAATACCGACGGCAGCTTCACCATCGAAGAAAAAAGCTCACAGGCACTGGGTGACGTCAAGCTCTTCTGCGGCAACTGCGAAGAAGATCTGACAACTTTTCACCAACGGTTTTCGGAGATGATCTTTTGAGGGTAGAACCCACCATTGTCACTGACAACCAGAATCTTTTCGCATCCTATCAACGACTTATAAAAGACGATATCATCGTCGGGCGCCTCCGCCTCAAGCCGGGCGAAGAACACCTCCTTACCGATCTGCTTGCCAGAGGTATCCATATGATTCCTTCGGCAACCGCGCAACTGGCGAGCCGCTCAAAGGTTTTCCAGGTCCGAATCTTCAGCGACTATTTGCCACCCGACACCCTGGCGATCTACGATGCGCAGACCCTGCTCCAGGTATCCTCCCTCTACCTGCAACACGGACACCAGCGGGTCGTCCTCAAGCATGATCGGAAAAATGCCGGTATTGGTGTACATATTTTTCCGAGTATTGAAGATCTCTACAACCAGGTGAGCGTTGCCGCCTATCCCTTCCCGTTTATCATCCAACCATTTCAACCTGAGAACCGGGATATCCGGGTTATCATCATTGATGACTACTGCGAGGCATACGAACGCAGCAACCCCTTCAATTTCCGCCAAAACCTGCACTGCGGCGGAAAGGGTACACCGTATATATTATCCGACCGGCAACTGGCTTTTTGTCTTGAGGTAATGAAACGCGGGGCATTTCCCTATGCACACCTCGATCTCATGCTCACCCCGCACGACGGTCTTCACCTGATGGAGATCAACCTCCGCGGCGGGCTGAGAGGTGCAAAGATATCGGGACAAGAATACCAAAGAAGAATCGAAGCTGTACACCAGAAGGCACTTGAGGAGCTATACCCCTCAACCTGACTGTCATTTCCGGCAGCAGATGCAGAGAAAAAGAAAAAGGGGGAATGGCAAATGCCATTCCCCCTCTAAGCAGTTCAAAAAGCGGCTGAAATATCAGACGCAACCGGTGGGTTTCGGCAAACCGGCCATTTTACAGGCTCCCTTGCCAGGTCCGGACGGGAACAGCTCGTAGATTCTTTTCAGCGGGAAACCGGTGGTTTTGGAGAGAATACGAACCATCGGAGCAATTCCGTTTTTCTTGTAGTACTCTTGCAGGGCGTCAATCACTTTTACGTGCTCATCGGTCATTTCGGCGATGCCTTCAACACCTTTGACATAATCAACCCACTCCTGGTTGAAATCATCACCTTTGAGCAGGAAACCATCCTCATCTACCTCGAAACTCTTACCATTGTGAACTAATGTTGGCATTGCAACCTCCTTGAAATATTATTTTATGGCTTACGCCGTTTTATAATTCAAAAACTGACTTGTCTTATTACTATAGGCAAAACGATTTGTCAAGCGAATGAAGAATCATTTGTAAGTCAAATGAGAATCGCTGCATTTACTATAAAATCTAACGATATCAAAACAATAACAATCTAACCCTAAAGGGTGTCAAAGGTTTGGGCTTCGGGAGGGGCTGCCTCTTTCCTTAACGCTGTCTTGACCTGAAGTAAAGGATTTTTCCTTGCAGTGTAGAAAAAGAAAGAGTAAATCGATCTGTTATCTAACCAGCGGCTTGCAATGCCAGGATTGGTGGATCCTTCCCGCCTTTACCCGGAACATTCAAGGTTTTTCTCAACCCCAAACACATACTCTCTATTTATGCTGCAGATACTTCGTAGAAAAGCACAATCGCCCCTGATCCAGATTATTGTTGTTATCATCGCCCTGGTCTTCATCTTCTGGGGTGTCGGTACCAATATAGGGGACAGTAAACAGTCGGCGATTGTCGTCAATGGCGAAGAAATCACCTTTCAGCAGTTTCAGCAGGCCTACGACCGGGCATACCAACAACTCGGCAGCCAATTCGGTGGCAATGTTCCGAAGGGGCTGGCGGAATCCTTTGGCCTCAAACAACAGGTCATCAACCAAATAATCCAGACGGCTCTCCTCCGCCAAGGGGCCACCGCCATGGGGATAAACGTCAGTGCCGACGAAATCCGCACCTTTATAGAGACCATGGTGCAATTTCAAGATCAAGGTGCCTTCAGCATCGAACGCTATAAGACAATTCTTGCCGCCAATAAAATGGCTCCCAGCAAATTTGAACAGTCGATGCGTTTCGACCAACTGTCCGAAGTAGCGGTCCGGGAGATTGGCCGGTTCGGCACCGTCACCACCGATTATGAAATTCAGGATATCTACAGCCAGATGAATGAAAAGGTGGCAGTCAAATATGCCCGTATAACCCCCGCTGACTATGCCGCCCGGGTGGTCGTCGATGATGCCGGTCTCTCCGCCTGGTTCGAAACGGTCAAGGATAAGTACAAGACCGAGCCGCAACTCAAGCTTAAATATTTAACATTCACCTTTGCCGAAGTCGGCAACAAGGTAGTCATCGACCAGCCCAAGATCGAAGAATACTATAAAAACAACCTCAAAACCTTCAGGCTTCCCGAGCAGCGTCACGCCCGCCATATCCTCCTGAAAGCCGGAGAAAAGGATTCTGCTGAAGTCCATAAAGAAAAAGCCGCCAAGGCCGCGCAAGGTGTTAAAGCTTGTCAAAGACGGTGGTGATTTTGCCGCTCTTGCTCGACAGCATTCCGATGATCCGTCGAAAAACAATGGCGGTGATCTTGGCTTTTTTCCTGCCGGACAGATGGTTCCGGCCTTTGATGAGGCCATTTTCGCCATGCAGCCCGGAGCCATCAGCGACGTAGTCAAGACCCAGTTCGGCTATCACATTATCCGCCTGGAGGAAATTAAACCGGCTGCGACCCAGACCCTTGCCGAAGCAACCGAAAAGATTACCGGCATCCTTCAGCGCAAAGAGGCCGAGAGTCTTGCCTTTCAGGTGGCCAACGATGCCTATGAAGCGATCATTGGCGCCGGCAGTCTTGGTAAATACAGCGAAAGCCATCCAGAAGTTGTCGTCCATCAGACCGATTTCTTCGCCAAAAGCAGTGCCCCGGCCAACTTGAAAAACGACCCGCAATTTCTCGAAAAAACCTTTGAGCTGAACAAAGGTGAATTGAGTTCTCTGATCAAGGGTCAATCAGGGTATCTAATAGCCTTTGCCGAGGATATAAAGGAACCGGAAATTCCCGAGTTTGCCACCGTCCGAGCTACCCTTGAGAAAGATTTTCGGAAAATGAAATCACAAGAACTGGCGGAATCGGCGGCCAAAGATATATTGGCAAGCGTAAAGACGGGAAAAACCTTCGACAGCGTTGCCCAGGAAAAAGGCCTTA
This sequence comes from uncultured delta proteobacterium, assembly GCA_963804965.1. Lineage (GTDB taxonomy): Bacteria > Desulfobacterota > Desulfobulbia > Desulfobulbales > Desulfocapsaceae > Desulforhopalus_A. The sequence continues at coordinate 59,587 of CAWDST010000022.1, forward strand.
CCGTAAAGGAATCCGGTCTGCTCGGCCAGAATGCGGCGGAGGGTAAGAGTGATTTTCCTTCATCCCTTCTGCCAACCGCCTTCCTCCTTTCCGCGGGTTCACCACTGCCGGAAGCGCCGGGCCGAGTTGGTGACGATTTTTTTGTCTACACGTTTTTGTCCCGCGAAACTCCAAAGATGCCGGAAAACAGTGACGAATTGAAAAAGTACCGAGACAATCTGCAGCGCTATAAGCAACAACAACTTTTGTCGGCATGGCTACGCCACCTTGAGGTAGATGCCAAGATCACCAAGCACCAGAGTCTCTAGTGTCTAGTTTTTCAAAGCGATTCAGGAAGGCCGCGGAACAATGAGCAGCACATGGCCTTCCTGAAAACTTTCACCTGACTTAAACATCTCAATTCCTCCCATCCGGCAGACCAGCCGTCAATGCCCTGAGAGCAAGGGAAATCGATGAAAATTGTCGGTTTTTCGTTGAATTTCAACTTTTCCATCCGGAAATAGTTTCAGTTTTTGGTTCTCATCCAGGTCAGACAATGATATATTGCCTGGTTCTCTTTGGCCCCCGCATAAAAAATGAAAGCCACTCACCGGAAGGATGTGTATCCCGGACAATAAAAAATAACCATGCAAAACCCTGCCAGCCTCCTTGATCAATATTATAAACTCTCGCCGTTTGAACAGTCACTTCTGCAATTTCTTTCCGTCGTTTATGAACCCGCCCATTCCACCCTTATCGTCAACTGCCTTCGTCTGCTGGATTTAAAAAATCCCCGCGGCAACAAGCCGACAGCCGCCAATCTTTTACACTATTTCAATAAGTTCGAACAGCTGGGGCTCCTCACCAAAGAGCGTCAATGCAACGAAGAAATTGTTGAAACCTTAAGCAAAATCGCCATCAAAGAAGGAACCTACGCCTCCTATGCGGAAATAATCCAGGCCGAGGCGCCAGTCACCTATTACTACGGCAAGTGGACGACGAGATGCTGGCGGGGCATGCGCGAGATGCGGATCGGCATATATACCCAACAGTTTCAGCTGATCGATGACGCCAACGATTTTATCGCCGCCCAATGCCGAGATCTCGCCGCCGATCCGCCACCGACCGTGCGGATCATGACCAGGCCCTTCGACCTTCTGTGGTTCCGCTCTCTCTCGGCTTCTTTTCAGTTCTACCTGCTCAGCAATGTCCTCCAGTACGGTCAGGAGACGCTTACCGACTACCCGGAAATTATAGATTTTCTCTCCTCCGAACAAGAGTTTTCAACCCTCACCACCGACGAGCATCTGCCCTTTAAAAGACTCCTGTTCAACGAACTGCTGTTTCGGGGCAGACTGAAAGAGGCGAGCACCCTCATTACCATCCATAGTGACTCCTTCAAGGGCACAGGGGCTCTCGGGGCACTTCTCTTTCTCCAAGGTGACAGCGCAAGGGCCGTGACGGCTTTCAATGACGACCTGCAGTTCTTAAGCACCTACAGCCAGGGGGAAAAGGTGGCATTCTTTGGTCCTCCCGGACTGTTCTATCTTCTCGCCAGCCTGAATGTCGCCAGCCGCGAAGAGTATGGCCCTATCGCCAACGCTATCGGCGTTGCCCTGTCCCAGTTCCCCAACGCCCGGGAAAACGATGCCTACAACTATCTCGCCGTGGTCATCAACTCGCAGATCAGCAAAGGCACTCTTCCTGAGCAGATAACTCTTCCCGAAAGAGTACGACAGAATGTCCTGACCCTCATCTTTGCAGCCATTTGTCAATATTGGCTGAACAGCGCCATCGAAGCCGATGTCGAAGCGGAAATCGTCGCCTATTACCACAAAGGCCGCCGGAGTGAATACCGCTTTTTCACCCTCATGCTCGGGGAAATTCTCTCCACCATCCACCATGACGACGCCGACTACCTGGAAACGACCAAAATCCTCCGCGAACAAACCGGGATTATTCCTCTTCTACCCATTCTCGAACCGGAAGAACCCTGGAAACGCACCCTTCAGGCGCTGATCCTGGCTACTACCCAGGAGCATGAACAACCGAGACAGTCAACCCGCCTCTGTTGGATGGTTTCCTTCGACGGCAAAAAAATCACCATTTCGCCGCGTGAGCAGAAACTGACCCCGGACGGGGAGTGGAGCCGCGGGCGACCTATCTCGCTCGCCCGTCTGCATCAGGCCGGCAAACTGAATTTTCTCACACCCCAGGATAGAAAGATTTGTGCGGCAATTAAAAAAATTGTCAATCCGGACAACCAGAGCATCAACTTTATTCTCACCATTGACAAAGTGCTCCCGGCAATGATTGGCCACCCGCATATTTATCTGGCGGAATCGCCGGTCACTCCTGTTGAATTTGTGGCCGGCGAGCCGGAACTGCTCGTCGAGGAACGGGGCGATTTCCTGCATATCTGTTTTGCCCATCCGATCACCGCCGACAACATCAACTTCCAAAAGGAAACCCCGACCCGCGTCAAAATCATCAACATCAACGACAACCACCGGCGCATCGCGCAAATTACCGGCAAGGACGGCATCACCGTGCCGAAGTCGGCAAGTGAACAAGTGCTGACCGCCATCGGCAATATCTCTTCCTTTATGACCGTCCATTCGGCCATCGCCGCCGACAGCACCAGCAGGCGCACGAGCAATATCACCTTTGTCGAGGCCGATTCGACCATCTATATGCACCTCATCCCCTACGGTACCGGCTTTCGTCTGGAGATGTTCGTCAAACCCTTTGTCGAGGGCGGACACTACCTGAAACCCGGGCAGGGCGTGGAAAATATTATGGCCGAGGTTAACGGCAAGCGTTTGCAGACCCGGCGCAACCTCGCTCTGGAGGAGGAAAAGGCCCGCGATATCGAAGAACTCTGCCCGATCCTCGACCTGGCCATGGACATGGAGCAGGAAAACGATCGGGAATGGCATCTCTCCGATCCCGACGACTGCCTGCAAACGCTCATGGAGCTGCAGGCCATCCGCGACAAGGTGGTTATCGAATGGCCGGAAGGGGAAAAACTGACCATCACCCAAAAGGTATCCCTTGAGAACCTCAACCTGAAAATTCGCACCAATAGGCAAAACTGGTTTGCCATGAGCGGTCACCTGGTCCTTGACCAGGGTCAGGTCATTGAATTGAAAGACCTCTTAAGCAAACTGAAAAATTCCCCCGGCAGGTTCGTGGAAATCGGCGACGGACAATTCATCGCCCTGACTCAGGAATTCCGCAAACGCCTGGAGGATATCAATCTCTATACCGATGGTCTCGGTGGCGACGACGACGGCGAGGTATTGGTCCATCCGCTCGCCGCCATCCAGCTGGAAAAACTGACCAGCCAGGTGGCGACCGAGACCGACGCCGGATGGCAGGCGCAGATCGCCAGAATCCACGATGCCCAGAGTTACAAGCCCGAGGTACCTTCAACCCTGCAAGCCGAACTGCGGGTTTACCAAAGGGAGGGTTACGAATGGCTGGCCCGTCTTGCCCGCTGGGGTGTGGGCGGCTGCCTGGCCGACGACATGGGTCTCGGCAAGACCCTGCAATCCTTGGCGGTGATCCTCAGATTGGCGGTCGATGGCCCGTCCCTGGTGGTCGCCCCGACCTCGGTATCGACCAACTGGCAGTCGGAGGTTCGACGCTTCACCCCAACCATCAATGTCAAATTCTTTACCGGCAAGGATCGGGAAAAAAGCATCCGGGATCTCGGCAAATTTGATCTGATGATCACCACCTATACCCTACTGCAGCAGGAGAACGAACTCCTCTCCTCGGTCAAATGGCAGGCAATCATCCTTGATGAGGCCCAGGCCATCAAAAACTCGGCGACCAAACGGTCCCAGGCGGCGATGTCGCTGCAGGCCCAGTTCAAACTCATCACCACCGGCACGCCGATTGAAAACCATCTTGGCGAGCTGTGGAATCTTTTCCATTTCATCAATCCCGGTCTGCTCGGCAGCCTGAGCAGTTTCAACGAACGTTACGCCATTCCCATCGAGCGGTATCAGGACCGTGAAGCCAAACTGAAGTTGAAAAAGCTCATTCGGCCCTTTATCCTGAGAAGAATCAAGTCCCAGGTACTGGAAGAGCTGCCTTCCCGCACCGAGGTCACCCTCGATGTCGAAATGAGTCCGGAGGAGGCGCATTTCTACGAGGCCCTGCGCCAGAACGCCATTGACATCCTGGAAAGCGCCAGGGAAAAAAAGGGTCGGCACCTGCAGATTCTCACCGAGATCATGCGCCTCCGCCAGGCCTGTTGCAATCCCCGCCTTATCGACCACAACAGCTCTATCGGCAGCGCCAAACTGAAGGTCTTCGCCTCGATCATCGAGGAGCTGCTCGCCAGCCGCCATAAGGCCTTGGTATTCAGTCAATTTATCGGCCACCTCAACTTCATCCGCGAGTATCTGGATCAGCAGAACATCAGCTACCAGTATCTCGACGGCAGCACCAGCGGCAAACAGCGCAAGATCAATGTCGATGCCTTCCAGTCCGGCCAGGGTGATCTCTTCCTCATCAGCCTCAAGGCTGGTGGTCTCGGCCTCAATCTTACCGCCGCCGACTATGTTATCCATATGGATCCGTGGTGGAACCCGGCCATTGAGGACCAGGCATCCGACCGGGCGCACCGGATCGGTCAGACCCGCCCGGTGACCATCTACCGGCTGGTCTGCAAGGGCACCATTGAGGAAAAAATCGTCAAACTGCATCAGGAAAAACGTGATCTCGCCGGCAGCCTTCTCGAAGGGAGCGATATAAGTGCGAAAATGAGCTCGGATGATCTTCTTGATCTGATCAGGAGCAACTGATATTCAGGCAGGGCGTACAGCTGAAAACGGCAAGGGGCGTTTACCCTCCATTCTCAGAGCGGATCGTCACTCACGCAGTTTACTGAGAATCAGGCCATAGAAGGTGTTCCCCTCCATGGCGAACAACCAACCCAGATGTATTCGACATCGGCGGCAGAGGGCGATACGCCAGAGGTGTCCGGGAAACCAGGTGAATTCGCTGGAAGGTGCGCCGACAACCAGGCAGCCTGGGGCATCGCGAAAACAACCCAGCTCAAAGACGATTCCGGCCGGATTAAAAAAGGTATGGGCGTGGCAGCCGCTGACCTGAATTTTCATGCCCTTCCCGGTCACTACACTGCCGCAGGCCCGGCAACAAATGGCTTCGATCGGAATGACAGCCTGCTCCCGCCGTTCCTTTTCGACGGGCCGATTCTGCCTCCCTTCGTCCCCCGCCCGCAGGTAAAGCCGACTACTACTTGCCGGCTCCATCATGGTAGTAGGCGACTATGGCATCAATCATTGCCGGAATGGTATGCTGCTCCGGCTGAACATCGACCTTTAATCCGCTATCGGTAACGGTTTTACCGGTGATCGGGCCGATTGCGGCGATTTTCACACCGGCCAGAAGTCTCTTCAAGGCGCTCTGGTCCGGTTCATCCAGCAAGGCGAGAAAATTACGAACCGTCGAAGAACTGGTGAAGGTAACCATATCAACACCACCCTTTTCGAGCTCGGTCCGTAAAAATTCCTTATCGCCCTCCGCCGGACAGTTCTGGTACACCGCGACAACCGTTACCTGGGCTCCGGCCCCGCGCAGGGTTTCCGGCAAAATCTCAGGACCGTGCAGGACCCGCGGAATAAGGATGTTCCGCCCTTCAACACCCTGATCGAGAAGACTCTCGGCCAAACCCTCGCCGGTAAACACATTGGGAATAAGATCGGCGTGCACGCCATATTTCAAAAGCAAGTCGGCGGTACTTTTGCCGACTACGGCGATATCCGGCCCTTTCAGATGGCGGGCGTCCATGCCCTTGCCATACAGCCGTTCGAAAAAATATTTAACGCCATTCAGCGAAGTGAAAAGAATCCAATGATACTCGTTGATCCGCTCCAGTTCCTCGTCCAGTCCCTCATAGGAATCTACCGGCTGAATATTGATCGTCGAATATTCAAGACAATTGGCACCGAACTCTTCCAGTCCCGCGACCAGCTCGCTGGCCTGCTCCCGGGTCCGGGTAACGATGATTTTTTTGCCGAAAAGCGGCCGTTTTTCGTACCAGTCGATGGTGTCGCGAAGACTCACCACCTCGCCGATAATGATCAATGATGGAGGCTTGATGCCGGCATCCTTTACCACCTGGGCAATGGTCTCAAGGGTACCGACCACCGACCGCTGCTCCGGAGTGGAAGCCCAGCGCACCACGGCAACCGGGGTCTTCGGGTCGCGGCCGTATTTGATCATATTGGCAACAATAATCGGCAGGTTTTTGATACCCATATAGATCACCAGAGTACCGACTCCGGTTGCCAGTTTTGCCCAATCGATGCCTGAATTTTCTTTGGTGGGATCTTCATGACCGGTAAGAAATGCGACCGAAGCCGTGTAATCCCGATGCGTTATAGGAATTCCGGCATAGGTCGCCGCAGCGGTTGCCGAGGTAACCCCAGGAACGACTTCAAAAGGCACACCGGCCGCGTACAATTTCTGCACCTCTTCCCCACCCCGTCCGAAGATAAACGGATCGCCGCCCTTGAGACGCACCACCATCTTGCCGAGCTGGGCGTGATCGACCAGCATCTGGTTGATCTCCTCTTGGGTGTGGCTGTGCTCTACCCCGCCTTTCTTGCCGACGTAGATCAACTTGGCGGTGGCCGGGGCATGTTTCAACAATTTTTTGCCGGCCAGGTAGTCGTAGACGACGACCTCGGCTCTCTCCAGCAGGCTTTTGCCGCGGACGGTTATAAGTCCGGGATCGCCCGGACCTGCACCTACCAGATATACCTTTCCGATTTTATTCATTGGCGTTTTATCTTCCATATGGGCAAATCTACAACTCTACAATCCGGTAACATTAAAAACTGCAACCAGCGGAATAGGATTAAAAGACAAAAAGGGCTTTCCCGGAATGCGGGAAGGCCCTTTGTCGGTAAACTGAGGTAAAAATCAGTTACGCTCTACCATGACAGCCTTTACAGTTGGCTCATAATGGCTTCGGTAACCTCTTTGATGGAGATAGAACCATCAACGGAAATAACCTTCGGTCCATTGGTGTTCTTGAAATAGTTGACTGCCGCCATGGTCCCGGTCTTGTCATCGTAATAGATACCATGACGTTTGCTGATGGCGTCAACATCCTGATCGTCGGCGCGGGTCTTCAGCTCGCCACCGCAAACCCGGCAGACCAGCTTGCCGTCTTTTTCGACGGGCTTGATGGCCGCAAAGGCAATATGGTTGGGATGATTGTTGTCGTTGACACAGAGGCGGCGACCCATAATACGCTCTTTGGCGATTTCACGATCGAGAACGATCTCAATTACATAGTCGAGGGCCAGGCCTTCTTTTTTCAGAGTTTCGGCCAGGGTGATGGCCTGATCTTTTGAACGAGGAAAACCGTCGAGAATCCAGCCTTCTTTGCAATCGGCTTTCTGCAAACGGGAAACCATCATCGGGATGGTGATATCGTCCGGTACCAGATCGCCTTTATCGATAAAAGCTTTGGCCTTCTTGCCCAGCTCGGTGCCGCCGACGATGTGCTCTCTGAAGATCGCCCCCGACTCGATGTGCGGGATATTGTATTTCTTCTGAACGATAGCACCTTGCGTTCCTTTGCCACTTCCGTTCGGCCCGAAAACCAGAATGTTTTTACCCATGATTGTCCTCTCCTTTTAGATTCTTTCAACGTTTAACAAATAAAAGTTCAAGAAATTCAGTGAATCTATGCAACTATAAAGAACGAATGACCACCAAGAATCTTATCCTACAGGGGTTGGATTCTGTCACTATCTATCAAAGACACCGCAAGATCCGCCAAAACACCGGTGCAGACAAGATCGTTATCAGCAAAGCGTAACAAGCCAATCACTATAGACCAAAACGAGGCTTCGGGCCATAAAAATATCTCCGGTAAGATTTTGACATTCGTCCTGAAAGCGGTTACTTTCAGAAGAATTGGTGTTTTCATGACGTCCCTCCTGCCGGTAAGCCGCCGCATACCTTGGAAAGGCGACACCTTCACCGACAATAGTCAAAAACCACAGCACCGCTGAAATCTCCGCCGCAAAATACTCATAGGCCATATCGGCTCGCGAGATATTTTTCGCAGCAATATAAACCTTGAACACTACTTGAGAACTATGAAAGAAATACATGTTGGCATAATCGGTTTCGGTACCGTCGGCAAGGGGCTGGCCCATGCCCTCCTCCACCAAAAGGAGCGCCTGGCACAGAAAACCGGGATATCCTTTACTCTCACCAGCATCGCCGATCTTGCGGTACAAACCCTGCCCGAAGAATTTAGCGACGTCAGGCTGACCGGTAATGCCAGCGACATCCTGACCGATCCGAACATCGATATCGTCGTCGAACTTATCGGCGGCATGGAACCGGCAAAAAGCTTTATCCTGAAAGCTATCGCCAATGGCAAACATGTCGTCACCGCCAACAAGGCCCTGCTTTCCGTGCATGGCCAAGAGATCTTCCGGGCCGCCGCCGAAAAAAACGTCGAAGTCGGTTTTGAAGCGAGCGTCGGCGGCGGCATTCCGGTGATCAAGGCCCTCAAGGAGGGGTTGGTGGCCAATCGGATCAACTATATCGAGGGCATCATGAACGGTACCGCCAACTACATCCTGTCGCAGATGACCGATCATGGCACCCCCTTTGCCGAGGTGCTGCAGGAGGCCCAGCGTCTCGGTTATGCCGAGGCCGACCCCACCTACGATATCGAAGGGATCGATACCGCCCATAAACTGGCGATCCTCATGACCATCGCCTATGGCCGGAGTGTTCAATTGAGCGATATAACCGTCGAGGGCATTTCAAGCATCGAACCGATCGATATCCGTTTCGCCAAGAAATTCGGTTTTCGCATCAAGCTGCTGGCGATCAGCCGCAACCACGGCGACAGTGTCGAGGCCCGGGTTCATCCGACCATGGTGCCGGAAAACAATATGCTGGCCACCATTAACGGGGCGTATAACGGCATCCAGTTCCAGGGCGATACGGTCGGCGATGTTCTGCTCTATGGCCAGGGCGCGGGCATGATGCCGACGGGCAGCGCGGTTGCCGCCGATGTGGTCGATATCGGAAGGAATATCGCCTGCGGCTGCATCAACCGGGTACCGGCTCTGTCCTATCGGCCGGAACATATCGGCGAACCGGCCATCACCCCGATGAGCCGACTGGTCTGCCCCTATTATTTCCGGGTTACCGCCCTCGACCGGCCGGGCGTCCTGTCGATGATCACCGGTATCCTTGGCAAACACGGCATCTCCATCCAATCGGTGATCCAGGATGGGCGCGACAGCGATGAACCGGTCTTTATCGTCTTCCGAACGCACCGGGCGGAGGAGGATGCGGTGGTCAAGGCCATAACCGAAATCGATGCCCTGCCGGTCTGCAGCGCGCCCACCGTGAAGATTCGTATTCTTAATCTGGAATAAGCCGCCATGAAATACCTGATTCTCGTCGGCGACGGCATGGGCGACTTCCCGATCGCGGAACTTGCCGGCCGGACGCCTCTTGAGGCTGCAGCCATCCCGACCATCGACGAACTGTGTAAAAAAGGTGAATTCTTTCTCACCCATACGGTCCCCGAAGGCTTTCCGCCGGGCAGCGACGTCGCCAATATGTCGCTCATGGGCTACGATCCGGCCACCTACTATACCGGACGCGCCCCGCTGGAAGCGGCCGCTATGAACGTTCATTTGGCCCCCGATGAAACGGCCTTTCGCTGCAACCTGGTGACCCTTGACCAAGGCGAAGGCGACCGGGTGACCATGCGCGACTTCTGCGCCGGCCATATCAGTAACCAGGAGGCGCATACCCTGATCGCCGCGCTGGAGGCGGAATGTGCCACAGCGACCTTCCACTTCAAACCCGGGGTGAGTTACCGCCATCTCGTGGTCTTTAAGGGGGAGCATCCGGGCTTTGCCACCGTGCCTCCCCACGATCACATCGAAAAGGACGTCACCAGCCTACTGGCAGAATTACCGTGCCGAAAGAGAATGGCGGGAGCTCCTTGACAAGGCGGGTGCCCTGCTCGCCAACCATCCGGTCAATGCAGCGCGGATACGGGCCGGGAAAAACCCGGCATCGCAGATCTGGCTTTGGGGCGAGGGCAAGATGCCCAGTGTGCCGACCCTGCCGGAACGGTTCGGCATCAACGGCAGCATGATCAGCGCCGTCGATCTCCTGAAAGGCCTGGGAGTCGTCGGCGGCTTGTCGGTGATCAATGTCCCCGGCGCCACCGGCTATATCGATACCAACTACGAAGGCAAGGCCCAGGCGGCAAGCGACGCCCTGAGAAAGGGCGACTTCGTCTTCGTCCACCTCGAAGCGCCGGATGAAGCTGGCCACCAGGGGTCGCTCTCCGATAAGCTGACCGCCATTGAAGACTTTGACCGACGTATTGTCCTGCCCATCGTTAACGACCTGCGGTCTCGACATGAGGATTTTCGGGTGGTTGTTACCATGGATCACTTTACCCCATTGGCCCTGCGCACCCACGTTTCCGACCCGGTCCCCACCCTGCTCTACGATTCCCGCGAAGTACAGAAGGGCTCGGGCCTGCCGTTCTCGGAGAAAACCTGCCGCGAGCACGACGCGGTTGCCGGCAACAGGCTTGCTGCGGGCCATCAGCTCATAGAGAAACTGCTCCGCCATGAGTGAGGGGTCAGTCTTCACCACTACAGCCAGGGTCCTCTACGGTGATACCGATGCTGGAGGAGTCGTCTATAATGCCAATTATCTCAGATATTTCGAGATTGGTCGAACGGAACTGATGCGTCAGTGGGTCTGCTCGTACCGCGATATCGAGAAGCTCGGTTTCGTGCTGCCGGTGATCGAATGCTGGTCGCGCTTCAAGTCCCCGGCCTTTTATGACGATCTGCTCCTGATTGAAACCACGGTCGCCGAGGTCTCCAGCCTGAAATGCCGGTTTTCTTACCGTATCCTCCGCCGGGAGGAAGGCCCTGCCCGACCAAAACTCCTGGTGAAGGGCTATACCGTGCACGCCGCCGTCACCCGGGAAGGTAGACTGACCCGGCTGCCCGAGGAAATTATTGAAAAAATCGCCAAATTTGCCGCCGTTTCCGAACCCACGAACAATACCCAGGAATAATCGTTGACATAAAATTTATTGGGTGTATATTGAGCCACCTTATCGCGGGGTGGAGCAGTCTGGTAGCTCGTCGGGCTCATAACCCGAAGGTCACAGGTTCAAATCCTGTCCCCGCTACCAAGAGAATTCAAGGGGTTACAAGTTAAATGCTTGTAACCCCTTTTTTCGTTTTAAAAATTGTAGCTATATTGCAACCAAACTCAATCAGCATCATTCAGTCCCAATACTAAAAACTGCTTTCCTCCACCTCAAAAAGAAGGTCAACACATCCCTCATTCGTCACATGTAAGATTTTTGTAAGTTTACGAAAGTACACTCCCACTTCAACCAACAAATCAAACGGGAGGACCTTATGACAGAAGAAATGCGTGACGATTTGATAACTCTACTGACTCTCCGCAACCAGACCCAGATCCGCAAAATATTGTACGAATATCAGCAACTACCAAAAAAAAAGGATTGCGAATATCTCTTCTACGAGTTCTTGAAAGAGAAGTTTGAAAACGAAAGTTATGCGAAAAAACCGGGCTCGCTTGATTGATATTTAAATTTCCCCCATCGGTGTAAATCTTCCCATTTGGGGGCCTACCTCTCAGGCTCGGCCGTTATGGGCGATGCCGGAACGATGCGGATCATCTTTATCTTATCCCTTCTGGCAGACCGCCCGCAGTCTCGGGCTATTGATTGAGCAGCAGCTGCGAACACTTGTTTTCCAGCAACAACGGTTACAGAAGAAATTCGGTACTATTCTTCTTGAAAAGAATCTTTTAAAGGACTATGAATTACAAGAACTATTATATCAATTCGAACGCCATAACGACAACATACTCACTCAGGGACGGCAATGAAGACTATCTTGGTCATTGAAGACAATGAGAACATGATGAACATGATGAGAGATCTTCTGAGTCGGTCCGGATACCATGTCCTCTCGGCGGTCGATGGCGTTGCCGGAATGAAGGTTTATAGCAAAGCCAACCCCGATCTGGTTATCACCGACATTATCATGCCGGACAAGGAAGGCCTGGAAGTGATCATGGATCTGGTAAAAGAACTGCCTCGGCCAAAAATAATCGCCATGTCCGGCGGCGGCATGATGGATCCACGAACCTATCTCTCGCTTGCTGATAAACTTGGCGCCGACGAAGTTATCCAAAAACCTTTTCGACCGGCAGAGCTTGTAGCTCTGATTGAAAAACTCCTTTCGTGACTCCCCCAAGTCAGCCGCTCTTGCAGCCGGAACGCCTTCATCCAAGGACACTTTCGAAAGAAGAAATTTTTCTTGACCATCTAATTGAATCGCTCAATCGCCTGTAATACACTTCCTGTTGAAGCATCTGCCTGCCGAAGTCAGAGGCAAATGTGGTAGCTTGACAGGTGAACTGCTGCAGCCAGTCACCTCTTTACCTCCTGCACCCGGCATGGCCAACTTTTTCCGCCAAAAAAATGATTGCCGTCGCTTTGTTTTTTGCCAGGAATGTGTGCTATGCTAGGGCACGTGGTTGTTTACCATTCACTCCTCACCTGGGTGGAATATTTTCTGCTAGATGACCATTGATCCACTCCAAGTAGGCGATACAGGTTTCGGCGAGATGCCAAAAGACAATAAAGCGCGTAAATTACTTCAAGGAGAAAAAAATGCTGAAAAACATGAAAATCGGAACCCGCCTGATTTTGGCCTTTGGCCTGGTTCTCACATTCCTGCTCGTCAATGGGGGTATATCGTTTAGAATGATTGAGAGTTTGAGCGACGATATTACCATCCTGGCCGAAGACCGCATGCCGAAGGTTGAACTGGCCAACGAAATCATCGACAACATCAATATCATCGCCCGGGTCTTGCGCAACATCGTCATCGATAGCAGCAAGGAGACCCAGCAGGCCGAACTGCCGCGCCTTGAGAAGGCCCGCGCAACCATCGGCAAAAACCTCGATACCCTGCAGAAAACCAGCAAAAGCAAAGAGGGGTTAGCCAAGGTGCAAGCTCTTGTCGATGCCCGAACCGCTTATGTAGGAACAACAGACCAGTATGTCGAACTCGTTAAGAAAGGCGAAATCGACAAGGCCAAAGGCATGCTGCTCACTTCCCTCAGAGCGGTACAAAGTAAATATTTTGCCGCCTGCGAAGATGTGATAACTTTTCAAAACAACTTGGCAAAGGGTACCGCTAAAGAAGCGGAGGCAGACGCCAATCGTGCCGAGACCCTGATCATCGTCCTGATGCTCGTCGCCTTTCTTGTCGGCGCTATTGCGGCACTCCTTATCATCCGTTCCATCACCGGCCCGGTGGCCCTGACGGTGCGACTGGCCGAGACCATGGCCAGGGGCGATCTGACCTGCAAACTTGATGTCGACCAGAAAGATGAAATCGGCGTCATGGCCAAGTCGATGAACGGGACCCTGGGACAACTGCGGTCGATGATTGGCGAGATCATCACCGGCATCAATACCCTGTCCACCTCCTCGGCCGATCTGGCCGCCGTGTCTCGACAGCTTTCTTCCTCGGCCCTTGAAACCGCACAAAAATCCGGGACGGTCGCCACTGCGGCCGAGGAAATGAGCTCGAATATCCACTCAGTCTCCGCTGCCATGGAGCAATCCTCCAGCAATGTCGGGTTGGTCGCCACCGCTACCGAAGAAATGACCGCCACCGTCAACGAGATCAGCCATAGCGCCGAGAAGGCCAGAGAGGTTTCGGAAAAAGCAGTGAAGCAGAGTCAGGCCACCTCAGAAAAAATCACCGCCCTCGGCGAGTCGGCGCGAAAGGTCGGCAAGGTCACGGAGACGATTACCGAGATCTCCGAGCAGACCAACCTCCTCGCCCTCAACGCCACCATCGAGGCGGCCAGAGCCGGCGAGGCCGGCAAGGGTTTTGCCGTAGTCGCCAACGAAATCAAGGAACTCGCCCGGCAGACGGCGGCGGCGACGGTGGATATCAAAAGCCAGATCAACGACATGCAGGCCACCACCAATTCGACCATCGGCGATATTGAAAATATTTCCGCAGTTATTGCCGAAATCAACAGCGTCATCGGCGGCATAGCCACAGCGGTGGTGGAACAGTCGGCGGCCACCAACGAAATCGCCGGTAATATTTCGCAGGCTGCCCAGGGTATTGTCGAGGTCAACGAAAACGTCGCCCAAAGCACCATAGTCATAGCCGAAATCACCAAAAACATTGCCGAGATCAACCAAGAGGCCAACCAGGTGGGAGCAAGCAGCAACCAGGTACAATCAAGCGCCCAGGGCCTTTCCGAACTTGCCGGCCAGTTGCAGGAGCTGATGAAAAAATTCAAGGTGTGATGCTTTTTCCGCTCAACCTCAACTCCCGAATTTCCTTATGCTGGCAATCGATTGGCCGCTGTGGCTGATTTTCATCATGTTTCTCGTGGCCCTGCTGGCCGGCTGGGTGGATACCCTGGCCGGAGGCGGCGGACTGCTGACCCTGCCGGCCTTGATGCTGGCGGGTCTGCCGCCGGTGTCGGCCCTGGCCACCAACAAAGCGCAGGGCTTTGTCGGGGCCCTGACGGCAACCGTCGTGCTGTTCTTAAAAGGCCACTTGAAGATCTTCAGCCTGCTGCCGCTGGTGCTCAGTGCGGCGATCGGCTCGATGCTCGGAACCTTGCTGATCCAGCGGGTCGATACAAGTTGGCTGCACTGGGGCATCCCCTTTCTGCTGCTCGGGGTGGCCGGCTATTTTTTCGCCAGCCCGCAGGTTGGAAAACTTGAGACCGCGTCGCGGCAGTCGGAGACCGCCTACGGCCTGACGGCGGTGCCGCTCATCGCCTTTTACGATGGGGCCATCGGCCCGGGAACCGGTTCCTTTTTTGCCGCGAGCGGCGTTCATTCTGCGCGGCGAGACCCTGCTGCAGGCGACCATCCGGGCAAAACTCTTCAACTTCACCTCCAATATTGTCTCCATGGCTCTTTTCGCCGCCGCCGGACAAGTCGCCTGGACCATTGCTCTGGCGATGATGCTTGGCCAGTTCTGCGGTGCCACCCTGGCCAGCCACACCATGCTGAACGGCGGTGAAAAGCTGATCAGACCGCTGGTAATCACCATGTGCGTCCTCATGTCCTGCAGCCAGGTCTACAAATTATTGACTCCGTAATACCACCGGCTTCCCGTCAAAGACTCAAATCGCCGCGGGAAAGCGGCAACAGGTCGCCGGGCTTGAGATCACCGGCGATGGCCTTTTTCAGGGCGGCTTGGTGGTCGCCAATGACAAAATCAATGACCCCGATCTTTTTCCAGGTGAGGAACTGGTAGTGCCGGTCCTCTATGCCGCCGCAGATGACCAGGGCGATGTTCTCCTCCATGATCATATTGCAGAGATCCTCCGGCGACGGACGATCCATGATGATCGTCCGGGGTTTGCCAACCGGCTCGCCGCCTTCGACGGTGGCGATGACCACCTCGGCGGTAAGGTCGAAACGCTGGGCGACAAAATCGCCCTGGGCGGTGATGAGGATCTTCATTTTTGCTTTTCCCGGGATTGTCATTTTTCTTAACCCAGACCGTAGTGCCGGATCTTCCGCCACAGGGTGGTTCTCCCCCAGCCGAGCAGTTCGGCGGCCTTTTGCCGATTGCCCTTGCCGGCTGTGAGGGCCTGCAGGATCATCTCCTTTTCGATCGCCGGCCAGTTGTCGCCACCGGCGCGTCGCTCGGGTGCTGGAGCAGCCGCCGCCTTTGCCCCGGTAAAAGTCCGAACCGCCGGCACCGCCTCGCCGGCCGCGACTGCCTTCACCGGCAACTTTTCATGGCTGCCGTTTTGAAGCTCAGGCAAACGATCAAAAAGATACCGCGGCAGATCCTCCTTGCTGATATCCTGTTTGCGGCAGACATTGGCGCAGTATTCGACGATATTGCGGAGTTCACGGATATTGCCGGGATACGGGTAAAGAAGGAGGTGATCCAGGGCCGATTCGGCAAAAGTCTGGATTTCCTTGCCGAGCCGCACCGCATACTCCTGGAGAAAATAATCGAGGAGAAAGCGGATATCCCCTTCCCGCTCGCGCAGCGGCGGCAGATGAATATGCAGGACATTGAGGCGGTAAAACAGATCCTCGCGAAAGGCGCCGCGCTCCACCTGGTCGCGAAGCGAACGATGGGTGGCGGCAATGACCCGGACATCGACCTTTTCCTTCCGCTCGCCGCCAACCGGATAGAAGGCCCGATCATCAAGGACCGACAGCAGCTTGACCTGCAGCGACAGCGGCATATCGCCTATCTCGGTGAGAAAGATCGTGCCCTTGTCGGCCAGCTTGAACATTCCCGGTTTATCGCGCACCGCCCCGGTAAAGGCGCCCTTGACATGGCCGAACAGCTCCGATTCAAGAAGATCCGGCGGCAGAGCGCCGCAGTTGATCTTGACAAACTGGTATTTGCCCCGCGACGAATTGCGGTGAATGGTCTCGGCGATCTTGTCCTTGCCGGTACCGGTCTCGCCGGTTATGAGAATCGAGGCTTCGGTATGCGACAGGAGCGGCAGAATATCAAAAACCGCCTGCATCTTCGGGCTGTGGCCGACGATGTCGGTCGGTCGATCGCCGGTGGTCCGCGCCGTTTTCTGCAGGGCGGAAATATCCTCAAGTACCACCAGCAAGCCCTTCGATCTTCCACCGCGCTTGGTATGCAGCAGGGAGACGGTAAATCGCACCGGGATCTTTTTACGGCCACGGCTGATGATATCTCCATCGATCGTCGCCGCCTCGCCGGTTTCGGCGACCTTTTGGAAAATCTGGCCACGGTTGTTGCCCATGTTGCTGCGAACGATGAAATCGGCGTACACGCCGATCGCCACATCACGGCCATAACCGGTCAGGGCTTCAAACTGGTGGTTGACGGCGACAATCTTGAAACCTTCATCAAGACAGGCTGTGGCATGGGGAAAGCCGGCCAACAGGTCATCAAGGGCGATAACCCCGGGCACGGCAAAGGTCTTTCTCATCATTGGCGAAGGCGTCCTATTACATCCCGACAAACCGAATTAAGTATCTTCACGAAATTCTAACTTAAACAGCAGGAACATGCTTTTAAAGCTGTTCACTATCGCAACGGCGCATACATCGCAGCTCAGCCATAGAAACTGCCATAGCAAAGCAGAGAAACGGTCGAGGTGCAAGGCTTACGAGAAAAAGAAAGCAAAAGGAACAGAGTGCAGCTGTCTGCTCAAGCTTTTCGTTTCTTATAGGCCTCGGTGATCTTATCCATGAGCTGGGTCAGATCGACGGGTTTGATGATGTAGTCAAAGGCGCCCAGCTCCATGCTGGTCAGCCCGGCGTCAAAGGAGCCATGGCCGGTGAGAAGGATGACCTCGATACTCGGATCAATGGTCTTTGACTTGCGACAGCACCTCAAGGCCGGTCATATCCGGCATTTGCAGGTCGAGAATAATCACATCGGGCATGAAAAGGGGAACTGCGGCCAGCGCTTCCGCCCCGGAGAAGACGCTCTCCGCTTCGATCTTGCGCAACTGCAGACGTGCCGCGAGCGTTGAAGCAAACTCCTGCTCGTTGTCCACTACCAGCACTTTCATTTTTCGTGTCTTGCCCAACGTAATCCCCTCGGAAATTGCTTAAAAAAGGATATTTGATATTGCGAAGGTTGGAAAATCAAGGGGCGGCGACTCAGATTGCTTGTTCAGTCGCCGCCCCTTTTGCTCTGTGAAAATTACTTCGCCAAAAGAATCGGCATGCCCATGATCGGCCAGACTATTTGTACGCACAACCACACAGCGACCATCAAGACAACACTCGCCATGAGTCCGTAGCGGAAGAACTCACCGGCGGTGAACTGCTTTGAACCATAGGCAATGGCATTCGGCGCCGCACCGATGAGCAGGAAGAACGGCATACCGGCAGTCGCCAGAGAGGCGTAAGAAGATAACTTCACCGGCCACTCCGAGATAGGGGGCGATAACCAGGGCCACCGGCAGGGAAATGGCGATGGCCGCGACGTTCATGATGAAGTTGGTCATGACCATGACAAAGAAGGCAATGCCGAGGATAAAGACAATGCCGGAGGCTTCCTTGAAAAGCGCCAGCCAGTTGACCGCCAGCCACTCGGCGGCATGGGTCTGCCAGAGGCAGAAACCGATGGACATTGCACCGCCGAAGAGGAGGATGATGTTCCAGGGGATATCTTCGAGATCTTCAACCTTCAGGATATTGAGAACAAAGAACAGCAGGGTCGACGAAAGCAGAATTGCGGTCTTGTCGATGTTCTTCAGGGCCGGAACCCAGTTTTTCGCGGCGATGAGGACGATGACCGAAAGGACGATCACCAGGGTCAAGATTTCGTTTCTGCTCCAGCCTCCCAGTTCGGTGTACATCCGTTTGGCTCGTTCTTTCAGTCCGGGAATAACTGCCTTTTCCGGCTTGCAGAGGACCATCATCATGCCCCAGATCAGGAAAGTCATTAACCAGCCGAGGGGCAACAGGTAATAGGTCAGTTCGAAGAAACTGATCATCCTTGCCGGTCATCTCCTTGAAGAAGGCGATGGCGACGGCGGCCCGGGCCGAACCGAGCAGGGTGATGATACTGCCGGCACCGGCAACATAGGCCATACCGATAAAAAGACCCTTGCCGAATTTGGTCGGCAGATCGTTATCGGAATAGAGGGCGTTGATCGCCATGAGCAGCGGAAACATGGTGGCGGCCACGGCGGTATGGGCCATCATATGGGTCAGCGCCACGGTCATGACGAAACAGCCGAGGTAGATCATGCTGGTCTTTTCGCCGACGATCGACAGCATCTTGTAGGCCATGCGCTTGGTCAGGCCGCTCTTGGTGAAGACCAGGCCGATGACGATGGAACCGAAGATAAAGAGGACCGAGGGGTCCATGAAATCCTTGAAGGCGACTTCCGGCTTGCGGATGAGAAACATCGCCTGGACCACGCCGATGGCAATACCGGTGACACCGATCGGCAGGACCTCGAAGATCCACCAGGTGGCGGCCAGGGCAAAGACCGCCAGGGCGCCCTTGCCCTCCACCGACAGGGCAAAATGCTTACCGGCCGGGTCGATGGCGTCCGGCCAGGCCGGGGCATAATAGATAATACAAAACAGGGCTACTCCCAGAAAAAGGAAAAACACCCTTTTCCAGTCAAACGGGGCCTTGACCTCCGCTGCTTCGACATATGTTGATGACATATTCATTATCCTCTTCCGGCTATTTGCCATTCATTGCTATGAGTTTATCGCCAAGGGCTCCGAAAACCTCGGCAAGCTTGACGACTCCGACCAACTTGCCGTTTTCCGCAACCGGCAGCACCGTTTCCTTGCAGATGACCATGACCGACATGGCATGGATGAGATCGGAGGAAGCAGACAGCACCCGCACGTTTTTCTCGATAACCTTTGCCAGGGAGGCGTTGAGATGATTGACGCCCTCCTTCAGCATGACCCCGTTGAGAAGCGTGGTCAGATCGCTGTATTCGGCGGTTTTTCCTTCAAAAGCCTTGATATCCGCCGTGTTGAGAAGCGTTGAAAACAGCACCCGCAGGATGCCCTGCTGGGTGACGCGGCCGACTAAGCCGCCCTTATCGTCAACAACCATCAACTCGCTGAAGCCGCAGGGGCCGGAACTGCCGATCGGGCAGAACGACCGCAGCTGCTGGATCGCCTCCTGTACCGTGCCGCTTTCCTTCATGCAGGGAAAGGCCGACAGGGGCATCATGATGTCGCGTACCGTCTGGTTTGCAGTACTCACAGTTTCTCTCCTTCAAAAAAATAGTGTTAACGGGTCGATAGTATGCGGAAATCGGCAGCATGGGGCCAGGGCCGACCGGCCGATTACCAGCCCTTCGATTTCAGAATTTTCTCGATCTCCTTGACGCTCTTTTGCTCCAGGATTGAAAAGCGCTTGTCTTTGGCGTCACTGATCTTGTCGAGGAGTTCGGAAATATTGACCGGTTTCTCCATAAAGTCTTCGGCGCCGAGCTTCATCGCTTCGATACTGGTCTTGATCGAGCCCTGGCCGCTGAGGATGATGATTTCCGCCTCCGGCTGTTTGGCCTTGATGCGCTTGAGGGTTTCCAACCCGTCCATGCCCGGCATGGCCAGATCGAGGATGATGAGATCGAAGCCCTCCTTGTCCGTCTTGGCCAATGCCAGTTCTCCGCTGGCGGCGGTGCTCACTTTCAGGCCACGGGTCTCCAGACGTTCGGCCAGTGTCGCCAGGAAATCCACCTCGTCGTCAACCAGCAGCACCTTGGCTTTTAATTGTTCTGTCATGGTATTTGTCCTATGTATGCGGTTAAAGAGTGGCGGGAGGTGCTTCGCAGGCAGCGGACACCTCCCGAAATTATGCTAATTCTTTTTCGGAGCAGCTGTTTCAACTGCAGCCGGAGCTTTGCCGTTCTGGGTGGCGAGGGCAATCTTCTTGGCCTTGCAGTTCTCGATCGGGCACTGGGCCGCGGGTTCCTTGTGCATTCTGGAATCCGACGGATGCCAGCCCCAGATAAAGAACATGACAAAGAATCCGACGATATAGGCCAAAGTCACATGCCAACCCTTGCGCAGCCAGAGTACGACATTGCGTCCTTCCGGGAACTTATTGGTGATGGCCACACCGGCGGAGGAGCCGAACCAGATCATCGAACCACCGAAACCGACGGTATAGGCGAGAATACCCCAATCATAATGGCCCTGAACGAGGCAGAGTTTGGTCAACGGGATGTTGTCGAAAACAGCGGAGATAAAGCCAAGGACAAAGGCGGTCATCCACGAGGCATCCGGCAGGGTCTCAACCGGCATCATCGAGGCGCACATAACGAGGCTCAGGAGAAAGATGGTGCCCATGATCGAGGCCGGAACTTCCTTCCAGGGGATCGGACGGAGAAGCGCACCGAGAAGGATTGCAATCCAGACGCCTAAGGCCGGCATATCGAGGGTAGTAGTTGGTGATGAATGGCCCCGGCAAGAATCATCGCGACGATGACGATCTTCATCCAGTCGATGCGCACATGACTGGTGTCGGCGAGAATGACCGGCTGCAGTTTGAACTGCTGATGACCGGCAAAAAAGGCGATGATAACAAGAGCGGCGGCAGAGGCAATAAAGGCATGGAGAACCTCAAAGGGGCTGACCCCGTCGATCCACATCATCGTCGTTGTCGTATCGCCGACGACGGAACCGGCGCCGCCGGCATTGGAGGCGGCGACGATACCGGCGATATAGCCGATATGTACCTTGCCTTTAAAGACAACGAGGGCGATGGTGCCGCCGATCAGGGCGGCGGCGATATTATCGAGAAAGGATGAAAGAATGGCGACGAAAACCAGCAGCACCGCCGGTCCCATCCAGCCGGAGGGCAAGTATTTCGGCAGGATTTCGGGAAAACCGCACTCTTCGAAGATCTTCGCGAGAATGCCGAAACCGAGGAGCAGACCGAGGAGGTTGAGGATTACCGGCCATTCACCCTGGCGGGCATGCTTGTCCATAAACTGATCGATCATCGGCGTTTGACCGATGAGATGCTCGACCAGTCGAAATCCGTCATCAAAGAAAATTTTAAAAAGGGTAATGACAACAAGACCGGTGACCGCCACATAAAAAGTCTGATTGTGAAACAGGGCGACGCCGAGGAGCACCAGGGCAAAAAGGATGAACTCCACCCGAATATCGAAAAGCGTCGGTACATTGGGATCGACTACGCCGCCTTGCACCCCCGAGGCGAAGGCCATGGCCGGAGCGATGACCAGCAGAAAGGTCATAACCCCCCATGTCATACTGCTTTTTGAAATACTCAATAAACTTTTCATACTCCTCCTTTTAAATTGTTAAACCAACCGTTATAAAAAATATCCATATATCAAAATGTTGATTACTCTCCGCAAAAGCGATTGCAGTTTTTTATCTGTTATTTTCTCATGAAACCACGATGTAGCGAAAAGCAAACTCCATGCCAAACTGAACGACCAATCAGAAGCACATAATAAGATGTTATATTTATTCAATATAATCAAAATAATTGCAATTTCGAAGATGGAATCTCCGCGAACAATTGACGGACATCGTAAGGTTTCACGTACCATAACGTTTCATTTATTCCCAGAAGAGCACAACTGGAGTTGCCCTGCAAGGCTCCACTGGGACTGCAGTATTGCCTGACATCCGCTTTAAATCGGCTGTATTATTGTGATACTACGAAGACCAACGATTCCCGATAATGATACGGCAACAAATTAATGTTCCTTATTGATTCAATATGTTTCACATTTGGTTGCTCTGCCAGCCATATCTGCAACAATTTGCCAGGTACTAACGGGCCTGCGCCCGGATATACAGACAGAGACCGAGGACGGTCATGGCAACCCCGAAACAGCCGTAAGCATTGGGAGCAAGGGCCTGCAGAAGAAACATCTCCCCGGCCAGGGCAAAGAGCACCTCACTTGCCTGGGTTGCGTCAACTGCCGATAACTCATAGGAATTCGTGGCGATTTGCCTGGCGTAAAAAAACAGTCCGGTGGCAATAATGCCGGAGGAAAGAGCGACGATGGCAGTTTGCAGAAGCTGACTTGCCGGCGGCTCGGGGGGCTGGATTATGGCGATCATCACCAGCCAGAAAGGAAGAGACCCCAGAGTGAGCAGCAGCACCTTGGCAAAGGGTCGGTCCAATGCCGGGCTTTCTATTTTCGGCAGATAACGGTGCGACGAGTTCTGCACCTCCCATACCAGCTGATTGCCTGCGGGGTAGCAGAAAGCGGCGAGGAGAACGGGAATACCGCCCATGAGGATCTCCCGGATTGGTACCGCCCCCGCTTGGCTGACATTGACCAGAACCACTCCGGCAAAAATCAGCAGGGAGAAGAACAGGGCGGATCTCGGCACCCTTTTGCCAAAACCAAGGAGAACAACGGGTGTGGCCAGGATGGTCGTCTGCCAGGTGGTGGCAACAACCCAGGCCGGCGAGAAGGAGGCACTGTAGGTGATCAACGCATAGAAAAATCCGAACCCCACCGTCCCGGCCAGGGTCCAGAACCGCCAATGCCGACGATACAGGGACAACAGATCCCGCAACAGTCGGCCCTGCCGGGTAAGGAAAAACCAGAGCAACAAAAAGGCCAACATGAAGAAATAGCGCAGGCCGGCAGTCCACAACCAATGCCCGCCCTGCAGGCTCATCAAGCGGTTGAGAACAAAGGTCGTGCTGAAAAACAACCCGGACAATACACCGATGGCAATGAGTTTATGCATGCTTTCTCTGAAAGGATGAGGGTCGGTATATAACGCTGGACAACAACGCAATTACCTACATGGATAGTGCTTTTTCTCTTCAGGCACGTTACGCGCCCCCAACAAAGCACCATCATCAATGACCCGGCCATTTGACTCGAAAGAGGCCGGAAGGTCAATCCGCGCCGGGGAAATATTTTAACCTGCTCGCCGCTTTCGTCACGAGGCATGAAAACAGCAGGCAGCAAGAAAAAACTTGCCTAAATTCCCGACACCGGATAGCTTTCCGACGCTGGATTTTCACTCCACGAATCACCTCCTCGGGGCTGTAGCTCAGCTGGGAGAGCGACGCGTTCGCAATGCGTAGGCCAGGGGTTCGATCCCCCTCAGCTCCACCAAATAAATCAAGCACTTAGGCTATTCTAGCTTCGGTGCTTTTTTGTTTACAGGACAGCTATAGGACAGTAAATTGAGGGATAAGGTTTTGTAACCCCTTTTTTTGTGCCATAATTTTTGCGGGGCACAAAAACGTCGCCGCTTGGAATTGAGTTATTTTAGCCTTCCAGGGCAAGATCTCCGTTACACTGTAACGTTTCCGGAAACAAAAAGCCCGATTCAGAAATAACCGAACCGGGCCTCATTCACACTATCGCAACTTCCACCATTGATGGATGTTCTTATGTTGCGCTGTTCACATACAATTTAACCGCACCGACTATGTCAATGATCCGCCATATTTCTCCTGGCTTGGCCTTCTTTATTTTGTATGGGGTCGGATGCTCATCACTCACCATCAGGGTTCATGATATCGCTATCTCACTATGATATGATAATACGCTTCATTCGATTGAGTAGAAATCATTAGCACCACTCTGCTTGAGCGCCAATTGTGAATTCCGTTTCATTGGCCGACATATCCACCGTTCGGCGTCATAGTACAGCGACCAGCAACATAAGTGCCGTCTGGGCACAGGGTTATTTTTTTGTCTCCCCCAACGTAACTACCATCCGGTGCCATTTGCGGGAAAACATGGGGCTGTGGCATGATGGGCTGGTTTCTCGCTAACCCCTCATTTGCACCAGAGACCACCGCTCCCAAGATATTAACCACCGCATCTACTCCACTCGTGCTATTTTGAGAACCACTCGAGTCGTTACGTCGAACCAGTTTTCCTTCTTTAAACTCACCGACTAATGTCCGGCCATCTGGGTGCGTCATTTTTCCGGTGCCGCTAGGTTTACCATCCTTAAATTCGCCAACGTATTTGCCGCCATCAGGGGAAGTCATAGTTCCGGTGCCGTTAGGGTTACGATTTTTATATTCACCAAAGTATTTGGCACCATTAGGGTAAGTAATGGTTCCGGTACCATTAGGTTGACCATCCTTAAATTCTCCGATGTATTTTGCACCATTAGGAGCAGTAATAGTTCCGGTGCCGTTAGGGTTACCATCCTTAAATTCACCAACGTATTTGTCGCCATCAGGCTTGGTTTCACTCCCGTTTCCATGCCTCTTGCCATCCTTGAACTCGCCAACGTATTTGCCGCCATCTTTATTGGTTATGGTGCCGGTACCATTGGGCTTTCCGTCCTTAACTTCTCCTATGTATATATCGCCATTCGCGAAATTTATTGTTCCGTTTCCATTTGGTTTGCCATTCTTAAATTCTCCGAAGTAGTTTCCTCCATTCGGATGAGTTTCGGTTCCATTTCCATTGCGCTTTCCGTCCTTGAATTCTCCGGCATATTTTTTTCCATCAGGGCTAGTTTCGGTTCCGGCGCCGTTTGGTTTACCATTGCTCATGTACCCTTCGAAGGTGGCCTGTAGCTTCTTGTCCTCTTTCAATCCAGATTTACTTATATACCATTGCAGAATTCCTTGCCCACTGGCTTTACCTTCTTTACACTTCCCAGACCAGCTGATTGACTCATTGGGCTCGGGTTTTGGGTTCCAAACCTTACATCCGCTTGTATTGTCAACTATCCATTCACCGGCATCCTCGGAATCGGGTGCATTCCCATTTAGTTGGAGCAAAGTGAGCGCGTATGTGAATGAACATTGTTCATCATAACATTCCACCGCCCGGAAAGGAGTTGATTTCGTAAAAACAGCATCGATTCGGCTGTTTCGAGCTTCCAAAAGATACCGGGCGATTTGAGTCGGAGATTGATAACACGACGAATTGCGCTTTCAACGCAGCCGCTGCCGATGGGTATCTTCAGGCGACGAAACTCGGCATATGTCATTCTGCTTTGGTTTCTGGTGAAGTAGTTGTCAGAACTTGACAAGGGCTTCATGGCGTCTCTTGGAAGAGGTAACTTGTTTTTCAATTTCGCTTCTGAGATCGTTTAAATTACCTTCCCACAGGAGATTCAGCCAGTTGTCGGTGATCCGCTTTTTTTCTTTGGAAGGCATCAATATTGGCAATTTGTCTATAATCTCATAGAGATTTTGTTTGGCATGGGTATGGTCAATGACTTCGTAGTGAACTGGAATATTGAGTTTTTTGGCCAGCGGTTCGATTCTTTTCCAATAGCTGCGGGCACCGTCGCAGCAGAACACGACACGATCGGCTGTGGCTATTTCCAGTTCACGCAGGTAGGTTTCGAGCAACTCGAATGCGGTATCAATACCGCCTAAAGATGCATCATAAAACGGCGAGGATTTTCGGCAAATCTTGCCCATCTTGATCGACGGTTTGGATAACGAACTGGGAAGGACTTCCCAGTCGGCATCGTATCCCTGCCTTTTCCGACCTTCCGGTTTTGGGCCGTGTTTGGTTCGACGTTCACGCAGACGGCCGCCATCGATACAGACCAAAACAGTTTTTCCTTCGACTTGGTCGATCGCGGTGCGAGACACTCGGCCACGTTGGGGAACGGCTTTTTCCGCCAGATCCATGGTGAGGCGACGGATGGTTTTGACATTCAGATCAATGGCATGGGACTGGAGAGTTCGCCTGGCTAATTCAAATGAGGGACAAAGTAGCGCCGCCTGAACCACGACGGAACCAAGCAAGGCGGTGCATCTGCTGAAAAAACCGAGGTAATCGAGTCCGAAATGACATCCGGTGCCGTTTTTTCGTTTTGTGGAGCTGGGTGTCAGCCTGCGCTTGGACTTGGCTTTCGCGAAATACGGGGACTGTAATTTGACAGGGTTTCCGGTCAAGCAGCCGAATGCTGGTGGAACGATAGCCGTTGAAGCCGAGGCCCTTTTTGGCGGCACCAACTTTCGAGTTCGCGAAGGACTGCGGGATCTCGAAGAGTTTTCTCGATTTTGCCGACCAGGAATGCTTCGACTATGGCAAACAGGGCGTTTCGCGCCGTACCAGAGAGTGTTGACGTTGCGATGGGTTTCGAAATCGGCAACTGCTTCGTCGAGCAGGCTGCTGATGGCGTTCAGAGTGGATGTAAATTGCACGGCAGACCCTCGAATTGCAGGTAGAAAAATTACCTGTCGCCCCGATGGACGCAGTTCTCAGGGCTGCCCGCATAGCTTTTTCTGGTAATCGGCGGCCAGCGGATACAAGTAGATGTCCTTGACCGGCACCTGGAGGCGGTGATTTCGATCTTGCCGGCTCCTCCCCTTGCTCTGGCCGATCTTGATCCAATTCGCGGCCCGGTAGCAGGTGCCGGCAAAACGGGATCGATCGACAAAGGTCTCTTACCAACAGCAGGTCGTGACCGTATTTGCTTCGCCAATCCCTGGCGCAGCCGTCTCAAGACTTGCGCCAAGGAGAGAGCTGGCCAGATGAGGGATGCGAACCCAGGGCAAGATCAAAAAGCGGGTATTGTTGGTCATCAGCTGGAGGTTCCGCCGGCGGCTCGGCCGGTCCCAGCCGATGAACTCGTCGCGAGAGGCGGTTTTCCATGCGGCGGAACCGAAGAGCAGGCAGGCCAGAGGCCGATCATTGCGGTCGAAGGCGATATACTTCATATGTTCGCCGACATGCCCCTTGCATCCGAGATAATGGTATCGATCCATGAGGCAATGAAACAGATCGTCAAGGGCTCCGCGACCTGGTATCGGCTCCAGCCTGACCGGGCTGATGGTCCGCAGATCTGTTTTGATCGGGTGGTCATCGTGAGGGACATCGACAATTCGCCGCCGGCGATTACCGAAGTGACGGGCAGCAGGCAGGGCGACAAGCCCTTTTTGCTCGAGTTTGCGCAGCATGGTGCGACAGGCCATATCCTTGAGCAGGCCAGTTTCCGTCCGCCAGTCCCAAAGCAGGCACAGTTCCTTGGACAAACGCGTCCGGTGCCATTCAGGGTTGGCGGTGATCAACTGATGTATTGTCTTAATATTGCGAGGTGTTAGCTCACGACCTTGGACGGTTACGACTCTGCTCATGAAGGCCAACATACACGGGCTTGAGTTGAGAGCACAGCTTTTTTACATGGCGAGTGGCAGATTGGGCTCAATCGCAGGAGAGGAAAGATGAGTGTGGGGTGCGACTAAACGGGATTGCACCCCTCGGAATCTGGCTGCATGATATCTTTTTTGATATTATCAGGCGGTGATTTTCTCCTTAAGTCAACTACCTTTGCTGTATTTTCAGGCCGTATGTCAACCATCCTTTCTATATTGAATGGTCGAAAGTCACCCTCCTTTGGTGTACCAATTATATCTTGATTTTCTATTTTTTGAGCACATCCAGACCAAGCCACCGCCACAGCCAACAAGATCAATATTCTCATTTTCTCACGTCCCCGATAAATTGAAAATATCCTTTCGCGATTCTTGCACTCGTATGTCATATTTCAGGCCCGACCCTGACAATATACCGGTAGACCACAAACAGCAATGCAAATTGAAGGACCCAAGTGACCACCGGCTGAGGAATCCGGAGGGGGCTATACTGTGTATTACTCACCGGTGAAAAAGAAGATGCCCACACCATGCCCTTTGGGCTTAACCCAATGCCGGCCCCTCCGGGGTCGGATTTTTACTGGTGAACTCGCGCAACTTGGAATGTTCGGCGATAATAGAACGCCAGACCACAAAACAATGCTTAAATTTCTTGAAGAGAACAAGCGCAGCGGGAAGAAGATTGGGGATCGATCCAAATGCCAATATCAACATAACTGATGGCATGAGACCCTACTTAAGACGCCACAAGGAAGGACTACCGAAATGATAAAAGTGGTGATGGCATTCATCCTAGACAGCAGGGGGATGGTACTGATAGCCAAGAGAGCCCCAGACAGAAAATTTGGGGGACTTTGGGAATTTCCAGGGGGCAAGATGGAGATAAACGAGAGCCCTGCTGAAGCCATTATCAGGGAGATCCAAGAAGAACTTGGGGTCACTGTAGAGACCATTCATGAATACCCTCCCTATTCATATAATACTTCCGAAACTCCTATAGAGTTTTTTCCACTCCAATGCTGTGTCCACGAGGGTACCCCTGTGAACCTTGAGCACGAAGAAATCTGTATGACCAGCATCAAAGAAATTTCCAGGTTTCACTTTGCACCACCAGATTACCAGGCAATTAAACTCCTTATAGATGATTACGAGAATCTCCGCAGACGTTCACAGAGGGCTTTTATAGGTAATTGACTGCACGAAACTGAAAAGATAGGCCATTGCATCGAGAGTGCGCAATTCAGTTTACCAATAGTCTTGAAAATAAAGAAAAATTTTAGGGAGAATTCGAAGGGGAAGGCCTGTATGTCGGTTCGGACCTTATCAGGAATTATGTTGACCTTTGGGTGAGTTTTCCAACCGAGGCTTGCCGCAGCAAATCTCCACCCTGAAATCCTTCGTAATTGTTCATAAAATACTTTAAATTCAGCTATATAATGCTTAGTGCTGCTGTGGCGTAACAGGCGATATTTCCCGAAAAGCCGCACTTAACACCGTTTCGACAGGCCATTTTCTCACAAAACTTGGCGACGTTCCCCAAAAAGAGTTCCAGCTATGCTGCGCAGGCTAACAGGGCCATACATCATGGGCGCGGTCGGCGTCCTGCAGTTCGAGGTAACGATGGCCCGGCTCAAGAACGAGTATGGTGTCGACGCCATCTATGAATCCGTCGACTACCAGGCCGCCCGCTGGGTACGCTGCGCTGACAAGAAGAAAATGGCCGATTTCGAACGGAAAAACCAGATGGCCCTGGCCACCGATTCGGAAGGATTTCTCACCTATCTGGCCCAGAGTGACTGGATGCTGCGGTTTTTCATGGAGAAATGGCCGGATATCGAATTTCACAAGACCCGCGAGAATATCTGACACCCAGCGGGATAGAGATCACTTCTCCGTCAGACCTCACTCGCCAGAACTGCTCTTGCTGATCTGGTCATATTCGATAAACCGGTAATGGGCGGCATCGCCTTCTTGCCGGTCGCCATCATCGCAGACCAGGAGCAGCATCGCTCTGTTCTGCACCATGACCGGACTTATTCCCTCGATATTCTTGAGTTTGCCGCTGCCCGGAAAATCAAGACGGCGTGCTTCATGCCCGGCGACACCATCCCACAACCACAGACAGGCCCTGAGTTTGCCGTTCGCCTGTGGTATCTCATTGGCTATCAGATAGCCACCGAGCTGCTCGACAAAGGCGATATCGCGAATGCCGCCGCCCTCGAGCGGCAGACGGATTACCTCCGAAGCAAACTGGGGCCGCTCACCCCGCTCAAACATGCCAGCCGGATTGACCAGGGTGAGAACAAGACTCGCCCCTGCTACTACCGGTTCGCGCAGCCCGATCAACAGGACATTTCTCTCCCGATCCGAACTGAGCCCTTCGATATTGATCGAGTTGACGGCAGGAGCCACGCTGTGCAGAACCTCCAGCATCGCCGGGAGCAGTTCGCCATGCTCCGTATATTCTTGCAATTCTCCTTTTCCATCTATCTTGAATCGCAGCAGCTTTTCCCTCTCTCGGCTGACTGCCCCGTTCCCCGTCCGGGAATGGGAGGTGATGGCATAGAGCCAGTCCCCTGGGCCGTGTGTCAATCCCTCGAGGTCATCGGCGGTGTTCGCCGTATGGC
Source organism: uncultured delta proteobacterium (assembly GCA_963804965.1). Taxonomy (GTDB): domain Bacteria; phylum Desulfobacterota; class Desulfobulbia; order Desulfobulbales; family Desulfocapsaceae; genus Desulforhopalus_A. The sequence goes on from CAWDST010000022.1 coordinate 89,885, forward strand.
AGTATACCGGAGAACCGATGGCTGGCTGTCCTTCGCTCTCCTCGAGGCGACAGATCGAAAACGGATTAGCCGGTTCATCTTCGATCAGCAGAAAACGTCCGTCCGCGAGTTGCAGAATCCCGGATGGTTCAAAGATATTCTGAAAACTTCATACGTTTCC
>CAWDST010000023.1:0-54940 GCA_963804965.1 uncultured delta proteobacterium
TCGGGGATGATGTGCGGGAGAGGGAGATGGCGGCGAAAGTTATCTACACCAGACACGGCATATCTCTGCCCTATAAGAATGCAGACACCGGCTTCACAGCTTATGCTCCAAATAAGGCTGATCAGGATCAGTTTTTCATTGCCCATCAACAGCGTTTGCAGGCTGAAGCGGCTATCGGAAATATGCACGGGCAGATAGAAGCGAGCAACTTTCTCATAGCCTTGCAGCTATTTCTTTTTATCATATTGCTGATCTTTCTGCTGCTTTATGACCGGCCTGTTGCAAGCACCGCGCAAGAGCGTCTCTGTCCGCCAGCTGCGAGAAACCCTGACCACCCCCACGGTCTGTAACAAACAGCCTTGCCGCTTGCCAGTGCTTGGATGGCGTTTCTTCTGCCAATTAATTGAAGAAAAGAAATCCAGCCGCAACATCCAACCGCTTGCGTAGAGAAAATTGTTGTTTGCAGCAGATCGACCTGTTTTAATACAACAAGCCGATACATGTATCGTCGGCAGATCTCAGAGAATATCCCAGTATCCCAGCACTCGCGGGCCACGGACACATTAATGCTCGTTGCTCATAACAATTACCAGGAGGAGAAACTCGTGATCTATCAATTTGACACGGTTATTGTCGGTGCCGGCGGCGCCGGCCTCTATGCGGCGCTTGAGGCCAGCCAGCAATCGAAGACAGCAGTGCTCTCCAAACTCTACCCGATCCGCAGCCATACCGGCGCCGCCCAGGGAGGAATCAGCGCAGCACTCGGTAATGTCGAGGAGGATAAAGCCGAATGGCATGCCTTTGATACCGTCAAGGGCGGCGATTACCTCGTTGACCAGCAGGCGGTGCATATCCTGGCCGAGGAGGCAATCCAGGCAGTGTACGATCTGGAAAACCGCGGCCTCCCCTTCAACCGCACCCCCGAAGGTCGCATCGATCAGCGCCGTTTCGGTGGGCACACCCGCAATTTCGGCGAAGGACCGGTGCGACGCGCCTGTTACGCCGCCGACCGGACCGGCCACATGATCCTGCAGACCCTGTACCAGCAGTGCATCAAAAACAACGTTGCCTTCTTCGACGAGTTTCAGGTGGTCGATCTCCTCCTCTATGGCAATACCTGTAATGGCGTGGTGGTTGTCGAACTGGCAACCGGCGAGCTGCACATCTTCGCTGCCAAGGCGGTTCTCTTTGCCACCGGCGGCTTCGGCCGGATGTTCAAGATCACCTCCAACGCCTACGCCAGTACCGGTGACGGTCCGGCGGTCTGCGCCAGACGGGGCATCCCCCTTGAAGACATGGAATTTTTCCAATTCCACCCCACCGGTATTATGGGACTCGGCATTCTTATTACCGAAGCAGTTCGCGGTGAGGGTGGCATCTTACGCAATCGCGACGGCGAACAGTTCATGGCGCGCTATTCTCCAAACCTGGTGGATCTCGCCCCCCGGGACATCGTTGCCCGCGCCATGCTCACCGAGATCCGGGCCGGCAAGGGCATCCGCGGCGACCGGAAAATCGACGATTATCTCTATCTTGATGCAACGCGTCTCGGGAAAGAAGTGCTGCAGAGTAAATTGCCCGATATCAGCAGCTTCTGCCAGACCTACCTGGGCATCGATCCGGCCGATTCACCCATCCCCGTCCTGCCCACCGCCCATTATGCCATGGGCGGCATCCCCACCGATATCCATGGCCGGGTGCTCGGTGATTCGCAAGGGACGATCGTGGGTGGGCTGTATGCCGCCGGTGAATGTGCCTGCATCTCGGTGCACGGCGCCAACCGCCTCGGCACCAATAGCCTGCTCGACCTGGTGGTTTTCGGCCGCCGCGCCGGCCGGCATATCGCGGACTTTGTCAAACAGACGAAGCTGATCACCCCGGATAAAGAGGCAGCGGATGAAGCACGTGACTGGATCGCCCGCCTCACCGACGGCAAGACCGGTCCGCACGGCGGAGCGATCGCCGAGGAAATGCAAACCACCATGATGGAAAAGGTGGGTATTTACCGAAACGAGGCTGACATGCAGGCGGCCATAGGCGAAATTCAGACGCTTCGCCAGCGCTACCGGACCGTGCGGGTGCAGGACGCCAGCAAGACCTTCAACACCGACCTGTTGGAGTGTATCGAGCTGGGCAACATGCTCGATCTCTCGCTGATCACCGCCACCTCGGCGCTGGCCCGCCAGGAAAGTCGCGGTGCCCACAGCCGTGAAGATTTCCCGGAACGTAACGACACAACCTGGCTCAAGCATACTTTAGCGTTCCTGGAACAGGATACCGTCCGACTTGACTACAAGGATGTGGACACTTCCATCTGGAAACCAAAACCTCGTACCTATTAAGGCAATGGAGGCAAAGGAGCAGAAATGAAGATTATTCTCAATATCCAACGCTACAATCCGGACAGCGATGCAGCTCCGTATTTCCAGAAGTATGAGGTGGAGGCGGATCCCAAGGAACGTTTGCTCGATGCGCTGATGACAATTAAACATTTCCACGATGGCAGTCTGGGATTTCGTAAGAGCTGCGCCCATGGCGTCTGCGGTTCGGACGCCATGCGCATCAACGGCAAAGACGGACTGGCCTGTAAAACCCTGGTGCAAGATGTGGCGGCAAAGGACGGCGATACGATCACCGTCGAACCCCTGCGCTATCTGCCGGTGCAACGCGATCTGATCGTCGATCAAAAGGACTTTTTCGATAAATATCGCTCGATAAAACCCTTTCTCATCAACGATGAGGAGGTGCTGGGTAAGGAGCGATTGCAGTCTCAGGAAGAGCGGATGGCCTTCGATGATACGACCAATTGCATTCTCTGTGCCGCCTGTTATTCGGCGTGCCCGGTGCTTGCCGAAAAACCCGGTTTCGTCGGCCCGGCGGCGATTGGCCAAGCTTACCGCTTCATTGCCGACTCGCGGGATCGGGCAATGGACGAACGCCTGGAGTTGTTGGACATTAAAACCGGTGTCTGGCCGTGCCAAACCCATTACAAGTGTACCGAAGCTTGTCCCCGTTCGATTCTCATAACCAAACGAATCTACGAAACCAAGGAGTTGATCAAGAAACATCGCCGGTAAAAACCGGAGCAGGTGAGGCTGCTGCGTTAAGCAACAGCCTCGATCACGCAGCAGCTGTTTTCAATGCGGCGTATCAAAAGCGTCCAGCAGCATCTCCGCCCCGTCACTCTCCTCGGCATGAACTTCCGGATTACTGTTGATGATTCGTGCACAGGAGTTCCAGCGCAGCACCGCATTCTGATTTCTCGGATCGTTTTCCATGATCGCCAGATCGAATGCCCCCATCGCCTTGACCAGCCAATTATAGGCTGCGGTGCCACCTCCCGGCCCGCCCTGCAGGAGATGGAATTTGGCACGCCGCTCATAAATAATGCCCGAATAATAGGCTCTCCAATATGAGGTGCCGAGCCTGGCAATGATCGCCTCGGCCTGTTCAAATGACGGTTTCAAGCCATATTCGGCAAACTTGTCGGTCAGGGCAAGAAGCAGGATCCTTAACGCCTCCTGGTGGTCGGGGACCACAGCTAAGATATCCCGGCAGATGCTTTCCGCCTCGTTGGGTTCATTCAGCCGTCGATATTGCTGTGCTTTCTCCAGGGCTGCCGGTATAGCTTCAACTGCTATGGTTTTTAAAGTGAGCATATTAACCTCCCGATGGGTTGACTTAAGAAGAAATCTCTTGATAGGCGACACTACCCCTTAAAGTAATTATCCAGCGGCGGTTTGCAAGGATGCGGAAAGCCCTAACTCTATTTCACACCATTATTATTCGTATATTGTCGATAATCACCCTCCAAGATTGACTTCCTCGACAGACAGTACCACATTGTAGGGTGAAGTAATCGACATATCTAATAGAATCGGGTGAACAATCAATGAATTGGATCTTTATAATCGGTCTGGCGATCATTTCCCTGCCCCTGATGGCATTGTCCACCTCTTCAGAGAATAATGCCAACCGGATCCATCGGCAAATACGGAAAAGGTTAGCCGCCGGAGAGAAGGCAAACCGGCTGATAGAGGAGCAAAGCCCCTATCTGTTACAACATGCCTTTAATCCAGTGGCGTGGTTGCCCTGGGGAAAAGAAGCGCTTGCCAAGGCAAAAAGCGAAGACAAACCTATCTTTCTTTCCATCGGCTATTCCACCTGTCACTGGTGCCATGTCATGGCCCATGAATCTTTTGAAAATCCGGAAATCGCCGCCATCCTCAATAGATGGTTTGTCAGCATCAAGGTCGACCGGGAAGAGAGACCGGATATCGATCAGCTGTATATGGCAGCAACCCAGGCGATAACAGGTTTTGGCGGCTGGCCCATGTCGGTTTTTCTTCTCCCTGATGCCAGCCCTTTTTATGCAGGTACCTATTTCCCACCGACACCTGTTGCCAACCACCCAGGGTTTAAAGATTTATTGATAGCTGTCCATAAGGCCTGGCTTGAACAAAGAGGAAATTTGCAGAATTCGGCAAGTCGTATTGTCGTCGCTCTTGAAAACGGCAACGCAGCGACTCCCGCCGCCATCAATGCGAAGATCCTTGAATATGGTTTCGGCCTGCTTGAACAGAGTTATGATCCCCGCGTGGGAGGTTTTGGAAAGGCACCTAAGTTTCCCCGACCGGTCGTTCTTTCCTTTCTTTTTTCCCACTACCTGGCTACCGGCAAGGAAAAAGCCAGGGACATGGCCTTGTTCACCCTCAGGAAGATGGCATCGGGCGGGATGTATGATCAGCTCGGCGGCGGGTTTCATCGCTATTCCGTCGACGACAACTGGTTTATCCCCCACTTTGAAAAGATGCTCTATGATCAGGCCCAACTTGCCGATTCCTATCTTGACGCCTTTCAAATTACCAAGGATGAGGCATATGCCCGGACCGCCGGAGAGATTTTTGCCTACTTGCTTCGGGATATGCACGACCCGGACGGCGGTTTTTATTCGGCCGAAGATGCCGACAGCGATGACCCCTACAGACCCGGACAGCATGGCGAAGGGGCGTTCTATCTCTGGACGCAGGAGGATATCATACAACGGCTTGGTGCAGAAGCTGCCTCCATCTTTAACGGCAGCTTCGGCGTCAAGGACCACGGCAATGTAGCGCAGGACCCCATGGGGGAATTTGCCGGCAGAAATATTCTCTACAAGGCCAGAAGTGATGAAGCGACAGCCGCAGATTGGAAAATGACTGCGGAGGAGGTTGCCAAGAGGTTCGCCACCTCGAAGGCGATACTCTTCCAGACACGTGAACAGCGACGGCGTCCGCATCTCGACGATAAAGTGATCACCGCCTGGAACGGCATGGTGATAGGCGCTCTGGCCAGAGGCAGCAGAATTTTACGGGATCCGCAACTTCTTGCCGAAGCTGAACGAACGGCAACCTTTCTCAACGAAAACCTTTACGACAAGACCAACAATGTTCTGCTGCGCCGGTACCGGAGGCAGGTGACCGGGCTGGCGGGGCAACTGTCTGACTATGCTTATCTCGTTGACGGCCTCCTTGATCTGTACCAGGCAAGCCACGACCCGCGATGGCTCAGCTGGTCCGTGGAGTTGACCAGGCGACAGATTGAATTCTTCTGGGATGAGAAGGGTGGATTTTTTTACGACAGTCCGACCGACCCGAGTGTCAGTATCAGGATGCGGGGCAGTTACGATGGTGCGGAACCTGCCGGTAACTCGGTGGCAGCGCTCAACCTCCTGCGCTTGGGACAACTCCAAAATGAACCTCAATGGTCGCAGATGGCGCGGCGACTCATTGAATCCTTCAGTGAGGTAATCAACCACTATCCGCCCGCCTTGCCCCTTATGCTGACCGCCTGGCACCACATCGACAGCAAACTATCTCAGGTGGTAATTGCCGGCAAACGGGGGGCGAAAGATACCGAGGTCATGCTCGATATTGTTGAAAGCACTTTTACCGGACTGCGTCTTGTACTGCTGGCCGATGGTGCCGAAAACCAGAAGTATCTTACACAAAAGCTTCCCTTCCTGGAAACAGCAGTTCCCCTGAAGGGCAAGGCAACGGCCTATATTTGTTCCGATTTCACCTGCAAAATGCCGATAACCGACCCGGCGGACTTGAAACAACAGCTGGAAGGGCACAACACGACAACCTGACGAAACGCTAGGCATCGTTCAAGGCAGGGCCTTATCTTTCCGCTTTTTTCCGAAAACTACGCCCAGGGGGTTATCGATGCCTTCTACGAGCGCCTGCTATCGTTCGACGAGATGAAGGCCTTCTTTACCGACAACGAGTTGTTGGCCTGGGTCAAGACCGGACAAAGGGCCTATTTCCTCCGCCTGACCCAAGGCAACTACGACAGCGATTATGTCGAAGATCGACTGAAGATCGGCGCTGTTCACGAGCAGATCGACCTGCCGATCAAATATTACCTCAGTATGTACAACTTCTATCTTTGCGAGGTATGGAAGCACATCTTCGAGGTGGGCCGAACCCATCCGGATGAGACTATCGAGACCTTTTTCTCGCTGATAAAGCTCACCTTCCTCGATTCCCGCGAACGGACCATCAAGGCCCGGCAACAACAGGCGATCCGCGAGCTTTCCACCCCGGTTCTGCCGTTCCGCGAGGGGATGCTGCTGTTGCCAATCATCGGCCAGGCCATGCAGGACGGATTTCCACCTCGCGGGGTATGGGGCTGGGTTTGCCAGGGGCGAGACGGCTGATGGATGACTTCAAGATCGTCTCCGAGGTCGGCAAAGGTACGACCGTATCGATGGTCCTATGAACTCGGCCGCCAGGCGGATGCCGAACAGCGTAATATCCTCGACCTGGTAGCCAGGCACAAGAATGTCATGGGGAGTGCGGCGTTAAGAAGTGCTACCGAACAGCAGATAGACGACTTTCTGCACCGGAGCGAAGAGTTCCTGGCCGAGGTCCTGGCCCCGTTTGAGATGATGCATCGCAGCTTCAGCGACACCATCCACCAGCAGCAGGCAGTCGTCAGTTATCAGGCCTTTATGCCTTCAAGCTTCCAGTTCTGGGTGCCGGTCGGTCTGGCCCAGGTCCACTCCTCTCGGAACTTGACCGGTACCGTCATGCTGCCGGAGACCAGGGCTCCACTCTTGTCATCAACCGTATAATCAAGGAGATTGGCGGTAAACAGCACGGTAACGAAATCCTCGCGACCATCGCTGCCGGCCTGGACAATCTCCACCCCGCGAACGGCAATGGACTCCAGTTTGTTCATCTGGCCCTTGCCGCGCATCTCGATAAAATGTTCCTCATATTCGCGGGCCAGCTGCTCGCCAAGGAGGTGGCGATAGGAATCGAGTTCGCGACGCATCCAGCCGGCCTGCACCTGGAAAAAGACGTCCGAGGCTACTTCGGTGAAATAGGTCGGATCGAAATTCCTGTCGGTCTGCTGAATCTGACTTATGCCGTCATCGACCAAATTCTCACCGATAACCGGTGGTGGAGGAGGTGGCTGAGCGGAAGTCTCGGATCCGCCGCCAAAAACACTTGATGGCTGCATTCCCTGCCGGGCAAATTGGTTGGATGCCACATTGCCGGCACCCTGTCGGGCCTTGGCAAATTTCCTATAGAGAAAAAAAGCAACTCCACCGAGAATCAATAGGGGGAGAATCCCCATTCCGGAGCCGCCTCCCCCGAACATTGAGCCAAACAGCATTCCGCCGATGGCGCCGCCGAGAAGGCCACCCATCAGGCCACGCCCGAAGCCACCGCCGGTTGCCGGGGCAGCTGCCGGCGCGCTCGCCGGAGCCTTGCTGGGTGTTGAACTGAAGGATTTGCCACCCGATTTGGAACGGGCATCGGCATAATCGGTAGTCAGGCCTCCTTCAATAAAGGTGACCGCGATAAGTATCAGAAAAATCGGTGCAAGTCTCTTCCATAACGTTGTCATAGTCTTTTTCCATTTCTTGTTTGTATTTTAGGTCATTCCCAATCCCGGGGCTATTTTTCATTTGTCTGGGGTTGGAGAGAATACCAAGAGCCATCAATTTGAACAAATAGATAATAGCAGAGGATTTGTTCGATAAAATTGAAACATCAAAGCATATTCATCCATAGTTTTACAAACTATTCCCTGGAATTTTGGTGCCTCTTTTTTCCCTCCTTTGTTAACAGGTCATGAGCTTTAAGGCAATCTTCGCCACATGTTCGCCTTGAAAGAACGCTCCTGCCCGTTCATTCTCATTGGGAGAGAGGCTACCGTCCGGTCCGGCGATGGTAGAAGCTCCATAGGGCGAGCAACCGCTTATTTTGCCGATCTCCATCTGGCCCGGAAAGGAGTATGGCAGACCGACAATTACCATCCCCTGATGAAGAAGCACGGTATGAAAACTGAGAATTGTCGACTCCTGTCCGCCGTGCTGCGTATTGGAACTGGTGAAGACACTGCCAGCCTTGCCGACCAGCGCCCCTTTTTGCCAGAGGCCACCCGTTGCATCGAGAAACTGTTTCATCTGACCGCACATGTTGCCGAAACGCGTCGGTGTGCCAAATATCAGGGTATCTGCCGCACCGAGTTCGTCTAACGTGCAGACCTTGACGGTATGCTGCCGTTTGAGCGACTCGACCGCACCCATCTTTTCCAATACATCCTGCGGCAAGGTCTCTGGAACACGACGCAATTCTGCCTCGACACCGGCAACAGAGTTTGCTCCGGCCATGACATTTTGTGCCATTTCATAAATATGACCGTACATGGAATAGTAGACAACGAGTAATTTCATAACGGTTCTCCTTATTCAGATTATTATGTTTCCGCTCACTCTTTATCCTGATCATGATCTTGAATCAGATTCCAGTTTTAGCGGAAATGATGAACTACCGCTTCATGCCTGCACAATTTCATCAAGCGCGCTGTCGATATCCCCATAAGCGAATTGGAATCCTGCATTCTGCAGGACCGCTGGTTGAGTCCGCTGGCTGCAGATCAGGGCCTTGCCTAATTCTCCAAGCACCGTTTTCATGACAATTGCCGGTGTCGGCAACATGACCGGCCGCTTGAGCTTATCGGCAAGCGTTTTTGTCAAGTCCCGGTTGCGCACCGGATGAGGCGCAATCCAGTTGACAGGCCCTGCAATATCCGGGTGATTGATAACAAAGCGATAGGCGTTCACCAGATCATTGAGGTGTATCCACGGGAACCATTGCCTACCGTTGCCCAGCCGCCCGCCCAGGAACAGCTTAAATGCCGGAATCATTGAAGCCATGGCGCCGCCCCCGCGGCCGAGAACGATGCCGAAGCGGGTCAGCACTACACGAACACGCTCCGACTGCGCCCTCAGAGCTTCACGCTCCCAGTCTCTGCAAACGGTGGCCAGAAAATCATCACCCGGTGGTTCTTTTTCGCTGAGGATATCCTCGCCACGGTCGCCGTAGTAGCCGGCGGCGGAGGTGCTGAAGAAGATGGTTGGTCCGGCGCCCACCAGGCCGTCGGTGATATGGCGGGTGGTCAGTATCCGGCTGTCGTAAATCTGCTTTTTGGCGCCTTCGGTCCAAAGGGTAAAGATCGATTTGCCGGTCAGATTGATGACAACATCGTGTCCCTGAAGGCGGGTCTGCCAGTCGCCGGGCTTGGTCGTGTCCGCCGCCAGGTAGGTAAACGAGGGGTGGTTGATTGGTTGGGTGGGGTTGCCGGATCGACCGACGGCAGTGACCATATGGCCGTCCGCCAACAGCGTTGTGATAAGATGGCGGCCGACAAAACCGAGCCCACCGGTGACAAATATTTTCATGCCGTCTCCTTGTTGATCTTTGAAGATACAGTCATTTTTTCTGTTTTATCGGGAACCTTTTCATCCTCTCCTGTTCTGCAAGATTCTAGGAACAGGGGCGGCTGAAATCAAGCACGAGCTCTGGCAAAATTACCTCATCGCCTGAGCCCGGCGGTGTGGATGGCAGACCGCTTCTGCTTTCGCTCGGCACACAGATTTTTCAGTTTGTCGCAGCCATGAGCTGGCCGATCTTGGCTAATTCCGCAGGAGTCAGCTCTTTTTGCAAGATGCTCGATATATAATGCTTTATTTTTGCAGATAAATTTCGATTAGCGATTAGGCAGAAGGGCGACAAAAAAATTGCAAAATTCAGCATGAAAGGGTAGCCTGGCATCAGTGGATCAGATGTGTCTTGGCTAAAAGGCCTTTCTAGAACTCCCTTAAAAGGGGACTACTTATCACCTACCATCCCCTAGCCAACACATCTTTCAACCGGCAAGGAAAACTGACTATGAGCAAAGTCAAAACTGCAATTATCGGCTGTGGAAAAGTCAGTGACCTGCACGCGGGAGCGCTTACAAAAACGCCCGAATCAGAGTTTGTCGCGGTGTACAGTCGCAATCAGGAGAAGGCGAAAAGATACGGCGAAAAGTATGGTGTCCAAGGATTCAGCGATATAGAGGAGATGATAGTTACCGCCGGTGTTGAGGCGGTAACTATCTGCACGCCGCACCCAGCACATCGTCATGCAGCAGTCATTGCTGCCGAAGCCGGAGCCCATGTCCTTGTGGAAAAGCCCCTGGCATCAAGTCTGCAGGATTGCGACGATATGCTGGCCGCGGCCAGGAAAGCCAAGGTAAAGCTCGGCACGGTTTGCCAGCGCCGTTTTTATGCTCCGGTGCAGCGAGTCCGCCGGGCGATCGATGCAGGGAAAATAGGAAGACCCGCACTGGGTACGGTATTGATGCTCGGCTGGCGCGACCGGAATTACTATGAGAGCGACCCATGGCGCGGCCGGTGGCAGGCAGAAGGCGGCGGTGTCCTCGTCAATCAGGCACCACACCAACTGGATCTGCTGCAGTGGTTTATGGGCCCGATTGTCGAGCTCTTCGGCGCCTGGTCAAATATCAATCATCCCTATATCGAGGTGGAGGATACAGCCGTAGCGATTGTTCGCTTCCAGAGCGGCGCGCTCGGCAACATCGTGGTGAGCAATTCACAAAAGCCCGGCATTTACGGCAGAGTTCACATTCACGGGCAAAATGGCGCATCGGTGGGTGTACAAACCGACGGTGGAGCCATGTTTGTCGCCGGCATGTCGTCGATTCTCGAACCGCCGGTCAATGATCTCTGGACGGTAGCGGGCGAAGAAAACATGCTTTCGCAGTGGAAAACCGAGGACAGCGAGCTCTTCAACAATCTACCCAACGCCATGGAGCACTATTTTTATCTACAAATTCAAGATTTTCTCCGGGCCATTATTGATGATCGCCAGCCGCTTGTCAGCGGAGAAGACGGCCGAAAAACTGTGGAAATTTTTACGGCGATCTACCGTTCGCAGAAAACAAATGCCCCGGTTCAATTCCCGCTTACGCCGGAGGCAGCGGACCTCGACTACAGCACCTATGCATCGCTGGCGGTCAAATAATTTCTAACTAAGGACATAAACCATGAAAGCGCTTGTTCTGAAAGAATACAACACGTTTTCATTTGAGGACGCGCCACCGCCGGAAGTCGGGCCTGAGGATGTTCTCATTCGCGTGAAAGCCTGCGGCATCTGCGGCAGCGACGTGCATGGCATGGATGGCAGTACCGGTCGGAGGATTCCGCCGATCATCATGGGACATGAAGCTTCCGGGGTTATTGAGCAGATTGGCAGCGGTGTCACCGAATGGCAATCGGGGGATCGCGTTACCTTCGACTCGACGGTAGTGACCCGACAGGATTTTTATTCGCAGAAAGGGACGTTCAACCTCAGTGACTTTCGCAAGGTCCTTGGTGTTTCCTGCGGCGAATATCGTCAACATGGAGCTTTTGCAGAGTATGTGGCCGTGCCGCAGTCGATTCTCTATCGCTTGCCCGAGGGTTTAAGCTTTGAGCAGGCGGCAATGACCGAGCCTGTTTCGGTGGCGTTCCATGCCGTCAACCTCCTGCCTAGTGAGATAAACGACAGTGCAGTAGTTGTCGGCTGCGGCATGATCGGCCTTTTTGTCATTCAGGCGCTGCGCATCAAAGGCTGCGGCAAAATCATTGCCATTGACCTTGACCGGTCACATCTTGACATGGCCTTGAAGTTCGGCGCTGATTTCGCAATAAAGTCGGATGAGGGCGAGGCGATTGACAAGATCAAAATTCTCACACACGGTCGTGGCGCCGACTTGGCTTTTGAAGTTGTCGGGATTGTGCCGACGGTAACCATGGCGATCAATTCGGTACGCAAAGGCGGTAAGGTCGGCCTGATCGGCAATCTTTCGCCGAAAGTCGAATTACCCTTGCAGGCCGTGGTGACCCGGCAGCTCACGCTTTACGGCTCTTGTGCTTCTGCGGGCGAATATCCGGCGTGCCTCGACATGATCGCCAGTGGACGGGTAAAGGTTGACGAGATGATCTCTGCAGTCGTGCCGTTATCGGAAGCGGCGTCATGGTTTGATCGGCTGCACAAAGGTGAACCGGGACTGATGAAGGTCATCGTCAAACCCTAGGAAACCTTGGGGCGAAGACCTTGATATCTCAAAAAATTACTATCAACTGAACTACAAACGGTCCGTGACATGTCCAATGTGATCCTGAAAAACGTTGTAAAGCGATATGGTTCGGTTACCGCGGTCGACGATCTTTCGATAGAGATTCAGGATCGCGAGTTCGCGGTCCTGGTCGGCTCCTCCGGATGCGGAAAAACCACGGCCTTGCGGATGATTGCCGGCCTCGAATCAGCGACCTCCGGAGAAATATACATTGGCGATACATGCGTAAATGACATGGCACCCAAAGACCGGGACATTGCCATGGTCTTTCAAAACTATGCCCTTTATCCCCACATGAACGTCCGGGGCAACATGGGCTTCGGCCTCAAGATCCGGAAGATGAGCAAAAAAGAGATTGACACTCGGGTGGAAGAGGCCGCGGATATCCTCGGTATCCAGGCCTTGCTGGAGAGGAAACCCAAAGAGCTCTCCGGCGGGCAGCGGCAACGCGTAGCGGTAGGGAGGGCCATCGTCCGCAAGCCTAAAGTGTTCCTCTTCGACGAACCACTTTCCAACCTTGACGCCAAGCTGCGGGTAGCGATGCGCGCCGAGATCAGCAAACTCCATCGTCGCCTGGGGGCCACCATCATTTACGTCACCCATGATCAGGTGGAGGCCATGACCATGGCCGACAGGATCTTCATCATGCACAACGGCGCCTTGCAGCAGACCGGCGCACCGATGGAGGTGTATGGTCAACCGGCCAATCGCTTTGTTGCCGGCTTTATCGGCTCTCCGGCGATGAACTTCATAGAGGCGAAAGTGGCCCTGGAGGGTGGCGCCGTGTTCATTGATGCGGCAAACTTCAGAGTTCGGACACCCGAGACGTTTCATTCCCGACTCGAACCCTACATCGGCCGACCGGTCGTTTTCGGCGTGCGTCCGGAGGACATATCTTTGCATGACTCTACCATGGGCGAGGACAAAGGAAACCTCTTAGCGGCGCATGCGGATGTGGTTGAAACCCTGGGATCGGAGATTTTCGTCTACCTTACCTGCGAGGCGCAATCCATCGTTGCCCGCATGGAGGTGCCGGATTGCCCACCAACCGTTGGACAAATGCTTGAGGTAGAGTTGAAAATGGCAAAAACCCATATTTTCGATACGGAAACGTCACGAACAATTGTGTAACTTGCTGCTTCAGATAGGCGGCTTCCCTATGGTGTCGTGGGCCGCTTGAGGAGTTTAAATTAACTTACGGAGGGTTTATGAGAAAATTACTGGTTGCTACACTAATTGTGCTGTCTTCACTCTGTTCATCAATCAACGCTATGGCTGAAACCAAAGAAATTCGCGTTCTTTTGGCAAACCATCCTTACGGTGATCTTCTGAAGTCGGCCATTCCCGAATTTGAAAGTGCCACCGGCATCAAGGTGAATGCCGAGAGTCTCCAGGAAGGACAACTCACCACCAAATTGACGACCGAGTTTGCAACCAAATCATCATCGGTTGACGTCTTCATGACCCGTCCTCTTCAGGAAGGGAAGATGTTCTACAAAAACGGCTGGTACGAACCACTCCCCGGATTTGACTTTTCCGATTACCCGAAAAACGTCATGAGCGTTGCTTCCTTCGGTCCGAAATCCTACCTTGTTCCTCTGGTAACCGAATGGCAGGTCCTCTATTACCGGAAAGATGTTCTCAAGGAAGCCGGCCTCAAGGTTCCTGAAAACTTTACCGAGCTGGAAGCCGCAGCAAAGAAAATCAATTCGGATAACCTTGCAGGTTTCGCATCCCGAGGCAAGGGGGCAGCCGCAGTTACCCAATTGTCCAGCTATGTCTACAACTATGGCGGGCTTTACCTCGAAAATGGAGTTGCCGTTTTTGACTCAGCCCCGGCAATCGATGCCATCCGTTTTTACGGTAAAATGCTCGGCAACTCCGGGCCTAAAGGCGTAACTTCCATGTCGTGGGAAAACATCATGCCACTGTTCCAGGCCGGTAAGGTCGCCATGTGGACGGATGCATCGGTGTTTTATGGTCAGATCGTCGACCCTGCCAAGACTCAGGTAGCAGCAGAGAATGTCGGAATTGCCAATTTCCCGGCCGGACCGAAAATGAATTCGCCCTTCATCGTCACTTCCTGGGGTATCGCTCTGGCAAAACAATCAAAGAACAAGGAACTGGCGATGAAATTCCTGGAGTGGGCGACCAGCAAAGAGCTTGCCGCCAAAGGAATGCTCACCAATATAACCATGGCTCGTTCATCGGTTTGGGAAGACAAGGCGATTCTTGCCAAGATCAATCCTGGTCTTGTGGAAACGCGTGCTTACGCAGCCAAAAACGGCAATCCTCTTGATCGCCCCTATATGAGTGCTGTTGGCGAAGCCCGTGACCTGATTGGCGAACTGGTAATTGAATCAATCAATACCAAGGGCGAATCGGCCAACCTTGAAAAAATGGCAAAAGAGAAAGTTGCCAAAGTGAATGAGATCCTTCAAGATACCGGGGAATATGGTAAGTAGTACCTTAGAAATGGCACAAAAAACCTTTTAACGGTTTCAGTTCTAACAATATTGTTTGAATATGATTCAGGTCATTCGACATCATTTTAAACGAATGACCTGAATTCATCTTCGCTCGGTTCAAGATTGTCGATAACAAAGGCTCCCGATGGCCCAATCAAGTTTTACAGAACGAAATCTGCATATATTGTTCCCTCTCCCGGCGATCATATTCGTCGCCATGCTTATGGTGTTTCCAGTTCTCTATACCCTTTTCTTAAGTTTCACCAACTGGAATCTCACTTCCGGCGATCCCCTTTCTTTTGTCGGATTAAAGAGTTATGCTCGGGTGCTGACGGAACCGCGTTTCTTGCATGCTTTGACCAGGACTTTTCTTTTTACATTTTTTGCAGTGGCGATTGAAAGTGTACTCGGGGTTGCTACCGCCTTAATTCTCAACCGGGCATTTGTCGGCAAGAGTGTGGCAAAGCTTCTTCTCCTTCTGCCTCTCGTCGCAACACCTGTTGCCGTCGGAATCGTGTTCAATCTCTTTTTCGATCCGACTACCGGCCTTGCTAATTTTCTGCTGCAGTCAGTCGGATTACCACAGGGCCTGTGGATATCGAGTGCGGCATCGGTACTCCCTTCTCTGATTATCGTCGATGTCTGGCAATGGACGCCGATGATCACCCTTATTGTTCTCGCCGGTCTTGCCGGCCTCTCCAATGAGCCTATTGAAGCGGCACATGTGGATGGCGCAAGTGAATGGCAAATACTGAGATATGTGACGATTCCCATGCTCATGCCGGTCATTTTAACGGCAATGATCCTCAGGTTGATCGACGCACTGAAAACCTTCGACATCATTTTCGCCATGACCGGAGGTGGCCCCGGCTATGCGTCAGAAACGCTCAATATCATGGGGTATAAATACAGCTTTGAATATTTCCGCATGGGACAATCTTCCGTCATTCTTGTTGTTCTGTTTATTGTTGTTTTTGGGTGCAGCCTCGGAATCATGAAGTTGCGCACATCTTCGGAAATTTGAGGAGTCCCCGATGAATAAAAAACTCCTATCAAATATATTGTTTTATCTCCTCGTTACGGGGATTGCCCTCATCGTACTGTTCCCGTTTCTCTGGATGCTTTCATCATCCTTTAAAACACAGGTCGATATCATTTCCTGGCCTCCGAAATTATTTTTTGCACCGACGCTGCAGAATTATCAGAAAGTATTCGAAGAGCAGGATTTTCTGAAATACTTCCTTAACTCGACAATAGTCGGTGTTGTATCCGTTGGATTATCTCTGGTACTTGGTCTGCCGGCGGCGTATTCAATTGCCCGCTACACGCAAAAGAAACTCTCAGTCTTCATTCTTCTGGCACGTCTCATGCCAGGAATTTCCTTTCTTGTCCCTTGGTACATTGTTTTTTCACGCTTGAACCTCATGGACAGCTATATCGCGCTGGTCCTGAGCCATATGCTTATCGCGCTACCGATCGTGGTATGGATCATGACTACTTATTTCAACACTATTCCCCGGGAATTGGAGGAGTCGGCGATGGTAGACGGAGCGACTCGTCAATATGCCTTTTTTGCCATCATTCTTCCCCTGTCGGGACCGGGAATAATTACCGCAACAACTCTGTCTTTCATATTCTCCTGGAACAACTTCATGTTTTCCCAGGTACTCAGTATGGAAAAAACCAAGACGCTCCCCATCGCCGTCTATAACTTCGTTTCCTATGCGGAAGTTGATTGGGGCGGCGTAATGGCCGCTGCTGTTGCAATCATGACTCCGGCAATTATCCTGACCATGATTTTCCAAAAATACGTTGTCAAGGGTTTGACGATGGGTGCGGTAAAAGGCTAGGTGGTGAGGTGAAGGTAATAAATCTATGCTTTTTTCGCAGTTCCTAAAAATGGACCGGGAAACCAAACCGCTGCTGGTGTTGGGGGCCACTGGTTACGTTGGTGGACGACTGGTGCCCCTTCTTCTCGAACGTGGCTGGAAGGTGCGCGCGGCCGGACGTTCCGACCGTAAGATCCAAGGTCGACCATGGGGCAGCCATCCCAACCTGGAAATCGTCGTGGCCGACGCTCTGGACACTGCGGCTCTCACCGAGGCCATGCGCGGCTGTCAGGCGGTGTTCTACCTCATCCATTCCGTCAGGCCCGGGGAACAGGATTTCGCCACCCTCGACCGGCGCATCGCCTACTCCACGGTACACGCCGCACGCGAAGCCGGAGTGGACTGGATTATCCATTTCACCGGTCTAGGCAACCCGGCGCATCTCTCGGAGCAACTGCGCTCGCGCTACGAGGTCGGAGAAATCCTGGCCCTGGGCGGCGCCAGAGTGACCCAGCTGCGGGCGTCTCTGGTCCTTGGTTCGGGCGGGGCCTCTTTCGAGATGATCCAGGCCTTCTGCGGCTATCTGCGGGTCATGTTCGCCCCACGCTGGATGGATGCCAAGTGCCAGCCCATCGCCATTGCCAACGTCATCGAGTATCTGGCCGGCTGCCTGGAACACCCGGAGACCGCCGGGCAGGTTTATGAAATCGGCGGTCCGGACGTTCTTACCTGGCGTGAACTGTTCCGTATCTATGCAGAGGAGGCCGGACTGCCGGAGCGACTCATCCTGGTTCTGCCCATGCGCATCCACCATATCTCCATCTGGTGGATGAACCTGGTCACCCCGGTGTCCGTGGCTCTGATCCGGCCCCTGGTGGAACGGATGCGCGATGAAATCCTTTGCCGTGATGAACGCATCCGCGAGATCGTCCCGCAAAAGCTTCTCTCGTGCCGCGAGGCCATCGTCAAGGCCCTGGGGGAGGTGTACCGGAACGAGGTAGCCTCCAGCTGCTTCGACGCGGGCTCCACCCATCTGCCGGAGTGGGCCGGGGGGCAGGACAAAGCCGAGACCAGGGTCTTCCGAGACACCTTCTCGATAACCCTGGATGGCCCGCCGAATCTTGCCTGGGACGTGGTCAAGCGCGTCGGCGGTGACACCGGCTGGTATTTCGGCACCTGCCTTTGGCGGGTGCGCGGCTTCGTGGACGAACTGCTGGGTGGTCCGGGCCTGTCCCGCGGCCGCCGCCACGTGGATTCGGTGGCTATGGGCGACCACCTGGATTTCTGGCGGGTGGTGGCGGTGGAGGAACCTAGCCGTCTTCTGCTGCGGGCCGAGATGCTGGCCCCGGGTGAGGCACTTCTGGAGTTCCGGGTCCAGGTGCTGCCGGACGGCGCAACCGAGCTGCGCATGACCCCGAGCTTCGAACCGCGGGGGGTCTGGGGGAGGATCTACTGGTGGATCATCGCCCCATCCCACTCCCTGCTCTTCAAGTCCATGCTCACACAGATGGCCAAGGCCGCCGGCGTCCGTGTCCTGAGCGGCCCGTCCTGGATCGCGGAGGGCTGAGTCGCAAGGCTGGAATTTCGGGATGGACAGCACGGACTTCATTCGGGATGTGGGCAGCAGCTTCGCCGATGAGTTCCAGATTGCGCAGGGTGGCGTCATAACGGGACTGGTATAATGATCCAAAACAACTCCTAAGGTCGGCTCAGATTGGACAATTTTTACGAAGATAACCATCGACAATATTTTGATTCTACATTTGGCATCGATCCCTCTGTTTTTCTGGCGCCTCTAGCCAGGTTATTAGCGCCAAGGGCGACAATCCTTGATATTGGATGTGGTTCGGGCAGAGACCTGCTTTGGTTTGCCAGGCACGGTTTTCGGCCAACCGGTTTCGAACGATCCCCGAGCCTCGCCGCCTTGGCAAGAAAACATGCCGGCTGTCCTGTCATAGAAGGCGACTTTGCCAGCTATGATTTTTCCGGGCTGCAATTTTCTGCGCTTATTTTTGTGGGATCCTTGGTTCACCTCTCGCAAGAAACCTTGCCCTCAATCCTCACTTCAACCTGCAGAGCCCTCATGCCTGGAGGTAAGATTCTTATCACTGTGAAAGAAGGAAGCGGCACCTCCCTTGCTGCCGACGGCCGTGTCTTCACCTTATGGTCAAGAGCGGATATTGAAAAAGTCTTTGCAGCAAAAAGCAAAAACCTTAATATTCTAGATTTTTCCCAGCAGATATCCAAAATCCGTCCAGACGATGTCTGGCTGGGATATGTGTTGAGGTTCGGAAATGAGAAGTGAACCTTCCTCTTCCCTAATGGTCATCTGAACGATTGGCTCCTTGGGCTTGGGTTTAACCAGCTGGTCCGGGAAAATACCGGTGATATCTTTCTGAACAAAAAGGATGATATATGCCTTATCATCGACACAGTTATTTGCACCCTCGCCGATTACCCGTATGTCGCCTATACCAGCAGGCAAAATGATTTAATGGCGACCCATAGCCAGGTCTTCCGTTTTCTCTTCGATCAGTCCATTTCCGTTCAACAGATCAAGGAAGATATCCTCATCTTCCTCAACGGAGAAAGCGATCCCGAGCAGATCAGACGCTTTGGAGGGAATAGGGCAGAACAGCAACCCGACCCAACACTGCCGGAAGCTACCTTTGAAGACTGTTTTTTTGAGGCCTTCGGAGATCGGGCCAGAATGGGATTACACCGAGAATTTGCTTATATCGATGCCGAGGGATCTGCACGATATATCGACTATGCTCTCTTTGCTGCATCGGGCAAATTTGCCATCGAGCTCAATGGCGAGTCTTTTCATCATCCGGTGGTGATTGGACCGGGACGATATCGCTCGCAGCTCTTTAAGCAAAATTCTCTGGTGGCCGATGGATTCAAGGTCTATCGATGGTCTTTAAATGGGATGCGGGATCGGGAGCGCTTCATTCTTGAGATCAAGCGATTTATAGGGCACGCTCAACCTTTTATCGATAAGCCTGTTTTCAAATTACATCGACGAATTGAGACGCTGTATAAACACCAGCATCAGGCGCTGGATATGTTGAGCACGGCGAGAAGAAGCGGCCGGAATATTTTTTTGCTCGTGCTGCCAACCGGAACCGGAAAAACCGAAATATTTATTGAGGATATTGTCCGTTTAAAAGAGCAGGAAGCTAACCTCAAAGCACTGATCATCGTCCCCACCAGAAAGCTGAGGGATCAAACCCTGGCGCGATTGCGACTCCGTTTGCCCCCTCATTTGCAGGATCACACTTCGGAAGATGTTCTTTACAATAAGAGAGCTGATTTTTTGGTGCAGACAGCAGCCTATCTGCATCGCCATTATTATAAAATTCCGGCAGATCATTTTGACTATATTGTTGTAGATGAAGCTCATCACGCGGCAGCCCATGGTCTCCGTAATATTCTCGAACATTTTTCGCCCAAACACATGCTGGGCGTTACTGCTACCCCGGATCGTTTTGATCAGCAGCGACTTGAGAAGGTTTTTGGAGAGTATGAACCGCAAATGTCGCTGGAAGATGCTATCCGGCAAGGTCTGGTGCCGCCTGTTCGCTGTTACCGGATCAAATCGAATATTGATCTTTCTGAAGTCCGTTTCAATGGTCGGGAATTTGTCAAAAGTGATTTGCAAACAACTTTGCTTGTGCCTTCAAGGGATCAACTCATTGCAGATCTGCTGAAGAAATATTTTGGTGGTGAATTTGAGAACAAGCAGGGTGTGCTTTTCTGCGTCGATATCAACCACGCAAAGAGAATGGCACATCTATTGAAAACAGCAGGAATCTCCGCCGCTGCGGTAGATGGAAGGGATCGCTATAATGCTGTAAAGGCACAGAAATCCTATGATGCCGGCAGGGTCCGTTTTCTTTGTGCCTGTGATCTTCTCACTGAAGGCTGGGATGCACCGCAAACTTCCATCCTGGTAATGGCCCGCCCAACCTTTTCCAAGGTTCTTTATACCCAGCAGCTGGGGCGGGGGCTTCGCAATTTCCCAGGGAAAGAGGCGTTGTATGTTATCGATGTAGTCGATAATTATGGTGCCAAACTCAGCCCTATGTCATTACACGGTCTGTTTAAAATTCCAAATTACCAGCCATTTGCCAATCTGGTTAACCCGGAACGGCAAAACCGTATCGAAGAGATTATTACGCTTGACGGCCTCTATGAAGGTGAGCGGCGGATTGAACCGGTTGATATTTTTACTTTCGAAGAGATGTACGGTTCTTTCCTCAATGATGAACAACTGGCTAGAGAGCTCTTTGTTTCTACCGGCACAGTCCGACAGTGGCTCCGTACAGGAAAAATTGCATCCGATATTCAGTATCCATTTGGCCGAAGACAGCTGCATTTTTTTGATCCTCAGCAAGTAGAGCCGCTTCGCGATCAGCTTGGTTTAAAGCACCACAATGCCGATACCAGAATTGCGGATTTCCACGAGTTTCTTGAAAAGCGTGACTACACATTTTCCTACAAGATAATATTTCTGCTCAGTTTTCTGAAAACATGCAATGAACGTTTTGAGGCATCTCTGCCAAAGCTGCTCGAACTTTATCAACGGTTTTACCAGAATGTTCTGAGGAAGAACGGGAAAAACGAGCGGGAGACCTGCCCCTATAACCGTGGGGAATACCTTGACGATTCAAAGGCAATTCAAATCAGTCTGCTGGCAAACCCTTTTGAAAAATTTGAGAGAAAACGCTTTTTTTACCACTGTACCGACCTGAACTACCTGGCAATTGATCCAGTACTCATTAGCAACATCACAACTGACCAATATAAGAAGATCGTTGAGCAGATGGTGCAGGATCTGCGTGATTACTATGAAAAACTGGAAATTCCATTGTCGGAATCAGATTATTCTTTCCTTCTGCCTGAACTGGAGGAGGAAAAGTTGAAATCACTGTTTATTGATGAACCATTGGAAGAGCAGAAATATTCCACAGCGCTCCCTTTCTATCCCCTGAGTATTGCTGCCGGTGGTTTTATGGATTCGAATGTTCCTGATCAACCGGAATCATGGTTTCTTGTGGAAGGACTTACTTCAAGACGCACTTTGTCACCCTCCATGTTTGTGGCTCAGGTGTTGGGAAAATCGATGGAACCAGTTATTCCTGACGGTGGTTATTGTCTTTTTACCTTTGAGATCGGCGGTACACGCAACGGCCGGATTGTTCTCGCGCAAAAATCAGATATTTCCGACCAAGATACCGGTGCCAGCTATACGGTTAAGACATACCACTCTACCAAAAGTGCCGATCCAGATACAGGCTGGCAACATGAAAGCATTACATTACAGCCCGTAAATCCGGCATACCAGGAAATCGTTATTCATCCTGCGGAAGCCGGCGATTTTAGGATTGTGGCATTTTTCCTTGAGGTTTTGGCGACAAACGATGGGGTAGATGGTTGATTTCATCAACCAATATGCCCATACCGGTATGACAGAGTCGGCAATAACTGACGGGTCAGATCGGTCTCATCAAACCTCACATCCTCAATCGAAACCGTTCGCCAGTCCTTCCTATTCATCGCTCCATAGACTACGAAGAACCCGGACAGCTCGTTTGCGCCTCCTCCGAGGATCCCAACTCAACGTTACCCGCCATGCCAGCGACAGCAAACAGATGGCAGTGGCCAACCCAATTCAAAACCCTCTCATTTTTGCGGAGCAGAACGAGGCAGGGATGATTCCCAGTTTTTACTGCTTCTTTACATTTTTCTTTTGCTGATACATTTTGCTATCAGCCATGGCCATGGTATCCTGCACATCCATGCCTGGCTCAATTTTCACGATACCATAGGACATGCTGACATTGAGATGTACTTCATTCCAGGAAATAGGATTATCCTTTAGCGCCTGAGGCAGGCGGTTTGCCAGGACAGTTGCGGCCTCCAGATTGGTGTGCGATAAAATCAAGCCAAACTCGTCTCCACCCAGTCGGCCAACAATATCGGATTCACGCACACTGTCCACCAGCCTTTGAGAATATTCATGTAACACATGGTCTCCAGCACTATGTCCATAGGTATCATTGATAGCCTTAAAACTATCAAGATCGATATAGACCAGACAGGCCTCGCTGCTATACCTCTCGACAGAGGCTTGTACCCTTGTCAGTTCACGTACAAATGCCCTGCGATTATAAATTGGAAGCAAAGGGTCCTTATCTGCAAATTGTTCAGCTGCTGCTAAACGCTTACTCATACCATCGATCGAACGACGTAACTTGTCGACTTCTTCCATTAAAGTCAAAATAGCCTGGCGCACCTTGGGGGTTAATTCCGCCTCAGGAATCCCCATAATCGTGGTGGTATCGGAAATAATTCTAGGGGACGCTGTTGAGATATCGGAGTATGCCTTGGCAGCATCGGCGGGGGAGGTGGTGTTGGTCGAGTTCATACCCGCTGGGCGACGACCGGTGGATCTGATTTTCATTAATAGGCCAAGGTAATAAACGGATAATTATTATTAATGGGCTTTTTCGCTGTTGAGAGATGAGTTCTCATCGTTTTTCCTATACACCATAAAAGATAGTCTTTTATTCGGAAACTATCTAAGGGACTCGGAAAATGTTAATATACCATGACGCATCCAGCCTTCGGACCATCTTTGACTGCAGCTTCAATCGCAAAATCCTCGACGGAGCGCTGCTACGCCTGTGGTTTTGCTCAATCGGTGCAGCCAAATATGGCTCAAATCCAGGCGCGATCCAGGTATATTAACATCTTCATCCTATTTTTTTTTGGCTGGAGCTTTTGCTTTCGGTGCAGCTTTGACTGGCTTTGGGTTCAGATCCTTGAGAGCTTTTCCCGGGGTGAATTTGCCGTTGGTTTTGGCAGTTATTTTAATTTCTTTGCCGGTCTGAGGGTTCCGGCCTATGCGGGCGGCGCGGTTTACCGCACTGAAGGTACCAAAACCTACCAAAGCTATCTTGTCTCCATTCTTGAGAGCAGCCGTGGTTGCAGCGATGAAACTGTTGAGAGCTTTCTCAGCTTGTGCTTTTGTCAGTTCTGCCCCTTCTGCCATCTTCGCTACGAGTTCTGCTTTGTTCATAATTCCTCCGAAATGTGGTTTTTTGAAAATGCAGTAAAACAAATGAAACACAAACCTATCAATCTTTCTATCTCTACAGCAGTTTTTGGTATAATCAATCAATTTCCACACCTACCAAAAGGAAAAAACAGATCGCCGGTTAAACAGCAATACATCTTTACATAGGACGGTTATGACAAAAACACAATTATTCGAGCCATATACAATCAAGGGAGTAACGTTTAAAAACCGAATAGCGATGGCTCCCATGTGCCAGTATTCAGCGGATAATGACGGATTACCTCAGGAATGGCATCGAGTGCATTATGCCTCAAGAGCGGTAGGGCAGGTTGGACTGATCATTGTGGAAGCGACCGCAGTGGAGTCGCGAGGGAGAATTTCCAGTAGAGATCTGGGCATCTGGGATGATGCCGCGATCAAACCATTCTCAGATTTGCTGCAACTCGTCAAAGCACATCATTGCAAAATAGGAATTCAAATTGCTCATGCCGGACGCAAGGCAACCATTCGGGATGAGGCTATTGTTGCTCCAAGCGCAATTCCCTTTAATGATGAATTCCAAGTTCCTTTGGAATTATCGGCAACGGAAATCAGGGTTGTTGTGTCGGCCTTTGGAAGTGCAGTTCGACGGGCAGTTACAGCAGGAGTTGATTTCGTAGAAATTCATGCCGCCCATGGTTACTTGATCAATCAATTTCTGTCTCCATTGACCAATAAAAGAACGGATGCTTATGGTAAAGATCGTTCTTTGTTCCTTAAAGAAGTATTGGAAGAAGTAGCGATGCATATTCCGGAACAGATGCCGGTATTCCTGCGAGTATCAGCTGAGGATTATATGGAAGGTGGAAATCATCCCGAAGAAATTTGCCGATTGCTCGATCCGATTAAACACCTGGTCGATTTGGTTCATGTCAGCTCTGGCGGTGTGGTAGAAAATGCCGTGATCAAGATGTATCCCGGCTACCAAATACACTTCGCGGAAACACTGAGAAAACATTTAAAACTTCCTGTCATGGCAGTAGGGATGCTGGAATCACCTGAATTAGCTGAAGAAACATTAAAAAATGGACGCGCTGATCTTATTGCTTTGGGGCGGGAGTTTCTTCGCAATCCGTACTGGCCACTTCATGCTGCTAAAATCCTTGGCGAAGATATCGATTGGCCAGAAGCGTATAAGAGAGCTAAACTCTAAACTGGGTCTTTGTAATGAAAGGCTAACCATATTATCCAAGGAGATATCATCATGACCAAATTGCATTACTCCGAACTTGGACTTGTGAATACAAGTGAGATGTTTGCCCAAGCGATGGAAGAAAAATATGCTGTACCTGCTTACAATTTCAACAATATGGAACAATTGCAGGCTATCGTCATCGGCTGCTCACGATCGGCCTCTCCAGTGATCCTGCAGGTTTCCGGCAGCGCTCGCAGCTATATAGGTAATTCATTTCTGCCCCACATGGCGAAGGCAGCGGTCGACTTGGCAAGGGAAACCGGCAAGGCTGTTCCCCTCGCCCTTCATCTCGATCATGGTGGTAGCTTTGAGCTTGCCAAAGAATGTATAGATGCTGGTTTTTCCTCGGTGATGATCGACGCCTCCCACCATTCCTTCGAGGATAATGCCGCCCTCACCAAACAGGTAGTTGCTTATGCTCATGAGCATGACGTTTCCGTCGAGGCAGAATTGGGTGTGCTCGCCGGAATTGAGGACGAAGTGGTGGCGGAGAAGTCTTCCTATACCCGGCCCCAAGAGGTGGAACGGTTTCTTGAGCTCACGGGAGTTGACAGCTTAGCCATTTCCATCGGTACTTCGCACGGGGCGTTCAAGTTCAAATTGCAACCAGGTCAAGAGCCACCGCCTTTGCGCTTTGATATCCTTGAGGAAATTGAAAAATTAGTCCCCGGTTTCCCCATCGTCCTCCATGGGGCTTCCTCGGTAACCAGAGAACATGTTGATTTGATCAATCGCTACGGCGGCAAGATGGAAAATACGGCAGGCATTCCCGCCGACCAATTACGAAGAGCAGCTGCATCTGCTGTTTGCAAGGTCAATATCGACAGTGACGGTCGGCTGGCAATGACCGCTATTATCCGGAAGATATTCGCCGAAAAGCCTGGAGAATTCGATCCGCGCAAATATCTTGGTCCGGCTCGTGAAGAATTAGTCGAGATGGTCATTCGCAAGAACACCTCGGTCCTCGGTAGCGCTGGCCGGATTAAATAAAACAAACAGGAGAAGAGAGATTATGAAGATTATTGGAATCGACGGAAGTCCAAGAAAAGACGGCAATACCGAAAAACTGCTAAAAACTGTTCTTGCCGGAGTTGAAGAAGCTGGCGGTGAGACTCAATTTTTGAAACTTGCCGATCTTACCATCAATTACTGTCGAGGGTGTGGAACCTGCAGGGCGACCGGAGAATGTGTGATGAAGGATGATATGGATCTCGTCGTCGAAGCAATTCAGCAAGGTGATGTCGTCGTCTTAGGATCGCCAGTCTATGCCTGGCAGGTGAGCGGTAACACCAAAGTCTTTATGGACCGACTCTGTCGTTTGCTCACCCCAAAATATGAAAGCCGCCTGAACGGACCGAAGAAAATTGCCTTTGTCTATACACAGGGCAATCCAGATGCCGATTTGTTTAAGCCATATTTTGATTACCAGGAAAAGGTTTATCCTTTTCTTGGATTCACCCTTGTAGGCCGCATACAGGCAACCGGAACAAGGGCGAAAGAGGATATTCTGACACAGGAAGGCACCTTGACCAAAGCGCGTTCTTTCGGGCAAAATTTAGTTGCTGAAAAACTCTAGGCACCGGCCGGTTCCTTTTGGTGACATGATGTTGCAACCGCATATGCCTTCAATAAATGATACGGAAGACTCGACGATTCCATCCGGTCTTCCTCGTGTAATTGACGCTCATGTCCATATTTTTCCAGGTAATATTTTTTCTGCAGTATGGAAGTGGTTTGATCAAAACGGTTGGCATATCAGATATCAGATGACCTCTTCCCAGGTCATCGCCTTTCTCATTTCCCATGGTGTAGAGCATATCATTGCCTTTCAATACGCCCATAAACCTGGGATTGCCGGTGAGCTGAACAAATACATGGCGGAAAAGTGCTTCTGAGTATGACGGTAAAGTTACAGGTCTGGCCACTGTGTATCCTGGTGAAAGGGATGCCGTAAAGACCTTGCAAGAAGCTTTTGATTCAGGGTTAGGTGGCCTGAAACTGCACGCCCATGTCCAATGCTTCGACATGAACAGTCCTGATATGAACTGCCTGTATGAGTGTTGCCGGACAAATAAAAAACCGATTGTCATGCATGTTGGAAGAGAGCCAAGAAGTGCGGCTTACCGTTGCGATCCTTATGACATTTGCAGTGTGGAAAAATTAGAGCGTGTTTTAAAGGATTTTCCGGACCTGAACATCTGTGTTCCTCATCTGGGCCTTGATGAAATATCGGCCTATCAAGAGCTGATTGAAAAATACGACAACCTCTGGTTGGATTCTGCAATGGCTGTAGCCAACTATTTGCCGATTAAAGGCAAAATCGACCTCGGCGGTTACAGATCCGACAGGGTCATGTACGGATCTGATTTTCCCAATATTCCATACGCTTGGGATAGAGAACTCAAGCTTTTTAAGATGGCAGACATTTCTTACGATTCTTTAGAAAAAATACTCCACAAAAACGCGGCCGACTTTTTCAGCCTTAATCTCCCTTCGGAAAAGCAATGAATTTGAAGAATATCATCTTTATTGTCCTCTTTGCAGCCTTTATTGTGTATTACGTCTCGCAAAACAAGGACTTAAGTGGCTATAGCAATGAAGCTGTAACCTTTGTTCAGGAACACGTGAAATCTCAATTAAAAAGCCCAAACTCAGCAAGTTTCGAGGTTGACAAGACACTTGCAATCTATGGTGGAGACGGCAAATACGAAGTCAAAGGGGCTGTCGATTATCAAAATGAGTCTGGAGCGACGGTACGTGACAGCTATCGTGCAACTCTAGTAAAATCAGGAGAAACTGATTTGGGCTTCACAATTGAAAAATTTGAATTCCTGAAAAGAGTACCCGCCCAATGAATTATCATCACAGTTTGAAAAACTTCTTCCATTTATAATGGGGCCGGAAAATGTTGTCGCTGGCCACAACGATCTGACCAAAAGCTCATTCCCCTTCTCCATCAAGATCTGCCGGATCTCTCATCTCATACCGTCACCGGTGAATTTCTAGAATCCATTGGAGGCAGTTTGCATTTTGCACTTGGGTGTCCAGGTTCACCGATCATACCCGGTTTGAAATTCTTCTGGAGCCATTCGATTAACCGTGTTGCTTGGATGTATGGATTATCTGTTGGCCTGATTCTTTTGTGCCCTTGAACGGAGTGAATGATAGTTTGCATTTTGATCGGTATTTCAGGAGCTTCTTTGCCGAAATAGTAAAAATTCTTTGAAATCAAGACCCGGTTGACATGGGTATCTCTTTCGAAATGAACTTCACTATGGGATTGATTTTTAACCTGCACCAAAGCACCATTCAATCCCTTCCTATAAATATTGTCGCCACAGCCATTGTCCTTGCTCGGTTTTTTACACTCGTACTCCGGTTGTTCCCAATACATATCGAAGGTCAATCCCCTCTCAACTCGCATGGCATAAACCAATCTACCGTTATCAGGAGAAGGTGTTGTTCCGATAATCCAGTCACCCACATTAGCACGTTGGCGAATATTCGGCTTACAGCAGGCCAGGGTACAGATTCCCCCATAGGGGTTCGGAGCGAAGCCACTATCTGAAGTAACAATATATGAGAAAAAATCAGGTTTTCTGTCTTTCATGGGTCAATATCCTTATCAGCAATGATTTTATGAACCGGCTGAATCCCATGCAGAAATAAGGATGTCATCGATTAGGGAATGAATTTCATTTCATCTTGTGAACATCATGAAAATTATGTCATTTTCAGTTGTTAGCAAGGCCTCTCAGTATATCTTGCTGATCGAGATTACGCAAGATACTCTCCGCAAAGGTTGGCCTTTTTAAACTTTAGAAGTTCTTCGTACTTGTCGGCGTCATAGCCAAGCTGAGTAATGGCAAAGGAGATGCCGGCCTCAATCTTGCCCTGCAGTTTTCGGTAATTAAACCGTCTTCGGCGGTATCGATACCGATCTCTTTTCTTCCATTATACCCCATTTTAAACCACCATTTTCATCTCCATCCATGATGGATCGATCAGTTGTATCTTCTTTAATACACCTAAATAACAGTAAATTAACACATAATGTGCATTGCCGATGTATTCGCGTTTTGATCGCCTTCCTGCTTCACAGAACACATCGTGCAGCCTGAAAATGATCAAAAACCGCAACAGGCAGCTCTTGAATGTCTCGTCAACTAGTATGTCTATTTAACTGAACTTACGTGTATATATTCTTGACATGCGTGCCGGTTCTGGTATAGATAATTAAATATTGTATAAAGTGGGATATGATGGTGCAATATGGAGCGTAATGGTCAGCAGGTTTCGCAGCAAATACGATCATACGATCGACGAGAAGGGACGATTGAGTTTTCCCAGTCGTTTCCGAGAGGTGCTGCGTCAGTATCAGTCGGAGATCCTCATTGTTATTCCCTGGGAAAATCATTTACGAGCCTATCCTTTAGCAGAGTGGGAAAACCTCGAAAATAAACTCAAGGCTGAAGATGCAGGTCAGTCTGAAGATTTAGATAAGATTATCAGATACTTCGAGTCGGAAAGCTGTGAATGCGTCTTGGATAAGCAGGGACGGATTCTGCTTCCGCCGACCCTCAGGGCTGAACTTGGATTGAAAAGGGATATTGTCCTGATCGGCATGATCGATCGGGTTGAGATCTGGGACAAAGATGTGTGGAGTGTTGAACGTAAGGTGGGACGCGAACATTTCGGAGAGCATAAGGCAAGTATCAAGAAGAGGGGCATCATCTGATGATGTCCGGAAAGACTAAAGGAGAAGGGAGAATGAATTTTCATTATCCGGCGCAACCCTGTTGCCGACCGAGGGTAAATTCGCGCTTTCTGCAACAATTAGACAATCAGCAGGTCACTTCCCGGTCGGTTGACAGAAAATTATGGCTGTCGGTTGGCAAAGTATTGCTTGTCCTTTGTCCGATGGTATTGGCAGTCAATCTGTGGCTGGCGTCTTCCTTCAAGAATCTTGAGCAATCCGTGATGGCGCTTGAAAATGTCAGTCATCAGCTCATGGAGCATCACCTCAGCCTGCGAGCTCAGCGGGATCAGGTATTTTCACCCGAACGGGTGCAGATAATTGCTGCGGAAAAATTATCCCTCTATGCTCCTGAGAAAGAGCAGATGAATTTTTTTTGATTTCCCTTGCTAACCCTGTAACCACCGCTCTACTTCCCAGTCAAAATCAAGGTTATAAATCTAAAAAAGGCCGCTTGGGTGGAATTGTGCAGTTGACTGTCAAGCCAGGCTATACCTGCGTCTTCTCTTGAAAAGGTACCGATACATCAGTCCAGATGGTCCTGCGTTTGAAAGGGCTTTTTTTAGGAACTCAGAAGAAAGCGATGACTTATCATCTTCAGCGCCCACAGCCTCTTGATTTCGGCAATGAGCTCTTCCTGAGCAGGAATAAGGGATTCATACATCAGCTTACCATCAAGGGCAATTGACGGCAGACAACGCCCCTTCAATTCCCGAAACCGCACATTTCCTTCAAGGGTCCTCATATCCCATTCATAAATATCTATATACCCTTGTATCTCTTTCGGTAAATCCTTTACCGACTTGGCCATATAGACACAGGCCATTCACTGCCTGAAGTCGGTCAACAAAACATCAATCTTAACCTTTTCCATGGCAGGCCCCGGGAAATGAGTTAGCAATAATTAGAGCCAGAGTTTCTTCCAGCAAAGAGCGTGGCGGTATGGTATCGAAATACAGCTCACCATCAATGAACGTAGAGGGAATTGGCGCAATTTGCAACTTCTTGTACACCCCTTCTTCACCAAACAAAGAAACGGAAAGCTCAAGAAAGCGCTTTTTGCCCTCTTCTTTAAGGATATCCACCCGATGGTATTCCGCATAAAGCTCGTAGGCAGGCAGTATCTCACGGATAGCTTCATCCATATATCGGCAGATAAGGCAATGGTCCGCCTTGTACATCACCTCAATGACTATTTTGTCTTTTCCTGTCAAGCCTTCACCAACCTGTTGCACGCTATTGCATCTTGATAATCCCACCAAAAGGCTGCAGTACCTCTCTGGCAGACCATTGAGGCGATGGCAGATAGCTGGCCAGTTCGCCCATGCCCTCCGGCGTGCCGATAAATACCAGCATATTGAGGATGGGCGAATCACCAACCTTTACTCCTGATGGTTCAAGTGTCCACTCTCCCATGACATAACTGAACAGACAAGCATGCTCCTCTGTTTTTACAAATCCCTTGGCGCGAACAATTGACGGCGGCAGGTTCCCTGCCATTTCACGCAGCTCGCAGAGATCATGGCCATGCCAGGTATAGGTCACCGAGGCCAGATTATCAGGTGGGGCAGACTCAAGATCCGGGTCTGCCAACAGAGCGCTGATATACACATTAAGTTCTCTTTCGCTCAACACCTCAGCTGGCCCGGCGGTGGGGGACATAAGCGAGTCGCTTTTTTTGCCAAAAGGCATTGAGAGCAGGGACTGCAAATCGATATTTGCATAACTTGTCTCAAAGAAAAGGGGCTCAGGATGGTGCTGCCGAACGAGGACCTTTATCCTGTCAACAGTATCAGTAGTCACCAGGTCTGTCTTGTTGATTATAAAAACGGTGGAACTGGATAACTGCTTCTCAACAGAGGCAAAAACCTCAAAGGCATCGAGAAAATGGACCGCATCTATAAGGCAGACCTGTTCGGCAAATGTAAATCTGCCCTGAAAAACCGGTAGCTGCAGGTCGCGTCTTAAATCTGACGGATTGGCAACGCCCGTTGATTCAATAATGAGAAGATCCGGCTTTATCTTCACGCTAAGCTCATAAAGCCCTTTGATAAAATCGGATTTAACACAGACACAAAAAATCGATCCTCGACTGATCTCCAGCATATCAATGTCATCACCTTCAACCAGGGTCCCGTCGATACCGATTTCCCCAAATTCATTCATTAATATGGTGAGTTTTAACTCTTTGGGGAAACTGCTGAGGATACGATTGAGAAAGGTTGTCTTGCCGCTTCCCAAAAAGCCGGTAATAAGAAGTACTGATGTGCTGTTACCCATATTGCCTTCCCAGCTTGTTCGCAAATAGCGTTTGAAAACACTGGAAACCGGGTATCAGCGGGTTTCCAGCGAAGATCCCTAAACCTAGGGGGCCTAACCTTTTTTTGTGTTCATACCGGAACCTGCTTTCTTGAGATTCTCGTTCAGTTTTGAAAAGTCAAAGCCCTTGTCACGGGCGGCTTTAAGGCTGTCAATCATTGGACCTGAAGCCCTCTTCAGCATCTCATCTATCAGTTGTTCATACTGTGGAATGATACTTTCAAAAACCACATCGCCTTCAATACAGATAGAAGGGAGTACCTTGCCTTTCAATTGGGTAAACTTGCCAATCCCCTCCTTGGTTTTAATGGACCATTCCTTATACTCAATCATCTCCTGCACTTCATCGGGCAGGGCGGCAATGGACTCCATCATATACCCGCAGGCAGCGCACTGGACACTGTCGAGGGTGAGAACATCAATAATTATTTTGTCTGCCATACTGCTCCCTTGCATAAAAAATATTTCACCAAGACTCAGGATACTTGGTGTAATGCATTTCAAACCACTCTCTGGCTTCCAGAACCTGTTCAATATGTTCCGCCGGAACATCAAAGGGCATGTCTCAGCCAGGGGCAAAGGTATAGCCTATGTGCCCTCCTGCAGCCAGACTGACGATGGCATCTTCCCTGGGC
Organism: uncultured delta proteobacterium; assembly: GCA_963804965.1. Classification (GTDB taxonomy): domain Bacteria; phylum Desulfobacterota; class Desulfobulbia; order Desulfobulbales; family Desulfocapsaceae; genus Desulforhopalus_A. The sequence goes on from CAWDST010000023.1 coordinate 32,791, forward strand.
GAAATAAGCCCCAGGCTAAGAGCCAGGGTAAGTTTCAGGTTGCCGCCGAAACCCTTACCATGTTCTCGGGCGAGGTCACGGACAAAATTCATATTCATCTGTTCATCTATGGCAAAACCATGGGTGTCCAGTTCACACACATTTTTCAGGACCTTGGTGGCATTGCCGCAGATAAAGAAATCGGAGGTGCAGCCGGCATCGTTTATCACCTTGATCGTTTCCTTGACATAAGGTGTCACAAACTCCTCAAAGGTCGCAGGCTTGATCTGCGAGGCGACGGGATCGACGATTGCAATGATCTCACACCCCATATCGATGTAAAACTGAGCGGCAACTGCTCCTGTCTGAGAAGCGCACTTCATGACGGAGTGGACAAACTCCTTGTTTTTAATGACATCCGTAAAGATTCTCACACCAGCCAGATGCGATGCAAGGGTCAAGGGCCCGCAGATAGCACCGATCAGCGCACAATCCAGCTCGTCCAGCCTGGGTTTGGCGAGTTTAGCCGCTTCAAAAAGGACGGGCCACCTGCCACTGTCTCTGGTGGGCAGCTGTATGCCTGCTTCCTCAGGGGTCTTATTCGAACAGGGATGCGTGGTTACAGAGGGAACATTATCCGGCCACCATTGCAGGTCACAGCCGAGAGAGTGCGCTTCAACGGAAAGATCAAATACCAGAGGAATCCCATCCGCCTTATATTTTTCGGCAGTTGTAATCAACCCTTTTGCCAACAACTCAGGATCCTGCAAATATTTATCAGCTGATTCATTGATGAGAAAAGCACAATGAACACCGGCATAGGGCACCCACGGTGCATTCTCGGTTCTTTTACCTCTAATTGCATCAATTAGTTTTTGTTTTGCCATCTAACGTCTCCAGTTAAGCAAATAGTAATGCGGAGTAGTATAACTCTCTGTTGGTGTTACAAGTATTTTTTCAATTTTATAAATACTGCAGTCAGAAATACCCCTCTCAAAACCAGGATAACAAGACTTCAGTGGTCTGTCATTTCTATCTCAGGCTGCGATTTAATCTGTTTTCCAGTTTATCAACAAGCAAAGAACAGGGGAGAGTCAGGGTCAAATACATAACGGTTACCACCGTCCAGATCTCAATGGTGTGCAGGGTGCTCGTCATTAATTCAATACCCTGAAAGCACAGCTCCTGAATAGAAATAACCGAAACAATTGAAGAATCCTTAATAAGTGAAATGAACTGCCCGGCCAGAGGCGGCATAATTCTCTGAAATGTCTGGGGCAGGATTACATGCCGCATCTGCTGGTACCCTGTGAGTCCCAGAGCATGGGAAGCCTCCCATTGTCCAGAGTGAATGGATTCGATCCCGGCGCGCACTATTTCTGTAATATAGGCACCTTCGAAGATGGCCAACGTCATCAGGGCGGCCAAAAACTGGGTGAGGTACCCAGGTTGTGCAAAAAATATTGAGAGAAATTTCTGCCCCTCGGGAGAAAGTGAATGGGCCCAGTCGTCTATCTCAAAAGGGGCAAGAAGTTGGTCTCCTAAGAAAAAATAGGCGATAAAGATAATGACCAGGGGCGGGAGGTTGCGCATCGTCTCAACATAGGTCGTTGCAAACCATCGAATGCATTTTATGCTGCTGGTTTTGGCAATACCGCTTACAACGCCAAAGACGGTGGAAAGAATAATTCCCCAGAAACTCAAACGAATAGTTGTGTAAAAACCGTTCATGAGAATACCGGACGCCCACTCCCCTTGTTTTTCGTCAAAGCGGAAAATAAACTGACTGATGGAATCCCAGGCCCAGGTATAGTTCAGGCCAACCTTTACCCGATAAACAAAAAATGCACCGAGGCACAGCAGAAAAATGCCAACGAGCAAGTCGGTTACTGTTAAGGGGAACTTTCTGCTCATTACCGGGGATCCCATCAGCAATTGTTACAAAGAGACATGGTGCGAAAATATCCGCACCATATCGACTAAATCCATATTTTCCTAAAAAACAGGAAGAGCTACTGGAGCAGCGACTGCCATTCCATGGTGCGCCACCAGTAATTTGCCCTCTCTTCCAGAAAACCTTCAGCCTGCACATTTACTATCCAATTGTTGAGATAGGCCAGGGTGTCGGGATCGCCCTTGCGAACCCCCATGCTGATAGGTTCTTTTGTCAGTGTACCTGGCAGGAGTGCCAGCGTATCGGGATGTTGGGCAACAAGTTGCGCAGGTTCCGGCAGGGACTGGATGATTGCGGTGGCTTTACCGTTCAGCAGTTCCTGAACCATGGAGCCGTTCTCAGAGAATAATCGACTTTGGGCTTTGGGGAGCAGTTTTTTTGCAGTTTCTGAGGCTGTTACACCGACACGAGAAATAACGGTATACGCAGGATCGTTCAAATCCATCGGCGATTTGATCTTGTCTGCAAAAGCCTTATTGATACAGATCTGTGTTCCGGTAAAATCATAGGGCTGAGTAAAATTAATCTTCAAAGCCCTCTGGGCAGTTCCGGTCATACCGGCGATGACCAGATCAAATTTTCCGGTCAGAAGCGATGGGATCAATCCGTCCCATTTGGTCGGAACAAACTCAATCTCAACACCCATGTCCTTGGCCAGACGCCTTGCAACATCAATTTCAAAACCGATCCATTCTCCGGTTTTACTCTGCATGGCCCAGGGAACAAAGGTGGACATGCCCACTCTCATTTTACCGCTGCGGAGTATTTTCTCAATCGTGCTGGATTTTGCCAAATCCCCCTGTGCGTCCGAGGCTGCAAATGCCGTAGAAATACTCATTGCTAGGAAAATACAGGTACAGGCAATTAACATCCTGGTAAAGCTGTTCTTCATGTTCATCTCCTTTGTAAAGTATTTATCTCCAATTGCTGTCGGTCCTAACAATAGTGCTAACCACCCCCTTTTTTGTGATCTGCATTGTCTTATAATATTTGGCTCAGGAACAGCTGCGTCCTCTTCTCCTGCGGATTTGAGAAAAAATCATCTGCAGTGCCACCCTCAACGATACTGCCTTCATCCATGAAAATCACCCAATCGCTGACCTCCTTGGCAAAACCGAGTTCATGGGTGACACAGATCATTGTCATACCTTCCCTGGCCAGCGTTTTCATAACTTCCAGAACCTCGCCGATCATCTCCGGGTCCAGAGCGCTGGTCGCCTCATCAAACAGCATCACCTTCGGTTTTAAGGCCAGGGCTCTGGCAATGGCAACTCTCTGCTGCTGCCCTCCGGAGAGCTGGCCTGGATAGGAATTGACCTTGTCGCCTATCCCAACCTTTTCAAGCAGTTCCATGGACGCAGCTTTCGCCTCGGCAGCGGTGCTTTTCTTCACAAGCCTTTGAGCCAGCATGACATTCTGCAGAACCGTCATATGCGGGAACAGGTTAAAGGACTGAAACACCATACCCATCTCTCTGCGAATCTGCAGTCTATTGTTTTTGTTGTCATCCAGGGGGATGCCGTCAAAGATAATCTCTCCGGAGTCAATTTCTTCGAGACCGTTCAGGCACCTGAGAAAGGTGGATTTTCCGGACCCCGAGGGACCGATAACCACCACCACCTCAGCCCGGCGGATGTTTGTCGAAAAGTTGCTGAGGGCGGTGACACCGTTGGGAAATGTCTTGCAGATATTCTTTACATTGATGATATAGTCGCCAAATTCCTTGTCAGCCATACGCCCAATACCCCTGCTCTATGATGCGTGCATTTTCCAGGTCTGCCATCTGCCGGTTTGTATCCCTTTGCGGAATACAGCGAGTATTCTGACCGAGAGTCTTTGTAAAACAAATTTTTATGAATACCAATTAGTTATACACCTTGAATTTCCTTTCCAGCAAAGCTACAAACTGTGATATCGATATCGTCAGCAGCAGGTAGATGGCGGCAATGGTGAAATAGACCTCAAACGTTAAAAATGTCTCAGCCACTATAGCATTTGCCTGCATGGTCATCTCATAAACGGCAATGACACTGACCAAAGATGAATCCTTTATCAGGGAAATTGTCTGGCTTGTCAGCGGCGGCAACACCCTGCGAATGGCCTGAGGAAGTATGACCTTGCGGTATGAATCAAACCTGGTCAGCCCCAGGCTGTGACAGGCTTCCCATTGCCCTTTGTGGATGGAGACGATCCCTGACCGGTAAATCTCCGAGGCATAGGCTCCTTCAAACAAACTCAGCGAGAGTATGGCGGCAAACAGCCGGTCAATGCCAAGAATTGGGGCAATAACAAAATAGATAAAAAAGAGCTGGACGATGAGCGGCGTATTCCTCGCAATTTCAAGGTAAACCTTGGCAGAAGCCCGGCCGATTATTGAATCAGAGAGGCGGAGGAGAGCGGTCGCCAAGCCGATAACATAGGTCAAGACCATGCTCACCAAGGTGATATACAGCGTAATTTCAAGCCCTTGAAGGAGTAGCCCAAGAGAAAAAACACCGTCTTTGTAGATAAACAAATACCGGGGTACCCGGTACCACTGCCAGTGATACCCCTGCTCCGACGCCCCTCGAACAATAATGTAAGCAATTGCCAACATCACAAGAAGATAAATAGCAATGTGCCCCACAGGAAATTTGGCAAATCTGGCAAATCTCCCCTCTGTAACTCCGAGAGGCAGTTGCGTGCCCTGTGGTAGACTTTTGGTCATTACTATCTCCTTTTCTGCAAAAGGGCAGGCTCACTCGCTTGTGCAGCGAGAGAGATAAAAATCAGCAAACGGGATCAACCGTCAAAATATTTCCTAAGATTTATTGCCGCATGTCCAGTCAACAGAGGATTAGGTCATTCATTTTCGGTTTCGTGCTTTACCATGGGTTCGATCTTCACCTCCACCGCTTTCATCAACGGGAAACCGTCGACAGGATCGTTCCTGTCATCGGGAATAATCAAGTTGATATTGCTCTCTCTCCAGCCATGAGTTACCTGGGTTACGCCCGGCAGGATCTCAAAATTCCGCACAACTTTTACCGGTATATTTACCGAACCGACGACTGAAGTCACGGTTACCATGTCCCCGGTGCCAATTCCAAGAGTTTCGGCGTCGGATGGATGTATCTCAATTTCCGGATAAGGGATGGCTGTAATGCATCTCTTGAAGTTTCGGTTTCTCCCGTGTGTATAAAATACCTTCCTTGCCCCTGTCACCATCACATAGGGATATTCCGCGTTCGGCGACCTCATGTAATTCGGAGCAACGTACTCGGGAAGATAGGAGTAACCATATCCTCTCAGGTACTCTGAAACAAATTCAAATTTCCGTGATTTTGTCTGCAGTCCTTCCTCCTTATACTTCTGGTAACGTCGAGGAGCATACTCGAGCCCCTCGGGATGAGCCAGTACTTCCTCATATTTGATGCCGGTGCCCTGCAGCATCCACCTGTTCAACTCCTCGGCATCTTTCCAGGGGAAATATTCTCCCTTCCCCAGTTTTTCCGCAAGCTTTTTCAAGAAAATGAATTCAGTGTCGCAACCCTGAAAGGAGACAATTTTTTTTGAAAGACTGATGGTCTGATGAATGGGATGGCAGTGGAACTCCGAATTCTCTAAAAACGTCGCCGCCGGAAGTACATAATCTGCAAGCTCCGCCGTCTCGGTCATGAACAATTCTCTGACGACAAACATCTCAAGGGACTTAAGCGCCTTAATCACCTTACCACTGTTCGGGTTGGTCAAAACAGGGTTGGCACCGGCAAGTATCATCCCTTTCAGCGGGTAGGGCTTTTCGGTCAGGAGCGTATCCATTGCCGTCATTGTATGACATTCCTGACGAACATCATATAGCACCGGGTACTTGTCCGCGCCGATGGGTCCCAGATGACGCAGTGGCTTTTCGCTATACAACGTCAAATCCCTGAACTTGGGTTTTTCCGCTCTGAAATTTCCACCCTCATGATCAAAATTCCCCAAAAGACCATCAAGGCAGGCAATTGCTCGGATATTGTTGATGCCGTTTTCATGCTGCTCAAGGCCGTTTCCCGCATAGATGGAGACCTTTGGCCGTCTGCCACCGATCTCTCTCGCCAAAGACACTACCCTCTCGGCGGCCACGCCCGTCTCTTTTTCCACACGTTCCGGGGTAAACTCTCGTACATACAGGGAATACTCCATAAATCCGACACTGTGGTTGTCAATAAAAGAATGATCGATGGTATCATCCTCGATAAGCTGCCTGGCAATACCGAGTGCCAATGCGCCGTCCGTTCCTGGGAGGATCTGTACAAATTCATCAGCCTGACGGGCGATAGCGGAAAGCCTGACATCAATGACGATAAGTTTTCCATCTTTTTCCCTTCCCTTGAAAATCGACTGGGTAAGATTCGGTTGGGAATACGGGGGATTGCTGGCCCAAATGATAGCACACTTGGAGTACAAAAAATCCTGGGTCGCCCAGTCACCGGTAACAATCGCATACCCCATCCATCTGCCGACATAGCATCCTGAATCGTTGGAGAAATAGTTGGGCGAGCCGACGGCATGAATAAAGCGTCGATACAAAGCCTCCTGGGTCAGAAATCCAAGGGCCTCCCCCTTCCAGACGCTCATGGCCCTCTCTCCCCATCGAGACTGAATGGTCTTTATCTTCTCGGCTATTTCATCATATGCCTGCTCCAGGCCGATTTCTTGCCAGCCGCTACCCGTCCGTTTGAGAGGGGTCAAGATCCGGTCCGGTGCATTGACCAGATCGACACCAAGCCTGCCTTTCACACAGAGGCGACCGTTATTCCATTTATGTTCCTTGAGACCTGTGATCTCCACAATGGAGCCATTCTCAACAAACACGTTGATTCCGCAACGGTTGTCACACATTCTGCACAACGAAGTATAGCGTTGTCTTCTTTCTGCAGGATTTTCCATATCCTTTAACCGCTGCCCTACTCTGTGTTAATGTTCAGGATCGACTCAATAAATCGGTGAAATATCTCTCGGTTATTGAGGCATGAGTCCTGAACCGTGGTGTACTGGAGCGCACCGGAAATACAGTGTGCAACACAATTCGGATCACCTTTGCAAAGATTGCATTTTCTGCTTACCATATTGATCTTGTCAAAATGGATATTGCCGAAGGGACATGCCAGCATACACATCTTGCAGCCAATGCACCTCTCACTGACAATTTCAATGGCACCGGTGTCCTCATCTTTCACAATTGCCGCCGCCGGACAAATTTCCAAGCACCAGGCATCCTCACAGTGCAAGCATGTCTGTGGGAGACAGATCTTTACATCATTGTGGTATTCCACCCTGATGTTTGAGTCTTCGCGCCGGAAATTCCCTGACTGTCGGAACGCGCAGGCATACTCGCAGTTCCTGCAGACCACGCATTTCTTTACATCCATTGTTATGAAACGCATGTTTCACCTTTCATGGAAAAAACATCCATGGAATCTGCTCGCCTTCAGTGCCCTTGTATCATCCGGAAAACGCCTTATGATGAAGGGAAATGTTCTGTGCCATAATTGCTTTCAGATTTCTCGGCATTCCGTTTATTCTGATCTTTTGCCGAATCAAAGGCCGGAGCATACCCAGAGTGGCGATAAGTTCCGACTCTCCAACAGCCACAGCACCAATGGGCACGTTCTCCTTGAGCACGATTTTCAGATATTGGTTTTCGGCCAGACGTTCATCAACCCAGACCTCCCTGTCCTCTCTATCAAGGAATTCACCCATGGAGGCAACGGTAACATCAAACATCTGAGTCACGTTCATGTTCAAACTTCCTAAATACACATCACTCTGTGAAGCCATACAGTTACCGGCAACCGTTCCCGTCTCAATTGCGGTTGGCCACAGCGCGTGAACGACCGGCCTTCCGTCTAAAAAGGAGGGCACCATGGCTACATCACCAGCGGCATAAATGCCCGGAAGACTGGTTTCCATCCTTTCGTTGACCACGATTCCCTGCTGCACGACAATTTCGGTATTTTTCAAAAAATCTATATTTGGCCTTACCCCGGTGCCGACAATTATCAAGTCAACGGCAAGAGTGCTGCCATCGTTGAAGTGGAGGACATATTCGCCGAGGCCAGTACGTGTCACTTCCTTTGTGAGGGTGCCGACGCGCAGGTCAGCACCCTTTTCTCTGATTTTCAAGGCCAGCAGCTCGGCGCCCCTTGCATCGAGAGCTCTCGGCATGATGCGATCCATAATCTCAATTACGGCAACATCAAGCCCTTTCACCAGTGCTGCCCAGGCCCCCTGCAAAGAGACAAACCCAGATCCAAGAACCGCAACACGCTTGCCCGGGAGAAAAGCAGGGGCAAGCCTCCGAACATCATCGAGGGTCCAAAGATGGTGGATCCCTTCTCCTTCCAGTCCGTTAATGGGCGGTCTTATTGGGGATGAGCCCGTGGCAATAAGCAGCTTGTCATAGGAAACAATCTGTCCATTTTCAAGGACAACATGCCGCTCCTTTACTAGAAGATTGACAACCTTGCCCTTGATGCACTTGGCATTCAGCCTTTCGAAATAGTGGTCGTCACGGATAAACATGTCTTTATAAGAAACCTTATCTCGAAGATAATAGGGCAGCATCACCCGGGAATAGGGTGTGGTTTCTTCACATGTGATAACAGTTACGGAGGAGTTCTGATCCTGCTTTCGAAAGGCTTCAAGGCCGCTAAGGCCGGCTGCGCTATTGCCGATTATTACAATATTCACTTAAATATTAATTGATTGATAAAATATTTAGCACGTCAAGGCCATCGACGATTGCCGTGGGTTGATGCGAAATTGACAACGAAACATTTTGCACTCACTGCACTTATGGTCTACCTCAATATCCGAGGCGGCTTTCGTCATCGTGAGAAAAAATGAAATTGATTTCGTGGGCACCATAACTGCCGATGAATTCAAAAAGACTCCGATAGCTTTATGATCAACCAACTGGAAGAGCAGGCGCTGCTGCTCCAAAGGATAACCGTTAATCCCAGGTGCAAACCTCTTTCCGACTGTCAAGCCCTCTCCACTGCACTCTCTCTGAAGCATCTTACACATCTCCTCACTGAGCAGATCCAGCATTGCGGTACCAACCGCATCAAAAAGCGTTGAGGTGTAAATTTCTCCCCTTTTTGCCAATTCTCTGCAATGCTTTTCCAATCCGTCACCCAGTGTACCAATGACAGCTGCAGCTAATCCGATCTCCGAATCCGTAAAACAAAAAGGAAGCTTCAAGTCCAAACCATTTTCGCGTCGAGCACCTCCCTCTCGCGTTGTTCGGCCGATGGGAAAAAGTTGGAGCACCGCGCGAGGCACAGTGAGATCAAATGCGGCCTCAATGCTCTGAGCAATCCGCACCCTGGTCTTTCCCGAGATTTTATAATCTCTTCCCCCAAAATACCGAGCCACAGCCTCCAACGAGACATTTTTTTTAATGGCAGTGAGATCAAAACAAGAAGAGCTGGTCATTGCAGTACAATATGATGATCCGGAGAAATGCGTGATAATTTTTTCAGACAGACCGCGAGGCTTGCCAGGTTATATCAATAAAGAAATTCAACTCCCATCTCGGCGATTTCATCCTTTATCCGACGAAACATATCCATATGCTCAACCGTCGGTACAGCTTTGGCTGCGTTATAACACTCGTGATACTCGCACCCCATCGGCGCATCTGCTGCATTGTTTTCGTACTTGGCCAACAATCTGTTGGCAATTTCGTTGGCCTGCTCTCTCGTCATTCCCTGTCGGGCGACCGCATGCCCCACTTCACAGCCTAGGCGTGCCTCAAGCGGTGTCGCCCTGTTGCGGTATTTATTTCTGGTTGACGCCATTTCCCATAACTGCCAGCTGGTAACTGTTGATACCAGCGCATGGGCAGCAGTCTCACGGAAAAGCATCTCCGTCATTGGCCCGGCATTGGCAAAACCATTGGAAGTATATAGCAACTTGCTGTTTCGGCTCAGAGCCTGTCCTGCCATGGCAATCGACCAAAGCAGCTCTCGCGTGGTGTTCGAACCATAGTTGAGATGAAAAGGGAAGTGCTGATTAAACATGGCCCCATGAATAACAAGACCAATAAGACTATAGGCAACTGTTGTAATGGCTGTTCCCTCAGATCCGCCGCACCAGCCGCCGTATATTGCTCCAGTGAGGTTGCCGGTGAAAGAACCATACTGAGCATAGTGGAGAGACCTGTTGAGCAGAGTATCAGCCGTTTTAAATTCCGTCAACGAGCCCACTAAACGTGCATCTGTTGTCTGCACGCCCCACTCGTTATTGGAGACGGCAATCTGCCCCGAATCGTGCTCGGCGGTGCCGACTGCAACCATGAATACACCAGGGCGACCAAGAAGCCGGGCAGCCATTTTCTGGTTCTGAATATGTTGAATACAGCCTGAAATCTCGCTTGGCCCTCCTGATTCGATCAGATGACCAAATGTTTCCTCTAAAATAGGACCACACAAGCCATCGAGGAGGGGTTCCTTGAGATATGCCATACACATCGACTGGTGGTATTTTTCATCGACGGTGATGTCAGGACTCATGATGCAGAAAGGCGGCTGGGTATCTTCGATACAGCGATGCTTCATAACCCTGACTTCCCTGCCGCTACCCACGGTATATTGTCCCTGAGCCATATAAAGGGCTTCTTTTATTTCCTCGTCGGCAATCTCAATAATCCGGTGCGAGTCGGTATTGTAATACCCCACATCCCTGAATAGATCCCAGGCAGCCTGCCAAATTCTATCCGCCATTCCTTCATCACTGGGACAAGGAGTTTTCGGGTCATATTTAATGCCATATTTTTTAATGAGCTTCTTTAGGGTCGGAGAGAAAACTTTGGGGAGAAAGTCGTTCTCGTCCAGAAACTTTCCTGTTCTCGATCGTTCTAAAATTTCCCAATGACGGTAGGGTGTTGCCATGTGTACCTCCCGGTCTTCAGTGAGACCTTTATATACCGGAAAACCAGTTGCATTTGTCGTAGGATTATTTACCCGCCAGCGCTGCAGAGAATAACTCCGGCGCCGACTTAGCATCATAGCAATACAGATCCGCACCGATCTTATCCGCCCACATCTGCGATGTTGGTGCGCCGCCTATAACCACCTTGAATTTATCCCGAATTCCTTTTGATTTCAGAATTTCTATGATCTCCAGCTGACGAGGCATGGTTGTTGTCATAAGCGACGAGGAGGCGATGAAATCTGCTCCCATTGCCTCGGCTTCTTTAACGAAGATGAGCGGATCAACATTATACCCAAGATCTTTTACAATAAAGCCATTGGTTTCGAGTATCAGTTTGACGATATTTTTGCCTATCTCATGCAGATCGCCTTTGACCACGCCAAGAACAACCTTGCCTTTTACCTCCCGGCCACCCGTCGAATCTAAATAAGGCGCCAGCACATCGACAGCTGCGCTCAAGGCTTCTCCGGAAAGCATGATCTCTGGGAGAAAGATCTCGAGTTTGGCAAAGAGGTCTCCGACATGGGCCATGGTTTTTGTCAGCGAGTCAATCATCTTCAGAGGATCAACTCCATCTTTCAACAACTCCCCAGTAACTATCTTTGCCTCTTCAGCATCTCCATCCTCAATCAGTTTACATAATTTTTCCAATGACATAACACTACTCCAAAGTATTAGGATTGCCCTTCAACACAGCACGCCTCTCTTCTTGGGGCTATACCCCTCAACAACCGGTACAGCGTAAACACTCATCTCAAACCGGTATATACAGGTAAAGGCTATATTCTACAGCAGGCAACATTGTCAAGAATATTTTACCTGACCGGCAGTGGCACAACGTCGGATGAAGCGAAAGTAGTACTGATTTTTCGCACAAAAACGGCCACTAAACCATGAGCCATCGAGTGAAATATGTTACATTATCGTAAGTTTGTTATCAATACAATATCCAAAAATGTAATATTCTCTGCCTCTAAGCACCTCTATCCCCGGTGCAGTGAGGCATCGAATTTTGGAGAGAACACATCCCTGAATGACAGTTCACCACGCATAAAATAGTGAACATAGCAGACTGGCCTGTTATTTGAATACTCCACCCGCTTAAAGTGAAATGCCGGATAACCAGGCGCAACATTGAAGGCGTCGGCAATCTGTTCAGGAAGATTTACTGCCATCAGATCCTGTGAAATTTTAGTTATTTCAACGCGATATTTTTTTGCAAGTAGCTCATGGATAGATTCCTTTTCCAAATCATCCATAAGGATGCCCGCAGCCATTTCAATACAAATGTAATGGATAGCATAACGTACCGGCAGGTTGTCGAAATAGCTGAGTCGAACAACTCGAACAACCTGCCTCGGCCAACCCAGGAGACGTGCCTCCTCATCTGGCGGCTCTACAACGCCAGCATTTAGCACTTTTGTTGAGGGTGTAACATTTAAATCCCGCGCCCAGAGCCTGAAGGGCCGTACCCGGAAAAAACCCGAATAATGCTTCTGTCCTTTTACAAATGAGCCTTTTCCATTCACCCGGACTATGAAACCCTCCCTCTCAAGCTCATCCATGGCCTTCCTGGCAGTCATGCGGCTCACGGAAAAGAAGTCAGCCAGTTTATTTTCCGACGGCAACGCATCGATGAAGCTTTTTGAAGCAATGCCGTCAAGGATGTACGCCTTTATCTTTTTGAACTTCGGCAGAGAAGACGGGGAGACTTCTTCAGAGGGATTACCTGGGGTCATAACGGCACCTGCATACACAATAGCCTTTGTGTACGTTATAAATCGCTGACACAGAGTCAGCGCAAAGAGAAAAAATGGCCAATTAAACTCATGTACGTTACCATACTGCAGCAACTTAACTCCACATGATTTCAAAATACGACACAACATCTTCTCTGATAATTCTTGACAATGGATAGACCCTCAATTACACAATAAGCGATTTATCTGTATATACAGGGCCTTTAAAACCCCACCTTTTCTCCAGCCTGCTTTCAATTTTTCAAGAAATTTCTGCATATTAGATAGGGATCTCGGGGGAATCTAAAACCACAAACCCGTGCACCTGTTCAGCTGTTTCACACATATTTGGGAGAGCAAAATGAGTCTCGGTTTTAAGTTACAATGCGTGCCCGAATACCGCGTATTAAACGAGGCACAGATAAAACGTATTCACTGTGCCACTCTGGAACTTCTTGAAACCGTCGGGGTAAAGATCCTGCATAAGGACGCCCTTGAAATGATGCGCGATGCCGGCTGCAGGGTTAAGGCCGACAATATTGTCCAAATTCCCAACTGGCTTATCGAACAGTCCATCCGCAGCGCCCCATCAAGGATAACTATATATAACCGGCTGGGTGAAGAAGCCATGCGGCTTGAGGGCAATCGCAAACACTACGGCATGGGCACCGACCTGGTAAACACCTACGATCTTGACACAGGTGAAATTCGCCAGTCTCAACTGCAAGATGTGGCCAATGCAGCAAAGATAGCCGACGCCCTGGAGGAAATCGACTTCACAGGATCCTATGCCCTGCCATATGACTCGCCGATGAATATGAGCTATATCGACTCCTTCAAAGCCCAGGTTGAAAATTCAGTCAAGCCGATCTTTTTCACGGCAGCCGGCTCCGAGGATTTAGCTGTCATCAATACTATTGCCGCAGCTGTAGTTGGCGGTGCCGATATCCTCAAGGAGAAACCGTTCCACATCCACTATGCTGAGCCCTTGACTCCTCTGAGCCACACTGCCGGTGCCGTGCAAAAGCTATTTTACTGTGCCGACAATCTCATCCCCGTCAATTACACTCCTGGAATGATGTCAGGCGCCACAGCGCCGGTAACCCTTGCCGGCGCAATCACTGTAGGAAATGCCGAAGCGCTTTCCGGCCTGGTCATGCATCAGCTGCGCAGCAAAGGTGCACCTATTATTTCGGGTTTCGGCATGTCCACTTTGGACATGAAAACAACTGCCTGCGTATACGCCTGTCCGGAGTACCGGCTCGCCATATCGGCATGTGCCGACCTCTATCACTTTTATGGCATCCCTATGTGGGGTACAGCAGGCGTCAGCGACGCCTGCTGTATCGACCAGCAGGCTGGTATGGAGTGGGGAGTATCACTGCTCACCTCCGCCCTTGACGGCGCCAACCTGATTCATGATGTCGGTTACCTTGGACAGGGTATGATTGGCCACCCTGCAGCGCTGGTTATCTGCGCAGAAATAATAAGCTATGTAAAACGCCTAGCTCGCGGTTTTACCATAGACGATATAGACATCAGTATGGACGTTATCCGGAAAGTTGGTCCACAGGGCAATTTTCTCAACACCCACCACACCCTGAAGGGGTTCAGAAAGGAGCATTGGCTACCGGACCTCAGCAACAGAATGCCCTTGGCCACCTGGAATGACTTCGGCTCAAAAACTCTGCTGGATAAGGCAGTCGCAAAGGCAAGAGCTATTCTTAAAGAACACCAGCCGGTCCCGCTCAACGAAGGAACCCAGGAGGCAATAGACGTCATCAGAAACAATGCAATAGAGAAGCTCAAAGGGATACTTTTCGAGTCATAGAATAGCCGTACCCGAACCCGTCGTTGCATAGATCTACAGGAAGGAGTTTAAGCAGGATGAAGCAGGAGACAGCGACAATCATTTTCCAGCCCTCTGGCAGAAGGGGCAGTGTGCCCCGAGGCATCACCATCGTAGAAGCGTCCCGCCTTCTTGGCGCAGATATTGAGGCACCCTGCGGAGACCATCAAATCTGCGGCAAATGTCGGGTCCGTATCGAAAATGGCGTATTCGAAAAATTCGGCATACATTCAGGCCAGGAACATGCTAGCCCTGTTGAAAACAGAGAGACGGAAACTCTCGCGGCCAACGAGATAGAGGAAGGCTACCGCCTTGGGTGTGCTGCAACAGTGCAGGGAGATCTGCTTATTTATATTCCCGAGACTTCCAAGGGCGGTAAGCAGGTGGTGAGCAAGGCAGCAGGAGATCTTGATATCATGCTTGACCCTGCCGTGAAGCTTTACCACATCAAGGTACCAGCCCCCACCCTTGAGGACGAAACAGCCGATTTTGAGAGGATGTGCCGCTGCCTTCAAAAAGAACACGCACTCTCATCCCTTGAGATAAACCTTTATGCACTGCGCTCTCTGCCGGGAGCCTTGCGGACCGGAGAATGGGAAATAACCGTAACAGTCTGGATGGACAAGGAGATAATCAGAATTACACCCGGCTCAACCACCGCTGGATACGGCATGGCATTCGATATCGGCACCACAACAATCGCAGGATATCTCTGCGACCTTGAAACCGGCCGAGTCATCGACACCGTTTCTGCAATGAACCCCCAGGTTAAATACGGAGAAGATGTCGTATCACGCATCTCCTATCACATGGGTCATCCTGACGGACTTACAAGGATGAGCAAGGACGTCATTAATACGATCAATGAGCTGATTGAAGAAGCCGTTAAAAACGTGAGAAGTAACCCGGAACTGCAACCATCCACCATGTCGGGGATCACTACAGACGACATCATCGACCTGGCCTTCTGCTCCAATACCGCTATGCATCACATTCTTCTCCAGCTTGACCCTGAACCTCTTGGAGCGATTCCCTTTTCTCCTGCAATCCATCAGAGCCTCATTCTCAAATGTAGCGATTTAGGCCTGAATGTTCACCCAGGGGCAAAAGCTTTCTTTCTGCCGAGTATTGCCGGTTACGTTGGCGGCGATACCATCGGCGTAATGCTCGCCGAGACCCCACAAGATTGTGAAGAAATGCAACTTATCATCGACATCGGCACCAACGGTGCGGCGGTTTGCGCCTGCATGACCTATCGCCAGACCGCTCAGTGCTCACTGCTTATCGTTCACCGTTCACTGTTCACCTAATCCGGTGAACATTCACTAGCGAATTCTCGCGCTCGCGAACGACCCGTACCTGAAACACCCAGGAAGGACCCGACGGGGGGCCCCCCCCCCCCCATTCACCGGCCGGACCGTGGCCACCAGTGCCAAGGCAGCGGGTCGCCGGGCGTTTGGGCGTGGGGTTTCGGGGGTCGGCTTTGGGGTATCGACAGAAAAAAGTGGGAACACCGGGAACAAGCCCCGGAAAGTGACGCATCCCCTTGTCGCCATTGAAGAAAAGCGTTCCCGTTTTGACTGGGAACAGATCACTTCTGACCGGGAACACCGGGAACAACTCATTCCGCACACGTCCGGGGCGGTTCACCCCTCGGCTTTGTCTGGTGCCTGTTGCGTCTGATTTACCGATTTGCTGCGCGAAAGTAGCTCCCGCACCCCACCGCCCACGGGCGACCCGGCACAGCTCACACGGGGTCATAGGTCAAGCTCAAAAATCTTGGGCGGCAGGTGATAGCAAATCACCGGGGCCTTGCCCATGCCGGGCAGCCTGTGCTTTGAATCGAACGATCTGCCCTTGCTGGGAATCAGGCAGCCATGTTCCACCAGCACACGGGCGCAAAACTTGTAGTCAAAGCCTTGGCACATTTCGGCCCGGAACACCTCGGGGAAAACAAAGTAGTGAGTAGCGCCGCCCTGGTCTAGAACGTAGGTCAACGATGCCGCCGAATCGCTCGCGTTCGTGCTGGTGGAGTCTTTGAATGGCTCACCATCGGCACAAAAAACACGCCTGAAACCTGCCCGATTGAGCGTCTTTTGATTGTGGCTGTCGCCTGCGCGGTTCCAATCTACAAACCGGCCTTCCCCATTGGCCTCCAGAAAGCGCCGCACCTGTCGCAGGACGGCCGTGACTTCCCCGTTTCCAATGCCACCACGGGCCGCCAGCCAGGCATTGAAGCAATGCACGGGCGGCCCGCTCACTCTCGCCCACTGGCCAGCCGGTCAGGCCCGCCGCCGTGGCCAGTTCACCGGCTGCGCCCACCAGTGCAAAGCGTGCGCCCACCCGTTCCACCTGCCCGCTGGCGGCCTCAGGCACGATCTGCGCCGCCAGGGCGTCCGATGCTTTGCGGATGCTGGCCTTCAGGGTGTCGGCATTCGTGGTCAACCATTCCAGCCAGGCGCGGCCCGGGTGCGCCGTACACGCTGGCGGCCTGCCCTGTGATGTGGCGCGCAAAGGCGCTGCCCCCTTCATGCCCGTGCAAATTCTCAAAGGCCCCCATGCCCGCGCCAGCATCCGCCGGAATATCGGCCATGCGGGTTTCTTGCCCAACCTTGATGCGCTTCATGCCTTCGGCCATGTGGTCGGATAGCCCCAGCTCGCCCGCACTCAGGAACAGCAGCCGCCAGGTCTGCCGGGCGCGTGGCGTGCCCGTGCGGGTGGCCCTGGCCTTGCCCTGTTCATTGGCCAGCATGTAGGCGCATTCGCCCGCCGTCTTGGGGTCAACCTGCGACAGTTCATCAAGGATCAGCAGGCAGTCGCTGTGCTGCGCTGCAATCGCCTCCAGGGCGTTATCGGTGGTGCGCCAGCGTTGCAGGTAGGATGCCCCGCCGTACACGCTGGCGGCCACCTTCAGGGCCGTGGTCTTGCCGCTTGAACTATCGCCCCGGTAATGAAAACCGCCGCTCTCCACGCCAGCAAAGCGAAGCAAAGGCCCGGCAAAGGCACAGGCCACCGCGAAGGACAGCCGGGAATTGCCAATGCACAGCATCCCGACGCGTTCAATCCATGCCTCAGGCGTGGCCTTCACGGTGAAGGTGTTTTCAATCTGGTTTTCAGACTGGAACACGATGCGCTCGGCACCGTCGCCGATGGTTTCACGGGGCAGCACAAAGGCGCGGCCGTGCCAGCCGACGCGGTCGGTACAGCTTGCGAAGGCGTCAGGCTGGCGGGTCTGTATGAACTGCGTCAGCAGGTTGCGGGCACGCGGTGAAGGCGCAATGCGAAGGCCCATGCCCAGCAGCGCGGCCCGGTATTCGCCGCCGTCACCCGACAACATGCGGGCGGGCATCGCCCACGTCTTGAGCTTGCCCAGCGGATCGGTAAAGGTCAGCAGGTAGCCCCAGCCGCCGCCGTCCTGGTCGCGGGTCAGGGCTTCCACGTCAAGGCGTGAGCAAACCCACTCGGGGGGCTTGCGCTTGCCGTCCTGGTCGATTGCTTCATGCCACACGCCATCGTCTGACACGGTGAAGGGATCGAAGGCGCGGCCGGTGTCGTGGGCTTCATCATTCGCGCCCCGTGCGCCGCGTTGCGTGCGCTCTGGCGGCCCTTGCCTGCCTTGTCGGCTTGCGTCGCCTGTGCGGCCGTTTGCTGCGCCTGGTGCGCCTCTATCGCGCGCCTCGATACAGGCTCGCACCGCATCAAGGCCCGGATGCCTCGTGCAGGTCGTTGAAATCGCTCCCGCCTTCGGGCAGGGGCTCGGGGAACACCGCCAGCCCTCGCACGGATCGCGCCGCCGCCGTGGCCTTGTCGGCGGCCGGGGTTGTTGCCGGTGCGTGCATCGTGTCTGCGCGTCGTCGTCGCCACAAACCACGATCAAGGCGGCCGGGTACTTTTTGCGCAAGGCTCTTGACCACATGCGCCAGGTTGCCCGCATCAAAGGCCACGGCCAGCCGGGCGGCCCGTGGCTTCGTGCACGCTGGCGGCCGTGGCGTAGCCTTCAGCCACCAGCACCACGGCAGGCCCGGCCCCTGCGTCATCCGTGGTGCCCAGCTCGCCCACCATGTGCCACAGGCCGGACTTGCGGCCGCCCTTCAAAAACAGTTTGTCCGTGCCGCCGTCCGTGGGCTTCACGGGGGCGATGCGTTGCAGGTTCCACAGCTTGCCCGCCGCGTCGCGCATGGGCACCAGCACCCAGCCATCAGGCGTGAAGCGCACGCCGTGGGGCTGTACCGCCTTGCGTGCCAGGTAGGCGCTTTCGCCGGTGTCGCTGGCCTCATTCCACAGCGCCGCCGCTTCACCGGCCGCCTGGTCGTGGGCTGCATCAGTGCGGGCCTGTTCGCGTTGCTGACTTGCTGCGCGTTCACGGGTGCGCTGTGCGTCGGCTTCGCGTTTTTGCTCGGGCGTTTGCTCTGTCTTGGGGTCGTGTTCCTTGTGCCAGGCGGCTAGGTCGAAGCCTCGGGCCTTGGCTTCAAAAAACAGCGTGCCAATCGTCACGCCGCCGCTGGCCTTAAGACTTTTCCAGGTGTCCCACGTGGCCTTGGGGTTGTAACCCTCGCTGGATTGGCTCCAGTCGTCGAACAGCGTAAAACCTGTGTCGTCGGGAAACTCACTTTTGATCGCCGCGCCAATGCGTGCCCAGTCGTCGCGTGAAAGGTTCGCCGGGATGACGGCCAGGGCGTCGCTGGCCAGCTCGGGCGTGATTGGTTTTTGTGTCATGTGGCTTGGAATAGTTCCGGCCGCAATCTTCCGGCGTGTACCCGAATTCATCATGGCGGCCCCTGCCTTGATGCGCTCGGAGATGAATTGCTGAATCGACGACAAAGGCCAGCAAACTGCCCGCCGCGACAACTTGATTGCAGGCGGAAAGGCCGGGGGTGCGGCCCATCATTTCGTAAATTGACGACTTGCGAAGGCCAGTCATGGCCTCAACATCGGGCAATCTTAGAAGGCGTTCAGGTTGCGTCGTCGTTGTTGGATTTGCTTGCATTTTCAAGGCCTCATAAAGTGAAGCCTCAGTTTTCGTTACAGCCTATCCTCCCCCGCAAGTGTCCCCATCCCCCAAAGCGGGGGATACTCATCCAGGGCGGGTCAGGGACTGTCTGCTATGTCACCTTGCTGACGCAGTCGTTCCCACGCCTTGTCAAACACCCTTCCTTTTCTTGGAAACAAGTTATTCACGCCGGCCAGAGCCTCGCGAATAACGGCCTTCACGCCGGGCTTCCCCGAAGGGTTTACGGGTAAAGATAGCGGGTTAAATCCGACTCGATGAATCGCGGCCAGAATCGCGGCATCCTGCGCGGCTGAACGTTGCAGCGGCTTTGCTGGGGTGGCGCTGGGTGCCTCTACCTTGGGTTTGACCACTGGCACGAACTCGACCAACTCCACTGACACCGGCAAACCGTGTAGCTCGGCTCCGTAGTGCGGCAGCGTCAACTGGAGGCCTTCGTCAAGGCCAAGCACCAAAGGTCCTGGCGGCTTGCTGAACTGCGCACCCTCGGCAATGCGTTGCGTGATTTTTTCCAGGTCATCGCGGGAAAATCTGACCTCCTCAATAGGTACGTTCATTGGTTTGTCAACCCGGATGCATTCCCCGTTAAGAAGGCCCACCATGGACACGCGAAGTCCGCTGCGAGATGCGGCCAGCGTTGTCATGTCGCCAGGTTGAATCAACACCATGCAGCCGCCGTGGTCCCCCCCAAGACTCGCCGCATCGTTTCAGCATCTGTATCCTGTGCCGGGACTAGATGAAAACCGGCCTTGGGTTGTGTCTCCAGTATCCGGGCCAGTGGCCAGCTTTGCTCGGTCTTGAATTCCAGCCATTCGCGGGCCTCTTCTGGTTGCCCACCGTGGCAAGTACGGCTCATTCATCGCATCCCCTTCAGGTGCGGCCCTCAAAAAGTGCCAGCGTCAGGCCGGTGAAGGTGTCCGGCTTTTCCCCCTTGCGGATCAGGCGCAGAGTAGGCGTGGCGAAAAATCAAACCGCTTAAATCAAGCCCCGTTCCGCCATGCTCAGGGCCTCCCCAGGTTCAACGATGCCCAAACACGCATCAGAAAGCCGCCGTCGGTGAAGGGCTCCAGGGAGAGACCCCTTCGCGCTCATTTCCAGACAAGTGCATGACAGGCCACCAGCGGCCAAACAGGTGCCGGGCCGGGTCAAGGGGGCGGGCAAGGCAGGGAATATGAAGGATTGATTGAATTTTCATCATATAAAAGTGTTCCCGCTTTGTTCCCGGTCTGTTCCCTATTTGTTCCCGGTACCCTGTCGGCTGCAACCTAGCGCCGTTGCTGGGTTTGCCTGTTTTGTTCCCGGTGTTCCCGGTGTTTTGCAGCGGTAGCAGGGGAAGGAAGGCGCAGCCGGTGCGCATCATGTGGCCCGCTTGGGCATCTTCACCACGTTGCCCGCCTTGCGGCCGTCCAGGTAGTCCGCCCACCATTGCATCAGACGTTCACGGTCTTGCATGTAGGTTGATCGGTGATAAGCGGCCCTGATTTCGTTTTGTTCTTTGTGGGCTAGCTGGCGCTCGATGACGTCAGGGTTCCAGCCGCATTCATTGGCCACCGTGGAAAACAGCGCCCGGAATCCGTGGGCGGTCGCCGTGTTTTTGTAGCCCAGGCGTGCCAGGGCCGAATTGAAGGTGTTTTCGCTCAGGGGCTTGCTGGGATAGAAGGGGCTCGGAAACACCAGATCACGGCCGCCGCTCAGGGGTTGCATGGTGCGCAGCACGGCCAGGGCTTGCCGGGACAGGGGTACCCGATGTTCCGCCCGCATTTTCATGCGCTCGGGCGGGATGGTCCACAGCGCCGCGTCAAGGTCGAATTCCGCCCACCGTGCGCCGCGTGTTTCGCCGGGCCGGGTCGCGGTCAGGATCAGCAGGCGCAAGGCTTGCGCCGTGTGAACGTCGCCACCGTAGGCGGCCAGCTTGTTCAGGAACTCGGGAAGGTCACGATCCGCCAGGGCGGCCCGGTGTTGCACTTCACGGGGCTTGAGGATTTCAGACGGCACCAGATCAAGCATTGAATTTGCTGCGATGCGCTCATGGGTCACGGCCCATCGGAAAACGGACTTCACGCGCTGCAACACGCGGCCCGCCTGGTCGCTTGCGCCGCGTGCCTCGATTTTCTTTACGGCCGCCATGATTTCGCCGGGCTTGATGCTGGCCAGCGGCCGCGCTCCCAGCGTTTTGAAAATGTCAGCCTCAAGGGATGCGCGGATGCGGTCAAGGGTGACGGGCTCCCAGCGGCCCGCCTGGTGCGCCAGCCAGTCGCGGGAAACCGCCTCCAGGGTGTTGACGGACTCATGCACGGCCTTGGCTTTTTCGGCCTTGCGCAGCTCGCCCGGATCGCCGCCGCGTTCAATCACCTTGCGGGCAGTGGCGGCCCGGTCGCGGGCGGCCTTGAGGGTGACGGCCGGATAGACACCCAGGGCCAGGCGCTTTTCCTTGCCGCCGTGCCGGTATTTCAGCCGCCAGTATTTGCCACCGGCCGGGGTCAGTTCCAGGTAAAGCCCGCCGCCGTCGAAGTGTTTTCCGGGGTCGGTCAGGTTGCGAAGCGCCGCGTCTGTCAATTTCATGGGGGTATCCTTTGCCCGTTGGGGGCACATTTGGGGGCATTTTCCGCCCACCCCACGACAACATCAAGCATTCATGCGGGTTTCCGGCCTATGTG
>CAWDST010000024.1:0-65668 GCA_963804965.1 uncultured delta proteobacterium
CGAACCCGCGTCCGAAAATGCTCCCCTCCCGTATCTACATGCTTAGTTCCGTGCTTTGGTTCTCACTTTGGGAACTCCGTCGGAACATGGATTTCCCGCAGCCAGCCTGTTAAATCTCATCCCTTGAAAGACAGACGGCCTTCAAGCGACCAGCCCATTGAGTCGACGCCCCGAATCCGGTCCTATGGGCGAGAACCGGTGGAACGGCAGTATGACAGGTTAAGCTGCTACTGCGTAGTTATAATCGTCTGCGATTATATTTAGATTCTATCGGTTTTACGAGCAAATAGAAGCTCGGCATGCAACAGTAAGCTTACACATCCCCGTCGAATCCGTTTCGCCCCCTTATCTTGAACCGACTGTTTTTGTTGAATTTAGTGCTTGTTGTGATGCATCTCCCGCTGGATTTCGCGGTTACTCTGCTGTTCCTTCAGGGATGCCCTCTTGTCGTACTCTCTCTTGCCGCGGGCAAGACCCAATTCCACTTTCGCCCTGCCGTTCTCTTTAAAGTATATCTTCAATGGGATGAGGGCAAGGCCTTTTTCGTTGAGCTTGCCGATCAGTTTCCGTATTTCCCGCTGATGGAGCAGGAGTTTGCGGACCCGCAGCGGATCATTGGGGTTATGGGTGGCAAAGGTATACATTGAGATATGGACGTTGTACATCATCACCTCGCCGCGAGAATCGATCTTGACGTAGCCATCGCGCAGGTTGGCCTTGCCCGCCCTGCAGCGATTTCACCTCCGGCCCGGAAAGCACCATTCCCGCCTCATAGGTGGCGTCGATATGATAATCATGGGACGCCTTTTTATTCTTGGCGACAATCTTGATGCCTAAGTGCTTCTTATCCGTGGCCATGCTGCCTCACTTGCTTCTTCATCACACCGAGGTTGCCCGCAGCGCTTCTTCATAGGTGGTTATACCGCGCTTCACCTTATCCCACGCGTCCTCGCGTAAGGTAGTCATTCCTTCGCGGATTGCAACCTGACGCATCTCCTGGGTGTGAGCCTCACTTGCGACCATTTTCTTGATCTGGGTAGACATTGGGAATATTTCAAATATTCCGCATCTTCCTCTGTATCCGGTGCCCCGACATTCGCGACAACCCTTGCCCCGCCGCAGGGTGACGGTTCCCGCTTCGCCTACCGGAAAACCCATCTTCGACAATTCTTCACTCTTCATTTCAAAGGTCTCAGCACATTCGTTGCAAACCATTTTCACCAGCCTCTGGGCCATGCAGCCGAGCAGGGTCGAGGCAATCATGAAGGATTGCAGGCCCAGGTCGCGAAGTCTGGCGATGGACGACACGGCGTCGTTGGTGTGCAGGGTCGAAAACACCAGATGGCCGGTCATCGCCGCCTGGACCGCATGCGCCGCCGTCTCTTGGTCGCGGATCTCGCCGATCATGATGATATCGGGATCCTGACGCAGGATATTGCGGAGGATCGTCGAAAAGGTGATATCGATGAGCGGTTGCACGGCAATCTGATTGAACTCCTCGTACACCATCTCCACCGGATCCTCGACGGTGACGATGTTCTTTTCCGGAGTGGCTATCTCTTTCAAGGTCGAATAGAGGGTTGTCGATTTACCACTGCCGGTCGGCCCTGTCACCAGGATAATGCCGTGTGGTGAAGCGACAAAGGATTTGTACACCTCGATATCGCGCTTGGAAAAGCCAAGACTCTCCACCTGTTGGAAGATCATGTCGGAGTCGAGGATACGCATGACCACCTTTTCCCCGAAGGCCACCGGCACCGTCGAAACACGTATTTCGACATCCTTGCCGCTCTTTTCGCCAATCTTGATCCGACCGTCCTGGGGCCGCCTTTTCTCGGCGATATCCATCCGGGAAAGGAATTTAATGCGTGAGGTTATGGCTGAATGGACCGCCTTCGGCAGATTGTAAATGGTGTGCAATCCGCCATCGATCCGAAAACGCACCATCGAGACGTTACGCTTTGGTTCGATGTGGATGTCGCTTGCCCGTTGCTCAAGGGCATAATGGAAGATATGATTGACCGCCGATTTGATATGCTGATCGGAGGAGGTTATCTCCTTTGAGGCGGAGATCTTCACATACCTCTCAAGATTGCCGATATCAATGGAACTGGTGCCGCCGGAAGCCACTCCGAACTGATCCTCGGCGGCACTGATCGACCGCTGAAAACCGAAAAACTCGGCAATGATCCGTTTGATATCCGATTTGGTGGCGAGGTAGGGCCGTATCCTTACCTGGTTGGCCTGCTCGATATCCTCCAGAACCGCTTGGCAGTCCGGGTGGTAGATCGCCGTTTCCAGGAAACCATCCTCCATCTTGAAAGGGAGTATCAGCTGCCTGATGGCGAAGTTGCGAGGAATGGTCTTGGTGGCGACATCCATATCCAGGTCGAGGGGATCGAGCTTTTTAAACGGCAGCTTCTTCTCCCTGGCCACTGCCTGCATGATGACTTCCTCATCGACCAGCCGCCCATCCCCCCCGAGCAGCTTGAGGTTGAAGGCGGTAATGATATCAACCATATCAGGGTAGTCTTTATCGACCTCCCCTTCCTTGCCGGCCAGCCGCAGGAGTTTCTGCCGTTGCTTGCCCTTTTCCAGGGTCACAAACTGCCGTTGTTTGGGGCTCAACACCCGCAGCTCGACAAGGACATCAAGAAGCTCGTCGCTGTTCAGAAATTTCATCAAAACACCTTCGTTTGGTAAAGAGTTGGATGGCTCGCCCCATTCTCCCCGCAAACAAGGTAATTTGCAATACAATAGAACACTTTCCGAGTCCCTTACTTGTCCGGATTCAGAAAAGCGAACGGAGGATTTGCAGATTGACCCGGTCTTCATCGAGATCCTCGCCTTTCGGCGTTTCGAGGACCATCGGCCGATCGACAAAGCGGCGGTCACGCAGCAGGTTGCGAAAACCTTCCAGGCCAATGGCCCCTTTACCGATATGCTCATGACGATCAACCCTGCTGCCAAGGTCGGTTTTCGAATCATTGAGATGGAAAAAACGTACCTTTTCAAGGCCTACCGTTTGCTCCAGGGCGGTCATGGTCGCTGTGTATCCGGCGGGCGTACGCAACTCATAGCCTGCGGCGAAGATATGACAGGTATCGACACACACCCCGAGCAGCTCGGGGTAGTGTGAATTTCCCAGAATATAGGCCAGTTCAGTGAAGCTGCTGCCCAGGCCGGTTCCTTGGCCGGCGGTGGTTTCGATGAGTATTTGCACCTGCCCGTCGCTTCCGCCAAGAACCTGATCGAGGCCGCCGACACAGCGCTTGAGACCGGCTTCAACACCGTCACCGCCATGCGATCCCGGGTGTAATACCACAAAGGGTATTCCGAGTTGCGAGCATCGCCCCAGTTCGAGGGTGAGGTTGCGCACCGATTTCTCCCGCAGCTCTTCCTTGCCGGAGGCGAGATTGACAAGATAGGAAGCATGGGAAGCGACGATCATGCCACCACTTTGCTCATGGGCTGCCAGGAATAGAGCCGTCTCCGTTGTCGTCAGTTCAGAAGCCTGCCATTGTCGCTGGTTACGGGTAAAAAGCTGCAGACACTCGCCGCTGGCCCGTCGAATTCGCTCAAACGCCAGGTGCAGACCGCCGCTGACCGACTCATGCGCTCCCAAAAGAACCATCGCGCTCCGTAAAGATCATGGGGATTTCCCCTGCCTGGCTTCCATCTCCCGGACCGATTCCTCATAGGTGCCGTTGGTGAATTTATGAATTTGCGCCAGGTAAAAGCGTTTCTGCGCTCCATCGACCACAGCCGCCTGCTGCTCGGTGCGAACCGCCTCATCAAGGAGACCGTTCGCCCAGTAGGCGGTTGCCAGGGTGTCGAGAATATGGCCTTTGGGTTGCAGGGTTGCCGCAGCTCTGGCAAGCGTCAGAGCCTTGAGCGGATCGCGAAGATGCAGTTGTTCGCTGGTGAGGAGCAGCCAGGCCAGATTGTTCATGATTTCCGGATTGGCCGGTTCAAGACTGAAAGCCTTCTCATAGGCGAGGAGCGCCTTCTCCTCCATTTTCCGGGTCATCATAAGATCGCCGATGAGCCGCTGCCAGAGCGCCCGGTCCGGTTCCTGTTTCACCTTCTGCAAGAGAACCGTCTCGGCAAAGTTTTCCTGATAGCGTAAAGCCAGCTCTTCTTTGGGAATCTGGTACACCAGGATACCGGCAAGGAGCACCACTGCCACATAGGCAAACAGGCTGAAACGCACCTTGCGGTTATGGCGTTCAATCAATCGGGGATCTCTTTCGGCCCGTTCCAGGCATTCTATGCGCTCGCCAATACCAAAATGATGCCAATTCCGTTCGTCGCGGATATTGCCGCTCAAGCTTGCTATCTTCTCAAACGCCGATATCATCGCCCGGGCATTGCCGATGGCCGCCAAACTGAACAAATCGGCCTGTCGCTCGAAATTGCGGATAAAATATCCGAATAAAAAACGAAAATAAACCAGCAAGAAAAGCAGTAGCGGCACCGCACCAACCACGGTCAGTACATTATCGGCGGCAATGCCGCTGGCGAGGATCATTTTATTGAAAAATTCCTGAGACAGCAGCAGGTAGATAAGGGGCTCGGCCAGCATTCCGGTGAGAAGGCTGAAACCGCTGAGAAGAAAGACGTACAGCAGGAGATGGTATTTTTTTACATGACCTATCTCATGGGCCATGACCGCCTCAAGCTCCTCCCGTGACATGGTCTCGATTAGGGCCGGGGTGATGAGGATATATCTGAGGCCGGGGACAATACCCATGACTCCGGCGGTCAGAACCCGTCCTTCAAAGAGCGGCCAGAGATAGTATTCGGCGGAAAAATTTTGGGTGGCGCAAAAAGCGTCAAGACGATCTTTCAGATACCCTTCCGGCAGTTTTTTGCAACCCCACAGCCTCCGCACCAAGGGGGGAAAAAGAGGACGACGAAAAGGAGAAAGACTCCGAAGAGCAGCAGGTCACCCCACTCCGAGGCGACAAGCTTCTGCAATCCGGGAAAGGGCAGCAGTGCCACCATATCATACAGCAGGGAAATGATGATCCAAGGCAGGACAATGGGCAGGTTGGCCTGGATGTTATTGCGAATATGTCTCAGCGTCCGGTACTTTCGGGAGAAGATATGTTCATAATTGCCCTGCCCGGCCCACCACATCAGGGCCAGATACGCGATAAAGAGCATGAGTCCGGCAAAATTGACCAGGACCGGCATGGTGTTGCCAAGCGACAGGAGAGACAAATAATATTTCGGATCACAGCAATACAGCGTCGCAGCGTAGAAGCATATTGCCATGACGGACAGCTGTTTTTCGGTTCGAAAGTAGCCGGCGGATGTGAAAGCCTGCTGCCTGGAAAAAAGCTTCCGGGCAATTTTACCATACCCTGTAAACAAAACAACAAGCAAGGCCAGGGCCTGCCAACCATTCAGCCATGGGGTTTTTGGTACACTCTCTATGGTGAAGAGAAAGATAGCGACCAAAAAAAGAAGAAGATTTGTATACATCAAGGATGTTCACCAAAATTTCTGGGGATTGTACGGACAAGACTAACGAAAAAACAAACTCCCACTTAGGGTAATTACACTTTCCTGTTTGACAACCATGAGTTCGGGTTTTCCATTCGCACGTGGAAGGTGCAAATCTGAACGAATTCTCCGCCCCCTCCGTCTTTTTTTCTTGACTTTTTCGTCAAGGTGGTTTTATATAAAACGTTTTATTGTCAGAGAAGCGGGCGTATAGCTCAGTTGGTAGAGCCATCGGCTCATAACCGATCGGTCGTAGGTTCGAATCCTACTGCGCCCACCATTAATACTGCAGCTTCTGACCAGAAACAACGGATTCCTTGAAAAAACCAACATTCTTCATACAACAAGGGGAAGGCATAACACCCCTGGCATATACACGCCGATCCGGGCAGGAAATGCCCGAACCGGCAAGGTGAATCAAAAGGTACATTCCCCGTGGAGTGTACCTTTTTTGTTTTACCGCATAAACAACAGTAATTTTGTTATGACGGCAAGAGTAAAGGACATTCTCAACACCCTCAATACCCTGGCACCATTCGATCTGGCGGAGCCATGGGATAATGTCGGACTCCTGGTCGGCAATCCGGATCAGCAGGTTACGGCAATCCTTGCCGGACTCGATCCGACCAACTGCCTCATTGATGAGGCGATCAGCCTGGGAGCAAACACGGTCATCACCCACCACCCGGTGATCTTCAAACCCCTGCCGGCGATCGACACCTCAACCCCGGAAGGAAGGCTCCTCGAAAAGGCCCTCACCCATCGCATTGCCATCATCGGCTGTCATACCAATTTCGATAGTGCAGAGACCGGGGTCAGCGTCATTCTGGCCGAGCGACTCGGCCTGGACAACCATTCACCTCTCATTCCAACACCCGAAAAAAGCTCGGCGAAATGCGGTCTTGGCCGCATTGGTTCCTACCTGCATCCCTTAACTCCAGCCGAGTTCTTACAGCGCCTTCTTCATGCCCTGGGGCAGGAGAGCGTCCAGGTGGCCGGAACACTGCCGAAAAAGATCACAACCGTTGCGGTTTGCGGCGGCAGCGGTTCGGAGTTTGCAATACAGGCCCAAAGCCTCGGTGCGGAGGTCTATGTCTCAGCGGAAATCAAACACAGCACGGCTATCTGGGCAATTGAAAGTAATTTCTGCATCATAGACGGCAGCCATTATGCCACAGAAAAACCGGCAGTCTCCTTCCTCGTTAAAAAGCTGGAAGAGGCTGGCCGCAGGGAAAACTGGAACATCAGGATTTTAGAAACTACAACGGAACGTCACCCCTTCATCAAACTGGACAGAAACAACCTATAGTAAAGCAATACAGAGAGGAGAATCATCTTGAACGAACTTTTAGATCAACTCGTCGCACTGCAGGCCATTGACTTGGAAATTGATCTTATTGACCAGGCTATCAAGGCTGAGCAGAGTGGCCTTGATGAACGTATTTCGGCCCTGGCCAAAAGAGAAGCCTTCATCAATGAACTGCAGGAAAAAATCAACTCTCAGCAGAAAGAAGGCCGCACCCTGGAGGGTGAAATGGCCGACAAGATGGATCATGTTCGAGATCGCCAATCGAAAATGATGCAGGTCCAGACCGGCCGGGAGCAGACGGCACTCCTCAAAGAGATCGAGGATGCCAAAAAGAGTGCCAAGGAAAATGAGGAAAAAATCGTCGCCATCATGCTCTCCATCGAACAGCTGACTACCCAGGTGACCGAGGAAAAGAACCTCTTGAAAGGCGAAAAAGAACTCGTTGCCGAAGAAACCGACAAGGTTCGCGCCAATATCGAAGCGATCAACAAGGGCAAAAAAGAAAAAGACGGACACCGTGGCGAACAGGCCACCAAGATCAAGGGATCGACTCTCCGCAAGTACGACACCCTTCGCCAGCGCCGTAACGGCCTGGCGGTTGTCAATGTGGTTGACGGAGTGTGCCAGGGATGCTTCATGTCCCTTCCACCGCAGCTTTTCAATCTGTTGCTGCGCGGAGACCAGATGTTCGATTGCCCGACCTGCCAGCGGATGATTCATTACGTCCGACCGGCAGAACGAGAAAAACTAAGGGTCATTTTTCCCTTTCTTCTTTCGCCGTTTCCAACTACATTGCCGAAGGGAGCGGGCGCATGATCGCTCCGGTTTTTTGCCGGAGAGGAAAGTCCGAACTCTGCAGGGCAGGGTGGTTCGTAACGCGAACGCCGGGCGACCGGGGGAAAGTGCCACAGAAAACAGACCGCCTGATTTTTTCAGGTAAGGGTGAAACGGCGAGGTAAGAGCTCACCGCTTGCATGGCGACATGGAAGGCACGGCAAACCCCACCCAGAGCAAGACCAAATAGGGAGATGTTTGAGGGCGGCCCGTCCGAAATCTCCGGGTAGGTTGCAAGAGATGTTGAGCAATCAACATTCCAGTCAAATGATCATGGCCCCTTTGCGGGGGTACAGAATTCGGCTTATAGCCCGCTCCTTTTTCATTAAGCCATGAGCCAGGTCGATTCTGCGACCGAGATAGCCAAGTTTCACAGGATTGTCCATAAGACTACTTTTCGCCTTCTCCGCCATTTTTCATGACCCCCAGAGCCGCTGCTATCATTCCGGCTGCCGGCTTCGGCACCCGGATGAACCTTGATCATCCGAAACAGTATCACCTGCTTGCCGGCACCCCCATTCTTGTCCGCACAGTTCGTGCTTTTTGCGACGAAGACTATATAATCCGCATCGTCGTTGTTGTGCCGCCCAACATGGTGGAACATACTCGGTTGCTCCTTGCCGACCACGAGCTTGCCGGACCAAAACTGACAATAATCGCCGGCGGGCTGAGACGCCAGGATTCGGTCAAGGCCGGCCTTGATACTCTCGATGACAGCACGGAAATAGTGCTGGTTCACGATGGAGCCAGACCTCTTGTCAGCCGGCAACTCATTGCTCGATGTTATGAAGCCGCCATTGTCGATGGTGCAGCCATCGCCGCCGTGCCGGTAAAAGACACCCTGAAAAAGGGCAATGGTCATGGCCGTGTTGTCAAGACCATCGACCGCACCGCCCTGTGGCAGGCTCAAACCCCCCAGGCGGCGAGGCGAGAACTCCTTGAAAGGGCTTACCGGATCAATGGCGACGCCGATGTCACCGACGAATCGTCTCTCCTGGAAAAGGCCGCCATCCCGGTAACCCTCGTGGAAGGGGCCGAGACCAATATCAAAATCACCCGTCCGGAGGATCTTCTGTTGGCGGATAAACTGTTAAACCAGACTGCGGCACCGATCTTTCGCATCGGACACGGCTACGACGCCCATCGCTTTGCCGAAAACCGCCGGCTGGTGCTTGGCGGCGTTACCATCCCCCACAGCTTTGGCCTGGCCGGACATTCCGACGCCGATGTTCTCACCCACGCCCTCTGCGATGCCCTCCTCGGAGCCCTGGGGAGCGGCGATATCGGCAAGCATTTCCCCGATTCCGATGCCCGCTTTGCCGGCATCTCCTCCATTACCCTCCTCGAACGGGTCATGCACGCCGTTAGCGAGGATGGATATACGCTTGTTAATGCCGATGTCACTGTTGTTTGCCAGGCTCCCCGGTTGGCCCCTTTTCTCCCTCAGATGCAGGAAATTCTTGGAAGAACATGCAGGGTTGCGGCGGATGTCGTCAACATCAAGGCGACAACCACCGAAGGTATGGGATTTACCGGGAGAAAGGAAGGCATCGGTTGCCATGCCGTCGTTCTCCTGCAAAAATAAAAATAGGATCATTCATGACCATTGAAATCAACCGGGAACGGCTTGCCGCCACCTTTACCGAACTTTGCCAAATCAGCAGTCCTTCCCGCCGGGAGGGTGCCGTCTCCGCCTACCTGAAACGGGCATTTGCCGAACTCGGTGCCGATGCCATTTATGAAGACGATTCCTCCGCCCGGACCGGTTCCGAATGTGGCAATCTCATTGTCCGCTTCGACGGCAACCTTCCTGACCAGGAAGGTCTATTTTTTTCCTGCCACATGGACACCGTTGAACCGGCCATGGGAGTCGAGGTGGTAAGAACAGGCGATATCTTTACCAGTAAGGGCGATACCATTCTCGGTGGCGACGATAAAACAGGCATTGCCGCCGTCCTCGAACTGTTGACCCTCCTGAAAGAAAACAATACCCCCCATCCGACCCTTGAGGTGGTAGTAACCACCTGCGAAGAAATCGGTCTGCTCGGTGCGAAAAATCTGGAATATGGCAAGCTGCAAACAAAATTCGGCTACGCCCTGGATTCCACCGGCAACAATCATGTGGTCATCGGCGCCCCGGCCGCCAACAAGATAAAGATCGAGATCAAAGGGTTGGCCGCACATGCCGGACTTTGTCCGGAAGCCGGCATCAACGCCCTGGCTCTTGCCGCCCAGGCCCTGGCGGCCATCCGCATGGGTCGGTTGGACGAAGAATCAACCTGCAATTTCGGTATGATCCAAGGGGGCGTTGCCACCAATATTATCCCCGAACATGTTATCCTACGGGGCGAGGTGCGCAGCCATTCCCGGGAGAAACTGGTGAGTTATACAGATGAAATCTTTGCTATTTTCCAAAAAGTGGTTGCCGACTGGCGGGGAAATCCGGCAACGGGTGACAAGAGGCCCTCGGTCGCCATAGAGATCATCGACGACTACCCGCCCCTAGCCATCGCCGAGGACGCGCCGGTGCTCCTGAAAATTAAAAAGGCTGCCGAAGCATGCCGCAAAGAACTGCACTATATCGTCGCCGGTGGTGGCAGTGATGCCAATATTTTTAACAGCTTTGGTTTGCCGACGGCTATTGTCGCAACCGGTATGAATAAAGTACATACCGTCAATGAACAACTCGACCTCAACGATCTTGTCAATCTGACCGAGCTTTTACATGCCATGGCTACGGAGTAGAAAAACAGCCCGGGGATGGAAATTCTTATCCCTGGATCCAGGAACACATGATTTTCCCCTTCTGCTCGATCTTTCTTGTTGAGTTTGGGGAATATTTATTATAGATTTCCACTTTTGGGATACCCAAGAAAGGCACAAAGATTCTCTCTTTGTGCCTTTAGCTGTTTAGGCAATCCCTCAAAAGAAACCGCGATCGCCAATTGATCCAAGAGGATGCACCAAACCCCCGGTTTTTCAGACAACCAAGGATACGCTTTCGATGTTACCAGAGACTCAGCATAAATCGTCAAACGGACGTCCCACCCACGAATGCGGGGTGTGCGGCATTTATAATCATCAGGATTCAGCAAAACTGACGTATTTCGGACTGTACGCTCTGCAGCATCGCGGCCAGGAAAGCGCCGGAATTGTAACGTCCGACGGCACCAAGGTGTCCATGTACAAGAACATGGGTTTGGTTCCGGAGGTGTTTTCCGAGAGCACCATCCAGAGCCTGAAAGGGCACCTGTCCATCGGCCATGTGCGATATTCAACGACCGGAGCATCGAATCTTACCAACGCTCAGCCGCTTCTCGTCACCCATAAAGGGACAACCCTGGCAGTCGCCCACAACGGCAATCTCGTCAATTCCATTGCACTGCGTACTGGCCTGGAAGAAAAGGGCTCAATCTTCCAAACCACCATGGATAGCGAGGTAGTTCTCCATCTCATGGCTCGTTCCACCCATCTGGGTCTGGAAAAGGCCCTCACTGAGACCTTTACCGCTCTGAAGGGTGCATATTCACTGCTGCTGATGACCCAGGATACGATGATTGCGGTG
Source organism: uncultured delta proteobacterium (assembly GCA_963804965.1). GTDB lineage: Bacteria > Desulfobacterota > Desulfobulbia > Desulfobulbales > Desulfocapsaceae > Desulforhopalus_A. The sequence goes on from CAWDST010000024.1 coordinate 11,220, forward strand.
CGTGATCCCGATGGTTTTCGCCCTCTTTGCCTCGGCAAATTGAAAAACGGCGGCGGCGGCTGGATTGTCGCCTCGGAAACCTGTGCCCTCGATCTTATTGAGGCGGAATATGTTCGGGATATAGAACCCGGTGAGATAGTTATATTCAAAGATGGGGCAATGACCTCGATCTTCCCCTGGCCGAAACAAAACAGCCATTTCTGTATCTTTGAGCAGGTCTACTTCGCCCGTCCCGACTCGGAAATTTTCGGTATTAACGTTTATCTGGCTCGGAAGCGCATGGGCGAAATCCTTGCCGAAGAGGCAAAGATCGATGCCGATTTCGTCATGCCTTTCCCCGACTCGGGCAATTATGCAGCGCTTGGCTATTCGCAGGCTTCAGGCATCCCATTCGAAATTGGGGTTATACGCAACCATTATGTCGGTCGAACATTTATCCAGCCAACCCAGTCGATGCGCGATTTCAACGTCAAGGTGAAGCTCAATCCGGTGCGTTCCTTTCTTAAGGGCAAACGGTTGATTATCGTCGAAGATTCGATAATCAGGGGAACAACAGGCAAAAGCCGGGTGCGGGCCCTCCGGGAAGCGGGGGCCAAAGAAGTTCATATGGTCGTCAGCTGCCCTCCGACCAGACATGCCTGTTATTACGGAATCGACTTTCCGTCGGCAGGCCAGCTTATCGCCAACAATAAGACTATTGCCGAAATCGCCACATATCTCGGCCTGGATTCACTCCACTATTTAAGCCTTGAGGGTCTGGTGCGGGCGACGGGGATGACCAGTGACGATTTCTGTCTGGCCTGTTTTAACGAAAAATATCCGATTGAGCCGGATCGATCTTTCCACAAGGACGCCCTTGGATGAGGGAAGTCCCTACAAGGGGGAAGCACCTTCACGCAATTCCTTTTCCTATGACCTAAACCCTTGTTACCACACAGTTCTTGCCACTTTTTTTAGCATCGTACATGGCTTGGTCGGCTCGTTCTTTCATCGCCTGCTCGTCTTCTTCCTTCGATATCCGCTTATTTCGTTTGCAGGAGACGAGTCCGATGGAAAGACTGGTAGCCCCGAAGTTACTCTCAAGAAAAGTCAGGAGAATTCGCTGAACAATCTCCGTTCCTTGGCTGGCGGTGGCCTGGGGAAGCAAAACAGCGAATTCGTCTCCTCCCAGACGAAAACACATATCGACACTCTCTCTGGTGCACTCTTTCATGATTTCTGCGAGGCTTATCAAGGCCATATCACCTTTTTGGTGACCCAGCTTATCATTATATTCCTTGAAATTATCAATATCGATTGCCGCCAGCATTAAGGAATATTTTTGTCGAAACGCTCGTTCCACCTCGTAGGAAAAGTGCTCATCAAAGGCCCTTCTGTTTAAAATCCCCGTCAAACCGTCCTGCTTTGACAGGAGTTCCAGTTTGCGTATCAAATTGCGCTCACGGATGGCCCTGGCCAACTTTGCTTCGAGTTCTGCCTGGTCCATGGGCTTTTTAATGAAATCGATGGCGCCGGCTTTTATCACCTCGGCATAGCTTGCCTTCGCATGGAATCCGGTGGCAACAATGACATCGGTGTTTTTGTGATGTTCATGGATACGGGTGAGAAGCTCCAGTCCATCCATTCCCGGCATAACAATATCTGTCAGGACAAGGTCTACGGGTGTTGATCGCAATACGGCAATTGCCTCGACACCATCACCGGCAACAAGACAGTGGTAACCCAATGAGCCGACCAGGACACTCAGCGTCATCCGAACCAACTCATCGTCATCAACTACGAGGATAACCACGGAATTTTTCGATTTTTCCATTTCATTCAGCTAGTTTCTAACTGCATTGATCTCACATACTCTTTTACCTCTTCGTGTTGCACATGAAAAGAGTACCTGCAAAAAATTATAAAGTCCAGATTTCACTTTGTTGTTCTTGCCAACTCCTGATCAACAATGCTACTGATAGCATATACGCTTTACGTCTCTTAGAAAAATTATTTGCACCTTTTTGGCAAAGATTTTTTTGTAAGTGACTAAAAATAAATGATAGAATTTCCGAAAAGTGGCGGCAACACGCTTGAACATTCAGAGTGGCTTCATGGACAACACGTATATTTCACATCTTTTTGAGGGGAGGCTCACCGGTACGCCTCTTGATGAAATACTCTTTCTCGCCAGGAGTATCAGCCCGCCAGTCGACCTTCAACTGATTTGTCAGGTTCACAACGACCTGATCACCATCTTTTCCGGCCTGCATCCCGATTTTCAAAAAAGCACTTTGCCGTATCACAACCTGCGCCACAGTCAGATGGTCGTGCTGGCGACGATCCGTCTCTTTGACGGAATTCATTGCAGCAAACACATACCGATCACTGCCGATATGCTCCTGAAAGGCCTTATTGCCGCATATTTTCATGATACCGGGATGCTTCTGGTGGAAGGCGATCCAGCTCATTCAGGCACGGAATACATGGCAAACCACGAGGCCCGATCAATCGACTTTCTCAAACGTTACGCTGCCAAAAAAGGACTCGGAGAAGATATCCCAAGAGACTGCGCGACAATCATCAATTACACCAACCTGGAAAGCGACCCTGCCACCTTTGAATTGCATAGCTACGAAATTCAGTTGGTCGGTCAAGTCGTCGGATCGGCAGATATCCTCGCGCAAATGGCCGATCGTTATTATCTGGAGTGCTTGCCTTTATTGTACAACGAACTGCGGGCAGGTGGCCTGAGTCGGCATCGTTCAGCTCTGGAACTTATGGAGCACACAGCAAACTTTTATCACGAAGTGGTTCTGAAGCGTCTTCTCACTACCTTTTCGCATACCTCTGCGGCAATGCAGGTGCATTTCCGGGAAAGATATAAAATCGACCGCGATCTCTATATTGAAAATATCAATAAAAATATTGGGTATTTGAAGAAAATTATAAGAAAATGTGACGACATAACTTGTCTTGACAAATACCTCAAACGAAATCCCCCGACTATTTGATTCGCGGATCTTTGCCGGTTTCAAACATCTCAAAGAGATCGTAAAAGAGTTTCGTTACCGTACTAAAATGGGTAGCCGAGCCAGAGCCGGCATACGCTTTGGTCAATTCCATGGCCTTGGCAATACTCTCCTGGCTTTCTATGCTATTGGGGTCCTTCAGAGCCTGCACAAGCCTTTTGCCGATATCTTCTTCCATGGGTCTTTCCTTTTTGCCTTTGCACGTTAACAATGAGTGCCGTTACTCGGGATTGGGGTAATACCTGCAATCACGTATGCGGATGTTTTGTCCAGCTGTCAAAACAAGCGGCAATACCAAAGCGTTCGGCCTGTCGGAATACTTTTTCAAGATCTGCATCAAAATTTGCAACTTGATGCGGGCAAATAATCATCGCCCGCATAAACTCGACTATATCCCACTGATTGTCGGCGATAAACCGGACACTGCGACTGCGCCCAAGCGTCCCCGATTCGGCAAATACCATCACCGTGGCAATAGCTGCCACCAATGTATTCCAATCCTTGTGCGATGCAGATGGTCGCACTTTATACTGGAAAAGAAAGGGATATTGCAGAGCTCCACCTCTTGTAAAAAAGGAGAAAAGACGGGCAACGAAGGAAACCTGAGGTAAATGAAGTATACCGGATGGAAGGTTTTCGGTCTATATGGAAGAGCACAGGTGGTTGAAAACTCGGAGGAGATTTCAGGAATTTTTCCGATTACAGACGTTTACTACTTTGCGATTGAGCGTTTCCAGGAATTTTGCCAGCTTCTTTTCCGCGCTTTTGATCACGTTGGTGATTTTCACCTCATCTAACGCACCGACCACGGTACCGCAAGCGACACATTGAATAAGACAGAATTTCTGCCCGGTTTTTGTTGTTACGGGAACAGCCTCAAATTCGTGGTATTCACATGTGGGACACTTCGACCTTGCCATATCCGTACCTTCTGAAAGGGTTTATAGAACTTACCCGCTAATGATAATGCTAAAACCTCACCTCTTCAAGGAACTCTTTGTCATTTTCCCTGCCGCACCTGGTATCAAGTTTTGGAACAGCACAATGCCGTCCAAGGTTCTATGACCATATCTATCGGACATATTGATTCATTTTTATTCATCTCGAGCCGTTTTACGAACCTTGGACAAACCGATAAAGAACTTGTAAACTGGTTCATGCTCAACGGTTCATATCTCCTTCGACTCATATAAAAAGCCCGGCATTCTTCAACGACACTGAAAACCATGGAACAGCCATCAGCAAACCTATTGGTACCAACTACCTGCCCTCGCCAACCCGGTAACCAATACACCTGCAACGAATATCGTGAGGAAATGATCCTCCTCGCCCTGCAGAATAAACTGCAGCAGCCACATCTTGACGAGAAGGAGCGCCAGGAGATTCTTCAGGAAATTGCTCGCTTGGAAAAGGTTGTCGGGCTGATATAAGCCGCAACACGCGGTGGGCTTCTCATTTTTTATGACTACCGCCGTCCGAAATATTTCCTCCGGCTTCATAAAAGAGGCAATGGTATACCGAGGCAGGCTGGTTTTACCCGCCACGCCGAGCGAAAAAAAAGGCATGCCCAGTATCTGAACATGCCTTTAATACCAACCGGAGCTCAATCAATTACTGGCAATTAATCCCTGCTCCCCCCAAAGAAGCGCAGCAGCATGAGGAACAGGTTAATAAAGTCGAGATAGAGAGTCAGCGCCCCCATAACCGTACCTTTTCGAACTACTTCATCCCCTTGGGCCAGTATGCCCTCCTCACCGATTCTTTTTATCTTTTGCACATCATAGGCAGTCAGGCCGGTAAAAATCAGCACGCCCAGGAAGGAAATCGCCCAGTGCACACTTGAACTCTGCAGGAAGATATTGACGATCGAAGCGATAATAATGCCGACCAGTCCCATAAAAAGAAATGATCCAAATCCCGAAAGATCCCGTTTCGTCACCATGCCATATACTGCCATAGCCCCGAACATCCCGGCGGCAATAAAAAAGGTGCCGGCGATGGAGGTGTTGGTATAGGCGAGAAAAATGACCGACAGGGTGAGACCGTTCAACACCGAGTAGCCGATGAAAAGCCCCGAAGCGGTTGCCGCCTGAATCTTCTCCACCCGGGCAGACAGGTAAAAAACCAGTCCCAGTTCGGCGAGAACCAAAATGAGGAAAAGAGGGCTGCCGATGATGAATGCCGCCAAACCGGTATTGGCGGTAAAAAAGGCTATGATTCCGGTCAGTGCCAAACCGACCGTCATGAGGTTGAATACTTTGGCAAGAAAAATGGTCGAAGCTTCTTGCCGGGCCTGGGTTATGGTTATCGGATTTACATGCTCGTACATAGTGGAAGTCCTCTCAATGGTTTTTAATAAAATGTCCAGCCTACTGAATTTTTTCTAATAATAAGCATTTCGTTTTGTCGACACAAGCATAAGTGACCTCACCTCACCCTATTTTTCCTCTTCACTCTCTTCCAGCATCTCCAGTAATTCGGTTTGAAACGCCTCATCCGACAAAATCTTTTTCGCAAGGACTCGGCATAAAGCGTAGGCCAAGCCGCTTTCGTCAGATCCCTCAATATTTACGGAGATTTCTCCTTCATCGGAAGCCTCGAGAATGATTGCTGCCTGGTTGTTCTGCATATTCCATTGATGATTCCGTCTGCGTTATGCCATTCGTTGAGATTGTATCGGTTATGTAGCCTGGCTATTTTACAGTCATCATTAATCGCTGCCGGAACACGAGGGAACATTGGCGAAGGGCTTATACAAAGATACTCCAGTGAGACCCACCGCCAGGAGGTCAGATTGCACCATAAGGGTTATCCAGGCTGCCCGAAACATGATCGGCAATAAAGAAAGGAGCACATGGCCAAACCATATTATTTTTTATCTATACCACTTGCATGTGCCCAACAAAAGAGTCATTAATAGTTGAAATCCGGCACTATGGGCAACAAGTAATCAGCATTTGATGACGGGAGATTGGAAAACAATGACCAAAGACGTAGAACACAAGGGAAAAGTAGTAACGGCCGATGAAGCGATAGCAACCATCAAAAACGGCAGCCGGATCTTTATCGGTTCAGGCTGCGGGGAGCCACAACATCTCATTCACACGCTGGCCAACAACCATAATCTCTACGATATCATGATCTTTCAGATGTTGGCTCACACCCTTGCCGACTATCTCGACGAAGAGTATTTCCTGCAGCGCTTCTCCGTAAAACTGTTTTTTGTCCCCATCAAAATGCAGCAGGCGGCATTCGAGGGGCGGGTTGACTATATCCCTACCTATCTTTCCCAATTGCCGCAGCTCTTTAGAACCAAGCAGATTGTCATCGATACCGTACTTATCCAGATAAGCCCACCGGACCGTTTCGGTATTGCCAGCCTGGGGGTTTCCGTCGATGTTACCCTGGAGGCGGTAAAAAGCGCGAAAACAGTCATTGCCCAGATCAATCCGCGGATGCCCAGGACCCATGGCGACGGCTTTCTCCATATAAGCGATATTGATTACCTGATTCCTTTCGAGGAAGAATTGATTTGCATGGATCACGATACCGTTGATCTCGAAACCGCCGGCCGCATCGCCCAGTATGTTAAGGAACTTGTCGATGACGGCAGCACCCTGCAGGTTGGCTACGGACATATGCCGTACGCCCTGCTGCAATATTTCGACAATAAAAACGACCTCGGAATCCATACCCATATGATTTCCGACGCCTTTATTCCCCTTATCAAAGCGGGCATAATCACCAACAAATATAAAAACTTCATGACCGATCGGGCGGTGGCAACCTTCTGCATGGGATCGAGGCTTGCCTATGACTATATAGACAACAATATCCAGTTCTATTTCGGCACCGCCGACTGGGTCAATACGCCAGGGATAATCGGCAAAAATGACAACTTCATCTCGATCAGTTCCGCCCTGGAAGTCGATCTGACCGGCCAGGTTTGCTCGGATTCCGTTGGCCGGCAATTCTTTAGCGGTACCGGGGACCAATCCAATTTTATTCGTGGCGCGACTCTCTCAAAGGGTGGGTTATCGATCATCGCTTTGCCTTCAACAGCAGGAGGTGGCCGGATTTCTCGCATAGTTGCCAACCTCAGTGCCGGCGCCGGGGTGGCAACGCTCCGGGCCGATGTCAATTTTGTCGTGACCGAGTTCGGGATTGCCCAATTGAAAGGAAAAAGCGTCAGCCAACGGGTCATCGAACTCTGCCAGATCGCCCACCCTGACTTCCGCGCCAGCCTTATTGAAGCTGCCAAGGAAAATCACTACATTTTCAAGGATCAACTGCCACCACACGGAGAAGATCTTATTTTCATTGAGGAATACAAAAGTCGGACAACTCTGAAAAACGGCAAAACCATGTCGGTCCGACCGCTCCTGCCGTCGGATGAAATAGCCTACCGGAATTTCTTTTATTCCCTAAAAAAGGAAACCATTTTTCTGCGATTCTTCCATTCGGTCACCATCTTTTCCCGAAAAATGGCGCAGGAGCATTGGGCTCATATGGATTATCGAAAGAACATATCGCTGATCGGCAGTGTAAAAAACCATGGCAATAAAGAGATTGTCGCCATCGGTACCTATGCAAAAATCGATGACAAATTGGCCGAAGTGGCCTTTGTCGTCCGGGAAGACTTCCAGGGCCAGGGTGTTGCCGGCTATCTTTTCAAGGAACTGGAAAGGGTTGCTTCAGCCAATGGCTTTAACGGGTTTTTTTGCGGCCACATTGCCTGAAAACCAATCGATGATCAAGCTCTGCCAAAAACTCTATTCGGATATAAAAATAACCACCAGTGCCGACGAAGTGGAAATATGGATGAAATTTACCCAAAGCCCTTCTATCACCAAATAACTTTCGCACGCGCAGGCAATATGCAGACAAAAAAAATGAAAACCATCGCCATTGTTGGTGCAGGAGCCATGGGAGCGGCATATGCCTCCATGTTTTCCGATGCCGGGAGTTTTTCCTGGTTTTTTCTTGCCTCGGGGGAAAGACTCCGAAGGTTGAAAAAGGGACCCTTAATGGTCAACGGCAGGACCTATGTAGTTACTGCCATATCACCGGAAGAGGTCAAGGAACCGGTCGATCTTGTCCTCGTTGCCCTGAAACACCACCATCTCCCGGCAGCCCTGCCGGATATCAAGGCGGTGGTTGGTGCGGAGACGACCATCCTCTCGGTGATGAACGGTCTGGAAAGCGAGCGGATCATCGGCTCGCTTTGCGGTACGGACAAGCTGGTCTATGCCATTGCCGTCGGCATCGACGCGGTGCGGGAGGAAGACCATTTTTCCTACGCCAGACCCGGCAAGATCATCTTCGGGGCGGGACCACAGAAAGACCAGGACGGTCGAGTGTCCAGACTTCAGGAGGCCTTGACCCGGGCAGCCATTCCCCATGAGGTGGCAGTCGATATAGAGCGCGTCATGTGGTGGAAATTCATGATAAATGTCGGTATCAACCAGGCTTCGGCGGCGCTACGCGCACCCTATGGTGTCTTCCAGTCGTCGGCACATGCATTGGCCCTGATGCAATTGCTGATGCAGGAAGTGGTCATGCTTGCCGAAAAAATTTCCGTAAATTTAAGCCAAAAAGACCTGGATGAATGGCTTGCCGTTCTCTCCACCTTAGCTCCTGAAGGCAAGACCTCTATGCTTCAGGATATTGAGGCTAAAAGAAAAACCGAGGTGGAGATTTTCGCCGGCAGGGTTGTTTCAATGGGTCTTGAACATGGCGTTGCAACCCCTGTAAACCAGACAATTTTCCATATTATCAAGGCCATGGAAGAGCGAAACTGAATCGCAGCAATCTTTGCTGGGATGCTCGGCTGACGCACTTCGATTGGTGTCCTGTCAAGGACAGGCTTTTTCGACAAAGCAGCGAAAGAGATTTTGATGAATGGCAAAGCGTTCCATCATCATTTCCGGATGCCACTGTACACCGAGGACACACCGGGCCGTGCGGTGCTGAAAGCCCTCCACCAGGCCTTCTCGACTGATTGCCGCGGCAAGCAGATCCGGCGCCAGCAGTTCCACTCCCTGGTGATGCAGGCTGTTCACCCAGAGGCTCTCTTCCCCGTAGCACTGCCTCAGCAAGGTGCCTTCCTTAAGGAGCACCTCATGTACCAGGGCCTCTCGCCCCAGATGGGCGCTGAAGTGGGGAACCTCAGCGCTATAGTATGCAGCCAGATCCTGGTACAGAGTCCCGCCGAAATAAACGTTTAACAACTGGAAACCTCGGCATATCCCCAAAACTGGTATGCCTTTTGCGAGTGCCGCCTGAAGAAGCGCCCACTCATACCGGTCGCGTCGCTCTATCACTTTGCCAAGACCCGGCCGAACTTCCTGGCCGAAAAGGGCTGGAGCAAGGTCCTCCCCCCCAGCCAACAACAATCCATCCAGCCGCAGCACAAGGTCCGCAGCTGCCTGAAGACTGTTAAGCGTTGGTAAGGCTACCGGAATTCCGCCCCCTTCATGGACACAGCGGGCATAATCGAGATTGGACATCAGCATATCCTGGCCTTCTGCGCCACGCACTCTGCGCCCTGCCAGTTCGTCGTCGGAGACAAAATATGTGCTGATACCGATGAGCGGTTTCATATTAGGTATATACCTCATTCAGTTATCGCCGTCATTGCCAGAACGGTCGCATTGATATCGGTTTCGCTGGTGAAAGGACCGAGGCTGAAGCTGGCATGATCGCCCTGTCGGGCGAGTCCCTGAATCAGGGTGTTCAGGGCATCGGTGGCGTTCGGAACACCCGCCGATGCTTTTCAGAAAATTCGGCCAACCCGCATTCCCCTGCCAACAGGGTGCAAATTTCCTCCGTCCAGTCGCTGAAATCGTTTAAAAATCCCTCATTGTCAAAGACGATCTGCCGTTGTCCGATGCCCCGGAGAGAGCAAAGATTTATTGGTTCGCTTCACCTACTCTCTTGTGTATTCCCGGATCATCCCAGCCGCGAAGACGATAATAATCGCCCAGCAGGTATTCCATCTCGGCGGCGGTCAGCGACCGGCCATCCGGCAATTTTTCCTTGTGCAGCCTTGCCGGCAGGTGGTCGTCCTCAGCCTGCAAGCCCTCGCGGATATTGAATTGCCGGGTCATATCGACTATACGGGTGGCAATCGTCTCTAAGTTTACCTGACTTGCCGGCAGGCCGGTAGCCAGGGTAATGGCCTTTTCCAGCTCCGCCCAGGAATAGAGATCGCGATAAAAACGGCAGAGGATCAGGGTATCGAAGATATTCAGGCGATTCTCGAAATCGATGAGCATCGCTGCTTTGTCTTTTATCTGCTCGGCGGGGATCATTCCCGACAGTTCCGGTTTGTAGAAGGTGGTACGCAGATGGCAGGCGCCGCGCGGCGAGGTGGCAAAGGTCAACCCCATGCCCTTGAGCACCCTCGGGTCGTAGCCGGCCGGCTCCAGTCCCTTGACGTGAATGGCCAGGTCGCTGAGTCCCCACTGCGCGGAGGCTGCAATGATGCCGTTCGCCAGGATGTCGCCGATATCCTCGCGGGCGGCGATCTTTTCGATCAGTGCCGCCACCTGATCGGCATCGCCATATTCCAGCGGGTAGTCAAACCGTCCCTTGCTCTTTGCCTCCATAACCAGGGCGCAGAGGTTGCCGGCGGTGATGGTATCCATGCCGAGACGGTCGCAGAGGTCGTTGAGATAGGCGACCTCCTCCATTTCGGTGATCATGCACAAACCGCCGAAGGAGTAGATGGTTTCGTATTCCGGGCCCTCCAGCTGCAGATCCTTGTGCCGCCCCTTGCGCAGCCGGGTCAACCGCCCGCAGGCCATGAAACATTTGGCGCAGGCGTGCGGTTTGACCTCATGCTCCTCATGATAACGCTCGCCGCTGATCTCCTCGACATGGTCGCAAGAACCCTGATTCCAGTATTTAGCCGGAAAAGCGCCGACCTTGTTCATGAGGGTGACCATCATGGTCGTCCCCATCTTCTTATAGGCCTTGACCCCGGGGTGTTCCATATTGGTTTTGGAAAAGTTCTTGGCGTATTCGGCAACGCCTTCCGGGTCGGCATAGACTCTTTTCCGGTCACCCTGGAAAACCACCGCCTTGACCAGCTTAGACCCCAGAACCGTCCCCACCCCGGTCCTTCCGGCACAACGCCACTTATCGTTGGCAATGATCGCATAGCGGACCAGCTTTTCCCCGGCCGGGCCGATGACCACCGCGCCACGCTTGGTGAATCCTTCCCGGTGGAAGGCAAAACGCTGAACCGCCGCCTCTTCGGCGGCAAAGGTCTCCATGCCCCACAACTCTTCCGCCGCATGAAACTCGACACCGTCCGGATGGATGGACAGGACGGTCGGCACAGCCGACCTGCCGTGCAGGACGATGGCATCGAAACCGCTGGCGTCGATAGCCTCCGGCACCTTGCCGCCGGAGTAGGATTCGCTGTAAAAACCGGTCTGCGGCGACTTGGTGAATACCCCATAGCGGCTGCCGCCCCACAACCGGCCACCGCAGAAGGGGCCGGTGGCGAAGATGAGGTGATTCTCCGGCGCCAGGGCATCGACGCCGGCCGGATTGCGGTCAAGAAGCAAGCGGGTGGCCAAGCCCTTGCCGCCCAGACACTGGCCAGAACTTCGCCTGCGAGCGGTTCGATGACGAAGCTGCGGGTGCTGAGATCAATTGTCAGAATGCGATTATAGAATCCAAACATCGTCTCTCCTTTATTTTTGAACGACGGCTTAGGAACGAAGAGTAGCAAGCCCGTCGCGAACAATAGTCAGTCCACGATCAAGCTGCTCCTCGGTAATCACCAGCGGCATGAGGAAGCGGATGATATTGCCGTAGGCACCGCAGGCAAGGATTATCAGTCCCCGGTCAAAACAGAATTTCACCAGCGCCTTGGTCTCCGCCGCCGCCGGCTCTTTGGTTGTGCGGTCCTTCACCAGCTCCATGGCGATCATCGGCCCAAGGCCACGCACATCGCCGATAATCGCATTGTCCTTTTGCATGGTCTGCAGGGATTCCCGCAGCTTTTTGCCCAGCTGTTTACCTTTTTCCAGGAGATTTTCCTCGGCAAAGATATCAAAGACCGCCAGGGCCGACGCGCAGGCCAGCGGATTGCCGTTATAAGTGCCGCCGATGCCGGAGGCGTGGACGCTGTCCATGATCTCCTTTCGGCCGACCACGGCGCTCAGCGGCATGCCGGCGGCCAGGCTCTTGGCAACGGTGGTAATGTCGGCGGCGACGCCGTACTGCTCCATGGCAAACATCGTCCCGGTGCGGCCGATACCGGTCTGCACCTCGTCGGCGATGAGCAGGATACCATTTGCCTGACAGATGGTCTGCAGTTTCTTGAAATATTCGGGCGGCGGGGCGACAAATCCGCCTTCGCCCTGCACCGGCTCAAAAATGATTGCTGCGGTCTGTTCGGCCGGCACGTAGTTGACGAAGAAATCCTCCAGTCGGTCGGCGCATTCCACCCCGCACCCTGGATACTCCAGGTTATAGGGACAGCGGTAGCAGTTGGCAAAGGGCATCCGATACACTTCCGGAGCAAAGGGTCCCAGGCCGAATTTATAGGGTTTGACCTTCGAGGTCAGGGTCATGCACATCAGGGTGCGACCGTGAAAGCCGTTTTCAAAGGCGATGATCGCCGACCTCTTGGTGTAGTAGCGGGCAATTTTGATGGCATTCTCGACCGCCTCGGCACCGCTGTTGGCAAACATCACAGCCTTCGGGAAATCGCCCGGAACCGCGGCGCAGAGCTTCTCGGCCAGTCGCACCGGCCCCTCGTAGGGGGTGACCATGAAACAGGTATGGGTGAATTTTTCCGCCTGGTCCTTGATCGCCTGCACCACTTTCGGATGTGAGTGGCCGACGTTCATCACCGCGATGCCGCCGCCGAAATCGATATACTCGTTGCCTTCGACGTCGGTGAGAATGGCACCCTTGGCATGGGCGATATAACGGTCGGTGCCGCTGACGTTGCCTTTGGCGATAACGTTATTGCGACGTTCGTGCAAGCTGTTGTTGGTGTGTGTGGTAGTCATGTTCTTTCTCCAGGTAATAAGATCATTTGACAACGGTCCGGATACTCCGGCACCGTCATGATAAATCGGTTATCGATTATTTGCAAATTTTGCGCCAATTCTTCGGTACTCATCTTATGACGTTGCTGCCGGATGACTCGCCCGTCTCTGCAGGTGTCCGACTGCCGCTTCGAAAAAGGTCTCTTCCCGGTTGCCGTGATAGACCATCGAGGAGGCGATCTCACTGGCGAGAATGGCAAACTTTATCTTCTCCGGCAGGCGTCCCGTCCTGTCCCGGAAGGGGCTGTCCTTCGTGGTCAGCATGCCGGGCAGATGATCGAGGATGGCCTGATGGAAAAGTGGCTGGTCGCAGACCTCGGGATGCGCCTGAAAGTAGCCGAACAACCGGGCATAACAGTCGTTGATTTCCCGGCTGATCGCACCGGAAATATCGGTATAGAGGAGTTCCCCGGCCGCCTCCCGGTGCCGCCTGAAGATCACCATGGCCTCTTCTGCCGCCCGTTTTTCGAGGATCTTTACCACATCCGCGACATACTCCGGCTTGTTCGCGAGAAACTCCTCGTCACTCAACAGGAGGTTGGCAATGATCTCGTAGGAGGAGGAGATTACCCCGCATTTGTTGGCCGAGGCATCGCGCATAAGGATGACCCCGCCGCGCTGCAACCCCGTCCTCGCCTCCGGGGTGATAAAGGAATTCGCCCCTTCGACAATAATCCGACAGTTCGGCTCGCCTGTCGCGGTGAAAAAATTCCGCCAGTTGCCGCCATCGATCGTCTCCGGCCGACCACCGGCCGGGATGAACAGCTCGGCCGGCACGGAAAAGATCAGGGAGTTGTACTCCTTGTAAAATTCATCGTTGGAAATCCACTCCTCAACCAGACCGTCCGCGGTTCGGACGACCTTTTTAAACAGCTCCTGCATGCCCTGCCGCCGGGTAAGAGTCCGATACAGGAGAAAGCCGCCGGGGTGCAGGGCCAGCGGATCAAAGGCGGCGACATCGTCCTTCAGGATAATTGCCCGCAGGGCGTCGTGGTCGGCACCCTGCGGATCAAAGAGCGCCGCCGAGCCGTCGAGGATCAGCGGGATCTGCACCTTCCGGCAACGACGAAGCAGGATGGCCAGACAATTGCCGGCGACATCGCCGTTCGGGCCGCCGGTAAAGATGACTCGGAAGGGATCATGGGCCATATTGATGCCAAGCTTTGCCAGACAGACCTCGGCAAAGCTGATAACGCCGGTCGAGGTCACCCCGTATTCCTTATGGTTGATCCCCACCTTCTTGCTGGACATGATCCCGGCCCCGAGGATATAGCCGCGGCGCACCGCCTCCCGGGCGACCAGCTCGATCATCGAGTCGTGCATGTTTTCGTCCGGGCCGAGTTCGATGGGCTCCTCCTCATGGTAGTAATCGACCACCCGCGGGTCGGCGGCACGGCCATCCCGGGTGACGAAGAGATCGAGAAAACCGCTGGTCAGGGCATACTGCAGGAGATGGAGCTGACGGCGCAGTTGCCGGCCGTCCAAACCCTCGTCGGCTCGCAGAACCGCGACCAGTTTCGAGCCGCCTTCATAGATATCCTTATTTTTCAGGTGCTGGGTGTGGGCCAGGACATAGGTCTCCTTGAAAAGGCTGTTGGCGGCGGTAACATAATCATCACGACCCTGGGTGATGATCGTCCGCCAGCCGCCCCGGGCGATATCGGAAAAACCGATATGGTAGGCGGAGCCCGACCTGCTGGAAAAATAGGTCACCCGAAATGGTTTGTCGGTCGGCAGGTCGTCGGTGAACTGGCTGTCGAGGTGGCCGAGATAAGCCGGATCAAGGCGAAAGGCCAGGGACCGTTTCTCGGCGATGAAAAAATTGGTTTTCAGGGTATGGGTGATAAACAGCAGGCAGCAGCGAAAGATGGTCCGCCGAAACTCATCGAGAAAACGACGGCCGGTGCTGAATTTTTCGACCATTTCGGTAGTTTCCAACCTGGCAATGGTATAGCGGTTGTCCCGAGCGGTATCCTTCGGGTCAAAACGGAGATGAAAGAGGCGGACCAGCTGCACAACCAGTTCGGGATGGTTATGAAAGGCCCGCGACACCCCTTCCAGATCAAAGCTGTCCGGGTGGGCATGGGCCAGATTGGTATGGCAGAAACCGATAAAGGCTCGAATCAGCGTGGCATCCGGGCCGCCCGTGATGCCGCCGGCAATAAATTTTTCGTAGGAAGGCGAGGTCATCGGCAGAAGCAGGGTGGTATACATCTCGGCGCGCAGCTTGGCAAAGAGCGGCGAGTTTTTTGCGACCAGCGCCCCGTCAGGGGTTGAGACGTAAAAGGTTGCCAGGAAAAATGGCTGCTCGCCCTCCTGGACCGTCAGACAATAGGCACGGTGGACATTCAAGCGCGAGACGCCGAAAGACCTCGAAGATCTGCAGCAAAAAGCCCCGGTCCGGCGGGTTGGCAACGCCGAACAGCACCCGCGACTCCGGCACCCCGGCAACTCCCGCGCCTTCTTCGACATCGAGAAACACCCCGCCGAGCGAGCGGCACTCACCGAACAACCGGAGCAGCCGGGCGATCCGCTGGGGCGGCGAGGTACGGACATATTTTTTATTACTGGCCCATAACAGGGCAAGCAGGGGCGACAGCTCGTCGGCTGCGGAATCTCCATGCCCCGCCGCCATCTCCGCCTTCACTGCCTCCGCGATCTCGGTCGGAATATCCACCTGCTCCGTATCCGGGATAACTCCCTGCTCGCCGGGACAACTAAAGTCACATTCCAGTACTTCAAGGGGAAAATCAGTATTCGGAAGTTGCCCATAGGAGGTGTGCAGCTGGGCATAGGAATCGATCTTTCCGGCAAAGCACGAAGGGCCGAATACAATGCCCCCGGTACGCCAAGTTGAGCAATACTGAGCCTTTTGTCGCTATCGGCCAGGGTGAAACGGCGGTTGCGCTTCCAAGAGATGGAGATTCGCGGCCAGAATCGCCACTTCCTCGATATCCTCGCTGTTGCAGAAAAAGAAATAGGGATGCATGCTGGCCTTCAGCCAGGCGAGATTTTCCGCCAGCATGGCCCGAGCATTGGAAATAGAATTTTCGACCTCGGCAATTATCAGCCTGTGATCCTGAACAATCATGCTTCCACCTCTCCACCTGCAAGTTTTAATAGGAGACCACACCGCTTGAAGCCGCTGAATACCAGCGACAGAGAGGAAGAATGCAAACGACGGACCGGAAGGAGAATTTCAAATATTTTCTAACTATTACTGATTGTTACACAAAACATTAAAAATACCGGAAACAACCACTTGATCAATAAATGGATCATAATTCCTCAAGATGCCCAGAAATATTGCATTGTTTATTGATCCAATTTCAAATCGATGGTTTTTCAATAATTTATTTTTCTATTTCAGTTTGTTACATGTAGTCATGATCCGTTTACGAATCATAAACCGCAAAATTGCCGCAAAGATAAAACGATCGTCTCGACCATCTTCATGGCTTTTCAGCCGATCTTATACTGCTTGAATTTCCGCACCACCGACGGTTGGCTGATGCCAAGCAGCCGAGCGGCTTCACGGGTGGTCCGGCAGCGCTTTTTCGCTTCGATCAGCAGCTCCTTTTCATAGGCCTGCATTTGTCGGCCGAGATCCTCTTGACCCGCCGCCAGCCCCCTGTGGCTGTCCTTTGCATCCCAGGCAGCGGTAGCGGCGACACTGCCCTGAATAAACTCATCGATCTGCTCGTCGTTGCTCATAACCACACCATTTTCCATGATATTTCTCAACTCCCGGACATTGCCGGGAAAGCGGTACTCCTGCAGGCAGCGAATCGCCCGCGGGCTGATGGTCTTGGCACATTTATAGGTGCGGTTGGCCTCGCCCAGGTAAAAGCGGGCCAGGCCGACAACATCCTCGCGGCGCTCCCGCAGCGGCGGTATCTGGAGGATAAAAGAGTTGAGCCGGTAGTAGAGATCCTCCCGGAACAGCTTTTCATCGACTAGTCCAAGCAGATTCTTATTGGTGGCGGCAATGATCGCACACTCCACCTTGATCGAACGGGTGCCGCCAACTCGGCGAATCTCCTGATTATCAAGATATTTAAGGAGTTTTGCCTGGAGAGGCAGGGGCATATCGCCGATCTCATCGAGAAAAAGCGTGCCACCCTGAGCGAGTTCGAACAAGCCGATCTTGCCCTTCTCGTCGGCGCCGGTGAAGGCCCCTTTCTCGTATCCGAAGAGTTCCGCCTCCAGGAGGTTTTCCGGCAGGGCGGCACAGTTGATTTCCACCAGGGGGTGACTGCTCCGACCACTGCTTTTATGGATGAATTTGGCCAAAAGGCCTTTGCCCGTTCCCGACTCGCCGAGAACGAGGATATTTGACGCCCCTATCTGCGACAGCTTGAGAGCCATCTGCAGAATCCGCCGCATTGCCCCACTTTCGGCTATGATATTATGGCGTTCCAAGCTCGAGAAGACTGATCCCGGTCAACTCCTGCCGGTATTTTTCCGTCGCTTGCCGACTCTGCTCGAACTCCTGGCGCAGGGTGTTCAACTCGGTCATGTCCCGTTCATTGACGACGATCAGGACAATCCGCCCATCCTCGGCCAGCGAGGGGGTCCCGGTGGACAGTAAATACTTGCCGGTCTTGGCAATATATTGCATGACCGTCTGCCTCTTGCCGGTGGCGAGAACCCTGGTGGTAACCGATTGGTCGAAGATCTTGCGGGCAACCAGGTCTTTGACGGTGTGACCGATCACATCGGCGGCACAAATGCCGTTCAGGGCCTCGGAGGCCTTGTTGATGTTGATGACCACCCCCTTGCCGTCACACACCCAGATGCCGTCGGAGGAGGAATGAAAGACGGTTTCGAACTGTCGGTTCAGGTATTCGTAGGAAAGTTCATCGATATTTTTTTTCACTGCATGCATTCCGCCACCTCCGCCATATGGTCCATCCGGGCCTGTTTTCTGTTAAGTCTCATCCCTCGGCCCGCCCGATCTTGGCCGAAAACTTCCCCGACAAACTTTGCAACAATCGTGCCCGGCACCCAAAAGCATCGCGATAGGACATCCAAAGAGGAAGGATATAGGAAAAGCAACAATTCACCCACGACTGATTTGTCAATGACATTTTTTATAAATATTAGTACATTGCTTGAAATACCTGTCTGACACCTGAAGGGTCACAATTTTCAAGCGTCAGAAAACATGCGGCGCACTCGTGCAAGTCTGGAGTGATATACAGATCAGCAGAATTACTTGTTGGCAACGACTTGCCCGGCTGCGGCTTCAATTAGAATTCATCTTATCAGCAACATTCCAAGGAGGAAGAGCATGATCGTTCGAAGCCTCTTAGTGATTTCCACTCTCACCGCAACCCTTACGATGTTTGGCTGCGCAAACGGATACAAGGAGTTCTATCGTCCGGCTCAAGGCGCTACACCAGAAGCAATAGCCTCACTAAGGGCGGAACCACCGCCAAAGGTTCCCACCGTTGAACGCGCTCAGCCTGGCGAGCCTCAAGTGATACTTGACGCTTACGCGAAGCGAGGCTACGAAATGATTGGAAATTCCAGCTTCAACAGTGGCCGTCAAGAATCCGAAGAGAATGCTGTTCGCCAAGCGCAAGATGTGGGCGCCGATCTTGTCTTGATTCTAAACCCAAAGTACACGGGGACAATTACTTCAAGCATTCCTATTACGACACCGACAACTACAACTTCATACTCCACTGGCACAGCAACAGCATATGGGAATAGAGGCGCAGTTACAGCCTATGGCAGTGGCACGACAACTACATCTGGCACAACAACGAACTACATTCCTATGACAATTCACAGATCCGACTATGGAGCTGTGTATTTTGTGAAACAAAAGATTGGGTTAGGAATATCCGTTCGGGACTTGAATGACGCAGAGAGGCAAGAACTTCAAACCAACAAGGGCGCTGTGATACGACTCGTTGTAGATTCTTCCCCGGCATTCAACAGTGATATTCTCGTCGGGGACATAGTTGTCTCAGTTGACGGCATCGCGATAGACAACCCTAAGTCACTCGGCGATATTTTGCGCGACCGTAGAGGAAAGCGAATACAGATCTCTCTTGTTCGCCGAGGCCAAAAAATTGAGAAATCTATTCAGTCGAACTTATAGCGTGAAGCTGCCCAACACTCAGTCCGAGTCGGGGAGATATATAGAAGCAGAATTACTTGTTATCTTTGAACGGCGAATCCATGGAACAAAGGGAAAAGCTTTTGCGCAGGGTGGCTTTGAAATGTGCGGATTTCGCACGGCAACTTTCCTATCACAAAGCACTCGATGATCAAGTCCGCGGATGTGGTCAGAATTTCTGGATATATATGTTCAACAATGCCATCGACTTAGCTGTCCTCGATTGGTTTCACCTCTTTGGCTACCACAATGATGATCTTCACTGGAAGCGAGTAGTTCCAGATGTAGAAGGTTTCCGCCAAACCCTTCTAAAACATATGAATATGACTGAAGACGAATGGAAAACCTATCGAGAAACGATTAAAAAATATCGGGACAAAGATGTTGCACATATTGAAGTCAGGCCCGTTAGCAATGTGCCCAAAATGCAGAATGCTTTGCATGCCACAGTATTCTACTACTCAGTCGTGCTGAAGGAGCTTGCAGGGCTCGGTGACTATATTAAGTGGCCGCAGGCTCTGGAGGAATACCATCAAAGGAGCTTGGATCAGAGTTACGAGTTTTCAGTGCTGGCCTTCGAAGCAACCCGAAACATATCCGAAAAGGTGTACTGAAAGATAACAATTTGCTGGAAATGATTGATACATTAATCTTGGGCAAATTCGTGGGACACGAATACCGAATTCCAACTATAAACTCCACCGACTTTTACATTAGCCACATATTGAATCATCTATCTCACCTCCCATCACATCGAAAAAAATGAATATTCTAAGAATTGCAGCGTTCTCCGACGGAGAGGTCGGAGGTAATCCGGCAGGTGTTATAATGAGCGATAGCTTCCCCGATGAAACCGAGATGCAGCAAATAGCCGCGGAAGTTGGATTCTCGGAAACAGCGTTTGCGGTTGCCGCTGGAAATGACTGGCGAGTACGCTATTTTTCGCCGGAATCCGAGGTCCCTTTCTGTGGTCACGCGACGATTGCCCTTGGCGCGGCACTTGCTCTCAGGCACGGTGATGGCGTGTTTTCCCTGATTCTCAATCAAGCGAAAATCACCGTTGAAGGTCGCCGAAACGGCGACGTCATTGCCGCTGCACTGCAATCCCCACCGACCCGCAGCACCTCGGCATCGTCTGGACTTGTATCTTCAGCTCTCGAATTGTTCGGCTACACGGCCGACGATCTTGACCCCAGGATTCCACCCGCACGCATCCACGGCGGGGCGAATCATCTGGTACTCGGCCTGAAGTCGCGCGCAGCCCTTGCAGCCATGCATTGATCGATTTGGCATGGCGGTCACATAGATATTGTCCAGGGCGAGGATATGGGCATGCGCTCTCGCCTCCGGGCGGACATATCTCCGGTGCCGGCAAGCTCGATTCGAGTTTCGGGCACTGCACGAATTATGCAGTCTTGACCTGTCAATGACGTTATTTGATAGTGGAATCATCCATCAACTCTTTCAACTTCACAAAAGGAGAATCCAACATGCCTCAAGCACTTATTGTTTATTCAACCCGTACCGGTCAAACCAGAAACATTGCCGAACTTATCGCAGAAGGATTACGATTTTCAGCAATTGCGGTGACCTTGAAGGATGTAACGGAGATCAAACGTGAGACCGAGCTGGCCGGCTTTGATATCTTTGTATTCGGCTCATCCACCTATCATGGTGCGATGATGGACAGAATGAAGACGTTTCTCTTCCTCGCCGAAAGGGCTGAGCTGAAAGGTAAGATAGGAGGAGCGTTTGGCTCGTTTGGCTGGAGTGGTGAAGCAGCCGAACGGATTTTCGAAACCATGAAAAACATATACGGTATGGAAATGGTCAGCTCACCGCTGATGTTGAAAACAAGTTCGGTCGATGGAGGAACCAAGGTAGCCCAAGCCTATGGCAAGGAACTGGCCGGCAAGGCTGCATAAGGGATACTGACCGACTTCATGATGCGGCCAGATCTTCTTTGCTTCTTCCGGGCCTAATTTCCCTCCATACCGGGAAATTAGGCCTTCAACCATCGAAAAATGATGGCCGAAGTGTTTCATCAAGGATATTTCCCTACATACAGGGAAATATCCTTGGCCAATAGACAATTTGCTTTTAATGCAGGATTCAAAACACACAAATCCCGCTCTATAGAGGGAAAGCTCCCATGTCGATCAGCATAGCAAAACTGATAGCCTATCACCGCAATCGAAGCGGACTAACCCAGCAGGAACTCGCCACTCTGGCCGGAGTCGGCAAAAAACTGGTTTATGAATTGGAGAAGGGGAAGGAGACGGTACGGCTGAAAAACCTGCTCAATGCGCGCCTGGCCCGCATCTATTCCTGATATTGCGAGTCCGAAGCACTGCTCACACTCTTGTGGCTATCAAGGTGCCTTACGAGATGCCGAGCATCAGACCGCAGAAACCGACGACCACCATCAGGGCCGACCATTCCCGCAGCGTGACCGGCCGGCAGGGGATGGTTCTCTCCGCCCCGTAGCAGCGGGCTTCCATCGCCGATGCCAGCCGGTCGGCGGTGATACAGGTCCGGCGCAGGAGGGGCATGCAGAGCGCGGTGATGCGGCGCAGCGGGTTTTTGCAGTTTTCGATCGACCGGGCCCGCAGGGCCTCCTGCTGTTCCGCCGACTGGGATAAAATGACCGGGATAAATCGGACCAATAGGCCGATCATCGTCGCCGCCTGGCGATGGGGGATAAAGGGTATCGGTTTCAACAGCCATTCTACCGCCGCACGGATCTCCGAGGGTCGGGTGGTGAAGGTGACCAACAGACCAAAAAGGGCGATGACCAGCAACCGTCCGGCCGCCAGCAGCCCGGCATGAACGCCCTGCCGACTTGCCGGCAGCCAGGGCAGGTCGAAAAGCACATCGCCCGGCGTGGTCAAGGTCCGCGCCACGAAAACACAGCCGAGCAGGACAAGGTACCACTTCATTCCAAGAAGGCAGCGGAGCGGCGAACAGCGACCGACAGCAAGCAGGCCCAAGGCGGCAAGAAACGCCAGGCCAAGGGCCGGGAGCCCGGCGTGCAGACCGGCCATGCTGATAAAAACCAGCGCCGCCAGTTTGACCCTGGCATCGAGCTGGTGCAGGACTGTGCGCTCTGACCGGAAGCCGAAGACTACCGCAACCATGATTCCACCGCACCACCCAACCGGACAGCGGCCGGGATTCGGACCCCGTGGGATTCGGCTTCGAGCACGACGCTTGCCGGCGGGCCGTCGGCGACGATCCGACCCTCCCGCATGATAATCAGCCGCCCGGCATGGGCCAGCACCTTTTCCAGGTCATGGACGCAGACGACGATGGTCGTACCGCTGGTATGCAGGTCGACGATATGGGCCAGGATCTGGCGGACCCCGTCATAATCGAGATTGGCAAAGGGTTCGTCAAGGACAATAACCTCCGGCTCCATCGCCAGCACTCCGGCAATCGCCAGGCGGCGTTTTTCCCCGCCGGACAGCAGATGCGGGCTGCGGTGGTGCATCTCCGAAAGTCCCACCAAATGGAGGGCGCGCTCGACGTTTTCCTTGATCCTTGCCGGAGGCCAGTTGAGGTTCTCCGGTCCGAAGGCGGCATCGTCGTAGACCGTCTCGCCGACGATCTGACTGTCGGCATCCTGGAACACCATGCCGACCGTGCGCCGGGCGTGCAGCAGGTCCTGCTTAACCGGCACCCCGCCGACACGGACCGTCCCGGCCAGGGGAGTGAGCAGGCCGTTGCAGTGCTTGAGAAGGGTCGATTTCCCGGCACCGTTCGACCCGGCCAGGACGACAAAGGAACCACGAACGATGGTCAGATCGATCCGGTCCAGGCTGGTCCTCCCGTCGGGGTAACAATGCGTTAGCCCGCAAATCTCGATAATGTCCATCGGCTACGACCCTTCTATTTCAGAGATTCGACCGGCTTTTGGCCGAGCTGGCCGTGCAGCAGCGGCCTGACGCTTTTCACGATCACATACGCGGCGGCGATTTTCAAAAGGTCGCCGATCACAAAGGGATACATCCCGACGGCCAGGGCCTTGCCGTAACTGAAGCCCAGGGCCATCTTCAGCCAGGGCACGCCGATGGCGTAGACAATCAGGCTGCCGACAACCATCGCCGCGATCTCCACCCCAGGCCGCCGCCCGGACACATCCGAGATCTTCCCGACCACCCAGGCGCAGGCGAGGAAACCAAAGAGGTAACCGCCCCGGGGCCCGAACAAATGGCCCAGTCCCCCGCCGCCACCGGCAAATACCGGCAGACCGCAGGACCCCGCCAGCAGATAGACGGCGACGGCGGCGCTGCCCCACCTGCTGCCGAGCAAAAGCGCCGCCACCAGGACGAAGAGATTCTGCAGAACGATGGGTACCGGGCCAATGGGGATGGCGAGGTAGCCGCCGACGGCAATGAGTGCCGCCATCAGTGATGCGAGGACGAGTTTATGGAGGTCCGGGTGGTTGTTCTTCGAGTTATTCATGGTACACCTCAAACGATTTTTTTTATTTGACCGACGAAACGGTCATCTTTATGTCATGACGAATGAAAACAGTCGCCGTAAAAAACGGTGCGCCGCCCGCCGTCCGCCATTTCGAGAACCAAGCCGCCGTCGTCATCGACATCGACGGCTAAGCCCTCATAGATGTCGCGGACGGTGGCGATCGTCACCCGCCGTCCAAGGGTGACGGTCCGGGCTTTCCAGGCGAGGATGACCTCCGGCCGGGAAAAATTCGTCATCCGCTGTTCGAAAAGATCGAGAAAACCGGAGAGCACCTCGACGCGATTGAACGTCCGGCCGGTGAGCTGCAATGCGGAGACCGCTGGTTTGTCTAGGGCCTCCGGCCGGTTGTTGAGATTGAGGCCGATGCCGATATTGATAAAGGCGAGCTGATCACCCTCGGATTCCATCTGCGACAGGATGCCGGCAATTTTACGCTGATCGACCAGGACATCGTTCGGCCATTTGACCTGGGCGGCAATGCCGCAGCACTGCTCCAGGACCGAAACGAGATCGAGCGCCACGGCGAAATTGACCAGCGAGCCCTCCTTGGGGGGCAGGGACGGCCTGAGGACGATGGAAAAATAGAGCCCGCCCTCCTCCGACTGCCAGACCCGCTGCATCCGGCCCCGCCCTTCCGTCTGGCGGTCGGCGATGACCACGGTATACGGCGGACAGCCGGCCCGGGCCAGCTCTTTGGCGCGGTTCATGGTCGAATCCAGCTCGGGATGGTAATGTATCCGCGCGGCGCGAGCCCCGAACAGCCAGGAAAACGGGGAGTCCGGCGTCGCCGCCAGGCGGTAGCCTTTGGCTGTCGACTCTATCTTTATCCCGCTTTTTTTCAGCTGGTCGATATGCTTCCAGATTGCCACCCGAGAGACCTGCAATTGCCGGCCGATCTCTTCGCCCGAGAGCGGATGCGGGGATTCCCGCAACATTGTCATTATTCTATTTTTCATTTTGTATCTATTGAGCACTATTGATAAAGTTCCCCCACCCCTTGCGGGAGGGGGTTAGGGGGTGGGGGAAGCTAAAACCAAACGGACAAAGCACATACGGTTGAAATAAACCACAATCGGTTAACCATAAACGAACTGATGGTTAACAACTCTTGCCCATGATTGTCAAGGGTGCATTGCATGGACCATCTTTTTCGTGGGGCATGCAATACACCCTTTGCACCCGAGCGCACCTGGTAAGAAATTTGCAAACAACAGCCGCAAAGATTCCGCACCGCCCCACCTGGACTTTCCTTCACCGGCAAAGTAAGGTTTATTGAATACCGCACAGTCTCGGCCGACACACCCCCGAAAGGTCGACAATGAAATACAATAGCAAAAAAACAATAGGAATAATCACAGTATGTTCGGTGGTAATCCTGATCGCCATGCTGGTCAATTACCGGATCACCCAACATGTGGTGGAAAGGACCGTCATAGCCCAACAGGAGGATATCACAGCCAAAGCCGTCAACACCGTCGAGATATGGCTCAACCAGCAGACGAAGATCCTTGAGGCCGCCGCCAACACCATCCCCCTCAACGATCTCGGCCAAAACCCACCAACCATGCTGCCCCTGTATATGGCCATGCAGGCCGGCCATTTTACCGATGTCTATGTCGGCACCCCGGAGGGTGCGTTGCTCGATGGCGCCAAGTGGCTGCCGCCACCCGGCTATGACCCTCGCCACCGCCCCTGGTATAAACGCGCGATGGAGACCGGAACCCTCAGTTTCACCACCCCCTATATCGATATGGTAACCAATGAACTGGTTATTGCCCTGGTCAAACCGCTCCATGTCGACGGGAGATTCGTTGGCGTGATCGGTGCAGATACGGTTCTCGACACCCTGGTCGAAAATGTCCTCAATTATAAACAGAGTGAATCCGGCTTTGCCTTTATCGTCGAGAAAAGCGGGACGATCATCGTTCATCCGAATAAGGACTATGTCATGCGGGCCAGGCTGCAGGTCATCGAACCGGCCCTCGAACACAAGGTCAGCACGTTCAGCTCGACCGGCAGCGGCACGATCTCCTATATAAGCGGTGACGGCCGTGAGCATATCCTGTCGTCAAAGCAGATAAGCGGCTCGGACTGGTTTCTCTGTGTCACCGTTCCCCGCGATGAGGCCTATTCGCTGACCCGCAAGACGACCATGGTTTTTGCCATGGAAATCGTCTTGAAACTCCTCGCCTTCCTCCTCTTCATCGTCCTCGTTGGCCTGGGGATCAGCAGTATCGTCGTCTTTCTTTTCAGCAAACGCTACAGCACCGCGGTCCAGCAGCACCGCGAGGAACTCTCAGACATCAGCCGCGATCTGGAGTGGAACATCACCAAGAGGATGGAGGTCGAGACCTATTACAAGACGCTCTTCAACGTCGCCAACGATGCGATTTTACTCAGCAACGATCTGACCTATGTCGAGTGCAACCAGAAGGCTGTGGAGATGTTCGGCCTGCCTCGGGAAGAGCTGCTGACCAAAACCATTCTCGACTGTTCACCGGAACTGCAGCCGGACGGCTCGCGCAGCAGTGACCGGCTGGCGACCATCCTGCAGGATTCCCGTAACGGCAAGCAGAATGTCTTCCGCTGGTCGTTTATCCGCGCGGACGGCGTCGAATTCCCGGCCTCGGTCGGGCTTACCAGCTTCAGGCTGAATAACCGCGATCTGGTCCTGTCGTCCATCCGCGATATCTCCAAGCGCGTCGACGCCGAAATGCAGTTGATGCAGGCTCAGAAAATGGCCGCCGTCGGTGAGATGCTCGGGGCCATCGCCCACCAATGGCGGCAGCCGCTCAATACGCTGTCCACCTATATTTCCAGTCTCCAGGCGGCCTATTACAACCAGGTCCTGTCAAAGGAGGTGGTGGAACGGGTGGTGACCGGGGCGAGCGACCAGATCACCTTCATGTCGAAAACCATCGATGATTTCCGCAACTTCTTCAAACCTTCGAAAACCAAGGGCCCCATCGACCTCCTCAAGGCGATCATCAGCGCCGTTAAACTGATGGAAGCGCAGATGCGCCATAACCGCATCAAATTGACAGTGAAAAACCTGACCGGCGCCCATTCGCTTATGGTCTTCGGCTATGAGGGCGAATTTATCCACGTCCTGGTCAATATCCTCGCCAACGCCAAGGACGCTATCCTGGAAAACGTCAGCAAGACGGAAGGGGCAAGCGACAGAAACATCGACATCGTCATCCTTGGCAGCCGCGACCTGGCGATCGTCGAAATCATCGATAACGGTGGCGGCATCCCCGGCCATCTGCTGATGAAGATCTTCAATCCTTATTACACCACGAAAAGCACCTCTGCCGGCACCGGCATGGGCCTCTATATGTCGAAAATGATAGTCGAAAAAGAAATGGACGGTGAACTCCGGGCGGAAAATACCGAGACCGGAGCACGCTTCACCATCCGCTTGAAGAAGATGGGGGCCTAAGCCATGATCACCTCGGAAATGAAAAACTGCCATATCCTGCTGGTCGACGACGAGCCTTCGGAACTTGACGCCTACAGCCTGTTGCTCAACTCCATGGGCATCAAGAACGTCGTCACCCTCGCCGACAGCCGTATGGTCGCTGAAAGCCTTGCGAAGATGCAATCGCCGGTCGTGTTTCTCGATCTCAACATGCCGCACATGACCGGCCAGGATGTCCTCAGGCAACTGAAGGTGCACCATCCGCAGGTACCGGTGGTCATCATCACCGCCAATTCCGAGATCGAGACCGCCGTCGAGTGTCTCCGCCTCGGCGCCCATGATTACCTGGTCAAACCCATCGACCTGAAGATGTTCAGCTCCGCCCTGCGCAACGCCCTGGAGATCAGCCTGCTGCGCAATGAAGTCATGTCGCTGAAGGGCATATCCTTTGCCATGGGTAGCCCGCGCCATAAGGCCTTTGACCGTATCATCACCCAGAGTCCCGGCATGTTATCGATCTTCCAGTATATTGAGTCGATTGCCGCAAGCGGTATGCCGGTGCTGATTCTCGGCGAAACGGGCTCAGGCAAGGAGCTGGTCGCCAAGGCCATCCACGAAATCTGCGGCCTTACCGGCAACTACGTGGTGGTCGATGTCTCCGGTCTCGACGACACGCTCTTTTCCGATACCCTTTTCGGCCACGCCAAAGGAGCCTATACCGGGGCCGACGGCGTCCGTCCCGGACTCCTGGAAAAAGCCGCGGGTGGCACCATTTTTCTTGACGAAATCGGTGATTTAAGTGAGATGTCCCAGGTAAAACTGCTCCGTCTCCTGCAGGAAAACATCTACTATCCGCTTGGCTCCGACCAACCGAAGCAGTGCCATGCCCGTATCGTCACCGCCGCCAACAAGGACCTGACCATGCTCGCCGGCCGGGACGGCGAATTTCGCATGGATCTCTATTATCGGCTGAGTACCCACCTCATCCGCCTGCCGCCCCTGCGCGAGCGCCGGGAGGATATCCCAGCCCTCGTTGCCTTTCTCGCGGCGGAGGCGGCCACCGCCATGCACAAAGCAACACCGACCATCAGTGACCGGGCGATGAACCTGCTGCTCCATCACCCTTTCTGGGGCAATATCCGGGAACTGAAAACCTATATCGTCGATGCGGTGGCCCGTTGCGACAGCGGTCGCATCGAAGAAGAACTGATCTCCGGTCGGCTGGTCGCACAGGTCTCGGCAGGCCTTGAAACCATCTCCGGTGCCTCCTCTCTCACCACCCTCTTCGGCCATTTCCCAAGCCTTGAGGAACTGATCGAATACGCCACCTCCGAGGCGCTGGCCAGCTCCGACAACAACCAGAGCCAGGCGGCTCGTCTCCTTGGCATCTCCCGACAGGCCCTGAACAAACGTTTGCGAAAACGCGGATAAAAAATACTCCCACCTGAGGTATCAAAACAAAAACGGGCCCTTTTTTCGTGTCAACCCAGGCTGACGATGTCAACCTGGGTTGACATCGTCGTTGACACCGCCCTTTTCCTTCCGTCCGCCTCCGCCCTTTCCACCCTCATTTTCAGCCTTTCAGTGATCGCTGGCGGCAAACCTCAGGCAACCTGCCACCTGGCACGCAATTTGGTATGTCCACCTTCAGGAAAACCGTCGTCGCCAACCTTGGCGATGGACGTTCATACGCCGTTTGGGCACAACCCCTAACACTT
The DNA here is from genome assembly GCA_963804965.1 of uncultured delta proteobacterium. Lineage (GTDB taxonomy): Bacteria > Desulfobacterota > Desulfobulbia > Desulfobulbales > Desulfocapsaceae > Desulforhopalus_A. Next base: position 40,058 of record CAWDST010000024.1, read on the forward strand.
TGAGGACTATCTATGAACATGTTCAGCAGATTCACCCTTCCCGTCGTCGCTTTGTCGCTGGCCTTTGGCTCCTTTGCCGCGGCCAACACCGTCAAGATCGGTAACATCGAACCCATGTCCGGACCCTCCGCGACCCTCGGCAAGCAGGGCAAGGCTGCCCGCGAGATGGCGGTTGAGGAGATCAACGCCGCCGGCGGCATCAAGTCACTGAATGGCGCCAAACTTGAACTGATCTATGCCGACTCCGAATCAAAACCGGAAAAGGGCGTGGCCGAGGCGGAGCGGTTGATCAACACCGAGAAGGTTCATGTCCTCACCGGTTGCTGGAACAGCGCCGTCACCTACCCGACCACCGCGGTGGCCGAGCGCTACGGCATCCCCTTTGTTGTTCCGGTCTCCGTCTCCGATAAAATCACCGACCAAGGTTTTAAAAACGTCTTCCGCATCGCCGCCAAGGACTCCTGGTGGACCAAGGACCAGTTCACTTTCTTGAAGGACATGCAGGCCGAATTCGGCACCAAAGTTGAAACCCTCGCCTTTGTTTATGAAAATGGCGATTGGGGCAAAGGCTTTGCCACCCAGTGGAAAAAACTGGCCGAGACCGCCGGTTACAAGGTCGTCCTCGATGAGCCCTATCCCTCCACCACCACCGACCTCAGCCCGGTCGTTCAGAAAATTAAAAGGGCCAACCCCGATGTGCTGATGCTCGTTTCCAACGCCGCCGACGCCATCCTCCTCACCAACACCATCGCCGAGTACAAAGTTAAAGTAAAAGCCATCGTTGCCAGCGGCGGCGGCCATGCCGATCCTTCCTTCATGAAGGCGGTTGGTAAAAACGCCCAGTACCTGTTCGACATCGTCGAGTGGGAAACCGATGTCAACAAACCGGGCGCCAAAGAGGCCAACGATAAATACAAAGCGAAAAACGGCGAGAATCTGACCGGCGAGGCAGTTGACGCCTACCTGGCGATGTATGTCATCAAAGACGCCCTGGAGCGTGCAGCTTCCCTCGAACCCGCCAAGATCCGCGAGGCCCTGGCCGCCACCAACCTGACCAGCGGCCCCGGCATGATCGTCGGCTATGACGCGGTCAAGTTCGATGCCACCGGTCAGAACGAGAATGCCTCGCCGGTTATAGTCCAGGTCAACGACCTTGGCAAAGGCCTTGAGCGCATCACCATTTGGCCGAAAAACGCCCGTCGGGCCGGCTACACCCCGGTCTTCCCGATGCCCGCCAAATAAGGCAATCAGTAACTGCCGCACTTAAACCAGGCGAGCCCGAGGTGACCTCGAACAACCTCCTAGGTCACCACGGACCCGCCTGATCGAATCTTTCTGGTTTTTCCGGGAGGCAGCAATGCTTTACATCATCGAGGACATGATCAACGGCATCCTCATGGGGTCGATCTACGGTTTAACCGCCATGGGCTTGACCATCATCTTCGGGGTTCTCAAGGTCATCAACTTCGCCCACGGCTCACTCCTCATGGTCGGTATGTATGCGACCTACTGGGCGATCACCCTGACGGGGGTTCACCCCTATCTGGCTTTGGTCATGGTCATCCCGGCCATGTTCATCTTCGGCTACTATCTGCAGGCCATCGTCATCAAGCCGATCTTCATTGCCGAAAAAAACGTCCGCGAGCCGATTACCGTCATTATCGTCACCACCGGCATCTGGTACATCCTCGACAACCTGGCCCTCCTGGTGTTCGGGCCGCAATACCGGTCGCTGGCCGATAATCCGCTGAAGGGCAAGATGCTCGAACTGGGCGGGATATTCGTCTCCCAACCGAAACTATTCGGCTTTATCACCGCCATCATCACTGCCTCGGCTATCCACTGGTTCCTTCAGAAAACTGTTTTGGGCCGGGCCATCCGGGCCACCAGTATGGATCGGGAGGCGGCAAGCCTGATGGGCATTAACCAGTATCGCATCTATAACGTCGCCTTCGGAATCGGCGCCGCCACAACAGGCATCGCCGCAGTAACCCTCCTGCCGTTTTACAACGTCTTTCCGACGGTGGGTGTGCTCTTTGATATCAAATGCTTTATCATCGTCGTCCTCGGCGGACTCGGGTCGATCAGCGGTGCCCTGCTTGGCGGCATCATAATCGGTCTGATCGAGTCAGTGGGGCCGCAATTTATGACCGCAACCTGGACCGAAGCCATTGTCTACGGCTTGTTCCTTCTCGTCCTGTTTGTCAAACCCTCCGGCCTTTTCGGACAGAAACACGACTGGTAAAGGGAAAAAGGCGGCCGGGCTATGCCCGCCGACCTGCGAGCAAGCAACACAACCAACCCGGGCGAGGAGAAGCCGTCTCGCATACCCTCCCCAATGATAAGGACTCTCGTAATGAACCATCAACATTTCAATAAATTCATGCTGGTCGGGGTTGTGGTACTCGCCTTCGCGCTGCCGCTGGTCGTCCGCAGCGCCACCTACATGCACATCCTGGTTCTGTTGTTGTTCTATGCCTATCTGACGACAAGCTGGAATATCGTCGGCGGTTTTGCCGGTGTACTGCCGCTTGGCCACGCCGCCTTTGTCGGTATCGGCGCCTATACCTCGACGGTCCTGTCGCTGCAATACGGCATCAGTCCATGGCTTGGCATGCTGGTCGGTGGCGTCCTGGCAACCATTGCCGGGATCATCATCGGCCTGCCGACCCTGAAGATGCGCGGCGCCTACTTTGCCCTCGCCACCATCGCCTTTGCCGAAGGGTTCCGGGTCATGGTCGAAAACGTCGATTACATCGGCCCGCTCAAACTGAACGGCCCGCGCGGCCTGCAGATTCCGCCTCTGGACACCGGTTTTGCCGGCTTTATGTTCGCCACCAAGGAGCCCTATTATTATATCATCCTGGTCATGCTCCTCGCCGTCATGCTCCTCACCTATGTCATCTCCCGCTCGAAGCTCGGCTATTACCTGATCGCCGGCGGCGAGGAACCGGAGGCAGCCATGGCCCTAGGCATCAACGTCGCCCGCGCCCGACTCATCGCCATGGCGATCAGCTCCTTTCTCACCGCCCTGGCCGGAACCTTTTACGCCCAGTTTTCCCTGTATATTCACCCGAAAAGCATCATCTCGCTGGACATGTCGTTTGAGATCGCTTTTATCGCCCTGATCGGCGGCCGCGGCTCGATCGTCGGCCCCCTGCTCGGCGCCATGCTTCTGCGACCGGTAAGCGACTTCTGCCGCATCTATTTCGGCGACACCCTGCCGGGGATGCACCTCATTATTTTCGGGCTGGTCCTTATCCTGGTTATGTTCTACCAGCCACGCGGCCTGCAGGAACCGCTCAGCCGAATCTACCAGCGGCTGTTCACCCGAAAGACCCTAGCCACCAGCGGGAGATAAGGCCATGATCATTCTGCAAGTTGATAATATGACAAAAGAATTCGGTGGATTACGAGCAATCGACAGTCTCACTCTGACCATTGAGAAAGGCCAGATCCTCGGCCTCATCGGCCCGAACGGCGCCGGTAAATCCACCGCCTTCAACTGCATCGCCGGCTCTTTTGCCCCGACCAAGGGCGAGATCACCTTCGACGGACAGCGGATTACCGGGGAAAAACCGTGGAACCTCTGCAAGATGGGTTTGGCCAGGACTTTCCAGATCGTCAAACCCTTTGCCACAAAAAGCGTCCTCTACAACGTCACGGTGGCAAGCTTTGCCACCACCACGAGCCGGAAAATAGCCGAGGAAAAGGCGGTGGCGGTGCTGGAATCACTGAACTTCGGAAACAAAAAAGAAATCATCTCCGGCAATCTGACTATTGCCGACCGCAAGCGCCTGGAGATCGCCAAGGCCCTGGCGACCGAGCCGAAACTGCTGCTCCTCGACGAGGTCATGGCCGGCCTCAGGCCGAACGAGGTGGACGAGATGGTCGATATCCTCAAGGCGGTCCGCGATCGGGGCATCACCATTTTCGTCATCGAACATATCATGCGGGCGATCATGGCCCTGTCCGACCGAATTGTCGTCATCCAGTTCGGCAAGAAGATCGCCGAGGGACTACCGAAGGAAATCGCCAATAACGAAAAGGTTATCAAGGCCTATCTGGGAGAAGACTATGTCGTTGCTTGAAATTCATAAAATCGACGCCTTCTATGGCGATGTCCAGGTCATCTTCGAACTGTCGCTCAGGGTGGAAAAGGGCGAGGTGGTGAGCATCATCGGTGGCAACGGCGCCAGCAAATCGACGCTCCTGCGGGTCATCTCCGGCCTCATGCAACCTACCGCCGGCCGAATTTCCTTCCAGGGCACGGACATCCACAACGAGCCCCCGGAAAACATCGTCACCCACGGCATCGTCCATGTACCCGAGGGACGGCGACTCTTTCCGCTGATGTCGGTGAAAGACAATCTCCTGGTCGGCGCCTATAACAAAAGGGCCCGGGTGGACGTGGAGAAAACCTTGAAGGAGGTATATCAACTCCTGCCACGCCTCGCCGAACGGGAAAACCAAACGGCCATGACCCTTTCCGGCGGCGAGCAGCAGATGGTGGCCATCGGCCGCGGCCTGATGTCCAAGCCGCATCTCCTGATGCTCGACGAGCCGTCCCTCGGCCTCGCCCCGATCCTCATCAAGGACATCTTCGAAACGGTGCGCAAGATCGCCGACCAGGGCACCACCGTCCTCATGGTCGAGCAGGATGTCCGCCATTCGCTGAGCCTCAGCGACCGCGGCTACGTACTCGAACATGGCCGGGTGGTCATGGAGGGCAAGGCGAGCGATTTGATCGATGACCCGCATATTCGCACGGCTTATCTGGGGATGTAAGTTGGAGAAAGCCACAGCAATGCAAATTTAAATCATCACTTTAAATTTGCATTGTTCATGTTTTCCCGATATGCACTTTCTTCGCCAGGTCACCTGTGACAAATATCTCCATCTTTTCACTTCGCTCCACCTCCCGCCAAGATCTCCTTTCTAACCCTAGGTGAGGTCAGGTAATTCCTGAGTTCCTTTTCAGGTTTGCACCGATTGTCTTCCGCAACGATTCACGCTAGCGTGCCGGATATTCGATCTTTCAGCTGGAGTCTGCTTAAATAAGCAGAAGTCATTGCGATGCCTGTTCAATCTGCGGATCTTGCAAAAACTCAAGGATCTTGTTATAGTCTTCCCGAGACAGGGAGAAACCAATAGCTGAAGATGATTTTCAACAGCTTGACTCCCCCGACTCCACAGGAATGACGATTATTGCAAGAGACCTCATCTGCCTATGATGAAAGCGTTCTCGGCATGCTCGCCAGCCGGACCGCAGCAACATCCTTTCCCCAATGCCTAAAGGAGATAGCCAATGAACCAGTCAAGTGTTAATTACGATGTCCTCACCCCGGTAAAGTTCCTTGTGCGCAGTGCCGAGGTCTATCCGCAAAAGACCGCGGTCGTCCACGGCGACAAACGTTATTCCTACGAGCAGTTTTTAGATCGCGTCAATCGCCTGGCCAATGGTCTTCGCGCCAAGGGGATAGGTAAAGGTGATAAAGTCGCATTTCTCTGCCCCAACATCCCGCCGATGCTTGAAGCACATTATGCCGTGCCGATGATCGGCGCGGTCCTGGTCAGCATCAATGTTCGCCTTTCTCCCGGCGAGATCGGCTATATCGTTCGCCATTCCGACAGCAAGGCGGTTTTTGTCGACAACCAACTGGCGGCCTCAATCGCGCCGGTCGTGAGCGAACTGGCCGATGTGGCGTTCTATGTCAACATCTGCGATGCCGCACCCGAAATGCCCCTTCCAGGTCCCGGGTATGAGGAGTTTCTCGCTCAGGCGTCACCCGCACCGGTCGCCATTGAGGTCGACGACGAATATCAGCCGATCACCATCAATTACACCAGCGGCACGACCGGCTTGCCCAAGGGCGTGGTATACCATCATCGCGGCGCCTATCTCAATGCCCTGGGTGAGATCCAGGAAGCTGGAATGACCTGCGATTCGAACTATCTTTGGACCCTGCCGATGTTCCACTGCAACGGCTGGTGTTTTACCTGGGCGGTCACTGCCATCGGCGGCACCCATGTCTGCCTGCGGCAGTTGTCGGCGCCCGATATTTTCCGCCTGATCGAGGCGGAAAAGGTCTCGCATATGTGCGCCGCCCCGACCATTCTCATTATGATGCTCGCCGACCCCAGGGCCAAGGAATTCAAGCTCGACCACCCCCTGACCATCCTTACCGCCGGGGCGCCACCGTCGCCGACGGTCATCGAACAGATCGAGGGCATGGGCGCCACCATCGTCCACGTTTACGGCTTGACCGAGGTCTATGGCCCCCATTCCGTCTGTGCCCGCCAACCATCCTGGGGTCAGCTTGACAAGGAAGAACTCGCGAAGATCAAGGCGCGGCAGGGTGTAGCCTACGTCACCGCCCTGTATCTCGACGTGGTTGACATCTCAACCATGGTGCCGGTGCCGCGGGATGGCAAAACCATGGGCGAGATCGTCATGCGCGGCAACAACGTCATGCTCGGCTACTACAAAGATGAAGCAACTTCGGCCAAGGCCTTCCGGGGCGGCTGGTTCCACAGCGGCGACCTGGCGGTGATCCATGCCGACGGTTATATCCAGATTATGGACCGCGACAAGGATATCATCATCAGCGGCGGCGAAAATATCTCCTCGGTCGAGCTGGAAAATGTCATCTATCGCCATCCGAAGGTACAGGAGGTAGCGGTGGTGTCCACCCCGGACGCCAAGTGGGGAGAGGTGCCCAAGGCCTTTGTCACCCCGAAGCCGGGCAGCAATCTGACTTCCGAGGAGATTGTCGAATTCTGCAAGCAGAACCTGGCCAGGTTCAAGGCACCGAAGGACATCGTCTTCTGCGAGTTGCCGAAGACCGCCACCGGCAAGATCCTCAAATTCAAGCTGCGGCAAAAGGAGTGGGAAGGGCGGGAGAAGAAGGTGAATTAAGCTGACTGCGACGTGGAGAAATGAGGGTCGGGCTTCAACAATTGACATACATTGTTGGTTGTTGGGACTGGCCCTCTTCTGTTGTTGCTCCTCTTTACCGTGGCAGCATCGCCTGCGGATTGCACCCTTCCCGCAAAATGCATTGTAAGAAGGAATATGGCGCTATTGCGCCTCTTCGTGTTTGCCAGCTATATGGCGTCGATGCGGAAGAAATTCCAAAATGGAGATGGGTTGGCGTACCTTTGGCGTTCCCGGAATTACCAAGACAGCCGAGGACCTCTCCCGCCTGCAGCCGTTGCCCCACACTGATTTTTTCAGAGACACTCTCCAGGTGGCTGCCGTAATAGCGAAACCCGTCATCACCGATCAGACTCACCCATTTGCCCCCTTTCTTGGCGGGGTCATTGCTCTTCTTGTCCCATTCGTCGTTTTTTTGCAGGTCCTCAACCACCCCTGAGACGGGAGCAACGAAGACACTCCCCCGTTTGGCGAAGATATCGATGCCGGGATAGCTATGGCCGCCGGCGGAAAATGCTTCCTTCTCGACTGGTTGAACAGGAAAACAATATTGAATTTCAGCGGCCTGGGGTATTGAGGCGACGAGACACTGAGACAGAAATATAACAAAAAATAAGAGAGACGTTTTGTTGTTCATTTTTCTAACTTATTTACGGCTTCGGGCAATTTTGATGCCGAACAGTAAAATTACTAGCTTGGTTGGTGAATTTTTTATTGGAAATGAGTAAGGTGTCCCTGTATTTCACCTGTATTTCAAGCCAAAGAGCTTAAGAAAAAACAAGTGCACATAGAGCATTGATTGAGCCACAGAACTAGGAAATACATTTTTCAAATCGATAACGTCGCCACTCTTTATAGGTGGGAGTCTTTCGCGAAAAAATCTTGAAAGACTTTCCCACGCTTTATCATGAACTGCAGTTCTCGCGTTATTACAAGATGGACATATTTTGCCAGTACCCTTAAGCCTATCAGACTTCTTGATACTGCCGATCTTTTGGTTCTTCCTGTGATCTGTGTGAAAAAATATTGGATTCTTCTGTGTTACATCACCAAATTGAGCTCGAAGATCTGAGGCCTTAGATAGATGTTCACCTGTCGTCCCATCATCGCCACAAATCCAGCATTTCATATTGGTGTTTCCTCAAAACATAACAAGTTATTCTGCTGATCAGAATAACTTCCCAATTTGCAGGGTTTCTTACGAATTTTGTTAGACCGGTAAAATCAAGGCTATTGCCTTACAATCCTATTATGGTGGGTAGGGTACCAATATTTTGTAAAATATTCTTAATAAAACATTACTTGCTGTAACTCAATGTCCTGGCAGTGAATCTTGGTTTTAAATCGATTAAAAACACAAATTTTGTTGTCACACTTGACGATCGACTGACAATTCTCAACACCGACACACCATAATCGTCATCGGTAAAAGACCAAATGGCAACCATGGCAACGGCCATATTCCATGGCAAGGACTGACCGAGGGCAAAAACCGACATTGCCCCCAACAAAAAAAAACGGCCGCCACGCCGGGAGAAAGAATAACGTGACGACCGTGGGGAGAGCTTTTTACGCGGCCTGGAGACGTTCGGTGAGTATCGGCAGAAATTGTTTAAGGTCGGCGACCACGAAGACATCGGCAACCTCGCCGATGGGCGCATCGCGATCGGTATTGACGGCAACGACGAATTCCGATTTCTTCATGCCCGCCAGGTGCTGCACCGCCCCGGAGATGCCGCAGGCGACATAGAGTTTCGGGGCAACGGTGGTGCCGGTGGTGCCGACCTGGCGATTGTACTCAACCCAAAGGGCATCGACCACCGGCCGGCTGGCGCCGTATTCGCCGCCAAGGGCATTAGCAAGTCCCGCCACCATGGCGATATTTTCCGGCTTGCCGACGCCGCGTCCGGCGCTGACGATGACCGAGGCCTTGCTGAGATCAACCGCGCCTTTTTCCGCCACCTCGTAGCCGAGCAGTTCCACCTGTCCCTTGCCATCGATAGCCAGACGAACGACCGCCGGCTCACCGACTGGAGCCTTTTCGGCGATGAAGGCTCCGGCCTGGAGAGTGAGGATGGTCACCGGCCGCAGGCTCTTCACCGTGCGGCGCAGCTTGGCGTTGCAGGCCGGCACCTGCCAGCCATCGCCGTCTATAGCCACCACCTCGGAGATCTGACCGGCGCCGAGCGCCACAGCCAGGCGAGGGGCGAGATCCCAGCCGTAGGAACTGTGGAGGAAGACGATCAGGTCCGGCTGTTCGAGGATGGCGGCCTGTTTCAGCAGGTCCTTATGAACACCCGGATTGTATTCACCGCAAGCCGTACTGTCGGCCAGATAGAGAGTGCCGACAAATCGAGGCAGTTCGCCGCCACCCACCAGGAACATCGCCGGTTCCGCCCCGAGCCGCTCGGCAAAGGCCAACAGTTCCGAATAGTTGTCCTGCAGGTGGCCATCTCGTTGTTCGGCAACAAGTAAAATCTTCATTTGCTCTCTCCTAGGCCGGAAGGCCGGTCTTTTCCTTGAGTATTTTGATGAGTCGTTCGGCGATCTCGGCGGCATCGCCTTCCAGGAAGAGGCCCCCGCCCTTCTTCTCCGGCAGCCCCATCCGCTTGGTTTCTATGGCCGGCGAGGAGGTCGGCACAACCGGTATAGTCAGCAGCTCCTTCTTCTTGGCCTTCATGATATTCGGCAGGGTCGGGTAGCGGGGGGTATTGAGGCCCAGCTGGCAGGTAACAAGGGTCGGCAAAGCGGTCCCCGACCACCATCCTCACCCCGCCCTCCAGTTCACGTTTGACGGTGACCGCCCGACCATCAAGGACAAAATCGACAACCGTGGTTACCGCTGTCATTCCGAGCAGTTCGGCAACCATCGGCCCGACCTGACCACTGCCTCTATCCTGGGACTGCATACCGCAAAAGATCAGCTCAAAACCCATGTCCCGGGCAAAGTCGGCGATATGATTGGCGATGACTAAAGGATCGCGGCGATGAACACTATCGTCGGCCAGGTGCACCCCTCGGTCGCAGCCCATCGCCAGGGCCTTCTTCATCGTCTCCTTGACCCGGTCGGGGCCGATGCACAGCACAGTCAGGTCTCCACCGCTCTGCTCCTTCACCCGGACCGCCTGCTCGACCCCGTATTCGTCGTACTCGTTCATCCGCCAGGCGAGGTCACTGCGATCATACCAGAGACCGTCGCTGTCGATTTTGAATTTCGATTCCATATCGGGAACCTGTTTGATACAAACCAAGAGTTTCATGGTTGCTCCTTATGATTATTGGTTGATCCGTTCGACCAGAATTTCGGCGATATCCTTTGTTGCCAGGCGATCCTCACCATTCGCCCCCTTGATTCCGTCTTCGAACATGGTGAGGCAGAACGGACAGTTGGCGAGCAACAGCCCGGCATTGGTGGCCAGGGCCATTTCCACCCGGCGGACGTTGATCCTCACGCCCAGTTTTTCCTCGGCGAGGATCCGCCCGCCGCCACCGCTGCAACAAAAGGCCTGGTCGCGGTTTTTGGCCATTTCCGTCAGGGTTCCACCGGCGGCGGCGATCAACTGACGCGGCGGTTCATAGATATCGTTATAACGGCCGAGATAGCAGGAATCGTGGTAGGTGCAGGAAAAATCACCCTCGTTCAGGACAAGCCGGCCTTCTGCCACCAGCCGGGCGAGAAAAGAGGCATGGTGCTCAACCGGGACCGCCAGCCCCAGGTCTGCGTAGTCTTTCACCAGGGTGTTGTAGCAGTGCGGGCAGGCGGTGACGATCTTTTTGCACTCCGTACCCTTGGAGCCGTTCGATATTCTCGGCGGCCAGGGTCTGATAAAGGTATTCGTTGCCCATCTTGCGCATCGGTTCGCCGCAGCACTTTTCCTCCTTGCCGAGGATGCCGACCTTGATGCCGGCGGCGTGGCACAGGCTGATAAAGGCCTTGGCGACTTTAATATTGCGCTTGTCGAAGCTGGCGTAGCAGCCGACGAAGTAGAGGATATCGACCTCGCGGTCCTCGGCGAGAATCTTTACCCCCAGCCCCTCGCTCCAATCGGCGCGGCTGGCATAACCGATACCCAGAGGGTTGCCGTTAACCTCGGTCGCTTCCATCGCCGTCATGACCTCTTCGCCCGGAAATTCGCCTTCCATAAGTACCAGCCGGCGGCGCAAGTCGACGATCTTGCCCACATGTTCGATCGAGGCCGGGCAGATATCCTGGCAGGCCCGGCAGGTGGTGCAGGCCCAGATCGCCTCACGGCCGATGGTCTCGGCCAGGTCGGCACCCGGCGTGGTCTGCGCCGCCTCGCCAAGACTGGCAATCAGCCGCATCGGCGACAGCGGTTTGTCGGTGGTAAAAGCCGGGCAACGGTCCTGGCAGCGCTTGCACTGGGTGCAGGCATCGGTGTCGAAAATATCCTTCCAGCTGAGATCGGCGACAGTCCGGGCACCGAAGCCTTCATTGCTCTCGTCTTCCAGATCGAGGGTGACCAGTTTGCCGGTTGGGCCAAGATCGGCGAAAAAGCCGCCGGCGGTAGTGGTCAACAGGTGACGAAACTTGCTGAAGGGAATAACGGCGATAAAGGCCAGGGCGAGGAGCAGATGCAACCACCACAGGCTTTTATGCAGAGCCAGAAGCCATGCCGGATCGACGGGTTGAACCAGCATCGCCACCGCCAGACCGACCGGCGACCATAGGGTTAAGGTGTCGTTTCTGCCGATTTCGGTGGCAGCCATCCGCGCCCCCTCGATGACGAAACCGCTGACGATGATCGCCAGCAGCAGCCCGTGCATCAGTAGATCGTCGCCGCTGCTGTCAAGCCCCGCCGGCCGGACCAGATACCGGCGAACCAGGAGGCCGACGAGCATAACGATGGCCAGCAGCCCACCCAGATCAAGGGCCAGACTGAACAGCTTATAAAAGGTGCCGGTGAGAAAACGAATATCAAAGAGCAGATCGGTGAAATCGGCCTGTAGGACGATGAGCACGGTGCCGATAAACAGTACCCCGAAACTCCAGAAAAACAGGGCATGGGCAAGGCCAGGCCCGGCTACCCGCAGCACCTTGACCTGGCCGATTGCCAGGCGCAGCATGTTGGTCAGTCGGGCCAGGGGCCTATCGTGCCGCACCAGCGGTTTGCCCTGGGTGTAAATCTCCAACCGTTTCCAGCAGCCCCAGGCGAAGGCGCCGATTGCCAGGATGGTCAGCAGATACATCGGCCCCAAGGTTGTAAGGCCATGGCCGACATTCCAATAAATCTCCCGTGTTGCTTCCATCGATCTCCCCTATTTTTTTACCGGCACAGCGCCGAGCCGATAACCACCCGCTGAATCTCGCTGGTGCCTTCGTAGATCTCGGTGATCTTGGCATCGCGCATCATCCTTTCCACCGGGAACTCCCGGGTGTAGCCGTAGCCGCCGTGCAGCTGCACCGCCTGGGTGGTGACCCGCATGGCCGTTTCGCTGGCGAAGAGCTTGGCCATCGCCGATTCCTTCGAGTAGCTGAGCTCGTTGCTGGCCCGGTAGGCGGCGTTGTAGACCGAGCAGCCGGGCCGCCTCGACCTGGGTGGCCATGTCGGCGAGCTGGAACTGCACCCCCTGAAAGGCGCTGATCGGCTGGTTGAACTGCTTGCCGCTCCGTGGCGTAGGCGACAGTCGCATCGAGGGCACCCTGGGCGATGCCCAGCGCCTGGGCGGCGATGCCGATACGGCCGCCGTCGAGGGTCTTCATCGCCACCTTGAAGCCCTGACCCTCCTCGCCGAGCAGGTTCTCATGCGGTACCCGGCAGTTCTCGAAGACCAGCTCCATGGTCGGCGACGAGCGGATGCCCATCTTTTTCTCCTTCTTGCCGAAGGAGAAGCCCGGCGTGCCCTTTTCGACGATAAAGGCGGTAATGCCGTGGTGCTTCTCGGCATTCTTGTCGGTGCGGGCAAGAACCACGTAGGTTTCCGCCTCACCGGCGTTGGTGATGAAGATCTTGCGTGCCGTTCAGGATCCATTCGTCGCCTTCCGGACGGCGGTGGTCTTGGTGCCGCCCGCGTCGGAACCGGCCGAGGGTTCGGTGAGACCGAAGGCGCCCATGGTCTCGCCCTGGGCCAGCGGCACCAGGAATTTTTGCTTCTGCTCCTCGCTGCCGAACAGATAGATCGGGTTGGCACCGAGGGAGAGATGGGCGGAGAGCGTGACGCCGGTCGAGGCGCAGACCCGTGACAGTTCCTCGACGGCAATGGCGTAGCTGATATAATCGGCGCCGCCGCCGCCGTACTCTTCGGGAAAGACGATACCGGTCAGCCCGAGTTCGGCCAGCCGGCCGAACATCAGCGGCCGGTCGAAATGTTCCTCTTCGTCGCGGCCGGCGGCGCTCGGGGCGATTTCGGTTTCGGCGAAGTTGCGGACCATATCACGGATAAGATTTTGTTCTTCGTCAAGTTCGAAAGATTCATTGTGATTCTCCTGCAAAAGTAGAGTTGACAAGTTTATTGGTTCAATGACTGATAGTAAAAACCACGGCCGCTCTTGCGCCCCAGCCACCCGGACTCGACATACAGGCGGAGCAGCGGGCAGGGCCGGTACTTCGGATCGCCCAGGCCGTAGTGCAGGGTTTCGAGTATGGCGAGACAGGTGTCAAGCCCGATGAGGTCGGCCAAGGTCAGCGGCCCCATCGGGTGATTCATGCCGAGCTTCATCACCGTGTCGATGGCTTCGCGGGTGCCGGTCGCCCTGGTAGAGACAGAAAATCGCCTCGTTGATCATCGGTAAAAGGATGCGGTTGGCGATAAACCCCGGGAAATCGCCGGCCTCCGCTGGGATTTTGCCCAACTTTTTCGCCAGTTCCACGGTGATCTGGTGGGTATGGTCGGAGGTCGCCAGGCCCCGGATCACCTCGACCAGTTGCATGACCGGCACCGGGTTCATGAAATGCATGCCGATCACCTTGTCGGGCCGGCCGGTGCGCGCCCCGATCCGGCCGATGGGAATGGACGAGGTGTTGGTGGCAAGGATGGCATGGGTGGGACAGATCTCGTCCAGGCGTTAAAGAGTTCGAACTTGATGTCCTCTTTCTCCGAGGCGGCCTCAACGACGAAATCAACGGCCTGCATCTTGGCGAGATCGGTGCTCGGAGTAATCCTGGCGAGGATGTCATCCATCCTCTCGGCGGTGATTTTACCCTTCTCCAGCTGCCGCAGGAGGTTTTTGCCGATGTTGTCCTTACCGCGGCTGGCGTACTCCAAGGTGATGTCGTGCATAATGACATTCAGCCCGCTGGCCGCTGCCACCTGGGCGATGCCGCTGCCCATCTGACCGGCGCCGATGACGCCGAAAGTTTTTGATGTTCATGATATTTTTCTCCTTTGAAGACTTACGGCCTGCTGACCACCATCGCCAAGCCCATGCCGCCGCCGATGCACATGCTGATCAGCCCGGTCCGGCGCCGCTTCGCTGCATGGCGTGCATGGCGGTGACCATCTGCCTGGCGCCGGTGCAGCCGACCGGGTGGCCAAGCGAGATGGCGCTGCCGAGTTGATTCGGTTTTTCGACCTCGATACCCAGTTCGAGCATGCAGCCGATGGCCTGGGCGGCAAAGGCCTCGTTCAGTTCGATGCAATCGATGTCGCCGATGGTCATATTTGCCAGGTCGAGGGCCCGTTTGATCGCCGGTACCGGACCGAGGCCCATATAGGCCGGATCGAGTCCGCCGGCGGCACAGCTGTGAATGGTGAGTAGCGGCTTGAGGCCAAGGTTGGCGGCTTTTTTCTCGCTCATCAGCAGTACCGCCGCCGCCCCGTCGTTGATGCCCGAGGCATTGCCGGCGGTCACCGTGCCGGAGGGATCGAAGACCGGCCGCAGCTTGGCGAGCTTTTCCAGGCTGGTGGCCATCGGCCGCTCGTCACGGGTGATCGCCACCAGCTCTTTCTTGACGCGAACTTCCACCGGGACGATTTCATCGGCGAACAGGCCGGTCTCGATGGCCCGGCAGGCCCGTTCGTGGCTGAGACAGGCCAGTTTGTCCTGATCGACCCGGCTGATCTGGTACAACCGGGCGATATTTTCGGCGGTGATGCCCATGTGATAGCCGTAGAAAATCTCATACAGGGCGTCGAAGACCATGAGATCGCGGATCTCGCCGCTGCCGCTCACCTCCATGCGGTAGCCCCAGCGGGCCTTGGGCAGGGCAAGGGGCACCTGGCTCATATTCTCCTGACCGCCGGCGAGGACCACCTCGGCCTGGCCGGTCATGATCGACTGGGCGGCAAGGCTGATCGCCTTCAGGCCGGAACCGCAGACCTTGTTGATGGTGTAGGCCGGGGTTTCCTTGGTGATGCCGGCCTTGATCATCGCCTGGCGGGCGGGATTCTGCCCCTGGCCGGCGGTCAGGACATTGCCCATGATGACTTCGTCGATGGCCACCGGCTGGGCGCTTTTATCCCAGGCATAAAGGGCGCCTTCGATCTCCAGCCGCGGCTGGCCCGCCAGTCCGCCCCGGCACCGTCCGCAGGTGGTCGCTGGCGACAGTCGGCCGCAATCCGGCCCGGCGCAGGGTATCACGCATTACCAGGGCGCCGAGATCGACCACCGGCACATCCTTCAAAGCTGCCGCCAAAGGCGCCAACCGCCGTCCTGCATCCGCTGACAATAACCACCTTGTTCATCTTGCTCATGCTCCCGTTGAAAGAGTTGTGGTAGGGTCGATTAATCCCGGATCACCCTTAACTACATGAAAAAATTATTGAATGTCGTTCACCGATATTTTTTGCCACTCGAGATGGCGCAACCTGGCCTTCATGGTCTTGCCGGTGGCGGTCTTCGGCAGCTGACCGAATTCAACAATGGCCGGTGCCAGCAATTCGGAACCCTGCCCGGCGGCAGAAGTCGATCAGCTCGGCTTCACTCAGGGCGGCTCCATCTTTCACCATGACAAAGGCCTTGGGCACCTCGCCCTGCAGGCCGGATCGGGGGTGGCGACCACCGCGACTTCCAGCACATCGGGATGACGATAGATGATTTCCTCGATCTCCGTCGAGGGGATGGTGGCGCCAGCCCGAACAATGCCGTCGTTGACCCGATCGACGATCTGGATATAGCCGTCGGGGTGAACCACCGCCAGATCGCCGCTGTGGAACCAGCCATCGCGGAAGGCCAGGGCGGTGGCTTCCGGGTCCTGGTAGTAGCCAAGCATGACGTTGTTGCCGCGCATCACCACCTCGCCGATGCTCCGGCCGTCTCTTACCACGGGAAGCCCCGTCTCCTGGTCGATCACCGCCATTTGCCGGCTGACGGTATAAGGCACGCCCTGCCTGGCCTTCATTTTCGAGACCTGTTCCGGATCGAGTTCGACCCATTGCGACTGCCAGGCGCAGACGCTGTGCGGCCCGTGCAGTTCGGTCAGGCCGTAGACATGGATGACGTTGGCACCGATCTCTTCCATACCGCGGATCACCGCCGGAGTCGGGGCGGCGCCGGCGGTAATAACCTGTAAAGGGCGGCGCAATTTAAGAGAAGGACCGCCCGGATGGTTGATCATCGCCAGTAACACGGTGGGTGCGGCCGAGAGGTGAGAAACCCCATGTTGTTCAATAAAATGAAAAATATCAGCTGGCTGGCGGTCGCGCAGGCAGATATGGGTGCCGCCTACTGCGGTCACCGCCCAGGGAAAGCCCCAGCCGTTGCAGTGAAACATCGGCAGGGTCCAGAGGTAGACGGTCTCGGGGCCAAGCCGCGATTCGATAACTTCACCCAGGGCATGCAGATAGGTGGCGCGATGACCGTACATGACCCCCTTGGGCCGGCCGGTGGTACCGGAGGTGTAGTTAATGGCGATCAGCTGGTTTTCGTCCTGGATGCCGCTGTCGGGAGCGGCATCGCCGCCGGTGGCGAGAAATAACTCGTAGCCGGTAGCCATTGATCGAGCTGGTGCAGGAGCGGTCGAAGATATTGACAAAGAATTCTACCCGGGGCAGTTCTGCTAGAACCGGTTGCAGCTTACCGGCAAACTCGCTGTCGACAAAAACCGCCTTGGCCTCGGAATGGTTGATGATATAGGCAAATTCCGGCCCGGAAAGTTCGGTGTTGACCGCCACCAGAACCGCACCGATCAGCGGAATGGCAAAATGGGCCTCCAGCATCGGCGGGGTATTCGGGCAGATGAAGGCCACCTTGTCGCCCCTGCCGACACCCTTGGCGAGCAGGGCATTGGCCAGCCGGTGCACCCTCGTCCTGAATTCCGCGTAGGTATACCTATCCGTTCCATAACGCACTGCCACTTTATCGGGATAGACCTCGGCACTGCGATCAAGAAAAGTAACGGGGCTGAGGATATCGAAATTGACCGGCGACTGGAACATTCTGGCAATACTCCTTGGCTGAAAAGATGATACGGGAGGCAACAGGCAGAGCCTGGCAGCATCCCTTCAATTCTGAAAACCAAGAGTATAAAATGGGAGGGTTTTTAACAATCGGCGGAAAACCGATTTCCGTCCGGCCAAAAACCCGAGGCCGGCTAGGTTATGAGCCTATGGGGTAGGAAACCCCATCAATGCTGGATCTGCTCCAGCCAGTGCACGGCAAACTTGACCAGGCCGGTGAAGTGCTTGAGGTTGAGCTTTTCTTTGATGTTTTCCCGGTAGGTGCCGATGGTCTTGATGGAGAGGTGCAGGCGGTCGGCGATCTCCTTGGTGGAGAAGCCTTCACCGATCAGCCGCAGGACCTCAAGTTCGCGGTTGGTGAGGACGTCAAGCGGGCTGGTCGAATCGCCGGACTGGGGGGAGGTGGTCAGGCGTTTGAAGACCTTTTCCTTGACACTGCTGCTGGCGTAGATCTCGCCCGCCAACACCCGGCGGATAGCCTCGACCACCGAGGCAATGGCTTCCTGCTTCATGATATAGCCGCTCGCCCCAGCCATCAGCGCCCTTTCGGCGTAGAGGGCTTCGTCGTACATCGACAGCACCAGCATCGGCAGACCGCCGAACTGTTTCTTGATCTCCTGCACCAGGTCGATGCCGTTGCCGTCTTTCAAGGAGATGTCGATGATGGCCAGGTCCGGTCGATGCTCCTTGATCGCCTGACAGGCCTTTTTCGCCGATTCGACGCTGGCGCAGACCAGCAGGTCGTCCTCCTTGTTGATCAATTCGCTCATGCCGAGGCAAAATATCGGATGATCGTCGATGATCAGGACCTTACGCTTCGCCTGCTGGGCCATGGGGACTCCCTGGGATGGTGGATTGTTGTGCCGTTATGGCCGATTTCATGGAGACATGAACGGTGGTGCCACTGCCCGGCGCAGTGTCGATGGCGATGAAGGCACCGATCACCAGCACCCGGTATTTCATGATCTCCAGGCCGATACCGTGGCTCTTGCTGTCGCTTGTCTATGCCGCAGCCGTTGTCGGCGATTCTCAGATGCAGATAGTCGCCTTCCTGGGCAAGAGTGATTTTAATAATCGCGGCGCCGGCATGGCGAATGGCATTATTGACCGCTTCCTGGGCAATATAATACAAATGGGTGGCGAGCGCATTGTCGGTGATGACCAACCCCTCCTCTCCGGTAAAGGTGCAGGGGATGCCGCTCGCCAGGCTGCTGTTGGCAGCAAGATCGCGGAGGGCGGCATGCAGGCCGTGCGCCACCAGATGGACCGGACAAAGCCCTCGGGCAAGGCCCCGCGCCTTGGCGGTCGCCTCGCCGATCAGGGCGATTATCCGGTCGGCAAGCTCGGTTTCTTCCATGCCGCTTTTCTCGATGCGATGCTTCAACACCGCGGTCAGGCCGCCAATGCCGATGAGGTGCGGGCACAGGTCGTCGTGCATGTCCTGGCCGATGGTTTGCCGGACGTTGTCGCCGATGTCCATGAGCAGCTTGCTGAGTCTCTTGGTCTCGGTGATGTCGCGGAGGATGATCACGCTGCCCACCAGGTTGTCGTTATTGTCCCGGTAGGCGGCGCCGCTGACGCTAACGGTAATGACCGTGCCATCTTTGGCGGTACGTTTGGTTTCGGTGATCGGCAACATCCCTCCGGCCTGAATGGCCGCAATCATGACCGCAGTCTCGGGCCAATTCTCCTCGGGCACGAAATGATCCATTTTCCGACCGATACTCTCGGCAAGCGTCCAGCCGAAGATCTTTTGAAAGGCCGGATTAAAATAGACGACCCGCCCCTGCATATCGTAGATGACAATCGGATCAGCCGCCGCCTCCATAACCGAGCGATACCGTTCTTCGCTCTCCCGCAGGCTGTTTTCCACCTCCCGCCGCACCTCGATCTCCTCTTTCAGACTGCTGCTGTAGGTCTCCAGCTGAGCCATGAAGTTATTGAAATAATTTGCTAAGGCCCCGATCTCGTCGCGACCGGGAACGGTCATGCGCAACTTGAAATTACCGGCGCTCGCCTGCTCGAAAAATTGCATCAAGCGCTGCAGGGGATCGGTAATCGAGCCGCTCAGTTTGGCGGTGAGCAACAGGACGAACAGCAGGGTGAGGATAAAGATGATGAGGAGGACCAGGCCGGTGGTATGCAGAGGTTCGTAGAATTCATTAAGATAGCTGGCCGAACCGACAATCCAGTCATAATCCTCTATATAATTGAACAGGCAGAGTTTTTTCCGCAGTTCCTCTTCTCCGGGGTTCTTCCACGGGTAAATGATCCGCCCGCTCTTCCGGTGCAGCATCTCGCCGAGAAAATCCTTGGGGAATTCTCCGCTGGTGAGGATGTTGACGCCTTCGAGCTTCGGATGAATGATCGCCGTGCCGTCACCGGTCATGACGAAGGAATAGCCGGTCTTGCCGAAGCGCAGGTCGAGCACGCTTTTCTTGAAATCGTCAACGTTGACCAGATCCTTAAACTCCGAACGATAGGCGGAGACCGAAATGATCCAGTCCCAAGGCTGGAAATGGACCATGTACAGACCCCTTCGGCCGGGTTTTTGTTTCGCCCGGATTTTGCCAGTCGTACTCGAGATAGCCCTCTTTTTTTCAACATCTGGTCGCGGACAAAGGTGTATTCCGAGACATCGCTCTGCAGCAGCTGGCTTTGTGGATGGACGGTGACAATACCGTTGCTGTCGAGACAATAGATGTAGCCGGACTGGCCGATCGACTGACTGAGCAGCAGCCAGGACGCCCTGGCCTTGGCCTCCTGTTCGCTTATTTCGCCGCGAACGAATTGGTCGTAACTGGCGCGGACAATGTCATGGTTTTTCTCCGCCACCGCCCGCAGGTAGTTTTTGGTGGAGACGGCGGCGGAGGCTTTTACCAGGTTGTAGATCGCCGTCGTGGTATTTTGCAGTTCGCTTTCGATGTTGCTGGTAATGGCATCGCGCAGAATGGTGTAGACGGTGGCAAAGGCTACCAGGAGTGCCAAAAAGAAGAGCAGTGAATAGCTCAGGAGGAGCTTATGACGAATGCGCATATCGGGAAACATCGGTCTGCTCTCTTCTTCCGGTTTGGGGGGCGGGGTGTACGTTTCGGTTGGATTGTAATCAGCAGTATAACGAACCTCCGCCGAATTGTCCCAAGAAACTCTTCCCGCCCCCGCCAAACTTTTCGGCGTCGGAGCGCAGGAGCTTTTACATGAGGAGCTTCATGCTTTTTGCCTGATCCGTCAGTTCCTCACGGAAGTCGGGATGGGCGATGGAGATCAGCGCCTGGGCCCGTTCCCAGGTCGATTTCCCCTTCAAATTAACCAAACCGTACTCGGTGACCACGTAGTTGACCACGACCCGCGGCAGGGTGGTAATGGTGCCTGGTTCAAGGAACGGCCGAATGCGCGAGATCTTATTGCCTGCCCGGTCTTCCTTACAGCTGGCAAGGCAGATCAAGGCCTTGCCACCCTTTGAATGGTAGCAGCCGTAGGTGTAGTCAAGCTGTCCGCCGGTGCCGGAGATGTGCCGGGTGCCGTGCGACTCGGAGGAAACCTGGCCGAACAAGTCGATTTCGATGGCGTTGTTGATGGCGATGGCGTTGTCGTTGACGGCGATATTCTCCAGCCGGTTGGTATAGTCGACCGGAAAACTGCTGCACGACGGGTTACGATGGAGGAAATCGTAGAGTTTTTTCGAACCGAGGGCGAAGGTATAGACAAATTTGCCGACATTTTTCTTCTTCTTGGCATTGGAGATGCACCCCGCTTCGTACATATCGACAAAGCTGTCGCAGAGCATCTCGGTGTGGACCCCGAGGTCGCGCAGCTTGGAGGCAGCGATCAGCTTGCCGATGGCATTGGGCATGGCACCGATACCCAGTTGCAAGCAGGAGCCATTTTCAATCTGCGACACGACGATCTCGGCGATCTGCTGATCGACGTCGCTGATCTTCGGTTCGGGCAAGAAGAACATGGCGTCGTTATTGCTCTCGATAATGGCGTCCACTTCGGAGATATGGACCTGTTCTTCGTTACCGCCGTGGCAATAGGGCACATTTTCATTGACTTCAACGATGACTTTCTTCGCCGCGGCAATCTGAGCTCGGGTAAAGGAATTGGATACCCCGAAATTGAAATACCCCTTGTTGTCCATCGGGGTGGTACGCAGCATCATGACATCGGTGCAGATGTCCTGTTTGTTGTAGTAGCCCGGACCTTCGTGGTAAAAGAGGGGGATATAATCGCAGACATTGCGGTCGTGGAGTTTGCGGTCGCCGCCGGTGAAATGCCAGCTGTTGTATTTAAAACTGCGCCCTTCCGGATCGGCCTCAGCGACTGCGGCAATACCTGGAAAACCAAGGGCGCGGATCTTCACATCGGCAACCTCGCCCGCTCTTTTCGCCAGTTCCCGGTCGAGGGTAATGGGGGTGGCGAGAAAACAGCCGTAATCAACCCAATCCCCTGATTCTACTAAACCCACGGCCTCGGCTGGCGACATTAGTCTCTTGTTGTATGCGGTCATATAGTCCATGGTATTTCCCTCCAAGATGTTTTCTGGCAAGTGAGTCGCCGCCGATATCGGCACACGTGACCCTGTTCTACCGGTTACCGGCAAGAATAGGCGATTGAGGGGAGAACACGCAATCGGCTGAAAGAGGAAATTGCCCTGAGAGATGGACCGAGACAGGCTAGGTTCCGGACCTGGAAAGGGTCTGGACAATCAATGCAGACTGCAGACCCAGCCTATAAACCAATGCAGGAAAAGACCTGTTTGGGCCATGGGACAGCACTATTGAAGCGTGGCAGACAGGGTGAATTCCGAGCAATTTTTTTTTCCATGGACAGGGCAATAATGCCGGAAATGGAAGCACTTGCCAGAGAGGTACCGTCGATAAAATTATAACTGTTGCCAGGTGTCGTCACGAAAAGATGTGTTGCCGGGGCCACAGCATCCGCCATGGATGCCAGTTGCTTGTTGGGCAGTGGATTGCCCAGCTCATCCAGACCCGCCACGCTGATCACCTTGTCGTGTGAAGCGGGAAAGGCAATATTCTCTGCCGTTGGGTCATTGCCCACTGGAGCCGCAAAAACAATCCCTTTCTTATGACCGCTATCAATCATCACACTCAGCAGGGTATCGTTGACATATGCTCCAAGGCTTAAATTGACCACGTCCACTTTGGCTGAGATAGCGGCATCAAGTGATCGGACCAGGGACGTCGAGAAACATTCTCCCATGGCTGACATTTTACTTACCTGACGGCAAGCTCGCAGCGCCAACAAAGACACATCCGGAGCAATACCGACAATGCCGTTTTCATTTTTGTCGGCACCGATGATTCCGGCCACTGCGGTGCCGTGTATCTCCCCCTGGTAGACGCTGCCCGATATGAAGTTTTGGTATCCGACGATACGGGAGCGCAGATCCTCGTGCTCTACCTCTACACCGGTATCAACAACAGCCACGGCGACATTCTTTCCACTGACCTTGCCGTGCACTTCCTGCAAATTGAGCATGGAGGCGAGATTCTGCATGGGACTGAGGGGATCTTGCCGATCCATGGTGGTAAAGACGTAATTGGGCTGTGAATTATATACACCGGACTCATTTTTCAGTGCCTCGGCAATCTTTGCCGCGTCCTTGGCTGTTGAAGAAACCACCATGATACGGTTGAGCGATTTCAGGACTGTTTTTTCATCAACATCGAGATGGTACTTTTTGGCAACCCGATCGAGGCTGGCAAGACCAGCCTTGTCATTATCAACCAGAAAAACGACCTGGCCAGGCACATGTTGGCCAGCCTTCTGCTCCTTTGCGTCCTGCGCCTTTTTTTTGCCCGTATATGCCAAGGTACTGTGCTCTCCCTGCCCCGAGCTGATTGAATCCGCATGAACAGTGTTTTGCGGCATGGTTACGGCGGACCCGTTGCCGGCTTGATCCCCATCAACGGCAATGGACGATTGATTCGCTTCATTTCTATAACCAACGGCAGCGTTTACAGCATTCTCGCCGGTAGCAGTATTAACGATTTTGCCGCGCACCTGCGCGCCATCCATGACGATTGCCGCCTGCGAGGCCGAATTGCTGTTTCCCACTGCCATATTGGCACTTTTCTGCAGAGTGGATGTGTTCATCACGGTACCGCGAATCTTGCTGTTTTCTATTCGAACACTTCCCTGGTCGGCTTTATTGTTCGCACCGAGGGCCATATTACTCGTTGATTTTGTCGCGGCATTATTGACGACAACGCCCTCGACCGTCCCCCGAGAAAGGGAAATTGAACCCTGGCCGGCAACGTTTCTCTTTCCGGCAGCGACGTTCACCGTAGTTTTGCTCTGCACGCTGTTGGCAACAGTGCCGCTCATCTTGATATTTTTCAAGGCAACAGAAGATTGCCCTGCGGTGTTATCGCTGCCTGCTGCAATATTGGCACTCTTTTCAGTATTGGCCTGAGTGTTGATGACGTCGCCCTGAATAACGGATTCTGCAAATACACCCAGGGGCGTGGAGAGGTAGAAGAACACGACAACCCACAGTTTTGCTGCTTTGATGACCGGTCCGGCATTGGAGCAGTTTATCATGGGCATTACCAGGTTACTTGTAGCGACGTCCCTGATGGGTCGTTTTCAGCAGTTGGGACGAAAAATGAGAAGAATAAAAATTATTAAACCATACCAGGTCAGCACACTAAAAAATTGAATTCTTACAGGCTGCCCCTAATCCCCCACAAGGAGGGATAATTTTTAAGGCACTACAGGCTCCGCAAATAAGACAATTACCGATTGTTTTAATATCCGCACGGCCTGATCAAGGTCGTTCCGGCTGCCGACACTGACTACATAGTGCCCTTCCCTGCTGGGTCCATTACTGATTGATCCCTGGATGGTGTGCAACAGACTGCGGATATCGGACTCCGGAGCGTTTGGTCGAAAGACCACGTTTATGCCGATTTTTTCAGCGTTTTCTGCAGCTTTCGTTGCACTCAAGGTTGAAAATGTATTTTGCTCTGGAGCAGGGATCACCAAGAGGACAATAACCACGGCCTGGGCAGCGGCAAGCATCCACGGCACAGCTATGGATTGACGAATCTGCTGCCAGAAAGAGCGTATGGACTCTGCCAGCAAGGCTTGCCTGTACCGGTGCTTTTCTCTCCACCTTTTGTTGGGTACCCACCTCACGGGATATCCGGTTAAAGATCGCATCCGGCGGTGCTGGCACGGCAGGGTCGAGCTGGCGATACAGGTTCTGAAATTCTTGAAAATCGTTGTACTCAGCCAGCAGTTCATGATCTTCCTGGAGACGGCTTTCAAAATCCGCTCGTTCATCTGCATTCAGTCGATTGTTGCAGTAAGCGGGAATCAAATCCGATCGGTCGTTGTCTTTATTTGCCATAATCTGTGATATTCTGTTTTTCCAGCACGTCTTTGAGTGCCTGTTTTGCATGAAAGACTCGTGTCTTAACGGTATTTTCCGGTATCCCGATCAGTTCTGCGACTTCCACATAGCTGAATTCCTGATAAAAAACCAATTCAAGAATCTCCCGATGTTTCACCTTTAAAGTCTGCAGGGCAGCTTTCAAGGCCGCGTTTGTCGATTTTATCTCAACCTGAAACTGACTCTGTGTATCTGCAGCACCGTACTCTTCATCAAAAGGTTCATATTTTTTAATCTTTCTAAACTCCCGAAACATTATGTTTCGCGCAATACCGATCAACCATGTGGTGATCCTCCCGTTTCCTTTGAAGGAAGCGCTCTTCTGCCATGCCACCGTGTACGTCTGGACAATGATATCATCGACCAGGCTGTCATTACCCACCATCTTTTGCATATAGCGGGCGACCCTACCATAGGACAGATCATAGAGTTGTCGGAAGGCAATGGAATCACCTGCAGCCACCTGCTGCACCAGTCGCTTTTCTTGCAAGAGCTCTCTATCCTCAATCATATGTCACGGGGTGTTTGGAAAAGGTTCAAAAAGACCAATAAAAAATGCAAATATGCCATTGCCTTTTCCGTCAGAAAGAGCGGGGCAAATACAGCTATATTTGACATGACCTTGCTTGAGTTGGATGAAATTTTTGTAACCGTTCACCGAATATAACCACCCATGAAAAAAGTTGGAACCTTCAATAACGAATTCTGATGTGTGAATACAAATATTTGACTGTATTTAAGAGGTAATATCTGCTTTTTTAAATTTTGTTTCAAAAAAATGAACCTTTCGTTGAGACCTTGGGACTTAATAACAAAGGCAGACTCATTGAGCGGGAGAATTTGAGCGGGAAATTTCTCGATTAATGGGATAAAGGCAAAAAAACATTGAATAAAG
>CAWDST010000025.1:0-95706 GCA_963804965.1 uncultured delta proteobacterium
GATTTGAATACTATTGAACAAGCTGTTGATGATCTCTCAAGCTATTTATCTCGGAAAGAAATTAATTTTTCAAAACTTAAGGCACAATATATAGTAGGCATCAATCAAAAATTTGATAAATGAAATTATCCTAATAATCTAATGCATGCACTTGTTACAAAAAAAAATAATTTTTATTGTTATTATATATTATTTATTCTGATCCCCTTCAGCCAAAGCATTCCGTTATTCTCAATTGGAGGGCGTGAGGTTAATGTTGGAATGAATACGTTGTTATATTCTATTTATTACTTTTATAAATGGCTCTCTACAATCGAAATTAATTAAAGAACCTGCGACAATAAGGCTCATATTGCTTGTTTGTTGGTCATTTCTAACTATTCTTGTCGCTTCATTATTTGTGCCGGTAGAAGTCGTTGAGCAATTCACTCATTACATGGCTTCGGTGGATTCAGTTTGTGCCAATTATGTACTTAATCGTAAATGGTAAAGGGAATGAAGATAATTTTATTAGAATTGTACAAATTTTGATTACTCTCGGTATTATTGTTTCTATATGGGGTATTTATCAAACTGTGTTTCCAACTGAATTTGAATCACAATATTTTCGAGGGGCTGTTACATTCACTAGGCCTTTATTTCGAGAATTAGAATTATATCAGTTTGTTGACCAAAATACTGGCTATTACATCGGTTCCGCTAACTGACAACATTGCTGGTGCGTTTTCGGCTATTGCTGCGCTTATTGCAATTCCGTTCCTTTTCAAGTGTAAACAGAAGCAAGTTACTGCTACCAGTAGTTGCGATTATAATTTTAGTTGCAGGAATATTTGTGACGCAATCAAGAAGCGCAATGATTTGTTTCATTATTGGTCTTTCTTCAATGTATTTCAAACAACGCTTCACCCGTATTCTTGCAATTACTATTGGTCTTTTGTTGGGTTTCATTGTTTTTGCTTTCTTTTTATCTGGTAGCAATTTTGGTTCTATGATTGTTGAGACTGTCACTATTTGCCAGATGCAATTAAAATTGTTTTCGATGGAAATGACTATAGCGAAACTATGGATTTCAGCATAGATGTTTATGGTGCTGCAAAGCGCCTTCTTACGATTAATGAGGGATTTAGAATAGCTATTGAGTCACCATTGTTTGGATGTGGCTTTTTTGGATTTTCTTATTACTCTCCTGAATTTCGAACAACAGAGAATTATTATTCACAAATGGTTGCAGAAACAGGTTTTCTGGGCTTTATTTTGCTATTAATGTTTTTTGTTTCGGTCTGGAAGTATACTGAATATTAAATATCAAATTGGGACCTTTTCATATAAGTATCAAGTTGGCTTTCGTGGAGTTTTTATTACTTCATTGGGTGTCAATTTCACTGGAACTCTCTTTTATGACCAACGTATATGGGGCCTCTTCTTGGTACTTAGTGGTATTCAGATTAGGCTTGCTCAAAAACAGCTTTGGAATACTAGAATCAAAAGAAAGTAGCTTATGAAGATAATATTTTTACTGATCAGCATTGAAAGAAGTGGTGGTGTTCGTGTTACTGTTGAAATAGCTAACCAACTCTGCCAAACTTAATCATCAATGTCGGTTAATAGTGCTTGGTGAGAATGCAATACCTTTTCCCGTGACAAAGGGTTCGATATTATTCGTGTTCAATACTCCGAATTTCATAGATTATTTGGGATTTTGTCAGAATAATTTCACTGGCTAAAGCTGTTCCTGATAGAATCAGATATTGTAGTCGCTTCTTACTATTTGACTGCATTTTCTGCAATAATTGCAAAAGCAATGGTTCATAATGCACATCTTTGCTACATTATTCAAGGTTATGAACCTAATTACTTTAGACAAAAAAATGGAAACATCCAATGGATATCTTATCTTTTAGCTCGTGTTAGTTACTTCCTTCCCCTTAAAAAATCTGTCGTTTCGCAATGGTTATCAGATTTGTTATCGAAACATGGTCATCCTGATATACCCGTTATAAACAATGGGATTGATTCTGAAATTTTCGTCCAAGGTTTAGAATTAGGTCCATCCGAGGGGTTAGTTATAATGACGATTGCTAATCGACGACCTAATCGCGGATTTTATGATTTCTGTGCAGCAATGAATCTGATTTGGCTGATCAGAACCGATTTAAAAGTGCTTCTAATTGGTGCAGATCGAGATATCGCTTTTGATTTAAAGGTCCCCTACACTATTTTTAACCCCACAAAACGATGAAGAATTGGTCGCCGCCTATCATCAATCTTTGATTTATGTTACCTGCTCGCACGAAGAAGGTTTTGGTCTTACACCGCTTGAAGCCATGAGCTGCGGGACACCAGTTGTTTGCACTGATAGTGGTGGCTTACGGGATTATGCTCGGGGTGGTGAAAATTGTTTGATGGTTTCAGTACGCGACATCAAACAAATCGCAGCAGCAATTATTCAATTGATGGACAATGAAAAATTAAGAAATAAAATTAATAGTCCAAGGCATAAAAACGGCTTCACAGTTTGATTGGTCTGTTATTGGCCGTCAGTATGAAGATTTCTTCTTACAGACTGTTAACCGTTGAGGTGATTATGAACGACGTATTAGTTTCTATTATAATAGTAACATACAATTCGGTTGATTACCTACGAAAATGTCTAGATTCAATTTATGCGTTAACGTTTTCGTTCAGTTATGAAATAATTGTTATCGATAATGCCTCGTGTGATAATACATTTGATTTCGTATCCAACACATATCCTAACATTAATATTATTAAGAATAAAGAAAACAGTGGTTTTGCATATGCTAATAATCAGGGTATTGAAAGTGCCAGGGGTAAATATATGCTTTTACTTAATCCCGATAGGTTAATTATGCACAATTCAATCGATGTGATGATTAATTTTCTTGATTCAACTCCCAACGCTGGTGCGTGTGGTTGTAAAGTTCTTAACGATGATGGCTCTCTGCAATTGTCTTATTTTGGTTTTCCGACATTGATTAAAGAACTTGGTCATTTACTCAGAATAGATAGAAGACGCTGGTTGTATGGATCATTAAAACATCTAATATTTTTGGCCGACTCTTTCGTGGTAATTTTGCAGTTATTAAAGCTGTTGATTCGGTTATGGAGGTTGATTATCTTCTTGGAGCGTGTCTTATGATTAGAGCTTCTGTGATAAAAAGCATGGGCTTCTTGACGAAAGAATGTTTATGTATATAGAAGATACTGAAATATGTTATCGAGTAAAGTCTAGTGGATATGAAATTTATTATTTACCTCAAGGTGAAATTGTTCATTTTGGAGGGAAAAGAGCCGACATAACGATCTCTGTATGTTGAGAGAGTATACTAGGAGTCGTTTGTATTTTTACGGAAAGTATTACGGAAAGTTTGAAACATCGCTATGAAGTCAATAATAATTGCTGACATGTTAATTAAAATGATGACTATATGGTTTGTTAAATATCGAAGGGAAATGCAACAGCTGCAAACAAGGTATCTTAATGCCAAAAATAGCAATCAAACTTCATCATATAAGGATACTATTCCTGATAAGGTTAAATCATTTCAGTTGTATTACTTGATTATTAGAATGGTACTTACTTTTTAGTGAAAAACTTCAAAAAATATAACAATAATCAGTGCTGTCTACCCTCCTGAGCCAATGGTTTCTGCATTGATAGCTTTAGATTTGGCAAATTATCTTGTTAATGGAGGACATAAAGTAATGGTTATCTGTCCACAGCCATCACGTCCTACTTGTGACGATTACCTACACTATAAGACCTCCACCGTCCCAATTGTTACTGTAGAAAACGAAATCATCGTTGTTAGACTTCCCTCTTACGCATCGCCGATATCTTGTTTGGTGTCACGAATATATGAAAGCTTGAGTTTTGGCCGACATGCCTGTAAATATCTTGCCAAAACCATCCAGAAACCTGACGTCATGTATGTCAATGCCTGGCCTATGCTGGCACAAGCCATGATTATCAAGTTCGCTGTGAAAAACAAGATCCCTGTGCTGCTTCAGATCATGGACATATATCCTGAATCGATGTTGAGCAAACTGCCAGCAATATTACGGGGTGTTGTATACCCGCCACTCCTGAAACTGGATAAATGGATTGCCAAACAGGCGCAGACGGTCGTTATCTCTGACAATATGATGCGTGCATACACAGAAACTCGACGTATCTCGAAAGATCGTATCGTCACCATAAACACTTGGCAGGATGATAAATTGTTCGAGATAGTTCATGACCGGGATGATGCCTGCCATCGCTACAGCATACCCAGTAGTATGTTCACATTTCTTTATCTGGGCAATATTGGACCAGTTGCCGGAGTGGATTTCCTACTTAGTGCATTTCACCAAGCTTCTATAGCAGGGGCACAACTTGTAATTGTTGGTGATGGCTCCGCTAAGGCGGATTGTGTCAAATTGGTCGACAACCTGAATATAGAACATATTCATTTCAATCAGACCCGGCAGTCAGCCAACGTGGCGCTTTAACATGGCCCATGTATTTCTTATTGCCTTTGAATAACTGGTGGGACCAGTTCCATCCCGTCTAAACTCCCTGCATACCTGTTTTCGGCAAAACCAATTCTTGCAACGGTCGATTCTGATTGCGATACGGCCAGGGTACTAAAAGAAGCGGAATGCGGCTGGATTGGTTCGCCGGAAGACCTTGATTGGCTTGCACAAAAGATGAAAGAGGTTGCTTGCATGACGAATGAAGAACTATCAGTTCTTGGAGAAAAGGGAAAGTCATTTGGAAGGAAACACTATTCAAAGGCGGAAGAAGTGCAACGTCTTGCAAGTGTCGTAACGTCTTCTGCAATACAGCACGACAATAAGCCGTAGTAGAAAATTGTCTTAAATTTTCTTCCATCTTAATCTGAAATGGATTTTTAGGTTGCTTGACTCAAGAGTATATCTGTACGTTATAAGGAACCTTAAGTGAACACAGTTACTTCACCCTTAGTATTGATGAGACCCGCGCATATTCCAGAAGTCGTGCTGACGCATCTCGCCAGCTTCCCATGTTTTTTCCTCTGCTTTCTAGGCCCTCGCTTCCTGTCCCTCTATTATGAGGGAATATGCGCAGCTCCCGAAGGGATCGGTTTCGTTTATCTTAACAGGTTTGGGCTTCCGGCTGGTTTCGTGGCCGGAGCCTCTAATCCTCGTGGGTTCTATTCAAGGCTACTTAAACGGGATTGGCTGAAATTTGCCTTTGCCTCGGTCAGAGCCATTATCCACAAACCTATCGTCATCCGTAGAATTGCCAGAGCATTGTTTCACTCAGGAGGCAACCCATTTGGTGATGATGTGGCAGGGCTGTTCTCCATTGGAGTGCTCCCTGAATTGCAGGGAACCGGTGTTGGCAAACAACTTGTTCAGGACTTCTTTCTTGCATGAGGCTGAGATGCGCGGGTCTAAGAGAGTTTTTTTGACAACGGATCGTGATGATAATGTAGCAGTTAATGCATTTTACCAGTCATTGAGATTCAATATTGAACGGCAGTATGAAACGCCGGAAGGTCGCCGAATGAACGAATATTGGATTGATCTTGTTGCTAAGGATTGCGCCCATGTCTAAATTTCTGCCCTTTGCCCTTCCCGATATCGGGGAAGATGAAATAGCTGAAGTTGTCGATAGCCTGCGCTCAGGTTGGGTTACGACCGGGCCAAAGGCCAAGCGCTTTGAACAGGATTTTGTTGAGTTTATGGGCGGTGGTGTTGAGGCAGTTGCCGTGAATTCGGCGACAGCTGGTTTGCATCTTGCCCTGGAGGCTATAGGCATCGGCCCGGGCGATGAGGTGATTACCACTACGCATACTTTTACAGCTACCGCCGAGGTAATTCGCTATATGGGGGCGGACCCGGTGTTTGTGGATGTGTCGGCTGGGAATTTGTGTATTGATCCGGATGCGGTGGCGCGTGCCATTACTCCGCGCACCAGGGCAATTATTCCAGTCCACTTTGGAGGCCGGGCGGCGGACATGTCTGCTATTTTAGCCATTGCCCGCCGGTATGGGTTACGCGTGGTGGAAGATGCTGCCCATGCTCTGCCCACTACTTGTGGCGGTAAACTGGTGGCACGTTGGAGAGTGACGTGACGGTGTTTAGTTTTTACGCCAACAAGACGATTACCACTGGGGAAGGGGGGATGTTAGTGACCCATGATTCGGCAATTGCCGAACGGGCTCGTATCATGCGTTTACACGGCATTAATCGGGATGCATTTGATCGTTTTACCGCCACGACTCCGAATTGGTATTATGAGATTGTTGCACCCGGCTTCAAGTACAATCTGACTGATATCGCGGCTTCGTTGGGCATACACCAGCTCAGGAAGGCGAACGCTTTTCGGCGCCGCAGGGCCGAAATTGCTGCGCGTTACGATGTTGCGTTAGCAGGTTTGCCGATCAATTGTCCGCCCCATGCGGAAAATGGGGATTGCCATTCGTGGCACCTGTATGTAATCCAGTTGGGGAATGAGACGAAAGTGACGCGTGACGAGTTTGTTGAACGTATGTTTACCCAAGGGATCGGTATGAGCGTGCATTATATACCGCTCCATTTGCATCCTTATTGGCGAGATACCTATAAGCTGACGCCTGAGATGTTTCCGGTGAGTCAGCGAGTATTCGAGCGGACTTGTTCTTTACCCCTGTACACCCGGATGACGGATGCTGATGTGGATCGGGTAGTAAATGCAGTTAAAGTGGCATTGGTTGTTGATGTGGTTCGGGAGGTAGAGTCAGTTACGGTCAGACAAGAGCTTGAGTAATATATTGTGAAACTCAAACGGATTTTTGACCTGGTTTGTAGTGGCCTTGGGCTGTTGTTCCTTTCTCCCCTTTTTCTAATTATTGCAGTGCTGATTAAGGTCGAATCGAATGGGCCGGTTTTCTTCCGGCAGGAAAGAGTGGGACTTAATGGACATGTTTTCCGGATTCACAAATTCCGTACCATGGCAGCCGATGCAGAGCGTAAGGGTTTGTCTGATCACGGTTGGCCCGGATCAAAGAATTACCCGTGTGGGTGCAGTGTTACGAAAATACAAACTGGATGAGCTGGCACAGTTGATCGATGTGTTTGTGGGCGAAATGAGTCTAGTCGGGCCCAGGCCGAGAGGTGCCGAAATACATTGCCTGTTACCCAGAAGCGGTTCGTGCGGAAGTTCTTTCTGTTCGGCCGGGAATTACCGATTGGGCTTCGATCCAATTCAAAGATGAAAATGATATTCTTGGGCAAGCACCCGATCCTGAAAAGGCTTATGTGGAAGAGGTGCTGCCTATTAAGCAGCGTTATTATGTTGAATATGTGAGGGAACGTTCTTTTTTCGGAGATTTGCGCATAATATTTGTGACAATTTTTGCGGTTTTCGGGCGTTAGCGTCATCCAAAGAGTTTGGCCCTTAAGGGGTGCTGGTGATTGTGCCATTGGTAATCATCCATTGGCTATAATGCGTCTCCTCGGTTGTTTCGTCAAAAACCTTCTGCACTTTGACCGTACACTCGTCATCCTTCTTGACGATAACCGAAGATGCCTCATCAAATTCACGGTGCCTTTTCCTGCTCACTACCAGATATGGGTACTGATGTTCCCGTAACCAGGCGACATTATCGTCGGCGGCAATGCCGGCATCCATGACTACAGTGGGCTTTGGGCTTGTCGAGGTGTCCCTGCCTTCGAGAGCATGGAGCATCTCCGCCAAGGTCTTCGGCTCAGAAACATTGCCCTCATAAACCTGACTGCGCCGCGGGAAACCACTGGAATCAAGCACCAGGCCCAGGGTAACCAGGGGACAATCGGAACGTTTTTCTTTGGAATGACCTCGGGCCGCATGGCTATTGGCCTTGCCCTCACCTTCAAAATAGGTATTGGTCAGATCATACAGGGTAATGGTCTCCCGTAATCCGAAGAGACTCCGTTCTCGTTCATATATATGCTGTTCAATCGCCGCTTTATTCGTACAATTTATCGGAAATCAAATACATGCCGTACAGGCTCAGATTGTTGAAATCGTAATCAAGCAAATCGCCAAGGCCTGATCGTTCCTGAAGCCACGTATGTGTCGCCAGTTCACTCCCCGGTTCACAACAGCGGCCTATAATCGTTCCTATGGCCGCGGCCGTCTGTGGTCCATTAAAACCAAGCTCTTTGAGTTTCTCGTCAATCTCTAGAAATAGCAATGATTCCAAAGTGATGTGTTCCGAACCAACACTGCGGGGTCGGCTCATTTCCAGACTGTCGAGATCGACTTCCCGGTAGTCGTCACCCTCCGAAGGATCAACCTCCTGACGTGATAAAATAATCCGGGCGGCACACGACTGAGCTAATTTTTCAATATTACTATCAACAGGAAACAGGTTTTGCTGTTTACCGAGAATACCCTCGATCCGGTTGGCCAGCTCAGGCCATTGCTCTTTCGGCAACGCAAAGTCGGCACCCAGGTTGAGAAGGGTGTACTGTCGCACGCCCTTTCGGTACGTTTGGATTCGACAAGCCGGTAGCTGTAATATTGAGAGCCGTCCTTCCTGCTTTTTATAGATGTTTTTCGAATATACATGGCAAGGAGTGTGGCATAAAAAATTCGTTCCCTGTCAACTTTTAAATATTTATTATGGCACTACAAAAATTGTCGAAATTCTATATGCTGATATTATTGTTTATTGCGTTTTGAGCAAAATGTGGAATGTACATTGTAGAGGAGTTTAATAGTCATTCGCAAAAAGTTGGGGTAAGAAAAAACCAAGAGGTTATTTTTTTCAGCTTCTTGCAAATTGCCTGCCGCGTAGCGGCTTCGTCCAACAAAGGATTGAATACGACCGCTATCGCGGACCGTTTCAATCCTTATTGGTTGCCCGTGATAAATCAGAACCACCAACCCAGCCAAACAGGCGAAACCAAGAAATGGAAGGCCCACTTTGCCGCGCCGGTAAGATGTGGTTGATATGGCGCTTACGTTATAAGAAGGGAAACGATTGTAGCAGATCAATTTTTCGGTGTCATGGCAGGCTTGTCGAAAACACACGAAAAACCCGTTGATACTTTGACAAATGGTGCCATCATATCAACGGGTTTTTTTTAACATCCTTATTGGGCTACATACTTTATTGCTTTACAATTTTCCAGTTCATTCGGCAACAGGAAGAAGGTTGCCAACGCCCGGGACCGCAGGGGTTATTCCGTTCATAAACCAGACCCTGTTTTCACCGGTTGAGATATTTCTCCAAAGGATGTCGGTATAGATGTCATTGTTGAAGTCTCCGATGGCTACAATTTGCCAGTTCACTGTATCGGGTTCATCGGGGAGATAATCACTTCCTGTTACTGTTGTTCCCGTTCATATACCAAACGTAGTTTTCGCCGTTTGCTGTATTTCTCCAGAGGATATCGGGTTTGCCATCGCTGTTGAAGTCTCCTGTTCCCACAATTGTCCAATTCATATCGGGAACGGCATGAGATAATCACCTCCTGTCACGGTTGTTCCGTTCATATACCAAACGTAGTTTTCGCCGGTTGATGTATTTCTCCAGAGGATATCAGGTTTGCCATCGTTATTGAAGTCTCCTGTTCCCACAATTGTCCAATTCCGTATCGGGAACGGTCGGAGAGATAATCACCTCCTGTCACGGTTGTTCCGTTCATATACCAAACGTAGTTTTGGCCGTTTGATGTATTCCTCCAGAGGATATCGGGTTTGCCATCGTCATTGAAGTCATTCCTGCCGACAATTGTCCAATTCAATCGGGAACGGTCATGAGGTAATCCACCACCTGTCACAGTTGTTCCGTTCATATACCAAACGTAGTTTTGGCCGGTTGATGTATTCCTCCAGAGAATTTCCGTCTTGGCATTGGGATTCGAAGGATTTCTAATATTCGGGTCAGTGCCGTTAGGAATATTCATTGAGATCTGAATACCCGTCTCCATCGGTGTCTGTGGATGAATTGGCGGTCGTCAGATTACCAAAATGCGTTATTTCCCAACTGTCGGTAATACCATCGCCATCTGCATCGACTACAGCCGGAGTAATAGAGATTGTGTCAGACGTTACACTCGGAGTAATCGCCGGATAGGTGTTGTTGGCACCAATGCCGACCAGCATGGGAATGGCGGCACCGCCGGCAGGATATCCGGCAGCGGTATTGTTGATTGTCGTTGCAGTAATGTTAATTAAGGCATTGCCGGTGACACCATTTATTACGTCGAAGGTGAGAGTAAACAGCGTTTTCGCGCCGGCTGTTCCGTTGGCTGTCTGCGCGGCGGCCAGCATGACTTTACCCGACGATGGGTTGTCGACTAGCCCTTTGGTGTATGTTATTGGAGGGGTTCCAACAGATACTGATGAAGGATTGATGTTCTGATTTGAAAAAGCGGCAAAAAATGTACTCGACACACTTTTATACTGTAACTTAGCAGCATCATACGTGACCGTAAAAGATGCTCCTGCGGTGTTGAGTCCGTTGTCGATGTTGATATTGACAAGAACTCCAGTTGTGCCCGATACAACAGATGCGGGTGCATCGACTGTTAACCTTTCTGCAAAGCTAGTGGCGCTGCAGAAAAGTGCCAGTAGCAATGCAACTGACAATATTTTAAAATAATTCATCATTTTTCTCCTCTATGACTTAAAGAAAGTGGGAGGTAAGGTACAGTCACCTGTTTTACTCAAGAGCCTGGCTGTTATTGACAGGGTCGGGGATCAGGCTAGCAGAGGAGGAGGAATTTCTGGCGCGACGTTCACCGAGACATAGAGAATTGAGCGTTCTAGGAAGGAAGACCTGTACATACTTATGAAAGCAGGAGGCCTGTAACTGCTTGATGGAAGGTAGGGAAATCGAAAAGTGATGGTGATCAGGGATGAGGATTCGCTTTCAACCGGATTGGGTTCTTGAGAAATAGTCAGTTGCAAACCTGCCAGGTTTTGTACTGTTTTTATTGAATATTTCAGCGATTTCTTGAAAATTTGTGGTGATTCGGAGGTGGCCGTCTGAAGCATTTGAAGAGTATGGACAGCTTCTCTGAGACCTTCTAACTCGCTCTTTGTCGCCACTTTTGCTAGTGGAAAAAGCGAAAGAAGATAGAACGAGACTATCAATAAATAAATGCTATGGCGAGCGAGTTTCTTCATAGAGCACTTGTCTTTTTTTCCCTCAGTCATTACCCCTGAGCTTTATAAGTTGACGGCATCCCGCAAGGCGCCGATGGCCTCCGCCAGGCCGATCCGACCGTCACTGTTTTTGGCCTGGATGGTCGAAATTGAAGTTGGTGCTTGGCCGACTAAGATCTTCAGGGCATTTATCACATCACCGAGTTTTGTCAAGATTGGGGAGGGTTTTAGGCTGCGCTCCGGTCTACTGAAATCATGACACCAGCTGCAGTCATATTTTTTACTGCTGACATGTTTGTCATGAACCGCCAAGTACTCGCTGCTTCCTTCGAAGCTTTCCATTCCGTGGCATTGGGTGCAAACGTTTGACCTGGGACCTTTGAGCTGGTATCCGAGAGCCCCGGTGAGATCCATTCTGCTGGTATTGTCATGGCAGGCGGTGCATGTTAAGCCGGCCGATGCTGGGGCAACTTCATGGGTCAGCAGCTGCATGGTGTCTGTTTCTACCCAGCTATAGGTTGCATTTGGCTGGTACCCCATGTTCACGAGGCCCGATTGTATGGCACTTTGGACGTTGCCGGTTGAAAAATAAACACTGGTGTCCAGGGCTAGGAGCTGGTTCGGGACGGTCGCCAGAGGTTGTGTTGCGGTCTTATATTTAAAAGGATACAGCTTCGATGGAAATTCATTGATATCACCGACCGGGCGAGATGTTGGAATACGTCCGGTTTGCGGGTCGTTGACAGCATCATCGAAGAGGAGATAGTTGGAACTGGTACCATTCCACCAGGCATAGCGTGGAGTGAGATTGCCTGCCATTGTCGGAGTCGGATGAATGGCACCGCTTGCGGTTACATGCGGCATGCGCCAGTCTCGATGTGTTTCGGTCATTTCATTGGCGGCAGTGTCTGCGGCATTGCGGGCATAGGTGGCGATATGACAGGTCTGACAGGCTACACGAGCCACGTGTCTGCCGATAATCAGGATTTGTGTGTCCGGTTGTTGATGCCTTGTTGGTATGGCATTTTGTGCAGTTCATTTCCCGATCAAGATCGGTCTGACGGAGATCCGATCCCCGACCGGCAATGTGGTGTTGTTCGGTTGTGTGGCAAGCCTGGCACGCCAGGTTGGCTCCGGTTGTCGCCATATGGACGTCAAAGTTTCTATCAGCAGTAACGCCATGGGCAAGGGCCATATCTCCTCTCTTGTAATTGTCACCGCCGCCTCCTTTGGCATGACACTGCAGGCAGGTCTGTCGTGTTGGTCGGTGCACTGTTTGGGCTGCCTGATCAATAGAGATGGTCATCAGTCCGGTATCAGGAACGAAAGTTCCGTTAACTTTTTTACGTTTATAATCATCCTGGTGGCAGATGAGACAGTCAATGTTTTCCAGCTGCGCCTGACTGACGTTGTGGTTCAGGGCGAGCCCCAAGGCCGACATGGCATGCCCCGCAACCTGCCCAGTTGCCGGTGGTGTTGATGCAGTAGCTGTTTACACCAACGTCCAGTTTCCCTTGGGAGAGAGGTCCGTTGGTCATGTAAGGTGTTTCGCCCAACCACTGATAGTGCACTGAGTGGAATACCTGTTGTGCCTGGGTTTGGTGGCATTGCAGACACGTTGCTGGGCCCTGCCAGGCAATATTTTGGTGCTCTGGAACGACCGCACCGAAAGAGGTTCTTGCTATGACCGGTATCAAAATAAGTGCGGCGGTAAGGATTCGGATCAGGGATTGTCGAACGTTCATGTTTTGTGTCTTCAGTTTCAATATTGTAATCGCTAGCACAGTTGCTGCAGGTTTCAAACTTCACAAAGAGCAATTAAGCGATTACTAGCAATATTCAATCCTATTTCCCAATTTTTTTATGGGATTTGTGGAGGCAACAAATAATCAAGTTGCCATGATGTAGCCAGGATGAAGATAGTTGATGCTATTTTGCAGGATTACTAGCGATTATTCGGGAAAAAAAAGAGAAACTACTACTCATAACATACTGGAATCAAAGCGAGAAACTGTTAGTCATAAACAGGAGAACCGATCCGTTCGTCCACCTGCCAATTGTATTCTTTCGGCTGGGTGCTTGGTTTGGGGAGGATATTTTACTTGGAAATCGGTACGGTTATCGGGGAGGTGGTACAGGGTATTTCTTGCAAAGATTCACTCATGAGTTGGCATTCGGTTGGTGCAATTTTCAGAGTAGATGGCATCTTTTGCATTTTAGTGAAAGTCAGTTCGAAGATTTTTAAATTTTCTCCGGAAACACCAGTGGCGCTGGCCATGACCAATATGAGATCGGCCAGGATTTTTATCATTTACTACCTGCATAAAGGAATTGAATGCGGAGGCTTTTTGTGCAGCTTTATATTCGAGGAATCGTAGCTGGATACTCAATTGTCAATTTCATTCCTGCCAGTTTCTCAACCTTATCGATTTCCAGCACCAAAACTTCCGAGTCGGGGGTTGAGGTTGTTGAGAGCGTGAGGTTTGCTGCTTGCAGGGGGGTACTCTCAGGTGAGATAAAAAGCGAGTGTGAAAATTATCCAGAGACACCACATTGGCATCGTTGACGAAACATTTTTACTATCACGATCTACTCCTTGTTGTTGGAAAGTTATGGTGAGACTGTCCAACAAAAACATCCAGGGCTTAACTGCTAGTGCCATTCTAAGATCCTGATATGACTATGTCAAGCCAGTAATACTTTTGACCCTGTAGGTCGCGGGATATCGTGTGTAGGCATTGTTGCAATTCCAGGCGAAAAATGTGCCGTATGCCTAACGATAGTTACTTCGTCAAGTTGGAGGATTTCACATTGCGATGCTTTAACTATACGTGGTAGTTATGAGATTTCTATGGAGTATTGAATAACATTTCCCACTACCGTCTACCAACACTCTTTCACCAAGATATTGCCAATGTCTGCCTACTCAAAAACAACCTGGATCGTTTTGTGGCTATTACCGATGCTGCTGTTTTTCTCCCAAGAACTCGTCGAGCAACGCTGGGATGTATGGGGTGGCTCGAATTCCGCAGTCTTTTCGACCGCACGCTCGTCGATGCGGTATTTGTACCTCCCCAGCCAGAACTCATTGCGGCGCAGACTGCTGCTGGGCGAAAGCGTGTATCTTACACTCAATGCTTTTGGCGGCAGTGAAGGATGGAAAAAATTTCCTGATGCCAGGCCGGTGAAGGCCGATGGTGAATATCTAGACTCGACCCTGGGCGGGATCTGTCCGACCCACGAAGGGTGGCGGCGGAGTCGGCTCGATATTGTATCCTCCTGGCTGGGAAAATTTCGTGGTGATTCAGGAATAGACGGCATATGGCTTGATTTTATCCGCTATCCTGGTCTTTGGGAGAAAGGGAACCCGAATATACCCGATACCTGCTATTGTCCTCGCTGCCTGACCAAGTTTCAGGTCGATTCAGGGATTCGTGTTGGCGATGAGGCAAAGACCGTTGCCGAAAAGGCCAACTGGATACAGGCAAATGCCTTTTTGCCATGGATGAAATGGAAAAAGGAACAAATTGCCTCTTTTGCCAGGGAGGTAAAGCAGCTAATAAGGCAATCGGCAGGAGATCGCCAGATTCTTCTCGGGGCCTTTCTCGTACCCTGGCGAAAAGCTGACTATAACGGAGCACTTTCTTTTCATCTGGGGCAGGATGCTCAACTGTTGGCCCCCTCCATCGATGTTTTTTCCCCCATGGTATACCACCAAATGGTCGAACGACCTGTTGAGTGGATTGGGGAAATAACCGATTACTTTGCTGAAATGACCGGAAGGCCTGTTTGGCCGATAATTCAGGCGGAGAAGGTTGGGGGCAAAGAGTTCAGTCAGATTATGCAGGTCGTGTCACGACCTTCAGCCCAAGGTTTGTTGGTTTATAAATTCAGTGATATGCAGGACGAACACTGGCCTTTGCTGGCGAAATATCAAGTGCCGGCGAATTTGCTGCAAAATCCACTATTACTGAAAGATGTTGACGGGGCAGGTAAAGACAGTGGCGAGAATACACCTGAACTACCGGATAAATGGCAACCTGCTCCAGCCAAAAGTGTGCAGGACAGCAAATTCTTGTATGAGGCACAGGATCAGGGCAATGTGATCGGCCTTACTGCCGGCCATGATCGGCAGGCGGTGTGGAGTACCGGTTTGCCCGATTGTCTGCCGGGTGCATCGTATCTTTTTTCCGCCGATTTCCTTCGCGAGGATCGTCTTGATGCTCAGGCATATCCTGAGATATCCTTATGGGGACAGGAGTATCGCTTGAATACCCACCGCATGGTCGGAAAATTTCAAAAATTGAAAGCGGTTGTCACCTGCCCGAAGGAGTATCGCGAGGACGAGAAACAATTACAGTTTCGCAATAACTCACCCGGCAATGTTTTTTGGATGCGATCGCCGGAGCTGGTGGCGAGAGAGTCGGGGGAGCGCTTGACTCCGGTTGCTGCGGATCCCGATTTTTTTCCGATCGGGACATATGGTGCAAGCTCAAAAAACCTGCATGAAATTCAGGCACTCGGCTTAAATACCGCAGTAATCGGCATGACCAAGGAGAACATTGAGACATGCTTTTCCCTCAACATGCACTGCACGATCGCCGTACCTCACGATCCGGAAACGCTCATTCAGGCTTTTGCGAAACTGAAACCACTGTTGCAGAAAGGACGCTTTTCCTACTACGTCAACGATGAGCCGGAAATTCACTCGTTTCCGGAAGGGATTGCCGAGGACATCCAGAGAATTATCAAGCAGCATTTTCCAGACGCCATAACGAATATGGCGATAGTTCGCCCGCAGGCGATCCCCTTCTATGAAAAGGCCGCCGATTACTTTATGTTGGACCAGTACCCGGTACCACACATGCCGATGGCCTGGTTATCGGAATCGATGGATGAAGCTGCCCGGCATGTCGGGCGGGACCGCCTGCAATCGGTTATTCAGGCCTTTGGTGATGAAAAGCATGCGGAGGGAGGCTGGCCAAGGCTGCCAACCCACGAGGAAATGAGCTGCCTGGCCTTCCTTTCGGTAGTGCATGGCAGCCGGGGTATCTATTTTTTTACCTATCCGAGCATCACCTCGACAGAAACGGGGAAAGACGATCTCTCACGTCTTGTCAGACAGCTTAACAGCATGAAATCCTGGTTGCAGGTTCATAACGATAAAAAACCGGTAGTCCTGCGGATGACCTCGCCAAACCGGTTTGATCCCCGGGGAAACCCTGCTGTCCATTGTACCCGGAAAGAGCAGTACAGCACCCAGATGCTGGTTTGTGTCAATACCATCGCTACCTTTACCGAGGCGGAAATAGAGATCCCAGCCGAGAGACAAACTCAGTGGCGAGACTATTACACCGATCAGCCGTATATGGTTGCCGATGGCAATATTCTGGCACGCTTTGCGCCGTATGAGGTGAAGGTGTTGCTTGAGTTAAAATAGCGAAATCTTACGCCGTATACCGGTTTTCACTTGTTACTCGTAAATATCTTTCTATTTGCAGGCGAAGATCTTGAGTTGGTTGGTTATCTTGATTATCATTAAGGCGGCACATATGAAAAAAATGTATAATCCTCCGCATCCAGAAGAGATACTGAAAGAAGATGTCCTGGAGGCTGAAGGTATTAATGTGACCGAAGCTGCTCAGCAGTTGGGTATCTCCCGGGTCACTTTATCTCGACTGCTCAACGGAAAAACGGGTATTTCTGTAGGAATGGCTTTGCGACTTGCTCAGTGGCTTG
This sequence comes from uncultured delta proteobacterium, assembly GCA_963804965.1. Taxonomy (GTDB): domain Bacteria; phylum Desulfobacterota; class Desulfobulbia; order Desulfobulbales; family Desulfocapsaceae; genus Desulforhopalus_A. The sequence goes on from CAWDST010000025.1 coordinate 16,871, forward strand.
GGACGTCTCCTGATGTATGGTTGCGTATGCAGAATGCTCGTGATCTTTGGCGAGCCGGAAAATCCGAACAGCCCCTCATCACCCCATTGCAGCGAACTTCGCATCGAAATAATGGAAAAATGAATGTTTAACTTTAAAAAATCACAAGGAGAAAGCATGAAAATTAGAGGAACGGCAGTTGTCTTTGGCATAATGCTGGTGGCAAGCACGGCGCTTGCTGCAGAAACCTCGGGATTAAAGACCCCTCAGGACAAGGCGAGCTACGCAATCGGTATGGATATGGGTAACAGCCTCAAGAAAAATGGCGTTGATGTCAACCCGGACGCACTTGTTAAAGGGATCAAGGATGTTCTCACCAGCCAAAAGACCGACCTTACCGATCAGGAAGCCGGGACTATTCTGACTGAACTGCAAAAGGAAATGCAGGGAAAACGTCAGGAGAAGATGAAAGCCCAGGGTGAAAAAAATAAAACCGACGGCGAAGCCTTTCTTGCAGAGAACATGAAAAAAGAGGGAGTAAAGACCCTCCCCAGTGGGCTTCAATATAAAGTAATAGCTGAGGGCAAGGGCAAATCGCCGAGTGCAACCGATACCGTTACCGTTCAGTACACAGGAAAATTTATTGATGGCACTGAATTCGACAGCTCTTTGAAACGCGGCCAGGCGGCAACCTTCGCCTTAAATAGCGTCATCAAGGGATGGACGGAGGCACTGCAATTGATGAAGGAAGGAAGCAAATGGCAGCTTTTCATTCCATCGAGCATCGCCTACGGCGAGACCGGAACCGTTGGTGGCCCCATTGGCCCGAATGCTACGCTGATTTTTGAAGTTGAACTGGTCTCGGTACAGGCGAAATAGCAGTATTGCCGGCTCAGGCTGATTCGGTTGGTAAATTTTTTTGTGATATCAGCCTTACTTGTGTCTTTTACAATGAATAGTTTCCCTCAGTAACCACCGGCATCGCCGGTGGTTACACACTTCTTAAAGTGTTCCCAAAGTGACTGTCTTGGTGGTTTTTATCCCGTTTCTATAATATTCAAGGATGACCTGCGTTTTTGGGACGGACAGGGCGATACGGTTGCGGAGGTCGGCGGCGCTGTTGATCGGTGTATTATTGATCGACGTCAGCAGGTCGCCTTTTTGCAAGCCGGCCTGATCGGCCGGTGAATTTACAGTTACTTCAACGACCCTTGCCGCCTGCATTGTGGTGGGCAGTCCCTGTCCCAGCAGTTGTTCGGCTTCCGCATCTTTCAGGGCGACACCCATCCAGGCACGAGTTACCTTGCCTTCCCGCAGGAGCTGTTCCAAAATGGTGCGAGCCATATCGATGGGGATGGCAAAGCCTATGCCCATGTAGCCGCCTGTCTTGGTCAGGAAGGCAGTGTTGATGCCGATCGCCTGGCCGTGGATATTGATCAACGGTCCGCCTGAATTGCCGGGGTTGATTGCCGCATCGGTCTGAATGAAGTTCTCGTAATCGCTGATACCCAGGCTGTTTCGTCCCGTTGCACTGATAATGCCCGCTGTTACCGTCTGGATGAATTCATAGGGCGAGCCGATGGCCAATACCCAATGACCGCTCTTTAATTGTCCGGAGTCGCCGAGTGGGATTGTCGGGAAGTCTTTCCCGTCTATTTTTATCAGGCCGATATCGGTTTTTCGGTCCTCGCCGATAATTGTTGCAGGGATTTTTCGTTTATCGGCCATGGTGACGGTTATTTCGATACCATCTCTGATGACATGGCTATTGGTTAAAATATACCCGTCGGAATTAAAGATAAATCCAGATCCAAAGCCGTAGCTGGTGGTATCGGTAAAGAGGGATTTGCCATCTTTGCGAGGCAGTTTATCGCCAAAAAACTCCTTCAGAATTGGATCATTTGCGGATTCGTCGGTAAACGATGGTGCTGTATCATCGCCTTTCTTTTCTTTTTTTACCTGGATATAGACGACTGCCGGTTTTGCGCTCTCGATGATCGTTGCAAAGGCGTCCCCTAACTGGACCAGGTCTCTGGAGGTGGCACCAGGTTCACCGGCCTTGGCAGGGAGAGAAAACAATGCGATGAAAAAACAGACCAGGAGAGATTGGCGAGAATAAAGGTTCATAGGAGCGTTGTAGAGTTTGCAGGAAGGAGTCTCTGGCTGTCGCTTATGACCATTCTTGGGAAGCGAGGTACCGGGCTATTCCAGCAACAGTGGAGTGCTCAGATATCTCTCGCCGCTGTCGGGCAGAATCACCACCAGGGTCTTGCCGCGGTTCTCGGGCCGTCCGGCCACCTGCAACGCCGCATGGACCGCCGCACCGCAGGAGATCCCGCAAAGAATCCCTTCCTCCAGGGCAAGTCTTCTGGCGGTTGCAAAGGCGTCGTCGTTACTGACGGTGACTACCTCATCGATAATTTCCCGGTTGAGGATGGCCGGTACAAAGCCGGCGCCGATCCCCTGGATTTTATGGGGTCCGGGTTTTCCTCCTGAGAGAACCGGAGAATCCTGCGGTTCTACTGCAATGCTCAGCATCGCCGGGTTACGTTTTTTGAGGACTTCCGATACCCCGGTGATGGTGCCGCCGGTGCCCACGCCGGCAACGAAGATGTCGATCTTGCCATCGGTATCCCGCCAGATCTCCAGAGCAGTGGTTGTGCGGTGGATTGCCGGATTGGCCGGGTTGCCGAACTGGTTCGGCATGAAACTGTTGGCGGTTTCGGCGAGAAGCTGTTCGGCGCGGGCGATGGCCCCCTTCATGCCCTCCGAGGCCGGTGTCAGTACCAGTTCGGCACCCAGATGTTTGAGCAGTTTGCGCCGTTCGATGCTCATGCTTTCCGGCATGGTGAGGATCAGCCGAAGTTTTTTGTGGGCACAGACAAAGGCCAGACCGATACCGGTATTGCCGCTGGTCGGTTCGATGATCGTCGTTTCTGTATTGATGAGACCCTGTTTCTCGGCGGTCTCGATCATCGATACGGCGATCCGGCACTTGACGCTGCCCGCCGGATTGCGCGATTCCTGTTTGCCGAGGATTGTTGCCCCGGTCGCGGCGGACATGGTGGCAAGGCTGAGAAGAGGGGTGTTGCCGATACTCTCAAGAATAGTCTGAGTCATGATAGTTTCCTTTAATGGGAGTTGGAGTAAATCAGCTCCGGCCTTTTGAGCAATACCTTGGTTCCGGGAGGGACACTCTCGGTCAGCCAGATATTGCCGCCGATCGTCGCGCCTTCACCGATGATCGTTTCGCCGCCGAGGATTGTCGTGTTGGCGTAGATGATGACATTGTCTTCGATGGTCGGATGTCGCTTTTTGTTGCGCATCTTTTCCCCGGCATCACGCGGCAGCGATAAGGCCCCAAGCGTCACCCCCTGATACAGACGAACATTCTTGCCGATAATCGTGGTCTCGCCGATGACCACTCCGGTGCCGTGGTCGATGAAGAAGCCGGAACCGATGGTAGCCCCAGGATGGATATCGATACCGGTCTTGGTGTGGGCATACTCGGTCATGATCCGGGGAATGATCGGTACTTTCAGCTGATACAGTTCATGGGCAAGCCGGAAGACCAGGGTTGCCAGCAGGCCGGGATAGCAGAAGATAACCTCGTCCGGACTCTTGGTCGCCGGATCGCCTTCCAGGGCGGCGCGAATGTCGGTGGCCAGGATCGCGGCAACTCGCGGCAGGGCCTCGATAAAGGCCAGGGCCTTGTCGTGGCTCTGCGCCTCGCAGTTGGTGCAGAGCAGGTTGTTACGCCGGCAATCGTGGCGAATGGCCATGTTCACCTGTTCCGACACCTTGTCATAGAGATCGGTGGTCTGCTTGCCGATATAGTATTCAAGGTTCGAGGCATGCAGCTTGGTTCGGGTAAAAAAGCCGGGAAAGAGGATGCAGCGCGCCTGTTCGACGATCTCGATGATCCCCGCCTGCGAGGGAATGGCGACCGGGCTGATATGCTCAAAACATGCCTTGGTAGCCCAGGAGTTGAGCAGTTCCTTGACGATCTTGGGAACCTTGACATGCTGACAGCAGTTGGAATCCTCAATATGATCACAGAGGGCGCCAATGGCCAGGGTATCGATGGTGGAAGATTTTATGTTTGACATAATGAAAGTGTAAGGCTGTTGAGAGTGAATGGAAGAGTTGCCTGATAATTTATTTTGTTTCGATTAGGATCGTATTTTCTCGATTATGTAAATCCCATATGCTGCCCGGAGATTGGTAAAGTTTCGGATGACCTTTCCCTCACTGCCCCCTGGATCGGAACTAATGGCAATTTCCCTGAGGATGTTATAACCGACGTCACGGGCGAATTTCCGGAAATCTTTCAAGGTTATGACCCGGATATTCGGCGAATCGTACCAGGAATAGGGCAGCTGATCATTTTTCGGGGCAATGCCTCGGCAGAGCAGCTGCAGGCGGATCGCATAATGGCTGAAATTGGGGAAACTGACGATGACCTTTCTGCCGATTCGCGCCAGGGAATACAACAGACGTGCCGGTTCGAAGACCTGCTGCAGGGTCTGGCTGAGAATAACGTAGTCGAAGCTGCAGTCGGGATAGTCGTCCACCTCCTGGTTGAGGTCGCCCTGCAGGACACTCAGGCCCCTGGCAATGCAGGCGGCGGCCTTGGTCTTGTCCTGTTCGATGCCGGTGCCGACGACCTGCTTGTTGACGGCCAGCCAGGCCAGGAGGTCGCCGTTGCCGCAGCCGAGATCGAGGACGCGACTGCCGGGTTTGATGGTCGAGGCGATGATCCGCAGATCATAGCGGATATTGTCGGTATCAGGCAAGACCATCGAAGAATCCTTTGATAAGAGTCGTCAACCGCTGATCCGGGATGAGAAAGGCGTCATGGCCGCAATCCGCTTCAATTTCGCAGAAACTGACGTCCTGACCGGAGCGTTTCAAGGTCTGGACCAGTTCCTTAGCCTGGTAGGTCGGATAGAGCCAGTCTGAAGTGTATGAAATAACAAGGTATTTAGTTTTATGGGGGCTGTTTTGTCGGTCCTGCCCAATCCTCGCCATACGATCGACCACGTCAAAATAATCGGAGGCCTTAGTGATGTAGAGCACTGAGTTGGCGTCGAAACGGTTGACGAATTTCGAGCCTTGATGGCGCAGATAACTTTCGATCTGGAAGTCGCCGTCAAAGCCGAAGGAGAAGGTTTCCTTGTCCTGCAGCTTTCTGCCGAATTTCCGACGCATCGCCTCGTCCGAGAGGTAGGTGACGTGGCCGACCATGCGGGCTACGGCAAGGCCCATATCCGGCCTGCTGCCCCCGTAATAATTGCCCTTGTTCCAGTTCGGGTCGGCCATGATCGATTGCCTGGCGATTTCGTTAAAGGCGATGGCCAGGGCCGAATGGCGCATGGTCGTGGCGATGGCCACCGCCGAGCGGATGAACTGCGGGTAGCGGACACACCATTCCAGCACCTGCATGCCGCCTATCGAGCCGCCTACTACCCCGTGCAGCCTGGTGATGCCGAGATGATCGAGGAGCATTTTCTGGGTAGTGACGATGTCGCCGATGGTCATCATCGGGAAGTCAAGACCGTAGGGGCTGCCGGTGGCCGGATTGATCGAGCTCGGCCCGGTCGATCCCATGCAGCTGCCGAGGATGTTCGGGCAGATGACGAAGTATTTGTCGGTGTCGATGCCCTTGCCCGGACCGACCATAAAATCCCACCAGCCGGGTTTCTCGCCCTCGGCATCGGCAGCATAGAAACCTGCGGCGTGGGAATCCCCGGAAAAGGCGTGGGCTACGAGGATGGCGTTATCTCTGGCCGCGTTCAGCGTGCCGTAGGTCTCGTAGGCAAGGGTCACCGGGCCGAGCCGTGCTCCGCTTTCCAGAACCAGTTCTTGCGGCCCCTCGGCAAAGGTGTAGTACTGTTTTACAGTTGTTAAAGAGGCTGGGTGATCTACGGATGTGTTCATTATTTCGTCAAAGGGGGCCACTCGCCCCCCACTCTCTGCTATGCGGCCTTGGCCAGGGCCTGGTCAATATCGGCGATTATATCTTCGACATGTTCAATACCAATGGACAGACGGATCATCCCCTCATCGATACCACCTTCCCGCAGCTGTTGCGGCGACAGCTGGGAGTGGGTGGTTGAGGCCGGATGAATGGCCAGGGATTTGGCGTCGCCGACATTGGCAAGATGGGAGATCAACTGGAGGCTGTCGATAAACTTTTTCCCGGCGGCAAGCCCGCCCTTGATACCGAAGACGATCATCCCGCCGAAACCGTTTTTCAGATATTTCACTGCCTGTTCGTGTCCCGGCGCATCGGGCCGTCCGGGATAATGCACCCAGGCAACACCGCGGTGGTTGCCGAGGTGTTCGGCCACCGCCGCACCGTTTAGGCAGTGCCTTTCCATCCTGAGGCTGAGGGTCTCGATGCCCTGCAGGGTCGTCCAGCAGTTGTCGGGGCTGATGCAGGCCCCGAGGTTGCGAAGAGGCACCAGTCGCATCCTGAGAATGAAGGCAAGCGGGCTGAGATCGCCCAGGTCGTGGGCGTAGCGCAGGCCATGGTAGGAGGAATCGGGTTCGTTGTAGAGTTTGAACTTCGGATCCTGCCAGTTGAAGCTCGCGGCATCGATGACTATGCCGCCGATCCCCGTGCCGTGGCCGCCGATCCATTTGGTGAGGGAATGGATGACGATGTCGGCACCGTGTTCAATCGGCCGAAGCAGGCAGGGCGGGGTGAAGGTCGAATCGACAATCAGCGGCAGATGATACTCCCGGGCGATCTTGGCCAGGGCGTCGAGATCGGTCATATTCAGCGAGGGATTACCGAGGGTTTCACAGTAAATGGCCCTGGTCCTGTCGTTGATGGCGGCCTTGATGTTATCCGGTATGGTCGCATCGACCAGCCGCACCTTGATGCCCAGCTGCGGCAGGATCGATTCGAACTGCACAAAGGTGCCGCCATACAGGTTATTGGCGGAGACTACCTCGTCGCCATGTCCGCAGATGTTGATAATGGTGTAGAAAATCGCCGAAGTCCCGGAGGCCAGGGCCAGGGCGGCGGCGCCACCCTCAAGCTTGGCCATGCGTTGTTCCAGCACGTCCTGGGTCGGGTTGCCGATGCGCGTATAGATATTTCCCAATTCCTTTAAGGCAAAGAGGTTGGCGGCATGCTCGGTATTCTTGAACAGGTAGGCGGCAGTCCGGTAAATGGGTACGGCTCTGGAGAGGGTCGCCTGGTCGACGGTCTGGCCGGCATGCAGGGCAAGTGTTTCAAATTTCATTATTTTCTCCTATTATCCTGGGCTTACTTGGTTGTTGTTTTATCCGCTTTGACATTGTCGATAAGCTCACGGATACTCATACCGCTATTGGTCTTTGCCTGCGGATCAACGCCGAGCATTTCTTCCCAACTGGCGAGAGCTCCTTGTTTGTCATTTAGATCGTAGAGCAGGACAATCCCTTTATTGTATTTTGAGGGCAGATGGGTGGGGTTTTCCCGGATAGCCAGATTAAAGCTTTCAATGGCTTTATCCGGCTGTTTGTTTTTTCGGTACATGACTCCGAGGTCGGTGAGAAGATTGGCGTCGCCTTTATGCAATGCAAGGGCTTTGTTGTATGCGGCAATAGCCTTGACTGCTTGATCGGTGTCATAATAAAGATTGCCGAGGCTCGTCCAGGCCTGGAAATTGCCGGGATTAGCGGTTACCTCGCCCTCAAGTTTGATAATCGCCTGGTGGGTTTCCTCGTTATGCGGTGCGGCTTGTTGGCCCTGCGTGGCAGTCACCGCTGCCGGAACCGGAGTTATGGAGCCGCTCTTGTAAACGGTGAAACCAACTCCCGCCAAAAAGCCGACTACAAAAATGATGCAGTAGGTGATGAGTTGTCCTCTATTGCTTGGTTGAGGAGGGCTAGCCTGCTTATTTGCCAATTGCTTGTTTGCCATATCGATTCGATTGGTTAGATGTTTATGAGAGAGGGGCCTGAGAAGAAATTGCCAAGGATTGTGAAATCAATGATGAAATATTTATACCACTGAGTGGTATTTGGTTCAATAAAAATGGAGAAAATGCGGAGACCATGTTTCGCATTAAGCTCTTATTCCAGAAAATGGTTTCGCTTTTCAAAAACTCCATATTGCTGTTTAGGGCTTTTTAAGTAGAATAGATATATCTGTTCCATTTGTTTGTCCAGTAGACCAAGAGGATTACCGGACCTGCGGTCATTTGCCGTAACCATTTTCTGGAGGATTGATGCATGAAGGTGCTTGAAAGCGCAACGAGTCGAGAGCGAAGGGGCAGGAAAATCTGTAGTGCCGCTACCAATCCCATCAAACGTTAAGAACATAAAGGAAAACATTATCAATCACCTGATGAGCTTTCAGGGCCGTGATCCGGAACGATCCGGCGCCCCGGATGTCTATAAGGCTCTGGCCTACACCATGCGAGATCTGATGGTGCAAAAATGGATCTCTACTCAGAAAACCTTTTATGCCAAGGAAAAGAAGAGGGTCTATTATCTCTCTTTAGAGTTTCTCATCGGCAGATCGCTCGGCAACAGCATGATCAACCTGGGTATCCTCGACGAAGCCAAGCAGGCGGTGGAGGAACTCGGCTTTGAAATGGCGGAAATCAGAAACCAGGAGGAGGATGCCGCCCTCGGCAACGGCGGTCTGGGGCGACTGGCCGCCTGTTTCATGGACTCTATTGCCACCTTGAAGATTCCGGCTTATGGCTACGGCATTCGCTACGAATATGGCCTGTTTTTTCAACAGTTGATCGACGGCTATCAGGTCGAAGGCCCGGACAACTGGTTGCAGAACGGGACTCCCTGGGAGTTCGAGCGACAGATGCCGGTCTTTAAGGTTAAGTTTTTCGGCCATGTCAATGGCTATGTCGACGACAAAGGTCGATACCGGGCGAAGTGGGTGAATACCAAGGATGTCATGGCCAAGGCCAGCGACATCATGGTTCCCGGTTATAAAAACGACCATGTCATCAATATGCGGTTATGGTCGGCGCATGCCTCAAGAGAGCTTGATCTGGCCGATTTCAGCAGAGGCGATTATATCAAAGCGGTTGAGTCGCAGGTCAGTTCGGAGACCATTTCCAAGGTGCTGTATCCTCCTGATCACAATTATGCCGGCCAGGAGCTGCGCCTTAAGCAGCAGTATTTCTTCGTCGCTGCAACCTTTCAGGATATCATGCGGCGTTTCAAGAAAAAAAATAATTCCTTCGACAAATTTGCCGATCTGGTGGCGGTGCAGCTCAACGACACCCATCCGGCCATCGCTATCCCGGAGCTCATGCGATTGCTGCTCGATAACGAGGGCTTGGGCTGGGAGGAGTCGTGGGCCATCTGCGTTAAAACCTTTGGCTACACCAACCATACCCTGATGCCCGAAGCACTCGAACGCTGGTCGGTGGACATGATGAGTCGCGTGTTGCCGCGGCATATGCAGATCATCTTCGAGATAAACAAGCGTTTTCTCGATGAGGTCGCCCAGCGATATCCCGGCAACGAGAGAAGATTGCGCGATCTGTCGATTATCCAGGAAGGACCGGTGCAAATGGTGCGCATGGCCCATCTTGCGGTCATCGGCAGCCACTCGGTGAACGGGGTGGCGGAACTCCATTCGAATCTGCTGAAAGAGCGGATTTTCCCCGACTTCAACGAATTTTTCCCCGGCAGGTTCAACTCCAAGACCAACGGTATCACCCCGCGTCGCTGGCTCCTTGACATCAATCCCGAGCTGGCAAAGCTGATTTCCAATCGGATCGGTCATGGCTGGATTACCAACCTCGATCTGTTGCGTGGCCTGGAAGCCTATGTCGATGACCCGGAATTCCGCAGCGAATGGCAGAGAATAAAACTTGGCAACAAGGCCCGGCTCGCCGAGTATATCCGGAGATACTGTCGGGTGACGGTCGATCCCCATTCGATGTTTGATATCCAGGTGAAAAGAATCCATGAATATAAACGGCAGTTGCTCAACGCCCTGCATCTCATCCACCTGTATCACCGGATCATCCATGGCGAGGCCGGCAGCATGGCGCCGCGAACCGCCATCTTTGCCGGCAAGGCGGCTCCTTCCTACTCCCGGGCCAAGCTGATCATCAAGCTGATCACCTCCATTGCCGATGTCGTCAACAAGGATCCGCGGGTCCGCAACCTCCTCAAGGTGGTCTTCCTGCCCAACTACAACGTCTCTCAGGCGGAGATCATTATGCCGGCGGCCGACCTCTCGGAACAGATTTCAACCGCCGGCACCGAGGCATCGGGCACCGGCAATATGAAATTCTCCTTGAACGGGGCGCTGACCATCGGCACCCTCGATGGGGCCAATATCGAGATCCGCGAGGAGGTCGGGGAGGAAAATATCTTTATCTTCGGCATGACCGCCGAGGAGGCGGAGTACGAACGGCAAAATATCAGCCGTACCCCGGAGGTCATCTGTCAGGCAGAACGAAGGTATCCACGACATCATCGAGAGCATCGGCGACGGCTCATTCAGCAACGGCGACCGGGAGCTCTTCCGTGCCGGTGGTCGACAGTCTGATGAGCAAACATGACCCGTATCTGCTGATCCTCGATCTGGAGTCCTATATTGCCTGTCAGAATCAGGTCAACGATGCCTTTCTCGATTCGGAAACCTGGACTCAGAAAGGCCATTCTCAATGTGGCGAGGATGGGTAAATTTTCCACCGATCGCACCATCAAGCAGTATTCGGAGGAAATTTGGGGGATTCCCGTTCAATAAAAAAGAGGGGTTGTCGGGTAACCGCCAGGGGGGATAGTCGTTCTCCGCGCTTCTTTCTCGACGGCGGAGCATGCATCTCTAAGGCATCTGAACGTCTTGATCCGGACGGGCGATTCTGAGGTATCAACATGCCTGCCTGATTTATCCGGTAAGATGCCAGTAAATAAAAAAGGGATTACAGATTATGACAATCTGTAATCCCTTTGAAATTCCTGGAGGCGGCGATCGGAGTCGAACCGATGAATAATGGTTTTGCAGACCACTGCCTTGACCTCTTGGCTACGCCGCCTGTTTGAAGGACACTTTTATACCATAGCAGAAAAATTTCACAAGGAAAATATTAAATAATGGGTACCGATATTGATTCGCTGGTGCGCAGTCAACAAGGAAGAATTAAGCAAGCTGGAGAAAACCCTCGGCTATCGTTTTACCGATCTTCGCCTGCTGCAGACCGCCGTTGTCCACTCCTCCTATGCCTTTGAACAGGGCCTGTGCGGCAATAACGAGAGGCTGGAATTTTTAGGCGATGCGGTCCTCGATCTGGCCATCGGCCATATCCTTTTCCACCGCTACGACAGGCTGCACGAGGGCGAGTTGACCAAGTTGCGTGCCTCGCTGGTCAACGAGCAGCACCTGGCCAAAATGGCCAGGGCAATCGAATTGGGTCAATTTATCGCCCTCGGCAAAGGCGAGGACTCCTCCCAGGGACGAGAAAAATCTTCGATCCTCTCCTGCGCTTACGAGGCGGTGGTCGGAGCGATATTGAGGATGGTGGTTATCAAACGGTTGCCGACTTCGTCGCCCGCTTCTTTTTGCCGGACATTGAAGGCAAGAAAGAGGAACTGCTGATCGCTGATGCCAAGAGCCGCCTGCAGGAGGTGTTGCAGGAAAAATACAACGAGGCGCCAACCTATCAAATCGAGGCGGAGGAAGGGCCGTCGCACCAGAAGCTCTTCACCGTTGCCGTCTGTTTCCAGGAACAGACCCTCGGCACCGGCCAGGCCGGATCGAAAAAAGAGGCGGAACAGAAGGCGGCCGCTGCCGCCCTGGCGAAAATGATCCCGGAAAACGGCTGACCGGCATGTTCCTCGTCATCCCCATTTTTATTTCCCATGCAGGTTGTCCACACCAGTGTCTTTTCTGTAATCAGGAAAAGATTTCCGGGTGTAAAGAAAACACAGCGGATCAAATTGATGTGGCTGAGATCGTCGATCTGTGGCTGGCACGGAGCCCTTTGAAGACGAAGGTGCAGGTAGCCTTTTACGGCGGCTCCTTTACCTGTTTGCCGAAGAGCGAGCAGGTGGCGATGCTGGCGGCGGTGCAGCCGTATCTTGCCGCCGGCAAGGTTGACTGCATCCGTTTGTCTACCCGGCCTGATTGTATCGATTCGGAGATTTGCCGATTGCTGCGTGACTTTCGGGTAGGCGTCGTGGAGCTGGGGGTGCAGTCTTTCAACAATGACGTCCTTATCGAGAATCGCCGCGGTCATGATGCCGAACAGTGTCGCGCCGCCTTCGCCGAACTGAAAGCGGCGGGTATGGAGGTAGGCTTGCAGCTGATGCCGGGTTTGCCGGGCGAGACCAGGCGGTCCTTTCTTCGCGGAATTGACGAGGTGGTCAGGCTGCAACCGGATTTTGTTCGGCTTTATCCTGTGCTGGTGGTCAAGGACTCAGGTCTTGAAGAGCGATTTCAGCAAAGCCGCTACCAGCCGCTCAGCCTCAATCAGGCCGTGGCCCTGACCGCCCGTGCCTACGCGAAACTGCAGGCGGCCGGCATCCGGATCATCCGTATGGGCCTGCAGCCATCCGAGTCGCTCAGCGATAATTATGTCGCCGGGCCATACCATCCCGCTTTTGGCGAACTGGTGGTGTCGAGGCTGTGGCTGAAACGGATTCGCGCACGACTGGCGCAGCTGGCTCCTGCCGAAAACCTCTGTCTGCAGATCTCCCAGCGCGATCACGGGGCGGTGGTGGGCATGAAAAAAGCAAATCTTCGGCGACTGGCGGAACTCGGGTTTTCCGGTCGTCTGATAATCTTACCGGATAAAAATATGGCTCGGGGAAGTATAGAATATGTTGTCTGTTAACCACTTGGATATTCGCTACGGCGAAAAACATCTTTTCAAGGATATCTCCGTGCAGGTGTACGGTGGCAATCGCATCGGCCTGGTCGGCGTCAACGGTGCCGGCAAGACCACCTTACTGAAAATCATGGCCGGGGTGGCGGCCACCGACGACGGCGTCGTTACCTGCGCCAAACATTTCAGCGTCGGCTACCTGGCCCAGGAATCGGCGGAACTTTTCTCCGAGCTCTCACCTTTTCCAGGAGGCCGAGACCGCCTTTGCCCCGCTTCTCGCCCTGCAGGACGAGGTGGCTGAACTGCACGAGCGGATTCGCCTGCTGACTCCCGACTCCGATGAATTTCAGCTCCTTCTCCAGCGTCAGGGCGAACTGCAGCACCGTCTCGACGGCAGCGATATCTATGCCATCGGCGGCAGGATCGAAAAGGTGCTCCTCGGTCTCGGCTTTCGCCGCGAGGACATGGAAAAACCGGTTTCGGCTTTTTCCGGGGGCTGGCAGATGCGCTTGAAACTTGCCAAGATGCTGCTGGAAGCGCCATCGCTGCTGCTGCTTGACGAACCGACCAACCACCTCGATCTCGATTCGCTGACCTGGGTCGAACAGTTTCTCCGCAATTATCAGGGGGCAATGGTCATCATTTCCCATGACCGCACCTTTCTCGATAAAACCACCGACATGACTTGGGAACTGAGCTTCGGCCGCGTCGATATCTATAAGGGTAATTACAGCTATTATGTGCAGGAAAAGGAGGAGCGGCGGGCGATCGAAAAGGGCGCCTACGACAATCAGCAGGCGCGCATCAAACAGACCATGCGCTTTGTCGAACGGTTCAGGGCCAAGGCCACCAAGGCCAGGCAGGTGCAGAGCCGGGTGAAACAGCTGGATAAGATGGAACTCATCGAACTCGCCGACGACGAACAGCAGATCCGCTTTACCTTTCCGCCGGCCCCCGATTCGGGCCGCGATGTGCTGCGGGTCGAGTCGCTCAGTAAAAGCTACGGTGACCTCAAGGTGTTCAGCGATGTCGATCTGCTTCTTGGCCGCGGCGACAAGGTGGCGGTGGTCGGGGTTAACGGCGCCGGAAAATCGACCTTTGTGAAGATCCTCGCCGGGCAGATTCCCTATGATACCGGGTCTATTCGTCTGGGCAGCAATGTCCGGATCACCTATTTCGGCCAGCACCAGGCCCAGGAACTCTCGCCGCAATTGACGGTTCTTGAGACCATGAACCTGGCCGGCGAGGATCTCACCACCACCCGGGTGCGCTCCCTGCTCGGGGCCTTTTTGTTCCGTGGCGACGACGTTCTGAAAAAGGTCTCCGTTCTCTCCGGTGGCGAGAAGAGTCGTCTGGCCCTGGCGAAGATGATCGCCACGCCTGCCAACTGCATGCTGCTCGATGAACCGACCAACCACCTCGACATGAATTCCCAGGAGGTGCTGCAGGAGGCTATGGCCCAGTACGACGGGACCATCGTCGTGGTATCGCATAATCGCTATTTTCTCGACAGTTTTGCCAACAAGGTGCTGGAGGTCAAAGAGGGGCGGATCACCCTCTTTGAAGGCAACGTTGCCGAATATCTCTTAAAACAGGAAGCGTTGCGGGAGCAGGAGAAAGAGGCGGACGGCAATGGCCCGGGCAATGGAGCGAAAAACCTTTCTCCCTCCCCAGACAGCCTGGACAGCCGCAAGGATCGCAAGAGGCTAGAGGCCCTGACGCGCCAGGAGCGCAGCCGTCGTGCCGGACCCTGGCTGAAACAGCTGGCCGAGGCGGAAAAGCAGATCGAACTCTGTGAAAGACAAAAGGAGGAGCTGGAAGCCCGCATGGCCGATCCGGATCTCTATAAGGACGAGAACAATTGGGCGAAGACCAGCAAGGACTATGAGGATTGCAAGCGTCACCTGGAGCGCTGGTACGGCAAATGGGAGACCGCCCAGGAAAAGATCGATGCCATCGACGCCGAGTTGAATCTTAGCTGATGATAAACCCCTCTTTAACTATTCGCCATTCTCCGGTTACTTCAATCTGCCACTTCCCCCCAGAACCTTTGCCTCGGCGGAGACAACGCCGGGGTCGATCTGTCCTTGACTAAAGAGCAGGACAAAAAGCAGTCGACCGTAGCAGAGTACCGCCAGAACGGCGGCCACCGGGTAAAAATATCCCAGAGGACAGAGGAGGAAGACGGTCAGCCAATGCAGCAGGATGACTTTTCGCGAATGGAGCATGATAGGGAAGTCGCCATGTCGGCTGATGACTGCCAGACCGCTGAGATTCCAGCCGTAGAGGGCGGTGAAGGCATGCATGCGCAGCAGCGGCAGGCTTTGTGCCGGGTCATAGGTGGCGGAAAAGGCCAGAAGGATATAGATGATGCCGGTAATCGAGGTTACCAGGAGAAAGAGTATACCGGAGGTGAGAAAGGCCTTCTGCTGCAACTGCATTCCCTGTTGCCAGTAAAGAAAGAGGACCAGGGTGACGGTGATAAAGAGTATCGTGGCAATGGCTACCTGGGGAAGAAACCAGTTGGCCAGAATAAACAAAAAGAAGACGATGACCCCCAGGTTGATAATCCAGAATGACAACTCTTTGAGAAGGGTCACGGACGGCTCGGCCTGTTTTTTCATGAGGGCGAAAATCACCGACATGCTGATCAGTGAGACGGGAAAAGAAAAGCCGAGAAAGAAGGTGTCCAGTTTGAATTTTGTCAGGACAAACCAATGGGAGAATTCGTTGTTACAGATGGCCAGACTGGAGGTCACAAGGCCAAGAGACAGGCAGAGCAGCGAGGCCTGATGAAATTTTCTTGAAGTGCTTTCGCCGGTGGAAAAAAGGGCGAAGGGCATGCATCTGCCGAAATGGCGGACCCGGACGCTTTCGATAATTACCGACAGCAGCAGGGGGATCACCAAGGTTAACTCATACCACTTGAGAAAGGCGCAGAGGGCAAAAGTCAGGGCCAGGAGGAGAAAAGCACGGCCTCTGAGACTTAAGTGCGGCTCGCCTTCGGTGAAATAGATGAGCAGGGTTCCACCGCTGCACAGGTTGAAGAGAAAAATGTGCAGCCGCTCGAAATTCATTACCTCCGGGGCCACAAGATGGTGGAGAAAACCACAGGTCATGGCCGCGGTCATGATGATCCATAGGAGTAGCTTGAACTGCTGGCTCATGGTTGAGGTATCCTTGTCATTTCCTCTGGTAATTTCAACTCGTTGCCGAGAGTAACCCTCAGCGCCTTCTCCAGGCCGGGGTGTCGGAAGGAAAAGCCGGAATCGCCAAGTTTTTTGGTTGCGACACGACAGCTGGAAAGTAATATTTCCGAGGCCATCTGTCCATAGATCATCTGCAGCAACCGGGCAGGCAAAGGGCAGAGCAGGGGCCGGCCGGTGATCCGGGCAAGCGTCTTCATGAACTGCAGATTGGTTACCGGTTCCGGGGCGGCAATATTTAAGGGGCCGGTCAGGCCAGGGCAAGTCAGGGCATGGAGTATGGCGGAGATCATGTCGTCGCTGCTGATCCAGCTGATATACTGACTGCCTGTGCCGAAACGGCGGATATAGCCGCAGGGCGATGCGGTAAGAATACGCCTCAGCGCCCCACCCCTTGGTGTCAGGCCGACACCCAGACGCAGGAGGACGGTGCGGATGCCGGCCGGCTGGGCCGGTTCCGTCGCCTGTTCCCAGCGGCTGCAGACCTCGGACATAAATCCCCGGCCGGGCGGGTCTGTTTCCTGGGCGATTCTATCGCCGCAATCGCCGTAATAACCGACCGCCGACGCGGAGAGCAAGACCTCCGGCGGCCTGCGAGCTGCGGCCAGCGTTCGGACCAAGAGAGCGGTTCCATTGACCCGGCTGTCGAGGACCCGCCGTTTTTTATCCTCGCTCCAGCGGGATAAACCGATATATTCCCCGGCCAGATGGATGACCCCGTCGACTTCCGGCAGATCAGCGCCGTGGAGGATGTTGTTCTCCGGATCCCAGAAGATTTCATTTTTCGATGGCTCGGGGCGACGACGCACCAGGGTGAAGACCTGGTGCCCGCCGGTAGTGAGAAGAGGCAGCAGCTCGCGGCCGAGGACACCACTTGCTCCGCTGACCAGGATTCGCAGGGGGCGGTGGCTGCAGCGCTTATGCAGAAGAATATCCCCGCTCAGGATCGTTTCCCGGTAACGAAACATTCTTTTCAGGTTTTCCACCACAAAGCTTTTGATCCTTCCGGGAAGGAAGGCATGGCCCGGCAGGGCATATTCCACCTTATCGGTGAGCAGGGCACCCTCCGGGGTATCCTCGAAAAAGTGGCTATGCGACCATTGGGCAAAAGGGCCTTTTTCCTGGATGTCGCGGAACATCCTGCCGGGGATATTTTCAAGGTGTCGCCCCCGGTAGTGAAAGGGCAAGGGGCCGAGATGCATTTTTAAGTGAACCTGTCCGCCGGGCTCGATACCACCGCTTTTGGCCAGGACAAGGGTGTCGTCCCAGGGCGGCAGGAGTCGTTCCAGTGCCCCCGGTCGGCTATGCCAGGCGTGCAGTTCGGCTGCTGTGCAGGGGTAAATTGATCGGTGGGTGAAAATACTCCGGGAGTTGGCTGTTTTCATAGGTGGCGTCAGCAATCGACCCCCAGATACCGGGATTTCAGTTCCGGCCTGGCCCGCAATTCGGAGCTTGTACCGTCCCAAACGATTCGTCCCTTTTCCATGAAATAATGGCGCTCGGCAATGGTCATTAAGGCCTCAATATTCTTGTCGATGATGAGAATCGACAAGCCCCGCTCTTTCAGCAGCGTTAAGGCTCGCCAAATCTCCTTACGGATCAGGGGCGCCAGTCCTTCGGTGGCCTCGTCGAGGATGAGCAGGCCGGGATTGATCATCAGGGCCCGGCCTATGGCGAGCATCTGCTGTTCCCCTCCGGAAAGCTCGTTGCCGTAATGGTTCAGCCTTTCGGCAAGCCTTGGGAAGATGCCGAGGATAGCCGGCAGATCAAAGGGCTGCGCCGCTCTCCGCTTGTTGGCGGCGGTGGCGATGAGGTTTTCCCTGACCGTAAGATTGGGGAAAATCTGCCGGCCTTCAGGGACAAGACCGATGCCCAGACGGGCAATCCGATAACTTTCCAGCGCCTCGATGGATTGCCCGAGATAGCTGATCCGACCGGCACGGAGCGGGGGTCAGGCCGAGGATCGAGCGGACCGTCGTGCTCTTGCCCATGCCGTTGCGGCCGAGCAGGGTAACCACCTCGGACCTGCCGACTGTGAGAGACACCCCAAAAAGTGCCTGGCTTTCCCCGTAGCAGGTTTCAATTTCTTCCACATACCAGCATCATCCCTCCTCGCCGAGATAGGCCTGGCGGACCACGGGATTACGTCTGATCTCCTCCGGCGAACCGGTGGCGACGTTTTCCCCGTAGACCAGGACCGTCACCCGGTCGGCCAGGGAGAACACCACATCCATATCGTGTTCGACAAGTAAAATGGTGACCTGGCCTTTCTGTTTTCTGATGAGTTTGGCAAGTTCAACTGTGCCGCCGGGGCCGAGGCCGGCCATCGGTTCATCGAGTATAAGCAATTCGGGATTGCCGACCAGTGCCATGCCGACCTCCAGTTGCCTCTTCTCGCCGTGCGACAGATGCCTTGCGACAAGTTCGGCGCGATGGAGGAGATCGACCCGTTCCAGGGCCATCGGCAGTTCTCTTTTGACCGCCGAGCCGTTTTGCCAGTTGCGCCAAAACCGGAAATTATGGGCAAGTCCGGCGCAAATGGCCAATCCCATATTCTCGGCGACGGTAAGGTTGTCAAAGATATGGGTAATCTGGAAGGATCTGGCGATGCCCAGCCGAGCGCGCCGGTAGGATTTCAGCCGGGTGATGTCGCGACCACGGTAATGAATGGAGCCGCTGTCAGGGGGGATATCGCCGCTCAGTTGGTTGACCAGTGTTGTCTTGCCGGCGCCGTTCGGGCCGATCAGGGCATGAATCTGACCTCGGGTGATGGACAGCGAGAGGTTGTTGGTGGCCATCACCGCCCCGAACGATTTGTAGAGTCCACAGACTTCGAGCAGGGTGTCAGCCATTTCTATCCTTTTCGCCCGTGAGAAAGCCGAACAGCCCATGTTTGGCAAAAATGACCGTTATTACCAGAAAAGGTCCCATATAAACCATCCAGTGTTCGGTATACATGGCCAGCGTTTCTTCAAGGAGAAGGAAAACCGCGGCACCGAGTACCGGCCCGAACAGGGTGCCGAGACCGCCGAGGAGGACCATGACCATCAGTTCGCCGGAAAGCGTCCAGTGCATGAGTCCCGGCGAGACGAATTCCGTCTGGTTGGCGAGCAGGGCTCCGGCCAGGCCGGCAGCCCCGCCGGCAATGACGAAGGTGGCGAGTTTGTAGTAATAGGAATGGATGCCCAGACCCTTGATGCGTCGGTCGTTGTTGCCGGCACCGCGGATCACCAGACCGAACCGGGAAGCCACCAGCCTCCGGGCGAAAAAGACAAAGACAAAAAGAGCCGTAAGGCAGAGATAATAAAAATGGCCGGCGTTGCCGAGATCGAGTCCCGGCAGAGAGCTTCTGGCGGCAAGCGACAGGCCATCATCGCCGCCGTATTTTTCCAGAGAAATAAAAAAATAGTAGAGCATCTGGGCAAAGGCCAGGGTGATCATGATAAAGTGCATGCCGACCGTGCGCAGGCTGAGCGCCCCGATGATCAGCGCGGCCACGGCTGCGGCGAGAACGGCCAGCGGCAGGACGAGCAGGCCGTTGACGCTGCCGGCAAAGACAAACGGCCAGGTAAACAGCGGTTCGGCGGCAGCACTGTGGAAGTGCAGGATGCCTACCGTATAGGCACCGACACCGACAAAGGCGGCATGACCAAGACTGATCATCGCCCCGTAGCCGAGCAGCAGATCAAGACTTGCTGCGGCCAGGGCGTATATGAGGATGCGACTGCCGAGGGAAAGCAGGTAGGGGCTGCCGCCGAAGAGCGCCAGGGGCGGCAAAAAGATCAGAAACAGCGCGCCACAGCAAATAATGGTTTGTTTTTTGTTCATCGGCAAACTCACCCGTGCGCCGGGAACAGGCCCCGGGGCTTCCAGACCAGGATGGCCGCCATGAGGATATAGATGGCCATCGAGGAAAGCGAGGCAGCGACACTGTCGGCGGTCGCGGCAGCAAGAACCGTCCGGAGGATTGACGGTAGAAAGGCCCGGCCGAGGGTGTCAACCATCCCGACAAGAAGGGCCCCGGCCACCGCTCCACGGACGGAGCCGATGCCGCCGATGACAATAACCACAAAGGTGAGAATGAGGATGCTCTCGCCCATCCCCGGCTCGACTGCCAGAATCGGTCCAGCCATGACCCCGGCAAGGCCGGCAAGCAAGGCGCCAAGACCGAAGACCAGGGTGTAGAGCAGGTTGATGTTGACGCCGAGCGCACCGATCATCTCCCGGTTACTGGAGCCGGCACGGATCTGCATGCCGATCCTGGTTTTGGCAAAGATCAGCCATAACAACAGGGCAACCAGGAGACCGATACCGATGACCGCCAGTCGATAGATCGGATACGGCAGGCCGGGCAGCAGCTCGATACTTGTTGCCAGTGGCTTCGGGACGTTCATAAAAAGCGGTTGCCGGCCCCAGATAATCCGGGTCAGCTCATTGAAAAACATGATCAGACCGAAGGTGGCCAGTACCTGGTCGAGATGTTGTCTGGCGTAAAGGCGACGGAGGACGAGCATCTCGACAATAGCGCCGACCATGCCTGCGGCGGCGATAGCGGCAACCATGGCCAGGAGAAAGGACCCGGTCCGGGCGGCGACCGTGGCCCCGACATAGGCGCCGATCATATAAAAGGAGCCATGGGCCAGATTGATGACCTGCATGATCCCGAATACCAGGGTCAGGCCGGCCGACATGAGAAACAGGGTGATCCCCAGTTGCAGGCCGTTCAACAGCTGTTCGATTACCAGAAGCATAAAAAACGGGGGCTAGGTTCAGCCCCCTCGACCTTTGTCTTATTTCAATATGTGACGGAAAAAATCCCCTAACCCCTCACTGCCAACCCCTTACATCTTACATTCCTTGGCATAGGCATCGACATGATTGGCAAAGACCTTCTTGACCGTTTTGTTGGTGAAACCTCCTTCGATCTGCACCACTTCACGAATATAGATGTCCTGAATCGGGTGTTGGTTGCTGCCGAAGGAGAAATTACCGCGCACCGAGGCAAAATCGGCCTTTTTTACCGCCGGTCGAAGGGTCGCCGGGTCAGATGCTCCACCGGTTGCCTTGAGGGCGGAACCAATCAGCCTGGCGGTATCGTAGCCTTGGCTGGCATACAGAGTCGGGGTCCGGTTATAGGCCTTGCGGTAGGCGGCGACAAACTCCTTGTTGGCCGGGTTGTCGAGATCGTGCGTCCACTGCGAACCGTTTTTAACGCCGAGTGCGGCCTCGCCGACGGCGCCGAGAATGCGTTCGTCAAAGGAAAAGGCCGGACCGTAGACAGGAATGGTCTTGTTCAACCCGGCCTGGGAATATTGCTTGAGAAAATTGATGCCCATGCCGCCGGGCAGGAAAAAGAACACCGCATCGGGCTTGGCATCGCGGATGGTGGCGATTTCCGCCGCATAATCGGCTTGATCGAGTTTGGTATACACCTCGCCGGCGAGGTTGCCTTTATAGTATCGTTTAAAGCCGGCGAGGTGGTCTTTGCCGGCCGGATAATTGGGGGCGAGCAGGTAGACATTTTTGTGGCCGATCTCGGTGACATACTGGCCGACGACTTCGTCAAGATTGTCGTTCTGGTAGGAAACGCTGAAGTAATTGGGGTCGCAGCCGCTTCCGGCCAGTTCGGAAGGGCCGGCATTGGCACTGAGATAGAGGACGTTTTCCTTGATGATCTTCGGTACCACGGCCATGGCCACATTGGAGAAGACGATGCCGGTCATGATCTTCACCCCATCTTTTTGCGCGAACCTCTCGGCGATCTGTTTGCCTTTTTCCGGCTTGGCGCCATCGTCCTCGACGAGGAGTTCCACGGCAACGCCGCCCAGCTTCCCGCCTTCCTGGTCCATGGCCAGCTTGAAACCGTCGCGAATCTCTTCGCCAAGGTATCCGGCTTTTGTCGAAAGGGTCGTTATCATGCCGATTTTGACCGGATCGGCGGCATAACCGAGGGTGGGTAAGGTCAGCCCCAGGGCACAGAGCCCGATGACCAGCTTGTTCATGGTGTCTCCTTGAAGTATGGATGGTTGGTAAGGATGGTTGTTTTTCTTCACTACTCTTCCTGTTTTGGTCCATGTCGGCCCGGACTCTTCTTCTTGATTTTCTTTTTGGCCAGCGCCAGACGGCCGGCGACCGAGCGCTTTTCCGCCTTGTCGATAAGAAAATGGTGCACACAGGCCGAGCCTTTCTCATCGGTTGCCAGCCGTTGGCTGTACGAGCCGTCCGCCTGCATTTCCCAGACGTTACGGATATTGGTCAATTGCAAATCGAGGATCTCTCTGAGCAGGGCCTTATGCCGGGCCGATTCGACCGGGGTGCACACCTCGACCCGGCTTTCCAGGTTGCGTTTCATGAGGTCGGCGGAACCAATATAATACTCTTCTTCGCCGTCGTTTTTAAAATAGTAGATCCGGCCATGCTCAAGAAACCTGCCGACCAGAGATATCACGTGGATGTTTTCCGACAAACCGGCAATCCCGGGACGGAGTCGGCAGGAGTCACGGACGATGAGGTCGATATGCACCCCGGCCATGGAGGCACGATACAGGGCCTCCACCACATCCTTATCTTCCAGGGCGTTGGTTTTCAACTGGATAAGACCGGTCCGTCCCTGTTTCTGATGGTCGATTTCCCGGGCTATTTTCGTCAACAGGGCCTTTTTGAACTGCTTCGGTGATGGCAGAAGTTTTTTATATCGACGAATCGCCGTGCAGCCGCTGGTCAGATAGTTAAAGAGTTCGGTGAGGTCGGAACCGATATCCGGATCACAGGTGATGAGGCCGAAGTCGACATAGGCCCTGGCCGTGCCGGCATGGTAATTGCCCGTGCCGATATGGGCGTAGCGGCGCAGACCGTCATAGTCCTTGCGGATGACGAAAATGAGTTTCGAGTGGGTTTTCATGCCGACAATGCCGTAGGTAACATGGATGCCCGCTTCTTCAAGAAAACCTGCCCAGCGGATGTTCGCCGATTCGTCGAATCTGGCCATGAGCTCAACGACCACCGCCACCTGTTTGCCGTTCTGGGCGGCATTGATCAGGTATTGAATGATCCGGGATTTTTTTGCTGTCCGGTAGAGGGTCGCCTTGATTGCCAAGACCTTGGGGTCCTGACTTGCCTCGCGTAAAAAACGCTCGACCGAGGTGTCGAAGGATTCGTACGGGTGTTGCAGGAGAATATTTCCCTGCTCCCTGATGGTGTGGAAGATATTCGGGTCATCGCCGATGAGCTCGGGGTTGTCAACCGGTTGGAGAGGGGCAAAATGCAGGTCCGGGCGATCAATGGCGGCGAT
Source organism: uncultured delta proteobacterium (assembly GCA_963804965.1). Taxonomy (GTDB): domain Bacteria; phylum Desulfobacterota; class Desulfobulbia; order Desulfobulbales; family Desulfocapsaceae; genus Desulforhopalus_A. The sequence goes on from CAWDST010000025.1 coordinate 40,156, forward strand.
TTGAAACATGTCGCGCAGGCCCAAAATACCATCCACGTCATAGACATCCTGCGCTTCGTCGACCCCCAGTTCGGCTGCCAGTTTGCCCCGGTGCAGTTCGGACATGCGGCGGTCAACCTCAAGTCGGACGATTTCGGCGAATTTGCGGTCACGAAGCGCCGATTCGATCATGGCCAGCAGGTCGTTGGCCTGTTCTTCGGAACGTTCGGTAATGGCGTTGCGGGTTACCCGGAACGCCGCGCAGGATTCAATCTCCATGCCGGGCAAGAGGAGCGGCAGGTTGTTGGCAACCAGGTCTTCAAGAAGGATAAAGGTGTTTTTTCGGCCGACCTGGACGAAGCGCGGGACCTCGGCACCGGTTGGTATCTTGATGCGGATCAGGTAGCTATGATCGGTCTCCGGATAACGGACGCTGACCAGCAGGTTGATCGACAGATTGGAGATAAAGGGGAACGGGTGTGCCGGATCCATGCCCTGGGGGGTGAGGAGTGGATAGATCTCGTTGCGAAAATAGCCGTCGGCGATCTCTTTATCGGCAGGAGTCAGTTCCAGATATTTGAGGATGTCGATTTCCTGCGCCGACAGTTCCTGGCGAAGTTCTCTTTCGAGAAGCAGCTGCTCGGCGAGAATCTCGCGAACCACCACATGGCAGGCATCGATCTGCTCCTGGGGCATTCGACCATCAACGGATAGCCTTCTGACGCTGGCCCCGACCTGTTGCTTCAGGCCGCCGATTCTTTTCATGAAAAATTCATCAAGGTTGGAGCCGACAACCGCCAGGAAAAAGACCTTTTCAAGCAGCGGGTTGCGATTATCCTGCCCTTCGTGCAGCACCCTTTTATTGAAAGCCAGCCAGGTGAGTTCCCTGTTCAGAAAGAATTCCGGCGATTGCAGATCGATAACCGGATCCACGGTTGGGGTTGGGTTCGCCTGGGCGGCTGTGGGGTGATCGGGGGCAGACTTTATATTCATAGTGATTCCCTATTGATATCTGGCAGATGTTGAATTCATACCGAGGGTGTTTATGGATGGAGTTATGCAACCTCCTTGTCGGTTGCCGCCACTATCCGCTATAATAGCCGATCTCTTCGCTAAATGATAGTGGTTATACACTTGATTTGCTGATCAAAAATGATTTGCTTCCGGGTTTTTTCGAACTATTTTTTGACAGGACGAAGGTGATATGACAAAATTACGCCAACAGAGTTTTGGGTCTGACAGGCGAGAGGAATATCCGTCGCCGGTCCTGCTTTTCTCCCTTGCTCTGAGATTTTCTTTCTTATCTCTTCAACAAATTGAAAATATAAGGTAAAACTTCATCCATCGTCTCTTTCGTCAGTTCTCGGGTGCGGGGGGCGATGGACTGTGCTTGCTTATCCCTTTTATCGGGGTGAATCAGGCCATCTGCTATCGATCATTGACGAGGGACAAGAACTCAACTTCCGGTCTTATGCCGCCATGGAACCATGTGTCTATTTTCTTCCGTCCACGCTCAGTCTCAGTAAGCTGAGGCCACATCTGCCAGTCGAACCTCACTATCAGATTCTCCTGGAACAAGGGGAGATGCACGACGCCGTGCTGCTCGACACCTTTGACAACGCTATTTTTCAAGCCGCCAAGCTCCTTTTTGGAGTTGATAAACAGCTGCTGTTGCTGGATCTGCAGACCGGTCAGCTGATTGAACAGGCTCCATCGGCCGGGCGGCAGGTGATCGGCGAAATGACCAAGGGTCCGGTCGTCGATATGCTGCTGGAAATATCCAGGTTGCGGGCCTTGCTGCCCGTTGCCGGAGTGCGGGTGCGAAGGGAAGAAGGGCGGGTCCTGGATGACGAAGGGAAAACCCTGGTACGCTTCGATCACCTGGCCATCGGTCGCGGTCGCAGGAAAATCGTCGGCATGGGCTGTGCCCACTATCTCCGCGGCTATTCCGAGGCGTATGCCGATCTTTGGCAGTGGCTGGAAAAGTGCGGAGCGACGATTTGCCAGAATGCCGTCGATCTCTACACCGGGCTAGGCATCGTGCAAAGGCAATACAGCGTGAAACCGGAGATTGAACTCCTGCCGGAAACCCCGGTGAAGGAGAGTGCGACGACCATTCTCCGAACCTTTTTGACCGTTGCTCGGTTAAACGAACAGGGTATCATAGCCGACAGCGATAGCGAATTCCTTCATGATTATCGGGTGTGTCTGCGAAAGGTTCGTTCGGTTCTCAGCCTTTGTACCGGGGTGTTTGATGCCAAGGAATCGGTCCGTTTAAAAGAACAGCTGGCGGCGATTATGCGCACCACCAATGGCCTCAGGGATCTGGATGTATATCTGCTCAATCGGGGGAAATACCAGGGGCTGGTTCCCTCCTCCGCCCATGGCGGGTTGCAGATACTTTTTGATAATTTTGCCCAAAAGAGAAAAGGGGAACAGAAAAAGGTCGCCGCAGCCCTGCAGAGCAAAGAGTATCTGCGCAGTATGGCAAACCTTGAAAAGATGTTCGCCGCCGCCGACAACATCAAGAGCGGTCCGCAGGCCGAGGTACACTCTCTGGCTTTTGCCCGCCGCTTGATCATGAAAAGATACCGCAAGGTCTGCAAGACCGGTCGTGACCTCGACGAGACGACACCGGACCAGATTATCCACCAATTGCGCATCCATTGCAAAAAGTTGCGGTATCTCATGGAATTTTTTTCACCGCTCTTCCAACCTGCAGAGATCAAAAAACTTATTCGCTCCCTGAAAATGCTCCAGGATAATCTGGGAAATTTCAATGATTATTCTGTTCAACAGCAATTTCTCGACAGGCTCTTGGCCGGCGATATTGCCGGCGGTGGAAAAGCTATCGCGGTAGCCCATGCCATTGGCGCCTTGACGGCGATGCTCCATCAGTTGCAGGGTGCCGAGCGGGGAAAGATCATGATCAACCTGGCCGGTTTCGACAGCCTTGAGATTCGCGCAGCCTTCAGGGAACTTTTTTTGACAGAGGATGGAACGGATGAAGATAATAGCCTGTTACAGCAATAAGGGTGGGGTCGGGAAAACGGCAACTTCCGTAAATCTTGCCTACATCAGCGCCACCAAGGGATATCGAACTCTGTTGTGCGACCTCGATCCGCAGGGTGCTTCGAGTTTTTATTTCCGGGTTAAACCATCGAAAAAATTGACAAACACAGCATTTTTCGATGATGTCGGTAAGGTTGTATCGGCCATTCGGGCAAGCGACTACGAAAATCTTGATCTGCTGCCGGCCAATCTCACCTATCGCGATTTTGACATCTTTCTGTCACGGATGAAAAACAAACGGTCACGGCTGAAGAAGGTTATGCAGGTGGTGGACAACGATTATCAGGTGCTGATTCTCGATTGTCCACCGAATATTTCGCTGCTCTCGGAAAACGTCTTCAAAGCCGCCGACAAGGTTGTTGTGCCGGTTATTCCCACCACCTTATCGGTGCGCACCCTTGAGCAGCTGTATGTCTTTTTTAAAGATAATGGCTACCTGGAGAAAAAAATTCTGCCCTTTTTCTCCATGGTGCAGCAGAGTAAAAATCTCCATAGAGAAACGATGGCCGCCTTGCAAAAAGAATATAAGAGCTTACTTAAAAGCTATATACCCTTTTCTACCGATGTCGAAAGAATGGGTGTTCATCGGGCACCGATATTGACCTTTGCCGGCAAGGATAAGGCATCGGTTGCCTATCGGTCGATTTGGAGCGACATCGAAAAGAAGGCAAAAATCAAAAAATAATCAGGGTGCATGTCATTCTCCAGGAACAAGACTCATCCTGGGAAAAAGCGAAGGAGAGAGTTCATGGGAAAGAAGAAGAAAGAAAAAAAAGAGTGTTGTGAAAAATACAAAAAGAAGAAAGGCAAACGCTGTTCCGATTGCCCCAAGGCTTGAAGCCTGTTACCAACATCCTTCCGAAGGGATGCCGCGTGTCCTTGGAAGTTCCTCAAGGACACATCATTTGCCGCACTGTAAGCGGCTGGCCGTCAGATACATGATAACTGCGCCGATAGTACCGAGGGTAGGTCCCACCAGCAACGAACCGATCAGCCATTCCCAGAGACGCTGGTGAATTCCGAGCAGCCATGGCTGCCAGGAAAAATCAACCAGGAGTTCACCATTTCGCAGATAATAGCCCATCTGTATGCACAGAACCGGGACCACCGGCGGCATGCAGAACTGACTGGCGGCTACCGCCGCTACCTTGTTCATGTGCAGCCTGTGGGCGACATAGATGATGGCAATGGTGTGTATTGCCAGGAGGGGGAGGGCCCCCATGAAAATGCCGAGCCATACGGCCATTGCCAGCCAGGTAGGCGAGGTATGTTCCCGGCAGATTTTCCCGAGGATCTTCAGAGGGTTTCCGGAGATCGTTTCGTAGACTTTTTTGGGGAAAGGGTCTTGTGCCGTGAGCTTTTTATGCGGCCAAGGCAACAGTCGTCTGAGCACCAGTTTGCCGTGCAGTAAAGCAACACAGAAGGTATTGAGCAGAGCATGCCAATGGTCGGGCTGTTGTGCAGCCGTTACATTGGCGACTGACACAGGAAAGGAGTGAACCTGGACGCCGGCCCAGGCGAGTTTGACGATCGTCTCTATTGCAAAACCGGAATCGTTTGCGGTGAGGCGCTGAGCCAGCAATTCTTTGACGGGATACAATCGAAAACTGCTTTCGACATCGGCTATCTCAAGCCCGCATTCAAGGCGAACCCAGAAATTGGCAGAGGTCTTTCTGTTTTGCTCGGACTTGTCGACCATATCCCGAGTCGGTTGTCGTTCGCCTATGATCAGACAGGGGGAAGGGGATTTCTCGGCTGTTGCCACGAAGAGATGAATATCTGCCGGGTTGTGCGGGCGGTCACCAGCAATTGTGATAACAGTATCGTAGCCAAGTTTTACTGCCTGCTTCAAACCGAGAAGCAGTACCGCCGCCAATCCGACCTGCTTTTCCAAACGCATGGTGCGACATGGCAAATCGGCACTGGAACGGAACCATTGCTCGTCACTGCCGTTGTCGATAACGAGGAGGTCGTAGCCCGTGGCAATCGCCGAATTGACCACAGCCGGAAAGAGTTCGTCATGTTTGCTGACAGCCATGACCATAAGAACTTGCAACTTGCGAATCATTGTCGTGGATGTTTGTCAATCAATTGATCCCATAACGGACCGACATGCCCCATCCGGTGGAGGAGGGGGATTAAATGCTCACTTTTGGCAACGGGAAAGATTCGATCCCTTCTCCCGCGAAAGGCCGAAACCAATTCGCTTTCAATAAAATCCCGGTCAATCTGTGGCGAATAATAGAATGTAGGCGCGATGAGATCGGTATCATCGGCGATCACATTTTCCAGAAGGGCCATTTTATGGATTTTGGTACCGGGCAGGATGCGAATGCCGATATAGGTAAAGATCACCGTTCGTCGCAATTTCTCTAAATTTTCGAGGCCTTGCCGAAACGTTTTCCGGGTTTCCCCCGGGCCGCCGAACATGACAAAATGGGCACAGGGCAGCCCTTCGGCAACAATAGCCTCGTTTACCGCGAAGACGTCATCGAAGGTAAAACCTTTGCCCAGTGCCGCCAGGGTGGTGTCGGTTGAAGCGTCCGTCCCCAGTTCCATGGCGGCCATGCCGCTTCTCTTCAGGAGGCGGAGGGTATCTTTGCTGAGGTTCTGCGGACGAAAAAATGCACACCAGGGCGTTCGATTTTCCGCCCGGATCAGCTCTTCGGCAATCTGTAGATAATGGTCGTCCGGATCATTAAATATCGCATCGGTGAAAAAGATATAGCGGGCCCCGAATTGCCGGCAAAGGAGTTCGATCTCCCGGACGACCTCGGTCGAATCGCGGTGGCGCAGCCTCTTTCCCTCTATGGTCGGGTAGGAACAATAGGCGCAGCTGTATTTGCAGCCGCGCTTGGTTTGCACATTCAACATGCCGCCATGGTCGACGTAATAGGGTGTTACATCAGGAGAGTAGAAAGGTCGACAGTCGGGAAAGCTGGTAAGACTTTTCGAGAACAGCTTTTGTTCAGGGTGTTCCCCGGCCATAATCCTCTCTATCAGCTGGGGAAAGGCCTCCTCACCTTCACCGACTATGCCGTAATCGGCCCGGCAATAGGTGAGAAGCTGCTCCGGCATGATCGAAAACCCAGGCCCACCGAGGACAATTGGCGCTTTGGAGTATTGCCGTATGTATTGAACCGTTTCAGTAATATCGCTGAGGAGTTCCCGGGGCGAGGCGCTGTCGACGGTGCCGATGTTTCGAATGGAGATGCCGATAATATCGTAACGGGTATCCCGCAGCCGCTGCAGAAGGGTTGAATAGCCTTCGGATGCCAGGATATCGACATGATCCGCCCTGTAACCGTGGCGTTGCAGAGCCCCGATGAGGTGGGCTATGCCGAGCGGATACACCGGGTAGGGGAGCACCATTCGGTTGGCGGAAACAAGGAGGCAGTGGGCAGCCATTTGCGGCTCCTTTAGCTGCAATTATTGCGAGAAATAAACCGACAGGTCGGCAAATATCTCAGTGGAAAAGAGCAGTTTGCGAAACTTTACCAGGTCTTCATGGAAGATGCGCGAATCGTCGTAGACCTCGAACTCCCTTGCCAGGAGCGTATGGATCTTGCCGGTAGCCTGACCGAGTTTGTCGGCATTGCGAAAGGACAGAGCCTGGAGGTCGGCGAGAATTTCCAGGGTCAGGACATGCTTGGCATTGCTGACCAGGCGAAAGGCCTTTCTGGCGGCAACGGTCCCCATGCTGACGACATCCTGGTTCGAGGCGTTGCAGGAGATGGAATTGACGCTCATCGGGGCGGCGAGGCCGCGGTTTTCGGCCGTCGAAGAGGTGGCCAGATACTGGGCACCCATGAATCCCATGGTCAGGCCGATCTCTCCGGGGATCAGGTGTTCCGGCAATCCCTCGTTGAGATTCTTGTCGAGGAGTTTGTTGAGTCTCCGCTCGGAAAGGTTGCAGAGTGTCGAAATGGCGATGCACAGCATGTCCATGGCAAAACTGATGCTTTGTCCGTGGAAATTGCCGCCGTGGATAATCTTTTTCTTTTCAGGAATAATGATCGGATTGTCATTGGAAGAGTTAGCTTCCGTTTCCACCGTGGCCGTGACATAGTCGAGCGTCTCCCGCACCGGGGCAAGGATCTGCGGGGTGCAACGAATGGAATAGACGTCCTGGACATTGATGTTTGTTTCGAAAACCGGCGTATCGCCGTTGCCCTGGCTGCGGATTTTGTCGTGCAGTTCATCCCGGTAGGTGATGTTACCGGTACCCTGGTAGAGTTTCTTGATGGTCTGGGCGACACGGATCTGGCCGGGATGCGGTTTTACCGCATGCAGGTCGGCGTCAAAGGCGTCATCTATGCCGCCGAAGATCTCGACGGCAAAGGCTGCATTGACACAGGCGATATTATACAGTTTTTCCGCACCGCACAGGGCGAAGGCGGCGATGGCGGTCATCGCCGCCGTGCCGTTCATCAACGCCAGACCTTCCTTAAAACTGAGGGTGAGCGGGGCAAGACCGGTCCTTTTGAAGGCCTCTTCCGCCACCATGAGTTCCTTGCCGAGGAAAACTTTGCCACGGCCGATGATGGCCAGGGACATATGGGCAAGATGGATAAGGTCGCCGGAGGCACCGACACTGCCGCACTCCGGGATGTAAGGGGTCAGCCCGGCGTTGATCATGTCGCGCATCAGTTCCAGCAGTTCGGTGCGCACCCCGGAATAGCCCTTGGCCAGGGTGTTGAGTCGGACGGCAAGGGTAGCCAGGGCAATGCAGGGCAGAAGCGGTTCGCCGAGTCCCGCCGCATGGCTGATGATGAGATTTTGCTGCAGCGTCTCAATATCCCGGTCGTTGACGATCTTGTTGCACATCGGGCCATAGGAGGTATTGACGCCATAGATAATTTTTTTATCCAGCAGCGCTTTTTCGAGAAAGGTTCTGGAGGCTTGGCAGCGAACCATGGATTCCTCGTCAAGGGCGACCTTTTTATCGCCTATGCCGATGGCCACTATGTCTTGATATGTGAGATCTTTTCCGGAAAGGGTTGTGACGGGTGTAGCGTTCATCATAATTCGACTGTTCCCACGCTTTGTTTGTTCTTGGTAATATATTCCAGGGGTTCTCTTTCAAAAGGCGGCATAACCCCTCATGGTTTTTTTATCGCCCGACGCACGTCGCGCATCCTTATACCGGTGACGGCTTCAAAAAGCACGCCGTCACTGTTGAAGATGTGCAGATCAAAAAGCAGTTCATCCCCGGTCAGCGCGGTCATTGTTACCCTGGTAGCGTACCTTGCTCCGGCTTCAGTCGGTCGAACTATGGTGCGTCTCTTGAAACCGACCGGAAAAGGTGGATAGTTAACAAATTGCTGTCCTAAAACGCAGGCGGCATGCAGGGCCCCATCAAGGGGGAAGGGCGACCCGATAACCTTTTGTACAGGATCGGTAAAAGGCAGTTCAGGGGCTTTTAGTAATCCCCAGGCCTGGTTCTCGGTGAGCAACAGCCTCTCCTGCAGGGTATGATAGTACCTGCCGAAGGGGACCAGCTGACGATACAGCAGATCGGCGGCGACCTCTTTTACCGGGCCGGATGGTGGTGCCGGATCCATAGCCGACGGCGAGTCCTTGACGGTTTTCGCCATCGGGAAAAATATCTCACCGTGTTCCTTGATCCTGGCCATGGTCGCCAATTGCCTATGACTGAGCAGCTTTGCCTGTATTCGGCCGGTGGTCTCGTCGGCAGTGCATTCGATCAGTCCCGCAACCGTCGCCGTATCGGGAGGAATTTCCAGGAATTTGCCGAAGTGCACCTCCTCCATGATCCTGATATCCGTTGGCGGATGGTTTTTTGCGACCCAGGCCGCCAGCAAAAGCATGGTTTCCACCGCCGGCAGGACGATTTTCCCGTCAACCGCGTGATCTTGATACCAGGGTTGTACGGTGATGGTCAGAGGAAGACGCTGGTTGCTCATCAATGAGGAAACTCATTCCAGAGTTTCACGGTTTTTTCGTCGATCTCCACAGGGATGTTTTTACCGTTGACCGCGCAATGTCTGGTAAAGCCGGTGCAGACGATTTCACCACCGTCGGCCTTGGTGATCAGGTAGTCGAATTGCAGCTTGACCATTTCGATCTTCGCCGGCCGAGTATGTATGTACATCAGGTCGTCATAGAAGAGAGGCGTATAATAGTTGAGTTCCGTTTTAATGATCGGATAGATATAGCCGCTTTCCTCGATTTTTTTATACGGATAGTCTGCGTCCCGCATCAGCGAGGCCCTGCCGAATTCAAAATATTTCAGATAGTTGGCATGATAGACAACCTGCGAACGATCGGTGTCGACATAGAGGGTGCGCAGCTCGCAGCGATGCCAGATGCGGCCGCTGCCGACGTCTCTGACATAGCCCGGTTTGTCGAGGAATTCCGGGATAAAGGGTCGTGGTCGCATTACATTCCTCGAAAAACGATACAGCAGTTGGTGCCGCCAAAACCGAAGGAGTTGGAAAGGACAAATTCGTGGGGATGGTTGCGGGGCAGGTTCGGCACTACATCCAGGTCGGCAAATTCCGGGTCCGCGATATGGTTGACGGTCGGCAGGACGATGCCCTGCTGCATGGCCTCGATCGCCAAAGCCGCCTCTATGCCGGCCGAGGCACCCAGGGAGTGGCCGACCTGTGATTTGTTAGCCGAAACGGGAATTTTGGCCAAATCCTTGCCGAAGATGGTGCGCAGACAGGTGACCTCCGTGCTGTCGCCGGTAGGTGTCGAGGTGCCGTGGGCATTCAACGCCCCGATATCGGCTGGCGCTAATCTCCGCATCTTCGATGGCATCAGCTATGGCCCGGACGATGGTTGTGGTGTTCGGTCGGGTGAAATGGTGGGCATCCGAGTTCCAGCCGATGCCGGCAATTTCCGCCTTGGCGGTAAGACCCAGGGAGCGCACCGCCTCGTCGGCGGCAAGCACCAAAATCCCTGCCCCTTCGGCCAGGACAAAACCCTTGCGATCAAGGCTGAAGGGCCGTGAGGCCTGGGTCGGATCCTCGGCGGCCCGGTCTTTCGGACCGACCTTGATAGTAGCCAGCATATTCGAAAAGCCTTGAATGATTTCCGGTACAAGACAGGTCTCGACGCCGCCGGCCAGAACGAAATCGCAATCGCCGTCACGGATCATCCGGGCACCGATGGCAATGGCATGGTTTGCCGAGGCGCAAGCACCCTGCGGGGAAAAGATCGGCCCGGTGAAGCCCATGAGCATCCCGGTTTTACCGGCCGGCAGGTTGGCGCAGACGTTGGGCAGCAGATAGGGACTGACCTTGAGCGGCCCGCTGTTGACATAGTTGTCCATGGCGATGCGGTAGGAATCGGTGCCATTCAAGGCGGAACCGATCAGGCAGCCCGTTCTCGGGCCGGTCTCGGCATCGATTACCAGCCCGGCATGGAGCAGCGCCCGGCGGCAAACCTCCATGGTGAGAAAGACATAGGAGGCGTTCCACAGCGAGGCCTCTTTACGGTCGACATAGGGGAAACTATTCGGATGCCAATCGGGGATCTCGCCCACCACATTGCTCCGGCTGGTGGACTGGCAACGGGTCAGACGGCGAAAACCGGCCAGACCGTCCACGGCAGCCTGCCAGGTTTTCGCAAAGGTGTTGCCGAGGGCGGTTGCAACATCGTAGCCGACAACATAGACCCTTCTGTTTTTCGGTGCCTTCATAGAGAGAGCTCAAGCTGATTTTTTAAAAACTGCACAGGCATTGCAACCGCCAAAGCCAAAGGAATTTTTTAACACAAATTCCTGGTCGAGAGGACGTTTTCCTTCGACGACACAGTCGATTTCTATCTCCGGGTCAGGGGTGTAGTTGATGGTCGGGGGAAGGACGCTCTCTTCCATGCCCTGCAGGGCGAAGATCGTTTCCAGGGCACTGGAGGCACCCATGGCATGGCCGATGAGGGATTTGTTGGCACTGACCGGTGGCAATTTGTCGCCGAAGACTAGTCGCATCGCCTCATATTCGGTCTTGTCGCCGACCTTGGTGGAGGCGGCATGGGCGTTGATCGCGGCAATATCTCCAGGGCCAATGGCGGCATCGGCCAGGGTATCGGTCATGCACTGTTTGATCGTCTCCAGGTAGGGGGCGACAAAATGGTGGGCGTCCGAGGTCATACCCCAGCCGGCCAGTTCAGCGCGATAGTTCAGGCCATGCGTTTCGGCAAATTCCCGGGTGGTAAGGATGATTGCCCCTGCCCCTTCAGAGATGACAAAGCCGCGGCGGTCGGCGGAGAACGGTCGGCTGGCCCTTGCCGGCGGGTCGTTCTCCCGCCCTTCCTTGGGCGAATACACGCCGTTCATGGTGTAAAATCCGGCGACAATCGGCTCAACCAGGGCAAAATCGACTGCCCCGCAGATAGCAACATCGGCCCTGTTCTGGGCGAGAAACATCGCGCCGATCAGCATGGAGGTAAGGCCGGTGGCGCAGGCGGTGATGGTCGAGACTATCGGCCCGCGAGCTCCGGTTTCAATGGCGATCTTGCCGCCGATCATATTGATGCAGGAGTTGGGATTGGTATAGGGCGGCGGCAGTTTGTTGTCGGTCTGCAACCGCCGGTCGGCGGCGAGGACCGCGTCCAGCCCGCCGATTGCCGAGCTGTAGGTGACAGCCGTACGGGCGGCGATGGCCGGGGTGATCTCTATCCGGCTCCGTTCAAGGGCTCTCGCCACCGACAGCAGGGAATATTTAAATACCGGTGACCGCCAGGCCGCCTGATGTCGGGCGGTGAGGAACGGGTATTTTTCATGATCGATGTCCGGCACCTGACCGGCAATGTGCACGGGAAAACCCTCGGGGAGGGGAAAGCGGGTCAAGGGGCCGATGCCGCTTTTGCCGGCAAGGGCTCTCCGCCACTGCCCCGGTAGATCGCTGCCCAGGGGAGAGATGGCGTCATAGCCGACAATGACCGCATCCTTTTGCCCCATGGTTACCAGGGAATGAACTGATACAGCTTGGCGAACATTTCGTAGACCTCGATCCAGTTCTGCAGATCCTTGGTGGTTTTGATATGTGCCCGTTTGTTGACCATGACCCAGCTCATGTGCGCCGCCCCGTCCTTGCAGGTGGAGCAGTCGCGGGTCTCCGAGGTGCAGCAGCGATGCATGGTCTGCAGTTCCGAGGACCAGCGAATGAAACTTATCAATCTTTTGGGGCGGGGATCGCGGTGGTCGAGGGGTTCGGTGACCGAGGGGCACTCCATCCAGCCAAAGGATCGACCGAGCATTTTCCCGGTGGTAATGACCTCGTGGTAGTACTTGGAGGAAATGACCGTCTCCGGATAGGCGTCGAGCATGCCGTCCATCTCCGCTCGTACCGCCACCAGCTCCTCGGGACGCCAGGAAAACCCGTCAACCTTTTCGTCGTTGGAGAGCAGTTGCATGTGCACCTTCAGTCCGACATCGCGGATCTTGCGGATGATGTTTTCCGTCTTGCCGAGCTGTTTGGGGGTGATGGTGTAGAGGTAGTAGGCGTGCGGGTCACCCTGGTAGTTGGCGCTGGAGATCTTGAAGGTGTCCTTGCCGCGGAGGATGGTCTCGTCATCGGCATCGCCCCATAGGGAGATACCGACCATCATATCGGGAAAGCGCTCCCGGGGCACCTTGATCAGGCCGTTGGTGGCGCAGAAGGTCGGCAGTTTTTGGTAAAAGGCCTCGACCCGGTCAAGGCAGAGGGTCGGTTCGCCGCCGATGAGAATGGCCAGGTTAACCCCGCGATCCATCTCCTTTGTAACAAAATCATGCCATTTGCCTACGTCATTTTCCTCGTCTGCCACCTTATGCTCGCCGGAGGAAAAGAAGAAGCATCCTTTGCAGCGCAGGTTACAGCGGTTGGTTACATCGTAGATGGAACTGCGAATGTTGAGCTTTGAAATATTTTTATATCGCTCGTACCATTGGGGATCGAGGAGAGAACTGACGGTTTTCATAATTTTGCTAATTGGTTGGAGGCGGACTGATAAAGGTGTTGCAGAGGTTCAGCCCTTTATCATATCCTCTGACCCAGACGGCAAGATAGGTATCGACATAGTCAAGCCAGGCGGAAAATGTCACAGGATCTGTGGCATGTCGGTACATTCTAGCGGTGACAACGGCACTGCCGGCGGCATAATGCCGACAGTCCTGGCAATCGGTATCCGGCACACAACAGGCGGCATCACGGTCCCACTGCAGATCCGTGCGATATTGCCTGAATGAGCGGCCGAGCCCGATGTCCGTGGACGGGTTCATCCGTGGATAGGAACAGGAAAAAAGATCATGCAAACCAAGTTGTTCGGTATGAGCAACGATATTGTACGTTGAGAAGAGCACTGTTTGCGGATATTCCACCAGCAACTGGCCCATGATATCACGGGTTTTCTTTAAGGTTTCCGGGGTGTGGCGAAGGGGGCCCTGATAGCCGACCGGTGCCGAAAACATATTAAAGGTAATGTGCAGGCCGTTATTTGCGAGGAGTTCCGTTACCTCCCGCGCTTCTTCGATGTTGCCCGGGGTGAAGGTATAGACGAAGACCGCCCTCGGGTCTTCTTTGTAGTTGGCAATTTGCCGGACAAGCATGTTCTTCGCCCCGCGGATGGCGTGACTGGTGCGGTCATTGCCCCAGGCTGAGATGTGAATCCGGTAATCGATTTCCCGCGGAATGGTTTTAAGGCCGTTGGTGGCGATGGCGCCAAGCGGGATTACTTGATAGCAAATGGCGCACAGATGCGGCACCAGAGAGGGTTCTGCACCGGCCAGAACGGCGAAGGTGATGCCGCGTTCCTTCTCCGATTGAAGAAGCTGTCGCCAGGCATTTTCGTCGGTGTTTTCAGCGGCAAACTGTTTCTCGCCGGTGAAATAATAGCAGCCTTCACAACGAATATTACAGCGGTTGCTCATGTCATAGGTTGATTCGCGCAGAAAAAAATACCGGCGAACCTTTTCCCAACGTTCTCTGATAAGAGGATTGGCAATTATCTCAGAGAATTTGTATGTTTGCTGCCCTGCTGACATCTATTCTTTATTGTCAAGTTTGTTGATAATATACTGGGCGATGATGCGCACAGAGGTCAGTTTGGGATAATCATCCTCGTCGATCCTGATCCCGTACTCATCTCTCAGAACCAGGGCAACGGTCGCCAGATCCATGGAGTCGACTCCCACCTCATCGATCAAGTCAAGGTCGGCGTTAAAGGTTTCGGGAGTAACATCTTCAAGCTTGAGTTCGTTGATGATGATTTCTGAGATTCGAGTGATGGTTTGGTTAATATCGTGACTCATGAATTTGCAATTTTTCGGTTTGGGTGAAAAACATTTTGCCGGAACAGACGTCTTCGTCCCCGCTGGTGATCTTGAACGTATAATGATTTTCCGTATCGTTGCATGTGACTTCTATATCGAGCTGTTCCCCGGGTTTAACAATTTTCCTGAATTTCACACGACTCAAACCCGTTATGCGCAGGTTGTCTTCACTTTGTCTGGCAATAAGATCGACGACCATTTTTAACTGGGCAATTCCAGGCAATATCGGGTTGTTGGGGAAGTGGCCGGAAAACCAGGGAGAATTGCCTGCAGTTGTCACGGAGGCGGTTATCTTGATTGCTTCCATCTCTTTCATTCAATCAACAAGTGAATACACGAGAGTACCATGCTAAATCAAATAAAAAATCAGATTGGCAGCATCTCTTCTCCTTGCCGCTGTTTTGACAACCTCACGAAGGAGCAAACGTATACCATTTGGGTTGGAAATATACAACAGGTAAGCAGATACAGAAAGTACCTTTTCGTATCAACACCTGTGTTAGGCATGTGTTGCTATGATGGCATGAAAAACTATTTTTTCCTCGCAAGTGCAACGATTTTAACATCTTCCTGATATATTACAAGAATAATTTCCTAAAGGGAAACGAATCGGTTTTACCGTCGGGCAATGGATCAATCCTCGCAGAGGCAAAGGCATGGTGTTCGATTTGCTTGCTCTCTGTTCAGCTTTGACTGGCGCTGAAGGCCTGTCGAACCATCTGCTCGAGTTGGGTCGTGGAAGGGGGATTGTTTTGATAGTCAGGTGCGATATGGTCGATAATCTTGATGCTGATGTGGTTATCAATCCTTGAATTAAAGAGGAACTTGCCTGGGGTAAAGAGTTTGTCGGTATTGCGGAGTTGCAGGACATACAGCGGTGCTTTACACATTCGGGCAATCTTCAACGCACCCTGATTCAAGTTGCCGATTTTTCCATCCCTGCTCCTCGTTCCTTCCGGAAAGATGAAGAGATTGCCTCCAGTTTTGAGATACGGCGCCATTGTTTCCATCTGTTCGATCATCAAACGGGCATAACGTCCTTCGCTTGCGGCTGGAAGATATCCTGACTTTTTAATCATCCAGCCAAAGATTGGCGTGTCGAAAAAACGAGGTTTGACGATCGTTCTTTGCCGCGGGAAAAGGGCAATCAATAACAAAGGATCGAGGTACGAGAGGTGGTTGCAGACGACCACTGAGGAGCGTATGGAGGCAATGCGGTCGTCGATTGTCAGCGTTTGTCGGGGCGCAACGGCTCGGACAACACGAAAGAATATTCTGAAAAAATGATGATTGAGCCTTTGAAAAGCGCTCTCAGGATTTTTTGTGAAGAGGGCACAGGCAAGATAGGCCCAGGAAAAGAAAAACAGAAAACCAAAGATAAACCAAGTCCAGCAGACAAAAGTCACCACAGTATCCAGGAGCCGATCCGTTACGCGCTGAAAGGATGGGCGTTTCGCAATGAAATGCATAAGAAAACTACTCGACCTCGCTGCCGTTTTTCACCAGAAGACAGGTGTTCACCCCACCAAAGGCAAAATTTTGAATAGCGGCGATTTTCGTCTGCCGGTCGGTCAGTTCCCGGGTATGGCGCAGCATGCTGCAGCGTTCATCGACCTTTTCCAGGTTGAGAGTCGGGGCGATAAAGCCCTGTTCCATCATATAGGTCGTGAGAATGAGCTCGATCACCCCGCAGGTGCCCATGGTATGGCCCATATAGCTTTTCAGACCGGTAACGAACGGCTTATCGCCATACACCGCGGCAATCGCCTGGGCCTCAATGACATCGCCCATTTTCGTGGCCGTGGCGTGGGCGCTGATAAAATCGACATCGCCGGGGCCGATCTCCGCATCTTTAAGGGCCAGACGCAGGGTTGCGGTAATGCCGTCGAGGTTGGGCAGGATAAGGTCGCCACCGTTGTTGTTGCAGGCAAAACCGATGATCTCGCCAAGGATGACGGCACCGCGTTTTTTCGCCGACTCGTATTCTTCAAGAAGGACCGCTCCACCCCCTTCGCCGACCACCAGGCCGTCGCGATTGGTGTCGAAGGGCCGGGGGGTGCAGTGCGGGGTGGTGTTGTAATTCACCGAACAGGCGAGGAGATTGTCGAAAACCGCCACGGTGGTGGTGTCGTATTCGTCCGCCCCGCCGCAGATCATCGCATCCTGCATGCCGTACTTGACCATTTCATAGCCATAGCCGATGGACTGGCTGCTGGTGGTGCAGGCGGTGGAGGAGGCGATAACCCGTCCGGTTATGCCGAACATTCGGGTTATGTTGACCGCTGTGGTATGGACCATGGAGCGGAGGTAGTCAACCGCCCCGATGGACGAAAATTTGCTGTCGATGTCGTGAAAAAAGGTTTTGTATATCTCCCGCTGGACGGTCGGACTGCCATGGGTCGAGCCGAAGGCGACACCGAGGCGGCCGGAGGTGATAAACTCCTGACTGAGTCCCGATCGCTCCAGCACATCTTTGGCCACCTGACAGGCATAGTAGGCAACAGGCCCCATGGTTTTGGTAAAATGTCTTTTAAATCCGTAAGCTATCGGATAGTCAACGGCCCCGAAGACCTTCGAGTGAATGTGGCGGGTCAGAAGACCGTCATCGCGCAGGGGTTTTACTCCGGAGCGCCCCTTTTTGAGATTATCAATGATCGTCTCTTTGTCGTAACCGATGGGGGTGATGGCTGAACAGGCAGTGATGACAACGCGTCTTTTCATGGTCGGCGGCAACTTATTTGATTCGAGACTGTTTTATATCTTCAATATAGGCAACTATATCGTTGATGGTCCTGATACTCATGGCTTTTTCCTTTTCTTCGCGAGTCAGGGAAAAATTGAGGATGGTCATTTCAATCTTCCCGAGAAGTTCAATGGCGTCGATACTGTCGAAACCGTGGTCGTCACGGAGGTTGTCATCCGGACCCGGTTTTTCGAATTCAAAGTCTTCGGTGAGGATGGTCAGTATTGTATTTTGGATTTCGTCTCTGGTCATAATGGAAGCGAAAAGGAAAGGAATTTTTATTTCAAAAGAGTCACTTATCTGGTGGTCGTTGAGGCTGCGCCTCTGGAAAATCGGCTTCGATACTACACAGTTTTTGGCAATTGCAAAAGGAAATACTGAGCTGCCAGGGACGCCGTGCTAGATCGACTCCTTATTGGCAAAGTCGTAATAATGCCAGTACTGCACCAGTATCGATATCGCCTTTGAGATGAGGCGGGGGTTGATACGCCAGGCCTCTCGCAGCACATTCCAGAACATCCGCCTCACCCCGGCCGGGGCGGTAAAGTTGAAATGGTAGAAGATCCTCAGGATGAGCGGGATGCGGTGCAAGGTCTTGCGGCGGGTCGAGTACAGGTCGGTGCAGTAGTTGACTCCCGCCAGCCAGCCGATGATCCGCCGCTGGAAATTCTCAGGTTGGTAAATACGCTTAAAAAGGTCTCTATGACCGGTATAGAGCTCTTCAAGCGTCATATTTTTCGGGATGATGTTGGTGGTGAGGTGCCAGAATCCCCGGAAATCCTCAACCAGTCGCCCCTCCTTGGCAATCCGCTCATACAGCGGGGTGTTCTTTGGGGCGTTGAGGACGCTGATCGAGGCTATGGGGCTTGCCGTGTCCTGCAGATATTTTTCAACATCGGCAAAAACCTCCGGCGTATCATGATCGAAACCAACGATCATACCGATAAAAGGGACAATTCCGTAACTCGAGATGCGGGGGATGACCTCGTAGGGGTCGTATTGAAACATCTGGCCCTTGTTCACCTCCTCCAGGCATTCCTTTTTGGTGGTCTCAAGGCCTAAGAAGATGACGCTGAAGCGGGCGTCGGCGAGCAGTTTCAGGATCTCTTCGTCGGCGCCGATCTTAACCGTTGCCTGGGTGCTGAACGACAGGGGGATGTCCAGCTTCCGGTTCCAGGCAATGATCTCGGTGAGCAGTTCGGTGGTGAATTTCTTGTTCACATAGAAATTGTCGTCGGAAAAAAACACCGTCTCGGCACCTGCCGCCTTGGCATTCTTTACCTCACGCATGATCTGTGGAATCGGTTTACTGCGGTATTTCCGGCCGATGACCCGCACCACGTCGCAGAAATCGCAATTGTTCGGACAGCCCCGGCTGGTTTGAACGGAAAAATAAAGGTAGTTCCGGGCCTTGATGTAGGAGAGGTCGGGTGCCGGGCTGTCGGCCATGTCGATAAAGTCCGGCTGCTGATAAACCGCCTGTGCCTTGCCGGCAAGCCACTCGCGGAGAAATTTCGGCCAGGTATATTCGGCCTCGCCAATGAACAGATGATTGGCAATCGTTTCGACGGCCGTTGGGTCAATCGTCGCGTAGATTCCTCCGGCCGCAACGGCAACACCCCGGGCCTTGAAGCGTCGGCAGATCTCCTGCATGCGCTCGAATTGCAGGGTGTAGCCGGTAACACCCACCAGATCGCATTCGAGATCCCAGTCGATCTGCTCGATGTTCTCGTCACAGTAGATATATTCGATGTCAAGCTCGGGCGGCGACAGGGCGATCAAGGTGAGGAGGGCGGCGTTGGGCATAAGCGTCTTATGCTTGCCCGCTATATCGATAGCCCCCTGCATGGCCCAGAAATTTTCCGGACACTGCGGATTGACGAGGTAGATGCGTTTTTTCCCCATTGGTTCATCCCCATTGGACTCGTTTATAAAAAAACTGTTATGTATCAATGGATAAAGCGGTCAAAATGGTACCAGGCAAAAGGATGCCGGCGAAGCGCCTTTTCCAGGAGATCGGCATACTGCTGGGCGGCCTGAGCGATGGCCCGGGGTCTGTCCTTCCGGGATTTTGATTCTATGACAATAGGCTCGGACAGATGCACACTGTAGCTGTTCCGACCGGTGCGAAAGGCAAAAAAGACCAGGAGCGGCGCACCGGACAACATGGCAAAGATAAAAGGGGCCTCAGGGAGGTAAGCATTATGGCCGAGAAAGGTAACTTGCACCTGGCGTTGATCGGCACGCCAGACGATATCCCCGGCAATCGATACCAGGCCGCCGGCGCGGAGAATGCCCAGGGCTTCGACCGCCGAAAAAGGTGAATTTTCAGCCTGATCGACGCCGATGATGGTGACCCCGGAGCGGCGCAAATCGTCTTTTTGCATCCGTTCCACTCCTTCCTTTTCCTTCACCCCCATGTAGAGCAGCAGCCGCAGATCCTCCTTCTGCTTTTTTAAGAGCGTCGCCGCCATCTCCCAGTTACCGAGGTGCGACATAAGCAGGATGCCGCCTTGCCGGCCGATGACCGACTCCAGCTGGTCCCAACCCTCCGTGGTGAAGGTGGCCGATTGTGCCTGCCCTAGAAGAAAGCGATCGAGATGGATGGTAGTGAAGTTCTGGTACTGCTTGAAGGTGCACCACCGGTGATAGAGTGTTCCCCGGTGCGGGTAGAGAATGGCATAGAATCGGCGGCTCTCGGCAACCCGCCGGGAAAACAGAAAAAAACCGGTGGCAATGATCCGCGAGGCAAGAGCGAATACCCACGGCCCCAACAGGCCGGCGACCCGGACCAGGAGTTTATACCAGAAGCCGCCGTTCATGAACGAAAGAGGGATATGATTCGGGTGCAGATGAGTCTGCTGAATGTCGTCGAATTACGGAGAAAATCACGCCACGGCCGAAAGTGGCTGATACGCTCGCCCTTCTCGGGATAAATGACCCGGATCGGCGCTTCCCTTATAGCTATGCCACGCCGATACGCCTTTACCAGAATCTCCACCTCGAACTGGTAGCGTCTCGCCTTGGTGTCAAGCTCAATGGCCTCCGGCAGGGGATAGAGCCTGAACCCGGATTGCGAGTCTTCGATGCGGGGACCACCGGCCGCCCAGACCCAGAAATTGGAGAATTTCCGGCCAAACAGGCTGGACCACGGCACGTTTTTATTGTCGTCCATGCCCTGGCGCCTGCCGACGACCAAACATCTTTCAGGGTTTTTGACCGCCTGCAGTAAGGCAACAGCATCCGCCGGATCATGCTGGCCATCGCCGTCCATGGTGATTGCCCAGTTGCAGTGGCTGGCGAGCGCTGCGGCAAATCCGCTCAGGATGGCTGCACCTTTGCCGAGATTAACCCTGTGGTGGAGGACGGTGATACCGCCAATCTTATCGACGATTGCGCCGGTCGAATCGGTCGAACCGTCATCGACGACATACACCGGCAGGCCAAGGTTTTGTGCCCGCTTGACAACCTCGCCGATGGCCGAAGCGTGGTTGTACACCGGGATAATGATAGCCGGTTGCATGGACATCGAATGTGCTTGGTGGTGAGGGGTGTGGGCTGCATTCATCATCTGGCCTGGCCGTCGCTGGACAGGGCGGGGGGCGTGGCGAAAGCCATCGACCAGGTGCCCGGCCCCATGTGCACCCCGGAAGTCAGAGACAGCGGGGTGAGGAGTATTTCCGCTTGCGGCAGGAGGGCGCTGACCTGCTGTTGAACCGTCCCCGCCACCCAGCGCTCGTTGTCGGAATATTGCAGCAAGATCAGGGGAACAGTCCCTCGCTGGCAATGCTCGGCCAGCCGGGCCAGGGCAAAGGCCACTTGTCCCTTGCTGCTGCGGACAACCCCGACCTTTTTAACTCCGGTGAGGGTCGGGCTGATAACCGGCTTCATATGCAGCAGGTCACCGAAAAAACCGCCCGCCTTCGACACCCGGCCACCGGCAACCAGATATTTCAATTCATGGATAAAGACATATTCGCGGCATTCTGTCACCAGGTTTTGCGCCACGGCCAGGATCTCCTCCGGGCGGTCGCAGTTCCTTGCATGCCTGGCAGTGAGGATGGCAATGAGCGCCAGGCGCCCGGAGGCAGCGCCGGTGTCAATTACCGTAAGCAGCCTGCCGAGATCGTCATCCGCTTTCCAGGCCATGGCGGCATGGTAGTTGCCGGTAAAGGCGGCGCCGACCGAGAGATAGAGCGACGGCCCGAATTGCTGACAAATACTTCGATAGTGCTGATGCCGTTCAAAGGTCGAGGTCTGGGCGGTGGTTATTTTCCTGCCCTGGCGCATGAGCGGATAGATCTGGTCCGAGGTGTACAGACTTTCAGGCCGGGAATCGTCACCGATGATGATATAGCTGTCGAGCAGGGTGATGTCGAGTTGCTCGGCCATTGCCCTGGTCAGGGAGCCGGCGGCATCGGTGACGATGTGCAGGACCGGTTTCTTTCCCGCATCCGGCGGGGTGGCAAAGCTGGTCTGGGCTATCGCCGCATCACTCCACTGGACGATATCGCCCAGGGAGCCGAGTTGGCCGCGCAGCTGCCGGGGGTCCGGGGTATGGATATGAATCTTCAGGAAGGTTTCATCCTCAACCACCACCAGACTTTCGCCGAGTTTGGCCAAGTTCTCTTTGAGAGTTGCCTGTTGTTGGCCAAGGTTGCCACCATGTCCCGGTTCATTTCCCAGTTGGATAACTGCGTCGACGCAATAGCTGTCGGAGAACTTCCTGGCGGAAGGAGGTGCTGATGGCCAGTCTGCCGGCAAAGGTATCGAAAAGGGAGTCGGCTTGCTCTTTGACACCTGCCAGGTGTCGAAAGCATCCGTCAAAAAAAACATACATGGCCAGGGCCCCGGAATCGACTACTCCTGCTTCCCGGAGGTCGGGGAGGAGCTGGGTGGTGTCAAGGACCGACCGTTGCAGGGCATGGCGGAGAGGGTGGTAAAGACCTTGTTCATCTGCCATGGATTGCAGCGCTGCCGCCAGGCTGTCAAAGACCGAAAGCATGGTGCCGGCACGGGGATCGGCAATAGCCTGCCATGCCCTTTCCCTGCCGAGCGCGGCCTTTTCGGCCAGCTCGGTGAAATTTTTCGCCCGGCAGAACTCCCGGAAGAAGGCAGCGGCAATATTGCCGGAATTGCCGGTGGCGCAGCGGGCCAGGAGATTGCAGGTGGTGTCGATATTCTCGTCCGGGTTGCGAAGGGGCGCAAGACTGATACGGAGATTGGTCCCGGTATCGCCGTCGGCTACCGGAAAGACATTGATCCGATCGAGAAGATCGGCCCATGCGGCAAGACAGCCATAGCCGGCGGCAAAGCCATTGCCGAGACCGCTCATTTTTCGAGAAGCTGGACTATGGTGGTCCAGTCGTATTTACCGTTCCCGCTGAGCGGGATGCGTTCCACCGCGACCAACCGTTTCGGCAGGGCATGCGGTTCCAGGCGGCCTGCCAGGTTTTTCTTAATCGCCTGCGGGTTGACGGCATCTCCCTGAACTAAAGCACCAATGCGCTGTTCGCGGCCTCCCGAATCAGGCAGTGCCATAACCACGCAATCGGTAACCCCCGGTTCCTTTTTAATAAGAGCAATGATTTCTTCAAGATCGACCCGCTTGCCGGCCACCTTGGTGACACTATCGACCCGACCCTGGAGGGCGAATTGGTCGACGCCTCTTGCCTCCACCCGGTCGCCGGTGGTAAAAAAGCCATCGGAATCGACCGGCAGCTCCGGGGAAATAAAAGGCGTGCGCACGGCCAGGCGAGAATCGATAATCTGCCACTCTATGGTCTTGAAAGGAGTGAAAAACTCCTCGCCGAGGGCGCGGTTGCGGGCGGCGATACCGCCGGTCTCCGTCGAGCCATAGACCTCGACGATGCCACCACCATTTTGCCTGGAAAACAGCAGGTTGTCTTCCTGATCGAGCATGCCCGCCGAGGAAAAGGCCAGTCGCAGCGCCATTGTTTTCTCCCGCAACCCCCGGTAGTGTAACGGAATGCTGACGAGAATGGTCGCCTGCTGTTTGTCGGCAATTTCGACAATTTCATTGGGGAAGGACGGGGTCAGGCCGATAACGGTCGCCGAGGAGACCAGCGGCAGGATCACCGAAAAAAGCAGGCCGTAGATGTGGTAGGGCGGGACCGTCGCCAAAATGCAGTCGTTTTCCGTGACCGCAAAGCGATTTGCCAGGAATAAACCTTCGCCGAACAGATTGATTCCGGTCTTTGACCAGATCTGCGGCATGCCGGTCGAACCGCCGGTGAAGATGCGCAGCAGTTCGGAACGCGGCGAGGCCTGAGCCGAGATCGGGATGCCGCCTTGCTCTGTTGCTTTTGGCCGACGGATCTCGACCCCTTCGGGAAAGTCCTGGCCGCTTTCGGCGATGGCGGTGGTAAAGCCGGTCATTTGCCGCAACTCGGTAAGCGCATGGGCGGAAAAGGCGTAGGGCAGCAGCAGGGGCGGGCCGCCGGCGAGAGCAGCGAGCAGGGCCGCGGCGATAACCGCCCTGTCTTCGGCGGCAAGACAGACGGCGGTTCGCGACCGACCAAGCTCTTCGCCACCACGGCGCAGATCGGCGGCCATGGTGTATACTTCACCAAAGGTGGCCCCGCCGCGAACGAACTCTTTGTCCGGGAATTTCGGCCCACGCAGCAGATCGCGGGTGGCCGCTTCGATGTTATCGGTTATTGAATAGTCCTTCATCTTCTCTCGTTACCGGCCGGCCGAACGATTGGCCGGCAAGGCTTCTGTCGCGTGGCCGGAAAGTGTTGTCGGCCATCTCTTTCTTGACAACCTGCTTGAACAGCTTGGCCATTTTTATCGATTGCGGCTCATCCTGATAAAAGGTGTTCCAGGCATAATCGAGGAGACCCTGGAGTTTTTCGCGGCTCATATGTTTGGGTTGAAAGACCACCTGATCGGCGGAATAGTCGTTCCAGTCGTGGGAGAGGATGCGATTTTGGCCGCTCAGTTCATTGTGGGCGGCGGTGTGCGGAAAGGGGGTGAGCACGGTGAATTCGGCCAGATCAAGCTCAATCTCCAGCAGGAAATCGATGAAGCGCTTGATAAAATCTTCGGTATGGCTGTCGAGCCCCAGCAGAATGGTACCTTCCACCAGAATGCCATGGTCATGATATCGTTTGATCCTCTCCTTGATATAATCGGAGGTATCGAACACCGCCTGATAGACATACCAGGCTCCCGCTTGCGCTGCCAGGTCGAGGACCTCCGGCTTGTCTTCGATGGGGTGCGAGCACCAGTTCTTTTTCAAGGGGATCATCTCCCGAAACAACTCCATTTCCCATTTGCTGTCCTGGGCCAGGGAGTTATCGACGATGAACAGTCGGTTGTTATCAATACCGGCCATCTCCGCCACCGCCTTATCGATGGGCCGTGGGCGAAAGACCCTGCCCCCCAGATAGGAGACGGCGCAGGGATAGCAATGAAAGCGGCAGCCGCGTGAGGCATGCACCAGATCAACCATCTGCACGCCTTTATGGTTGTAGAGCTTGCGGTTGAGGATGTCCCGACGCGCCGGACCTACCAGGGCTATATCCGGCCGCTGTTCTATATAGTTATAACAGGGCTTCTGCCGGTTGTGCCGGAAATCGTCGAGCACCTGCTCCATCCGCCCTTCTGCCTCGCCGAGGAACACCGCGTCGGCGTGGGCCATGGTTTCGTCGGCATGGAGCATGGTGGCAATGCCGCCAAAGATGACCTTGATGCCCTTTTTGCGGTAGGTGTCGGCGATCTCCCAGCCCCGTTTAACCTGGATGGTCAGCATCATCGAGATGCCGACCAGGTCTACCGGTTCGTCGAAATCGATGGTCTCTAGATTCTCATCGACAAAATCGACCTCGACATAATCGGGCAGGGTGGCGGCAAAAACGACCGGGCCATGCGGCGGCAGATGAAACTCGGTTTGCCTGTCGAGTTTCGCCCATTTTGGATAGATCAGTTTAAATTTCATGATAAATGTGAAAGGGTTACTAAAACATCCCGCCATTGACGGAAAGTATCTGGCCGGTGACATAGGAGGCATCATCCGAGCAGAGAAAACCGACGACCTTGGCAACCTCCTCCGGCTTGCCGATGCGGGCCATGGGAATCAGGGTCTTGATGTGATCTTTCGGGGCTTTTTCGATCATGTCGGTGTCGATCAAACCGGGGGCGACGACATTCATGCGGATGCCGAGGCGAGCGACCTCGGCGGCCACCGAGCGGCTGGCGGCATTCAAACCGGCTTTGGCCGCCGCATAGTTGGCCTGGCCGCGGTTGGCCATAAGCGAGCTGGCGGAGGAGATGGAGACAATGGCCCCGCGGCGTCTTCGCACCATTTTTTCAATGACCGGCCGGGTCATGTTGTAAAAGCCGGTCAAGGTGGTGTCGATTACCGATTGCCAATTCTTTGGCGGCATCATCATAAACAGGCCGTCGGCGATGATCCCGGCATTGTTGATCAGCACATCGATGCGGCCGAGTCGTTCGGCAATGTCTTCAACCGCCCGCTCCGTCGCCTCGCCGTCCCGGACATCGAACTGATAGATTTCCCCCTGGCCGCCAAGATTCTGTGCCCTTGCCAGAGTCTGTTCCGCGCCTTCTTTGTCGCGCATATAGTTGATTACCGTGTAATAACCCTGCTCCGCCAGTTCCAGGCAGATCGCCCTGCCGATTCCCTTGCTGCCGCCGGTGACAATGGCAACCATTTTTTCGTTTTCAGTCATTTTCGTAACTTACGCCTGGAAGAGCTGAAGGGTCATGCTGCCGATAAGCCTGTCGTCCAGATGCTGATGGCAGGAGACCTCGCGGAGATTGGCAAAATTATGGACGTTTTCCGCCAGACACAGGACTTTGCCGCCAACGGGCAGGTAATCGATATAAAAATCGGCCTTTTTAATGCCCACCAGCCAGCCCAGCTTTTCTGAATCGAGTCCTTTGGTTTGTATCCTGTCCCAGCCGTTGCACACCCCGGCGGTCTGTGCGGCGAGTTCCACTAAAATCAAGGAAAACACCCCGTTCGCATCGGCCATCGGCCAGGATGCATCGACACGGCAGACCGTCAGGGCATGCTGCCGGTCAACCTCAAGGACCTCGCTGACCAGCAGCATGTCGCCACGATGCGGCAGGAGGTCTTCGAGAGATATTTTCGAGAGAGGTATGGTATCCATGGCAAATATGGTAAATTCTCGACACTGATACCCCATTATTTCTGAAATCGCCACCAAATTAGATGACAAATACCGGTTCGTTCTATAAGATGGCGTCGTGCTTCTCTTCCCATGCTACCTGAAAATAATTTAGTTAATACGCCAAGTAATCAAACATTATGCAACAGCTTATCGAAGAACTGAAGGTCAAGCTTATAGAGATCCTCAATCTGCAGGACGTAACTCCAGAAAAATTTGATGAAAATGCCCAACTGGTAGGCGGTGACCTGGGTATCGACTCCATTGACGTTCTGGAAATGGTCGTCATGGTTGAAAAAGATTACGGTATTGTCATCAACAACCAGGAGGTTGGTGAAAAGGTTTTTGCTTCCCTGGCCAGTCTCGCCCTTTATATAAAAGAAAATTCCTCCCGGGCCTCTGCTTGACGAATACCAGAGTTTATTACTGCCATGGAGCTTTATGCGGATACGCTACGGTAACTTTCACCTCCCAGGTTTTGGTCGGCGCAGAGCCTTGCTGCTGCGATTCGTCCTGTTGGCTGCGCTTTGTTTTTCGCCCGCCGATTCTTTTGCAGCCCCTGAGATGGATCGGTTTTTTCAGGAAATCCAGGCGGCATCCGCCCAGGTACAGTCTTTTTCCAGTGAATTTGTCCAGGAAAGACGACTGGCACTCTTTGCCGATCCGGTAATCTTTCATGGCAAATTGACGGTGATCCGCCCGGACCGCCTGCGGTGGGAATTCACCTCGCCCGTCCCTTCGGCCTTGATCTTTAGCGGCAAAGTGGGCATGCGCTGTACCGACAAGGCCCCGCCTGCACATTTCGATCTCGGTTCCGATCCGATAATGCGCACTGTCGCCGAGCAGCTGTGGCTCTGGCTGGGTGGCGATTATTCGAAACTCAGCGACAAATACAACATGACCAGCCATGATTCTTCTCTGGTAATCACCCCGAAAGAACAGGCGACAGCGGAGTATATCGGCGCTGTGACCATCACCTTCAATGCAGCCAGCAAACAGCCGGAAAAGGTGCTCATTGCCGAACCGGGCGGCGACTCGACCCTTATTTCCTTCCAATCCTATGTGTTGAACGGCAGCATTTCGGAGACCCTTTTCAGCAACTGTGCGGCCGATGAGTAAGGCCAGTATTTATTGGCGCTGGAGCTTCGTCTTCGCCATTGTCATCATCGGTCTGCTCTCCTGTCTGCAGTTGCGGGTGAAAAACGATGCCGTAGACCTTTTGCCGGGCGATGCGGTACGTGGCGATATCAGGCAGCTCCAGAGAATGGGACTGGTTGATCGGCTGTTTATCACCCTGTCGGTGTCCGGGCAAATTACCGACGAGCAAACCGTTAAAAAAGCCCTGCAGCAAAGCGCTGCAAAACTCGGTGAAAAAATGGCTGACAGCGGCCACTTTTCCTATGTTCTGGCGCGTTTGCCGCAGGGCTACGAGTTTGCCCTCTTTGCCCGACTACAGGCGTCACTGCCCCTGCTCCTCAACCAAGAGGATCTGCACCGTTTCGCTGCGAAAACCACGCCGGAGGGGATACGCGAGGGGCTGGCAAAATCCTTTGCCCTGCTCAACAGTCCCACCGGTATTGCCCTGAAAAAGCAGGTGCAGCTCGATCCTCTCGGCCTGGTGCCACTGGTTCTTGAGAAACTCAACCACCTGCGTTCCGAGCACACCATGCGTATCGAGGAGGGTTTTTTCATGAGCCGGGACGGTCGGAGCTGCCTGTTGGTCGCCGAAAGTCGCGATTCTCTGACCAATTCGCAAACGGCCCTGATAATACAGAAGCTTCTCGATGATGCCTATCCAGATGCGCTGGCAGCAGGGGTTAAAGCGCGGGTCATCGGCAGTCTGCCGCACACCCTGGCCAACAGCCAGTCCATTCAGCACGATCTGCAGGTGCTGCTGCCGGCGGCGACAATTATTCTCTTCCTCCTTCTGGCCTTCACATTACGGGACATTCGGGCCATCCTGGTATTCAGTGTACCGTATCTTGCTGCGCCACCGGCCATCGCGATCACTCGCCTGGCGTACGGCGATCTCAGTAGTATGGCTCTCGGTTTTGGCATAGTACTGCTGGGAATTGCCATAGATTTTCCCATCCACCTCTATCTGACGCTGACCCGCGGGCTGGGGAGCAAGGGTGAACTCTTAAAGGAACTGGGCAGACCGCTGGTCTTTGCCGCCCTCACCACGATGGCCGGTTTTATTATCCTGCTCTTTTCGCAGGTCGTCGCCCACCGGCAGATGGGTCTCCTGGCCTTTGTCGGTGTGGCTGTTGCCTTGGTCTTTTCCTGGCTGCTCATTCCGACGATTATCAAGGCAAAGTCTCCTGGCGGCATCGATAAGCAGGGTGTACTGCGATTACCCCGGTTCACCTCGAAATACCCCGGAATTTTTGTCGGTTGCTGGCTGGTTTTGATCCTTCTCGGCATTCTTGCCTGGCCGCAGCTCCGCTATAATGGCGATCTGCGTGCCCTCGATGCACCGGATCTGCAGGTGTTGGAAGACGAGCGCCATTTCACCGCAACTTGGGGAGAAAAGGGCGAACAGGCTTTTATCGTCGCCGAAGGAGAGACGCTCGCCGAAGTTCTTGACCGAAATGCCCGTGTTGCAACTTTTTTGCAGGAAATAAAAAACGTTAAGTATCAATCGTTTGCTCCGCTCCTGCCCGGGCCTGGCACCCAAGCCGAAAATCGCGATGGCTGGAACCGGTTCTGGTCGGCAACACGTCCCGATTTTGACAAGCGGTTTATTGCCGAAGCAGTTGCTCTTGGTTTTGCCGAACAGGCCTTTGTACCGTTTTTCTCGTGGCTCGACCGAGAGCCGGAACCACTCTCGCCGGATACGTTTCTTGGTGGGCCGCTGCAACCGCTTTTTGCCTCAATGTTGAAAACTCCTTCCTCACTCAGTTACAAAGGTGACGACAAATTCCTGGCGATGACGACGGTTTCTGTTGACAACACCATTTTGCAGACCCTGCTGCAGTTTGCCAAAGAAGAGCCGCGAGTGACGATCCTGGCGACCTTAAAGTGGCGGGCGGAGGTCGAGAGACTGTTGCGCCATGACCTCTTTACTCTGTCGCTTGCCGCGGGAGTGGCCATTATTCTGCTGGTGGCCTGGCAATTTCGCCGTTTCCGGCCCGTGGTGGCGACCTTGGCGCCGGTGGTGTCGGCCCTTGCCGCCATGTCGCTGTTCTGTTATCTGACCGGCGCGCAATTGACCATGATGCACCTGATCATGGGCATTATGGTCATCGGCCTGAGTGTCGATTATGGCATCTTTATGGTCTCTGAGAAGCTGGGCGAACGGGGCGCGACCTCGGCCCTGGCGGTGAGTCTCTGCGCAGTCAGCACGCTGATCGGCTTTGGGGTTCTGGCCTTTGCCGAACACCCCGCCCTTCATGCCCTGGGCATCACCGTCTTGGTCGGCATTGGGGTAGCCTGGCCGGTAGCCCTGCTGGTCATCCCGGCCCTGCTGGCAATCGGCAAGAGGGGGTAAGACATGCGTCTTGGTTTCGCGAGCTTTGTTCTCTGTCTGTTGCTCTGCGGCTGCAGTCTGCCCCTGCGCATTGCGGTTGAGGGTGCTGATGAAAACGCCAAGGTAAACGGCCGGCTATTGAATATTCGCATCGAAAGATGGGGGGAGGTGCGATTTTCCGGGCTGCTGGCCTTGCGGCCGGAGGGACAGGGATTGTATTATGCCCTTCTCGATGCCACCGGAGTCAAGCTCCTGGAGGCAACGGTGGCGGGGGACGGCGGACATCGCCTGCTCCATGTTAAAGGCGCGTTGCAGGATTCGGGACTGGATGGCTTCCTTGCCGAGGTGCTGGCCCGGACCTATCTTCAGGAACCGGCGACCTTGCCTTGTGCCGGGACGTGGCTGTATCAGGTCTGCCGTGAACAGAGAGCCGACGGTGGCTGGCAAAAGTACGGCCAGGCTGGTCCCCTGCGGATCTGGAAGGTTGGCACAGGGTCGGGGCAAGGTTCGGGAAACGAGGCGGTTATCTACCGCCAGCCCTGGATTGGTATCCGGATTTTTCTCGAAGCGACAAAACTTTCCGGGGAGAGGGTTTATTGACCGCTTCGGGTTTGTCGGATGAGTGTTTGTTTTCGCATATTGTCCTTTGCAGGCAACAATAACAGGATATGTGCAAGTATCTCTGTAATAGTTGAGGTCTTTGAAAGATATGGCTGTTCCACGGAACTATTTCAAACACCAGGAAGGTGAACCGGCTCCTCTGGTGGCGTCGGCCGAGCGACGGATCAATTTTGAGGATGCCGATATCCTCGGGATGGTCTGGCATGGGCGCTATGCCAGCTATTTTGAAGCTGGGCGTGTGGCTTTTGGCGACGCCTATGGTTTGAATTATCATAGCATCAGAGAAAACAAGATGATGGCGCCGGTAGTGCAGATGCACCTCGATTATAAATTGCCGTTGCGCATTGACGATACTATCCGCATAGAAGCCGCTCTGCACTGGACGGAGGCGGCCAGACTGAACTTTTCCTACACCATCTTCAACCCCCGGGGCCAGGTGGCAACCAGGGGTTATACCGTGCAGATGTTGACTGATGAGGAAGGGACGGTCCAGCTGTATACCCCGGATTGGCTGCGTGATTTTCACCAGAAGTGGCGCCAGGGTTTTTGGCGGAAGCAATCATCAACAGATAGGTAACCCATTGCCCCAACAACAGTCCATGCAAGAAAACGGCACAACCATTCTTCTCGTCCATCCCCTCGGTTACAGCGCGAAACGTGCCGGCAGCGATATCTCGCGGGTGGCCAACATCATGCCGCCGCTGGGCCTTGCTTCGATCTCCGCCTATCTCATCGCAGGTGGTTACCGGAACGATATCATCGACTGCTACGCCCATCCTGACTCGGACGACAGGATCATCGCCTATCTTCGGGTTGAAAAACCTGCCTTTATCGGCTTTTCCTGCACGACCTCGAGTTTTTTCGATGGCGAACGATTGGCCCGCCTGGCGAAAAGCATCCGGCCGGGAATACGAACGGTCTTCGGCGGGGTGCATGTTTCCGCCGTCAAGGAGGAGGTTCTCGACAATTACCCGGTTATCGACTATGCGGTGGTCGGCGAAGGCGAGGAAACGCTCAGGGAGCTGCTGGCAACGGTTCCGGAACGGCGGGCCGAGGTGGAAGGTCTGGTGCTGCGCGGCACCGATGGCAAGGCCGTTTTCACCGGGCGACGCAAAAAACTTCTCGATCTCGACGGCCTGCCTTTTCCCGACTACACGAAACTTGCCGGCTATCCGGAGGCCTACACCCTGCCGATCTTCAACTACCCAAAGGCCCCGAACGGCAGCTGTATCTCCAGCCGCGGTTGTCCCTACGCCTGCAGCTATTGCGATCGCTCGGTCTTCGGCAGGAGTTTTCGCTATAATTCGGCTGACTACCTGTATCGCCATGTCCTCTATCTGAAGGAGACCTACAACCTCCGCCACCTCAATTTCTACGATGACCAGTTCACCTTCAACCGCCAGCGGGTCGTCGATTTCTGCCGGATGGTCATGGAAAAACCGCTGGGCATGACCTTTAATTGTGCGGCCAGGGCCGAGCACCTCGATTTCGAACTGCTGCAGCTGATGAAGGCGGCCGGGTGCTGGATGATCAGTCTGGGGATTGAGACCGGCGATGAACTGCTGCTCGCTGCCCATCGGCAAAATGTCGATTTGCAGCTGATGCGTGAAAAGATCGAGCTGATCAAAAAGGCGGGAATTCGCGTCAAAGGGTTGTTGATGATGGGACTGCCCGGTGAAACCGAGGCCTCCATTAATAAGAGCAAGGCCTATGTCTTCTCCCTGCCCATCGATGATTTCAACCTCTCCAAATTCACCCCCTTCCCGGGCTCACCGGTCTATAAACAGATTAAGGAGGCGGGCGAGACCATGGGGACTTTTACCGAAGACTGGGAGAAGATGGACTGCATGTGCTTCCAGTTTGTGCCGCGGGGCATTGATCCTGCCCGGCTGGAGGCGCTTTTCATCGATTTTTACCGCAGCCATTTCCAGCGCCCCCGGGTCATCTGGGGCTATGTGGCGATGCTCTGGAAATCCCCGGACAGCTGGCTGCGATTTCTCGGTAATCTGTCGTCCTTTCTGCGTTTCGTTTCTACCAACAAGAGAATCGGCGGGTAAGGCGCTATTTGTTGAGCGAATATGTCGTTTCGGTACATCGGACCGGCGCGGTTCGAGGGATCCGAAAGAAGCCGGTGATTGCTGAACGATTATTGGGGATGCAGCAAACGATGAGGCAGTGGCTTGACAGTCTGCCATGAACTTGATGAATGTTCGGCCTGCCACAGATCATAATTCTTTTGGAGATTCATCCAAAGATCGGGTGTAGTCTCGAAAGCTCTCGAAAGCCTAAGGGCCATATCCGGAGTGATCGCACCCCTTTCATTCAGTATTTTTGAAAGGGTTTTTCTTGAGACACCTAAGTTTGAAGCCATATCTTTGATACTTATAGGTAATGGTATAAGGTAATCTTCTTTTATAATTTTTCCCGGGTGAGTTGGCTGTCTTTTCATTTTATACATATCCGGCCTCTTAATTTATGTTCTTGGCTTGCTGCACCAAAGAAACAAGCTGGATTTGGTGCCGCTCGTCAAAAACGATCCAACGGACTTTCCAACCTGCGGATATCCCGAGCCATCACATGCGTATAGATCTCGGTGGTCTTGACGTCGGCATGGCCGAGGAGTTCCTGGAGCACCCGGATATTCACCCCGTTTTCCAGCATATGGGTGGCAAAGCTGTGGCGCAGGGTATGGCAACCGACTTTTTTATCGATCCCGGCCTGTTCCGCCGCCCTCTTCACTGCCTTCTGCAATCCGGATTCAAGCACATGATGGCGCATCACCTTGCCCGAACGTGGATCAATGGAACGATCTCGCGACGGAAACACCCAGTGCCAGCCGGTCTCCCGTCCGGCTTTTGGATATTTCCGGGCCAGGGCCTCGGGGATATAGACCTCGCCGAAACCTTCTTCAAGGTCCTTATAATGAAGGGTCTTCACAGCTTGAACTTGTTTCTGCAGTTCGTCCTGGAGGTTTTTCGGCAGGATGGTGGTCCGATCCTTACCGCCCTTGCCGCCGCGAATAAAGATGAGGCCCTGGCCGAAATCAACATCCTGAACACGCAGGCGGATGCATTCCATGAGGCGCAGACCACCTCCGTAGAGTAGTTTGGCCATGAGGGCGTGTTTGCCGGTGATTGCTGCTAATAAACGCTGTACCTCCGACTGAATGAGTACGGTTGGTGGCCTCTGCAGGCGTTTGCTGCGAATCGGGGCGATCTCTTCTGTCAGCGGTTTGTCAAGGACATCCCGATAAAGAAAAACCAGGGCATTGAGAGCCTGCCGCTGGGTAGAGACGGACACCTTACCCTCGCTTGCCAGATGGGAAAGAAACCTTTCGATATCCTTGGCGCCAAGCAGATTCGGATGGGTCTTGCCGCCAAAATGATAGATGTAGCGGAGTATCCATTGGCAATAGGTCTGCTCGGTGCGATACGCATAGTGATGATAGCGCAGTACCTCACGTACCTGATCCATAAGCTTCAGGCTGGGATTTGGCCGGAATTTCGCCATATTTTTCTTTTGACTTTCCATATCCTATCCTATAATATCGCAATACGTGGAAACTTGCCAGGCAAAATGTAATAGATGGAAAATATTTCGACACTTTTTCCACTTTTAGACCTAAATATAAGAATAAGTGGAAATTACGTCCATCTATAGAGGATGATATGACGGACAAATGTCCACTTATTGCACTGATAGGTCGGACCGCTACGCGCTCCGACCTATCGGAACCCGGATGAGCGATGCTCTATTGGCTGCCAGCCGAAGCGCTACGCGCTCCGCCTATCAGCCAATAGAGCTGACCGTGTCAACTTGCCTGCTGGCATGGCTTCGCCAGCCGCAGACAAGCCGCCACGCTCCGCTCATCCGGGTTCCGTTGGGCTTTCATGGTAAACAGAAAGGAGACACAAACGATGAAACGAAACCTGTTCACGCTCGCAACTGCGGGAATGATCCTTTTAGCCTCTATTTCTGGTTTCGCCGCAGAAATGGTGACGGTTGACAATTTCGTTCGCGCCGAGACTGACATGACCCTCAGCCGTTACGTAAAACAGGGAGCATTCGGCAAATTCCTACACATTCGTCAGCCCACGCCCATCGACAAGCAGGATGTCGTCCGCATGAATCTGGATACACTGTATTCGGTTGGAGTGTTCGATCTCACCACGCCGGTCACCATCGTGAAGCCGGAATCCGAAGGGCGCTTTCAGTCGATGATGGTCATCAACCAGGACCACTCGATGCTTCCCATTGAGCATGGCGCGGGCGAGTTCACCTTCATGAAGGAACAAATCGGGTCGCGCTACATGATTGTCCTGTTCCGCACATTCGTCGATGCGAATGCCCCGGCAGACATTAAAGCCGCCAACGCACTGCAGGACAAGATCGCTGTCCGGCAGGAGGCCCCAGGAGTGTTTGAGATTCCGGAGTGGGATGATGCATCGTTGGCGAAAGTCCGAGATGCCATTAAGGTTCTTGCGGCGACCCGAACCGATGCCAAGGGCATGTTTGGTGAAAAATCAAAGCTTGATCCGATCAGTCACCTGCTGGGCACAGCCTTCGGCTGGGGCGGAAACCCCGAAGAAGCCGCTATGTACGACAACATTGTACCGGAAAAGAACGATGGCAAGACACCCTACGCTGTAACCGTGAAGGACGTACCGGTGGACGGGTTCTGGTCGATTACCGTCTACAACAAGGATGGGTACATGGAGAAGAACGATCAGAATGTCTATTCCTACAACAACGTGACCGCCAAAAAGGACGCGAATGGAAGCATCACGATCAATTTCGGCGGCAGCCCCGGTGCCATCAACAATCTGCCGATCACACCCGACTGGAACTACATCGTGCGGATGTATCAGCCGAAGCCGGAGATCATCAACGGTTCGTGGAGCTTTCCCAAGGCACAGCCGGCGGAGTGAGGAGTGAAGTCCCTGAGTATGGAAATGATTACATTAACCACCACTGCGAGGCGGAAAACAAAAGGAGAAGAGCAATGAAAACAATGAAAGTAGTTTTGTTGATGGCTGCCCTTATGGCGGCAACTGTGGAGGTATCCTTCGCGCAGGAAAAATCCTCCGCGGTACCCCAGGTTCTTGGCGATGGGGACGGTGCCAAAACAATGCGTTTTGAGAATATGCACCAGACGCGGTTCATCGAACTGTTTTTCGGCACGAAGGATCCGGAGACGGGCAAGCTGGTCGCCCCCTGCTACAATACCATGTATTCAAGCAACGAGCTTCCCGCGTCCAAAGACACCTCTCCACAGGCGCTCGTCGAAGGCCTCGACCTGGAGAAGCTGGCGAAAGAACACGGCGTCGCCAAAGTGATGCTGAACGGCCCCAAGATCTGGATGCCGGATTGGGTAGAACTCAAGATGGGCAAGGAAAGGGATTTCGGTGGCATGACGATGGGCTGGGTCGCGGAGCTCAACCTGCCCGAGAATGGCAAAATCGATGGTGCGACTTGGGAGCCCATGCAAATCGCGCGGGACAGCAAGTGGGCCTGGACCAAGGGCACGAAGGTGGCGCTCTTGGACGACGCCGAGGGCAACACCTGGATCCTGAAGGGATTTCAGTTGGGTCTCAATCCGCAACAGACCTGGGAAGAATATCTTGCCAAGGGGGCAGCCAACTACCCGAAACTTCCAACGGGCTGGAAGTTTCGGGTCACGACGCTGGAGAAAGACGTGATCGAAATTCCGGATAACAACCTGGCTACGATTATGACGGATGAGCTTTTTCATGTGTGGGATAAGACCGGCCCTGGCATGACCAACTACAAACCATAAGAAGCCCAACAAGACGCTGCACCGGCGGCAATTCCACTACGCTCCGTTGCCGCCGGTGAGCTTGAACGTTCATGGCGACTGCGTCGCCATGAATCGCGGTGCTGACTGCGTCACCTCGATTGGCCTCAGGAAAACTCCGAAATGATTCCATTCAATTGCTTTTTTTCTTGATCGTTTTTGGTTAGTGTGTATTAATCCACATATGGATAGCAAGAAAATAATACAAGTGC
Organism: uncultured delta proteobacterium; assembly: GCA_963804965.1. GTDB lineage: Bacteria > Desulfobacterota > Desulfobulbia > Desulfobulbales > Desulfocapsaceae > Desulforhopalus_A. The sequence goes on from CAWDST010000025.1 coordinate 76,527, forward strand.
TAAAAAACGAAGGTTGGGTACATATTCGTACGACTGGAGATCATTGGCATTTCCATCATCCCAATAAGGCAGGAATCGTTACCGTACCCCATCCCAAAAAGGATATACCAATAGGCACATTGAAAAGCATTGAACGACAATCGGGGTTTAAATTCAAATAAGGAGGCTCTATATGTCCAGTTATATAGCAGTGGTTCATAAAGATTCCTCAAGCGATTTTGGGGTTTCATTTCCAGATTTTCCTGGCTGTATCTCTGCGGGAAAAACAATAGACGAAGTCAAAAATATGGCCACCCAGGCGCTATCTGGCCATGTCAAAACCATGAATGAATTTGGTGAGCAGGTACCGAATCCGTCAAAACTTGATGATATTGTTGCCGACCCTGACTACTCCAACGCGATAGCTTTCTTGGTTGTAACTGTCCCTGACGTTAAGTCAAAAACCGTAAGGGTTAACATCACCCTACCTGAAGAAGTTCTTCATCAAATTGATGTAACAGCTAAAAAAAGGGGGATGTCGCGGTCTTCATTCTTAGCTCATGCAGCACAAAATATTATATAAAAAACTGAAATAAAAGAAAATACAAGCCAACAGCCAGTCCAGCCGACACCGGGAAAGCCTCGTTTTTGAATTTATACGTCAGCGGCCCGGTGCGGCTGACCAGCACGTTATGCGGCATTCTGAATTGACCATGCGTTACGTACGAGCAACGATTATTACCGCTGTGTCCGTCGCGCTCATTCCGGCTGTTTTCTTTGCGGCCGCCTATTGGGCCGTCATGTCGCCAGATTGGGACCCGAATGGCGATTCCGGTGCGGCTCAAGGCTTCGGTCTTTTCGCATTGGCCGCATTCATTGCGGTCGCCAGTGCCGTGGTCGTGTTTCCTTTTGTTGCTAGGTTTCTTATTCACAGGCAGCGCCTCACGAGCCTACGGTTCTTCTTGTATAGCGTTGGGTGCTTCGCCATAGGTTCTGCCTTGCTCGCCGCGGCTACCGCGCCGTTGCTTGGCTATTCGCTGACCAAGGTTTCTGGCTGGGATCACGTTGCGACCGTGTTCGCGATGCTCTTGGTGGGAGTCACCGCATTGGCGGGTCCGTTCTGTCCATTATGGCTTTGGTTGGCTCAAATGCCGCATAACAGCACGCCCAACTCGGACGCGCGCAAAAGCGGCGCGCGCCGGTTGGCGTGAGCGTTAGAAGGCGCAAACCATGAAGCATCCGCTCGCCAAGGCCGCAATCGTTTGCCTCGTAGTTTCCGGATTGATTGTGCTTGTCGCGCCAATGTTCCTTTCTGAGGGAGGCCGCCATATTCCACCGGTGGAATGGGATCAAGTAGAAGCAATGACATACGGAGAAGCGACGAAGTACCTGCTGGCTCGTACCGAACGGATCTCTGGATGGGCTGCATTTATTGAAAACTCTTCGCATCTACAATTTTGGATCGAAAGGTTTCAGGCATGGATGCTTCTGTTTGCATTTGGCTTCTTTTGTTGCGCTCTTCTCCTTAGATGGCTTCGTATTCTTGGAGCGCCTTCTAACCTTCAGGTCGAGAGGGACGCCTAGCGGCGCCCCTCACCAATGCGATAGGTCGGACCGCTACGCGCTCCGACCTATCGGAACCCGGATGAGCGATGCTCTATTGGCTGCCAGCCGAAGCGCTACGCGCTCCGCCTATCAGCCAATAGAGCTGACCGTGTCAACTTGCCTGCTGGCATGGCTTCGCCAGCCGCAGACAAGCCGCCACGCTCCGCTCATCCGGGTTCCGTTATGTGAAGACCTGGAGAAGCAAAGACAACTATGAGAATATCGGTCATTCTTGCCCATCCTGAAACAAAGAGCTTCAACCATGCAATCGCGCGAACCGTAATCGAGCAACTTGAAAGGAATGGGCACGGTATCTCCTTTCATGACTTGTATGCGGAAAATTTTGATCCATTACTTGTCGCTAAAGAAATGCCTAAGGACGCTGTCTTGCCAGCGGCGGTGAGAGATCATTGCGAAGAAATCCAAAGGGCAGGAGGTATCGTCATCATTCACCCGAACTGGTGGGGGCAACCTCCTGCGGTATTGAAAGGCTGGATAGACCGAGTGATTCGCCCAGGGGTAGCCTATGAGTTCTTAGACGGAGACTCCGGTGAAGGCATCCCGAATGGCCTACTGCCAGCAAAGGCTGCTCTGGTCTTCAATACGTCGAACACCACGCCGGAAAGAGAACAACGCATCTTTGGAGATCCGCTTGAGACCATCTGGCGAAACTGCATCTTTGGCCTATGTGGTGTCACCACTTTTCATCGCTGCACGTTCAGTGTTGTTGTCACCAGTACGGAAGGTGAGCGGAGGCAATGGCTTGAGGAGGTAAGAGTAACGATTGACAGGGTCTTTTCAAAAGACAATGAAAGAGCCACATAACCCGGAGCTGCACTGGATCGCCGAAAAAGCCGGCTCCCAGTGAGCTTTCCGTTATAAAGAATAGGAAAAATGAAATATTCAAAATATCACGCTTTGGGTAATGACTATATCGTAATTGATCCAAAAGACATTCCGAACGGAGAATTAAACTCAGACCAAATAGTGAGAGTATGCCATAGAAATTATGGGGTTGGTTCTGATGGGCTATTGCTTGGTCCATTGCCAAGTGATGAATGTGATTTTGGACTTCGTATTTTTAATCCAGACGGTGGTGAAGCTGAAAAGAGCGGCAACGGGTTGCGGATATTTTCCCGATTTCTATGGGATAACAAAAAAGTTGGCGACAAACCTTTTTCAGTTTTTACCATTGGAGGACAAGTTCAATCCCAAGTCTCCCAAGATGGAAGAATTGTAAAAGTTGAAATGGGAAAAGCTGAGTTTATTAGCAATAAAATCCCTGTGGCAGGCCCATCGAGAGAAGTATTGAATGAAAGAATTCTCGTGGATGCAAAAGAATTTTATATTAACGCGGTATCTGTTGGCAATCCTCATTGTATTGTTCTTGATGATTCTTTGATTTTGGAAAAAGTCAAAACCCTTGGATCAAAATTAGAAACCCATTCAATGTTCCCAAATCGAATCAATGTACAATTCATGAAAATAATCGATAGGCACAATATCCAGATCGAGATATGGGAACGAGGCGCTGGATATACACTAGCGTCAGGAAGTAGCAGCAGCGCTTCTGCTGCTATGGCATACAAGCTTGGGTTGTGTGATTCAGATATAAATGTCCATATGCCAGGAGGAATTATTGACATCAGTATTTCTCAAGAATTTGATATTACAATGACTGGTGGAGTCACTAAAGTTGCAGTTGGCGAAATATCTAACGAGATTTTCGATAGTTGACATTAAATCTTATAACCACCGACTGCACTCGGACCCCGCAAACAGCGCGGGTCCGGTGAGCCGGGCGTTGGCCCAAAGTATTATGGAATTCATTGAAGCAAAATTTGAATTGTATTCCCTCAGTATTTGCAATATCTGGGATCCTGTTGAAGATAAGAATTTTTGGGAGGCCATTATCGAAGCACCAGATATTCTCTCATTATTTGATCTACATTTATTTGTTCAACAAATTGTTGACTTCGACAATGATCATTTGTTTGATTTTTATGCAGGCCGGAATGATCAAAACCGAAAAGTCGTATTTTCAGGACATTCTGGTTCACCCAACGACGGTGGCGATTACGAAAGCATTTTTTTAAAAGATATCTACCCCCTTAAAAGATTAAAACTTTATTATCGTTTTGATTACGGTGATAATTGGATCTTTGAGATTCGCAAGGACAGAAAAAAGGCGAAGCCAGATCAGGAGAAAAGATATCCTCGGATTGTTTCTGATAACGGGATTAAGTTAAAACAATATTCTTACAATGAATTTTAATTTGCCAACCACCGGCTGCACGCGGACCCCGCCAACAGCGCGGGTCCGGTGAGCCGGGGCGTTCGGCTTAACGCCAACGTTCAGAACGTTGTCTTACTAAATGCCAAGAGGTAGAGCGATGTCGGAACCGAAGGAACTGATTTCCTTAGCCGTCTCCAGAGCCCGTGCGGAGTTGGATGAGGCCCTGCATCAGTTGGAGAAATTGCCCGCCGCGAGCGCAAGTTCTGTCGGTTTTGCCGCGCACGCGCTTAACAACTTTCTCACGGTGGTTTCGGGAACGGTCGAGCTGCTCCAGTTCTCGCTGGCGGAGCATCCCGACCCTCAAGTTCGAATCGGCCTTGAGGCTTTGCAGCAGGCAACCAGCCTCATGACGCACACCGTCAGCCAGTTGATGATCTCGACCCGCGGCGAGGGCCAACTGCGTTTTGAAAAGGTGGATCTGCCGGTGATGGTTCAGCGTTTCGTAAACTACTATCAGCGCATAGCGGATCGGAAGGCGATTCGATGTGTGGCCGCATCCACCGTCGATGTCCCCCCGGTTTGGACGGATCGGGTCGCGACTGCCGTCGTGCTGGACAACCTGTTCTCGAACGCGGTGAAGTTCTCGCCTAGCGGTAAACAGATCTGGGCGCAAGTAACCACCGACCGGGACGGAGTGATCGGCAGTGTCCACGACGAAGGCCCGGGCCTTAGCGAAGAAGACAAGGCCAAACTGTTCCAGCGGGGCGCGCAACTCAGCCCAAAGCCCACGGGCGGAGAGGACTCGTCGGGATACGGTTTGGCGGTGGCAAAGGAGTTCATCGAGAAGCTAGGGGGTACGATCTGGTGTGAGAGCGTGTTGGGGCAAGGGTCCTGCTTCTCCTTCCGACTACCCCGCTACCAGGAACAGGTTCATGGGCCGGAGGAGAAGGCTGTTGGTCCACGCTCCGGTATGTAGACGGAAAGCCGAACAAAGCGTTGCACTTGACCGGGCCGTCATGACGGTTTGTCGAGAGATGACGTTCCTTGCAGTCGGCCCGTCAAGTGAACGTAGTCGTTGGGCGTCGGAACTACCTCCGTTCAAGTTTTTCCGCTGAGAGGAAAGCTATGACAACGCAATTCGAACGTTCAAAAGAAGATCCATGGAAACTGAAGACTCCACCCGGTACGTCTGAGTACACGATACACACGGACGAGAAGGACGGGAGAAAAATTCTTGTGTGTACTGTGGGCAGCACAGTCCTGCACTATGACGTTAGATGTATCGATGACTTGCACACCATGCTCAAAAACGCGGGCGATTGGGTCGACCTCGGCGGAGCAGATGAGCAAAAAGCCGCCAAAGACGGCACCGTTGAAAGTTGGGGGCGTTCAGAGGCCAATCCAATCGGCGGGTGGTATGGCATGAAGAAGGGCTTCCGCGGGCGCTTTGGCGTCTATATTCCACCATTGATGGAAGAACTCGGGCTCTGCGAACTTGAGCACAACGCGAAGAACAACAGAATGCGCGCTAAGTGAATTCAGCGACGCCAAATTATTCGCGCAACCTGACCAATTGCGCCATGCGGCCAAAGGCTCTCCATTTTATTATGGGTTTTTAGCCACATACCGCAACGGTCCGGTTAGCTCAAACGTTCGGCGGAAAAAAAGGTGCCTGCCGTGAAGCAAGCACCTTTAATGCGACAAGCGTGATGTGACGGTTATTTCAGTGCTTCTAAACCTGCGCCAAAGTTGATATGAAACACCGCTCCATTCATCACCAGAGCAGGTACGGATTTGACACCGGCGGACTCTGCTTCTTTCAGGCGCGATTTATCGTTGCCGAGATGGACGCTCTCAACGTTGTATTTTACAGGGTCAAGTGCTTTGGCTACATTCTGCTCGGCGGCAACGCATACGGGGCAGCCAGCGTGGTAGAAAATGGCTTTAGTTGTCATAGCTGTTCTCCTTTGTTGGTTAGGTTTCTTTGTGCCTTGTGGCACACAGATATAATAGGAACAACGCACACCTATGAATAGAAGGCACTTTCTGGTCCCCCGGTAACTTTTTAGTGTAATTTGCCGAAAAAAAAGGAAATAATAAATGCCACCATCAGTGAAGTCTGCCTATTCCCAACTCGAAGATGTGGTTGGTTGCAAATGGTCTGTCTCGGTTCTGCGAGCCGTCGCCGAGGGCGTCTCGCGCCCTGGTGCATTGGAGCGTCACGTACAAGGGATTTCAACCAAAGTTCTGTCTGAGCGCTTACGCAAACTGACCACTTATGGCTTGCTAGACAAACATGTTTATGCGGAAGTACCCCTCAGAACAGAGTATTCGCTAACCCAAAATGGTCAGAAGTTGGTCGATATAATTGATCAGATAAAGTTCTTGGATGACGAAATCAAGAGTGCCGAACAAGGCGATCCAGCGAACGCCATAAAGCGGCGGCGTTGAGCTTGCACGTTAGCCGTCTCAGAAACATGCACTACTTGAAACTGGTTAGTCTAATGCTGTCGTTAATCACGATCAGCGGATGCAGCATCCTTCAAAGAGGAAAACTCCTTGTACCGGAGAGTTTTGGTTTAGCGCCCGTTACCCCAAGCATCTATGTCGAGGCTGGTGCGGACGAGGCAACGCGCATCAGGCTGCGTGAATCTAAGGGAAAACCCAGAGTTCAGGCCGGTTTATTCGGCGGCGGGGCACGAACTACGTCCCTGGCTCGCGAAGGTCGGCAGCACTGGACTTCTTGCTTTCATTGACCGCATGAACGATGGCGCAGACTTCGAGTCCGCTTACCAGACGGCTACCATTGCGGTCGAGAGAGACGCTCGGCAATCAACGCTTGCTCCGCGCCCCTCACCTTGAACGTTCAGCATGAGGAGATAACATGAAAAAGATGTGTTTATTCATTGCAGTCTTGCTACTCTCTTCATTGTTGCCTGCCCATGCGACTGACAACATGAAGGCGTTTCCCCCAGCGGATCAGGGCAAGGTTCGATATGTCTTGCAACTTCCGACACAAGATGACGAATCCGCTTTCAAAGTAGAGCTGATCGTTGGAAAGACAGTTCAAGTTGACGAGAAGAACAATTACTTCTTCGGCGGGAAAATCGAGGAAGAAACCATCCAGGGGTGGGGATTCCCACGTTACATTGTCAGCAAGCTTGGACCGATGGCAGGCACGCTTATAGCAATCGATCCAAACGCGCCGAAAGTGGCCCGGTTTATCACGCTTGGCGGTGATCCCTATCTCATCCGATACAACAGCCGTTTGCCTATCGTGGTCTACGTACCCGAAGGCGTTGAGGTGCGTTATCGGATCTGGACCGCCGGAGCGAAGGCAAAAGCAATTGAGAAAGGTTGAGACGTGTCACCTCATCGAGCAGGAGGTACCGACAAGGAAAATTAGCTGACGCAAAAAAGCGGCGCGGCTGATGAGCGATGTTGGGCTTGAATGCACCCCAAGCCAGGCATCTTTTTTAAGAGTGTACCACAATTGGGACGCAAGGATGAAAATTTTTGTTCTATCTATCTTGCTTGGTGGCGTGCTATTTATTTCCGGCAACTCATTTGCTGAGGGCACAACGCATTGGACCTATTCAGGTGAGGAAGGGCCTGAAAACTGGGCCAACCTTACGCCTGAGTTCGGTGCCTGTACTGGCAAAAATCAATCACCGATCAATTTAACTGGCTTCATCGACCTAAAACCAATAAAAATTTCGTATCAGGCATGCGGCAACGAGATATTGAACAACGGTCACACTGTGCAAGTGAATTACGCTGCGGGCAGCAGCATTTTAGTCGATGGTATCCAATTCCACCTTGAGCAATTCCACTTCCATGCACCCAGTGAAAATCATATCAATGGCAAGTCATATGCCATGGAAGCGCATTTGGTTTAAGCAGATAGCGATGGGAATCTAGCGGTTGTTGCGCTCATGTTCACAGAAGGCGCCGACAACAAAGCGCTGGCACAACCATGGCCTTTGATTCCTAGAAACGCCGGCGGGAAAAACGCGCTGCCGTCATCTTTTGCCGTAGAGCAATTGCTGCCTTATAACCATGACTACTACCGCTTCAACGGCTCGTTGACAACTCCTCCCTGTACGGAGGGTGTGCGGTGGCTGGTTATGAAAGAATCTGTCTCTGCTTCACAAAAGCAAGTGGAGGCTTTCTCGCATGTAATGCACCATCCAAATAATCGTCCTGTGCAACCTGTTAATGCACGCCCAGTGTTGCAGTTAGCCAGCCTAACTCAGCGCTCAACCGGATCTGCGCAAAAAGCCGCGTAGACCGGTTAGCTCCACGTTTGGATGCTGATATGAAGCCACTTTCTTGGCTGTAAATCTTCTTGAAATACTCTCTTAAAGTAATTACAATGTGCTAATACAGACAAGGGAGGTACATATGCGCACAAGTATCGTTCGTATTGGGAATTCGCAGGGCATTAGAATACCAAAGGCCATTATTGAGCAATGCCATTTAGGGACAGATGTTGAGCTTGAAGTTGAAGATAAAAAAATCATCATCTGCGCAGCAGCACACCCTCGCCAGGGATGGGGAGAGAAGTTCGAGGTTATGGCTACATCTGGAGATGCAAACCTTCTCGATGGAGAACTCATCAACCAATCTACATGGGATGAAAACGAATGGCAGTGGTAGTTAGTCGTTTTGAGGTTTTTCTGGTGGTTCTCGACCCAACAATAGGGAGTGAGGTTCGTAGAACGCGGCCATGTCTCATTATTTCTCCCGACGAAATGAATCAACATATAGCCACAGTAATCGTAGCACCTATGTCTACCAAGGGCAGGGACTATCCTTCGAGGGTAAGCTGTTCTTTCGAGGGCAAGCATGGCCAGGTGGTTCTTGATCAAATCAGGACTGTCGATAAATCAAGGTTGGTTCAAAAACTTGGAGTTATAGATCGAAAAACTCAGTCCAAAGTTTTATCAGTTATTGCCGAGATGTTCGCACTGTAAATTTCCAACGTGCGGGTCAGCCGACATCGGGAAGGCCGCGGTATTGAATTTATACGTCAAGTGGCCCGGTGCGGCTGACCAGCACGTTTAAGAAGCGTCGTATGAAGGAACTGTAAAATGGACAACACACAAAGGTTGGGCTTTTTGGCCTCAGCAGGGCTTGCTCTGGTTGGCGTGGGCTATGTTGTTGTGGTGGGATTCGGAATTGCGCAAGCCGGTCTCGATAAACCGATCACTGACCCGACTCTGGCCGTGATGGAGGCCATTACCCTGGTGTCCGCACCGCTTATTGTCATCTTGATGGCCGCAGTATGCTGCCTTGCGAGCCCAGAACGTAAGGTGTTTGGCGTACTCGCTCTAGCATTTGGGACTATAATGGCAGGTTTGACCAGCGGCGTGCATTTCACGGCACTTACCGCAGGGCGGCAGACAGACTTCACCACGTTGGAATGGCCATCCACGTTATACGCAGTGGAACTTCTCGCCTGGGATGTCTTTCTCGGACTGGCTCTCGTCTTTGCGGCTCCTGTGTTTGCTGGTCCCGGGTGTTGCGCCCGTGCACGCTTGACCCTCTTCGCTACGGGAGTCCTGTGCTTGCTCGGTGGTGTTGGACCGATTGTCGGGAGTATGGCCGTTCAACGAATCGGAATTATTGGCTATGGGGTGGCCCTGCCGATCACGTGCATCTTCCTTGCCTTGGTGTTTCAGCGGGGTGGGTCGAGCCACTATGCGGTGCAGCCGCGTTGAGACGGATAGGTGAAAATCGCGGACAGTGTGCACTCTACAAGCAAATCCAGCCAACGGCCTATGGCCACTGCTGATCAGCACGTATGCAGAGCATTCGTATCTCCTCAGATGACAAGCACTGACGAAAATAAAACCGTGGGGAGATCAGATTTGCGATATGCACTGGCATGGACACTTCGTCGCACGCACCGCGCGGTGTCTGCGGTGGTTCTACTAGCGCTGGCAGGCGCAGGAAGCATCGTTGGGTTCCTTCGCTGGCAACATGTGTACTTTCGGTGGTCTTTTGCCGTAATTTGCTGGCTCGTTGCGGCCTTCCTCTTGATCAAGCTTGCAGTTCAAGCGCGCCCAAGCAAATGAGATTGCCGCCTAACAGCCAGTCCAGCCGACACCGGGAAGGCCGCGGTTTTCAAATCATACGTCAGTGGCCCGGTGGGGCTGACCCGATAGTTAGCGGCCACTGCCACGAAAACAGGATGTTGACTATGACAGTGTTCTTGAGCATCAGATCAGCAGAACCATCGGCACACAAGAATGTGAAACACTTATTGATATGTCTGAGGATGGGGCGGTCCATTCTGGTCCCGTCAAACACATGCGGCATTGAGAACGCATAACGATGCAGAACATCGACCTGGAGGTGTAGCCATGGAAATTGAGGTGAAGGTACTGATTTCCGACAAGCATTGGGCGAAGATCAAGGAGCGAATTCCAGTGGACGTCGACGACAAGAATCGGGAAGTCTGGTTCTTCGAGACACCGGAGTTGTCGCTCAAACAGCAGGAGGTTGTGCTTCGTGCCCGTGTGAACCGGAAGAAGAAGACGACAGAATCGACCGCCAAGTGGCGTCGCTGGGTTTCCCCCTCCGTTCCCGTGCGCGAAGCGTGGGAACAACTGCCAGGTTTCAAGGCTGAGATTGATGCGAGTCTCACCGATGGTGTGCCGGCGTGGTCAGTCACGGAGGAGGACCTTGAGGAGAATCTCTTCCGGGCCGTGGTGGCGGAAGAGAAGCGGGCCCTGGAGTTCTTCAACAAGCACCAGCGGCTATTGGTTGAATTCGCATGGCCACTGCTCCCGTGGGACAAGATCAGAGCTTGGGGCCCAATCGCGTCCGTCAAGTGGGAGGTACACAAGGGTGTCGCGGTCGAACGCTGGACGGTGGGCGAGGAGAGCGTTATCGAGATCTCGAAGCGCGGACAATACCAGGACGTCGTCCTTGGGGAGATCCGCAAGTGGCTGAGTGCGGACGGTATTGAAGCGGAGGCGTTGGAAGGTGGCAAAACCGCATGGGCACTCACGTGCCTCGTACGCTCGGCACCCAATTGAAGTGCGTGTCACGGGCGGCAGTGGCCCGATTTCAGCCTTGGGTGACTGGTCGACTATCGCGCGCCCGTAGTTCATGGAAAGCTGTTCCATAGTGTTTTTTTTACAGGTATTTGCTATATTGAAAAGGTTACTGCCTTGCCATTTCTCAGCTTGTGATCATATAATCTGTTAATAAACTCGGCGAATAGCTTTTGATGGCTCGCCGGAGCGTTTAAAATGTTCAAACAAGGAGACCTCCTATGAAACTATGCACACTTTCCCTCGCTCTTACCGCCGGTTTGATCGCGACGACGGTCATCGCCGCTGAACCGCCGATCACTCAAGACAATTTCATTAAGGGAACTCTTGCTGTAGCCTGGGAAACCCGCCTTCCGCAAAACAGGGATGGCGATTACCCGAAAATCGACATTACTGATAATTATGTTTACGATGTCATCGTGGGCACAACCTTCTACAAAGGTGCTGTGAAGTGCAGGCCATATATTTTCTCCAAACATTTAGGCCGGGTGCTTCAGGTTGGAGACTGCAAATACGATGTCAACGTCGGCGTGATAAACCCTAATAATCCGACTCAGACGAAAACGGTAGGCAAGATCGTTGGTAACTATGCCATTGACCAGAATGGACAAGTGAACCTGGCCGACACACCAGTTCGCATGGAGGTGCAGACCATAGGACAGGCCAAAGGATTCACCTCGAAATACGCCGGCATGTTTAACGGCAAGCCGCCCAAGGCCGAAACAACCATCAGCAAACTCCGGGCTGAGGCGGTGAAGAAGACCGCAACCGTCACCCGCATGATGGGTGAGAAGAGCATCACTGTCAATCTGGGTAATGTCGATCCTGTAACTTTCCAGAACACTGTTCTGCCGAGCGGGCCGTCGGGGAACTACCCGGAGACTACCGTCAATGGTCAACTGATTTACTCTTATGATACCGACAATTGGTTCCCCCAACTTACCCTAAGCCAGGGCGACGCCAAGGACACCTTGGGTGGTGGGATAAAGTGGGTTGAGGAAAACAAAGGGGTGGCGCGTTACGAGTTGAATGTGATCCTCAACGAGGGCAAGGGCGGGACCGTCAATGAAGCCTCCGCCTTCGCCGATGCCAAGGGCGAGGATGCGTTCTTCGCTTCCGACCCCAGTCTGTCGTTGATCAACGGCATCATAGGATTTCGCACAGCCGTCGGCGGAGCGAACGATCTTCCCGCGAAGACAGACATAAGCTTTAATATAGGCCTTCAAAAGGTCACCGCCCAGCAGGCACAGAGCTTCTGGAAGTTGTTGATGCTGATACCAAATCAAATGTATGGTGAATAAAGCTTACCGGTGCGTGGAATAGGGGGCACTCTCTCCGATTCCACGCACCGGGTGGAAAATGTTCCCTGATGCTATCAAACGATAGAACTGGCGAGGTTTTAACTATGGGTAATAGCGAAGTAAATATCAACGTACGCAAAATGTCGTTGTTCAGTAAAATACCGTGGACTTTTCTCATACTGATCTACCTGGCAGTGACGCAGATAGCGGGAATATCGCTCAACGGGGTGCCTGGATTCATTCTGATAGGTATTGGCGTGTTCGTCCTGTTCGCGGAGTTTTTCAAATCGGGTGATATAGGAGTGTCGCTGTTTCTTGTTGATGTCATCACCTCTGTGGTAGGGTTGGTGACTGCAACGATACTGCTCTGCTACCTCGCGTGGGAAACGGACCAGCCGCTGACGTTCTACCACTGGTTTGGCTATGCAATCCTTCTTGGCGACACCATCCTGAGTCCTTTCAACGCCTTCCGAACCGCACTTCGGAATTTCGGAGTAGGGTCAATATAGTGTGAAAAAGGAAGCTGATTTGAAAAGAACATATTGAACGGCAGGGTTAATCAGTTTCTTTTGTTCCTGGATGTTGGGTTCAAATCTGCAGGCACAGTCTTCTTTACCTGGTAAAGTTCTGCTTTTTCTTCATGGTAGGCTCCTGCCCTGACCAGGAGTTTTACAATCTCTTGATGGCCTGCCTGAGAGGCGAGATCATACGCGGTGGCACCGTTACTGCGGCCGAAGAAAAATACCTTTGCATCGACGTCGGCCCCCTTTGTCAGAAGCAACTTCACGACATCATCGTGGCCTTCAAGTGATGCTCCGATCAAGGCAGTCATGCCGTTATCCCTCTTGGTGTTGACATCTGCACCTTTTTCCAGGAGGCGTTCGACTTCCTGTACATTCCCGGAGAATGCCGCTTTAATGAAATCGGCGTTGACGTCCTCGTCATCAGCTGCACCCGCAAAAGTCGCACCTGAGAGGAGGAGTGGCAGGAGGAGTGCGATAGCAACCCGAAACTGTCTGAAAAAATGTAATTCAAGCATGAGGTTCACCAAAGGTTTTAACTGAAGTTTTCTGCTTCCTGTATTGTTCTTACCGATACGTATCGCCGGCAAGGGCTTCTCATCAAGAATGCCGTTCGACGCCGACCCGCTGGCCTTTTACCGAACGAACGACATACCGATCATTGCTGAATAACTGGGGGTTCCAACTGCATTTGAATTGAACATTGCGGCCGACGGCTATTTTATTGGTATCGCGAATGGAGAGATCAAAGCCTACGCCATGCAGGGAGATGTCGAAGAGATCGACCGTCAATTCCCTGCCGTCACTGGTCAACAGCAAAACCGTGCCGCTCTGCGATTCTCTCTGTGCCAGGCGCCTGTTGAAGAGACAGCGGGTCGATTCCCCGCATTTGCTGCAACGTATCGATCTCATTCGAACTCCCGGACCAACGGCGATCATTCTCTTTCCCTGGCAGGCGTGGCACTTGAAGAGCATTCGACCATTTTCGACGCGGAAGCTCTTGGTTTTGCCCATGGCGAATACCTCACTTTTTATCGGGATTTAAAAAATTCGGAGATTTTTGCGACCGCTCGGCGATTCAGGGTTCGAGCACAATAGGTGCCGCCTTTCAGCGAGTGTACCCCGTCCTGCCACTCGGTCAAAAGCGGCCCCCGTGCATCAAGGAGCTTGTAAAACAATACGGCTATTCGTTTCATTCGGTTTTCCTCTCTGCTATAATGGAGTGAATAAACGATCATTTTTCTATTGGTAACGCATATCCGTCTTTTTTTCAAGAAACGGGCAACGGGGAGTTGATGAAACAATCACTTTCCACCTACTCGATCCTCGGCGCGGTTTTGCTGCTTCTCATCTGTACCCAGATGATGAACGGTGGCCTCAGTCTCCTTTCTTTTCAGCAACAGCAGCTTTCTACGGTTTTGTCAGGCTACGACGCCGTAGGGGCGAATATCGCGGCAAAGATTGAGCGTGCTCTTCGCCTTGGCAAATCCCTGGAAAATTTTGTCGGGGTTGAGGAGCTGCTGACAGAAGAAGCCAGGGCTGGTCGGGATCTTGACAATGTCACTGTTCATAAAGCAAGCGGTGAGGTTGTTGCCGCCCTTCAAACCGGTCCCGTGCCGCCGCCGCAAATGATTGCGGCAAGCGGTGCGGGAAAGGCGAACAGCCGCCATCTACGAGTCGAGGCCAACCATTTTCTCCTTTTCCCGTTAATCGGCGGCGTTGGTCAGGAAGGCTCTTTATGCCTTGCTTTCAGCGAGGCACGATTGCAGGAGAAACGCCTGTCGATCCTCACCAAGAGCCTGAAAATCCTTGCGCTTTGTACGGTAGCTGCGGCGCTGTTGTTGGTTCTTGGTCTGAGGTTCTTTTTGAATCGACCAGCGCAAAGAAAGAGAAATCCCCTCGCCTGGCTCCTCTTTATTGTTCTCGGCAGTGCTCAGCTGGTCTGTTCAGGTTATAACTTTCATCTCTTTCAGAACGTCCATCTGGAACTTATTCGCGGTAAATCCAACACCATCGCCCGGTTGTTGCAGCAAGACATCGAGGCATTGCTGCAAAAAGGCTTGCAGATCCATGCCCTGGTCAAGATAGAGCGCCAGCTTGAGGCTACCGTCGAGCGTGTTCCGGAACTTCTGTCGCTTGCCATTGAAGATAGCCACGGCAAAGTGCTGTACCGAGGCGGCGAACACTCACGATCGGATGATGCGGGTGTTCCGGTCGAATATCTCGAACTTTCCGGCCGCCAGGGGCCGGTGGGGCGGCTGGCGATCGGTCTGAATGTCGGGGTGGTACAGGAAGCGGTGCGGAAAATTGCTTATGACTCCCTGACTATTGTCGCGCTTTCTCTCCTCTTTATCATGGAGCTGGTATTTTTTCTCTCGGCCACCCTTCTCAAAACCTATGTGACTCCGGTTGAAGACCAACACGGCCGGGCTGATCTCGGTTCTTTGGCACGAACGGCGATATTTCTCTTCATTTTTGCGGCATCGCTCGGCTATTCCTTTATTCCGCTGCATATGGCCGATCTGTACCGACCTTTTCCCGGTTTGTCGAAGGAGATGGTCCTTGGTCTGCCGCTGGCTCTGGAAATGCTCGGAGGAGGGCTGGTGCTGATTCCGGTCGGTTTGTGGATAGATAAAAAAGGTTGGCACCAGCCGTTCATTATCGGTGTCTTCCTCGCCATGGCAGGAACGGCCTTGTCCGGTTTGGCTGTTGAACCGCTGATTTTTATCGCTGCACGGCTCCTCGCCGGAATAGGTTATGGCATGGCCTGGATGTCGGCACAGGGTTATGTACTGCAGAGAACGGATCTCAGGTGGCGGGCCGGGGGGATTTCCAATGTCGTGGCCGGTATTTTTTCCGGTATCATTTGCGGCAATGGTATGGGCGCCGTCATTGCCGAGCGGCTCGGTTATAAGCAGGTATTTCTCCTCGGGGCGATGGTCATGGCGGCCGGCCTGGTTTTTGTCCTGCTCTTCATGCGTCCGACCTTTCAAACACCTCCACCAGCGGCAACGGCGGCGAACGGTCGTTTGCCACTGCTGCGCCTGCTGACCGATCCCCAGGCTCTTCTGCTGTTTGTTTGCAGTCTGATGCCATACTCAATCGGTATGGTGGGATTGCTCTATTACATCACCCCGCTTTATCTCAAGGGGTTGGGGACCAGCCAATCGGATATCGGGCGGGTGATCATGCTCTTTGGCCTGTGCATGATTTTTCTTGCCCCGCGAGTCAGTCGTCTGGCCGACCGGCGCAAGGACAAGCGCTTTCTGGTGGTCGGCGGTGGAATCCTTGCCGGTGCCAGCTTGCTGCTTTTTCACTTTTATGGGGCATTCTGGATCGTGCCCGGTGCGGTTTTTCTCTTTGGTGTTTCGGTGGCGATCAGCGGTGCTTCTCGTAATGTCGTCATGCTGGCACTGCCGGTTTCCAAGGAACTGGGAGCTTCGCAGGTGATGGGGGTGTACAGGAGCATCGACAAGCTTGGCCAGACCCTGGGGGCCATGGTTCCGGCGATGCTCATGACCTTTCTTGAGATGCGCGAGGCTATGCTGGTTATGGGAGGAATCTATCTGCTGCTGACAGTCCTGCTGGCCGTTGGGCTAAGGCATCATTCCGCAACCTGATCAACCAGGAAACACGTATCCTTCGTCAAAATCTGACTGATGGCCGAGCAAAATGCCGACAGTTCAGCCCAGGCCAGATAGCCTGTCTGGCTTCTGCTTTCGTTTATGACACCCTGTTCTCGCAGATAATTGTCGCGTCGTTGATAGTTGTAATGCGGATAGGAGCCTGTGCCGTAGAGGTTATGTTTCCGGACATAGGTCTGATAGCAGACCCTGGTCCACGGCTCGTCCGTTGTTTGCATATGTCCGTCAAAGACCCTTTTGAACCGATAGGGCACGTTGTGCTGCATCTCGACATGATGCACCGGCGTGGCGTAGAATCCCGGCATGTCGACGTTAATGACGATTCCGTCCTGACGGAGAAGATAGTCGAAGAGGGTGTTCGGGCCAAAGGTCCGCAGATAGTTTAAGCCTTCAGGGAGGGCGCCCAGGACATCGAGCATACTGAACATCGGGTCGGGGGTGCGGGGATAACCAAGGCATCGTATTTCCTCGGAAAAACGACCGACCTCCGAGTGAGCATGCCCGGAGTGAAAGATGCGCATGGCCATAAAGCCGTAGATGGTATAGGTCGGGATCAAGAGGAGACTCGGCCGGCAGGCGAGAAGACAGCGGAGCAGGTTATCGGCCAGCTCCCGGTACTCATTGCCGGTTTGTTCCCTGACCCCCCGCAGCCGGGCGTGGACGAGAATGGCTCGGCCACTGGGAATTGCCGCATTTTCAAAAAGTGGTTGGAACATACTATTTGCCTCACTTACTGCCCTGGCGGAGCAGCGATTTCGGTAAATATTTCGTCGGCGGCCCCGACGATATCTACGGAAGGATCATAGCCGATCAGCTGCGCCGTTTTCAGATTGATGGCAATCTTCGGCGGGTTGAGGAAGATCTGGGTGAGGTGGCGCGGCTTGGCACCGTTGAGGATCTTGGCGATGGTCATTGCATAAAAATCACCGATATAACTGAAATCGGCCAGGGAAATGCTCAGCAGCACGCCATGCCTGACTTCATCGGAGAAGGCCTGGGAAAAGGTTGGGATCTTTTTTTCCAGCAGGGGCGCCATGATTCTCGCCATGCTGCCCAGATTGACGCCCGGATGGCGGACGATATAGACTGCCTGCACCTTGTCGGCCAACTCTTTATAACAGTTGACGACGTTGTTTTCGGCCTCCGCAGGACTCATTCCGGTGAATGGCGCCTGACACTCTTCAATCCGGAAATTTTTCTGTTTCGCCACTTCGTATACATGATCGACGGCGCTGAAACCACGACCTTCGGTACTCTCTTCGTACACTATGCCAAGGACCGAAAAGTTAAAGATCTCGTGAAACAATTTGACCTGTCGGCGGTGGCGATCGGGGTCTATTTTCGCGTGGATATGGTCGAGGCCTGAATCCTCGGCGCTTTTGATAATGCCCGAGACTATCGGGTCATTGGTCGAGCCGACAATGGTCGGCACCGTATGGGCGGTTGTCGCCAGATCCTGCCCGGCCCAGGTGCCCATGGCCAGCATCAGATCGATGTCCTTGGCGGAGTTGAGGCGGTTCAGCAGCTCTTTTTGGATCAGTGGTCGTTTTTCTTTCTGCCATTGCCCATCATATCCGGCGTCGGCGACAAATTCCAGGTAGTCGCTGGTAGCTTCTGCCGCCAGCCATTGCCAGAGACGTTTTATGTCTTTGTCACTGGTCATCGCCGGGAGTTCGGCCTCCCGTATCCAACCAAGGCGCATGAGACCCCGGGCGATGGCGGCAAGGGATTGCTGATAGGAATTGTAATCCCCGCCCTGCAGGTAACCGATGCGCCATTTATGACCCTGTTTCAGGCAGGGAGTGGTCGGCAAGGAATCGTCCTGCCCGGCCTTGATTGCTGCCGGTTCAAGGGCAAAAAGGATCATCAGAAGAGCCAGGAGTAACGGGGTTATTGGTTTGCTATACCACATACAAACACCATTCAAGTTATTATTTCACGGTATTTTCCTGCAGACAGAAGCCGCGCTGCCGGAGAAAGTCAAGGGAGCGGCAAAGACCCATCCGGCAGGCGGTTTGCGATTTGTCGCACATTTTATCGATATCGTTCAGAGCCACAAGCGATCCGGCATCGCCATTTTTGTTGAATGTCGCAGGGGCAAGGAGCATGGCCCGCCGGAAGTCTTCAAAGGCGTTCTCGAAGTTGAAGAGTTTGCGGGAGGCCATGCCGCGATTGAGAATTGCCTCGACAAAATCGGACTGATTTTCAAGTGCCAGAGAGTAGGAGGCAATGGCCTTTTCATATTCGCCCCGGCGATAGTGCAGGCTGCCCATATTGTTGTGGGCATCGGCAAAACTGGGATTTTGTCTCAGGGCAGTGCTCAGGTCCTCTTCCGCTTCTTTTAATTTGCCAAGGTTGAGATAGGCTACGGCTCGGCTGTTATAGGTTCTCGGATTATTGCCATCGAGAGCGATGGCCTGACAGAGAGAGTCGATAGCCCGGGAGGGATCGCTGAACTGGCCGTTGCTCCACAGTGCTATTGCCTTTTCAAGCCACTGGCTGGCGGTGAGAGCGGCGCTTATTACCGAAAATTCGTTGCCGAAACTTTCCGGCCGGGGGCCGCTTTCGGTAAGGGTACGGGTGGCTTGTTCCAGCTGCCTGATTCGCGCCAGGAGTTCCTGCTCGCGTTCTTGTATCTCATTATACTTGCGGAGCAGGGTGCGATCCTGGAGTAGTTTATCTATGCGTTGGTGGAGGATATCGGTATTCACCTCAATGCGCGTGGAGAGGAGTATGCCGAAGGTCTTATCGGTGGCGTAGTTTTCCCTTTTTACCACCTCCGTCGTCAACACCCCGCCGGCCAGAGCGGTCACCTCGTCCTTGGTTAAAA
>CAWDST010000026.1:0-41705 GCA_963804965.1 uncultured delta proteobacterium
GCAAGCTTAATGAGCTTTTCAGCGGCCATGGCCTTGCCGCCGAACGACAAAAAGCTTACCGCGTACAGCATCGCCAGGGCGATTACTCCAAGTTTCGCTTTGTTCATAGAATTCTCCTTTGTTTTGCGTAAGTTTTTCCCTGTTGCATGCGGGGCCTTTATTAAAACTACCACCATCGGATAAGTTCAGTTACCTGCTTGCGCAGTTCGATAAATTTCGGATCAAGCAAATTACGCGGCCTGGGCAGATCGACAAGCACTTCGGCCTTGATCGTCGTCGGTTTGTTGCTGAGCACCAAAATGCGGCTACCGAGATACACAGCTTCCTCAATGTTATGGGTGACGAAAAGCACCGTGCTCTGCAGTTTCTGCCACAGTCGCACCAACTCGTCTTCCAGGTAGAAGCGCAGTTTGACATCGAGCTGCCCGTAAGGCTC
Source organism: uncultured delta proteobacterium (assembly GCA_963804965.1). Classification (GTDB taxonomy): domain Bacteria; phylum Desulfobacterota; class Desulfobulbia; order Desulfobulbales; family Desulfocapsaceae; genus Desulforhopalus_A. Next base: position 437 of record CAWDST010000026.1, read on the forward strand.
ATCCATCATCAATAGATCAGGTTTGACGGCGAAGGCCCGGGCCACAGCGATGCGCTGCTCCATGCTGGCCGAGACCTGGTTGGGATAAAGATTGGCACAGTCCGAAAGGCCGACCAGATCGAGGATGTAATCGAGGCGGCTGTTGATTTCCGCTTTGGGTAATCCCTTGACTTCCATACCGAAGGCGACATTGTCGCGCACAGTTCGCCAGGGCAGACAGGTCGGCTCCTGAAAGACAAAGGAGATATTGTGTTTTTTCGGATTGGCCTCTTCGCCGTCGATGAGGATGCTGCCGGTGGTGGCCGGGATCAGTTTGGAGATGGTGTTGAGAAAGGTGGTCTTGCCGCAGCCGGTTGGCCCGACGATACACAACAGCTCCCCCTCCTTGACATCAAAGGTGATGTTGTCGAGGACCTTGAGGTCGCCGAAACAGCGCGTCAAATTGTTTACTGCAATCTTAATTCTCGGGTTTGGCTTTTCCACCGTGTTTTCCCCTTCGCTCTCAGTGCCGTATCAGGATTTTCGCGTCTTGGCGTTGTGGCTGCCGATAAATTTTGCGGCTGCCAGGGCCGCAATGGTGCCGTCATTCATCGCCGTGGTGATCTGGCGATATTTCTTGTTGATGGCATCGCCGGCAGCAAAGACGCCGGGTAGGTTGGTCTCCATGTTCTCACCGCAGATGATATAACCGGCCTCGCTGAGCGCAATCAGACCTTGAAACATCTCGGTTTGTGGGTCCTGACCGATATAGACAAAGATACCGTCGACCTTTCGCTCGCAGGTGGTATTCGCGACTGCATCATAGAGAACAACCGAGTCCAAGCGGGTTGCGCCCCGTAGTTCCTGGATGCGGGTCGAGGTCATGATCTCGACATTGCTATGAGATTTCAGCTGGCTGCAGGCCATTTCCGAGGCGAGAAGCCGGTCGAACTCCTCTATCAGGAGGAGGTTTCGGACACCGAGGGAAAGCAGATACAGCGATTCATCTACCCCGCTATTGCCGCCGCCGACAACAAGAACATCCCTGCCCCGGTAAGGCGAGCCATCGCAGATGGCGCAGTAATGAATCTGTTCAAACTCGGTTTCGATTGGCAGCTTTTTCGGGGTTCGGCCGGTGGCGAGGATTATTGCCGGGGCCTGGAAGCGACCCTCATCGGTGCCAATGCTTTTCAACTCGCTTTTCAGGTCGAGGGACTCGATTTCAATGACTTCGGTAACCGTCACTCCCAGGGCGTCGACATGGCTGCGCACCTTTTCCATGAGGTCCATACCATTAATACTTGGGTAGGAGGGGAAATTCTCCACCACATGGGTGGTGTTGACCAAGCCGCCGCAGACCATTTTTTCCAGCAACAGGGTGCGAAGGTTAGCCCGGGCACCATAAATCGCCGCCGTCATCCCGGCAATGCCGCCACCGACGATTATCAGATCATATTCGCTGTCCATAGCGTTCTCCCCTCAGGCTAGCATCCGTTCCAGATCTTTGTAGGTAATGTCGCCGCTTTTGCCATGGATTTTTTCGCCACCCCGAAAAACCAGGATCGCCGGAACCCGCTCAACCGCCATGGCCGCAACAGTTTGCGGGCAGGTTTCGCGGTTGACCTGATAATAGCCGAGCTGTCGGCTCGCCACCGCCGGACGTTCGGCAAATTTGCCGACGATCTTTTTCATGGCTTTACAAAAGGGACACTGCTCCTTGTAAAAAAGAACGAGACTCAGCCCTTCGGCGACACTGTCGGTAAAATTATCATCGGTGATTTCTGTAAACATTGCTATCCTCAATAATGGCAAGGGGGTGAGAGCAAAGTCGGGGTCTCACCCCCTGCTCTTTATACTGTGGTGTAGATACTTTCGGCCTTCAGTTCCATCATGAACTCCCGCAGTTTATCGTAGAGTTCACGGGCCTTTTCCGGGTTTTCCTTGATGACGTTTTCCAACTGGAAAGGATCCTTATGGCGGTCGTACAAGCCATCAACAGCCGGCACCTCGGTCAGCGAGCCGGGCACGCAGGTCCACTGATTTTCCTGCTGGTTTTTGATCTTGTCAAACATCGTCTGGGCATCGCGAACGCCTTCCGAAACCTCGCCTTCCTGGATGTCGAAGACTTCGAACATGGTTTTGCCGCCAGCCTCGGAGTTTTCCAGGGCCACCGGGTTCAGCCAGTGGATATACGACCAGTCTTCGGTAATGATGCTCCAGGATTGGCCGAAAAAGCCGGTGATGACGAAGTCGCGAACCTTCTCCTCCTTTACCCTTCATCAGCGGCCAAAGGCTCTTGCCCTGCATATCCGGCCAGGCTTCCTGCGGCACACCCAGCCACTCCATCATGGTCGGGGTGATATCGATATTTTGCACCAGACCTTTTACCCGTTTTCCCGCCTCAAGACCGGGCGCCTTGACGATCATCGGCACGTGCACCAGTTCTTCGTAGGGCCATGGCCGGCATTTCCTGACAATGCCATGACCGTGCGTGCCGTTGCCGAGAGGCTCACCGTGGTCGGCCATGAGGACGATCATCGTGCTCTGCTCAAGGCCCAGGGTGCGGATCCGGTCGAGGACCTTGCCGATATACTTATCGACATTGGTTACCTTTTCGGCGTAGAGGGCGCGGATGTGCGCCATCTCGCGGTCGGTGTAGACATTGTCGGCATAGGTGGAAACCGGGTTCCAGATCTCCTGGCCGTCATAGTCGGGGTCGTACGGGCATTTCTTTTCCGGATCGTAGATGCTCGGGGCATCCCAGGGTTCGTGCGGATCGAAGCTGTCGATCCACAGGAAGAACGGCTTATTGCGGTCGATCTCTTCAAGGAAACGGATCGACTGCCTGGCGATATGGGCGACGTTCTGGTCTTCGTCGCTGCGCCAATACTGGCGCTGGGCCAGATAACCGACCATCTCGTCTTTCGAGAACAGCGACCACATCTCTTCGACCTGATTGCCGTCTTCATCGATGCGGTAGGCGGGCTTGTGGTAATCATCCATCTTCAGATGGTAGAGCGGGTCCTGGGCATAGTAGTGGTTGTCGTCGTCATGGCCGCGCAGGTTATAGACCATGTCAAAGCCGCGCTGGTAGCCGTATTTCGGCAGGTGCATAACGGCGGTATCGGTGATCAGGCCACTGTAGGTACAATGGCGCCAGAGAATATCGGCGACGGTGGTGTCGTCCAGTTCGAGCGGCGACCAGCCGCGGTACGGCAGGGTGAACCGGCCGGTCATTAAGGCGCGGCGTACGGGAATGGTCGGCAATCCTTCGGAATAGACATTGTCAAAAGTCACACCTTCCCGGGCCAGCCGGTCAAAGTTCGGCGTTTTGCACCATGTACTTCCGTAGCATCCCATGTAATGCCACTGCAGGCTGTCACACATGATGAAAACGACATTTTTCGGTGGGTTCATCTTTGTTCTCCTTGCTCTATTTTGCGCTTATGCGATCCGCTTATGCCGACGTCTGCGAGGTTTGGAAAGAGAACCCCGGCGTCCGGCAGGTTTCACGATGTTTCAACCTTACATAAGCAAGAGCTATGCCAAGAGAGCTGAAGCAAATATCTACATGAAATAATAGATAAAAATACACGTCGGGGAAAATATGCGACAGGAAGGATATCGGCCACAAATGGCCGAATTACGGTCAATCAAAATCACAACAATTTGTATTTAAAAGAAAATATCTATGGCCACAAATGGCCGAACCTAGGCCTTCTTGATATTGTGCTTGGCGACTCGCCTCTGCAGAGTCCGCCGGCTGATCCCCAGGGCGGTCGCTGCTCGTCCCATATGCCACCGATTTTCATGCAAAACCTTGAGAATCGCATTTTTTTCAAGGATCGCAAATTCACTGTTTAAGGAAGGAGAGCCGACAGGCACGTGAAGGGATGTACCGAGGGGGAGAGCGGGCAGCGATGACGCACCCAACAACGGGCTGAAGGCAATCTCCTTCAGCGACAGATACCTCCTGATAACATTTTGCAGCTCCCGGACATTTCCCGACCAATGGTGCTGGCCGAGGGCAAGGTAGACTTCGGAAGGCAGCTCGACGGGGCCATCGGTTTCCTTGGCGTAAAGCCCGACAAAATGATCGATCAGCAGCGGCAGGTCCTCCTTTCGTTCGCGCAAGGGCGGCATGAAGATCGGCACGGTATTGATCCGGTAATAAAAATCTTCCCGCATCTGCCCGGAGCGGACCATCTGCTCAAGGTCGCGATTGGTGGCCGAGATAAGCCGGAAATCGGAGGTATAGACCTTGGTGTCACCGACCGGGGTAAAACCTTTGCCGTCCAGGGCGCGAAGCAGCTTGATCTGCAGTTGCACCGGCATTTCGCCGATTTCATCGAGAAACAGCGTGCCACCATCGGCTGCCTTCAAAAAGCCGTCACGGTTGGAGAAAGCCCCGGAAAACGCGCCGCGCAGATGGCCGAAGAATTCACTTTCCAGGAGGGTCTCGGTTATCGCGCCGCAGTTCACCGCGACAAAGGAATTGCTTTTTCGTTCACTGAGCTCGTGGATTGCTCTCGCCGCCAATTCCTTGCCGGTTCCCGACTCCCCGGTGATGATAACGCTGGCCCCGGTTTCCGCGGCCTTGATAATCCGTTCATAAACCTGCTGAATGGCAGGGCTTTTACCTATCAGCTGGCCCAAGCGATAGCGCTCCTTGATGGAAGATCGCAGTCGGATATTCTCTTCATGCAGCTTGAGCTCTCGGTTCTTTTGTTCGGTTATGTCGGTGAGCAACCCTTCGATCGCCTGAAGATCGCCACGATCTGAAAAAATGGCCACGCCCTGCTCGTGAATCCACCGATCCTCTCCGGAGGCGGCCCGCATCCGGTAGGTCATATTGTAGCGATTGTTTTTTACCGTCAGACCGGCGATGATCTTTTTATTCTCGGCCTGATCTTCCTTATGAACCAGCTGGCGGAAGGCATACCCGCTGACAATCCTTTCCGGCGCATAACCGAGGATATTCCGCGAGCCCTCGCTCGCATACTCGATGGTCAGATCCTTATCATAAAGACACCGAAAGGCCATGCCCGGAATGTGGTCCAAAAGGGATGACAACTGCTCCAGCCGCCTGAGGAGATCTTGATTGGTTTTTTCCAGTTGCGGCAGCCTGTCTTCGCAGCCAAGAATTTTTTCGGGGGAGGATTTGATTTTCTTTTCAACCATTACCGCGCACCTCTCTCAGATTAACCATGCCGAGGATGAAAACCTTTCCTTCTCCCTTCATACCGTCCACGGGCTGAAGATGCAAGCAACACCGAGAACCGCCAGAAAGGCTCCGACCCAGGCACCGGTTGCCGGTCGTTCCCGCGTGGCAATCCACAGGACCGGGAGGATGAGAATGGGAGAAGTGGCGGAAAGTGTCGAAACCAGCCCGGCCGGACCGTGGGCCAAAGCAAACAGGACAAAGGTCATGCCAAGGGCCATGCCGACGATGCCGCTCATGGCGGTCATCCCCATGAGTTTTCGTGTCAGAACCACGGTCGGTTGCTTACCCTGGCTTGGACGCAGAAGAAAAACAAGGTTCAGCAGCAAGGCGGCCGTACCGACCCGGAGCGCCGAGGCGGCCACCGCATCGACCCCGGCGACCATGATCGGCCTGGCGATAAGAACAGAAATCGACTGGCAAAGCGCCGATAAAAACCCCAGCAATAATCCGAGTGGCAGCGAGCCTTGAACTTTCTCAAAAACGTGCTTCTGTCTGGCCCTGGTGCCGCAAAAGACCGCCAGCAGGACGCCGATCATGATCAGCAGACAACCGATGCCGGCGTTCAGCGGCAATGTTTCCTTAAGAAAAAAGTAGCCGAGAATAACGGTGATCGGTGCATTGGTGGTGAAGAGAATCCCCGTTCGCCGCGGACCAAGGCGTTTTAAGGCGGCGTATAACAGGGTGTCGCCGATGAAAATACCGATCACCGCCGATAAGGCCAGAACAAGCAGCGCATGGAGGTCAAGGGTCCGCCAGCCGCCGGTAACCAAAGTGACAACAATGAGTATGCAGGAAACAATGCTCAGGCGAATTCGATTAAATCTCACGGCCCCGAAGGCCCGTGTCGGGGTAGTGGACAGCAAACCGCCGAAAGACCAACAGAGAGCGGCAGCTAAAGCGGAGCATTCGGCAATATACATGAAAGTGTTTCCCTGACAGCAGTGCCTCCTTGTCAACTTTTCGGAATCGAAGACACCGCTCTATGAGTGACATAGGCAGAAACCGGAGCAACCGTTGGTCTCTTATTTCTGATTGAAAAATCGCCGTTGCCGCTGAAAGAATCAGCGGTGTATAAAGAATCCGCAGTAACATGTCAAGCGCTGATGGATGTTCCTTTTCCCGTTCCGCACATTTACCGGAAAAGCGGTGTAAAAATAACTTGCTTTTCGCTCAGTCAAAAGAATAGGATCTAGCGGCAAAGGGCATCCACCCCATTTTGCCCACACACCGACAAAGTGCTTCACGGGCCGACACCACACCCAAGCCCGCCGGATAGCTGGAATTCAAGAATTTGCAATACAAGGGAAAGTACAACATGGCAAAGACAACAATAGGTTTAATTCGGGAAGGAAAAATCCCCATTGATAAACGTGTGCCGCTGACCCCGGTCCAGGCCAAGACCGTCATGAGCCGGTTTCCCGAAGTCGAGGTGGTAGCGCAAAAAAGCGACATCAGATGCTACCCGGATCAGGAATATGCCAAAGAAGGCATCAGGCTTGTCGATTCCCTGGAGGATTGCGATATTATTTTCGGCGTCAAGGAGGTTCCGCTCAACGCCCTGCTCCCAGGAAAGACCTATTTTTTCTTCAGCCACACCATCAAAAAACAGCCGTACAACAGGGGGCTGCTGCAGGAGATCCTGCGCAAAAACATTGTCCTCGTCGATTACGAGACCCTGACCGATCAAACCGGCAAGCGGATCATCGCCTTTGGCCGCTGGGCGGGCATTGTCGGGGCTTACAACGGCATCTGGGCTTACGGGCAACGCTACAACCTCTTCAACACTCGGCGCGCCTATACCTGCTTTGATCTTCTGGATTTATGGTCGGAACTGGCGAAGATCAAACTGCCACCGATAAAAATTGTCCTCACCGGCGGCGGCAGGGTCGCCAAGGGCGCCTTGGAAGTATTGACCAGGCTCGGGGTGCGCAAAGTCACACCCCGGCAGTTTCTCGAAGAATGGTATGATTTCCCGGTCTTCGTCCAGCTCAACGCCCGCAATTACAACCGGCGAAAAGACGGCGAGGCCTTCAGCCGCAATGGTTTCTACCGTACCCCGCAGATGTATGAAGCGAACTTCAGTAAATATGCAACGGTAGCCGATATTCTTATCGCCTCGGCCTTCTGGGATCCGAAAGCTCCGGCCCTCTTTGACCGCGAGGAGATCCTGAGCGACGACTTCAAGATAAGTGTCATTGCCGACATCACCTGCGATATCGAGGGCTCCATCCCCAGCACCAAGCGACCAAGCACCATTGAAGATCCCCTCTACGACTACAACCCCTGCGACGACCAGTTAGAAAATGCCCTCTCCGACGAGGCCAACATCACCGTCATGGCGGTTGACAACCTGCCGTGCGAGCTGCCGAGAGACGCCTCGACCAATTTCGGTAACGACCTGGTAGAAAAGGTGCTGCCGGAACTCCTCGGCGACGATGCCCTTGGGGTCATAGAGAGGGCGACAATCGCCCGGAACGGCAAGTTGGCCGAACGATTCAGCTACCTGCAGGAATACGTCGATGGACATTGAGGACAACGACGCATTGCCAAAGGTATTTCCGCTTGCGAACAATGCCCTGCGCCGATTTAATTTCCAGGCGAGAATCCGGGAAAGGGGAAAGATCTTGCCATCGAAGGAGAGAAAAGTATAATTCTTTTTTGCACATAAGGGACCAGGGGTGACATTTTCGCACCATTGTCCGGGAATCGCTCTTCAAGGAGCGGTGGCGCGAAGTAATTATTGCCTCGGGAAAATCAACAATTACCAGGAGAGAGTGTATGAGATTTATCAAAACATTGGCAGTGGCATCGGCAGTAACGGCTTGGTTGGCGGGCAGTGCATTCGCCTCCACCCTCGATTCGGTAAAAGAGAAGGGGTACGTTAACGCAGGGGTTTCGGGAAAGGTCATCGGTTTTTCCGCTCCCGACGCCAAAGGGGAATGGACGGGACTTGATGTCGAATTCGGCCGGGCAGTTGCCGCCGCGATCTTCAATGACCCAAAGAAAGCCCGCTTCACCCCGGTGGCCTTCAAAGAGGCCTTCACCGCCCTGCAATCGGGTGAGATCGATATCCTCACCCGCAACACCACCTGGACCTACCAGCGTGATACCAAACTCGGCCTGGAATTCGTCGGCACCATCTTTTATGATGGCCAGGGCTTCATGGTGAAAAAAAGCCTTGGCGTGAAAAGTGCTGCCGAGCTTAACGGCGCCAGCGTCTGCACCCAGGCGGGCACCACTACCGAGTTGAACGTTTCCGACTATTTCGTCTCGAAAAACATGAAGTATAAACCGGTTGTCTACGAGTCGGCCGACGAAGCGACGGTCATCTACGACTCCGGTCGCTGCGACGTCTATACCACCGACACCTCGGGACTGGCCGCCAGACGTAGCACCCTCGGCAACCCGAAGGACCACCTGATCCTCCCGGAAATTATCTCCAAAGAACCCCTCGGACCGGCGGTTCGCCAGGGTGACCAGCAGTGGAGCGACATTGTGCGCTGGGTTCTCTTTGCCCTCATCAACGCCGAAGAACTGGGAATAACCTCTCAAAATGTCGATGAGATGATGAAATCCCCGAATCCCTCCATCCAGCGTTTCCTCGGTGTTGACGCCGACTATGGCGAATACATGGGGCTGCCCCGCGACTGGGCGTATCGGATTATCAAGCATGTCGGCAATTACGGTGAAATCTTCGAACGGAATGTCGGTCCGAACACCGCCCTCGGTCTCGAACGAGGAGTCAACGCCCTGTGGACCAAAGGCGGCCTGATGTACGCACCACCGATCAGGTAGGGTGTTATCCGTGAACCAGTCCGATACCCGGGCTGGCATGTGAGCGTATCGAAACCGCAGGGTATGTTACCTGCGGTTTTTTAGTATCAGAGACGGAGAGAATGTGCATGTCGACCAAGCGGCCCAGCGAAAAGATTGAACCGCGGAGCAGTCTGTTCAACGACCCCCGCGTCCGGGGTTGGCTGGCCCAGGCCCTGGTTTTGGGATTGTTGGTTGGTTTTGCCGCCTATGCCCTTTATAATATTTCCCACAACCTCAACAAGGCGGGCATAACCACCGGATTTTCCTTTCTCAACCACCCTGCCGGCTTCGATATCAGTCAGACGCTGGTCACCTACAGCAGCCGAAGCACCTATGCCGATGCCTTTGTCGTCGGCCTCCTCAATACTCTCCTGGTGTCATTTCTCGGTATCTTTTTCGCCACTCTTCTTGGTTTTTTTCTTGGCGTTATAAGGCTCTCGCCGAACTGGCTGGTCTCGAAGATGGCGGAGACCTATACCGAGGTGATTCGCAACATCCCGCTGCTCCTCCAGGTTCTTTTCTGGTACCTGGCGATACTCACGCCACTGCCGGGACCACGGGCGGCCATACACCTCGGCGACGCCTTCTTCCTCTGTAACCGTGGCCTGCAAATCCCCAAACCGCTTATCGAACCGGGATTCCTGGCAACTCCGCTCGCCTTGTTACTGGCAGTCATTCTGTCGATTTTCCTGATTTACTGGAGTAAAAAAAGGCAGCTCAGAACCGGACAACATTTTCCCGACTACTCGGTGTCTCTGGGCCTGGTGATCGGCATGCCGCTCATCGCCTTGTTGGCGACAGGCTTCCCCCTGCACTGGGAAGTGCCGGTGCTCAGCGGCTTTAATTTTCAGGGGGGCATTACCATCCTGCCTGAATTGATCGCCCTTTGGCTGTCGCTGACCCTCTATTCGGCGACCTTTATCGGCGAATACGTCCGTTCCGGCATCCTGGCGGTGGATAAGGGGCAGAGGGAAGCCGCCTATGCCCTCGGCCATCAGCCGTGGATGACCTACCGGCTGATCATTATCCCCCAGGCAATGCGCGTCGTCACGCCGCCCCTCATCAGCCAGTACCTGACCTTGGTGAAGAATTCGTCTCTGGCGGTGGTCATCGGTTATCCGGACCTCATCCATGTCTTTGCCGGCACCGCCCTCAACCAGTCCGGGCAGGCGGTGGAGATAATCAGTATCACCATGGCGGTGTATCTCGCCATAAGTCTGGTCATCTCGCTCATCATGAACTGGTATAATAAAAAATACGCCCTTCGGGGCTTGCAGGAATAGATGATGCTAGAAACCTGGAGACCGAAACCGTCCATTTCGTCACCCACCCTCGACACCGGATACCTGGGATGGTTCAGAGCCAATCTTTTCTCGACACCGGGAAACGTCCTGCTGACCCTGTTGAGCATCGCCATATTGATATGGACCCTGCCGCCGCTCCTTCGCTGGGGACTGATCGATGCCACCTGGCTTGGCGACTCGCGCGGTATCTGCGACAGTGCCGCGAAAGACGGGGGTGGAGGAGCCTGCTGGGTGTTTATTAAAGTCCGCCTGGAAGTTTTCCTCTATGGCTTTTATCCGCTGGCCGAACGTTGGCGGGTAAATTTCACCTTCCTTGTCCTCGCCTTGGCCATCCTGCCGATTCTTGCGCCGACTCTTCTGCGAGAAACCGGCAGGCAGGTGCTGCTCTATCTGGCGGCAACGGCCGGGGTATGGTTTTTTTTCGGACTCATCCCCGCAGTGTTTCTTGCCTGTTACCTCTTTGTTCCCTTTGTCCTGCCACGCTTTTTCCAAGGCAAGCCCTTTCTCGAACTGTTCGGCAATCAGCTTGTGGCAACCCTTGTGGGAATCGGCCTGGCCATCGCCGTTGGGGCCCTTGTTTATTATGCCGTTCGTAGCGGCATCGACGCCAAAGCGGCCGGAGCGGTGAGCACAACAGCCCTCATCCTTGCCCTTTTTCTCCTCTTTGTCGGTCGATTGGCCATGGCTGGCTGGCGCTGGGTCTTCCTCTTTACGGTCTACCCGGTCTTTGCTTTTTTCATGCTGGTCGGCGACGTTTTCGGCCTGCCGCTGGTCGAGACCCATTTTTGGGGCGGTCTCTTTCTGACCCTGGTTGTCGCCGGAACAGGCATGGCCACGGCTCTGCCCATCGGCATCCTGCTCGCCCTCGGCAGGCGTTCGACTCTGCCGGTTATCAAAACCCTCTGTGTTGCCTTTATCGAATTTGTCCGGGGTGTCCCTCTGGTCAGTGTCCTCTTCATGGCCTCGGTGATGTTTCCGCTGTTTTTGCCGGAGAATGTCACCTTCGACAAACTTCTCCGGGCGCTGGTCGGCATCGCCTTCTTTTACGCGGCCTACATGGCCGAAGTCATCCGCGGCGGCCTGCAGGCCATCCCCAAGGGACAGTTTGAAGCGGCCATGGCCCTCGGCTGGCCCTACTCGAAAATGATGGCTTTAATCATTATCCCCCAAACGCTGCGCCTGGTTATCCCGGGGCTGGCCAACAATTTTCTCTCCCTCTTGAAGGACACCACCCTGGTCGCCGTTATCGGCCTGCTCGATCTCCTGGGTGTCGCCAAAGCCTCGATGGCCGATATGGAATGGCTCGGCTTTACCAAAGAGGCCTATATCTTTGCCGCCTTGGTGTTCTGGATCTTTTGTTTTGCCATATCCCGCTACAGCGTTTATCTCGAAAAAAACTATCACACCAGTCAACAATAAGCCCGACCGACTAGAGGATTACCGACCATGACATCACCCACAAGGCCCGCGGGAGAAAAACGCGAACCCGTCATCACCATCTCCGGTTTGAACAAATGGTATAAGGAATTTCATGTACTGAAAGATATCAATCTTGAAGTCGGACGTGGTGAGAAACTGGTTATCTGCGGCCCGTCCGGATCGGGGAAGTCAACGCTCATTCGATGCATCAACCGTCTTGAGGTGCACCAGCAGGGGAAGATCATCGTCGACGGCATCGAGCTTACCAATGACGTCAAACGGATCGACAAGGTCCGCCGCGAAACCGGCATGCTTTTCCAGAACTTCAACCTCTTTCCGCATCTGACCGTGCTTGAGAACCTCACCCTGTCGCCGATCTGGATCCGCAAGATGCCGCTGAAGGAAGCGCGGGAGTTGGCCTTCCACTATCTTGAGCGGGTGCGGATTCCCGACCTGGCGAACAAGTATCCGGGACAATGCTCCGGCGGGCAGCAGCAGCGGATAGCCATCGCCCGCTGCCTGTGCATGAACCCGAAAATCATGCTCTTCGATGAACCGACCTCGGCCCTTGACCCGGAAATGATCAAGGAAGTCCTCGATGTCATGATCGATCTGGCCGGTTCCGGCATGACCATGCTCTGCGTCACCCATGAGATGGGTTTTGCCCGGACGGTCGCCGACCGCGTGGTGTTCATGGACGGCGGCGAAATCGTCGAGGAAAACGATCCGGAGACCTTTTTCAACCATCCGAAATACGACCGAACCTCGCTGTTCCTCAGCCAGATTCTCAACCATTGAACCTGCCGCAATGCCTACTACCCTGGCCGGACATCTGGCCGAATATTGCACCGAGCTGCACCTCCATTCTTTACCAAGCGGTGTCGTCAACCAGGCAACGTATCTCCTCCTCGACCTCCTCGGCGCCGCCCTGGCAGGCATCGACACCCCGGAAGGGGCGGCGGCAGGAAGGGCGGTCGCCCTTCTCTCGCCTCGGTGGGCCCTGCACCCTTTGGGGAACGACCGGCAAGGCCTCGCCGACCGGGGCGGCATTGCACAACGGCATTGTTGCCCATGCCAGAGAACTCGATGATTTCGGCGGAGTCGATCACACCGGGGCGGTGGTCGTGCCGGTAATTTTGGCGGTTGCCGAGGCCTTCCCTACCCTTTCCGGACGACGGGCTCTTGAAGCGATGATCGTCGGCTACGAGGTGGGACGCCGGGTCCTGGACAGCGCCGGCGGCTATCGGCCGCACAACCACGGCGACGGCTACCACTCGACCGGTACCTGCGGCAGTTTTGCCGCTGCGGCGGCGGCTGCCAAGGCCATGGGGTTGAACCAAGAGCAGACCGTTTGGGCCCTCGGGCTTGCCGGCAGTTTTACCGGTGGCACCTGGGCCTTTACCATGGACGGGGCGATGAGCAAACGCTTCAACGTCGGACGGGCAGCAGAAACCGGCGTTGTTGCCGCCAGCCTCGCGCGCTCCGGCTTTACCGGCCCGGCCCATATTTTCGAAGCTGAATGGGGCGGATTCTTAGGCACCTATGCTCGAACCAAGCCGAGACCGGAAGCCCTCACCTGCCCTCGCCCGCCGGGATACGGCATCCTGCGCAGCGGCATCAAACCCTATGCGGCGTGCCGCGATATCCACAGCAGCCTCGATGTCGTTCTTGACGCCAAAAATCGCTATTCTCTCACACCTGCCGATATATCTTCTATCGAAGTTCGCTGCATCCCCGAGATGATGCAGATGATCGGCAAAGTCGATTTTCCAGCAACCAGGATCGAAGCCCAGCTGAGCTTGCCCTACAGCATCGCGGTGGCCCTGGAGGCCGGCAAGGCCTTTCTTGGCGAATTCGAACCGCCACTCCTGCACGACCCCGAGGTACGAAGGCTGGCGAGCCTGGTGCGCTTGATCGAAAGTCCGGAGCTGCCCTTCGATTCCGAACCCTATCTCACTCTCACCACCACCGGCGGCAAGGTCATAACCGGCCACGTCGATCACGCCAGCGGCGCGCCTCAAAACCCCTTGTCTCCCGAGACAATTATTAAAAAATTCGAATCATTAGCCGAGAGAGTGTTGCCCATTGCCAAGGTCGCGGAGCTTCGCGACAAGACCCTTGCTGCCGTAACCCTTGCCGATGTGCGTGACTATCACCGCCTGCCTGAGCCTGTGATCTGCAGGTCTCCCTCCTCAGTGACAAATGATATGGAAAAGCCAAGAATGGAAATCGATATTCGTGACGCGAAATTTGAGGATCTCGAAACACTGGTGGCTATTCGCATTGCCACAATGCGGGAAAGCCTGGAAACAAACTTCGGTAGTTATGATGTAGAGGACAGACATACGACCGAGACCTTCAGATATCGTATTCTACCTGCAGGTTTTTCAGTATCACATTGCCCTTGCCGCCTGATGTAAATCGCAGCAGCGCGGGTTCTGCCGTGACCAGTGGTGAAATGTCCATTCAGTGGTGCCGTCAGATTAAAAACGAGGGTGTCATCCGAGATTTCCGCTGCACTTGCCTGAAGACCCGCAACGCTGAGCGAAACGCCGGTTGCGCCGTTTTCACTCGCACCACCATCAATCAAGGTATTCACCAGTTGCAGAGTGCGCAGGGTTTTGCCGGGTGCGGCCTTGGCTGCCGGGCTGATCTGTACATGACCTTCGCCGCTCTGCCCCAACCACAGCAGGCGCCCCTGCCGGATGGTCAGGTGCAGCCAACAGGCACCGTCGCCGAGGAGTACCGGGGTAAAACAGGCGACAGCCCACTGCCGCTCCCCCAAACCCTTGAGTTCTAATCGGCTTTGCGCCAAGTTTGTGCCGACGGGGGCATCCTGAATATCCGCCACGATCTGCAGTTCAGCCTGCACCGTTTCCGTGAGCGGCACCACTGCCAGCAGCGCGTGACCCACCAGCAATGGCTGAGGCAGCTGCAGCCGATTTGCCACCGTAAAGCCTTCGGGCATGTCCACACCGGTGTGCTGGGTCAGGCTATCGGACAAAGCCATTCCGTTCAAGGCAAACCCCGGTTTCAGCTTGCTGATCAAGGTGATTTCGGCCCGTTGGACAACGCTGTTTACCGGCAATCCGAGGAGCAGTTGCTGTTCGGCTACGGCCGCGCCGGAAAATTTCAGCGTGTGTTTGGCTTCGAGGCCGTCCAGCCGGTTACGCAGCAGGCTGTATCGAAGGTCGAGGGCGCCAGACACAGACGTGTGGGAGTGTCGCTTTCGAAGATGATGGGCAGGTAAAGATGAGCGGGTGGTTTGGCTGCCCCGAGACCGGCAAAAAAACGGGTACAGGTTAACTGAATTTGCCCGATTGCGGCAATACGCTGGTCTTCTTCCATCAGAAACTGCACGGGCACCTGGGTTTGTTCACCGGCCAGTTGCCAGATGCTCAGCAGGTTTGCGTTGACATCCGGCAAAGTGCCGATTTCGCCGAGCAGTATGCGGGGGCCGGTAGGCACGCTTCTCAGGTTGATGGTGCGAATGCCATGGGCAGCTGTTGCCACCATTTCAACCTGGGTCTGGATACCACCGGAAACACCATGATCCACCGACGTGGCTTTCATATCGGCGAAGTTTTTGACGACAACCGGAATCTTCCCGCTCAGTTGCGGCGGTTGCTGCTCAACGAGAATTGTTGCCGGATACGGCGCGACCCTGCGCAGGGCAAAATCCTGGCCGATAAATTCACCCGACAGGAACGAATTCGAGTTGCCGCTGAGAGTAGGCTCTTGACCGACGGCAGCGCCGTCCAGTCGCATTACGTCCACGCCACGGTTGTCAATGGTGCTGACGGATTGCAGCCGCCACGGATGCGTCAGATGCACTTTGACCAGATTGGCCGTCGTGCTGCCATCTTCTTTCACCGCCTCCCAGTCCACCGTCTGAAACGTCTTGTTGCCGGCTGTCAGGTGCAGAGTGTAATCG
This sequence comes from uncultured delta proteobacterium, assembly GCA_963804965.1. GTDB lineage: Bacteria > Desulfobacterota > Desulfobulbia > Desulfobulbales > Desulfocapsaceae > Desulforhopalus_A. Next base: position 16,113 of record CAWDST010000026.1, read on the forward strand.
TCAAAGTGGCCTTGCAACCGGCTGGCGGCCAGATCCATGACAATACCATGACAGTCCGCGTCCAGCCTGAAATGCAGATAATAGCTTTGCCGGTAAACCTTTCTGCCGTTCCGATCGACCGGCGTGGCAACATCGACTGTGGTATTCTTCACCAGACCACTGGCCCCGGGATTTTGCGAGTGCAGCAGTTTTATGATCTGCATGATCAGCGCCTCGGCAGCAGGTTTACATCGGCGATCGGCTGAATGGCAACACGGATCGGACTGTTGCCTTCCAGCTTATGCAGAGCGGTATTGACGCCATCCGTGACATTCAACACCAGTTGATCTTTAATCTTGTTAAAACTCACCAGACTTCGATTAAAATCCTGCAGATCGGTATCGACGACCTTGACCTGGTCGTTGAAACCCGTCAGGCCGGTGTTGAAGTTGCCATAGTTCGACTGAAAGGATCTATAGTCGCTGTTGAATGTGGTGTAATTGCTTTTGAAGGAATTGAGGTCTGATTGCAACTGATTGAAGTTAATGCCGGTGGTGGCAGTTTCGACGGTGGAGAGCCTCGTATCCATGGTAAGAAACTGCCTTTGCATTTGTCCTATCTGACCGGTCACGCTCTCCAGGGAACCGGCCAAATTCAAGATCCCGGTCTTGCGGCCTACCTCCACGGCCATTTGATTGGCGACGGCCAGTTGTCCGGCACTGCCGGATTTCAGATTGGACGGGGCTTCCCTGAGCAGGGTCAGCAAGGTGTTTTGCGTGTTGCTGGAAAGGTTCGTCAGATCGGTGGTGGCAAAGCGCGTTACCGCCTCCTCGCTGACCTGTTGGGCGGCTCGCTCGGCCACCAGGCCGTTTTGTCCGGCAACAAAGGTCTGCAGGTTGGCGAGCAGGTGACTGGTCAGTCCCAGCTCGCTGTCGCTGTGCCGCATGGCCTCTGCCAGTGTCTTTGAAAGTTGGCCCTGCTCATTCAGACCATCCTTCAGCAGCTGGTACCAGGGCTGCAGCCAATCACGATATTCCAGCGGCAGTGCCGCCATCGCCAAAACCGTCGATTTTTCGCTGTCGTCATCCGGATGGAGATAGCAGCGCACCAGCGCCTGTTCATACACCCAGCCGTGCAAGGGCGCTTGATGATTGACATTTTCACTCAAACGGGAGTGGCGGCTTTGGTAATGGATATCGATTGCCGCCCGCAGATCGCGGTTCAGTGGATGCTGATACAGGCTCGTCAGAAAGCTGAAAACCTCAGCCATTTCGGCGGGCAGCAGTCCGGCGGTGCCGAGCTTGGCCACGGCATTGGACAGTTCGTTCTGTTGATCCCGTGTCAAAGGTTCCGAGGTAGGGGCTTGTAGCCGGCAGGTGAACTCGCCATCCACCCCGGTGCGGCCACTGATGGCCGTACCGCTGCTCATCCGGAAGTTTTTGCTGAATTGCAAAAATCCCCAGTTGGTTTCCAGGGTCACCGGCATATCGACCTGTGGCGTCTTGCTGATACGGTCCACCACCCGCAGCTTCAAAGTGACAATTTCTCCCAGATAGGGGGTTCTGTTCATGGTCTGGAGGTCAATACGGTATCGATGCTGATCGAATCTCTGCAGGTCATCGATCAGCTGACGCAGGCTGGCCAGTTGCCGGGTGATATTCACCACCTCCGCCGGCAGATTGTGACGCCCACTCGCCAGGAGAATTTCCAGGGCGGTTTTGCCGGTGATGGTGGTGACGATTTCCGTGAACCGTTCGGGGCCGATCAGCGGCACCGCATACACCTGGCCCAGATCCACAAATACCTCGTTCTGCTGGGCGCGGGCTTTCAGAATGCGTTTTGCCAGTTTCAGACCAACATCCGGTTCGTTGGCAATCTCCACCCGATCGGCAATTTCCTTAGCGCTCCGGGCGCGATTGAGAAATACCAGTACCAGTTGGGCATCGCCATCGGGTACATCCTGCGGAGTGAGATAGACCTCTGCCATGTCAGCCTCTATGCAGCACCTCGTTGATTTGCCCGATCTTCGCGGTGATCAGGTTGATCTGGCCCTGGACCGAGTTCTGGTCGAGGGTGTTGATCTTCAAGACGTTCTGGCCGATGGAGGTGAGTTCCTGGTTGATCTTCGTGCTCACTATCTGCGATTCTTTCAAATCTTCATTCAGCATCCCGATGCGTTTATTCAGATTTTCGCTGGAAATCTCGAGTTTCTGCACAGCCCCTTGAGTGTCAGCGGCAAATGCCTTGGCGGATGCCGCGTAGCTGGACACGCTATGGAGGGCGGACATCGCCGCTGCTTTGCCGTAGCGATTGCCTTTCAAGGCGCCGCCGGGGGCTTCCTGAAGCTGCTGCAAAGTAACCGCCTGTTTCACGGTGTTGCGCAGATCCGTCATATAGTTGAGGGGCGAACTCGGATTGACCTTTTCCATCACCTTGATTACTGCGTTGTAATAGCGCTGACGGGCAATCGGGCCCATCGGATCAAGATCGGCCAGGATGGTATTTTCGATGAATTCGAGATCGGCATGGAAACTGCCTTTACCCAATTGGCTGGTAAATGTCCCTAGCAGATCAGGAACATAGATCTCGAAGTCGTTGGTGTATCCGCCAATCCAGGGCCCGACCCAATCGCGGAAATTCACCTGGATCGACGCCGACCCCCGGGCCGAATCCGGTGTAGTGGGATCGCCGTCGGGTTTGGCAAGGGCCACTACCACGGTCCGGTAATGTTTCCAGTTGCCAAAGGTGCCGAATGTGGGGGGTGAAACAGCCTGATACTGGGGAAAAGTCTGGTAACTGTCGAGAAAGAGTTGCATGGCATTGTTCTCTACCAGCTCATATTGACTGTTCATCTGGGCGAATGCCATGCCGGCATTCGGACTGGCCGGAGTGGGGGAAGCCATGATCGCCTGATAAAAGACCATGCCATTGCTCAGTGTCGATTCCAGGGTGTTCGACACCTGCAGATCCTGCACTTCGCTGAGGTTTTCGGCATGCGCCGCCTTCACCCGGATGCGGGCGATTCCCTGGGCGTTGGCCTGCACCGAAATACTGCTGCCGTTGGCGCTGAGACTGGTGCTAAAGCCGGTGGCGGCCTGCAGCTGTCCCCAGGTGGTGATGAAGTCGATCCAGGGCCGGCTGGTGACGATACTGCCCGACAAGTCCCGAACTTCTGCTGTTATTTCACAGAGTTCACCTAAAGCGTAGTTGACCTTGCCGGTGCGCAGGGTAACCAGCAGCTGATTGAGCAGAGGGGCAACCTGAACCTGCAATTCCGCCAGCTCTTTTTGCTGATCAGCCACCTGCGTGGCCAGCGGCTCGACAATTGCTTTCAGCTTGCCGATTTCGGCATCGGTTCGCTGAACATATTCCTTGAGCGCTTCGCCGATGCCGCGCACACTGCCGACCAGCGTGTTCCAGTCAATGGGTCTAATCAGCGAACCTGCATCCTTGGGCGCCAGACCATTGAGATTTTGAACATGTTCAGGGAGTAAGAGTAGGCTCACTTTTGTTCTCCTTTACATTGAATCGTCACGCACGATAACGTCGGCCACGGCGAGGATGACTTGCACCCCGGCGGGACGAACCAGGTTGATACCTTTCCAAACCCGATCGATGATTGCCGGATCGATCACGTCGTCTTTGCCTCTCTGCAGCAGTCGGACGACGACCCGCAGGGGTTTGCTGTTGGCCCATTGAAATTTGATTTTGGCCGCCGGGTTGTAGGAATACACCATGTTCTCCAGCTGATAGGGCAGCAGCTTCAGGTCATGGAAACGTCCCGCATAGGGTGGCTCATGTTGCGGTGGCGGCACCAGACGGCCCTCCGTCGACCACCAGGGCAGATGCTTGGTGGGATCGACCAGATCGTCGGCTTCGATGGACAGGTAACGCCACAGGGAATCGCCTTTCGGCATACGGGGCAAGGCGGGAATGCCGCCGTTGACAATGCGGGTGTGTTGCGGTTTGCAGCGCAGCGCCAGCAGCTTGTCGTCGATATCGGCAGTCTTGGTGAAATCGCTGCCGTTCAGCGTCCCCAGTTCCGCAGTCACACGGTCGATAAAGAGCAGATGGCTGATGGCCTCCGGCGCAGGCGACGCGCTTTCGGCGAATGCCGTCCACTGTTTGGCACGATAATCAAAGAATTCCCAGCGATTCAGGGTGCGATGGAAACGCCAGGGACCCCGCGACTCGGCCTGGTTGTCTGCAAAGCGCAATTCCGCCTTACCCATTTGCTGCCAGCGGTTGGCAGCAAAATCGAAGCGTCCCAGGTCGCGGCCGTCGAATCGCAACAGGCCGTGACTGGTGGTGAACCAGCAATAGTCATGGTCGTCATGCTCTATCTGGGTTACCGGCCCAGTCACCAGATCGGCAAACGCCTCCAGGAGATTGCGATACACCAGATCACCCTCGTGACGGGCACGATAACGGGCCAGTCCTTGCATAGTACCAATCCACAAGATACCGTCATCGCCCATGGCCAACGATTGCACGGCAGGCAGACCGAAGGTCGGATCGGGCAGCGCCTCCGCAGCGAACGGCAACCAGTCGTCTGCCAGCTCCGATTCGAATTCCGCGCACAGGTAATAGAAGCGCTGGTTCTGCAATTGATAGAGCATCACCCCCAGTTCGCCGCCAAAATAGAGGGTGGTATCGGTCTCGGCAATGGCCCGAATGGCTGTTCCTGTCAGCAATGTCTCGGTAACCTTGCCGCTCTCATCCAGGGCGTACAAGCCGGTACCGGTGCCGGCGAAGAACTGACTGTTCCTGTTTCGCCGGGGCACCAGGCAAAAAACCGGCTCCGCGCCGATGGTGCCGAATCCGACGCTTAAAAATTCGTCGGCCAGGGCCGGATAAAGGTCCATGGCCGCAAGGCCGTTATCGCTGCCGATCAACAGCTGTTGCCGGTGCTGCCGCAGACAATGGATGGCGGTCAAAGTCTCGTCGACCAGCACCTGCAGCCAGGCCTTGCCGTCATAGCGCCACAGTTGCTGGGTACCGGCATTGTCGATGGCCAACCAGACCATTTTGTCAGTCGTCTGGAGCAGGGCCCGGGCAGTGCCTTCCGGCGCGCCGGGTATCGCCTGCCAACCGTCGATACTCACCTGGCTTGGACACGCCGCCGACAGCTGCAGGCCAATGCTACCGCACAGACAAGCACCAAAGGCCGGTTGCAGTCTCAGCACCTCACCCGGAGCCACCGTGCCCAGATAGCCGAGACCGATGCCCAACAACGCGCCCTCGTTTTCCAAAACGCCATCGGGGCTGAAACGTTCGATCAGGGGGCTGGTGGTGGCATCGACATCAGCACCTGCGGCAATTCCTTCGATGAACACTACCGGCGCGACGCTCCGCATGCCGGTGTTGGATAATTGCCAGCGCATCAACGGCCCCAACTCGTGGGTGGGCAAACCGAGACTTTGAATACTGTGCAGAGGGCCGATGAAAGGGGCATTTTCCTCCAGCGAAAAGGAACGCTGTCTCGCCGGCAGAGGCAAAAGGTGATTTTCCGGCAGTTCCGCTTCAACCATGGCACGCAGGGCGGGCAAGGTTCCCAGGCCGTTGCAGTAAATATCAATGATGCGCAGCAGACGCCGGCGGTATTGTTCGACGCTTTCCCGCAGGGTGATCGGTTCACGCCAGGGCGGGACCGATACCAGTGCACCCAACCGCGCCAGATCCAGCAGATACGGATACTCTTCGACACTCCGCTGATCGTCGGCATCCTGCAGGTTGACAAGGGGCAAGCCGGCTAACTGACGCCCACGCAGAAAGTGGTTGTCATAGGTAGCCTTGTCGGCGATTTTGAACCAGTGGCTCTGCATCACCACAGTCAGATCGCGGCTTGCTTCATCCATATTCCCGGCTACTTTCTTCAGCAGCAGATTGAACAGGCTGTCTTCCCGGTCCTCCGGTTGATACAAACCGGGCAGATGGCTCACCAGCTTTTCATAGATGCTCACACGTTCACCTCAGCTTGCGCTTTCAATTGCACATTGGCCAGGGTCAGGCGCTCACAGGGAACCAAGGTCACGGCGGGACTGCTTTCGTTTTCCAACAGATGGCTGACACCCGACTCGGTAGTGATCATGAATTGTACCCGATAGTCCCCGGCAGCACTGCTGGTGGGCAGGCTTGCGTCTTCCAGTGCGGCGACCTCGTTGTAACTCGCCACGGGCGGTTTGTTCGGCAGCGGCATCACCGCCAGCAATTTGCCGTAGTTAATCTGCCGCCGGCGTAATTCGTCGGCTGCAGGGCTAGCCGGCAGGTCAGCGGCGTTAAGGACATTGATGGCTTCGATGGCCTTAGCCAGTGCCGCACCGACAGAACTTTCCGAAGGCACCGCAGCACTGATCGGGAAGCGCAGGCTGACGGATAACAGGGTTGGCAATGCCGGATCGATGAGAGTGATGATACCGGTGCCGATAGCCACCTTGTCGCCGGGAGAAACGCCGGTGATGTTGCCGGACCGGATAATGCCCTGATCCCGGTCGAGTACATCAACCCCGGACACGGTGGCGGACAGGATGCGCACGTCCAGTATTGCACCGTCGCTCAACACCAGACCGATAATGCGGTTAAGACTGATGGTTTCACCGATGCCGGTGTCATTCAGATATTGGCTGACGCGCTGCACTGCGCCTTCCTGAATGCCGCGCAGATCACCCTCCGGTAAATTGTCGGTGGTGGTGATGCGCATAGCCATATCCAGGGTGAAGGGCGCACTCACCGGGGCATAAACAACCTTTATGCCGGCCGGCCGCACATCCTTGATGGCGGCATCAAGACGCGCTTCTGTTTCCGGTGTCAGGTTGTCGGTATGTATGGCGATGGTGATCCAGCCGGGTTCCGGGTCGTTCTCTCTGACTTCCGCCACCACATTTTGTTGGGCGATTGCCTGCTTGATTGCGCCGAGTGTCGCCTTTTCACTGCCGTGCAGAAAATTTTTCGCCCGCGTGCGAAGTTCTTCGTCGGATTCGTCCCGCTCCAGCACACTGCTCGGATTGGGGTTGGTGACACTGTCGATACCCGATAGAGGCTGAGCGAGAAGTTCTAAGGCTCCGGCGGCCAACCCCTGTAAATTGTCGGCGATGTCACGGGCATCCACTTGCACGCTGGGCTGTCCGTCCAGCAGGGTGACGGAGGCGATGGTTTCAAACTGCACACTGGCATCACCATTGGCCACACGGGTACCGGCCGGAATGTGAATATCACCGAAGCTGTGGCTGCTCCGGCTGAACTTCACCTTGGTGGTGTTGCGCCCGGCCTTCACCCTGTTTACGCCCAGCAGAGCGACCACCTTGTCCAGCGAGCGAGCCTCGGCCGTATCGACGAAAGCCGATTTATACACCGCTTCCGCCTGCGCATAAAGAGCGGCCAGTTCCAAACTGAAGGTTTCCGCCAGCGTGCGCAACACACTGCCCACATGCAAATCGTTGAAGGGCGATTGCCCGCCCTTGCTGCGGTAGTTGATGTGCAACAGAGTGCCGAGATCCGGGGTATTGGCCTTTTCCAGCCACACCAGTTTGTCCTGCTTCAGCTGGTAATCGTTGCCTGGAACAAATTGGTATGTTTGGTTGTTGCGAGTGCCGTACACGGAGATGATGGCCGTAACCGGCGGATGCTCCAGCGCATGTTCGTAGGGCGCCGTTTTGCCGCCGACGGGGGGGTAGGCGTGGCTTTCGGCCGCTACTCCGCCGGTCAGGCCGGTGAGCACGTTTTCCATGACCTCCGGGTAGGTGCGACGTCTAAAACTCATGGTGTTATGCTCCGTTGCTCGGCAATTAAAGAAGCGAAAGGGTGAACGGACCGATGCTGATCACATCGGTTGCGGCGATGGCCGTCACTTCCAGTTCCACCGCCACCAGGTTGGGTTGCCGGTCCACCTGGGTCACACTGATCCTGTTCACCTTGCTGATACGTGGTTCCAGCTGCAGACTTTCGAGAATATACAGACGCGCCAGATTACGGGTGGTATCGGTATTGACCCGGCCCACCAGCTCAAAGAGCCGTGAACCGTAATCCGGATGACCCAGCCCGGCCAATTCTCCCACCGGGGTGAGCAGCCGCATCATAATCGCCTGACGGAGATTGTCTCTGCCGCCGATGAGACGCAGATCGCGCACCCCACCCCGACCGGCAGGCAATCTTCTTTCTTCGTCGCTCACACGGTACACCGGGCGGAGGCGGTGATCCCCCAAATCCAGTGCCAGATCGGTAAGTAAATGGTTGTCGCTGCCCATGCCTGTCAATCCTCTTTTGACCTTAGCCGATATTCACCGTGCCGACGGCGATCACAGTGCCTACCGGGGCATCCGCCGGATCGTTGCAGGTGAATGCGGTGTCGCCGTTGCGCGCTGCCGCCTTACCGTTGATGAATACGCTGGTACTTCCCATCTGAATTTCCGCCTTATCCTTGGGCGACGTCTGGAATGGACCGCCCTGGGGAACATGCGATGGCATATTGCTCGCCTTGCTGCCCACCACGGCGGCAGGCTGCCCATCAATCCTCACGTCCTCGCTGAGACCGTCATCTATTTGGCCGGTAAACGGATGCGGCAGAGGCGTGGGCACGGGGCCGCCCGGAGACGGCATCATGATAATGTGGATGTCGGTGGCGATGATTTGGTCGCCTTTTTTCGCTGCCGGTTGTCCCACCTTTCCACGCCCTCTGTGTCAATTGAGATTGATTACCGAACCTTTCAACTTCAACGTTCCCCCCGCTTCAATATTGATGTCGGCATCGCTTTGCAGATTGATCGCCGCCGAACTGGTAATGTGTACGCTACCATCCTGATAGATCTTGATCATGCCGCTGCCATCGCCGATATTGATTTCCACCGCCGGATCGTCATCTTTCAAATGCACCACCACGGTTCCACCAAGATTGAGGGTGATGCTGCTTTCATCGACGCTGCTGGCGCGCAGATGAACGCCCTCGCCTTCGGCTGCGGATTTCGGCAGCTGTAAAATTACCTGGCCGTCACTGTTCAGCGGTGGACGGTCTTCATCGTTGTACAAACTGCCGACGATGATGGGGGCATTGATGTCGCCGTGCAAAAACTGCACGAGCACCAGATCGCCGACATCGGGCATCGCCGTGACCCCCAACCGTCCGGTAGCGATGGGCACCTGTTTCAAGACGATGGCCGAATCCCGCAGCACCACCGTACAGCTGTAGTTGTCCTTGTCGGAATCGGCTTGATGGGGATGCTGTTCCTGCACTACCGCAAGCTCTCCAAGACGCAGCTGGCGGATTTCCTGGCGGACGATACCGCGGATGGTCTCGTACAGGCTAGTGGTCATAACAATCCCCCCAGTCCCCCCAGCGCGCTCGCCAACAGGCTGTCCATATTGTTGCTTTCGCTTTCCATCAGAGCGGTGATTTCGCTGGTGAAGCCTCCATATTTGCTGTAGTAGTGGCGGGCGGCTCGGACGATGGCGGTTCCGTTCAGAACTGGTAAGGGCGCATCGGCGATTTCGATTTTGCAGCCCGCGCGAATCAGCGGCGCACCGATGACAGTGAGTTTGATTCTCTGTGCCTGCTGCCGGCCGGCAAACAATCTGCCTGCCGCTGCCTGTTGCACGGAATCACTGCTGCGCAGACTGGGATCGGCGAGCATGTGGCTTTTCGTACCATCTCCTGCAGTGGCGGTGATGGACTGCCGGTCCTTCACCAGCCAGCCCCAGGCGTCAGCTCCCTCACCGCCTGCCGCACCCGCACCCACCACGGTGATTTTCTCCGCCCGGGGTTCGCTGCGTATCAAGTGCATCTGCACAATGTCAATGCCATAGTGGAAGGTTTGCTCCGGTGCTGCATCCGAAGCTGACTTAAAATTCAGTTTGCCGTCACCGCCGATGGCCGCGAGCACGCCACTTTTTTCCGCCAGCAGGGCAATGTGCTGATACAGATTGCGACCGTCATCCACCACATAAAACGGCAGATCCACTCCGGATTCCACGGTGCCGGTCTCCACCTCGGCAAGAGCTGCCAGAGCCTCGACGATCTCCCCGGCGCTTTGTTGCTCGAAACTCTGATTGGTGCATAGCTGTGACAGACGGTAAGCGCCGTTGCCGATAGTCAGGGCCGCCTGTCGTTGCAATCCTGACCTCATCCCAATAATCGCCCCGGTTATCACCGGATACAGCTGATCCTCCGCATACCCCAGCTGGATATTGCCGGTATCGCCGATATGGAAGACGGGAGACTGGCTGTCATCGGCCAGAACGATTCTCGCCCAATCCACCCGGGGCGCCAGATGGCTTTCGCAGGAGATGGCGGTGACGCTGCGCTGCCACGGGTCTCCACCAGCGCCGGACACATCGATACCCACCGCCGCCGCCACGCTGGACACGGCGTCCATCAAGCCGCCGCCACTGCTGGCCGCAGGGGCGGTAAAACTCACCGCCAGTTGCGGACTGCGGGGCGGCGATGTTGGCGCTGTATCGGTGAAAGGCAGTTCCATAGGCTTTATCAGCTGCTTGTTGCGGTGTAAAAGGTCAGAGATTTCACCACGCCATCGCCAGCCACATTGCCGAAGACAAAAGGCATGGAATCGCCGGTGAGGTCTGCCGGATTGACGTTATTGCCAACCGCCGCCGGCAGTACGGTGCCAAGGGCTTGGCCGTTATGCTTCACATGAAAATGCAGATGGTTATGAAAACTTTCCCCGGTATTGCCCGCTTTCATAAGGGGATCCCCCTGCGTCACCGGACTGCCGACGATACCAGCTTCAGCAATACCCCTCTCGGCAAAAACTTCCCGCACACCGTTGGTGCGGCCATGGCCATAGACACCGTAGGTCACGTACGCCGTACCGTCATGATAGAGATCATGCTTCTGCCGCACCTCATTGGATTCACCGCTATGATCATGACGAATGACGATATAATTCCAGTCGTGGTCATGGGTGTCATCGGCCACCTGGTCATGAAAACCGACCACGGTGCCGCTCCGTGCGGCGTGGATTATTTCCCCCTGGTCGAAACCAAAGTCGACCGCATAGATCTGATTCGAGGCATCGAAGTGGCTCCACATCCCCATATTGCCCTGGACGCAGGGGCGGGAGATGCCTTCCGCCCAAGGCAGACGATAGGGAGAATCGGACTTTTCAGGATACCCGGCATAGGCCGTGCGATCGCCGTTGAATGTACCGCCCTCGGTGTCGTTTTCGAGCCAACTGTAGAGATTCAGGTAATGCAAAAACAAAGGCTTCGCGGTCTCGATGGCGATATCGATAAAAAAGTTTTTGACATCGAAGCCCATTGACCACAGGCTGGCAACCAGCGTGCCTGACAGTCCGCCCACCAGCCCCGCCAGCATACTGGCAAAGGTCCACAGAAAACCGTTGAACGGATACTTATAATCGTTCTTGTTGTACCACGTCTTCAAATAGACAATGGTGGCGATCATGCCGCCCACCGACGCCCAGGTCCCGGTGTATTCCTTATTAATGGGATGGCTGCTGTCGCTGCCCTGGGCCTGGCCGATGTTGTTGATCAGGGTCAGGGTGGACAACAGCAGATCCCGCCCGGTATGCAGCAACAGATGGTGACCCGCCCGCTCCAGCACGTCGTCGGCAAAGAGGATGCCCCAAAAGGCGAACTTGGCCTTGTCCGCTTCCGTATGGCGACCTTCGAGGGACGGCAGGGTGGTACCAAGAAGGGGAAAGAGCGCATTCATCCACCCACGATGGCCCTGGCCGAGGCCCGATGCGGCGAGCAGAAATGATATAAAAGGTTTTTGCCCCAATCCACCGAATAGGCTGTTGAAATAATTCCAGATGGCATGGGTAATCGCAGTAGCCCTATCACCCGCCTCGGCTGCATCCACGGAATTCCAGATGCCTTTACCGAACTCCGCCAGGACGAAGGTAAAGTGCGCCAGGAATTCCATGACCTCCGCCGAGATATGCGGGAACAGCACATACTCCGCTCCGGTGGCCGACCCGAACATCGGTGCGTCCTTCCATTGCAGATTTGAGCCTTCATGCAGACAGATATCTCCATCGAACACAGTCCGCCACACCACCTGGGTTTTGTCGGCGGTGACCCAGACTTCGTCGGAAGGATTCAAAATGAAGTAGTTGCCCACGGTCTCAAAAAATCCTCGGTTGCGAGTGGCCATCATCCAGCTGGCATACCAGGCATAGTTGTCGCCGGACTCGGGGGCCCGCGCCGCCGCGCCGACACTGTTGCCTGCCTGCAGCAGTTCGCCGATCGACCCGGCTGCAATGCATGCTCCCTTGACGGCGTCGGCTAGCTGGGCCGCATGCTGCATCCAGGTTTCGAGACCCAGTTCCCGCAGTTGTCCCATCAGGGTGTCGGCGATGTCGTCGCTGGACAGTTCCGGCAGCTTCAATCCTTCCTGCAATTGCCGTTTTATCTGGGACAACAGGCTGGCAGTAACCAGCCGCAATTCTTTTTCTTCCGCCTCGATACCCACGGGCATATTACGTAAATCGGCGATGACGAAGTCAAAAATTCCCCATACCCTATCCACCAGGGTATCCAGGGAAAAACCAAACTGACTGCTGAGAATCTGTAAAAATCGCGATAGAAAGTCGCGGATCTGGTTGATGGACAGCCCGGAAACCGCATCCATCAGCGTCACGAACTGGGCGGCGATACATTCGATGGCCACGGCGAAATCACCCCGCAGGGCAGGGTTTTCAGCAAAGGACCGGACAGAATCGATAAGAGGTGCAAAGAGCGCGCCCAGCTGCTCCAGACCGCGATTGAAGTTCGGTGCGTCGCTTACGAAACCGTCGGCAAACTGTTCGAATGCCTGCTGAAAACTGCTTAGAATAACTTGGCTTTTTTCGGTATTCAGAACAATGCGGCGAACCACCGCCACCAGATCTTCCGCCAGCCTGTCTTGGTTGGACAGACTGTTCAGTTGTTCCACCAGCTTCGGTTGTGTCAGTAAGATTGCAACGCTCATATCGAGATACCCATTCGTTTGCCTGCAGGGTTAGGCGGGTACGGCATTCAGGAAACCTTGATACGCCTGATTGACTCGGTCCATTTCCGCACCCAGTTCATCTTCCAACGGCCTGAGTCGTTCCGTCAGCGCGTTGAGAGCCGGCGAAAGATCGAGCGCGGAAATAAAAGGCGCGAGAATTTCTTCAAATTTGGGTTGAATCACCTCCGTGATCAGAATCTGCGGATCGAGCTGTCGCAGGGCTTCCAGAGCCTGATCGAGATCATTGTCGGTTTGGTTGAGCGCATCCACCGGGACGATCTGTTCAAGGCTGATCGCATCCAGCAGTTCATCGAAGGATTCGTTTAGAGCGCTTTTCAGGCCGCGTGGGTCCAGGCCGCGCAGCTGCTGTTTCACCGTATCAAATATGGCATTGATGCTGTCGCCGATGAAATTCAGATTGATTTGCTGCAGACGTTCCCGCATACCTTCCAGGGACTCTCCGACCGCCAGCAGGGCGGCCGGGGCGGCGATGATCTTGTTGACGGTTTCCCGCAGTCCATTCACCAACTCGACGAGAGGGCTGAGAAAACCGTCAAGCAGCCGTCCTGCCGGGGCAAATTTTTCAAAAATGGCTTGCAGAGGACGGATCAGCTGGAGTTCCAAAGAATCGATGAGCCATTGTTTAAGCTGCTGCGCTGATGCGGGGTGTTGACGATAGGCCATCAGTACCCCGCCTTCGCCATGAAATTGCTGATCCCAGCTGGATAACGTCGTGAGCAGCCTCTGACGGGCACCATCGAGCACCGTCATCACCCGACCATAGGCGGTGAAAACTTCCGTGAATTGCGGCGCGCTGGGATTGACGCCCACCAGCAGGGCATCAACTCGGGATTTCAGCGCAACATCGGTCATCTGATTGCACTTGGTTCGCGTCTGGCCGTGGCTGCGCACCAGCTCGGTCATCAACGCGCGAGGTTGCAGGGTGTCGCACACGGCTATCTGTAAGGGCGCCACACTGCTATTGTAAAGAGTTTGCAGCGCCTCCGCCCTGGTGGTGTCAATGGCCACTCCCAAAGTATCGAAAGCCGTTTGCAGGTTGCCGACATCGATGGCGTCCACCACGCCGCTGAGAATATCGTTCAACCAGCTGTGCAGTTGTTCGGCAATGGCATCGGTTGCGTTGACGAACGGCACCAAATAATCGCGCAAACGCCCGATGAACTGGAGAATCGAATCGGCAACGCCACCTGTACCGAGTATACGTTCGATATCATCGATGACGCTCTGGATTTCATCAAAGATATCGGTTACCGGAATGGAATCGGTGATCCGGGCCACCGCCTGAGTCAAGGCGTCGTTCACCGGGGCGATGATGTCTCCGGGCGTAAAGCCGTCCAGATCCAGGAGAATCTGGTCATGCATCCGAATCAGTGGGTCGAGTAAGTCGCCGGGTCGCACGTTATCGCGAAGCCGTTGTTTGAAGTTTTCGATTTCCGCGGCGACGGGATGAAACAGGGTGGCCGGTTCAAAAGCCTCGATCTCAGTGATCAGCTCCTGGAAGGGTGCCGACAGACTGTCGCCGATCAGGGTGGCCGGATCGAAATTATTCAGGACATCGACGATCTGCTGCGGTGCATCCTTTATGGCTTCGAGGAGGGGAATCGGCCCTGCGGCAAGCAGTTCCCCCAGGCCCGCCACCAGCGGATCGGTCACCGGCGTCAGATCGTCGGGCAGTACGTCGATGGCACTCCGCAGCATTCCTTTGAGCGGATCATCGAGGCTGCTGCCCAGTCCCTGTACGGCGGACTTCATATCGTCTATGGTGCCGACGACGGAATCGGCAATCGGCGCGAAGGACAGCTGATCCAGTCGCTGGGCGATTGATTTGAGTTTTTCCGCAACTTCCAGCAGTGCGGTTATTTCCGGTGCCTGCAAGGCCGCACCGACAGCATCGATACCCTGTTCTATGCCGCTCACAACCGCGGCCGGATTGAAGCTGTTCACTACCGCCGAGATCTGGGTGGCTATACCTTCGATGGCCTGGCGCACCCCGCCGAAGGCAACCGACAGGGTGCCGGTAATGGCAGTTGTATACTCTTCGATGGCCTGCTCGGCGGTGTCAACAATGCCGGTGAGATTCACCGCCGCAATAAGGCTCTGCACCTGATTGAGACGGCTGGTTATTTCCATGGTCACCATGGTGATGGCTTCGTCGATTTCCGTCACCGCCTGGTTGATCGCCTTGGCCGGCTCGGCGAAAGCATCGGTAATATCGCTGATATCCAGAGCTGACATCAGGTTTTCAAAGCTTTCCAGATATCGATCGAGAAAGGTGTCGAGGCCGGAAAAACCAGGTATCGGCGGCGTGGCCGGTGGGAAGGTCGAGCCCTGCCCGGATTGGGTGAAGCTGGCCGGAGGCTGCAGCAGGAGGATCAGGGCCGACATTTTTTCCTGCAGACGATCGGGCAACAGGGCGATTTGCTTCAGGTGAAGGTCCAGTTGCTGTTGTACAACGCCTGTAAACTGTTGCGCCAGGGTGTTTCGCTGCGCGACCAGGCCGGCAACGTCACTTTCAATGGTGGTAAGAATGGTGCCGGTGAGCGTATCGGCGTCGATATGATCACTCAAAGCCTGCAACTGCACTATAATATCCAGGACAATCTGCCGCAATTGCGTGAGATTCAGGATCTGTGCGCTGCTTGCCAGCTCCTGCAGTTGCCCGGTCATCCAGGTGCCGGTCTGGGCTGTTATGGCCTGGCTCAAAGTTTGCAATGTAGCATTGATCTGATTCTGAAAATCCGCGGGCGAAAGCGCTTGCCAGCTCAGCACGGTATTGAGCGGTGCCCGCACGTCATCGAGAAAGGAAATGGACCGTACTGCCAGCATGACCATGTCGTCGCGTCCGATGGTGATGGCGGCGTTGAACCATTGCAGCAAACCGGCCACCGACGGTTCAGCCGGCAGTTCGTCCAGCACATTCTGAAAAGTCTGCAATTTCGCAGGATCGATCTGAGTGTCCGGATTGCCGGAGACGATAGAGGAGGCGGGCGTTGCCGCAGGTCCGCCACCGCCACTCCCACTGCCTTCTGTGTTCAAAGCAAAATTGTTGTGCAGCAGGGTTTGTATGGCGCGGAATGCATTCACCAGCGGTTCGATGATGTCGGTGACGCCCCCCTCCAGGCTGCTGTCGATATTGCTCATTGCCTGGGTGATGGGGTTGAGTATGTCAGCCATACCCGTAGGCACCAGATCGCGGATGCGGGTGATCTGGCTTGTCAGGTCTCCGGCAAAATCGAAATCCGGCAGCTCCATTTCGGCGATAGTGGTGACAAAATCCCCGAGCGATGGCGGCTGACCCTGAGTCAGTTGCGCAACAGTATTGGCAAGCGTCAGCAGGTTGCCCGCTTCGCCACCAACAGCACCGTCAACATCGATGCCGTCCAGTGCGCCATTGAGGATGTTCAACAGTTGACTCATATCATGCCTGCCTGTATCGGGATGGATCAGCCAAACAAATTACCCAGGGATCCGGCGATATCGCCCAGATCACCGATGATGCCTTTCACCTCATTTAAGGTGGGCTCCAGGGCACCGCTGGGATCGCCAAAGTCCGGCAAATTGCCCAAGGCTTCCAGCGTATCCAGCGCACCCGCCGCCGCCTCCACCAGGGCCCCCGCCTGGTCCAAAAGACTGGTATCCAGTCCATCCAAAAAACCGCTTGACGAAGGCGGTGGCGGCGGTGGACTTTCTTTGAGCCAGATGCGATAATCCAGTTGTTCCGGGCTCCCGGCGTTGATCCGGAATTGCATTTTCTCAATAATCACGTATTGCAGTTCCGTACCGGTGACAATGTCACTGACGAAAGTCACCGGCGCACCTTCGAGATATTTTTCCCGCACTTCCTGAAGAAATTCGTTACTCGTTTCAGTGCCATACAGACTGCCGGCGATCAGCAGAGTCATGGGCAGACAATTCATATCCTGAAATACGCTGCCCACTCGTCCGGGAATCGGCAGTTCGACAAAGGCGCGGGTCTCACCTGTCTGCAGATCGGCAACCCGTGGAATCTCCCAGTCCCCCAACATCGGCTTGACACTCATAACAGATCCACTCCGTGTAAATTGGCCTGTTCCTGCAAATAGTCGTTCAGGGCATCCGCCACAACCTCCACCTCGAACCGTCCAACATCCTGAAAGGGGCTGTTGGACATAACCGACGAACCTTGCCCTTGCAGTGGATCGTACCAGCTGGAAACCGAGGTCGCTGCCGGTGGACCGGCTTGCCAATGAATGGCGGGGGCTGCCTGCCGGTTGCCATTTCTTTCGTTCTTTTCCGTGCGGTCGCCACCCGATGGGTCATGCAACGGCTCGATAACATCCGTTTTGCCAAACAGCAGGCGGGTCAGATCATGCAACAAAGGAGACCGCGAAGGCACCGTTGATGTCGCAGGCTCCAGTTTTGAAGGACCGGTCGTTTTGCCTGGATTTTTAGAAGCGGGTAGCGAAGATTGCAAGGCATCGACGGCGGCTTGCGGCTGCTGAAACAGGGGGACCCCGGGCACGATGGTGCGGTCGTTGCTGTCCTCGTGTATCGCTCCTGCTTTCAGGGAAGAGATCGAATGATCTTGCAGCACCGGGGGGCGCAGGGGCAGTCCCGGATTCGACGCCTCTTGCCATGCAGAAGCGGTTGTACTCCCTTGATCACCGGCAAGGGGCGCAGGGGATTGCAAAACATCGACGATCGACTGCAGCTGCTGAATAAGTGTGCTGCTCGGCGTGATGCCATATCTATCGGTATCCTTGTATATCGCCATCGCTGGATTTTCAATAACCGGCAAGGCCTGCGGCGGCGTCGCCGCGTCCGGATCAGCTGTGACACGACCATGTTTGTCGTGCCTCGGGGAGTCCTCTAGCGCCCTGTCATGATCCGCCGTTGGCGAAGCCTTGGCTTGTGCACCAGCGATAACCGGCTTCATTGCTGTTCTCGGAGAGGAGGTCGAAGCTTGAGACTCAGTGTCGCGTTTTTCGTTTTCACCCATCCGTGTTTCCGTCTCTTTCACCAACCAGCTCAGGGTGTGGAAATAGTCACGGACCTTATCGAACTCACCTGCCGGGGCGATAACGGGCACCGCCTGCAAATCCGGTACCGCTGCCTCTGTTGTCTGGGCAAACGGATGAAACCGATACAATGCCAGGTCCGGATCGAATTTCTTCGCCCATTGCCGGTAACGCCGGTCCTCCAGACAGCGGGTGATGGCCGCGCCCTTTTGTTGCGCTTCGATCAGACGGCGCTGGCTATTGCGCACCGGCACGATGAGGTGTTTTTGCAGTTTTTCCGCCACAGTCTTCCCTTCTCTGTGCAATCAGCTCTCTACGATGTTTTTTGCTGCTTCAGCATTTCCAGGTGCAGTACGACTTGTCCTAACGTCAGATTATTGATGTCCTGCGGTGTCCAGCCGAATTCCCGCGCCAGAATGAACGCGGCCCTGGCCAGGGGATCACTGGCCGCCTGTTCGATGGCATCGCCGGCGATGGAAATGCCGCTGATACGGTTGACCTGGTCCAACAGAAATTCCACCAAGCCCACATGCATCGATGCCACCTGCACCACCGACAACGCCGGTTCCACCAAGGCGGCCTGCACCATCAGGGTGGCCGTCAGGTTGTCGCTGTCCTTGGCGGCGCGGGAAATCCGCTGCAGATCCTTGACGGTCAGCGGCCGCAATTTCACCCTGCCCATGGACTGTTGCTTACCGTTGTTCGGTTGCAATATCCGGGATGGAACGTCGATCTCGACAATCAGTTCACCACCCGCCAGCAGTTCATCCGCACTCAACATCATTCATCGCCCACGGTAATCGACAGAGCCTGAAAGCGCGCCGCTTCCACCACAAAATCGTCTTCCGGTATATTGTAGTTCCAATTACTGATCTTCACACCATGCAGGGTCACCGTACTGCGCACACCAGGCCGCGCCACGTTTTCCACCATCAGGGAAATATTGAATGCCGGTTGATTCCAGTTGCCGGACGGACGGCTGTCGGCGGCGTCGCCTAATAGCAGTTTCAGCAATGCACCATTGACAAACGCACGGTCGATGGAACCGTTGATGGTGATATTGCCAGGCCGCAGTTCAGTGGCATAACGGGTACCGAGCTCGTGAAACGGTTTCAAATCCGAACTCACTTCGATCCGTACCCCCTGCACCCGACCGACCGATACCAGATCGCTGGCGTCGATAATGGCTTGGGCTTTTTCGCCTTCAAGTCCTTCCGGGCTGGAAAGGCTGATGGAGCCGTCGGCTCCGGTATAGATATTTGAATTGGCCACGGTTTGGTCTCCTTACGAAAGTACGAGGGTCACGTGAATGTAATCGATGCTGAACACCGGCTGCATGGCAACATTGACGATGCACCGGCCGGCGATTTCATCCTGCCGGCTGGCCTTCACCTCAAGCTGATAGGTGATGAGGGATTCGTTCACCACCATATTGCTGAGGAAGCCGTCGATTGCCCCCTGAAGGGATTTGCGCACACGCTCGTTGTTTAAGCGGCCGATAAACGGCCGGCTCACCTGACGAACCCCGGCCTTGGCAAAATCCACTATGCGACGGGTGGTAATCTGCTGGAAGGCTTCGCCTTCGGTGGTGATACCGCGTACCACCCGTACCCCGTTGCGTTCCTCCAGGGGAACGACATTCTTTTTCAGTAAGGTTACGGTCTCGCCATAGGAATAGCGTGCAGAGAGCTTCGTGATGCCGGGAATAACCTTGTTGGTGGGGCTGTTCTGCACCGCCAGGCTGCTGATCAATCCCGCTACAGCTGCGGCCGAATACCTGCCGTTCAGCGTCACCACCGCCCCGCCAACGCCTTCCGCCGGGTCGAACACCTTGATACCCGGTGTAGTCATGATGAAGCGTTTGTTTGCCACCACCTGTGGAATGATTGCTGCTACGTCGGCGCCATCGCAGCCGATCACCGCGATCATGTCCTTGCCGTTGTCTTCCTCGGTATCCACCAGTCCCAGCACTGCTGTCGCAGTACCTGTGTCGAGTTCCGGCGCCACCAGAATGTTCACATCGTCCTTCACCAACTCCTCGAAGGCTTTCGTGAAGGTCTGCTGGTTGGCGCTGACCGCCACCGCATGGGAAAACACGGTGCGGGCACCGGCGCGGAAAAGAATTTCGATGCTGCGCATCAGATTTTGCGTCCCGCCACTCATAGCATCGGAAGGTGCATATACATCGCGGGCATCGGCGATACTCGACAGGATCTGAGTTCGGCCAATGGCATTTTCGGTGGCACCGGCGGCATTGGTCGCCGTACCGACAATCCCGATATTTCCGGAGGATACACCGCCCGCGGTTATCAGGTTTTCTGCCTGTACCCGGACGAAAACCCCGGGTACTACGATCTCACTGGGAAAGCTGGTTTCCATTTGGCCATACCTCCTCTGTTGTCGTTAATTGTGTCCAGCCGGTTTTACATTGAAAACCGTGTCAAATTGAGATTAAAAAACTGCGCATCGTTGTTGCGATGGGTCAGAAATCCGATGCGGCCGACCTGGGCAATATCCGTATCCATGCCGGTCAGAATATAGTGGCCATTCATATTGACCTGGAACTTTCGATCTTCGATAAGTAATTGGGCGCCGACGACTTGACCAGAAGTGTAGCCGATGTTTTCATTGCGGCCGCCCTGCTGCAGGAAATCGAAATTGCCGGCGACTTTTTTGCCGATCAGGTGATAATCGTGACGATCGGACATCAGGTAAAAGTAATAGTTGTTGGCGTCCTGCCACCGGAAGACGAAACCGATTCCATCAGTATCCGTCGATCGTAGATCGGCCTTGATGATCAAGTTGCGAGCCAGGTAGGGTTGGCCGCCATCGCGCACCAGCGCCTGCGCACCCGCTTTGCGGGCCTGGGCCAGGGTGGCCGGACCACCATGCACATCCTGAGTCTGCCGGATCGCACCTGACGCCGCGTCGAAACTCCACTCTGCATGGGGTGAGGCGACATTGAGGTCCGGATCGTCGACAAAATCGAACTGCAGCAGCGGATTGGTTCCCCCTTGCTGCAGGATGGCAAAATCCAGATTGAGAAATTCCGCCTTGCCGTAAGCCAAGCCCAAATCCAGGTCGTAATCCAGGGTATCGATGATGCCTTGAGGTGCAGCAGGGATGGGAATGAATTCGAAATCCAGATGAAAACGGATGATACGGAAATCGGTGGCATTGTTGCCGGTGCCGGAATGGGAAATGGCCGATAATTCGTCCAGTTCGATCTTGAAAATTCCATGGGCACGCAGGGTAGCCCGATCCTGCGACAACAATTCCCGGGTGACGTTGCTGGTGGATTGTTGAAGAGGCGCCACGCCGTTGCTGCTGGTGAGCGACACTTCAGTAATGGCTTCTATGTGCCGGCCCAGCATAGAGGCGGCGGGAGTTTCATTTACGCCGACATAGCCACCCAGGCCGGTTGGTCTTACTTTCTTGGGAATGATGACCAGGTTCTGGCCGACGTTAGGCACGGCAGGTGGAAGAAAGGACTGTAATACTCCCGCCATAGTACCGATTGCCTGCACGGTGATTTCGTCCACGCTGTTCTCCCTGGCTGGGGTGATGGTGGCTGATGGTGAGGTAATATGTGACAGGTGGTAACTAGCCGCTTTTTCAGGTGCTCTTCTGCTTCGAAAACCTCCGTCTGCACCAGCTGCATTATTACGTTACATTTTTCTACTGTATCTCGCAATATTTTTTTCTTAGGCATCGATATCATTGCCAGGCATGCACTTCAGCTAGATTTTCCATGAATTCATTACAGATCGAGGAGATAGCTGACAAGCAATCGAATCAGTACTGCTTGACCCTGAGAAAATCGAGTTTGTCACTTACAAAAAGCTTTGCAAAAAACATACGAATATCTGTGTAATATTAGGCTATTAAAACATATTTACAGGATAGAAATGTCGTCTCTCAATGCACATGAAAAATTCTCCATTAACGGGTTATTAGAGCAATTTTTTTAAGGTTTAAATATGTGTTTATAACAAAACATCTCGAAAACTCTTACAAATTTCCAAAAAGAACACATATCCCAGATGGCTTTCAAATAGATTCCCACACATAGAGTGCACTTTTTGCACCATACATTTCCTCGATGGTGTAAAAAGTGCACTCTACGAAACAATTGCATTGTTTATAAATGCAACTTATAATTGCCGCTCATGACTTTTGAAAATTATTGGTACAAAGCACGATCAGGTTCTATTAATATCAACTCTTGGCCAACGCAATCTATTTGGTTGGAATACATCTCACCCACCTTCGTTATGCACAAAAAACCCGCAGCCATTAATGGCTGCAGGTCACTTGCACTTCCGGAAACTTCTTTGGAGCAGGCGCTTGACTCTATCTGATATAATACTGACATTATTTATATTATATTGTGTAGACAATTTATTGTACCAACATATGTACCAACAAATTCAGTCCTCTATTGCATACTTTCGCAATAGAGGTGGCTGAAACAAGCTACATCCTTCTCCGCCGCTTTGATTTGTCCGACATTATTGGCAAGACACGTTACAAGAATTATCCTGGGTACAAAATTGGGTTTTCATACCTGTCGCGACGGTATAGGTTCTATATGTGCAACCGGAAGGTTGGGTAGGGGTATCAGGGATAGGGGTGCCATGCTGTTTTCTCTCATACTCTTCATCAAGCCCCTTGTTTATAGGAAGGGATGATGGCATCAGGAACAATCAAGGGTCCACAATACTCCATTAAGGCACTATTTATTCGAGACTATTGTTGAATGTTCAGAGGTTCAAAATGCTCCTTTTCTGGGGTGATATTGGGCTCTTCTCAAAGCCGAAATGATCAGGAATAATGTAAGGTTCCGAATTTCTTTCTCGGTTTACAATTGCCAATTGAAATCTCTATTTCATGGAAAGAAAAACAAAATCAAAAAGAGGTAAATTCAAATTGCATTTTACCTCGATCATGCTATTCTCCATTCTAGAATCTAGAATGGAGAATGATTCATGTTGAAGCCACAGGATATTTTTGTACTGCTCAAGCTGGTTGTGATGGGATCACGGCCATGGTCGTATACAATTTTGGCTATGGAACTAGGAATGAGCTCTTCCCAAATCCATTCGGCGGTCAAGCGCACCTTGGCCGCAAAGCTGGCAGTACGCCAGAGTGAGAAGATCGTGCCTAACTTCAGGAATCTCGAGGAATTTCTCATCCATGGCCTTAAATATGTCTTTTGGGCTGAGCAGGGAGAGATGACCAGGGGGATGCCGACTGCATATGCGGCCCCTCCGCTTGCGGAATTATTGGTCAGCACCGCTGCGGAGCCTCCCCCAGTCTGGCCTGATCCGGACGGCGAGGTACGTGGAATTGCCTTTCGACCATTACATAAGCTGGCACCCCAGGCAGCGCGCGCCGATAACAATCTCTACGAGCTGCTAACCTTGGTGGACGCGGTTCGCAGCGGCCGAGCAAGGGAGAGGGAAATCGCCACGAAGAAATTGCGAATGCGGCTGGAGCAATATGCATCGGATAACAAACCCCAACCTTGAGATCTTGGAAACAGCAATCGAACTCCTTGACAAATTGATCGACCAGCTGGTTTTTCTGGGTGGTTGCGCCACCGGTCTACTGCTCACAGATATGGCCGCCCCGCCGATCCGTACCACACAAGATGTGGATGTCATCACCGAAGTAGCGACCATGGCAGAATATTATCAGTTGGCCGAACGGTTGCGAGCAGGTGGTTTCCAAGAAGATACCAGTGGGGATGCCCCGATTTGCCGCTGGAAAGCGGGCGGCCTTCTCCTGGACGTCATGCCGACTAATCCACAGTTGCTCGGTTTCGGGAGCGTATGGTATCGAGAAGCCTTCGAGACGGCAACGCTCCAGACTCTGCCATCAGGGAAACGCATCCACATGATCACGGGGACCTTATTTTCTGGCGTGCAAGCTGGCAACCTTCAGAAACCGTGGTGAAGGTGATTACCTGATGAGCCACGACATGGAGGATATAGTGGCGGTATTGGACGGACGGACTGAAGTGGTGGGAGAAATTAGTCAGGCTCGAATCACGCTGCGGCGGCACCTGGTCGAGGGCTTCCGGGAGCTTTTAGAAAGTCATCGATTTCGTGAGGCCCTTTCAGGCCATCTTCCGCCGGATGGGGCGAGTCAATCCAGGGTCCCGACCATTCTCTCACGCATAAAGCAAATAGCTGAATTGTAAAGAGCAAGTGTTCAGGTGTGATGCATATGATCAGGAAGTATTAACTTGCAGGTTTGCTTAAATGGTTAAGCTTGCCAAGGCGTATCTATATCTGCTGAAGCGCGGACCACCAACACCTCCCAAGAAATGTTTGGAAGCTGTTGTCGAACATTTCTTTGATAGCTGGTTTGAGTATGAGGAGCCGTTCACCCTTGTGCAGGAATAAAATTACCTGTGACGAGCTGCTGTTGTCAAAAAATGGTGATAAATGCGAAGTTTTCGATGGCGAATGTCGTGTTTTGCTGTGTCTATTGCCGATTTCTCGGTTGAAATCAAAATTATTGCAAAACCTTCCTTGAAAGGGTAGTTTGCCAATTTTATTGGTTAATTTTTCGTTTGAAAAGGATTTTTTGGAAGCCCCGAAAAAAAACGATTGCTTATCACCCTCTCTCAACCTCGTCCTTTAGCCCATGGCAACCCAGACTGCCCCTACCCCGCGACGGCAAGTCCCACTTAGGCCAAGCCCGATCCGCATCGGTTATTTCCTCCTGGCCTTCGTCACCTCTATCGTCTACTGCGCTCTCGTCCTTGAACCCTTCCTCTCCAGCCTGGTATTGTCGCTGCTCTTAGTCAGTCTCTTTCGTCCTGTTCATCTCTTTTTTAACCAGAAACTGCCGGAGAAGGTGGCGGCAGCCCTTACCACTCTGCTGATCGTAGCCATCGTCTTCATTCCACTGACCTTTTTCACCTTCGCTTTGGCTGATGAAGCGCTCAACCTCTACGGATGGGGAATAGACAGCCAGATCGCCCTGAAAACACAAGAATTCTTCCAGGAGAATCGATATATCCTGCAGTTTCGCGAACAGCTGCGGCAAGTTGGTATCGAGTTTGACCCAACTGAGTTGTCCAGCAACTTCTTCACCCTGGCGCGACAAGGCGGCATGCTGCTCTACAACCAAATCAGTGCCTGGATAGCCAATATTCTCAGCTTTTTCTTCCTGTTTCTATTGATGATCGTCGTCATCTTTTTTCTGCTCATGGACCTGCCGCGCATGCTCGATCAACTGGTGCGGCTTTCGCCCCTGCCTGAAGACGAGGATCGACTGCTTATCGAGCAAGTTCCAGGAGATCGCCAACGCCATCATCAAGGTCAACGGTATCTGCGGGGCCATTCAAGGAGTGGTCGGCGGGGCCATTTTTTACTTTCCTCGGTCTCAGTTCCCCGGTGTTCTGGGGCTGATCATGGCGGTGGTGGCCTTTATGCCGATTTTGGGTATCGGCCTGGTCATGATCCCCACCGCCCTCGTCCTCGCCCTCGGTGATCGGATTGAGGAAGGCATCTTTGTCTTTGTTTGCTATCTGATACTTTCCCTTGGGGTCGAATACCTGCTCAAACCGAAAATGGTCGGCACGCGCATGCAGATGCCCACCTTATGGATCTTTCTCTT